>NZ_KV827707.1 GCF_001836165.1 Corynebacterium sp. HMSC036D02 | reverse complement strand
GGTGTCTACCAAACAGGGGTCAGGTCCCAGCGCTGGCCGGTACTCAATCCATCCATTCGCCCACGCGGTGCGAAGCCTCGTCCTAGCTACCACGCGACCCCGCAGAATCAAGACTCCGATAATGATAAACACTAAGGCACTAGCCCCAGTGATAAGGCTGGCTATCGGAATTTTCCCAATCGTTCCCTCAGCTCCGGGAAACAGGACCGAAATTAAGAGCGCGTGAGCCACCGAGAAAAGTAGTGCCGAACCGCCAATGAAGGTGAGAATAAAGCCAACGACAATTGTGCCGACGTTGGATTGACCGATGGGAGCTCCGACGCTATCAATAGCCTCGCGGATGCCGCTGCGATCCGTGTCTGGGTTAGGCTGCTGGTCATGGTCCTTCAAGGCCTTAGGCGCGAGGGACTCTGCGCTAGTTGAAGGAAGCTTCAACGGAGTGCGGGGAAGCTGCATGGGCGAGTGAGTCATGGGTCACAGCTTAATGGTCCTCACTCCCATTTTTTCAGTGACCTTGGGCGGCTGGGGACTAGCCCCCAAAGGAAGGCACCTAAACTCAATCGGGGAGAGCTAGCGCACCCAACGTTGTTCAGCGAATTGGAGCACGGCATCAACTTGGCCGCTGGTAAGACCGCTGGATAGTTCCGCCTCCGAACTTGATCCATCAGCACGGTAAGCCGCGACGGTCCATCCATTATTGTGCGCGGTATCCACGGTGGCTAACCGGGAGCCCTCAGCGAGCGCGGCGCCCCGTGATCTCAGCCAGTTCGGATTGCCAGCGCGGAACTCACCGGACATTGCGTTCACTAGAGAGCCGTCTGGCTGCAGGATCATTAATGGCGCCGAGTAATAGAAATAGGTCCGCTTACGGTCATCGGGGCCCTCGGTTTCGCTGCGTAAGTACAGAAGCTCGCCAATAAGAGCGGGCCGGTATTCCACCCAGCCGTTGCGCCATGCAGTGCGCAAACGCCGCGCGTTTCCGACTTCCTTGAGAATATTCCGTAAACCAATAACGAAAAACATCAGGCTGACGAAACAAATAATGACTGGGATAAGCGCAAATATGCCTACGTCTGAGTAGCTGGTTCGAGGAACAACAGTGCCAACGAAGAACGAAAACGACATGGTGCACATAAGCAGCCCAACCATACCGATAAATGCCCAGACAGAGACGTTACCAAACGTGAGGCGCCCAGGCAGTGGCCCAGCCGCCTCGATGACCTCGCGGAACCCTGAACTATCTATTCGCGGGTTCGGCTGAGCATCGTGGGCGCGCTGTTCTTTCGGAGCAAGCCGGGGTGTGGCGTTTAGACTAATTCCACACTGCGTCCGCGGAAGCTGTAGGGGAGTATGGTCCATGGGCCACAGTGTAGCGTCAATCACACTCCGCCACCGAGTGCTAAACGCTTAGTGCTCGGCGCGGGAGCCGCGAATCGATTGCTCTACCAAGGAGAGCACCTGCTCTAGATTTTTTGTGTCTCCCAGCGCAAGGCGGTTGATAAAACCGTCCATGAAAGTCTCCAGATATGTCACGAGGGTATCGATGGAGACGTCATCGCGCAGACGACCCTTTTCGGCGTTGGACTCCAAGCGGGCGCGGACTGCCTTATCCAGAACTTCCTGTTCCTCGTGCCACCGAGCGGCGAAAGACGGATCGGTGCGCAGCATCGAGGTAACGGCCAGACGTGTGGCCAACCAGTCGTGGCGCTCAGGGTGCCGCAGCATTTCGCTCATAACCTCGACCAGACCGTTGTTTGCCACGACCTCGGCCTCGCGGGCCGCGTCTTCCCGGGCCAGGGCCAAAAAGAGAGACTCTTTATCGCCGAAGTGGTGAAAGATAGCCCCGCGCGATTTACCCGTGGCTTCTTCAAGGCGGCGGACTGTAGCACCGTCATAGCCGTGCTCTGCGAAGCATTTTCGTGCCCCAACCAGGATGTCGTTGCGGCGGCGATGAAGTTCGGAGTCGCTCATAATCGGCATGGCTGGAATCTCGCTCCTTAAAGCACAGCGGTGGATAGACAGGTGATGAAAGTACGTAGAGGTTAGGAAATAGAAAAGGCCAGCCAGCACTCGTTGTTGCTAGCTGGCCTTTTGCCTAGTTATGCGGGGCTATCCGTTGCCGGCGTCCCCGCATGGGGTGCAAGGCTGGTTTAGGCCTTGACCATCTGGCGCAGAACGAACTGCAGAATGCCGCCGTGGCGGTAGTAGTCGGCCTCACCAGGCGTATCGATGCGAACCTTGGCATCGAACTCAACGGCCTCGCCGGATTCCTTGGTGGCGGTCACGTGAACCGTCTTCGGAATGCCGCCCTCGTTAAGAGCCTCAATTCCCTCGATATCGAAGGTCTCGGTGCCGTCCAGGCCCAGGGACTCGTGGGACTCGCCCTCTGGGAACTGCAGCGGGATGACGCCCATACCAATGAGGTTCGAGCGGTGAATGCGCTCGAAGGACTCAGTGATGACAGCCTTCACGCCAAGCAGGTTGGTGCCCTTAGCAGCCCAGTCGCGGGAGGAACCGGTGCCGTACTCCTTGCCAGCAAGGACAACCAGCGGGATGTTGGCTGCCTTGTAGTTCTCGCAGGCGTCGAAGATGAAGGCCTGCGGTGCGCCCTCCTGGGTGAAGTCACGGGTGTAGCCACCGGCGACGTCGACCAGCTGGTTCTGGAGGCGGATGTTGGCGAAGGTACCGCGCATCATGACCTCGTGGTTACCGCGACGGGAACCCAGGGAGTTGTAGTCCTGGCGCTCCACACCGTTGGCATCCAGGTACTGAGCCGCCGGGGTACCCGGCTTGATGGAGGAAGCGGGGGAGATGTGGTCGGTGGTTACGGAGTCACCGAGCTTAGCCAGAACGCGAGCGCCCTTGATGTCCTGAACCGGTTCCGGCTCAGTCGGCATGCCGTCGAAGTACGGTGCCTTGCGGATGTAGGTGGAGTCCTCATTCCACTTGAAGGTCTCACCCTCCGGGACATCGAGGCTGCGCCATGCGTCATCGCCCTTGAACACGTCAGCGTAGTCTGCCTCGTAGAGCTCACGGGAGATGGCCTGCTGGATGGTGTCTTCGATCTCCTGCGGGGAAGGCCAGATGTTCTTCAGGAAGACATCGTTGCCATCCTGATCCTGGCCCAGCGGCTGGGTCTCGAAATCGAAGTCCATGGTGCCGGCAATAGCGTAGGCAATGACCATAATGGGGGATGCCAAGTAGTTCATCTTGACGTCCGGGGAGATGCGGCCCTCGAAGTTACGGTTACCGGACAGCACCGCGGTAGCAGCCAGATCATGCTCGTTGATGGCGTTGGAGATTTCCTCCGGTAGCGGGCCGGAGTTACCGATACAGGTGGTGCAGCCGAAGCCGGAGAGGTAGAAGCCAAGCGCCTCCAGATCCTTCCAGAGGTCTGCGCGCTGGAAGTAGCCGTCAACAACCTGGGAACCCGGGGCACAAATGGTCTTGACCCACGGCTTGGACTTCAGGCCCTTTTCGGCCGCCTTGCGGGCGATGAGGCCAGCGCCAACCATGACGGACGGGTTAGAGGTGTTGGTGCAGGAGGTGATGGAAGCGATAGCAACCATGCCGTGGTCCAAGGTGTACTCGCCACCGTTCGGGGAGGTGACGGTAACCGGGTTGGACTGGCGGCCGGAGCCGCCCTTGGCTGCGGACTCGCCTTCGCCTGCGCGGGACTTGTTCAGGCCACCGGTAACGTCGACGAGGGCATTCTCGTCGCCGCCCTCGGAGGTCATGCGCTTTGCCTCGATGGTGGACTCGTCTGCAACAACCTCGCCGGAAGCGTAGGTCGGCAGATCCTTACGGAACTGCTCCTTGGCCTCGGAGAGGAGGATGCGGTCCTGCGGGCGCTTCGGGCCGGCGATGGAGGGCTTAACAGTGGACAGGTCCAGCTCGAGGTACTCGGAGTACTCTGCCTCCGGAGCATCCTGCTCCAGCCACATGCCCTGTGCCTTGGCGTATGCCTCGACGCGGTCGATCTGCTCCTGCGGGCGGCCGGTGAGCTCGAGGTACTTGATGGTCTCCTCGTCGATCGGGAAGATCGCGGCAGTAGAACCGAACTCAGGAGACATGTTGCCGATGGTGGCGCGGTTGGCCAGCGGCACCGACTTCACACCATTGCCGTAGAACTCAACAAACTTCTGAACGACGCCGTGCTGACGCAGCATCTCGGTGATGGTCAGAACCACGTCGGTTGCGGTCACACCGGTCGGAATCTCGCCGGTGAGCTTGAAGCCCACGACGCGCGGGATCAGCATGGACACCGGCTGGCCCAGCATTGCAGCCTCGGCCTCGATGCCGCCGACGCCCCAGCCCAGGATACCCAGACCGTTCTCCATGGTGGTGTGGGAGTCGGTACCGATGCAGGTATCCGGGTAAGCAACACCATCGTTGTCGAAGACAACGCGGGAGAGGTACTCAATGTTGACCTGGTGGACGATACCGGTTCCCGGAGGAACAACGCGGAAGTTGGAGAAGTTCTCAGCACCCCAGCGCAGGAACTGGTAACGCTCCTGGTTGCGCTCGTACTCGATCTCAACGTTCTTCTCTAGAGCTTCGGTGGAGCCAAAGGCTTCGACGATGACGGAGTGATCAATAACCATCTCAGCCGGGTTGAGCGGGTTCACCTGGTCCGGCTTGCCGCCGAGGGCGGAGATAGCCTCACGCATGGTAGCCAGGTCCACCACGCAGGGGACACCGGTGAAGTCCTGCATAAGAACACGGGCCGGGGTGAACTGAATCTCGGTATCCGGCTCAGCGGACGGATCCCAATTCGCCAAAGCGTTGATGTGATCCTTGGTTACGTTCTTCCCGTCCTCGTAGCGCAGCTGGTTCTCAGCCAACACCTTGAGAGAGTAAGGAAGCTTCTCCAGGCCCTCGACTGCGTTGATGTCGAAGTAGTCATAAGACTTACCGTTGACCTCAAGAGTCTTCTTGGCACCGAAGGAGTTCAGGCTTTCAGTCATAAGGAGCTCCATTCCTTGCTTTTGCTTGTGGGTTATCGAACACTGGTCGAAGGTTCATCGAACTTGCCGGCATGCCCTAGCAACCAACTGGGGCCAGGAATTTCGACAGTCTCAGAACGCTAATGTTCCGTATCTATTGTAGATGTAAGAACCCTCGGTCGACACCAGCATAACAGTACGAGCGTTCTGTTTCCTACATTTCGGGGGTAGCGGCGAGTCGCCCACCTCGGCCACGCCGCACGGTTTAGGCTCAGTCGGGACCAACAGAAGGGGGACGCGCCCCCTCAAAGAAATGAGCGCGGCGACCTGTGGTGCCAAGCGGGGCAATCCAGGTTTCAACATGCATGTTGGCTAGAGATTAAGGAGAGGCGAATGATCCCTGCGGGCGTAGACGTTGATGACATCGCCGATCAGCTCTCGGCCGATGGCGTGGCATTCTCCAATCCGGAGCTAGCGCTTGACGACGACCTCCAAGCCCACATCGCAGCCTCCCTCCAGCCCAACCACGGCATTGCTGTCGTAGATGTTTTTCCGGAGAAGATTCCAGATCTCCGCGATCTGGCCACAACCCTTCAAGAACAAACGGGACTTGACACCGTAATTCTTCAGGCGCCGATGCGGGTGTCTGCTGTCAGTAATTCTTATGACCGGGCAGCCCTAGAAGCGGCCGAAGATTCGCTTCCCACTGGACTCGATCAGGTGACCCTGCTTAATGATTTTTATGCCGTTGCAGATCAGTTTTCCGTGCCGTGGTTGTTGATTTTGGCGGTTGTATTTGGCGTGGCGGCGATCGCCGGATGGGTGAGTTTCCGGACAGTCACAAAGAAGGCTGAACCAGTCGGACACTAGGCGCGAGAACGCCGCCGAACACGTGCCGCCCTGCAGTGCAGTGGAGTAGGGAAGTGGCGAAAATCAACCACTAAGCCTTGATTTTTTGGCGGGGGAGTGGTTGCCACTATGCCCGCGAGCGCCAGAGCTAGGAGCGCCATAGGAACCGAGGCAGGCGCCGGGCGGACATTTCCCCTCCTGCGGGAGGGCAAAATCTTCGGCCGGCGAGCGGCCGATCCCAGGGCCGAAGTTGGTGTAGTGAGGCAGGGCTCGCAGGCCAAAGGTCAAGGGAACATCGCGCGCAAATACCGCTTCCTTAAACACCCTCCGAATGGCATGCCTCTAGGGGGTTCAGCCCTAAGGAAAAGGGGCCCTAGGCAAGTCTCGGGACATGACCTAGGGGTTGTTACCCGACAGGTAGAACGGGCGAAGCTCGGTAGCAACGTGAGGAACATCACAATCACACCTTGGTAACAATATCATTGCAGGTTAGGTGCGTCTGTAATGACGTGTGGTCAAGCGTGGCTTATGTGAAAGATGGGGAAAGTGTGCGGGAAGGCGTGTCGGTGACGTATGGTTCACGTATCGACTCACGGGTTGACTATTGCTCCATACGTTCATGGACCAAGCCTTGACTCTCAACTGATTTGTCGCACGGGTATGTGGGGAAGCACGCCACGAGCGAAGGGAACTGTTGAGGTTCACCGCCTGGTGGATGACCGTCGCACCACGATGTTGATGCGCATAGCAGTACTGTTTGCTCGGCGCAGTCGGTATCAGTGTTCAAATTTTTTAGATATCGAAACACCTACCTCCCGAGTGGAAGAGGCTTCATACACTTCATACGCATGCCTTTATTGAGGGCTGCGTCGGCCTGGGTTCCATCGGTTTCCGGTTGGGTGCCAGCCCTGAGGGCTTGCGCATGCGCCACTATTGGCGCGAGGCGCGACCTCTCCATGAGCGCGGCGCCGAGCGAGGAGGAACCGACATAGGACTTATCGCCAGATTCAGGTGTGTGCCCCCTCATCGTCGGATCGCGCAGTCATATTTAAGCGCGCCCTACGCGGAGCAGAACGAGCCCCGTGAGTGTGCAGTCTGACTGGCTTTATAGAGCGGTCCGACTTGATGTTGGTGCACACACGAAACGCTACGCAGTATCGTGTTGCTTTGTGTCAGTGATGGTGCAGCCCAACTTATTCGACCTACATTGTCGTGAAGTCGGCAGTTATCATCTACGGCAACCCGCGTCGGCATACCCCGGTTAGTACCTGGCGCCAGCCTCTTCAGTTTTACTATTCCTTTGGGCGTAACCATCGTCGTAACATCCTGCGGGAAGTCCGAGCCAGCTATGTGTACCTTAACTACCGTTTTGCATGGCTGACTCGTTGCCTGTACCGCTCGATGTCGGGCATGCATGTCTGCATGACAGTTCCAATGAGGTAGGTGCCTAGGAGATAACTCTCGTGGCCACCACATCGTCTTTTGGCTTCCAGCGCTTCAAGGCAGCTTTTGCTGCCATTGCGACCACCGCCGCCTTGTCTACTGCTTCTTCGCTGACCCCTGCAGTGGCGGAGGAGCCTGAGCAGCTCAATATCGAGTCGCTGCTGTCCTCTGATAGTCCATCCATCGCTGATCTCGCCGGCGCCATCGCCCAGATTGAGGAACGTATCGCGCAAGCGGAAGCCGAAATCGGCATCCAGCGTGAAACCGTCAACCGGGCGCTCGTTGATCTCAATGACGCTCGCACCAAGGCAGCTCAGGCTCGCCAGGGAACCACGACGGCTCGCCAGGAGCTTGATAATGCCCAGGCAGACGTCGCCGATGCGCAGTCCAAGCTGGACGAGGTCTCACGCTCTGCCTATCGCCGAGCAAATACCTCTGATGCCGTTTCCCATGCGGCCGGCAAGGATGCTCGCTCGGATATGTTGGAGCGCCAGTCCTACCTCCGCTCGCAATCAGAGAAGCAACAGGCTGTTGTTAGCGATCTGGAAAAGGAGCGCACGGAGAAGGCCAACAAGGAGTCGCAGCTACGCAAGACCCAGCAGTTGGCTGAGGAGCGCGCAGACAAGGCGGCCGACGCCGAGTCCGCTGCACGCGAACAGCTCTCCGCTTCCGAAGCTTCAATTGAAGAATCTGCAGCCGAGCGTGAGGATCTTCTCTCTCAACTCTCATCTCTCCACAAGGCCCTTAATCAAGCCAGGGGTATTGACAAATCCGAAAAGTCAAGCCCAGACGCTGGAACTAACGTCAATGATGGAGCCTTGTCCTTACCGGAGAAGGCCGATACTCAGGACACAACTACGGCTCCAGCCGATGACTCCACAAAGTCGGCCCCAGAGTCCGATTCCGTCCCGGCCACCGGCCCTTCAGCCGCTGAAGCGAAGAACCCTACTTTGCAATCACAACGCTCTACGCCCTCCGTTTCTGCTGAAGACGTGGAAGCGCTCTCGAGCGCTGCAAGCACTGTGGCTAACGATCCGAACGTGCAGGAATTGTCGTCGACAAGCACTGCAAGCTCCGCTGAGGGGGAGCCAACTTCAGGCGGCAGCGGCAGCTCCTTCGGCCCGAGCGGGATCGATGCTGAGACCGTTGCATTGGGCATCGGCGTGGTAGGCACCCTAGCTTCCTTGGTCGCTGCTTCTCAGCCAGGCCACAACAACAGCTTGAGCCAGGACGAGATCGACGCTTTGGTCGAAGGCTCTTCGAAGCTTTTTGCCCTCCAAGGCGAAGGCGCAAGCACCTCGGAGGCAAGCGATTCAGCTTCCGCAACTTCGGATGAAGACGCTCTGGCGTCCGAGGTTTCCGGTGTGCTGGATCCGCTCGACACAACCGATACCGTCACGGATAAGGCTTCCGAGTCACTGGGTGATGCCTCTCGTGAGACAAAGATCGAGACTGTCATTGAGCGTGCGACGTCTCAGGTTGGTGTTCCTTATGCGTGGGGCGGTGGCGATGCAAACGGTCCCACCCAGGGCATTCGTGACGGCGGCGTAGCGGATTCCCACGGTGACTACAACAAGGTCGGCTTTGATTGCTCGGGCCTGGTTCTCTATGCCTTTGCCGGAGTAGGCATTTCCCTGCCGCACTACACCGGCTACCAGTACCAGAAGGGGACCAAGATCGCACCGAGTGAGATGAAGCGTGGTGACCTAATCTTCTACGGCCCAAACGGCAACCAACACGTGGCGATCTACCTCGGCGATGGCACGATGGTTGAAGCCCCGCAGTCTGGTCAAAACGTCAGCATTACCCCTGTGCGCCAAGGCGGCATGGCTCCCTATGCCGTGCGACTGATCTAGCACAGCCCGTTGCTAGACTGGGCTGCATGACTGACACACTGCGTACTGCCCAGGGCAACGCCCACAGCACCGATTCGGTGCCCTCTTCATTCGACGCCCTCCTCGTTCTTTCTTTCGGTGGCCCGGAAGCAAACGAGGAGGTCGTCCCGTTTTTGGAGAACGTTACCCGTGGACGCGGCATTCCGCGCGAGCGTCTCGTAGAAGTAGGGGAGCACTACTTCCACTTCGGCGGTAAAAGCCCACTGAACGAATTGAACCGAGAGATTATTGACAACGTAGCCGCGGAGCTCGAGGCTCGCGGACATAATCTACCGGTCTACTTTGGCAACCGTAACTGGCATCCCTTCGGAACAGAAGCTGTCGAAAAGATGGCTGCCGACGGAGTGCGCAACGTGGCTGTCTTTGCCACCTCGGCGTGGGGCGGCTACAGCGCCTGCCGGCAATACAACGAAGACATCATTGCTTTGCGCAAGTACGTCGAGGACAAGAACTTGCCCACCATGACTTTCACAAAGCTTCGTCAGTTCTTCGATCACCCGAAGTTCGTTGAGGAAATGGCTGCCGCCGTCCGAGACGCTTACGCACAGGTCCCAGAAGACAAGCTGGCTAGCACCCGCATGCTGTTTACTGCTCACTCAGTTCCGACGGCGCACGATGCAGTAGGGGGTGCTGAGGGAGATAAGCACATTTACTCCCGCCAGGTAGCGGAAGCCTCCCGTCTCGTCGCCGAAGCAGCAGGGGTGAAGGACTATGACCTTGTATGGCAGTCACGGTCCGGCAACCCGGCTACTCCGTGGCTAGAGCCGGACATCGTCGACCATACGACGCTCATCCACCAGGAGGACGGTGTCGACAGTGTCGTCGTGTGTCCCATCGGATTCATCTCCGATCATATGGAGGTCATCTGGGACCTCGATTCAGAACTGAAGCAAGCCGCCGAAGAGATGGGTGTTAGCGTCTATCGCACCCGCACCGCGGGGCCAACCGCTCGTTTCGCCTCGCTCATCGTGGACCTCATCGATGAGCTCGAGCAGGGAACTGAGCCCGTTTCTCTCGGAGACGTCACTGTCCAAGGCTGCACCGTTGATGGTGCTCCCTGCGCTGAAGGGTGCTGCGATATTTGGTCGCTGCACAAGCCGCATTAACGCGCGAAATCCGTGAGCGCGTAGGCCACACCAGCCATTCGCGCTTGACGGATGTGGCGCCATAGGCGCAGCAGCTGTGGATCGAGACTGTGGTCCTGGATGCGGTCGGTCACCGTCTCGATGATGGCCGCGACGCGATCAGCGCGCGCAAAAAGTTTCGCCGCGCGCCCCGGTACTGCAGCGGGTAGGCCCGGAGTGTCATAGAAGTCACTGAGAGTTCCCACCGTCAACCGCGGATTGGGGAGAGCATCGCTGCGGTAGCCCAGAGCTTCGATGAGTGCTGCGGACTCATTTGTCGCGGCGCTCAATAGAGCATCAGCCTCGCCCGGACTTAGCCACGCAGGTGAGGGGAGCGCAGCAATTTCCTCAATTACCATCCACTGGGTGGCTCCGTTGGCATAAGAAGGCACCAATACTATATGACGGTCTCTAGCGTTGGTCCGCACCACGATAGCACCAGCCGGGTTTTTAGCCGCTGCACGCGCCGATGCCGAGCCCGCCGGTAGTGCTGGCGCCTCGCCCGGGCCGGAAAGGATGAGTCGCAGGAGTGGCTCACGTTCACCGTCCTCGATAATGGAGCCGGTTTCGCGTCGAAGAAGTGACATAACATCGAGGAAGGGTTCTCCGTTCGCTCCCTGCTGATCCCCGCCTAACTCGCGGAGGGCGTCAAGGAAATCATCGGTGGATTCGTGTCCCCAGAGCCACGCGCCAAGCCAGACGGCGACGTTTTGCACGGGGGACCAGACTTCGGCGCGCATATCCATGGCTGGACAGTGTAGACGATAGGGTAGACCGCTATGAGCTTGAATTCCCGGGACCCTTACGGTGGCGATATTTTCGCCGGACATGCACGCAACAAGAAATCCGAATACCCCGAGGTGCCCGCAGAACCTGGGCTGGTCGTCGAGGTTCGGGGAGACGATTTCGTGGGGGCGGTGATGGGCGTTGACAAGACCGCGTGGGGGCCAGTCGTGCGCCTCGAAGATCGTCACGGTGCCGAGAGAGTATTCAAACTCGTCAAGGGCGGCTTCCTTTTGGAGGGGCAGCCTGTGACGCTGACGAGATACGTCGAGAAGCAGGCGCCCAGAAAGTCGAATTCTGGATCGCGCCGCGTTGAGAACCTCGAGGCGAAAGTAGCCGCGCCATCGCGCATTTGGGTCGAAGGTATCCATGATGCGGCGATCGTGGAGAAGGTCTGGGGGCACGACCTGCGAGTAGAGGGCGTGGTGGTCGAATACCTTGAGGGTCTGGACAACCTCGAGGAACGCCTCGCTGAATTCCAGCCCGGGCCTGGGCGCCGAGTGGGAGTCCTAGCGGATCACCTCGTAGAAGGATCGAAGGAAACGCGGTTGACGCAAACGGTAGGCGAGCACGTGCTCGTGACCGGACATCCTTTCATTGATATCTGGGCAGCCGTCAAACCCGAGCGCCTAGGGCTGCGCGCCTGGCCTGAAGTTCCCTATGGGGAGGACTGGAAGACTGGTATCTGCCGGCGAACGGGCTGGTCCGATCCCAAGGAAGGCTGGAGCCGTGTTTATAATGCCGTAAATTCCTTCCGGGATCTCGATTCCACACTCATCGGCGCTGTAGAACGCCTCGTAGACTTCGTCACGACGCCGGAGCTGCGCAAAGAAGATCTCCTTTAGTTCGAGTTTGCGCGGTCGATGAGATTCACCGCGAGCTGGCATCCGGCGGTTTCCGCTGCCCAGCCTGCCGCCTGTAGGCGCTGGGACATAGCCTGTTTGGAGATACCCAATTCCTCGGCGGCCTCGTTCTGGTTCAACCCTCCGCGCACCAGGGATGTAGCCTCGCGGCCCTCCATCGTGCGCTTATTGAGTACGAAGCCGAGGAGAGCAAAGGCCGCTGCAATATCCTGCGCTTCCTGTGCCCGCCCGCGCTGATCAACCTTGGCGTAGACATGCCCCGCGCGTGCCGATCCCTTCACAGCAGCGGTAGCGACGGCGCGCGTCTCGGCATCTCCCGCGCCCTCGCCCGGGACAACACCGATACCGATGGCCCAGTCACCGTCTGCAAGAAGCGCCATGACGACATCGCAGACCGCGGAAGAGGAGTAGGCAACGGCGCAAATATCTTCGACGCCAAGGACCTCGAATTCACCGATGCCTTCTAGTGTGGAAAGCGCAGCAGCGGAGCGTTGGACCAAATCGGCGCGGCGTACCGAGCGGCCGCGGTAGCGGGCATGGACTGCTAGCACGTTGAGAGACTCCTTCCAGCGAGAAACTACGTTTAGTCTACCCCTTGCGCTTGACCGGTCGCTGCATGCCGGGCTCGAGCGGCAAGCGCGTGTCTAGAATGAGTCCGCCGATTCCGAGTGCAGCGGCGAGGACAAAGCCGATGACCGTGTAGGGGCTTGCCCTACCGGTGAGTGCGTCCCCAAAGAAGACACCGATGGCGGTGGTTGGAATTGAACCGATGAGAGTGGCGATGGAAAACTGCAGGACCGAAATTGGGGTGAGCGCCGCGACATAGTTTAATAAGGAAAAAGGAACTCCCGCGACCATTCGCAGAGAGGCCACGGCCAACCAACCACGGCGGTCAAGGCGCGCGTTGATGGCATAGACCGCCGGGTGTGTGAGGTGCGGGCGAATCCATTCACCAAGCAAGCTGCGGACTATAAGCAGGGAAACAGTGGCTGAGATGGTCAGTGCGACGAGGGAGATGACCAACCCAAGCCACGGACCAAAGAGGAGTCCCGCGGCTAAAGTCCACACCGTACGGGGGATGGGAAACTGCGTGAAGACGATGTAGGCGCCGGTAAAAGCGATGAGAAACCATGGCCCGAGGTGCTGCGACCAAGATCGGAGGGCGGCGAGCGAGGGGACGTCGACAAGCACGGCAAGAAGCACCAGCGCCGTGCCGGTGAGGATTACTGCCACCCAACGCTTCCACGTCCAGCGGCTGCAGCTTAGCCAGGCCGAGCGCGCCAAAGACGTACAAAAGTCACCGACGCTGTGCACCCAACCAGTTTTCATAGGGCTACAAGCTTAATGCGAGAGTGCTCAAAAACCTCATTGAGTCCAAGCATGTCCTCGAGTCGAGGTGTCTGGGTAGGAACTGGGAGTAGTGCGCCAACTTGCTGGCAAGCCCCAATTCAATGCAAGATTCTAGGCTTCCACGGAGGATACTTATCAGCAGTGCGCATCCGCATAGCCCTTGAGGCCTACCCCCTTGTTTACCGTTGGCTAGTTCTTTTGCCACCTTTTTAGTTTGAATGAAATTCGTGCGGAGCGATTTCTTATTTCACCATCTTTCTATCGTGTCAGCCCTGACACCCGCAGTTTCTGGAGTGTAACCATGGACTTTCTTCATAACCTCACGTCCTACATGGACGCAGCTACCTTGCTCGAGGCTTTTGGGCCGTGGGTCATAGGCGGTATCGCCCTTGTCGTGTTCATTGAGTCAGGAGTGCTCTTTCCGTTCCTTCCGGGAGATTCACTCCTAGTGACCGCTGCGATTTTGCGCGATGAGCTTCATGTCTCGCTGTGGCTGCTCATCACGGTGGGCATGGTGGCTGCCATTGCTGGTGATCAAGTGGGCTATTGGATTGGGCACCGCTTTGGGCGTGGCTTGTTTAAACAGGATGCACGGCTTCTCAAGCTGGAGTACCTCATCACCGCGGAAAACTTCTTCCGCAAGCATGGCCCGCTGGCATTGGTGCTGGGACGCTTCGTGCCCATCGTGCGCACCTTTATCCCGGTGGCCGCTGGTACGGCCGAAATGCCCTATAAGAAGTTCATCGGATGGAACGTCAGCGGGGCAGTGGCTTGGGTGCTCTCCATGAACCTAGTCGGCGTCTTCTTGGGAAATATTCCAGGCATTGCCGATTCGATTGAGAAGATCATGCTTCTTATCATCGCGCTGTCTGTGGCGCCCATCCTGATCAAGGGTGTGCACAGCTATGTCGTGTCGAAGAAGAAGTCCACAGTTGTGGTGGAGAAGGAACCAACTGCCGAGACAACCACTAAGGCGCGAGCATAAGGGGGCGCGGGTATAAGAAAGCCCCGTGCTTCACATCATCATCTTCGACGGTGTGAAGCATGGGGCTTCGTTCCGTGCCCGAGGGGGGACTTGAACCCCCACGTCCGTTAATAGGACACTAGCACCTCAAGCTAGCGCGTCTGCCATTCCGCCACCCGGGCTGGGTGTTTGTTCAGCCTCTCGGCTGGGCACTCGCATACTGTATCCCGAATTGGCACAACTACACAAATCAGCACCTCAGGCGATGTTTTTAGACTCATAAAGAGTGCTGAAAACACAACGATGAAACTCGCTGGCCCCTGCTGACTTCCCGCTGCCACTGTCTAGTACAGAAGGCCATTCGCCGGCATGGGTTTTAGCTTTCCGGTACAAATGATCCTATGACTAAGAACACTTCAAATTCCGTTGAGAGCTACGCCACCGATCCCCGTTTCCCGGGCCCTGACCCTTATGCACCGCTGGGAGATGTCCCCGCGTTTACCGTCACGTCCTCCGATATCGAGGGGGGAGCGGAAATCGCAGAGCGCTTCCGCGCTCCTGAGAACATCTCACCACAACTCTCGTGGTCGGATGTACCAGAGGGAACCAAGTCCTTCGCTGTCACATGTTTCGACCCGGATGCTCCAACGGGTTCCGGTTTCTGGCACTGGGCTGCGTTCAATATTCCCGCTGACGTACGTGAGCTTCCTACGGGAGCAGGCTCTGCGGAGGACCTTGGGCATGAAGGTGTCATCAGCTTGCGCGGAGACTCCGGCCAGCGCGTCTATTACGGGCCCCAGCCGCCAGCAGGTCATGCCCCGCACCGCTACCTCTTTGCGGTCCACGCCGTCGACGTTGAGCGCTTAGACATCGACCCGGACGCAACGCCGACAGTCCTTGGATTTAACCTTTTCTTCCACTCGCTCGGCCGAGCGATTACGTGGGGCTGGTACGAGGCCCACTAATACGGCCCATTAAACTCGGCACAATGACTAGGAATTCGGATACCAACCCCACCACCGACGGAGTAGATATCCCCGCCGCCCTGCGCGTGGGCGGTGCTTTCATGTTGCTGGCCGCCGTGTTAGCACTATTCGGGCTCGCATCGATTTTCACTGACGGCTGGGGCGCCACCTTTGAATGGACATGGCGACGCCTCGCCATCGTTGGTGCGGCGCTGCTCGTCGGCGCATTCAGCACCCAACGCCGCGACCAGCGCGGCAGCCGCGAGCAAATCATCGCGCTAGTCCTAGCGCTGGTACTCATCATCGCAAGCCGCGCACTGCCCAGTACTGTCCTCACCACGATGGGGCAGTACGTGGTCTTCCTCTATGCCGTGGCTGCAGGACTGTGCGCGGTCATTATCCGCCGTACACTGCGTTAGGCAAAACGCTTGAAGCGCGGAAACCGATCCGCGCTTCTTTTCTTCGACGAAGCTGAGTCCCTCGAAAGACTCTACGGGGACTTAGTCAATCCATTCCAGACCGGAGCCAACGGCCTCCGAAATAGTGCTGAGGCCGTGCGCGTGAATCTGCTGGGCAATGCCGCGGTGGATATCGCGAATCCAATCCGGTCCACCGTAAATCAGTCCGGTGTAGCCCTGCAGCAGCGAGGCGCCGGCAGTGATACGCTCCCACGCCTGCTCCGGCGTGGAAATTCCGCCCGCCGAAACCAGCACAAGTTTCTCGCCCACGCGGGCGTGAAGGCGCTTAAGCACCTCCAGCGAACGCTCAGCCACCGGGGGACCCGATACGCCACCCGCGCCCATGGCCGCGACCTCGTTGGCCGGGGTACTCAATCCCTCACGGGAAATAGTGGTGTTGGTAGCCACGATTCCAGCCAAGCCCACCTCCACGGCCATATCCGCCACGGCATCAATATCTTCATCGCTGAGATCGGGAGCAATCTTGACCAAGACCGGCGAGGATGTCGATTCCACCACGGCCTCCATGATGGGGCGGAGGGACTCCACTGCCTGTAGGTCACGCAAACCTGGAGTGTTTGGGGAGGACACATTGACCACGACATAATCGGCCAGATCCCCCAGCACAGAGGCGCACTGACGGTAGTCATCCACCGCATGCTCGGCGTCGGTGACCTTGTTCTTGCCAATGTTGATGCCGACGACATCGTTGTAGCGGCGCTTGCGTAGATTACGCGCAGCAGCCAGAGCACCCTCATTGTTAAAGCCCATGCGGTTCAGGATTGCCTTGTCCACCTTGAGCCGGAACAGTCGGGGAGCAGGGTTTCCGGGCTGCGCCTTCGGGGTGATGGTGCCCAGCTCGGCATAACCGAAGCCAACGGGGGTCCAGACATCAGCAGCCGCCGCGTTCTTGTCGAAGCCGGCCGCTAACCCTAGCGGACGGGGGAAGCGCACCCCAAAGACTTCCTGCTCCAATACCGGATCATTAACCGGAACTACCTTTCCCAGCGCGCGATTCAGCGGGCCGCCGGCTTGGAAGATGGCCAGCCCACCGTTGATGATTCCGTGGATACGCTCCGGGTCGAGTTTAAACATTCCCTTCAACGCTGCTTGGTAGGCAGCATGACGGGCGCGGTCAAGAGCGGAGTACTGCATGAAGTGTCCTTAGCTGAGGTTGTGGATGAAGTCATTGAAAGCGGAAGCTAGCGCGGTGATGCGTCGAGTTCCGGATCGCTGATGAACTGGAGGCCCTCACCGGATGCGGAGGCGGTGACGAGGGTGCCGTCGCCAAGCACAGCAAGAGTGCGTGCATCAGCCACAGTGTCCATGGTGCCAACGTTTTCTGGGACGCCCGCAGAAACGGTATAGGCCTCGAGGAGATTGTTATCGGTGGTGGTTACCCATGCCAGCTTCCGGCCAGCATCCCACGCCACGCCCCATGGAGTGCCGTCGGTGTTGCCGTACTGGTGCAGGCGAATAACGTCGCTGGCGGTGTAGATAGCCACGCGTTTGCCCACGGTGTCCGATGCCACGACTACGGCCCCTTCGCCGCCGGCGATCTGGCCTACGCCCTGGCCTACGCGCAGACGCCCGCCCGCACGGTCCTTTTCCCAATCGAGAGATTGAATGGTCGAGTCCTCCCTTAAGACGCGGACGATCCCGTCCGCACCATCAGAAACGGGAACGGAAATGAGCTGATCCGAACCGGCCTCCACGGTGATGCCGGTGCTGCGATCCCCGTCGCGGTACACACCGATGGTTGTTGAGTCCTTCGAACCAACGAATACTTCACCGCTGGAAGCCTCCGCGGCCACCGTTACTGGTTGCTCCTCATCCACTGCCAATTCCTGAGGGGAATCCGGCTGAGACGGATTAATAAGCAAGACTTTATCCCCACAGGCGAGGAGGAAATGCTTGTCAGAAGCGGTGAGGTCGCCGCACTTCTGATCGACGGAAATCTCCGTGGCTTTTTCTTCCTCAAAGTCCGCGGCCAAACCTACAGCGAGGGAGTCCTCGGTGCGCACGGCGAGAGTATCACCCACCGCCGCGAGGTCAGTCACGGCAGCGTATGGCACAACGGTGCCCACTGGCTTCGATGATTCTGGGGAAGAAGCAGGTTCGGCCTTGCCATAGACTGCCGAGTTGGGGTCTCCGCCAACCCCTTCCGTGGGATTGCAGGCGGCAAGAGCGCATGTGCTGACAAGAAGGGCAGAAGAAAGCAGGACTCGACGCATTTTCACGATCCCTCATCCTAGCAGTCAGCGTGGTGGAAACCGGAAGCCATGGACCGCGCTAGTAGGCTGTCGCGGGTGACTACAACAGCTACAACTGAAGCCATGACATGGGTACAGGTCATCGTTTTGTCTCTTGTCCAAGGCCTCACCGAATTCCTGCCCGTGAGCTCTTCGGGGCACTTACGCATCGTCTCCACGCTCTTTTGGGGGCAGGACGCCGGCGCCTCCTTTACTGCCGTCATTCAGCTCGGCACTGAGCTGGCAGTGATTGTGTACTTCGCGGGAATGATCTGGCAGATCCTCAAAGGGTGGTTCGTAGGTCTCGTGCACAAGGAGCAGCGTGGCCAGGACTACCGCATGGGGTGGATGGTCATCGTCGGCTCAATCCCGATTGGCATCCTAGGCGTCCTGGGCAAGGACCTGATCAGGGATAACTTGCGCAACCTGTGGATTACAGCGTCCATGCTCGTGCTGTTCTCCTTTGTCTTCATCATCGCCGAGAGGGTGGGTAAAAAGGAGCGCAGCTTCGAGGAACTGACGATGCGCGATGCCATCGTCATGGGCCTGTGCCAGTGCTTGGCCCTCATCCCAGGTGTCTCACGCTCAGGAGGCACGATTTCGGGTGGCCTCTTTTTGGGCTTGGATCGCGAGGTAGCGACGCGCTTTAGCTTCCTCCTGGCCATTCCTGCGGTTATGGCTTCAGGCCTGTTTTCGCTTGGCGACGCCTTCGGCCCCACCGTGGGGCAGTCTGCTACCGGCGCCCAACTGCTCGTCGGCACGCTCATAGCGTTCGTCGTCGGCTATGCGTCTATCGCGTGGCTGCTGAAGTTCGTGGGTAGCCATTCCTTCGAGTGGTTTGCGGCCTACCGCATCCCTGTCGGGCTCCTCGTCATGCTCTTGCTGGGCCTCGGCGTGCTCGCCCCTTAATAGCCGGGCATGAGCCAGTTGCGGAGTCAGTACGCGTTAGGATGGTGCCCATGCAATCTTGGCCTGTCCCGCACATCGATTCCGTCCCTGGCACCCCGACGCCGCTTCACCTCTATGATTCCGCTGATGAAGCGGTAAAGAAACTCGACATCAGTGGGGAGACTGCCACCATGTACGTCTGTGGCATCACCCCATATGATTCGACCCACCTGGGCCACGCTGCGACCTATCTCACCTTTGATCTGATTTACCGCCAGTTGCTAGACAACGGCTACAAGGTGAATTACGCCCAGAACATCACCGATGTGGATGATCCGCTCTTCGAGCGCGCCGAGCGCGATGGTGTGGATTGGCGAGAGCTGGGTACCTCCCAAATCAACCTTTTCCGCTCAGATATGGAGCTACTCTCCGTGTTTCCTCCGCAGCACTTCGTTGGGGCGATGGAAGCCATCGATGAGATCACGGAAATGGTGCAGGCGCTTCTCGACGCAGGTGCGGCCTATGTCGTCGATGACCCCGACTATCCGGACGTCTACGCATCCATCGAGGCCACAAAGAACTTCGGCTATGAATCGAATTATTCCCGCGAGCAGATGGAGACCTTCTTTGCCGAGCGCGGCGGTGACCCAGAACGCCCTGGTAAGCGCGATCCTTTGGATGCGCTCATTTGGCGTGCTCACCGCGAAGGCGAGCCGGCATGGGAATCTCCTTTCGGGCCGGGCCGTCCCGGCTGGCACATTGAGTGCTCAGCCATCGCGACCAACCGGCTCGGCTCCAGCTTCGATATCCAGGGTGGCGGTTCGGATCTTAAGTTTCCGCACCACGAATTCTCTGCCGCCCATGCGGAGGCCGCTCTTGGGGTAGAGCGCATGGCCCAGTCCTATGTGCACACCGGCATGATTGGCTTGGAGGGCACCAAGATGTCCAAGTCCTTGGGC
Organism: Corynebacterium sp. HMSC036D02; assembly: GCF_001836165.1. Classification (GTDB taxonomy): domain Bacteria; phylum Actinomycetota; class Actinomycetes; order Mycobacteriales; family Mycobacteriaceae; genus Corynebacterium. Next base: position 57,154 of record NZ_KV827707.1, on the reverse strand, counting down.
AACCTGGTCTTCGTCCACAAGCTTGTGGAGGCAGGCGTTGATCCCTCGGCGATTCGCCTTGGAGTATTCTCCGGCCACTACCGTGAGGACCGGGACTGGTCTGACGAGGTCCTGCACACCGCGCAGGAGCGTTTGGAGCGCTGGCGCGCGGCCTCCCGAAACCCTGGCACGGTGGAAGAGATCAAGGAAGTTGTCCACAACGTGCGCCTAGCGTTGGCGGAGGATTTGGATACCCAGCGCGCTATTGCGGTTCTTGATCAGTGGGCTGAGCAGGCTTTAGGGGCAGCGGAAGCTTCCGAAGAAGCATCTGATGTGCTCCGGACTGCAGTTAATTCATTGCTGGGCGTGCGCCTCTAGGAAACTTCAGGCATGATTTAGCTCATGACGATTCGTGCAGAATTCCAGCCCACCGTTGATGAGTTCATGTCCAACCTGCAGTCCTTCGCTACCGGGGATTACCTCAAGGAAGAGGAGAAGGAATTCTGGGAGGCGCCGTTTGATGCTGCGGTGCTCCCAGACCTCCGCTCCATCTTGGAGTCCTTCCTCGAGGATCTGGATAAACTCCCAGATGATCCAGATGGTGGTCTCCTGGGAGCTGCGGTGCGGCCTTCCGTCGAGAAGCTCGCAGCTTTCAACCGCAAGAATGCCGACGCTGTACTTGAGCCGGAAGAGAAGGAGGAGCTAACCGAGCTTATTCACTCCGCCTCTGCAGCAACTGGTGCAGATGATGAAGCCCTCGCGCAGCTACCGGAGCTGGATTTCTAATTGACTGATACCGATCAGACAGCACGTATCCGCCGTCCCGCCGCGATCTTCTGGGACATGGACGGCACACTGACCAACTCCGAGCCCCTGTGGGAAGAGGCCACTTTTTATCTCTCTGAAACACTAGGGCGCCGCTTAACACCCACGGAGCGCTTAGCCACGGTTGGCGCTACCTTCGAAGACACACTCAGCATCTGTGCGCACAAAGCAGGAGTTACGCTTCAGCCAGGAGATAACGAACGCTACCGTGCGCTCATGTTCGATTACGTCAGGTCCCTTTTTGCCCAACACCTGGAGATTTTCCCGGGGATTCCCGAGCTGCTCGACGAACTCAAGGGCCTGGGAATGCCGATGATCGTGACCACAAACACGGAACGATATGTGGCTGATTCCGCAATTGCGGCCTTAGGCCGCGAGTACTTCGTCGACACGATTTGCGGTGACGAAGTACCCCAAGGCAAACCTGCCCCCGATATGTATATCGAGGCGGCGCGTCGAGTGGGTGCCGATCCACGGGACTGCCTTGTATTCGAAGACTCTGCGGCAGGTATGCGCGCGGCTGTCGACGCCGGATGCACCGTCATCGGACTGCCGGAGGGAGACCACGTCGCAGTGCCCGAGCAAGCCACCGAAATTACTGACCTCCGGGGCTCTGCTCACCGTCATCTGGAGGGGGCGACGGCGGCCGATGTTCACGAGTGGTTTAGCCGGTTGCGCGCCGACTAGACGTACCGAGTTCAGTTGCGCATCATGTCAGCCGGCTTTGCGTAACTGAGAATTTCGGCCGACTAGCAGAATTTTATGCAGCGGTGTGGAAGAATAAACCACCGTGAAGAATTTTGAGAGCCTATTTGAGGAACTGTCCCAGAAGATCGCCGAACGCCCTGAGGGCTCCGGCACCGTGGAGTCTTTTGACAAAGGGATCCACCATCTGGGCAAGAAGATCATCGAAGAGGCTGGCGAAGTGTGGATCGCCGCGGAATACCAGTCTGATGAAGAGCTCGCTGAGGAGATGTCACAGCTGCTGTACTGGCTCCAGGTTATGGCCCATAAGCGTGGCCTAAAGCTCGAAGACATTTACACCTACCTTTAATCGGCTATAAAGCCGTCCTAGCATTCACCGTAGAAAGCACCACACACTGATGATCAAAATCGCCGTCCCCAACAAGGGATCACTGTCCGAGGCAGCCCTTGAGATCCTCAAGGAAGCCGGCTACAAGGGCCGCGGACACAGTAAATCGCTCAACGTCGTGGACGAGGAGAACGGAGTCGAGTTTTTCTTTCTGCGCCCAAAGGATATCGCTATCTACGTGGCACAAGGCGTCTTGGACTTGGGAATTACTGGTCGAGACTTAGCGCTCGATTCCCGCGCGAAATTCAATGAAGTTCTAGCACTCAATTTTGGCGGCTCGACCTTCCGTTACGCCGCACCAGCAGGGGAGCAGTGGGACGTCGCCAAGCTGCAAGGCAAGCGTATCGCCACGTCCTATCCCAACGTGGTACGCGATCACCTCGCTGCCAATGGAATCGATGCCGAGGTTATCCGCCTTGACGGTGCAGTAGAGATTTCGATTCACCTTGGAGTCGCGGACGTCATTGCCGACGTTGTTTCCACAGGAGCCACCCTCCGCCAGCAGGGGCTTGAACCCTTTGGCGACCCCATCGTGTCCTCGGAGGCCGTGGTGATAAAGCGTGAGGGAGAAGACGTCACCGCTGATGAAAACGTTGTGCTTAGCCGTATTCGAGGAATCCTCAATGCGCGCCACTACGTCATGCTGGACTACAACGTGGCAGAAGAAAAGCTGCCAGACGTCGAGGCAGTGACCCCTGGGCTTACAGGACCGACCATCTCTCCCTTGGCCCGTGAAGGGTGGGTTGCCGTGCGCGTCATGGTGCCCCGCAAACTGGCCAACCAAGTAATGGACAGCCTCGAAGAACTTGGGGCAGAGGCAATTCTTGCCTCGGATCTTCGGATTGCCCGCTTTTAGGGGGAGATTCCAAACATTTTATTCGGGCTCCTAGCTACGATGGGGACTGACCATCATCGTTCTTCGATTTTTATGCAAGGAGTCAGCCCCGATGGCAAAGACAACTAAGAAGGATGCACAAGCAGAGGCCAAGGAGACCAAGGATGTAAAGTCCCAGGTCGAAGAAAAGGCCACCAACAAGTCTTCGAAGTCCGCCTCTAGCAAAAAGACGCGTACTGAGACTGACCTTCTCGGCTCCCTGGAAGTTCCGAACGATGCGTACTATGGCGTTCACACGCTGCGCGCTATCGAGAACTTCCAGATTTCCTACGTGACCATCAATACCATCCCGGATTTCATCCGCGGTATGGTACAGGTCAAGAAGGCAACCGCGATGGCTAACCGCCGTCTGCACGTCCTTCCTAAGAAGAAAGCAGAGGCAATCATCTGGGCTTGTGACCAGATCCTCGAAGAGGGCCGCTGCATGGACCAGTTCCCGCTGGATGTCTTCCAGGGTGGCGCTGGCACCTCGCTCAACATGAACACCAACGAGGTTGTGGCCAACTTGGCGCTCGAGCACCTTGGTGAGGAAAAGGGTGCCTACGACATCATCAACCCGAACGATGATGTCAACATGTCCCAGTCCACCAACGACGCGTACCCGACCGGCTTCCGTCTCGGCATCTACTACGCGATGGAGGACCTCATTGAGCGTATCGACGCGCTGCAGGCTGCGTTCCACGCCAAGGGCAATGAGTTCGTTGACATCCTGAAGATGGGCCGCACCCAGCTGCAGGACGCAGTTCCGATGACCCTGGGTGATGAGTTCAAGGCCTTCGCGCACAACCTGGCCGAAGAGCAGGCCATCTTGCGTGACGCGCAGAAGCGTCTGCTGGAGATCAACCTGGGCGCAACTGCTATCGGCACCGGTGTGAACACCCCGGCCGGCTACCGCCACCAGGTCACCGCTGCGCTGTCCGAGGTCACCGGTTTGGAAATCAAGACCGCCCGCGACCTCATTGAAGCTACCTCTGACTGTGGTGCCTACGTGCTGCTGCACTCCACCATCAAGCGCGCAGCAATGAAGCTGGCCAAGATCTGTAACGACCTTCGCCTGCTGTCTTCTGGTCCGCGCGCTGGTCTTGCAGAGATCAACCTGCCACCGCGCCAGGCTGGCTCCTCCATCATGCCGGGTAAGGTCAACCCGGTTATCCCGGAGGTTGTCAACCAGGTCTGCTTCAAGATTTTCGGTAATGACCACGTCGTGACCATGGCAGCTGAGGCTGGTCAGCTGCAGCTCAACGTCATGGAGCCGGTTATCGGTGAGGCGCTGTTCCAGTCCATCCGCATCATGGGTAATGCCGTCGATACCCTGCGTGAGAAGTGCGTCACGGGCATCACCGCTAACGCTGATGTCTGCCGTGCCTACGTGGAGAACTCCATTGGTATCGTCACCTACCTGAACCCGTTCATCGGCCACCACAACGGTGACATGATTGCTAAGGAGTCCCTCAAGACTGGCAAGGGTGTCAAGGAGCTCGTTCTGGAGAAGGGCCTGCTCGATGAGGAGACCCTTAACAAGGTTCTGTCCGTTGAGAACCTCATGCACCCGGAGTTCCGCGGTCAGCTCTACATCGATGAATAAACCGTCAACAGCACCAGTGTTGTAAATACCCTCTGCTGTTTCGTCCACGCCCGTACTGCCTCACTGAAGGTGGTACGGGCGTTTGGCTGTTTTCAATCCAACTGATGCTACCGACACCGTGGACACCCCGATGGGGGAGCATTGGTTGACATCGGTGTGTAAACGGACACAATCGGGCCTGGATTCTCGCCAAAGCCACATAAATAGGGCAGAATTGGAACTGTCAGTTGTCGCGCCCAGGTCGTGTACTGACCACAGCGCGAATTACCACCCATACTGCAGTTCACCTGCACATATTGGAGTTACATAATGGTTGTTGTGCACATCATTATCGTCCTCGCGGCGATTTATCTCGGTGCCCGAATTGGTTCGATCGGCATTGGTATGGCCGGCGGCTTGGGCGTTCTCTTACTCGGCCTCACCGGTGTCCCCGTAACACGTGAAGACATCCCCTTTGACGTCATTGGCATCATCATGACCGTGATCGCCGCCATTGCTGCCATGCAGCGTGCTGGCGGTATGGACTATCTGGTCTACCTCGCCGAGAAATTCCTTCGCAAGAACCCAAAGAGGATCACGTTCTATGCGCCTATCGTTACCTGGTTGATGACCGTCTTGGCGGGCACCGGCCACACGGCGTTCTCCACGCTTCCGGTCATCGTTGAGGTGGCTAAGGAGGGCAAGGTTCGTCCTTCCCGCCCGCTTTCGATTTCCGTCGTAGCCTCCCAGATGGCAATCTGCGCCTCACCTATTTCCGCAGCCGTTGTTCTGTTGGCTTCGCTACTGGAGCCGATGGGCGTGGGCTATTTGCAGATCCTCGCGGTCCTCATTCCGGCTACGTTCCTCTCCATTTTCCCTGCCGCTTGGGTAGCAAACCGCTCGGGCGCAGAACTCGAAGATGACCCCGTTTACCAAGAACGCAAGGCCCAGGGCTTGGTGAAGCTGCCGCAAGGTTCCCAGAACTACGCTCCGGCACAAGGTGCAAAGACCTCGGTCATCATCTTCCTCGTCGCCATCGTCATCGTGATGCTGTGGGCCACCCTGACCTCATCCCAGGTGGGTCTCATCGAGGAACCGACGCTGCCGCGTAACGAGGCCATCATGACGGTGATGCTCACCGCTGCGACCCTCATCGTCATGGTCACCAAGGTTCCCGCCGGCGACGTTCTCAACACGCCTGTCTTTAAGTCGGGTATGTCCGCTTGTATCTGCGTGCTCGGTGTCGCATGGTTGGGTACCACGCTGATCAACCACTACATGGAGGACATCCAGGCCATCTCCGGGTCCATCATTGAGTCCGCCCCGTGGCTGCTGGCCATCGTACTCTTCTTCGCTGCGGCGCTCCTGTACTCGCAGGCCGCAACCACCAAGGCTCTCATGCCGGCAGCCCTGGCCCTCGGCGTCAACCCGCTTACCGCAGTGGCTGCCTTCCCAGCAGTGTCCGCGCTGTTCATCCTGCCGACGTACCCGACCTTGTTGGCGGCCGTCGAAATGGATGACACTGGCTCGACTCGCATTGGCAAGGCTGTCTTCAACCACCCGTTCATCATTCCAGGCACTGTGAGCATCGTCTTGTCGGTCCTCCTGTGCTACGCCTTTGGCGCAGTCCTTATCTAGCATCACCTAGCATCATTTAGAAATAATTTGATGTTGCTTAGCGCGCTTCTTTAGCGCGCTAAGCTGGTGAGCATGACTACGCAACCTTCTGATGTTGATATTGCTCAAGCTCACCAGCTCGAACCGATTTCGGATATTGCTGCACGTGCAGGCATTCCGGAGACGGCCCTTATTCCTTATGGGCAAAGCAAAGCCAAAGTGGATATCACTCAAGTTGGGGATACTCCCGCAGATGGCAAGTTGGTCCTCGTCACCGGCGTCTCACCGACGCCAGCCGGCGAGGGTAAATCTACTGTTCTTATCGGCTTGACCGACGCCCTCACGCAGCTGGGCAAGAAGGCTATCGTCGCCCTTCGCGAGCCTTCCCAGGGCCCTGTCATGGGCATCAAGGGCGGCGCCGCGGGTGGCGGCTACTCTCAGGTTGTCCCAATGGAGGACATCAATCTCCACTTCACCGGTGACTTCCACGCTATCGCCGCGGCCACTAACACCTTGGCCGCCATCATCGATAACCACATCCACCAGGGCAATGCGCTCAACATCGATCCGCGCCGCATTACCTGGCAGCGCTGCGTTGACGTCAATGACCGTGCCCTGCGCCACGTTGTTACCGGGCTCGGTGGCCCCGCCCATGGCGTGCCGGGGGAGACTGGCTTCACCATTACTGCGGCATCGGAAATCATGGCCATTCTCGGTCTCGCTACCGATTTGGCAGACCTGAAGAAGCGCCTCGGTGATATCACTGTGGGTTACACCTATGACCAAAAGCCGGTCACTGCCCGCGAGTTGGGGGCAGAAGGCGCACTCACCGCGCTGATGCGCGATGCACTCAACCCCAACCTAGTCCAGACCCTTGGCGGTACTCCCGCCTTCGTCCACGGCGGCCCCTTCGCCAACATCGCTCATGGCTGCAACACGCTGTTGGCCACCCAGACTGCTATGCGCTTCGGCGATATCGTCCTCACGGAAGCAGGTTTCGGCGCGGACCTCGGTGGCGAGAAATTCATGGACATCAAGTCCCGCTTCGGTGACCTTGATGTGGCCGGTGCGGTCGTCGTGGCAACGATCCGTTCGCAGAAGTACAACGGTGGGCAGCCGCGCGAGGAGCTCACCACGGAGAACCTGGAAGCCCTGAAGAAGGGCGTGGTGAACCTCGAGCGCCACGTGGAGAATTTGCGCAAGTTCGGGCTTCAGCCAGTGGTCGCGCTCAACCTCTTCTGGAGCGATACCGAGGCCGAGCGCGAGTTCATGCGCCAGTGGGCCGCCGATTTCGACGTCGCGCTCGAAGAAGCAGAAGTGTGGGCCAAGGGCGGAGCGGGAGCAACAGCGCTGGCTGAGCGCCTTCTGGAGAATCTTTCCGAGGGTAACTCCCACCAGCTCTATGATCCCGCTGAGGGCATCGAGGCCTCCATCGACACCATTGCTAGGGAAATCTACCGCGCCGAGCGGGTGGAGTACTCGTCTAAGGCGCTGAAGGATTTGAAGTACATCAAGGACAACGGTTGGGAGGAGTTCCCAGTCGTGATCTCGAAGACTCAATATTCCTTCTCGGATGATCCGAGCCAGCTCGGCGCCCCAGAAGGCCACGTCCTTCATGTCCGCGAGCTGCAGCCCCGCACAGGCGCTGGCTTCATCGTGGCGCTGACCGGCGACGTCATGACCATGCCGGGCCTTCCCAAGAAGCCTGCGGCGAACAACATCGATGTTGCCGCTGACGGTTCCATCTCTGGGTTGTTCTAAACCACGGCCCGTTTTACGCGGCGCAGTCTACGAACTTTGGCCTGGCCACCCGGGATACTCGGGTGGCGTACCGCCGAAGGCGGGGCAAAGATCCTGAAAGGAACACCAGCCGCACAGCTTCGAGGTCTTTGGCCTAAAGTCTCCGGTCTTGCCATCGCCTTCGATCTTGGCCCAGAGCTCACCTAGGTCACGCTCGAAGTACTCGAGTTCCTCCGGCCCAGGCGTGAGGAACATCGAATCCAAAACCTTGAGGTACATCAGCCGCAGCTGCGTAGGGATGGTGCCAAGTAGCCGCCAGTACACCAGCGCGTAGAAATTCATTTGGAACTGCGCGTCCTGGGAATAACGGGGGAGTGGCTTCTTTCCGGTCTTATAGTCCACCACGCGTACCTCGCCGGTGGGAGCAACATCAACGCGGTCGATGAACCCGCGGACGGGCACGCCGTTGGGCAGAACTGTATCGACGTACATCTCGCACTTGTGGGCGTCGAAACCTTGGGGGTTTTCCATCTGGAAGTAGCCTTTGATGAGCTCGCGTACTTCGACGAAGAAGTCCAGCTCCTCGGGCTCTGGTACCAATTCACGCAGCTCCGGATCGGATTCGAGCATCACCGCCCATTCAGGCTTGATCATCTTCACCGCCACTGGGTACTCGCGCTCCTCACGGGGTAGCTTGTGCATTTTCTCCAGCACAGCGTGGACCAGCGTTCCCTTGACCTGCGCCTTTGTCTTAGGTTCAGGCAGCTTGTCGATGGCTCGGAAGCGATAGAGCAGTGGGCATTGCTTGTAGTCGGAGGCGCGGGAAGGGGAGAGGGCTAGTCGTTTCGGCATAATGTTTCTCAGACTAGCGCATAGGCACCCACAGTCCTTCCGGCATCACCCGGCAGTCCGTGGCAAGCTGGAAGCATGAGCACTACGCAAGATTTTCTCGATTTCATCGCCGCCAGTCCCTCCTCCTACCACGCGGCTGAGGAGGTAGCGCGCACGCTCGTTGATGCGGGGTTTAGCCGCCAAGACGAGTCTGCCGAGTGGTCGGCAGCACCAGGCGGTCACGTCATGGTCCGGGGTGGTGCGGTCATGGCTTGGTTCGTCCCCGAAGGTGCCGGTCCGGATTCGGGTTTCCGGATTATCGGCTCCCATACTGACTCGCCCGGTCTTGCTCTCAAGCCCACCCCGGATTTCGACTCCGCAGGTTGGCAACAGGTAGCCGTGGAGGTTTATGGCGGAGTCCTTCTCCACAGCTGGTTTGACCGCGAGCTCACCGTCGGTGGTCAAGTCGTCCTGCGCGATGGCACCCGCCACTTGGTCAATACCGGCCCCTTGCTGCGCTTGCCTTCGCTGGCTATCCACCTCTACCGCAAGGATGAATTCAAGCCGGATCGCCAGCGCCACATGCAGCCGGTGCTCTCCGTGGGCACACCGGAAACGTCGGTGATGGGGGTCGTCGGCAAGCAGCTCGGCGTAGACCCAGAGGACATCGCTTCCTTCAACCTGATTACCGCCGACGCCCAGCGCGGTGAGGTCTTCGGTGCCGGTGAGAGGCTCATCGCTGCCGGCCGCATGGACAACCTTTCTTCCGTTCATGCTTCGCTGCGTGCCCTGCTGGCTGCTGCGAAAAGCGCCGACTCCATCGAGCACAAGGACGTCCTCGTCATGGCGGCTTTTGACCACGAAGAGGTGGGCTCCTCTTCGCGCTATGGTGCGGGTGGGCCGATTCTGGGTGATATCTTGACCCGCACCGCGCGGGCGCTTGGCGCCAATGAGGAACAGCGCTTCCAGATGTTCGCGCGCTCCAGCTGTGTCTCTGCGGACGCCGCCCACTCCGTGCACCCCAACTACGCGGAAAAGCACGATCCCACTCACCACCCGATCATCGGCCAAGGCCCGGTCACCAAGATCAACGGCAACCAGCGCTATGCTTCCGACGCCAACACTGTAGCTCTGTGGGAATCTGCCTGCCGTCGTGCGGGCGTTCCGGTCCAGCGCTTCGTGGGTAATAACGACGTGCCCTGTGGCTCCACCATCGGCCCGATTTCCGCCACCCGCCTGGGCATCCCCACCGTCGACGTCGGTGTGCCGATGCTTTCGATGCACTCGGCCCGCGAGCTGGTAGGCGAGCGCGACCAACTATGGCTTGGCGACGCCCTTGAGGCATACTTGGTGGGTTAATCCTTGCCACCCCAAATTATGTGAAAGGTTTCCACGCCATGGCTTATTCTGGCCCCTTCCGCTACGGCGACCGCGTGCAGCTCACGGATGCCAAGCGGCGTCATTACACCATCGTCCTCGAGGAGGGAGGCCAGTTCCATTCGCACAAGGGCATCATCAGCCACGATGACATCGTGGGCATGGATGAGGGCTCCGTCATCGATTCGACGCTGGGCAGCTCCTTCCTCTTGTTCCGCCACCTCATGGTGGATCACGTCTTGTCGATGCCGCGCGGCGCCGCGGTGATTTACCCCAAGGACTCCGCGCAGATTCTGGTCGAGGGCGATATCTTCATGGGTGCGCGCGTGCTGGAAGCGGGCGCCGGTTCCGGTGCACTCTCAATGACCCTCTTGCGCGCCGTAGGGCCAGAAGGCCACGTTTTCTCCTATGAGGTACGCGATGACCACTTGGAATACGCCGTGGATAACGTCGCCGAATACTTCGGTGAGCAGCCCGAGTGGTGGAGCCCGCGGCTTGGCGATTTGGCCAATGTGACCGTCGAGGAGCTCGGCGGTCCCGTGGATCGCGTCATCTTGGACATGCTCGAGCCCTGGGAGCACCTCGAGAAGGTGCGCGACATACTCATCCCGGGCGGCGTCTTCATGACTTATGTGGCCACCGTGCCGCAGCTGATGAAGGTGATGGAGGGCATCCGCGAGCTGAAGTGCTTTACGGAGCCACGCGCCTGGGAGTCCCTCGTACGTGAATGGAAGGTGGAGGGCTTGGCCACCCGCCCGGAGCATCGCATGAATGCGCACACGGCGTTTCTGATCTGGACGCGCCGGCTTGCCGACGGCGTCACCCCGCCCCGCCCGCAGCGCCGCGCCCGAAAATAAGCCCCGAGGTTAAACGTGGCGCACTGCGCGCTAGGGTGGACCCTATGAACGATGCCACTCATGCCCAGGAACTTGGCCAGCAGCGTCGCCAGATAGAGCAGCTCGCTGAACGCAATGCCAAGCTTGCTGCCCTGTTGAAGGATGCACGCACGAAGCTTCAGCAGATGCTCGCCGAGGTGGACGCCCTTGCGGAACCCGCCTCCACATACGGTGTCTTTCTGGGCTATTCTGGGCGCGCCCATGATTTACACCGCGACGCCGAGGTTTATACCAATGGCCGAGCCATGCGAGTCAAGATTTCGCCCAACTTGGAGCCAGGCTCCCTTAAAGTAGGGCAGCAGGTCCGCTTGGGTGAGGGCTTCGTCGTCGTGGAGGCCTGCGCCCCGGTAAATACTGGCGCGCTGGCGACGCTCCAAGAACGCCTAGGCACCGACCGCGCGGTGGTCATTAATTCCTCCGGTGAAGAGCAGGTTATTCTCCTCGCTGCAGCGCTGCGGGATACCGTGCGCGCCGGCGATACCCTCTTGGTCGAGTCCAAATCAGGCGTGGCCACCGAACGAGTGCACAAGACTGAGGTAGCGCAGCTCACGCTGGAGGAAGTTCCAGACGTCTCCTACGAGGATATCGGTGGTTTGGACGAGCAGATCTCCCTCATCCGTGACTCTGTCGAGCTGCCCTTCCTGCACCCGGAGCTCTACCGCCAATACGATCTCCAGCCGCCGAAGGGCGTGCTGCTCTATGGTCCGCCTGGGTGCGGTAAGACGCTCATCGCCAAGGCAGTGGCGCATTCTCTGTCGGCGTCGCTCGGCGCTACTGCCCCCAGCTACTTCCTCAACGTGAAGGGCCCAGAACTTCTCAACAAGTTCGTGGGTGAGACTGAACGCCGCATTCGCCTCATCTTCGAGCGCGCCCGCGAGCTTGCTTCTGAGCCCACTGCGGATGGCAGCCAGCGGCCGGTCATCATCTTCTTCGATGAGATGGAGTCCATCTTCCGCACGCGCGGTTCCGGTGTGTCCTCCGATATGGAAACCACCGTTGTCCCGCAGCTCTTGACGGAGCTGGATGGCGTCGAAAAGCTCAGCAATGTCATCGTCATCGGTGCCACCAACCGCGAGGAGCTCATCGACCCCGCCATCATGCGCCCGGGGCGCCTCGACATCAAGATTCGCGTCAACCGGCCCACCAAGCAGGGTGCGCGCGAAATCTTCGCCCGCCATTTCCCGGACACCGTTCCACACGAGGGCGAACTTTCCCAGCTCATCGATACCGCAGTGGAGGATCTCTACGCGGAGCGCCCCTTCGTCACGTTGCACTTCTCCAACGCGGATCCGCGCGTATTGCACTACCGGGACTTCGTCTCCGGCGCGATGATCGCCAACATCGTCTCCCGCGCAAAGAAGCTGGCTATCAAGGAGGCGTTGGACGAAACCAACGCGGCGGGGGATACACAGCCCGCCGGCATTACCGCCGCGCACCTGCACCAGGCCATCGCTGCCGAGCAGGCTGAATCGGAATACGTACCTACATCCGCCAACCCGGAGGAGTGGGCCAAGATCGTCGCCGGGACCTCCGCCGGCGCGCATGTCACCGGGGTCGAATTGATGGGAGTACAACCTTGAGTCGTGTTCTAGGTACCGAGACTGAGTATGGAATCTCTACGCCGTCCAACCCGGCGCTATCACCGATCGTGACGTCCACCCATGCTGTTGTGGCTTATGCCGCCCTGCATACCGGTGCGCGCTCCCGTTGGGATTTTCGGGAGGAGCACCCGCTACGCGATAGCCGCGGCTTCGATCTCAAGCGCTATCACACCGTGCCCGTGGTGGACCCGAACGCCTTGGGTGTGGCCAACGTGGTGACCGCCAATGGCGCGCGTTTCTACGTCGACCACGCTCACCCCGAGTACTCCTCGCCGGAGTGTACGAATGCCTGGGATGCGATGCTTTACGACGCCGCCGGCGACCTCATCCTGCGCCGTGCAGGGGAGGCCGTGGCATCGCTGACAGCGCAGGGCACGTCCGTGCTGGCCACACACGATCCCTGCCCGCCGCTGAAGTTCTACAAGAACAATGTGGACGGCAAGGGTGCTTCCTATGGCAGCCACGAGAACTACCAGTACTCCAGGGAAACTGACTTCGAGGAAATTGCCCAAGGGCTGATTCCCTTCTTCGTTGCCCGCCAGGTGGTCACCGGTGCTGGGCGCAGGGGTTTGGGTGCTGACGGCGAAGAGCCAGGTTTCCAGATCTCGCAGCGCGCGGACTATATCGAGCAGGAGATTTCCCTGGAAACCACCCTCAACCGCGGCATCATCAATACCCGCGATGAGCCGCACGCGGTGGCCGAGGACTTTGGACGCCTACACGTCATCATCGGTGATGCCACTATGTCCCACACCTCGACGCTGCTCAAGCTGGGCATGACGTCGCTGGTGCTCGATGCCATCGAGAGCGGCGTGGACTTTAGTGATCTGCGCCTAGCAGAGCCGGTGGAGGAGGTGCAGCGGGTCAGCCGCGATCTCACCTTGACGCACCAGCTGGCGCTTCGCGACGGCCGCCGCCTCACCGCCCTTGACATCCTCGCCGCCTACCGGGAGAGGGTTACCGCCGCCTCCGAGGCGGATGAGAAGGTACTTGCCGCCTGGGATGAGGTTGTCGCGCTCTTGGCCGACAACCCGCTCAAGGCCGCCCACCTGCTGGATTGGGTAGCCAAATACCGCCTGATTAAGGGCTACCTCGACCGCGGCGTGGCCGCCGATGACCCGAAGCTCGCGCTCATCGATCTCCAGTACACCGACATCGACCCGGCCAAGTCCCTCTACCACGCGCTGGTTCGCAAGGGGCAGATGCGGTCCTTGGTCAGTGAGGAAGAGATTGCTGCTGCAGCGGAAACGCCGCCCGCAGATACCCGCGCTTACCTACGCGGCCACGCCACCCGGAAGTTTGGGGAGGAGGTCTTGGCGGCGTCTTGGCAGTCGCTGACCTTCCGCATCGGTGAGGCCGAGGGAGCCAACTCTGGAACCGCCTGCGTGGCACTCGACGACACAAAAAGACTCGGGCAGGACGAGGTGGGCGCTCTGCTGGAATCTGCGGACAGCGCCGCCGATTTCGTTAATAGTTTGCGCCAGCTCGGGGTGCGAATCGAGTACCCTACACTGTATTAGCGCAGCATTTTCCACTCGCGAAAGGAGCTCTAGAAGATGAGCGGACAGCAGTCTCAGATCAACGCCGGCGGCGGCAACGGTCAAGGAGGCGACACCCCGGAGTTCGACGCCGGACAAGTCAGCATCAACAGCGCGGGTACCGATGACCTCCTCGATGAAATTGACGGTCTTTTGGAGTCCAACGCCGAGGAGTTCGTGCGCTCCTACGTCCAAAAGGGCGGCGAGTAAAGGTGGAGCAGCCCTCCGATAGCGCCCCCGTTTACGCACGGCGGATTATGGGCATCGAAACCGAGTACGGCATCACCGCTAGCGCCAACGAGGGACAGCGAGTGATGTCCCCGGATGAGATAGCCCGCGTACTTTTCCGGCCCATCGTGTCGAAGTACTCCTCCTCCAATATCTTCAGCCCCAACGCCTCCCGCCTCTACCTGGACGTGGGTTCCCACCCGGAGTTCGCTACCGCGGAGTGCGATAGCCTCAGCCAGCTCATTGCCTATGAGCGCGCCGGCGACGCCATGGTCAACCGCATGGCCGTGCAGGCGGAAAAAACCTTGGCGGACGAGGGGGAGAAGCGCGCCGTCTACTTGTTCAAGAATAACGTCGATTCCGCGGGCAATTCCTACGGCTGCCACGAGAACTATCTCATCAGTCGCCACGTGGTGCTCAAGGACCTTGGCAAAGCCCTGTTGCCGTTTATGATTACCCGGCAGCTCATTTGCGGTGCGGGGATGATCAAACCTGCCAAAGGCGAGGAACCTGCGCGTTTCGTGCTCTCACAGCGCGCCGACCAAGTCTGGGAAGGCGTGTCCTCTGCGACGACTCGCTCTCGCCCCATCATCAATACTCGCGATGAACCGCATGGTGATTCCAAGCGTTTCCGCCGCATGCACGTCATCGTCGGTGACTCCAACATGGCCGAGCCCACGATGGCCCTCAAAGTTGGCTCCACGCTGCTCATGCTGGAGATGTTAGAGGCTGGCTTTGAGGTACCGGAGCTTTCGGTGCTTGATCCAATTCAGCACATCCGCGCCATCGCGCTCGACCCAACCGGCCGCACCGAGCTTCCGCTCGAGGGAGGCGGCAACACCACCGCGCTTGCCGTGCAACAGGAGCTCTGTACCGCCGCCGAGCGCTGGCTGGAGCACCGCGAGGACGCAGGCACTCCGACGGCTGAGTTGGCTCGTGTCGTGGACTTGTGGAAGCGCACCCTCCAAGCGATTGAGACTCAGGATTTCTCCGGCGTTGACCGCGAGATCGATTGGGTCATCAAGCGCAGCCTGCTGAACCGCTACCGCGAGCGCCTGGACGGGGATTGGGCGCACCCCAAACTGGCCCAGATCGATTTAACCTACCACGACATCCGCCCAGGCCGCGGCCTCTACAGCGTGCTGGAGCAGCGCGGCATGGTGGAGCGCTGGATCGACGATGCTGCAATCGATGCCGCCGTCGACACCGCCCCGCAGACCACCCGTGCCAAGCTGCGCGGGGAGTTTCTCGCGGTTGCCCGCGAGCTCGATGCCGCGGTAACGGTGGATTGGACGCGGATGAAGGTCAACCGGCCTGAGCCGATGACCGAGGAGTTCTCCGACCCCTTTGTCTCCGAGGACCCGCGCCTAGATGGGTTGTTAGACTACATGCGTTCGCACCCAGGCTCTTAGAGCCTTAGAGCTGATCAAGGAACCTGCCACTATGCCCTCAGCAGATCGAACTGCAGCCAGGACGCCGGTCAGAGACCGCGCTATCGAAAGGCTCACCAACCTCACCTTTGCGCTGCATGGCGCAGCGCACCAAGGCGGGGTTCCGGACCGCAGCGCGGCGTGGATCCGCAGCCACGTCGAGGGCTACCAATCACGCAGCGACGAGGCCTTTCACAAGCAACTTTCCCGTGACATCCTGACCCTGCAGCGCGCCGGCGTGCCAGTAGTACACAGTAGTGGGGCGGAAGGTTCGCTGTATCGCCTCGATCCCGAAAGCTACCAGCTGCCTCCCGTCGATTTCACGCCGGAAGAAGCCATGGTGTTGGGCGTTGCCGGCGGGATTGGCACCCCGGGCGGCTTGAGTGATTTCAGCTTGTCCGCGTGGACAAAACTAGCGGCCTCGGGAGCCTCCCGCGACCTGCGCGGCGCGCCCGTCTACACCGCGGTCAATGACATGACCAGGCTGAGCCCAGAGCTCGTCACCGGGGTGATTACCGCCGTGCGTGCGGGGCTGCGTATCTCCTTTGATTACTTTGCCACGCCCTCAGCCGAGCCGGTTCGCCGCCACATGGACCCGTGGGGGTTGGTCAATCACCGTGATCGCGTCTACCTCGTCGGGTGGGATGTGGACCGGGAGGCACCCCGCACCTTCCGCGCCACCCGCGTGGACAACGTTAAGCGCTCGCGCGCTGGGGCCACCCACCTCGAGCCCACCGCGCCGCTGCAAGATCTCGTCGTGGAAGCGCTTGACCGGGGAGACACCGTCGATGCCCTCCTTGAGGTACCAGATGGCCAGGCCGCGGAGCTTGTCGACGCCGGACGCAGACGCGCGGATGGCCTCCTTGCGCTGACGGGCGTGCGCCGCGATTGGCTAGTGCGCACCGCCGCGGGATATGCACCAGATGTCGTGGTGATTGAACCGACAGAAGTTCGTTCCGACATCATCGCGCTCTTGAGTGGGGAGGAATCGCACCATGGCTGATCAGCCACGCAAACTGCAGTCTCTTGTTCGCTCCCTCAACCTCATCCCATACCTGCGCAACCACCCAGGGGTGACCCCGATGGAGGCGGCCGAGGATTTGGGAATGACCCCTGCTGAGCTTAAGGATGCCGTCGACAGGCTCTTCTGCTCCGGGGTGGGCCGTAATACTGAGGATCTTATCGACTTAAGCTTCAGCTACAGCGATGGCATCGAGATCTACAACGACCAAGGCTTAACCCAGGCCCTGCGTCTGACCCCAACGGAGGCCGGCGCGTTGTTGCTAACGCTCGAGTCTCTTGAGGCAATGCCGGGGCTTGTCGACGTCTCCGCGGTCCATGCCGCCGCCGCGAAGCTACGCGCGATTATGGATGAAAAGACCGCCGCCATCTACGATTCTCTGGCCACGACGGATCCGGAGGAGTCCGAGGTGCAAGCGGCGTTGGCGGGGGCCGTCGACAAGCGCCGGCAAGTGCGTTTTACCTACTGGAGTATGTCCTCCAACCGCACCAGCGAGCGCACCGTGCACCCGGCACGAATATTCATCGTGGATGGCGAACCCTATTTGGTGGCCTGGGATGAATCGGTGGGGGAGCACCGTACGTTCCGCTTGGACCGTATGAGTGATGTTGAGGTGCTTGACGTAACCGCCACCCCGCACCTGCGCAAGCTAGACTTCAACCCCGATTCCCCCTTTGGTCTAGATCACACTCTTGTTGCGCAGCTGGAGATTAACCAAGAATTCACCTGGCTGGCCGAGCACTACGACATCACGCTCGGCGAACGGCTGGAAAATGGCTTCATAGCTGCCACAATGCCCGTCGGTTCCGAAGCCTGGTTTAGCCGCTTCGCCCTCGGCCAAGCGGACCGAATGCGGGTCGTGGGGCCACCGAAGCTTGTCGACGCCATTTCGCAACATAGAAAACGGGCGTTAGAACGTTATACTCAACTGCCAGACTAAGAGCACTTCTGTGTGCAGACTGCCCAGCCCCGCTGCGTGGACCTGTACGCTCCATCTACCAAGAAAGTAGAGGCACCCCAATGACTGTGGGACCTATGGAAATCGGCCTTATTGTTCTCGTCATCGTGCTGCTATTCGGCGCCAAAAAGCTTCCGGAGCTAGCTCGCTCCATGGGCCGCTCCATGCGTATCTTTAAGTCCGAAGTCAAGGAGATGAAGGAGGAGAACAACACTCCCGAGCAGCAGGCTCAAATTGCTGCATCGAAGAAGAACGATGAGGACTTCTGGAACAGCCCGGAGATGCAGCCGCGCACGTCCAAGCCGGCTGACGGAAACCAGAACTAATGATCTTTCCCGGCAGGCAGGCCACGCTCCGAGTCCCTCGGAGTGCTGAGGTCTCGCCTGTCGCCGTGGGCTTTTCTATGGAGGTCTTGCTTTGAGTACCGCGAGTACACCGTCGAATGCTGCTTCTAACGCGCCGAAGCAAAAATGGAGCTCAAAGCTACGCCGCAAGCCCAAGAACCCAACGGGGGAGATGACATTAGTTCAGCACCTCCAGGAGCTGCGCCGACGCATCGTCATTTCCCTCCTCGCCCTCGTGGTGGGCGCCATCATCGGATTCATCTGGTACCAACACGCCCCGTTTGGCATGTCACCGCTGGGCGAGATCTTGCGTGGGCCCTATTGCTCGCTGCCTGAGGAAAAGCGCATCTCTTTCACTGCGGATGGCGAGTGCCGCTTGCTTGCCACCAGCCCCTTCGAAATGCTGCTGCTGCGCCTCAAAGTGGGCGCGTTGGCTGGCGCAGTAATGTCCTCACCGGTCTGGCTCTACCAGATTTGGGCCTTCATCGTGCCCGGCCTGCACAAGAACGAACGCCGCTTTACCTTCTTATTTGTCTCGACAGCGGTCTTGCTTTTCGTGCTCGGCGCGGTCCTTGCCTACGTCATCCTTTCAGTGGGCCTGGAATTCCTCATGGGCATGGGCTCCGAGTATCAAACTGCAGCACTGACAGGTGAGCGTTACTTCTACTTCCTGCTGGCGTTGCTGCTGATCTTTGGCGTCAGCTTTGAGATCCCTCTACTCGTGGTATGCCTTAACCTGATCGGTGTATTGGAATATGACCACGTCAAGGACAAGCGCCGCATCATCATTGTGGTCATCATGATTTTCGCCGCGGTTGTTACACCGGGCCAAGAACCCTTCTCAATGTTGGTTTTGGCCGGTGCCCTTGTGGTTCTTGTAGAAATAGCTTTCCAGTTCTGCCGCATCAACGACAAGCGTCAGAAGCGCCAGCGCCCGGATTGGATGGACTTGGATGATGAAACTGCCTCGTCGCTGGATGAAGGTCCGGGTGCCATTGGCGCACCAACTCCGGTGTCCGCATCCACGAGCGTTTCTGCGTCTTCGCGGCCGGTATCTTCCAGGCCTGTTCCCCCGGCTTCAACTCCTGACGCTCGGGTACAGCAACCTCAGCAGACGAATACTCAGCCCCCGCAGAGCGGCTTTTTCGACGACGTTCTGTAGCCTCGCGGGCCTTCTAATCAAGAGTTCTGTGCGGGGACTTGTACCGGCGTGCTAGTGCCCCGTCCCTGACAGGTACTCTGGGGACTTATGACACTGACGCATCTGGACGAGTTCACTCAAGCACTACCGTACTCACTGGATGACTTCCAGATTGAAGGATGCCAAGCAGTTGAAGCGGGCCACGGTGTTCTGGTCTGTGCGCCCACCGGCGCGGGTAAAACCGTGGTGGGTGAGTTTGCTGTTTCTTTGGCACTGCGCCAAGGAACCCGTTGTTTCTACACCACACCCATCAAGGCGCTGAGTAACCAGAAGTACCACGACCTGGTTGACGCGCATGGCGAGGATGCGGTCGGACTGCTGACGGGTGATGTCTCAATCAACTCCTCCGCGGACATCCTCGTGATGACCACTGAGGTTTTGCGCAACATGATTTATGCGGGCTCAGGCGCATTGGATCGCTTGACCCACGTGGTGATGGATGAGATCCACTTCTTGGCGGATGCCTCGCGCGGCGCAGTGTGGGAAGAAGTCATCCTCAACCTGGAGGAGCACGTCTCCATCATTGGCCTATCCGCAACGGTGTCCAACTCCGAGGAATTCGGCCGGTGGCTGACCACCGTGCGTGGTGACACCAAGGTCATCGTCACCGACAAGCGCCCAGTACCGCTGGACCAGTGGATGATGGTCGGCCGCAAGATCTACCCGCTCTTTGAACCCGACTCAGGCGGCCAGGTAAACAATGAACTGGCACAGCGCATCCAACGTCTGGAGGCCGGCGATACCGATAATGGCCGCGCAGACTATGCCCAGAACCGTGCGAGCTTCCGCGCCCGTGCCCGGCACAAAGGCGGCGGGCGCAGCGACCGGCACAGTGATCGGCGCAGCGGCGCGCCTCGTGCGCAAGACCGCTACCGTCCGCTAGGCCGTCCAGAGGTGCTCAAAGAGCTGCAGGCCATGGAGATGTTGCCGGCGATTACCTTCATCTTTTCTCGTGCGGGCTGCGATGGCGCGTTGTATCAGTGCCTGCGTTCCCGGATGGTGTTGACCTCCCAGGAGGAGGCCACCGAGATCAAGGCCATCGTCGATAAGGGCGTGGAAGGCATTCCGGAAGAAGACCTCAAGGTCCTTGATTTCAAACGTTGGCGCGAAGCACTCTCGCGCGGCTTTGCCGCTCACCACGCGGGCATGCTGCCCGCCTTTAGGCACATCGTGGAGGAACTGTTCGTCAAGGGCCTCGTCCGGGCAGTCTTTGCCACCGAAACCCTTGCCCTAGGCATCAATATGCCAGCGCGCACCGTGGTACTGGAAAAGCTGGTGAAATTCAACGGCGAGGCACACGTGGACCTCACCCCCGGCCAGTACACGCAGCTCACCGGGCGCGCGGGCAGGCGTGGCATCGATACCCTGGGCAATGCCGTCGTGCAGTGGGCACCCGCGATGGATCCGACCGCGGTGGCGGGGCTTGCCTCAACTCGTACCTATCCGCTCATTTCTACCTTCGAGCCCGGCTACAACATGGCTATCAACCTGCTGGGCATGCTCGGCTTTGATGACTCGCTGCGCTTGCTGGAGAAGTCTTTTGCCCAGTTCCAGGCGGACGGTTCCGTCGTGGAAGAGACTCGCGAGATTGAGCGCGCTGAGCATCGCGTCCGCGAACTTCGCGCACAGTTGGATCAGGCCGTGGATAACTTAGCTCCGCCGGCAGCTGATGGCGAGGACCCGGCTGAACTCCTCATGGATTATATGCGCCTGCGCCGCGCGCTTACCGACGAGGAAAAGTCAGCGCGGGCCTCCAAAAAGGAGGAGAGGAACAAGGAGGTCGCGGCTGTCTTGGCCCGGCTGCAAATGGGTGAGGTCATCGCCATCGCGACCAAGAAGCGCCCAACGCTGGCAGTTGTCATCACCCCGGCCAACCAGACTGCTGATCCACGCCCCTGGGTTACCACGGAGTCCGGGTGGTCTGGACGCATCGATGCAGCCGGTATTGAAAATCCGCCGATGGTGCTCGGCCACATGAAGCTGCCGCGTGCGGCGCAGAAGAATCCGCGTCGGCATACCAAATACGTTCAGGATGCCTTCAAACGCGACTACTACAAGCGGCCTAAGAAGATGCGCACTGAGCCGCGTAATCGTCCCAACAAGAAGATCGCGCAGCTGCGCGATGCCCTCCGCGAGCACCCGGTGCACAATTGGCCGGCGACCGACCGCGAACAGTTGGCTGGTGTGGCCCAAAAGCTCGCCCGACGCGAGCTCGAGCTCCACAAGTTGGAAGCCAAGGTGGAGCGCGCGACGGATACCCTCGGCCGCACCTTCGAGCGCATCGTGGACCTGCTGGCGGAGATGGATTACGTAGAGTTTGAAGGCTACGGCGAGAACCGCGAGCCGGTCATCACGGACGAAGGCGAGCGTTTGGCCAAGATCCATTCCGAGTCCGACCTACTGGTGGCACAATGCCTTAAGCGGGGTATCTGGAATGACCTTGACCCGGCAGAGCTGGCCGGCGTTGCCTCCCTCTGCGTCTTCGAAAACCGAAAAGCCACCCGCGGCGAACCAGGTGCGGCTAGCGACGACATGGCGGACGCCATGAACGCAACGTGGCGCATCTACGCGGAGCTTGTCAGCGATGAGAAGCGCCATAACCTGCCGCAAACACGCGAGCCGGAGCCAGCCTTTGCACTCGCTATCCACCAATGGACCGCAGGCGCACCCTTGGCATATTGCATGGCTGCGGCTAACGAGTCAGGCGCGGAGCTGACTCCCGGTGACTTTGTCCGTTGGTGCCGCCAGGTCATCGATCTGCTCCAGCAGGTAGCCAAGACCGGCTACGAGGACGAAATTCGCCGCAATGCCCGGCGCGCCATTGACGCGATCCAGCGCGGCGTCGTCGCCATCGGCGCTTAGTCTCTTCCTAGTCTTCGGAGCTACCGCGAAGCAGTGCCGCGGCTGCCGCCGCGATAGCTGTGCGGTGGGGTGCGATGAGTGCCACGGTGGCTAGCTTGAGGTTGCGCCCCAACGGGTTAAGGATGAGAGCTTGCGTGCCGATGATGGCGTCATCGATTAAAGCTGGTCCGCCCGAGTCACCTTTGACTGCCGGATTCGTGTTGAAGACGAATCCGGCGGGGGAGACGGTGGTGAGGAAATCGACCGACCACGTGCGAAAGAAGGGCAGAAGAAATAACCCCGTTCGCTTCTGTGCGCGGCGGGCCCTTCCGCCGTATCCCCAAGTGCTCACCGGAGCTCGAAAAGGGGGAGTACTGTGTGCGAGTCCCGGTAGGTTTCGTGGTGACGCGGGCTTATCAAGCAAACACAAGGCCATGTCGGTTCCATCAATCGTACGCACGGCGGTGATCCGCCGGTTGAAACCGCCACTCACCTTGTAGTGATCAGCTTTGTCTAGGCCATCGCGGAAGAAGTGCGCGCAGGTCAGAACCAGCCGGGTTGCCTGCTGGGTGCAGGGCTTTAAGGAGGCATCGATGAGCACCCCCGAGCAATAGCTACGGCGGGTGCGGATCTTGACGGCTGCGGGATAGGAATTCACGGCGCCCAGCTTAACTGGACGAAGGCGAGCGGTAGGCTAACTCCCATGACTGATTATGCTTCCCGCTTGGACCGCGCCCGCGCGATTGCCGCTGCCAAGGGTATCGATGTGTTGCTGGTAGGTACCGGGGCCGAGTTCGCGTATCTTACGGGTTCCTGGATCTCGTCCCATGAACGTCTGACCTGCTTGGTTATCCGTCCCGACGCCCAACCGATCATCGTAGCGCCAAGCACCGACATTGAGTCGCTTCAGGGCGTTGCCACGCAGCTGGTGGGGTGGCACGATGGCCAAGATCCCTATGCGCTGGCCTTGGAAGGTGTGAGTCTCAGCACCGTTGCCTTGGGCTCCTCGCTGACCGCAGACCACGTGTTGCGTTTCCAGTCCGCAGTTCGAGACCAGCTAGTTCCGTCCTCACCTTCTTCGACGTCCTCGACGGAGGTACCGCAAGTGGAATACCTTCTAGCTACTGAGGCGCTGGCTGAGCTCTTTAGCCGCAAGGACTCAGATGAGGTAGCGGAGCTGCGCGCTGCTGCGGAGGCTATCGACGCCGTGCACGCCGAGGTCCCGCGTCTCTTAAAGCCGGGGCGCACTGAGGCCGAAGTAGCCGCTGATTTGCGGGAGCTCATCTTGCGCGAACACGATGCGGTTGACTTCATCATCGTTGGTTCCGGCCCAAACGGGGCAAACCCACACTATGACTATGGGGACAGGGAACTTGGCGCGGGTGATCCCGTCGTGGTGGATATCGGAGGGACGCTGGCCTCCGGTTATCACTCTGACTGCACCCGCACCTATGTGGTGGGAGCGGACCCCTCTGCGGCGCCCGCCGATTTCCAGGAGGCCTATGCGGTGTTGGAAAAGGCCCAGGCTGCCGGACGAGCCGCCGCGCGCCCAGGCACAACCGCTCAGGAGATAGACCGTGCCACGCGCAGTGTGATCGAAGCGGCCGGTTGGGGTGAATATTTCACGCACCGCACGGGGCACGGCATTGGCTTGTCGACGCACGAGGAGCCCTTCATCATGGAGGGAAATGAGCTGGAGCTTTCCCCGTCCATGGCCTTTTCGATTGAGCCGGGAATCTACGTCCCGGGTAAGTGGGGTATGCGTCTGGAGGACATCGTGGTGACCACTGAATCCGGGCATGAGTCCCTGAACCAGGCCCCGAGGGGGTTGCGCTGATGGGAGAAACTGGCGCGCTACTGATCCTTGGCGGGCGCAGCGATATCGGTGGCGAGCTTGCACGCCGTCTGTGTGCAGGCCGCCCAGTAGTACTTGCCGCGCGGGGTGAGCACGGTATGGATGAACTCACCACAGAGCTTCTCCGCAGAGGGGCGGTTTCCGTTCACACGCTTTCCTTCGATGCCGCGGATGTTTCCTCCCACCGCGCAGTTATCGAGCAAGCTGCAACGCTCGCGGGTGAGGACATCACGACGGCGGTTGTCGCCTTCGGAATCTTGGGTGACCAGGAACAAGCTGAGCACGACGAGGCGCATGCCTTCGACATCGCCCTGATTGATTATGCCGCGCAGGTATCCATACTCACCGTGCTGGCCGACGTCATGAAAAGAGGCCACATTGTGGCCTTTTCCTCCATTGCGGGCTGGCGTGCACGGCGGGCCAACTATGTCTATGGCTCAACCAAGGCTGGCCTCGATGCCTTCTGCCAAGGTCTGGCGGATCGCCTGCAGGGCAGCGACCTAGCGCTGATCACCGCGCGCCCCGGTTTCGTTATCGGGTCCATGACACAAGGGATGAAGCCCGCGCCGCTGTCGGTGACACCTGACGTAGTCGCACAAGCTGTGGTCAGAGCCGTCGAGTCCTCGTCGAGTTCGCGGCCGGTGTCCCGCACGCTGTGGATCCCACGAACGCTTCAGCTGTTGGCCTGGGTCATGAAGCTTGTCCCGCGCCCCATCTGGCGGCACATGCCGCGTTAGCGATGTCCGAGCGCGGGGGAGTTGGCATCGAAGATGAAGCCGCGCGGTGCAAGGACGCGCAGCACCACGTCGGCATCGCCTTCGGCCAGATCGTGGATGACTAAGCCTCGCCAGGGGGTTACCGAGATGGAAGCGCCCAGCTGGGCAATAAGCCCCGCGTACTCACCGGGCAGCACGCCATCGTGCAGGCCCGCGCCCAGGTCGACGCGGCCGGGCTTGGTGTGATCGGTCAGCCAACCGATGGGCAAGGCCGGCTGTGCAGGGGCCGTACGCGCAGAAAAGGCGAAGCTGTCGAGGTCTTCAGAAAGCCCATTGGACACCTCGAGCACATAGTCCACGAGCTGCGAGATTGCTTCTTCTAACTCCAGGGTTGGACCTGTAGCTGCTCCCTCTCGAATGAGGCGCGCGGAGCCGGCGTCCTCATCATCGTCTCCTGTACTGACGCTGGATAGTTGGAGCCCAGCCGCCACACCGTGTGAGAGGAGATCGCCCGCGCCACCATCGATGCCGAAGACTGCATCCCGGTCGAGAGCGGGGGAGGCTCCTTCGGCTGCAGCCAGGGCATCAGCAACGCGCTGCGCCACACGGCGTGCATGAAGGGAGAGGGGAGAGGCCAGCACGTGGGCGTCGGTGGTGGGCAGGGGGACGTCGCCAAGCACCTGCTCATCACGGATGCCGCGCAGGCTGATGACGCTGTGCTGCTCTAGGTACACATTGCCATCGCCATGTTCCCTAGCGGCCTGGCCGAGGGCAAGCCACTGCTCGGGGGTGACAACACCGCCTGCCGGATGGAAGCGCAAGGTATCGGATTCGGGATGCTTCGACTCGGAAAGGGACATGGTGGGTCAGTCTAATCGCTCCGGGAGGGTCTCCAGCGAACCAGCAGGTCTAGCAAGTATGGTGGGCTGCATGCCGTTTCTTCTGTTCATCGCGTACATCCTCCTCGAAACCCTGGCGTTTTGGGCAGTTGCCGAGTGGATTGGAGTGCTGTGGGCACTACTAGCCCTGGCGCTGACCATGCTCTTCGGTATGACGATAGCCAGCTGGGAAGTTCGCCGCATGATGGTCAGCCGCATCCGCCAGGCCGAAGACGGAGTCTATGTAATGGAGGATCCCACTCCAGGTAAAACAGCCGGCAACGTCGGCCTGACTATGGTGGGCGGAATCCTGCTTTCGCTGCCCGGCTTCGTCTCCACGATCATCGGTGCTCTGCTCATTTTTGCACCAACTCGTTCCATCATCCGCACGCTTCTTGCTGCATCGATGTTCCGGAAAATCGAGGATATGGGTGTGCGCGTTTACGAGGCCTCACCCATGGCACAACACCGCGACTCCTATGGATCCTTTGGAAGCTTCGGCGCGGGTGCTACCGGCAGCGCCATGGGAAGCAGGGGACAAGCGGACCACACGCACGAAGTCCTCGATGAAGATGAAATCCGCACATGGACCCAACACGTCAAGCCCGAAGACTTTGAGGACGGAAATAAATAGTGCTCACTGTGTGTGCCCGGCTTGTCCTCGCAGCTCTTTCGGGCGCGGTCACGTATCTATCGGTGGAGCCGCGCGGCTGGTGGGCGGCGGGAATCATTGGGGTGGCCATGTTGGTGGCCGCGTTATCGCCTTGGCGAAAGCCCCTGCATTTAGGGTGGGCGGCGCTCATCGCTGTGGTCCATAGCGCTGTCTTGTATCTCTTCACGCTTCCGTGGATTGGTGAGCTCGTGGGCAACATGCCCTATATTGCGCTCGCTATCTTCCTGTCCTTGTACAGCATCCTCCTCGGTACCGGTGGGGCAGCGTTACTGCGTTTAAACTATGGCTTCGCGCTTTTTCCCTTCTTTTATGTGGCGGTGGAAATGCTGCGCTCCTCCGTCCCCTTTGGCGGCTTTGCCTGGGTACGTCTGGCGTGGGGACAGATTGAAGGCCCGCTCGCCAACCTTGCCCCATGGGGTGGGCCTGCGCTTATTAGCTTCGCGGTCGTCTGCGTCGCCGCGGGTGTGGTGGGCCTTGCGCGCGCACCACGGTTAGCCTGTGCCTTCCTGGCAGTGCCGCTTCTTGCAGGGCTCATCGCCTCGCAAGGCGTGAACCGACCTAGCCACATCACAAGCACGATCACGGTAGCCGCTGTCCAGGGAAACGTCCCGCGGCTGGGCCTTGACTTTGCAGCGCAACGCCGCGCAGTGTTGGATAATCACGTCCGCGTCACTGAGCAGGCAGCACAGGATGGAGCACGGCCAGACATCGTCATTTGGCCTGAGAACTCCTCCGATATCAATCCTTTTGCCAACGAGGACGCACGGGCGCTTATCGACGGCGCCGCCCACGACATCGACGCCCCCATCCTCGTCGGAACTCTCACCCGAGATGAGGTCGGCGCGCGCAATACGATGCAGGTATTCAACCCGGATGGCTCGGTGGGGCAGCACCACTACAAAAAGTACTTGCAGCCCTTTGGTGAGACGATGCCGATGCGTGAATTCTTTAGGAAGATCACCGATCTGGTAGACCTAGCGGGCGACATGAAGCCCGGTGATGGGTCAGGAGTGGTGACTATGGCAGGGACTGCGGTGGGCGTTGCTACGTGCTACGAGGTCAGCTTTGACCAGGCGTTCCGAACGGCCATCGATAACGGCGCACAGATTCTCACAACGCCGACGAATAATGCCACGTTCAGCGATTCTGACATGACCTACCAGCAGCTGGCTATGAGCCGCCTGCGCGCAATGGAAGCGGACCGAGCCGTGGTTGTGGCCGCCACATCAGGAGTCTCAGCCATCGTGCACCCCGATGGTTCAGTGAGCCAGGAAAGCGGTATCTTTGAACCGGCTTATCTCGAAGAGGAACTTCCGCTGCGAGAAGGGCGTACATTTGCGGTGCGTTATGGTTCGCTCCTGCAGTGGCTCATGACTATTATTGGAACGGTCTGCGCGCTGTTTGCGATCCATTCCACCCGCTTGACTGGACGACGCAGCGCGTCTTAAAGCAGAAACCTAAAGGAGCAAGTAACTAGTGAGCTCGACCCACGAATCTACTCTAGTCATCATCCCCACCTACAACGAGATTGAGAACCTGCCGCTGATTACCGGCCGCGTGCGCAAGGCCACTCCCGAGGTTCACATCCTGATCGTGGACGATAATTCCCCGGATGGCACCGGAGAGGCTGCAGACAAGCTGGCCGCCGAGGATCCTCACCTGCACGTGCTGCACCGCGAAGGCAAGGGTGGCCTTCTCGGCGCTTATATCGCCGGCTTCGAGTGGGGCCTAGAGAAGGATTACCAAGTTCTGTGCGAAATGGACGCCGACGGCTCCCACGCGCCGGAGCAACTCCACCTCTTGCTTGAGGAAATCGAGAAGGGCGCAGATCTGGTCATTGGCTCTCGCTACGTACCGGGTGGAGAGACAGTGAACTGGCCTGCCAACCGCGAGCTGCTTTCCCGCCTGGGCAACAAGTACATTTCTGTCGCCCTGGGTGCTGGCATCAATGACATGACCGCTGGCTACCGCGCTTTCCGGCGCGAGCTGCTTGAGCACCTCGACTTTGAAGAGCTCTCCAACGCCGGATACATCTTCCAGGTGGACGTTGCATTCCGCGCCATCAAGGATGGCTTTGATGTCCGCGAGGTTCCGATCACCTTCACCGAGCGCGAGCTTGGTGAATCCAAGCTGGACGGCTCCTTTGTCAAGGATTCCCTGCTCGAAGTAACCAAGTGGGGTGTGTCTCACCGCTCTGAGCAGATCAGCGATTTCACTTCGGAGATTTCGAAGATCACCTCCCGCACGGTCAAGGACATGGAGCTTGGCCACAAGGTCACCACGGTCAAGAACGCTGTATCGGACTTCGTTTCCGAAATCTCCAACCTAGTTAAAGGCACCTTCAAGAAGTAACTCGATGCCCACGGCGCCTCATACACGCGCGTGAGGAATAAGAACCAGCCCGGAAGCCCGTTATGGTTTCCGGGCTTTTGCCGTAGTTACCAGTACTAGTGCTAATGTCGTAAATAGCACTGTAGCTGGTGCGCAGTGATTTACTTCACTGTTTCTCACACTACGGATCGTTCGGCACGTACCTGTCGATGGAGGAGATTTTGCTATGGCAACCGTAACATTCAAAGATGCATCCCTGACCTACCCGGGAGCAAAGGAACCCACCGTCAAGAAATTCAACCTGGAAATCGCTGATGGCGAGTTCCTCGTCCTCGTCGGCCCTTCCGGCTGTGGTAAATCCACCACACTGCGCATGCTGGCCGGTTTGGAAAACGTTACTGACGGTGCCATTTACATCGGAGACAAGGACGTCACCCACGTTGCACCGCGTGACCGTGACATCGCCATGGTTTTCCAGAACTATGCTCTCTACCCACACATGACCGTGCGCGAGAACATGGGCTTCGCACTGAAGATCGCCGGCAAGTCCCAAGACGAGATCAATAAGCGCGTCGACGAAGCAGCCGCTACCTTGGGCCTGACCGAATTCTTGGAGCGCAAGCCGAAGGCCCTGTCCGGTGGTCAGCGCCAGCGTGTGGCCATGGGCCGCGCCATTGTTCGTAACCCGCAGGTCTTCCTCATGGATGAGCCGCTGTCTAACCTCGATGCCAAGCTGCGTGTTCAGACGCGTACGCAGATTGCAGCCCTGCAGCGCAAGCTTGGAGTTACCACCGTCTACGTCACCCACGACCAGACGGAGGCCTTGACCATGGGTGACCGTATCGCGGTGCTGAAGGATGGCTACCTGCAGCAGGTTGGCGCGCCCCGCGAGCTTTATGACCGCCCCGCCAACGTCTTCGTCGCGGGCTTCATCGGCTCCCCAGCCATGAACTTGGGCACCTTCTCAGTCAAGGATGGTGACGCCACCTCTGGCCACGCTCGCATCGAGCTTTCCCCGGAAACCCTTGCCGCGATGACGCCCGAGGATAATGGCCGCATCACCATCGGTTTCCGCCCGGAGGCACTGGAGATCATTCCGGAGGGCGAGTCCACAGATCTTTCCATCCCGATCAAGCTCGACTTCGTGGAGGAACTTGGTTCTGATTCCTTCCTCTACGGCAAGTTGGTGGGCGAGGGCGACCTTGGATCCTCAAGCGAGGACGTCCCCGAGTCCGGCCAAATCGTCGTCCGCGCTGCGCCGAACACCGCGCCGGCTCCGGGCAGCATTTTCCACGCGCGCATCGTGGAGGGTGGCCAGCACAACTTCTCGGCGTCGACCGGCAAGCGCCTTCCTTAAGCCCCCGTGCCGGCTGCCCCGCGGCACGTAATGAATAGGACAGTTTCAGCCATAGTCAGCAGAAAAGGTGGAGTGATTCACCATGAAAGAGTCCATGAGCATCACCTCGTCGACGTACGCGTCGGCACTGCTGACGCTGCCCTGGGACACACCATTAGAGCAGTGGCCCGATGCTCTCATCGCCGCATTGCCCAGGGGTATTTCCCGGCATATCGTGCGGTTCGTGGGGATCAACCGTGGCATCGTCGCGGTCAAAGAAATTGGTGCGCGTACCGCCCACCACGAGTACAAGATGCTGCGTGAACTGCAGCGCCTTGGCGCCCCTAGTGTGCGCCCCGTAGCCGTGATCACCGGCCGCCATCCGGCAGAGGAAGACTACGGGGAACTCACCGCAGCTTTGGTGACCGAGCACTTGGAGTTCTCCCTGCCCTATCGCGAGATCTTCTCTCGGCACCTCACGGTCGTGGAAGCGGAGAAGCTCATCCGCGCCCTGTCCGTGCTGTTGGTGCGGATGCATCTGCTCAACTTCTACTGGGGCGATGTGTCACTGTCCAACACTCTCTTTCGGCGCGATGCTGAGACCTATTCCGCCTATCTTGTCGATGCCGAGACGGGCGAGTTCCAACCCAACCTCTCCGAATCACGCAGGCTTTACGACGTCGACATTGCCCGCGTCAACATCATCGGCGAGCTCATGGACCTACAGGCGGGTGAATGCTTGGATGGGTCTATCGATGTCATTGCACTAGGCAGCCTTGTCGAGAGTTCCTATCTTGAGCTGTGGACAGAACTCACCGCTGAGGAGGCCGTGGATGCCAGTGAGTACTGGCGCGTCTCCGAGAGAATCGACCGCCTCAACCAACTGGGCTTTGATGTAGGGGAGCTCAAGGTAACCAAGGACGATTCTCGGCAGATAGTGCGAATCCGGCCCGTAGTGGTGGATCCGGGTCACTATCGTGCAGAGCTGTTGAGCTTAACTGGACTCAGCGTCGAAGAGCATCAAGCCCAACGCCTTCTGGGCTCCATCCAGGCCTACCAGGCCGTGGAATGTGGGCCTCACGTCGGCCTTACCCAGGCCGCGCACTTGTGGATGACGCATGAGTATGAGCCGACTATCGCTGCCGTGCCCGAAGAGATGCTAGACAAGCTTGAGCCGGCACAAATCTTCCACGAGATAGTCGATCACCGTTGGTTCCTCGCCCAGGAAAGGGGAGAGGCCGTCACGCTCGCGGAGGCCACGGCATCCTATCTGGCGTCTGTACTACCAGCCCGCCGTGCTGAGGCCCGGCTCCTCAACACGCCCCCGGCAGACGAGGACTTGTCATAACCTCTCGCGTGTCCCAACAACGCCCGCAATCTCAAATCCAACCAGACTTTTTCAACTGCTTTTTATATGTTTTTGTAAGTTTTAAGCCCGATTGCCCCATAAATGGGGAGGGTTTCCATGCCCGAATATGGATATGGTCACAATCGGGTGTTTTATGTCCGAATTCTTTTGAATATGTGGAATACCTCACTAAGATGGAGGGCAGGCTAACCAGTTCATAGTCGGACTGCGATCCGCTATGAAGCACTTGGTGGCGCTGGGAAGAAGCCTTCGTTACGGGAGGTCTCCCAGACATAACCGAATACGAGCCGGGTATCTATCCTCGGCCCACCATCCCGCTTTTCATCAAGAAAGATGAGGACCTCATGAAGCGTCTTACTCGCATCGCATCCATCAGCATGGCATCCATGCTCGCCGCCGCAAGTCTCGTCGCGTGCTCAGGCTCCACCGACAAGGAAGGCGATGTTTACTTCCTGAACTTCAAGCCCGAACAGGACGCGGCATACCAGGAGATCGCAAAGGCCTACACTGAAGAAACCGGTGTCAAGGTCAAGGTCGTTACCGCCGCCTCCGGCTCTTATGAGCAGACCCTCAAGGCGGAAATCGGTAAGGATGAAGCCCCGACTCTCTTCCAGGTCAACGGACCTGCTGGCTTCATCACCTGGCAAGACTACATGGCGGATATGTCGGACACCGAGGTAGCTAAGCAGCTCACCGACGACATCCCACCGCTAACCACCGAGGACGGAGAGGTACGCGGCGTCCCGTTCGCCGTCGAAGGCTTCGGCATCATCTACAACGACGAGATCTTCGACAAGTACATCGCCACCTCCGGCGCGAAGATCAAGTCCACGGATGAAATCAAGAGCTACCAAAAGCTCAAGGAAGTCGCCGAGGATATGCAGGCAAAGAAGGACGAGCTCGGTATCGAGGGCGCCTTCGCCTCCACCTCACTGACCTCCGGTGAAGACTGGCGTTGGCAGACCCACTTGGCTAACGCTCCGATCTGGCAGGAGTACCAGGACAAGAACGTCGAGGACACCAACGATATCGAGTTCTCCTACAACAAGGAGTACAAGAATCTCTTCGACCTCTACCTTGATAACTCCACCGTAGAAAAGTCTCTTGCACCTTCTAAGACGGTGTCTGATTCCATGGCTGAGTTTGCGCAGGGTAAGGCCGCCATGGTTCAGAACGGTAACTGGGCATGGTCCCAGATTTCCGAGACCTCTGGCAACGTGGTCAAGGAAGACAAGATCAAGTTCTTGCCCATGTACATGGGTCTGCCAGACGAAGAAAAGTACGGCATCAACGTCGGCACCGAGAACTACCTGGGCGTGAACTCTGAGGCCTCTGAGGTCGACCAGCAAGCCACTAAGGACTTCGTGGATTGGCTGTTTACCTCTGATGCTGGCAAGGAGCACGTGGTGAAGGACCTGGGCTTCATCGCACCGTTCGAAAGCTACACCGCTGAAGACACCCCGAATGATCCCCTTGCTGAGCAGGTCGCGGAAGCTATCGCTAACGAGGATCTGACCACCTACCCGTGGAATTTCCAGTACTTCCCGTCGCAGCAATTCAAGGATGACTTCGGCCAGGCCTTGTCGCAATACGCCTCCGGAACGCTGAAGTGGGAGGACGTCGTCAAGCAGTTCAAGGACAACTGGGCTGCTGAGAAGGAATCCAACTGGGGCTAAATCTTTAAAGTCCCAATCCCCTCGCCAAACGTCTTCCGGCAATGGAGGGCGGGGAGGGGAGTAGGTGGGGATTGTGGCCCACGCCGGTAGCACGTGCGCGACTGGTTCTCCGCATCCTCAGCCTCCTCTCCTCGCCGCCTTCCCGCTAGGACACGTGTGGCACCACCAGAAATTAAGGTTTCACCACCATGCAAGCAACGCTGAAGAAGTACTTCCCAGTCTTTGTCTTGCCCACCCTTCTGGCATTCATGATTGCCTTCTTGGTGCCGTTCATCGTGGGTTTCTTCCTTTCCTTTACGAAGTTCACCACCATCACCAACGCCAAGTGGGTTGGCATCGACAACTACGCCAAAGCTTTCTCCCAACGCGAAGGTTTTGTTTCAGCCTTCGGTTTCACTGTCCTCGTGGTCATTGTCTCCGTGATCACCGTCAATGTCTTCGCCTTCCTCCTGGCGTGGATGCTGACCCGCAAACTTCGCGGTACCAATTTTTTCCGCACAGTCTTCTTCATGCCGAACCTCATCGGCGGCATCGTGCTGGGTTATACCTGGCAGACCATGATCAACGCCGTGCTCTCGCACTATTCCACAACGATTAGTGCGGACTGGAAGTTTGGCTACGCCGGCCTCATCATGCTGCTTAACTGGCAGCTGATCGGCTATATGATGATCATTTATATCGCCGGCCTCCAGAACGTCCCGCCCGAGCTCATCGAGGCTGCCGAGCTCGACGGTGTCAATAAGTGGGAGATGCTGCGCCACGTCACTATTCCGATGGTCATGCCGTCGATTACCATCTGCCTCTTCCTGACTTTGTCGAACTCCTTCAAGCTCTTCGACCAGAACTTGGCGCTGACCAATGGCGCTCCTGGCGGGCAAACTGAGATGGTGGCGCTCAACATCGTCAACACGCTCTTTAACCGTATGAATGTCGAGGGGGTCGGCCAGGCCAAGGCTGTCATCTTCGTCGTCGTTGTGGTCGTCATCGCTTACTTCCAGCTACGCGCGACCCGCTCCAAGGAAATCGAGGCTTAAGTTATGACTACCAGCACTTCAGCGCAGGCCGTTCCGGCCTCGAAGAAGAAGGATCACCAGCTTCCCTCGGATAATAAGACTCGGATGTCTGGCGGCGCCAAGTTCGTGGTCTACGCCATTCTGGTGTTCTTCACCATCGTCTTCCTTGGGCCGATCCTCTTCATCTTCATCAACTCCTTTAAGTCCAAGTTCGCTATCTCCTCCGATCCTTTCTCGCTTCCCATCGGTGAAACCTGGGTCGGCTTCGAGAACTTCATGGTGGGCTTGACCAAGCAGGGATTCTTGGAAGCGACCTTGTGGTCCTTCATCATCACGATCCTGTCCGTCATCGTCATCGTGTTCTTCTCCGCGATGACCGCCTACTACATCACGCGCGTCAAGACGTGGTGGACAAACCTTCTGTACTACCTCTTCGTGGTCTCCATGATCATCCCCTTCCAGATGGTCATGTTCCCGACGGTCAAGATTGCAGACATGCTTCACCTCAACAACCCGATCGGTATCGTGGTGCTTTACCTCGGTTTCGGTTCCGGTCTGTCGGTGTTCATGTTTGCGGGCTTCGTCAAGTCCATCCCTCTGGATGTCGAGGAAGCCGCGATGATCGACGGTTGTGGGCCGATCCAAAACTACTTCCGTGTGGTGTGGCCCATGCTCAAGCCGACTGCCATTACCGTGGCCATTCTCAACGCCATGTGGGTGTGGAACGACTACCTGCTGCCGTACTTGGTCATCGGTCTGTCCACGCGATACAAGACCATCCCGGTGGTCATCCAGTCCTTCGTTGGCTCCAACGGTAACCGCGATATGGGTGCCATGATGGCCATGCTGGTACTGGCCATCATCCCCATCGTCATCTTCTACTTCTCCACGCAGAAGCACATCATCGAAGGTGTGGCTGCCGGTGCCGTGAAGGGTTAAACCGGTGCGATAGGTTAGAAAACCATGAATCGCATGCTCGGCCCCGAATCGAAGTTCTATGCTGCTCTGAGCCTCTTCGCTGACCTAGTCATCGTGAATGTTCTCTTGGTGATCACGTGCTTTCCCGTGTTCACCGGGGGAATGTCCTTGCGCACCGCCCATGCGGTGACCGGGCAGATGGTCCGGGAGGAAGGTTCTCGCCGCGGCTCAGCCTTCGTTCGGGGCCTTCTGACGCGTCCCGGGGTCAACACCGCATGGTGGTTGATTTGCCTCGCCGTCGCCGCCTTAGCCGCGTATGAATTCGCCATTATTGCCAAGGCCGATCTGGGTTCAATGGGCCTGATACTGCGTGCAGCCTTGATCTCGGGGCTTATCGTATTGGGCTGTGTCAGCGTATGGTTCTTCCATCTCGATGCACCGGGGCTCGGATTCCGTCAAAGAAGCACACAGGCCATAATGAAGGCGGTAGGGCACCTACCGCGTACTCTATTGGCAGTATTGCCTGGCATAGTGCTTGTTCTGTATCCCGTCTTTTTCCCAGCGCAGTGGGGAGGCTACCTGTTCTTCCTCGCGGTGCTGGGCCCAGCTCTCGCGGTCTATCTCGCCGAGCTAGTGCTGCAATGGCCCGAACTCAATTCGCAATCACCCGATAGCTCTTCTTCCTAACGCGGTGCGCGCCAGCTGGCCTAAAGCCGAAAATAGGGTAGCGGTATCCACGTCATCGTGGATCCGCTACCCTGTGGTCTTTGTGGGCTTCCTAGAAGTCCTCTAAGCTTCGCCTTCTTCCTGCGCCTTCTGTTCCTTGAGCAGACGGGCAGCCGCGCGGCGGCGCGAGCGCAGGTTTTCGATGCGCTCAGTCAGCAATTCATCGAGCTCCTCAATGGAGCGGCGCTCGCGCAGCATGTCCCAGTGGGTCCGCGGCGGCTTCACCGGCTTGGACTCTACGCCCTCGCCCTCAACAAGGGTGCCGAGCTTACCGTTCTTGCACATCCACTCCTCAGGGATTTCCGCGTCATCGGCGAAGGGCACCTCGTAGATGTCGCCATCATCGGTGCGGTATTTCACCATCTGGCGCGGGGCCAAGTCGTGGTCGCGGTCGGTTTCGTAGCTCACTGCACCCATGCGGCTGCCACGGAGTACGCGATCTGCCATGCAACATCATCCTTTTCAAGCGTTGAGGGAAGGGATCTGGGTCGACCTATATCACCCAAAGTTCTATCATTATAACGAATGGCCCACCGCCTTTGTTCCCACCCTCGGATTAATGGGCTAAGGTGAGTGAGGTGATTGGTACACAGGATCCGCAGCCCGGCAAGCCCTCGCGGCACCGGACCGCAACCTGCCAGTGGTGCGGCACAGAGATCGCGCAAGGCGGGCGGGGAAGGCCACGCAAGTTCTGTTCACCCTCGTGCAAGCAACGAGCCTATGAGCAGCGCCACAACGTGGTCGGGACACCCATTCCTGCGGACGCTGTCATCCTAACTCCAGACAGGGCAGATCGTCTCCGTGACGGTCTCTTTGAGCTTCGGTGCTGTGCCGAAGACGTGGCCACGGCGGCGTCGGAAAGCGCCAGTGCTGAAGAGATGGAACAACTGTGTGCCGAACTGGTCGCACTGGCTCGCAAGCTTGAGGAATTGAGATAGCACATGAAATCTGTATTGGGTAACCGCAAACTGATTGTCAGTATCTTCGTGGTCCTGATTCTGGCCTCGTCAGCGCTGGCCCTTGGACCGCTAGCATTTTCGGTGATCATGGGCCGCGGTGTTAAAACTGAGCCAATCAATGCGGACAAGGTGCATGCAGCCACCACCGACGTCGACGGCGACTGGCACGTAGTCCCGGGGTCGGCTTATAACTACACTTCCGCAGGATTTACCATCGACGAAATTCTGCCGGCGGATAAGCGCACAACGTCTGGCTCCACCAAGCATGTCACCGGCCAGGCCACCATCAAGAGCGGGGTCGTTGAAGAGGCAAGCATCACCGTGGACATGGCGAGCCTGACCACGGACAAGAAGGTGCGCGATCAGAACATGAAGTCGAAGCTCTTCGAGGTGACGAAATACCCAGAGTCGAGCTTCACGTTGACCGAGCCAGCAGATGTCTCTGCTGTGCCTGACGACGGCTCACTGGTCACCATCCCGCTGACTGGCGACCTGACCATCCACGGCGAGACCAAGAACGTGACACAGGACTTCCAGGTGGTCCGCGATGGCGAGACCATTATTTTGGGCGGCAATATTCCGATTAACCGTCTCGATTTCGGCGTCGAAACCCCGGAGATGATCGCCGCGAAGATCTCTGAGGTCGGCGACGTTAACGTTCGCGTTACCCTCGAGAAGTAACGCATCCGGCCAGTCATGAATTATCAGCATCTTATTCCTGTCCTGTGGGTGCGTCTCGTCGTACTCGCAGGGTTCGGCATTTTCATCTGGTTTCAGGGGACGAAGCTCATGGCAGCGTTTTCTGTAGTGCTTGTAGCTCTCACCGTGGTGCAGCTGGTGATGGCTTACCGTCGGCGCTAAAACCAGTTCTCCGATGGACTCCCTCTAAATACAGTGCCATTACGTAACAGTGACTATATTGTGCCCTAAAAGGGGTCGCCCCAAGGGCAGCTGGGGAGGCGCAGATTAGTCCAGATCTAAAGGCGTCACCACGAATATTCCACTTGCACACATGACAACTCTCCGGCCACTGCATGACACACGGGAAAGCCGCCCGGAAGGCAGCGAACAAAGAAGGCACCCAAATGGGCTGAAGGCTTGAACTTCCGGGAAAGCGACGCGGGCAGGACAGGTAACTCGGAGCAAAGCATCAAGGGCTAGTTGAGTACGCGCAACGCACGCATGGCTCCGCCGGCGCCCATGACTCAGCAAGGGTCGCGCCGCCAAGGCCTGAGCGCAGATGCATGCGAGCCCAAAGATGGGAGATGCGAAGTCACGCCTTCCCGCTGCATAAGTTATTGTCCGATAATGTACATTATGTCAGATAATCGGCGTACCCACTTCCCGGCCAATACAAAACTTACTCAAGAAGAATTTTTCACACATTGAGACTTTCATTTCAATACATGAGACGGTAGTGTTTCTCCCATAACCAATCGACCTATCGAAATAATCAATGAGGGCGCCTCTCACATGACCGCCGTCAGCACCACGCCGCCAAAGACAGCGGCCCCCGCACAGCAGCTCACCAAACGTGACCGCGTGCGTGTGGCCGTAGCATCGACCATTGGTACGACCATCGAGTTCTATGACTTCTATATTTATGCCACGGCAGCCGTAGCCGTCTTTCCTTTCCTCTTCTTCCCGAAGACCGAGGACCCCACCGTTGCTTTGCTCCAGTCTTTTGCCACCTTCGGCCTGGCCTTCATCGCCCGGCCACTGGGCTCAGTGCTCTTTGGACACTTCGGCGATCGCATTGGCCGCAAGGCCACCCTCGTGGGCGCACTCCTCACGATGGGCATTGCCACCTTCATTATCGGTGTCCTCCCCACGTATCAGACCGCGGGCATTATCGCACCGGCCCTGTTGGCCCTGATGCGCTTCTGCCAGGGTCTGGGCCTGGGCGGCGAATGGTCCGGTGCAGCTTTGCTGGCTTCCGAGACCGCCGAGGAAGGCAAGCGCGCTTCCGCCGCCATGTGGCCGCAGTTCGGCGCACCTTTCGGGTTCTTGCTCGCCAATGGCTTCTTCCTGACTCTGGTTGCCACCATGGATTACTCCCGCGGCGACACCACCGGCACCTTCATGGAATGGGGCTGGCGCTTGCCCTTCCTCGCCTCCGCCGTCATGGTGCTCATTGGCCTCTATGTACGCCTGCGCCTGGAGGAAACCCCTGTCTTCCAGCAGGCAGTGGACGAAGGCAAGAAGGTCAAGACCCCCATGGTGGAGGCTTTCCGCACTGCCTGGAAGCCGATGATCATCGGCACCTTCGTCATGGTCTCCTGTTACACGCTGTTCTACCTGGTCACTACTTGGATTCTTTCCTACGGTATCGGCGATAAGACCAAGGAACTGGGTTTGGGAATCCCCTACCTGGAGTTCCTGGAAATCCAGCTGATCTCCATCTTCATGTTCATCATCGGTATCCCAGTATCTTCCATGCTGTCGGATAAGTATGGACGCAAGCCAATCCTGGTCGTGACCTCGCTCATCATGATTGCTTTCGGCTTTAGCTTCCCCTTCTTCCTCGGCATTGAGCACGCCGACCGCAACTCGGTCCTTGGCTTCTTGCTCGTCGGCATGTTCATCATGGGCCTCATCTTCGGCCCCATGTCGGCTGTCTTGCCGGAGCTCTTCCCCACTAACGTCCGCTACACCGGTTCCGGCATCGCGTACAATGTCTCCTCTATCCTCGGTGCCGCCGTGGCCCCGTTCATCGCAACGTGGCTGGTCAGCGCCTTTAACGTGAGCTACGTGGGCTATTACCTCATCATCGTCTGCTTCATCTCCCTCATCGCTATCCTTATGATGCAGGAGCTGAAGGACCAGGATCTTTCCCAGGTTTAGGTCTTCAGACACAAGCATCTCCCCGTCTCCCCCGGTGCTGCTCACCGAGGGGCGGGGAGATTTTTGTCGCACCGTGCCTCGCCGCCTCTAAAAGTGCAGACCTGGAAGTGCAGACTCGCTGGTCGTCGCAAAGCACTGCCTGAGCGCTCGACGACGACCACCTGCGTGAATGCACTTCCAGGTCTGCACAAATAGAAAGGGTGGCCGGCAAACATGTGCCAACCACCTATTCGGAGTTACTTGCCCGGATGGGAATCCTGTTACACAGAAACGGCCATTTTACCGGATTCCACCGCGTCGTCGATGGGCTTGCGACGCACGATGGCGGAGAAGACTGCACCAGTGACGTTGACCCACACCGCAGCGACCACACCCGGCAGCGCAGCCTCCGGGCTAAAGAACTGCAAGGCCAATGCCGAAGCAAGCCCCGAGTTCTGGGTCGCCACCTCAATTGCCGTAGTGCGCGCCGCCGCCTCGCGCTGGCGGGCTAGCTTGGCCATGTAGTAGCCAAAGAGAAATCCGATGAGGTTCTGGATAGCCACGCCGATAAACACTACGAGACCAACGGTGACCAGCTTGTCCTGGGATTTCGACACCACTGCTGTAACCACGCCGCCGATGCCGACGATAGCCACCCACGGCAAGGCCGGCAGAACCATGTCCACAGCTTTGCTGGCAATCACGCGCAGCAACAGACCCAGACCTACCGGGATGAGGACGGTCTGTACCAGCGACCACATCATGCCGGCACCATCGACCTCTGCGGTTTGCCCCGCCAACCACAGCATGAGCAGTGGTGTCATGATCGGCGAAACCAGTGTGGAGACCGAAGTCATCGCCACCGACAGCGCCACATCGCCCTTGGCCAGGTAGGCCATCACGTTGGAGGCCGTACCGCCGGGCACAGACCCGAGGAGGATGAGGCCGACAGTGGCGGCGTCGGAAAGCCCCAGCACTTTAGCCACGAGCACGGCGCTCGTCGGCATGATGGCAAATTGACAGACAACACCCAAAAAGATGGGCAACGGACGCTTCGCCACCAGGGCCAGGTCCGGGATAGTCAAGGTCAGGCCCATAGAAAACATGATGACCATGAGCAATTGCGAGGTGTATTTCCCCACCGGCTCAAAGGTGCTGGGGCTCAAAAAGGCGACAATAGCGCAGGCAATGATAACGATGGGAAAGATGTAGACGGCGAGTTTCTCGCCGGTCTCCCCTTCTGCACGCGGGTTCGTCATGGTGTTTCCTTTCCAGAATATGTCTCACTATATGAATTGAGTATCCCATATGATGAACCTCACGTACCCGGTTTGGTCGAGATTTACTGTCAAGCGATAGATTAGAAATATGTCCAAGCTATTAAGCCCCGATTCCTCTCGTTTCTCCCGCCCATCCGGCACCACGAGCCAGGCCGACGCCGTCCCCGCACGCTACAAGAACGGCTCCCCCGCCGACCTCGTTGCAGACATGGAAGCCATCGTCGGTCAAGAGAACGTGCACGGACGCCTCAGCGACCTCGTGCGCTTCTCCTCCGATGCCGGCCCCTACCGCTCCATCCCGAACATCGTGGTCTCCCCGCGCAACGCCGCGGACCTCGCCGCGCTGATGAAATACTGCGATACTCACGGTCGCCACATGACCTTCCGCGCAGCAGGAACCTCACTAAACGGCCAGGCCATGGGCGATGACATCCTCGTCGATATCAAAACCCACTTCGGCGGCATGGAGGTGCGAGAAGAAGGCCGCAAGCTATGGTCGCGCCCCGGCGTCATCTTGGGCGATGCCCAGGCAGTGCTCTCCCGCCACGGCTTCATGCTGGGGCCGGACCCGGGATCCACGTCCGTGTGCACCATCGGTGGCGTGCTGGCCGATAACTCCGGCGGTATGCGCTGCTCCTTGGAGCGCGATAGCTACCACAGCATCGAAGAGCTCATCTTCGTCCTGCCTTCCGGCACCATCGTGGATACGTCCCGTGGGGACGAGGCCTTCCGCAAGCAGGAACCAACGCTCCACGCCGATCTGCTGGCCTTCCGCGATAAGCTGCGCGCCAACACCGAGATGGTGGAGTTCCTGCGCACCAAGTTCTCCATCCGCAACACCAATGGCCTGCGAATTGATGCCTTCCTCGACGAAGACGAACCCGTGCACATCCTCAAGCGCCTGCTCATCGGCTCCGAGGGCATCTTCGGCGCTATCACGGAATCCGTCATCCGCACGGTGAAGCTTCCGCGCGTGAAGGCTACGACCTGGGTCGAGCTGCCCAATCTCCGCGATGCCGCAAACTACGTGCACCCCATCATGGAGACCGGTGCGGAAGCCTGCGAGCTATTGGTCGCCCCGGTCATGCGCCGTTCTGCCGAGCATTATGCGCACGCCCCGGAATCGTGGCGCAACCTTGATGATGACGCCGCAGCACTCCTCGTCGAGGTCGGCGGTAGCGATGAGGCTGACTTGGACAAGGCCATGGATCGCCTACGCACCGTGCTTGCCGACGCCCCACTACTCCGCCCCCTCGAATTCCTCACCACCGCGGAAGGTATGCGCGGAGCCTGGGAGCTACGCAACGGCCTGTACGGGCTGCTGGGTGCGGATCGCCCGAATGGCACGGCTTATATCACCGAGGATGTCTGCTTCCCGCCGTCACAGGTCGGCGAGGCAGCCGCGGATCTGCTCGATCTGCAGGCCAAGTACGGCTACCCGGAATCCGTGATGGGTCACGCTGCTTTTGGCAACCTGCACTTCTTTTTCACTCCGCGATTTGATGTCGAGGAAGAGCGCGAGTCCTATGCCGCGTTCTTGGATGACTTGGCCGAGCTGGTCATTGATAAATACCAGGGCTCGATGAAAGCCGAGCATGGCACCGGCGTGAACATGGCGCCCTTCCTGGAGCACGAGTGGGGCACGGAGGCCTTTGAGCTCTTCTGGGAGGTCAAGAACATGATCGATCCCAAGGGCATCCTGGCGCCGAACGTGAAGCTGACGCGCGACCAGACCATCCACCTGCGCAACTTCAAGTCCTTCCCCAAGGTCGAAACTGAAATCAACCCCTGTGTGGAATGCGGCTTCTGTGAGCCCGTCTGCCCCTCCCGCCACGCCACGGTGACCCCGCGCCAGCGCATCGTCTTGCGCCGCGAGATGGCCCGGCAGGAAGAAGGATCGGAGGTCTTGGCGCAGCTGCAGAAGGAGTATCAGTACGACGCCGTCGACATGTGCGCCGCCGACGGCACCTGCTCTATCCCCTGCCCGATTAGCATCGACACCGGTGCGGTCATGAAGCAGCTGCGCGCTCAGCAAGCCACCCCGGCTCGTGAGAAGGTGGCGCTTACGACGGCGCAGCGTTGGGAACTTGTGGAAAAGCTTGCCCGCGCCGGCATCATCTCCGCCAACAAGATTCCCCACAAGCCCCTCGAACTGGGCGCCAACATGGCACGTAACGTGGTAGCTCCCGATTTGCTGCCCACCGTCCCGGGACCGCTACCGCAGGCCGCATCGCGTCTGCCGGAAACCCCGCGCGAGGGCGCTGGCGCGCTCTACTTCCCTGCCTGCATCAACCGCATCTTCGGCCGCCCAGCCGGTGCGGCTAAGGATTCGGTCGACCTTCCGCGCGCCATCGTGGAACTCGGACGCCGGGCTGGCCAGCCGGTGTGGATTCCGGAGGACGTCGCGGGCGACTGCTGTGGCACACCGTGGTCCTCCAAGGGCTACAAGGAAGGGTTTGAATACCAGGCTCAAAAGATCGTGCGTGACCTCTGGCACTGGTCGGAGCACGGCCAGCTGCCCATCGTGGTCGATGCTGCCAGCTGCACCCACGGGTTGCTTGATTCCGTTCCTGAGGTGCTCTCCCCTGCCGACCGCAAGTTGTGGGAGGATCTGCGCATCCTCGATGTCGTGGAATGGCTTCGTGATGAGATCGCGCCGCACCTGCCCATCGTGAAAAACATGGGCAGCATCGCCGTACACCCAACCTGCTCGACGGATCACATGGGCATGAGCCAGGCCCTGGTTGATCTGGCGAACCTCTGCGGCACAGCCAAGGTCCCGGAGGGCGCGATGTGCTGTGGCTCCGCCGGTGACCGCGTCATGCTGCACCCCGAGCTCGTTGAGTCCGCCACGCGCGAGGAGCGTGCTTCTCTCGACGCGGAGCATTTCGATGCCTTCGTCTCCGATAACCGCACCTGCGAGATGGGCCTGGAGATGATCTCCGGGCGGACCTATGAATCAATCGCAGTGTTGTTGGAGCGGGCCTCCCGTCCGGTCGTCACTCCATAAGCAACGCGCCGGTGGCAATACTCCTCGTCGGGAGCTCTGCCACCGGCGCAACAGATGTGGTGGAACCGGGTTAGAGATAGTCGTAATTGATCTCGGTGTCGGGGGCGAAAAACACGCACCCGCCCTTCATCGGGCGCAGGTAGATCGTGTCGCCCTGGTGCACGTCAATGCCGCGCGGCACCTTCACCGTGATGCGGTCACCGCGGACCACGGTTCCGTCACTGGCCGACTCTTCGCGGCCACCATAGACATACAGCTCGGAGCCTAAGTGCTCCACGATATCGACCCGAACCGGTATACCATACTGTTCACCTGGCTGGTTGACGCCAACGATGTCCCAATTCTCTGGGCGCACACCAACTAGGACGTGATCCGCCCCCACCTTCACGGCCTGCTCTTGTGGCATGTAATAGTCCAGCGCATGGTCTTTGCCGCTGACGACGCGACCGTCAACGAAGGGGACGTTGTCGATGAGAGTCATAGCCGGCGAACCGATGAACGTCGCGACGAAGGAATTACCGGGGTTCTCATACAGTGTTTTAGGCGGGGCGACTTGCTGAATAATGCCTTGTTTGAGGACACACACGCGATCCCCCATGGTCATTGCCTCAGTTTGGTCGTGAGTGACATAGACCGTGGTGGTGTTGAGCTCGCGCTGCAGTTGAAGGATCTGCGCACGCGTGGATACGCGGAGCTTCGCATCCAGATTGGAAAGGGGCTCATCCATAAGAAAGACCTTGGGC
Organism: Corynebacterium sp. HMSC036D02; assembly: GCF_001836165.1. Classification (GTDB taxonomy): domain Bacteria; phylum Actinomycetota; class Actinomycetes; order Mycobacteriales; family Mycobacteriaceae; genus Corynebacterium. Next base: position 12,869 of record NZ_KV827707.1, on the reverse strand, counting down.
TGGCGCACGATAGCGCGACCCATGGCCACACGCTGGCGCTGGCCACCCGACATTGCGGAGGGTTTGCGATCGATTAGCTCCTCCAGCTCCAGCATTTTCGCGGCAAAACTCACGCGCTCTTCGATGGTTGCCTTGTCCACTTTGGCGTTTTGCAAGGCAAACGCCATGTTCTGACGCGCTGTCATGTTGGGGTATAGCGCATAGGACTGGAACACCATGGCTACATCGCGGTCCCGCGAGCGGGTCTCGGTAACGTCGGCCCCGTCGATGAAGATCTGGCCTTCGTCGATTGGCTCAAGGCCAGCGAGCATGCGCAATGTCGTAGATTTACCGCAGCCCGAAGGGCCAACGAGCACCAAGAACTCGCCATCCTTGATATCGAGGTTAATGCGGCTGACCGCCGGCGGCTTCTTCGGATCATAAATCCTGGAAGCTTGACGGAATTCAACAGTAGCCATGGTGTCCTTTCAAACGATCCGAAGTGTTACTTGAGCTTCGGGGTGATGTCGCGGTCGATAACGCTCTGGGTCTCCTTCTGCAGGTCACCGAATGCGGTCTCCACGTCCTCATTGCCCACAGTGATGCGGTCAAGAACTCCACCGATGCGCTGTCCACCGCCCGGCACGAATACGCGAGCGTAATCCTGCGGCTGGGTGTTCTCGTTGAGCTGTTCGATAGCCGTCTGGGCGTTCGGATTCTCCTCCAAGAACTTCTTCTCCTCCGGATCATCCAGGGCGTCCTTGCGCACCGGCATGTAGCCCGTCTTCTGGGAGAACTTGATGGTGTTCTCGGTGTTCGTCAGGAAGTCAATGAACTTGACCGCGTTAGCCTTGCGCTCATCAGAAATTCCAGCCGGCACAGCCAGACCAGCACCACCGGTGGCTGCCGAAGGACCAGGGCCCGGCAGGTAGGTGGTGATGAATGGAATCGTCGCCGTCTCCTTCAGGCCGCCCAGGGAGCCGGTTGACTCCAGAAGTCCAGAGGCCTTGCCGGAGCCAAAGGCGACGGTCGGGTCGGTGGAGATTTCGATGTGACCGGCCTTGACCTGGTCCTGCAGGAACTTACCAGCCTCGATGGACTCCTTCGACGTAAAGTTCGGATCCCACTCATCAGAGTAAGAGCCGCCGAAGGCCCAAATCATGCCCTGGAAGTACCAGTCGAGGTAATTGGAACCATCCGGAACAGTGATGGCCGGCTTGTCGAGCTTGTCCTTGATCTTGGTGGCCCACTCGTCGAATTCTTCCCAGTCCTTCGGGCCACGGTCGGTAGGAAGTCCTGCTGCCTTGAGGTCATCGGTGTTCCAGTACATCAGGTTCGTGGAGCGGGAGTACGGAACGCCATAGTGCTTGTCATTGTACTTGTAGTCTTCGCGCAGGGTGTCGACGTAGCTCTCATAGTCAATGTCGTTCATCTCCCACAGCTCATCGAGGGGCGTCGTGGCTTCATTCAGTGCGAAGTTGAACCACGTGACGTCAGAAGCAACGAGGACGTCGGGAAGGTCGCCACCTGCGAGGGCAGCGTTAAAGCGCTGTGCAACTTCCTCGTAGTTAGAGCCTGCGGTGACCAGTTCGACCTTCAGATCTGGGTTCTCCTTCTCGAATTCATCAATGAGCTCTTGTTCTATGTCACGAGAGGAGCCCGGGTGATTGGACCAGAAGGTGATGGTGTTGGCATCGCCGCCGTCCTTAGAGTCGTTCCCTGCGGTGGTCGAACCGCCTGCACAGGCGGTCAAGGACACGGTGGTGAGAAGTGCCGCGCAGGCGGCAACGATGCGAGTAGAAATCTTATGAGACATGGGGAGGTTCTCCTTGAGAAGTGAAGAATTGGGGGTCTTGTTCGAGTTGGGCGTCGGGATAGCAGGCAGGCTAGCCCTTGACTGCTCCAGCAGTCAGGCCCTTAATCATCGGCTTCTGGAGTATGAGGAAGATGATGATCATGGGCAGGGTTGTTAGCACGGTGCCGGCCATCACCGGCGCCCAGTTGGTCACGCCTTCCGCATCCTGCAAGCGGGTCAGGCCCACCGGAAGGGTGGCTGCAGCCGGAGTATCCGTAATCAGGAAGGGCCACAGGTATTGGTTCCACTCATTGACCACGGTGATCAGGACGAACGCAGACAGCGTTGGCCACGACATGGGCAAGACCACCCGGAACAAGGTGGTGAAGAATCCTGCCCCGTCCATGCGCGCGGCCTCGAGAATCTCCGGCGGCAATGATTGGAAGTGATTGCGCATGAGGAAGGCACCGAACGCCACGCCCGCCAACGGGATGATGACTCCAGCGTAGGTGTCTCTCCAACCCCATGACGCAACCAACGAGTAATTGGAAATAATGGTGATCTGGTTGGGCACCATCAGCGAGGCGATGATGAGTAAGAACAGCAGATTCCGGCCGGGGAAGCGAATGAATGCGAAGGCATAGGCAGTCAGAACTCCGAGGATTACCTCCACCACCGTGAGAATCAGCGTGATGATGATGGAGTTTTTCAGGTAGCTCGAGAATCCAGAGGTCTGCCAGACATAGGAATAGTTTTCTGCCTTGAAAGGATTAGGCCAGAAGGAAATCGGGTCCGAGTACACATCCTGGAAAGACTTAAAGCTGGTGATGAAGATGAAGTACAGCGGCACCATAATCATCAGCACTGTCAGTACCAAGGCAATGTAGCCGACGACCTTCGTTGCTGGATGACCGTGATCAACCGGCTCGCCTTTACGCTTGCGCTGGGCCTCGGTGATGACTGGTGCTGCAAGGGACTGCGAACCAGGAACCGGTGGCAGCTCTCCTTTTGCTTGCGGGAGCCCTACCTTGATGGAAGCTGGAATTGCGCGTTTTTCGGACATCTACTTATCCATCCTTTCCTGCAACTTGATCTGCAGCACCGTAATGACAAGCACGAAGAGGAACATGATGGTGGCCACGGCAGCGCCATAGCCGGCACGGTTGTTGATGAATGTCTCTTGGTACACCTGGAAAACCATCGTGGAGGTTCCGTAACCAAACGGTCCACCGCCGGTCATCGCGTTGATGATGTCGAAGACCTGGAAGGAATTGAGCAGCACCGTGATTAACAGGAAAAACGTGGTGCCGCGAAGCTGTGGCAAGACCACGCGGAAGAAATGTCGCACCGCCGGGGTGCCGTCAATCTCGGAGGCCTCATCGAGGTCGCGCCGGCGCCCCTGCAAGGCAGCAAGATAGATGACGAAAACGTAGCCCACGTTCTTCCACACGTAGGTCACCGTAATCATGAACAATGCCCAGTTCTGCTGCTGGTAGAAGTTCGGCACATCGACCCCGATGAGGCCCAAGAAGTACTGGATGAGGCCGTAGTTAGGATCGAAGACGAACTGGAAGGCAACGCCAATCGCCGCGCCAGCGATGACGTAGGGAGCAAAGACCATCGAGCGCACCGCCGCGCGACCAAACAGCTTTTGGTCCAGCAACAATGCCAGCGCTAGCCCCAGAACCATTGAACCGGCCACCGCGAAGAAAGTGAAAACGACAGTGTTGAACACGACGCGCCCAGTGTCTGGCGCCTGGAACCAGTCAATGTAGTTCTGCAGGCCGACGAAAGTCATCGTCGGCGAAGAAATATTCCAGTTAAAGAAAGAGATGCGGATGTTATCGACCAGTGGTCGATAGGTGAAAACAATGAGAAGGAGAAGGTTCGGGCCAATGAGCAATGCCGCGAGGCCGATCTGTCTCCAGTCGAGCTTTTGCTTGCGTGGGTGACGCGCGTACTCCTCGGAGACGACCGGCTTCTCGGTGACTGCGGGGATCGCAGTCATGTGCCCGTTTCCCGGGTTGGATATTGCCATGCAGAGAAAGCTAGACCAAGACGGTTAACAGAAAGTTGACGAAAAGTTTTGGCCGGACAAACAACCGACAAACTTCAGGGGTGTAGCCTGCAAAAGCCCCTTATAAGCGTGCAGTACATCACAAATGTGACGGTTATAAACCTCCGGTCACACGTCGCTAAAAGAGCGACGCCACCACTTTTATAGCTAGACCTTTTAGACTCATGAGCGTAACCAATGCAGACCTGACTCAACGCTAATTAGCTGCGCGAAAGCACTTCCAGAGCCAGCTCCGGCAGGTCGGTTGCCATGAGCTCTACCCCGTTATCGCGGCACCACGCCATGTCCTTGGGCAAGTTCACCGTCCACACGTAAGACGGGCAATCAGTGTCACCAAAGAAGTCGGCTTCACTCCGTGCCTGGCGAATGGAGGGCCCGAAGCCCGAAGCACCCTCAAGGGAGTCTGGTAGTCCCGCATCCGGTTCCAAGAGAAGAAAGGAGCGCAGGGATGGCAATAGGTTTCGGAATCGCGTAATTGCTTCAGGGTTAAAGGAAATCAGACTGAACCGTGGATCGGCATCGAGATGTCGATTGCGTAGGACTTCGGCCACCGATTCTTCGAGTCGCGCCCCGAAAGGAGACGGGTGCTTCGTTTCGATAAGCAGCTGCTTTCCGGGGTATGACTCGATGAGGTCCACCAGTTCGTCGAGAAGCAGAATGCGTTGGGAATCCTCGTCGGTACCAAAGTTGAGTGTGCGCAGCTCATCCAGTGTCATGTCACCGACAGAGCCGGTGCCATCCGACGTCCTATCCACAGTCTGGTCGTGGATAACCACAACCTCCCCGTCTTTGGTCAGGTTGACGTCGCACTCCACACCGGCCACATCAAGCTTGAGAGCCTCCTCGAAGGCACGATACGTGTTCTCCGGGAACCACCCGTTATACCCTCGGTGCGCGATAATTCCTGTGCGGTCTGCCATGTTCTTTCCCTCCGGGCCGCAAAGTGGTTGTGCTTCTGGCGCCGCCCAGTGTAGACCGCTAGCGGCGACCCCCGCGGTTGCGGTGGGTCGCCACCACGTGCACCGCATCCAGCATCCCTAAGGTGAGCAGCGCCTCGCGGAGAGCAAACTGGAACGTCCAAAGGCGGCGGAAAACCTGGTCGAAGCCCGCTGCCGCAGCTTCGCGGTGCCGCCCGTCGAAGAAGCTGCGCTGGTAACGAAGCGTTTCCAGGTAGTGGGTTCCGGTGTGGGTCTGAGCGATGATGCGCAGGTTGGAGCGCCTATCGAAGAGTCGGTGGGTCTCCTCCAGCGTCGGGTAATCCAGGCCAGGCCATATATAAGCTCGCAGAACCTGAATCGCGGACTGGGCGGCCGGAGTCATCGCCTCGGTAGCAAAGAGCGATCCCATGGCCACTCGCCCACCGCTGACCAGCGAGCGATCCAGCATCTGCACATAGCGCCGGCGCTCGGGAGCCGATAGCGTCTCTAGCTTCTCCACGCTGACAATCGCGTCATAGCGCCCGCGCCACTTCTTCGGATTGGGCAACGCTGTTTCGATGCCCTGCACATGGACAGAGCCGGCGGCGCCTTCGAGGAGCAGTTGTTCGTCGAACAGCGCCTGCTGCTCTGTGTCACCAGTAAGAACATCAACGGTGGCGCGCCGGGCAACGGCTTGAACTGCTACCTGCAGGCCAGTCGCTGGATAAACCAGAAGGTGTGTGCCGGCGCCCGTGCGGGTGGCACCGAGAAGCCACTGTGCAGCGCGGCGCTGTGCATCACCCAAGTCCTCGCGGTCCGTGTGCGTCGGCTCAGTCACGCTCGTCACATCGACGAAGTGCTCCTTGGGTTCCTTGCTCCCCACCCGCGCGCTATAGCTGCGGACCGCCTCGCGCACCGTGGTGGGAACGCCACTAGCGAAAATTCCACCCGAATGGCTCAAGGAGTCACCCGCGTACAGCTTCACCACATCGAGAGGCAGCTCTCCAGGGCTCGACGCCTCCACCGCCAGCTCCTTCGCTTTCGGCCGATACCCCACCCCCAACAGCCGCAGGAGAACCTTGACCAAGCGATCGGAATCGGGCGTCGTCCACTCCCCTGCCATATAAGACTCGGCCAGTCCCAGCCAGCCTGAATCGGCGATGCGGGAAAAGAGGGCGTCGTGAAGCACAGCCAAATCCGGCTCCTCGCCTTCCAGCTCCACCCCTGCTTTGGCGCAGGCCTGCGCAAACTCCGCTTCAGTCCGGCCGCCCGTAAAGCGCAGCAAACGCGGTGAGGGCACGGTTGCTACGCCGGGCCACGTCGCAGCGTCAATCGATGCCAAGTGGGAATACACGCTCTAGCCAGCCTTCCTCATCGCACACACGTATTTTCTTAGACTAAAACGAGCGGGCCACGAAGAGGTGGAGGCGCGGCCCAAAAAGCCAGTTAATAACCCATAAAGTATGCATGTACCGCTAGAAAGGTTTAGACTGACTCGGGTAAAATACTCTAGCTTTCTTCAGGAAGGTATTCAATCACCATGGCGCAAACTCCCCACCGTCCTAGTAACGGCCGCCACCACGTCGTTGTTATCGGTGCCGGCTTCGGCGGCATCAACGCCGTTAAGAAGCTCAAGGACGCGGATGTTGAGATCACCCTCATCGACAAGAAGAACCACCACCTCTTCCAGCCGATGCTCTACCAGGTAGCCACCGGCGTCATCTCCGCCGGCGAAATCGCCCCGTCTACGCGTCAGATCTTGCGTCACCAGGACAACGTCAACTTTGTCAACGGTGAGGTCACCGACGTCAATATCAAGGATCAAACCGTCACCGCGGAGCTCGATGGCTCGGTTCGCACCTACGGCTACGACTCCCTCATCGTGGCAGCGGGTGCTGGCCAGTCCTACTTCGGCAACGACCACTTCGCCGAGTATGCCCCGGGTATGAAGACGCTTGACGACGCCTTGGAGATCCGCTCCCGCATCATCTCGGCCTTCGAGAAGGCTGAGTTGGAAGAGGATCCTGCCAAGCGTGAGAAGCTGCTGACCTTCGTCATCGTCGGCGCTGGTCCGACTGGCGTTGAGCTCACCGGCCAGATCGCTGAGCTGGCACAGCGCACTTTTGCTGGCACCTACTCCAACTTTGGTTCCTCCTCCGCCAAGATTTACCTTCTGGATGGTGCCCCGCAAGTCCTTCCTCCGTTTGGCAAGCGCCTCGGCCGCAAGGCACAGCGCACCCTGGAGAAGCTGGGCGTTGACGTGCGCCTCAACGCCATGGTGACCGACGTTAACGCTGACGCCGTCACCTACAAGAACATGAAGACCGAGGAAGAGGTCACCATCGAGGCCGCGACCAAGATCTGGTCCGCAGGTGTCGCTGCTTCCCCGCTGGGCAAGCTTATCGCCGACCAGGCAGGCGTGGAGGCGGACCGTGCCGGCCGCGTCTCCGTTAACGAGGATCTCACGGTTGGTGAGTACAAGAACGTCTACATCGTCGGCGACATGATTTCCCTCAACCGCCTTCCGGGTGTTGCCCAGGTGGCTATCCAGGGCGGCAACCACGTGGGCAAGCTCATCGAAGCCAAGATTGATGAGGAGTCCACTGCTAACGAGGCCGAGCCGTTTGAGTACTTCGACAAGGGCTCCATGGCCGTCATTTCCCGCTTCAACGCAGTAGTCAAGCTGGGCAAGACCGAGTTCGCTGGCTTCCCGGCCTGGATCTCCTGGCTCGGTCTGCACATCTTCTACATCGTTGGCTTCCGCAGCCGTACCCTCGTGGCGCTGCACTGGATTCTCAACGCCTTCTCGCGCGACCGCGGAAACCTGGAAATCACCCAGCAGCAGCGCGTTGCTCGCAACGTGATTGACCGCGACCTCCACTAGGTCTTACGCGTCTTAAAAGGAGAGAGGAATTATCCTCTCTCCTTTTTCTTTACCCATGTACGGTAGACGGAAGAAAAGCCTAGATTAAGGAGAAAACAGTGCGCCAACCTGCGCTGCCCCGCGTCCTCAGCATCGCCGGCACCGATCCCACGGGTGGCGCTGGTATTCACGCCGACCTCAAGTCCTTTGCAGCCGCTGGGGCCTACGGCATGGCCGTGGTGACCGCCCTGGTGGCGCAGAATACGCAGGGCGTGCGCGCTATCCACACCCCACCGGTGGACTTTCTGCGTGATCAGCTGGCAAGTGTCAAGGACGACGTGACTATCGACGCCGTCAAGATCGGCATGCTGGGCTCCGTCGCTATCACCGAAACGGTGTGCGACTTCATCGCTTCCCTCCCCGCGGGTGTGCCGGTGGTATGCGATCCGGTTATGGTCGCCTCCAGCGGTGACCGTCTGCTTGAGCAGGAGGCGGAGCGCGCCGTACGTGAGCTGGCTCGCCGCGCGACCGTGGTCACACCCAATCTGCCGGAGCTTGCGGTCCTCGCGGACGTAGCGGAACCGCGCTCTTTTGATGATGCACTCTCTGTCGCAACCAAGTGGGCCCACGAGAACGACACCTGGGTCGTAGTCAAGGGCGGACACCTCGATGGTGCCGAGGCCGATAACGCGACCGTAAGCCCCTCCGGCGATATCACACGCGTGCCCTGCCCGCGTATTGACACGAAGAACACGCATGGCACCGGCTGTTCCCTGTCCTCAGCCCTAGCGGCGCGTTTAGGCGCGGGGGAATCCCTCGACGAAGCACTGGTATGGGCCACTGAATGGCTCCACGAGGCAATCGAGCATGCGGACGCGCTCCACGTCGGGCACGGACACGGCCCCATTGACCACGGCCACCGCCTCCGACGCCTCGCCGCGGAGGCACACAGTTAGCCCAACAGGTCTGCGCCTGGGCGGGTAAGCACGGCCACCATGAAGGTGGAATTCTCCTTAAAGACCTTCATGTCCCAGGATGCAAAGATGAAGTCGACCCGATAACCCACTGAGCGAGCGAGGTCGAGGAAGTCCTCAAACCCCCAACCGCGGCCTTCACCAAAACCAACGACGAAGCGGCCGCCGGGGCGTAGCGCGTTGAACACGTTGCGCAGGGCCGCCTCACGCCCTTCGGTAGCGATGAAAGTCATGACGTTGCCCGCAGCCACGGCGATGTCGAAGTTATCCTCCGGGATTTCCTCCTCGGAAAGATCACCTACCTCCCAGCGGGCCTCCGGATAATCGTTCACCGCGTGCTCGATCAGGATGGGGTCGACGTCCACGCCCAACACCGTATGCCCGCGTTTTGCCAACTCGCCGCCGAGACGTCCGGAACCACAGCCGGCGTCGAGGACGCGGGAGTGGCGTTCACTCATGGCGTCGATAAGCCGGGCTTCCCCGTCGATATCCTTGCCCTGGGCCCGTAGCGTCTTCCATTTCCGTGCAAAGTTGTGGGAATGGGCGGGATTCGCTGCAGTTACTTCTTTCCAGGTAGGCATGACAACGAGTATAGGCCTTTAGAGGTGTAAGATTTAGCCGCTCTTATAAAACGCCTATACGAAGCGAAGGAGGCTGAGACACGATGCCATCTGTACCGTCACCATTCAAGCCACGCAAGAAAAACACTTCGGACAATAGTTCGCCGAGTTTTTCCGTGCCTGTCGAGCGCGCCATTGAGCACTGCCGAGTGTTCATCGACGGCGAGGCGCTGCCCGGTGAGTTCACCCCGCACAGCGCGCTGCAAGCCGTGGAAGAATACGGCCGCGGCTTCGTGTGGGTAGGCCTGTACGAGCCGCTCGAATCCCAGATGACTAAGGTAGCGGCCGAATTTCGCATCCACGAGCTCATCGTCGAGGACGTCGTCCAGGCGCACCAGCGCCCCAAGCTGGAGCGGTACGATGACCAGCTCTTCGTGGTGGCCCGGTCGGTGAACTACCGAGACCACGATGAGGTTGCCGATAAACGCCAGATCATCTCCACTGGTGAAATTCAGATGATCATCGGCGACACATTCATCATCACGGTCCGCCACTCAGCGAAGCTGCCCAACTTGGCCTACGTAATTCAAGATGAACAGGACCTAGTTGAGCAGGGCCCTATTTCGCTGGCGTGGAAGATTCTGGACATGATGGTGGACCGCTATTCGGAGATCTGCCGCCTCATCGCCATCGAGGTCGACGAACTAGAAGAAGAAATCTTCACTCCGAATTCGCTGCCCAACATTGACCGTATCTACATGTTTAAGCGTGAGATTCTGGAGATGAAGCACGCCATCGTGCCGCTTTCCCCGGCGTTGCGCGCGATGGTCGCAGACCACAAGGATCTCATTCCGAAGACGATTCGCTCCTATATCCGGGACGTCAACGACCACCAACTTGTGGTGCAAGACCACGTGGCGGGCTTCGACGAGCGTTTAACCTCGCTTATCGACGCCTCCGTGGCCAAAATCAGCATGCAGCAAAACTCCGACATGCGCACGATCTCCGCGGTGGTTGGCATGTGGGCCGCTCCAACGCTCGTGGCGGGTATCTACGGTATGAACTTTGACGTCATGCCGGAGCTTCATTTTCCCTGGGGCTACTACGGGGCAATTGGCCTCATGATCTTGGTCGTGGCCGGAATGTGGTGGTGGTTCCGGCGCAACAATTGGTTGTAGGGGCTACTGCACCACCATGGTGCGCAGCGTGGAAGCAGCGAGAAGTACATCGCCCTGGCTGATTTTTACTTCCCACAGCTGCGTGCGGCGGCCCTTGTACAGAGGCGTAGCGACCGCGGTGACGGTGCCTTCGGCTACTGGCTTAAGGAAGTCGGTGTTGTTGTTCACGCCGACAACCGGCTTGCCCGCGAGGATGAGGCTGCCGACAGATGCAGTGGACTCCGTAATCGTGCAGAAAAGTCCACCATTCGCCACGCCCCAAGGCTGGTGATGATCCGGAACAACGTCGACTTCAGAGCGAATCTCATCGGCGGAGATGTGCGTGAAGCGCAAACCAATAAGCCCGGCAAGTCCCTGCGGGTGGGAATTGATGAGCTGCAGTTCTTCGTCGTTAAGCGGGCGTGTTTGGGATACCGCAACGAACTTTTCAAAGATCTCAGAGTGTTTCATGCCACACCAGGTTAGTGGATATTGGTGACGTAGGATGGTGGACATGACTCAAACTTCTGAAAAGACAGATCTTGCTCAGATTGGTGTTGTGGGGCTTGCTGTGATGGGCTCCAACCTCGCGCGGAACTTTGCCCGAAACGGAAATACCGTAGCTGTGTACAACCGCAGCCCGGAAAAGACTCGCGCGCTCATCAGTGAGCACGGTGATGAAGGCGCGTTCATCCCGTCCGAAACCGTTGAGGATTTCGTCGCCTCCCTCGAGCGCCCCCGTAAAGCAATCATCATGGTGCAGGCTGGCGCGGCTACCGACGCCGTCATTGACCAACTCGCTGAGGCGATGGATGAAGGCGACATCATTATCGACGGCGGCAATGCACTGTTCACGGACACTATTCGCCGCGAAAAGGAAGTGGCGGCGAAGGGACGTCACTTCGTCGGTGCTGGCATTTCCGGTGGTGAGGAAGGTGCGCTCAATGGTCCGTCCATCATGCCTGGCGGCCCAGCTGAGTCTTGGGAGACCTTGGGCCCAATCCTTGAGTCGATCGCCGCAGAAGTGGACGGCACCCCGTGCGTGACCCACATTGGGCCGGATGGCGCAGGGCACTTTGTCAAGATGGTGCACAACGGCATCGAGTACGCCGACATGCAGGTTATCGGTGAGGCCTACCAGCTGCTGCGCTATGGCGCAGGCATGGAGCCGGCTGAGATCGCAGAGGTCTTCCGTGAGTGGAACGCCGGTGATCTGGATTCTTACCTCATTGAGATCACCGCCGAAGTACTAGCACAAGAAGATCCGGAGACGGGTGCCCCGCTTGTCGACGTCATTGTGGACGCCGCCGGCCAGAAGGGCACCGGCCGCTGGACCGCCATTAACGGCCTCGAACTAGGCGTGCCGATCACTGGCATTGCGGAATCCGTTTTCGCGCGTGCGCTCTCTTCTGCTACTGCTCAGCGTGCAGCTGCCCAGGAGGGCCAGCTGCCTTCCGGAACCATTGCCGAGCTCAACGTGGATAAGGCCGAGTTCGTCGAAGACGTTCGCCGTGCACTGTATGCCGCGAAGCTCATTGCCTACTCACAGGGCTTCGATGAGATCAAGGCTGGCTCTGAGGAGTTCGGCTGGAACGTGGATCCACGCGACTTGGCTACTATCTGGCGCGGTGGCTGCATCATTCGCGCGAAGTTCCTCGACCGCATCCGTGAGGCCTACGACAACAATGCCGACCTGCCTGCCTTGATTCTGGACCCGTACTTCAAGGGCGAGCTAGAGAACCTCATCGACCCGTGGCGCCGCGTCGTTGTTGCTGCAACGCAGCTGGGCCTGCCGGTTCCGGTGTTTGCCTCTTCCCTGTCCTACTACGACAGCTTGCGCGCCGAGCGCCTCCCAGCTGCTCTAATCCAGGGCCAGCGCGATTTCTTCGGAGCCCACACCTTCAAGCGCGTGGACCGAGACGGCACATTCCACATCGAATGGTCAGGTGACCGCTCCCTAACCGAGATGTAGCCGCCAAGCCCCTCCCCTGAGGGGCTTTCTCATACCTGTTCCGCCGAACGTAATCTCCTTTCATCGGCTGCGCCCACCCCTCACCATTCTTGCGGAACGCTTCTAGCCGCCACACGCCGCCGTTCCGGCCCATGGCTCACATCCTCCCGTCCGCAGCCGCCGTTCGCCCAACCAAACCCTTTTCCCTCCCCGTGGCCGGCATTAACCCGACCTGTGGCCAACCTCCCCCTCCGCCATGGCACGCCCCACCTAAGCAAGAATTTTGTTCCTCCGGTTGCGGGGCACACGGTGCTGGTTTAGTCTCTGTGGCCATGGGGGATATTGAAACCTACATCCGCCTCCGCAACTCGGGGATTGCGCTGGTGGAGAACATACCCAGCACACCCGAAAAGCTCCGCGCGCTCGGAGCTTCTGCCTCCGATGCTGCCGAGCTTGCCGGCCTGCACCAGGTCTACTTCGGGCCGACCCGCTATACGGGTAAACAACGCAAAGCCCGCGCCGCCGCTCTTCAACAACGCCACAGCCTGGGCACCCTCACCCTGATTGAAACCTACACATCCAAAGTCAAAAAGACC
>NZ_KV827706.1:161758-247710 GCF_001836165.1 Corynebacterium sp. HMSC036D02 | reverse complement strand
CGACACCGACGACATCCCCTTCTAAACACCGTCGTCGAACAAGACGACGACTGATCTGACGAGGCCCGGCCAGGCTCGCCCCAACTGCTGGCATTGGGACCGGTTGTTCTTAGTCATGCCGGTTAGGATGGAGTGAATGCAGATCTACATTGCTTCAGTACCCGTCGATGATGTTTCCCGTGCGCACGACTTTTATGTCGATACGCTCGGCTTTCGAGTCAAGGACGATGTAACCCACGGAGACTTTCGGTGGCTCACAGTCACCAATGCAGAAGACCAAGGGAATATAGAGCTCCTGCTCGAGCCCAAGGCCCACCCCGCGGCCAAGGACTACGCAGCAGCACTCAAGACTGACGGTATCCCTGTCACCCAGTTCCTATCCGCAGACGTGGAAAGGGAGTATAGCGAGCTCACTGAAAAGGGAGTGCATTTCACTATGGCGCCTACCGACGTCGGCCCCTCCATCATCGCCGTCTTCGATGACACCGTAGGAAACCTCATCCAACTGGTACAGCTCAAGAAATAGAGAACAAAGAATGACGCACTCATCTTCTTCCGTCGCCATCATCGCAGCCGTTAGCGCCGTATGCGTGATGCCGCTAACCGCATGCGCGGAGCGCGGAGCGGACACGACTCCGGCGCCGCAGTTCAGTGCAATTCCTTCTAGCTTTACCGCCACCGATGCGCCGGAGCCGCCGCCCAGTGAAACGCAAGCTGCTCCCTCACAGCAGGACGCCAATGTTGCTGCCTTTGCAGGGATGGGTATGCCGGCGCTCGAAGACCAACACCGCATGCCGGAGCGGTTGGGTGGCCTCACCCCGACGGGCGTGCGCGTAGGTGCTCACGACGGTTTCACGCGGGTGGTAGTTGACCTCGAAGGAGAAGGTGAGCCGGGGTGGTTCACGGCTTATACCGACGATCCGCGGCAACAGGCATCAGGCTACCCAGTTGAGGTAGAAGGAAACACATTTCTCAATCTGGGGATCGAAGGAACCCCGTGGCCCTCCACGCCCGAGCTCGAAGAAAGATATATGAAACCGGGAGTTACACCCGGTACTGGTGTGGTGAGCGAAGTCGTATACACGACCTCATTCGAGGCACAAACCCAATTAATCATTGGTCTGCACAAGAAGACGCCGTACTCGGTGACTTTCCTGGAAGACCCTAAACGCCTCGTACTCGATTTCCAAGACTAACCCGGAGTGGAACGATAGGGACCCTGCCCCAAGCTATGTCTGCTGGGGGCAGGGCCCTCGATCTAATAGAGCTTCCTAGTAGAGCTCCTAGGCGGCTTGAGGATTAGTCCTCCTCAACCGGAACCAGGGAGATTTTGCCGCGATTATCAATGTCGGCAATTTCGACCTGAATCTTATCGCCAACGTTGACGACGTCCTCGACCTTCTCAATGCGCTCGTCGCCGCCCAGCTTCGAGATGTGTACAAGACCATCACGACCCGGGGTCAGGGAAACGAAGGCGCCGAAAGCCACGGTCTTCACCACGGTGCCGAGGAAGCGCTCGCCCACCTTCGGCAGCTGCGGGTTAGCAATGCTATTCACGCGGTCGATCGCAGCGTCGGCTGCTTCACCGGTAGCGGCAGAGATATACACAGTTCCGTCTTCTTCGATGGAGACATCGGCGCCGGTTTCCTCGGTGATGGCGTTGATGGTCTTGCCCTTCGGGCCAATGAGCTCACCAATTTTGTTCACCGGGATAGTCACCGAGGTAATGCGCGGTGCCAGGCCAGACATCTCGTCTGGGCCCTCGATGACCTCAGACATAGTGTCGAGGATGGCGGCACGGGCGTCGCGGGCTTGTTCGAGGGCGTCGGCAAGCACGTGCGAAGGAATGCCATCCAGCTTGGTGTCCAGCTGCAGGGCGGTGATGAACTCGGACGTACCGGCAACCTTGAAGTCCATATCGCCGAAGGCATCCTCAGCACCGAGAATATCCGTGAGTGCCACGAACTTTTCCTTGCCGTTAACTTCACCAGAAACCAAGCCCATGGCGATGCCTGCCACCGGAGCCTTCAGCGGAACGCCCGCGTTGTAGAGGGACAAGGTGGATGCGCAGACGGAGCCCATGGAGGTAGAACCATTCGAGCCGAGGGCCTCAGACACCTGGCGGATGGCGTACGGAAAGTCCTCACGGGAAGGGATCACCGGCAGCAGCGCGCGCTCAGCCAGCGCACCGTGACCAATCTCGCGGCGCTTCGGGGAGCCTACGCGACCGGTCTCGCCGGTAGAGTACGGCGGGAAGTTGTAGTGGTGCATGTAACGCTTGGACTCCACTGGGGTCAGGGAGTCGATCTGCTGCTCCATCTTCAGCATGTCCAAAGTGGTCACACCCAGGATCTGGGTCTCGCCACGTTCAAACAGGGAGGAACCGTGAGCACGCGGGATGAGGTCAACCTCCACGCCGAGGTCACGGATATCGGTCACACCACGGCCATCGATGCGGAAGCCCTCAGTGAGGATCTTGGTGCGCACGATGTCCTTCATCACGGCGTTGAAAGCGTTGCGGATCTGCTTGGATGCATCGGCCTCATCGAGGTCATCAAAGTCTTCGATGAGCTTAGCCTCGACCTGCTCCATGTACTCATTAGTGGCGTCGTCGCGGTCTTGCTTGCCCGGGATGGTAAGCAGCTTCTCCAGTTTCTTGGAGGCTGCCTTTTCGACGGCGGTGTAAACATCATCACCGTAAGGCGGGAAGAGCGGGAACTCCTGCGTCTCCTTGGCCGCACGCTCCGCCAGACCTGCCTGCGCTTCACACAGGGACTTGATGAAAGGCTTCGCAGCTTCCAAGCCCTCAGCCACGGTGGACTCCTGCGGAGCCGGTGCGCCTTCCTTGATGCGCTCGGCTACGTTCACACCAGCGCCGGCCTCGACCATCATGATGGCTACGTCGTCCTTGCGGCCCTTCTTCACGATGCGGCCGGCCACGACCATCTCGAAAAGAGCACGCTCGTGCTGCTCGTTGTTCGGGAAGGCCACCCACTGGCCCTTCGGGTGCTTATCATCAGCAATCAGTGCCATGCGCACGCCGCCCACCGGGCCGGATACCGGCAGGCCGGAAAGCTGGGTGGAGGCGGAAGCGCCGTTGATGGCAACGACGTCGTAGTACTCCTCCGGGTCCATGGAGAGGACCGTGACAACGACCTGAACCTCGTTGCGCAAGCCCTTCACGAAGGTCGGGCGCAGCGGGCGGTCGATGAGGCGGCAGGCCAAAATAGCCTCAGTAGAGGGACGGCCCTCGCGGCGGAAGAAAGAGCCCGGGATCTTACCCGCGGCGTACATGCGCTCCTCGACGTCCACGGTTAGCGGGAAGAAGTCGAAACCTTCGCGCGGCTGGTTAGAAGCGGTGGTCGTGGACAGCAGCATGGTGTCCTCGTCCAGATAAGTGGTCACGGAGCCACCGGCCTGGCGAGCCAGCTGGCCCGTCTCAAAACGGATGGTGCGAGTGCCGAAATCGCCGTTATCCAGGGTGGCGATGGCCTCGGTGATTCCGTAATCGTCGTCGATAAGAAACTCGACGGAATTGTTTGGTTGCTTCTTAGCGTTCTTAGCGCTCATGTATGAAACTCTCCTTGGAGCTGTCATGGCGATCTTCGGTGCCGCCTCTTCTTCGATGTTTTTGACAACGCCCAAGGATTTTAGCAGATGGGACAAGAAAACCCCCGCACACAAGGTGCGGGGGTTGAAAAGTTCAGCGCTTAGCGGCGCAGACCCAGGCGAGAAATCAGGTCGCGGTAACGGTCAACGTCGTTAGCAGCCAGGTACTTCAGCAGGCCACGACGGCGACCAACCATGAGCAGCAGACCACGACGGGAGTGGTGATCGTGCTTGTGGTCCTTGAGGTGCTCGGTCAGGTTGTTGATGCGGGAAGTCAGCAGCGCAACCTGTGCCTCCGGGGAACCAGTGTCGGTCTCGTGCAGGCCATACTCCTTGAGGATTTCAGCCTTCTTCTCGGTGCTCAAAGCCATGGAAAAATCTCCTATTGTATTTCAGTCCACATGAAATGTTGCGCCTTGGTGGCGCTGCCCGTGACTACTGTGGACCGCAGTCAGCAAGCCGAAGTAGAAGTATAGAGGCTGCCCAGCTTCGACATCAAATCATCGACGAAGCGCGCGTCATCGACAGCAACGGCCACGCGAGTGGTGGGGTCGTTAAGGCGTTCCGGGTCACCGATCGTGCGCCCGTTCTCCTCACACCGCAGATTCAGGTCGAGGCAGGTGACCAGCGAAGGATCGGCTGCCACTGCTACCGCTAAAGGGTCGTGGAGCCCGCAACCACCAAGGTGCGGAGACGTCGTTTTATAGGCGCGGATGTAGTAGTCCACGATGTCCGCGTAGATCCGGCCCGTCCGCGTGGCCCTCCACTGCTTCGTATGCTCCGTGGTGAGCAACGTGCGCAACGTGACATCGAGCCCCACCATCGTGAGGTTCTGTGCATGGCGAAAGACATAGTCCGTGGCTTGGGGATCTTGGAAGACGTTGGCCTCGGCATAAGGAGTGACGTTTCCGGGCACGGTTAGCGCGCCGCCCATCATGACGATGCGGGCGTTGCGGGCAAAGTCCGGGTCCTCGCGCATGGCGGCTGCAATGCTTGTCGACGGCCCCGTTGGCACAATAACCAGGTCCTCGCCATGCTCGCGGACCGAACGGATGAGGAAGCCGACCGCATCGTCGTAGGCTTTGCGCCGCGGCGGAGGCAGAAGTACTTCCCCAAGGCCGTTGCGGCCATGGATGAATGCTGAAATGGGAGCAACGCGAAAGCCCGGCCGCGTCGGGCCGGTGAAGACGGGGACCTCCTCGGCGTCGAGAAGCTCGAGCAACGCCAGCGAGTTGCGCACTCCCAAAGCCACCGGCACGTTGCCGTAGGTACCCGTTACCCCGATCAGCTCGAGGTCGGGGTGCGCCACGGCATAGGCGAGCGCTAGGGCATCGTCGATTCCGGTGTCGAGGTCGAGGATGATCTTCATTTAAGCCTCGCGGGCAAGAATCTCACGAACTCGGGCAACGTCACGCTCCATAGCTACCAGGAGTTCCTCCACGGAATTGAATTTCTCCATGTCGCGCACGTGGTCAACAAAGTGCACGGTGGCTTCGTGGCCGTAGAGATCAGCGTCGCGGTCCAGCACAAAGGACTCCACCGAACGCTCCTCGTCACCAAAGGTGGGGTTCGTGCCCACCGAGATAGCGGCTGGATAAGGAACGCCGGGCTCCATGTCACCTTCCAGAGGGGCGCCGGTGGGCTCGACTACGAACCAGCCCGCGTACACGCCATCGGCCGGGATGGCGACGGATTCCGGGAAATACTGGTTGGCGGTTGGGAAACCAAGCTCCTTTCCGCCGCGTCCTGCACCGCGCACAACGGGCCCAGTCACTGTGAAATGGCGCCCCAGCGCCCAATTCGCGCGTGCAATATCGCCCTTGGCAAGAGCGGCGCGGATGTTGGTGGAGCAGATGCGCTCGCCGTCGTCGTCAAGCAAGGGCACGATGTCAACGCCGAAACCGAACTCGGTTCCGAATTCCGCCAGCGCCTCCGCGGTGCCGGCCGCACCCGCGCCGAACGTGAAGTTCTCCCCCACCACGACGTGTTCTGCGTGCAAGCGCCCCACAAGGAGGTCTGTCACGTACTCGCGCGGCCCAACACCTCGTAGTTCTTCGGTGAAGTCGATGACGAGAACGGCCTCGATGCCCATCTCTTCCGCCAGCTGCATACGGCGCTCAAACGTAATCACGGAGAGAGGAGCACGCTCCGGCAAGAACACGGAGACTGGGTGCGGATCGAAGGTCACCATGACGGCGCGCTGGCCATTGCTGCGCGCGTGCTCGACGGCCTTCGTCACGAGCTGTTGGTGTCCGCGGTGCAGGCCGTCGAAGACGCCAATCGTCACCGAGGTCGAGCCAAGGTCAGCAGGGATGCTATCGATTCCGTACCAAATATCCACGGGCACCATGCTATCCCACCGCGGCCGGTGCCCTAGACTGCAGGGCATGACTGATCCGCTCGAACGTTCTGGCCTCGTGGTCGTCGATAAACCCGCCGGCATGACCTCGCACGACGTCGTGGGAAAACTCCGCCGCTTCTTCCACACCCGCAAGGTGGGGCACGCGGGCACGCTTGATCCGATGGCCACGGGAGTGCTCGTCGTAGGCATCGAGCGCGGCACCAAGTTTCTTGCGCATATGGTGGCTTCCACCAAGGCCTATGACGCCACGATTCGCCTGGGCATGGCGACCCACACCGACGACGCGGAGGGGGAAACAACGTGGGGCAAACCGGCAACCGCTGTGGAAGACTCAGACATTGCGCACGAAATTGCTGCCTTGACCGGCGATATTATGCAGCGTCCGGCAGCGGTGTCCGCCATCAAGGTGGATGGCAAACGTGCCCACGAACGGGTGCGTGCGGGCGAAGAAATTGAGATTCCAGCTCGCCAGGTAACGGTCAGCCGCTTCGATATCCTCGATACGCGGCGCACCGGAGAGTTCATCGATCTGGACGTGTCGGTGGCCTGTTCTTCGGGCACCTACATCCGCTCGCTGGCTCGGGATTTGGGAGAAGCGCTCGGCGTCGGCGGGCATCTCACCGCGCTGCGCCGCACGGAGGTAGGGCCTTTTACGCTTAACGACGCCCTCCCCCTCTCTGCGCTCGAAGACTCCCCGCAGCTGTCCTTAAGCCTTGATGAGGCACTCGCCCGCAGCTATCCGGTCTTGGAGGTCACCGACGATGAGGCCCAGGCCTTGGCCATGGGCAAATGGTTGGAGCCGCGCGGGCTGAAAGGTACTTACGCGGCCGTAGATCCGCAGGGCCGTTCCATCGCTCTGATTAAGGAAAAGGGAAAGCGCCTGGCCACAGTTTTTGTTGCGCGCCCCTCGACGCTGTAGTTGCCTGCTTTAACGGTCAAAGTTAAGCGCGGGGACAGCGGTGGCAACGATGACATAGCCATCCCTGATTATCCAGTGCCCAGTAATGAAGGGCACCGGGGTCGGCCGCGCCAAAAGGTAGGAAACTAAAGTGCCGTCGAGGCGCAGATCGATCTCGGCCTGGTCAAAATCGAGCCAGCGGCGAGTCATGGGGAACCACGTCTTGTAGGTCGCTTCCTTCGCACAGAACAAGAGGCGGTCCGGGCAGGAAATTCCGGCTGCGTGCAACTGCGCCAACTGCGGCATCTCCCCTGGCCGCGCGATCATCGTCAACACGTGCTCCGGAAGAGGCTCCGCCGGCTCGGCGTCAAGCCCCATAGAGCGCACGTGCGTGGCGGGAGCTGCCACAGCTGCGCGCAGACCTTCGGTGTGCGTCATCGATCCGGTATAGCCCTCCGGCCACAATGGCATGCCCCGCTCACCGCGCAGAATAGGTTCATCACCTGTGTAGTTGAGTTCCTTCAAGGCCTGGTGAGCACACCAGCGGGCATCCCCAAACTCGGATTTGCGGACGTCCACGGCCTGGGAGACCACAGAACGTTCTTCCGGGGATAGGTGGTGGTAGTTGAGAAGGTTGGTCATCGACTCATCTGTACGCACATAACAAAAGCGCGCTGACTCGGGGAAGAGAGAAGGCTCAAGCATGCTCGGCCCTCCCCGTCTTCTCATCGATGGTAAGCACCGGGTACGGCCAGGACTGAAGACCGCCATGCGCCTGCCACTCACGCGGATAGCCCAGGGACACCTCAATGTGGTCTACCCCGTCAACGTTGGCGCGATTAGGCATGTGGAGGTGACCATAAATCACTGCCTTAGCGTTATAGCGCCGCGGCCAAGAACGCGTATGGCGGGTGCCGCACCACAAGGCCACTTCGGGCCAGCGCAAATAGAGCGTCGGCTCCTGCACCAGCGGCCAATGGTTAATGAGGACGGTTTCACCCTCGACGCGTGACAGCCGCTTGATCGAATAGGCCAGGCGGTCCCAGCACCACGCGCGCACATCGACGAAGGGGGCGATAGCAAATTCATCAGTCATGACGATCTGCTTCTCCTTCGCACTCGCCAGCGCCTGTTCCACCGTGGTGCCTGGTGGACGGAAGCTGTAATCGTAGAGCGTAAACAGCGGGACCACCGTGACCCCTCCAAATACCGGAAACGGATCCTCCGGGGTGATCACGCCAATTTCCCGGCAGCCTTCAACGAGGCGATCGTATTTCGAGCGCCCCTGGTAGGCGTCCTGGCCGCGGGAGAAGAGCTCGTGGTTGCCGGGCACCCAAATGACGGTGGCGTAGCGGTTCTTTAGCCGCGCCAAGGTGTTGATAACAAGGTCAATGCGCTCGGCCACGTCGCCGGCAACAATCAGCCAATCGTTGGGGTTCGGCGGGACAAGTTCATCGATACGTTCCCCGTTCACACGCACCGCCGCGTGGAGATCGGAGACGGCCCACAAAGTGGTCATAGCGCCTCCTTCATACGAACAGTCCCTCTACTTCTACCACAGGCTTAGACCCGCGCCCACCGCATGGAGTAGAAGCGCCAGACCACGCCCACCATGCGGATGAGGATGAACGCGGCAATCCCGCCCCACACCCCGGTCAAGCCGGTGTCGAAAACAAAGGCCAACCAGACGCCGGGAAGGAAGCCTAGAAGCACCGAAGCGAGGGTGAGCGTGCGGAGGAAGGCCGCGTCCCCAGCCCCCAGGAGGACGCCGTCCAAGGCGAAGACGACGCCGCCAATAATGACGAGGAAGGTCATAACCCACCAGGGGCCGGAGATGACCTCTAGGACCTCCGGGCTCGTGGTAAAAATCCGTGGGATAAAAGCGGAGCCAAGGCCCAGTACCGCTGCCAGCGCGAGGGAGAAGGACGTCGAGTAGAGCGTTACCTTGGTTCCCACCGTGCGGGCATAGCGCGCTGATCCCGCTCCCAATGCCGCGCCGGTCAAGGCTTGGGCAGCGATCGCGAGGGAATCCAGAACGAGGGACAGGAAATTCCACATCTGCATCATGATTTGATGCGCGGCGAGCTGCGCCGTGCCGATACGCGAGGCCACGGCCGCCGCTGACAGAAACGCCACTTGGAAGCTCAGCGAACGCACAATGAGGTCACGTCCCAGCACTAGCTGCCGACGAACCACGCTCCACCGAATCTCCCACGAGCCGGTATGCTCGCGACGCAGCTCCGCTACAAAGAACGCCGCGATAATCCCCATCCCCAGCACCGTGGCCAGGGCGGAACCTGCAAGCCCCCACACATGCACGAAAATAGGCACCGCGATGGCGCCGGGAACCATACCTGCCAGGGTGAAGTAGAGGGGCTTGCGGGTGTTTTGAACACCTCGCATCCAGCCGTTGCCGGCCATGTTGATGAGGGTAAAAGGAATGGCGACGGCCGCAATCCGCAACCACTGTGCGGTCCCCCGCGCTGTATCCGGGTTACCCGTCAACCAGGTGGCAAAGACCCCGGCGAAGAGCCACATGATGACGGCGAGCACCATCCCAACGCCCACGGCAACCCACGTTGCCTGCACCCCCTCGGCGACGGCCTCCTCGCGCTTCCCCGCGCCGAACAGCCGTGACGCACGCGCGGTCGTGCCATAAGACAGAAAGGTTAATTGGGTGGTAACCACCGAATGGAGCGTGGCCGCTGCGCCAAGCGAGGCCAAATCCTCCGCCCCCAAACGGCCGACGACCGCAGTATCCAGCAATAAATACAGCGGCATGGCCGCCAGAACGCCCAGAGCAGGAAGGGCGAGGCGGAAGACCTCAGCGGCAGAAACCTTCACTGGTTGCTCGGAAACCATCTAGGACAACGCACCTACCAGCTGCGCGATAACCTCCTCGGGGTTTCCATGCGCGGTATAACCTGCAGCCGGAATATGCCCGCCGCCGCCAAAGGTGAGGGCCACTTCCGCACAGTTGACGGCGGAGGAACGCAGGGACACCGCCCACACATCAGGCGCTTGCTCCTTGAAGACCACGCCGATGTCAGTGCCCTTCAAGGCTCGGACATAATCGACGAAAGATTCAATCGCGGAATCGGCGTGGGAGCTGACCTCCTCATGCGGGACGAAGAGAACAGCGAGGCGGTGCTCCCCTGCTTCCTCAATCCTGAGGCCTGAGAGCACGCGTCCAATCATCTGCAGGTCATCGGCCGTGCTGGAATCCATGAGTTCCAACGCTATCTGCTTGGTATCGAGACCATAGAGCATCAGGCGCGCAGCGATATCATGCATCGCTGGGCGGCCCCACCGGAAGTTACCGGTATCGGTGACTAGGCCCGCGTACAGGCAGTGCGCGATGACGCGATCGATCTGGATGGACAGCCTATCCAGGATGTCCAGGAGCACCACCGTGGTGGACTCGCATACCGGATCCACGACATTGATGGCTCCGAAGCCATCGTTGGAGGCGTGGTGGTCGATGCACAGGACGCGGCCCACGGCGGCCATTTCTTCGATTTCCTGGGCCACCGAACCCGTCCTATCTATCGAGCCGCAGTCCACAGTGACATAGAGGTCATAACCTTGTGGAAGCTCATCCACCAACTCAATCTCATCCACCGTGGGGATGGAAAACAGGTTGGCTGAAATATCACGGCGTTGGCCAATCACGGTGCGGGTCTGCTTCCCGCGCTGGCGAAGTGCCAGGGTAAGGGCGGCTGCCGAGCCGACGGCGTCGGCGTCTGGGCGCAAATGCGTGATGATGCAAATGCTGCTGGCTTGCACCAGCGCATCCACTGCGGCTTCGTAGTTGGTTCGCGACACTTAGTCCTCTTCCTCGTCCGAGGTCTTGTACGGGTTCGCGTCGCCTGCGGGCTGTGCACCTTCCTTCAGCTTGGCTAGCTCCGCATCGCGGGCACGGGCGCGGGCGAGCAGCTCCTCCATGTGCGCGGAGGCCTCGGGGACAGTATCGAGCTCGAAGGACAGCGTCGGCGTAAAACGAACGGAGAGCTCATCACCCACAATCTTGCGCAATTGCCCCTTAGCCCTGGTGAGGGCTTCGGCTGCCTGGTCATAATCAGGCTCGGTCTCGATATCCGTACCACGCACCGTGTAGAACACGGTGGCGTCGTGGAGATCACCCGTGACCCGGGCATCCGTGATTGTCACCAGCTCAAGGCGGCGATCCTTAATTTGGCGCTCAATTGCACTGGCGACGATTGTCTGAATGCGCTTTGCCATGCGTGCGGCGCGGGCGTGATCAACCATGGTGAAGCTCCTTTACGTACGGTTACTGGCAACTAGTCTAGGATACCGATTCTGCACCTTTCGGCCGAAATGAGGAAAGCCCAGCCAGAATCTTTCCTGGCTGGGCTTCACTGCCTGAGGTTTCTTGCGCTTAGTCGCGCGGGACCTCGACCTCTTCGTAGGCCTGGATGATATCGCCTACCTGAATATCCGGATAGGACAGAACCATACCGCACTCGTAGCCGGCGTTGATCTCGTTTGCGTCATCCTTCTCGTGGCGCAGGGACTCGATCTTGGCATCGGAGGTAATGACGTTTCCGTCGCGGACCAGGCGCACCTTGCCATTGCGCTTGACCTTGCCCTCCGTGACCATACAACCGGCGATGGTGCCGACGGCGGAGGACTTGAACAGCGCGCGGATCTCTGCCGCACCGGTGTCGCGCTCCTCGTAGATAGGCTTGAGCATGCCCTTCAGCGCTGCCTCAACCTCTTCGATGGCGCGGTAAATCACCGTGTAGTAGCGGATATCGACGCCCTCAGCGTTGGCTTCCTCGGTGGCCTTGCCTTCAGCGCGAACGTTGAAGGCGATGATGATGGCGTCCGAAGCGGCAGCCAGGGAGACGTTGGTCTGCGTCACCGCGCCCACACCACGGTCGATGATGTTGAGCTGTACCTCGTCGTCGACCTCGATGTCCAACAGGGCATCTTCGAGCGCTTCCACGGAACCTGCGTTGTCGCCCTTGAGGATGAGGTTGAGCGTCGAGGTTTCCTTGAGCACTGCATCCAGATCCTCGAGGGAGACGCGCTTGCGAGCCTTTGCCTGCAGAGCAGAACGCTTGCGAGCATCGCGCTGTGCGGCAATCTGGCGTGCCACGCGGTCATCCTCAACAACCAGGAGGTTGTCGCCGGCGCCAGGAACACCATTAAGACCCTGCACCTGGACCGGGCGGGACGGGCCTGCCTCTTCCACGTCGTTGCCGAACTCATCGAGCATGCGGCGCACACGTCCGTGTGCGTCACCAACCACGATGGAATCACCAATACGCAGCGTACCGCGCTGGATGATGACCGTAGCCACCGGACCGCGGCCGCGGTCGAGGTGGGCCTCGATGGCAGAACCCTGCGCATCCATGTCCGGGTTAGCGGTGAGCTCCAAGGCAGCGTCCGCCGTCAGGATGACGGCTTCGAGCAGATCATCAATGTTGATGTTGTTCTTCGCGGAGATATCCACGAACATCGTGTCGCCACCGTACTCTTCCGGAACCAGTCCGTACTCAGTGAGCTGACCACGGATCTTGTCCGGGGAAGCCTCCGGCTTATCAATCTTGTTGACCGCGACAACCACAGGGATGTCTGCTGCCTTCGCGTGGTTGATTGCCTCGATAGTCTGCGGCATCACGCCGTCATCGGCGGCAACCACCAGGATGGCCAAGTCGGTGGACTTAGCACCGCGGGCACGCATAGCGGTGAAGGCCTCGTGACCCGGGGTATCCAGGAAGGTGATGGTGCGAGGACCATCCTCGAGGTCCACCGTGGTTTGGTAGGCGCCGATGCCCTGGGTAATGCCACCGGCCTCGCCGGCACCCTCGTTGGTCTTACGAATGGTGTCAAGAAGGCGAGTCTTACCGTGGTCAACGTGACCCATCACGGTCACAACTGGCGGGCGCTTCTCAAGTGCCTCTTCGCCACCCTCGTCCTCGCCGAACTGCAGGTCGAAGGACTCGAGCAGCTCGCGGTCCTCATCCTCAGGGGAGACGACCTGGACCTCGTAGTTAATCTCCGAACCCAGCAGCTGCAGGGTGTCTTCGGAGACAGAAGCCGTAGCAGTCACCATCTCACCGAGGTTGAACAGTGCCTGCACCAATGCTGCAGGATCTGCACCAATCTTCTCAGCGAAGTCAGCCAGGGAAGCACCGCGACGCAGGCGTACGACCTTACCGCCGCCGTCAGGCAGACGTACGCCGCCTACCTCATGCTTCTGCTGCTCTTCAAACTCATGGCGCTTCTGACGCTTCGACTTCTTTCCGCGACGCGGTGCGCCACCCGGACGGCCGAATGCACCGGCGGTGCCACCGCGACGACCGCCGCGTCCACGGAAACCACCGTGGCCAGGACCGCCGTGGCCGGGCCCGCCACCGCGGCCGCCGCGACCACGACCACCGCCGCCGCTACCAGCGGCCTTCGACGGCATGCTGGCCGGGTTCGGGTGCGAAGGCATCATTGCCGGCGAAGGACGACGTCCTCCGCTGCGGTTGCCATCGCCCTGCGGGCGTGCGCCGCCCTTGCCGCCACGGTTATCACCGGGCTTGCCAGCGGAGCGCTGTCCCTTGGTACCGCCTGGGCGAGGTCCGGGGCTCGGACGATCGCTGGAGCTACCCGTGGAGAACGGGTTGTTGGCCACGCGGCGGGTGCCGCCAGGCTTCGGCATGCTGCGCGGAGTGACAGCGCGCTCGCCGCCCTTCTCGTTGTTCTTGCGCTGTGCCCCAGGCTTCGGTGCGCCACTGGGCTTTGGCGTGGCACCCGGCTTCGGGGCGCCACCCGGCTTCGGGGCAGCACCGGGCTTAGGGGCGGCGCTTGGCTTCGGGCCTGGCTTTGCTGCAGCGGCAGGCTTCTTCTCTGCCGGCTTCTTGGCAGCAGAAGCTGGGGTGGCTGCCGGCGCGTTCTTCTCCGCTGCCTTGTCCTCGCCACCCTTAGCTTCGTAGTGTGCACGCATCTTCTTGATCACCGGGGGTTCGATGGTCGAGGATGCGGTCTTGACGAACTCGCCTTGTTCCTTCAGCGTGGCGAGTAGTTCCTTGCTGGTTACGCCGAGCTGCTTTGCCAACTCGTGTACACGTAGCTTTCCGGGCACTTGTCTCCTCTTTAATCTTTCTAGGAGCCAAGGCCGCGGAATACGGCCTGACCCCTAGTTAATGGCTATGGACTTTCATCGCTGATGCTGCTTCATGGTTGTGCGCTCATCAGTGTTCGGTCTTCCTTTTTAACTCTGGGTCGCACGGGCTGTAGCCCGCCGACTGCACCTGCTGCCTGGCAGCGAGGTACTCACGTACGTGACCTGTGTCCACGTCTGTGGACAATCGGAGCGCGCGCCTGAAGGCACGGGTTCGCTCCGCCAGCTCTACTGCTTCCAGATCAGGCCTTATCCACGCTCCCCTTCCAGGAAGGCGGCGGCCGGGATCCGGAACGACACGGCGCCCTGAGGGATCGCCCTTATCGGCGACAACCCTCAGCAGTTCCGTGTCGGGATGCTTTTGGCGCGTAGCGATACAAGTGCGGAGACGCTGTCCTTGAGACATCCAACTCCTTAGGTCATATCGCTACTGCTGCTACGCCACAGCATTCCTGCATGTGGGCCGTTGTCTAGTCTACGCGAAAATAGGCCAAACCTTTAATTCCACCGTAGGCTGCTCGGAAAGCTAGTCCCGAGCGGCATCGGAGTGAATATCAATCTTCCATCCGGTCAGGCGAGCTGCGAGGCGAGCGTTCTGGCCTTCCTTGCCGATAGCGAGCGAGAGCTGGTAATCCGGCACGGTGACCTTGGCCACCTGCGCTTCCTCGTCGAGGATTTCTACGCGCACGACCTTCGACGGGGCGAGAGCATTGCCCACGTACACGGCTGGGTCTTCGTTGAAATCAATGATGTCAATCTTCTCACCACCGAGTTCACGCATCACGTTGCTGACGCGGGAGCCCTTCGGGCCGATACACGCACCCTTGGCGTTGAGGCCCTTGGCGTGGCCGCGAACGGAGATCTTGGAGCGGTGGCCAGCCTCGCGAGCGATGGCGATAATCTCGACCGCACCGTCGGCGACCTCCGGAACCTCCAGCTCAAAGAGTCCGCGAACCAACTCCGGGTGAGTGCGCGACAACGTGATCTGCACCTTGGCACCGTTACGGTTCACACCCACGACATAGGCCTTGACGCGGTCACCGTGCTCCAGCTTCTCCCCCGGCAGCTGCTCAGCAGGCAACAGGAAAGCATCCTGGGAATCGTGTTCGGTGCCCAATTGCACCACAACGACGCCGCGCTTGTTGGCGTGGATATCGCGCTGGACGACGCCCGACACCACCGTTCCGGTCAGCTCAGAATAGGAATCATAGGTTCGCTCAGCCTCGTTCTCGCGCAACTTGCGCAGGATGGCATCGCGGACCGCCTGCGCGCCGATGCGCCCAAAGTTGTCCGGGGTGTCATCGTACTCGCTGATAACCTCTCCGGTCTCCGGATCACTTTCGGTCACGATGACAGTGACGGCGCCGCTGTCGGCGTCAATGTCTACGCGCGACTTCGTGCCTTCCGCCTTTGTCTCAGCGGATTCCGCACGGTGGTCCAGGTAGGAATACAAAAGGGCACCCGCGATAGCTTCGAGCAAGTCCTTCACGGGGACGCCGCGCTCGCGCTGAATCGTACGGAGTGCCTCTAGGTCAATATTCACTTGTTAGTCCTCTCGGGTTGCCGAGTTCTGCTCGGCGAAGTCGAACGTCTGCATAGCCGCCTCCAGCTCCATTGCTGAAGGTTGAGCAAATTCAATTTCTACCACTGCACGGCTTAGGTTTTCCAATCGTTCGATCTGATAGCGCACCTCCTTCTTCACCGTCGTGATAAGCGCCACGGATTCTTCATCCTCGGACAGGGCACCGATACGGGCGACGCGGGTGGTGCCAGGCTCCTCGGCCAGCGCATAGCCAACGAGCCTTCCTTGGTTGCGGCGCCAATGGCGCGGGGCGCTGAGCGGAAAGTCCACTCCTGGCGTGGATACCTCTAGGGTGTAGCCGGCACCGAAGTTGAGGGTGCCCGCTTCTTCCTGAGCGTCAAAGAGCGCAGAGATCTCCTGCGAGAGCTCCTCGATGAGATCGGAGCTCGGGCGCTCATCGCCATCGATGCGGATGATGACCTGAGACTTCTTACCAGCTCGCGTGGTCTTCACATCTTCG
The DNA here is from genome assembly GCF_001836165.1 of Corynebacterium sp. HMSC036D02. Lineage (GTDB taxonomy): Bacteria > Actinomycetota > Actinomycetes > Mycobacteriales > Mycobacteriaceae > Corynebacterium. The sequence continues at coordinate 231,661 of NZ_KV827706.1, read as the reverse complement.
ATGTCGAGGCCGCGTGCGGCGGCGACAGGCTGCAGAATTTCGGTTAGTTGCGCGGGTGTTGGGAATGCCATGCGCTCTAGACTAGGTCACACGGGTAGGGTCTATCGCGTGAACCGCCGAGTAGTTATCCCCACCCTGCTTGCTTGCGTTGCCCCCTGGCTGGGCGGCTGCCAAGCCACCGACGCGATCGTGGATTATTTTGGCCCCCACGCAGACCCCTCCCTCACGTCGCTTGCTCAATCCGCCAGCGCGGATGCTCTCGCCTTGGAAGAGATTGATGCGGATGCCGCTGCCCTGCGCGCGCAGCACGCAGACGAGCTTTACTCCGAAATTGAGCGCCTCTGCGGCCGCGACGAGGAAGGACACGTTCCGCGCTCCTGCGAAGTGAATCGTGAGGGTGAAGCACACGAGGCCACTGATGCGGCTGCCGTGCTTGCCGCAGCTTCTTCATCGACTGAAGAGCAGCTTGACGCGGTCTCCCCGGAATCTCGGCCCCTGCTCGTCGCCCAAGCCATCGCAATGGAGGCCCGCTCCACCGATGAACCGGGCGCTGTGCCGGAGCTGACGGAGGATGTCGCTGACCTCGCCACCGAACTCTTGGACTGGGAATACCAGCAGGTGTATGCCTTGGACTTTGCTCGTTCCTATGTCACACCTGACGTCGAAGAGCTGGTTGATGAGCGCCTCGCTCTGCACGAGAACCGCGTCCTCGCGCTCCAAGAAGCAGTAGCCAAAATCGGACCAGTGCCACAGCCCGCAGCGGCCTACACCTCGTCCTCCGGTGAGCTGCCCGTAGACGCCGACTCAGCGCGCGCGTTCCTTGACTACGTCGCGCATAGTGACACGGTGACATGGACCTCCGCCGCCTCACAGGAGGTGCCTGACCAAGCGGCACCCAATGCTGAATGGCGAAGCTGGCTTATTTCTGTAGCCGCCCAATCTCACCGCATCAGTGCAGCTTAATTCCTCCCTCGCGGGCTCGATTTTCCTGAGCTACCGACGTTTGGCGTTCTTTTCGGCGTACAGCGACCAGGCATAGCGCATGACCGGAATCTGCAACGGCAGACGCACCGCGTGGTAGATCTTCTTGCCGGTTGATGCCTTGCCGCTTTCTAAGTCCCTGTAGGCCTGGTAGAAGTTCGCCGGCCACACGGCGGCGAGCAAAGCTAGGGCTGAAAGGCCGCCTGCAGGCCGCGTCGATGGGTTCGCCAGGAGTGCACCGGTCACCACTTCCCAGGCGCCAGAGGTTAAGTTGTAGAAGCGAGCCGACCCTGGAAGTTGTGGCGGGATGATGGACTCGAAGGGCTTCGGCTTAGCAAAATGCAGCACTCCCATGGCAGAGAGTGCTGCAGCCATTGAATATGTCAGTGCGGGGTTGTGAGAACTCATACCCGCGAGCCTACGCGCTTAACGCACCTAGCCGCGGATGAGCTCCGTTAAGGTGTCCACGATGGAATCTGCGGGGACCTCACGGGTCTCGCCGCCGCGGATGCGCAGCTCAATGATGCCATCGGCAAATGCGCGGCCCAAGATGGCAATGAACGGCATGCCCAGGAGCTCGGCATCCTTGAACTTCACGCCCGGGGAGACCTTGGGGCGGTCGTCGAAAAGCACCTCGACGCCCGCGCGGTCCAGGTCCTCCACCAGCTTCTGGCCCGCCTCCAAGGCAGCGGCATCCTTGTTGGCCACGGCTACATGCACCTGGTATGGAGCTACGGCCACCGGCCAGTTGAGGCCCTTCTCGTCATGGCGCTGCTCCGCCAACACGGCGAGCATGCGCGTAACGCCAATGCCGTAGGAGCCCATGGTCGGCACGGCGCGCTTGCCGTTTTCGTCCAGAATCTGCACGTCGAAAGCCTCGGTGTACTTGCGGCCCAACTGGAAGATATGACCAAGTTCAATGCCGCGCTCCAGGGTCAGAGTGCCCTGACCATTCGGTGCCGGGTCACCTTCCTTGACCTCCGCGGCCTCAATGAATTCATCAACGGTGAAGTCACGGCCAGCTACCAATCCAACAACGTGGCGCTGCGGGGCATCCGCGCCGGTAATCCAGGAGGTGCCCGAAACCACGCGCGGGTCAGCATAAACCTTCACGTCGTGGGCATTCAGAACACGCGGGCCGACATAACCCTTGACCAGGAAGGAGTTCTTCTTGAAGTCACCCTCACCGGCGAGCTCAAACTCAATTGGCTCGAGAGAAGCCTCCAGGCGCTTCTCATCCAAGGCGCGATCGCCCGGAATAAGAACAGCGGCGAGCTCCCATTCCTTCTCTTCCTCCGTAGCTGCGGGGGCGGCCACCTTGATCATCATGCACTTGAGGGTGTCCGCTGCGGTGACCTCGTGGCCGTCGACAGTAATGCCGGCGCTGTTAGCCCACTCCACCAGGGACTCAATGGTCTCGGATTTCGGAGTCTCGTGCTCCTGGGCCTCCGGCAGACCATCGAAGGGAATCTCCTCCGGCGCCCGGGTCACCACCGCTTCCACGTTGGCAGCGTATTCGCCCTCGGTGGCGCGGACGAAGGTATCTTCGCCCACCTCAGACACAGCGAGGAATTCCTCGGAGGCCGAGCCACCCATCGCGCCAGAGGTGGCCTTACAGATCGCGTAATCGATCTCTAGGCGGTCGAAGATGTTCTGGTAGGCCTTGCGGTGGCGGGCATAGGACTCATCGAGCCCCTCATCCGTCATGTCGAAGGAATAGGAATCCTTCATGGTGAACTCGCGGCCGCGCAGCACGCCGGCGCGCGGGCGCTCCTCATCGCGGTACTTCGTCTGGATCTGGTACAGCGTAACCGGGAAATCCTTGTAGGAGGAGTACATATCCTTCACCGCGGTGGTGAACATCTCCTCGTGGGTCGGGCCCAGCAGCATGTCCGCACCCTTGCGGTCCTTAAGACGGAACAGGTTATCGCCGTATTCCGTCCAGCGGTTCGACTCCTCATAAGGCTCGCGCGGCAGCAGCGCCGGAAAGAGCATCTCCTGGCCGCCGATGGCGTTCATCTCCTGACGGATAACGTCTTCAATCTTGCGCATGGCACGCAGCCCCAGTGGCAGCCAGGTGTACACACCCGGCGCAACGCGGCGCACATAACCTGCGCGGACGAGAAGCTTGTGGCTGGGGACTTCGGCATCAGCCGGATCCTCACGAAGAGTGCGGAGGAAAAGCTCAGAAAGACGTGTAATCATGGTTGCTCAGTCTACATCGCTAGCATGTAGCCATGCTGATCATCCTCCCTCCTTCTGAGACCAAAGCACACGGCGGCAGCGGCGCGCCCCTCAACTGGGACGAGCTCTCTTTCCCCGCACTGAACCCGATCCGCCAAGAAATCGCTGCAGAATTGTCTTCCCTCGACGTCGATGAAGCGGTGGAGGTGCTCAAGCTCTCTGAGAAACTACGTGGGGAAGCCGAGTCCAACCGCGAGTTGGTATCCTCCCCCACCATGCCCGCGCTGGAGCGTTTCACCGGCGTGCTGTACGACGCCCTCAACGCCCCCACCCTCCCCCCGGAAGCGCGGCGCTTCCTCGCCGTGGGCGATGCATTATTTGGTCTGGTGCGCGCTGATGACCTCATCCCGCACTACCGGCTTTCCGGCGGCACCAAGCTGGGCGGGCGCACGCTGAAGTCGCGATGGGGTACGGCCATCACCGATGAGCTGCGTGCGCTTGTCGACGCTGACGAGTTCCTCATCGATATGCGCTCGGGCACCTACCAGCAACTGGGCAAGCTCAAGGACGCCGCTACCGTGCGCGTGGAGTCAGTACAAGAGGATGGCTCCCGCAAGGTGGTCTCTCACTTCAACAAGCACTACAAGGGGGAACTCGCTCGCGTACTCGCCCTCCAGGGCGATAATGTCTCCTCCCTCGAGGATGCCGCCCGCGTAGCCCAAGAGGCAGGCATGAGCACCGAACTGCGCGGCACCGAGCTGGTGCTCGTGGTCTGATTTATCTATTTATCAATTTATCTACGCCCGCCGATTTATCTATTTATCAGTTTATCTGGCTCAATCGAAGCGGGGCCATTCAAACCAATGGGCTATAGCGCAAACTATTGCGCTTGAGCTCGCACTCAGTGGCGATAGAGATGCCGGAGGCAATCTTTCCGTGCTCGCGGAGGCGGAACATGGCGTCCACGATGCGATCTCGCAAGCCCCACGGATCGATGGTGTTGATATAGACCTTGGTGCCGCCCTCAAAACCGGCCAGCGTGGACACGCGCAGCTTGATCATGACGCGCCACGGCTGCGGCAGATCCACGCTGGGTGGTCGGTGGTGCCATTCTTCATTGCAGGCCACCTCCGGCCCCACCGCGGCGTGCGCTGCATGGATAAGATCCGACATTCCGCGCACTTCCTCAGGGCTTTGTTCCCACGGTTCACAGCGCGGTGACTTGGAGAAAATTTCGAGCGTGGGATAGCGGTGACCGAATCCTGCGAAGAGCACCGCATAGTCATTTTCTGCTATGACGAGGTTGCGCTTTGCCGCATAGCCCACAGCCCAATCGTTGTACATGTTGGGGTGCGCCCGCAGAATCGCATTTTCCTGGTGAGCCGCCATGCCCAGGGCATCAATCGCAACGAGCTGCTTGTGCAGGTGGTCGAAGGACGCACCCGCCGGTGCCAGCCAGTTCTGAAATACGGCGACATAAGAGGCGTAGCGGTTACGTTGGTAGAGCTCGCGCGTCGATTCCGCAGTGAACGTTGTCAGCAAGAAGTGCTCATCGGGGCTCAGCGTGCCGGAGGAGGCTAGTTGGCTATCATCGACCGCCCCGTCCACGAAGTGCCGCGAGGAGATAATGACATCGTGTCCGCCGCCGAAGAAGCCATCAGCGAGGGCGAGCAGAGAATCGTCGTCCAGCGCGACATCCTTGCCCGCCGCCTTGAGCTTGGTGCGCACCACATTGAGTACGTGCAGGCGTCCGGCCTCGTCAGCCTCGTAGCTTTCCTTGTGACAAGCCAGGTCTGGGTCCAGGGTGAAGCCATAGTTCTCGTGCCAGTAGTCATAAGACACGATTTCAAAAAGGTTAGGAACGCGGCGAAACAGCGGCTGGGAGTTATCCAGCTCGTGCGGAAGAAGGCCGCGCTGAATCTCCCCCGAGGCCAAGATGCGAGACTTTTCCGGCGGAGTATCCAACATGCGGCCTGAGCAAAAGGCACAGCTGTGCGTCAAGGCATCAGGGCCCAGCGGATGCGGATCCTTTGCTGCATGCGCAAGCGGACGGTTGCCGCGTCCTGGCACGGTCCACACCTCTGTCCCGGAGAAAGGGTTGACCTGTTTGACGGTCCCATCCGCCATGGTCTGGATAGGTTCAACGCGGCTAAAAAGTGCTTCGCTCATGCAGCCCAGCGTAGACCTCCCCGCCCGCCAGTGCGACTAGACTTAGGCCCCATGCAGCACCGATTCTTTGAAGTAGATGTCTTCGCCACTGGGCCGTTTACCGGTAATCCCCTCGCCGTGGTTGCGGATGCCGATGACTTGAGCACCGAAGAGATGCAGCGTATCGCGCACTGGACCAATTTCTCTGAGACGACGTTCCTGTGCTCGCCTACAGATCCAGGCGCGGACTACCGCGTGCGAATCTTCACCCCGTACGAAGAGTTCCCCTTCGCAGGTCACCCCACGCTGGGCAGTGCGCGCGTCGCGGCGGAGCTATTAGGAAAGAGCGGGACCCTGATTCAGGAATGCGGTGTCGGGTTAGTCACCGTGCGCCAAGACGAAGGCCGTTTCGCCTTCGCTACCCCGCCCTTGCTGCGCCACGGGGAGCTCAGTGAGGCTGAGCGCTCCGAAGCAGCCGCCGTACTCGGAATCGACGAAGAGAACATCGTTGACTCCGGCTGGGTGGACAACGGGCCTGGCTGGCGCTTGGTCCAGCTCGAGTCTGCTGAAGCCGTGCGGAAGCTTCGCCCCACACCCACCCCCGGCGTCAAAGTCGGCGTGGTCGGCCTCACCGGGGATGTGGAACCGGCCTACGAGGTTCGCGCCATCACCGGGCAATTCGAGGACCCCGTCACCGGTTCCTTCAACGGCGGCGCTGCCCAGTTCCTCCGCGCCAAGGGCGCCGTTCCTGCCCGCTATACCGCGGCACAGGGCAGTCAGGTAGGCCGCGATGGCCGCGTCTTTATCGACGATGACGGGGACGAGCTCTGGGTAGGCGGCAACGTCCACGTTCGCGTGCGCGGAACCCTGGGGTCCCGCGATGACTGAGCAGTCCCTGCCTTTTGAGCTGCACAATGACTTTGCCCAACGCTTGCCACAGATGGTCAGGGCAACCCGCGGGGAAGAACAGCCAGCACCACGAATCGTGGCGCTCAATGAGCACCTAGCCGCTAAGCTCGGCCTCGACCCAGACTGGCTGCGCAGTGAGGACGGAATAGAGTTCCTCCTCGGCCGCGGAGCAGTCACTCCCCACGCGATGGCCTATGCGGGCTTTCAATTCGGACAATATAACCCGGCAATGGGTGACGGCCGCGCCCTGCTCTTGGGCGAAGTCACCGGCCCCACCGCCTCTCACAACCCCTCGGGCCTGTGGGATCTGCATGCCAAGGGCACGGGGCTGACTCCCTACTCGCGTTATGGCTCTGATGGACGCGGCACGCTGCGCTCAATGTTGCGTGAGTATCTCTTTTCCGAGTCGATACACGCCCTAGGTGTGCCCACCACGCGCTCGCTGGCGGTCCTCGCCACTGGGCGCCCCATCCAGCGCCAAATGGTGGAAGAGGCAGGGGTCCTCGTGCGGGTGGCCGCAAGCCACATCCGTGTCGGATCCTTCCACTTTGCCGCGCACTCGCAGGTGCCCGGGCTACTCGAACAGCTCGCCGCCTACACCAGTGAACGCCACTACCCCGGCGCCGACTGCCAGGAGCTATTCACGCACGTCATGGAGGCACAAGCCGCGACGGTCGCCGGGTGGATGCAGCTGGGTTTTATTCACGGCGTGATGAACACCGATAACACCACGTTATCGGGCGAAACCATTGACTACGGCCCCTGCGCGTTCATGGAAAGCTATGACCCCAACACCTGGTTTAGCTCCATCGATACGCAGGGCCGCTACCGTTTTGGGCGCCAGCCCGACATGCTGGGATGGAACCTTGCGCGGTTGGCGGAGTCACTGCTGCCGCTTTTCGACGACTCCCCTGACATCGCCCTCACCTGGGCTCAAGAGGCTATCGATACCTTTGGCGAACGTTATGAGAGGGCCCGCCGCCGAGAGGCACAGCGTCGCCTGCAGATGCCCGACGAGCTTTTCCAGGAGTACAGCGCTGCCCTCGCAGAGGCCGCCCCGGACCTGACACAGGCCAACCGCAGCCTCGTCAACGCCGTGGCAGGCGAACCTGCGGCAGCCTATGAGAAGTTCGAGGATAGGAGTTTCGTTGATGCCTACTGCACAAGTGGCCCTGACATCAAGCTCCTAGACCAGACCGTACCGCGCGTGATTCCCCGGCCGCGGCTGGTCGAAAGCGCTCTGGGCGATGCCGAAGAGTTCGCCCGTCTCCTGCACGCCACCACGCATCCTTTTAATGCTGCGCCGGAGTATGAGCAGCCCGGCGGTACGGAAGGCTATCTCACCTTCTGCGGAACCTAGGAGCCTAAAGCGCAGAAACAGAAGGAAACACACCACCGCCCCGAGGTCTCCGTAGGAAAGGAAACGGAGTCTCGGGGCGGCGGTGCGTCTCTATCTTTCACTGCCACGCTCCCGGTCGGTTTCTCAGGCCGACCGCCCCGCGCGGCTGGGGTTCTCTCTATCTCTCTCGCATGCGCTCTCTCAAACGCACAACATCATTATGGGGCGTTGTCCTTGGTGAAGCGTTCCGGTGCACTGAACACTTCCTGCCAATTACTGAGAATAACCTGCGAGGCAAGCACCTACGAGCCGAAAGGAGAAACTACTTGGACTCAAGCTGCAGCGTCTTCTGCGTGTACTCCCACATCTCGTTGTAGAGCTTCTTGTCCTTGGAGAGCTTGGTGCCGTAGGACGGAATCATTTCCTGAATCTTATCGCCCCACTGGATCATGTGCTCACCGAAGCAGCGCTCCAGCAGCTCCACCATGATGGCCGGGGTGATGGAAGCACCCGGGGAAGCGCCGAGCAGGCCGGCGATGTTGCCCTCAGGGTTATTGATGAGGGTGGTACCGAACTCCAAGGAGCCGAACTGCGGTGCACCCGCCGGCTTAATCACCTGGACACGCTGGCCGGCGATGACAGTCTCCCAATCAGCCGGGTCAGCGCTCGGGACATATTCCTTCAGGGTTTCAACGCGCTTGTCGAAGTCCTTGAGGACCTCGGTCACCAGGTACTTGGTCAGACCAAACTCCTGTGCTGCCACGCCCAGGTAAGAGGTGATGTTGTCCGGACGGATGGACTTAAACAGGTCCAGGTAGGAGCCCTTCTTCAGGAACTTCGGGGACCAGCCACCGTAGGGGCCAAACAACAGGCCTTCTTCACCGTCGATGACACGGGTATCCAGGTGCGGCACGGACATCGGCGGAGCGCCCACAGCAGCCTTGCCATACACCTTGGCGTGGTGCTGCTTGACAAGTTCCGGGTTTTTGGAACGCAGCCACAGGCCCGAAACCGGGAAACCGGCGAAACCAGAAACCTCACGGACACCAGCCTTACGCAGCAGGTCGAGTGCGTAACCGCCGGCGCCTACGAAGACAAACTTGGCGTGGACAGCCTGGTAGTCACCGGTGTGGAGGTTCTTTGCCACCACGCGCCACTTGGATCCCTCACGCTTGATATCAACGACCTCGTGGCCATAACGGATCTCGGTACCGGCAGCCTTAGCGGCAGTGAAGAACTGCTTAGCCAGGGCGCCAAAGTTGACGTCGGTGCCCGCCTCGGTCCAAGAGATGGCAACCTTCTGGGAGTTGAAGTCACGACCCTGGGACATCAGGGGCAGCTTCTCCTGGAAGGTGGCGTCATCGTCGCTGAACTGCATGTTCGGGAACATGTGGTTATCCTTCAGCGCGTCGAAACGGCGCTTCAGGTAATCCACCTGGATGGAGCCCTGCGCAAAGGACACATGCGGGACTGGGTTGATGAAGGCCTTCGGGTCCGTCAGGATGCCGTTGTCGAGCTGGTGGGACCAGAACTGGCGAGAAACCTGAAACTTCTCATTGATGTTCAAAGCCTTGGAGATATCAATGCGGCCATTTTTCTCCGGGGTGTAGTTCAGCTCGCACAGCGCGGAGTGGCCAGTACCGGCGTTGTTCCACGGCGAAGAGGACTCAAGGGCAGGTCCATCTAGGCGCTCGAAGACCATTTGGGTCCAGCTAGGCTCGAGCTCACGCAGCATGGCGCCGAGGGTGGCGCTCATAATACCTGCACCAATGAGTGCGACCTCAACCTCGTCTACTACTTGTGCTGTCTTCTTATCGGAGGACACTGTACTTATTACCTCTTTGAGTCGATATATTCGTTGTGGTCAAGTGCCCGGCGCATGTGGGTGCACAGGGCGCGGTGAGAAGCGCTCGACGATGCTAGGAAGCAAACCGGCATACAGACCTCCCCTGCGAGAGGTCCGTCAAGCATTGACTCCACCTTACGCCCCTCGCCGCAAAATAGGCATTCCTGGGAGAATAAATGCCCGAATCCGAGCCCATTACCCCATTCGTGGTGCAGGACATCTGCCGCTAGCGCTCCGCCCCGCCCGACGTACCTGGCTGCACGGCCTATTATGAGCTCCATGACATATGACGAACTCGAATGGACAGAAGATTTCCTCGGGCCCGATTTCCAAACCACCACCCTTGAACTCGGCGCCGACCCTGATGGCGAGGGCGATGTGTGCGCGACGCTCGTGCGCTACTGTCCCGACACGGATGCCCACGATGACCGCCCCGCCTTGGTGTGGGTCCATGGCATGACGGACTACTTCTTCCACGAACACGTAGCGCGCTATTTCTACGAGCTCGGCTATGCCTTTTATGCTCTCGACTTGCGCAAGTGCGGGCGCTCCCGAAGGAGCGGCCAAACCTGGCATTACATCAGCGATATGAAGTATTACGACGCCGACCTCAACGCGGCTCTCGACGCCCTCCCCAACCAGCGTGTCGTCATCATGGGCCACTCCACCGCCGGCACCATCATCGCACTCTGGCTGGATCGCCTCCGCCGCCAGGACCGCGACCGCTTCAACCGTATCTCCGGCGTCGTCTTCAACAGCCCCTGGTTGGCCATGATGGGAATGGCGGATAAAACTTATGAGCTGCTCAAGAACGTAATCTACGCCGGCGCTGCTATCGCCCCAAGGTTCCCGATTCCCGGAGGCGATCTCACTGCCTACGGGGAATCTATCCATTCCAAAGAGCAGGGTGACTGGGATTTCGACCGTCGCTTCAAGCCACTGGGCGGGCATCCGAAATACTTGGGCTGGGTAGCAGCGGTCTTCCATGGCTTCGACGCGATCCATTCCGGCCGCATCGACATGGGACTCCCGCTGCTGACCATGACTTCAGGGCGTTCCGAGCTCAATCAGCCCTATAGCGAATCCACTAACACCGCCGATGTTGTCGTGGACGTACGCCAAAGCCAGCGATGGGCCAAGGAGCTCAGCGCTCGCTATACGCTCCACATTGTAAATAATGGGCGCCACGATCTCTTTCTTTCCCGCCCCGAACCGCTGCAGGAAGCCCTCTCCACCACCGCGGAATGGCTGCGCACCGTGGTCCCAGTTGAGACGGTTTAGACTCGCTCACCTCGCGCTTTTCAACCTGCAGGAGTTGCGGCTAGGCAGCCTCTAGAATGGTCGGCATGACTTCCGCACAGCACTTTGACCTCGTCATCATCGGCACCGGGTCGGGAAATTCAATCCCCTCTCCTGAGTTCGACGATAAATCCATCGCCATCATCGAAAAGGGAACCTTCGGCGGAACCTGTCTCAACGTGGGCTGCATTCCGACGAAGATGTACGTCTACGCCGCCGACGTTGCACTCGCCGCGCGCGAGGCAACCCGTCTTGGGCTCAGCGCGCACGTGGATGCTGTGGATTGGGAGGGCATTGTCGAGCGCGTGTTCCACAACCGCATTGATCAGATCGCCCGCGGCGGCGAAGAGTACCGCCGTGGCGAGGAAACGCCCAATATTACAGTCTTTGATCAACACGCTCGGTTCATCGGACCGAAAACCCTGCAGGCCGGCGATGACATCATCACCGGTGACAACATTGTTATTGCTACCGGCTCACGCCCTGTACTGCCCGAACCTTATGCCAGCTCTTCCGTGCCAGTCCACACCAACGAGGACATCATGCGGCTTGAGAAGCAGCCGCGCAGCCTCATCGTGGTCGGTGGCGGCTACATCGCCATGGAATTTGCCCACGTTTTCGACGGCCTGGGTACCGAAGTGACCGTGGTCAACCGTTCGGAGAAGTTCCTCCGTTTCCTCGACGAGGACCTAAGCTCCCGGTTCAACGACATCGCACGCGAGCGTTTCGACGTCCGCATTGGCACTGCCACAGAACTAGAAGAAACCGAAGACGGTGTTCGCCTTACGTTGGATAGCGGTGATGTCGTGGAGGCAGAAGCCATCCTCGTGGCCACCGGCCGCCAACCCAATGGCGATCAGATGGATCTTTCTAACAGCGGCATTGAAATGCACGACGACGGGCGCATCAAGGTCGACGAGTTTGGTCGCACCACCTGCGAGGGCGTGTGGGCTCTCGGCGATGTCTCCTCCCCCTACATGCTCAAGCACGTAGCCAATGCGGAGCAACGGGCGGTACAGCACAACCTGTTGCACACAGACGATCTTCAGCCAATGCCGCATGAGCACGTCCCCGCGGCTGTCTTCACCCACCCACAAATTGCGACGGTAGGACTTACTGAGGCACAAGCCCGCGAAGAGGGCTATGACGTCACGGTGAAGGTGCAGAACTTTGGCGACGTTGCCTATGGCTGGGCCATGGAAGACACAACGGGCATCTGCAAGCTCGTCGCCGATCGGTCCACCGGCAAGCTCCTCGGCGCCCACCTAATGGGCCCACAAGCCTCCACTCTTATCCAGCAGTTGATCACTGCCATGGCCTACAGCCTTGATATGCGCGAGTTCGCCCGCTCTCAATACTGGATCCACCCGGCACTGCCGGAAGTAGTCGAAAACGCGGTTTTGGGACTAGAGTGGCGGGAGTGAAAGTTACATTTCAAACTATGATGTTTTTCACATTTCCATCGGATCAAATCTGCCAAAACTCTGAATTCCACTACACATAACGCTTTACGCCGATAACATCCCCCAGCAACCTTTTAGAGTTTCACCCATTTCGGGGGTGGTAGACGTTGAGACTTAAAAGAAGGCTCAAACTGACGTGCATTTTGTCTGGTCGTTGGCTACTTTAGTTACGGACACTGGAAAGAGCCGATACTCTCTAGCGGCTCAGTGTGTTTTGGGGATACCAAACTAATCCCTATCCCTTGTAAAACAAGGCCTTCCAGCTCGGAGGCCTTGCACGTACGACACTAAGGACTTTTGATATGCGTATCCGCAATGCAGCCATCGCCGGCGTAACCGCTCTCGCCGTTGCCTTCGGCGGCACCACCGTCGCTTCCGCTGCTGACCCTGTTCAGCAGCGCGATCACTCCGTTACCGTTGAGGATCAGAACCCGTCCAAGACCGCTCAGGGCGGCAAGGACGACAACGGCAAGACCGGCGGCTCCCTGTCTTCCGACCTCGGCAAGAAGCTTGAGGGCGACAAGGCAGCTAACGGCGTTGCTATCTTCGGCTCCTCCAAGGACTTCTCCGGCCAGCCGGCATGGGCAAAGGTCTTCTACGGCGTAACCGTTTTTGCTGGCCTCGGCGCTCTGCTCGGCACCATCATCGGCCCCGTATACAACTTCTTCGTACACGGCCCGTCCCTCTAAGCAACAGCCACACGGCTTCACCAAAACTTCCGAAAGGTAATTTTCACAATGCGTAACTTCCGCACCGCAGCCGTTGCTGCTGCTACCGCTGTCACCGTAGCGTTCGGCGGCACCGCCGTTGCCTCCGCAGAGACCAACAACAACGAGGGCACCTCTTCCTTCTCCTCTTCCTCCAGCTCCCTGACTCAGCTGGGCAAGAAGTGGGGCGCATGGGAAGAGGGCGAGGACGGCAAGCCTGTCGTTACCCCTGACAACCAGGTCACCGGCGAGGACATGTTCGGCACCGAGACCTCCGACAAAATTCCGGACTGGGCTTCCTACTGGAAGAAGGGCACCATCGCCCTGGGCATCTCCTCCGTTATCGGCGCTGTCATTGGCGCCTACAACTACGCTGTTTACAACGGCATCATCCCGGCACACGTGCTGGACCCGATCTTCCGCCGCTAATTAAGTTGCGGGCGTGCTGACTTACTCAGCACGCTTAATCAGCGCCCATTTCTCTTTAAGGGGATGGGCGCTTTTGCATGCCATGCCACCATCGCGACAGCGGGAGACTTCGTGCCGCCTACGTTTTTCGCTTCGCGCGCTCCCCTTCGGAAGAACTAAGCCCTCCGCCTCACCGTGACTACACGGGAAGCGGAGGGCGTTGTTTTCTTCTTTGGAAGTGTTTAAGCGCTCGGCGCTTAAACGTCGGCGCTTAAACGCTAGGCCTCATCTGGCAAGGTGAGGATCTCGTTGCCATCATCGGTGATGACGATGGTGTGCTCGAACTGGGCTGTGAACTTTCCATCGGTGTTCTGGACGGTCCAACCGTTATCCCAAATCTCATAGTCCAGCGAGCCCAGGTTAATCATCGGCTCGATGGTCAAGGTCATTCCAGGCTCGAGGATGTCACGGTAGGTCATGGAATCGTAGTGCAGCACAACCAGCCCGTTGTGGAAGGTGGGGCCTACGCCGTGGCCCGTGAAGTCAGTGACCACGTTGTAGCCAAAACGGTGAGCATAAGACTCAATGACGCGTCCGATGACGTTAATCTCACGGCCGGGCTTTGCTGCCTTAATGCCGCGCATCATCGCTTCCTTGGTGCGCTCCACCAGCAGCTTGTGTTCCTCGGTGACGTTACCCGCGAGGAATGTAGCGTTCGTATCGCCGTGGACACCATTCTTGAACGCTGTGACGTCAATATTGACGATGTCACCGTCCTCAATCACCGTGGTATCCGGAATGCCGTGGCAGACAATCTCGTTGAGGGAGACGCAGCAGGATTTCGGAAAACCCAGGTATCCCAGCGTCGACGGGTATGCGCCGTGGTCACACATGTACTCGTGCGCAACGCGGTCAATCTCATCCGTGGTGACACCGGGCGCCACAGCCTTTCCCGCCTCCTGAAGGGCGTTGGCAGCAATCCGGGAGGCCTCACGCATGGCTTCAATAACCTCCGGGGTCTGCACGAATGGCTCGCCCTGAGCTTCCTGAACCGTGTCCTTCCACACGTACTCGGGGCGCTCAATATCCTTCGGTACCTTGCGGATTGGGGTATCTTTTTCTTGTTTCAGCATCGCGCGCTTAGTCATAACTACTCATGTTAGCCCTCTTGCCCAGCACCCGACAAAGAGCACCAACGACGCCCTAACGAGCGCGCCTTACTGTTCTTGTGCGGGAGGAACCTCGCCGTGGCCTTCCGCGCGTAGGGCGTCCAGACGCTGCAAGAAATTATCAGTGATGTTGACCGAAATCGTCGAGCCACCGCCCAGAACGACAAGCGTTGCGAAAGCAATGTCATCATCCCGGAATCCGGTGAACCAGGCGTGCGAGCCGCCGTTGATTTCCGCCTCACCAGTCTTGCCGTAGACAGTCCCCTGGGCCTGCATTCCTGCGGCGGTACCGCTCGCCACTACCTGGCGCATCATGTCACGCACTTGAGCCAAGGTTTCCTCGCTAGGCGCGGGGACCTCCTCCGAAACCTTGGTTTCGCGTGACTCAATGAGCGTCGGCGTCGGGGTCTTGCCTGCCGCAACTGTCGAAGAGACAAGCGCCATGCCAAAGGGAGACACAAGGTCCAGGCCCTGACCATAGCCAGCTTCCGTGCGCTCCAGAGGAGTCTCACCCTCGGGGACGGAGCCGGTGAGCGTCGACAGTCCCGGTACCTCATAGTCGATGCCCAGGCCATATTGCTTGCCCACGTCGCGCAGCTCTCCCTTCGGAAGGTCCGTCGAAATCTGCGCGAAAGTGGTGTTACAGGATTGCGCGAAGGCTTGGCGCAGCGGCACCGAGCCCAGGGAAAAGCCGTTGTAGTTGGTCACGGTTCGCCCATACAGGTCCATGGTTCCGGGGCACGGCACGATGGAGTCTGGCGAAAGGCCTTGCTTGTCGACGCCCGCCGAAGCCGTAATGATCTTAAACACCGAACCGGGAGGGAACTGGCCTTGGAGGGCAATATCACCCTTCTTATCTGCCTCCGGGGTTTGGGCCACGGCAAGAATCTCGCCCGTCGAAGGGCGCATGGCCACGATCATGGCTTCATACTCGGGGCGCAGATTGACCGCTTCTTGCGCAGCACGCTGGACGTCATAGTCCAGCGATACTTTGACGGAAGGGGCTGCCTCGGGTTCGTGATACTCGACGTCGGAAAGCGCGGCGCCGTGCTCGTTGACTACCGAGACAGACCAGCCATTAGTCCCGTCGACTTCCTCAGAGACCATCGCCCGCACGCGGGCGAGGATATCCGGGGCCAAACCAGTATCGCGCGTGATAAGCGCGGATTCCTCGTTGAAGCGAATCCCCTTCTGGTTCTCCAGTACCGGGCGCAGCCGCGCTGCTTGAGACTCATTGAGCATGGTGACCGAGTAAGCACCATCGACCTCTTCGAGGTTTTTGGCGAGCTCCCCAGAATCAATTTCGGGGAAGGAATCATCCTCCCGGTGCGCCTGGCTCAGCGCGCCGGATACTTTTGCGGCAACGGGGCGGGGATCATCCACCACGTCGGTGTCGACGACGAGCCGGTATTGCAAACCCGGAGACATCAGCTCCACGCCATCAGAGGAGACCACGCCAGCGCGTTTCGGTGCGATCGATCGCAGCTCAAGGTGCTGGTGCGCACCGAGGTCAGGGTGGATGATGCTGGGCTGCCAGCGCACGGTCCAGTCCTTATCCTTGCGTGTCAAGGCCATAGACGTGTCATAGCGCAAGGAACGGTTGCGCGGCAGAGTCCACGTCACTGAATAGTGCGCGGTCGCCTTGGCTTCCTCTTGCTCAACGTCGGTCAATTCAACGTCGAGACCCTCTGCTTGCAGGCCCGCGAAGGTTGCGTCGAGGGTGTTCGTGGCCGTGGTGCTGTCATCAACGAGCTGTGTTAGGTCCTCATTGTTGCGGGTTTCCATGTCTTCTAGGAATTGCTCGGCAACTGGGCGTGCGGACACCGGCTTGGGGGTGCATCCCACCAAAGACGACGCCGCGATGCTTGCCGCACCGAGCAGCGCCACGAACTTCTTCATGGTTGGGCAGCGTAGCAGCCGAGGGCGGCCCGACGGCCGCCCCACACCGCAGATGGGCTACTTGGTAACGCGGACCTCAGCCTTGGCGCCTTCGACGGCTTCCAGGCCCTGCTCTTCTGCCAGACGCATTGCCTCTTCGATGAGCGTTTCCACAATCTTGGATTCTGGAACGGTCTTGATGACCTCACCCTTGACGAAGATCTGGCCCTTACCGTTACCGGAAGCTACGCCAAGGTCAGCATCGCGGGCTTCGCCCGGACCGTTCACCACGCAGCCCATGACGGCCACGCGCAGCGGGAATTCCATACCGTCAAGGCCCTCGGTGACCTCGTTGGCCAGCTTGTACACGTCCACCTGCGCGCGACCACAGGACGGGCAGGAGACAATCTCCAGCTTGCGCGGGCGCAAGTTAAGCGACTGCAGAATCTGGTCACCAACCTTGATCTCTTCGACCGGGTCCGCGGACAAAGACACGCGGATGGTGTCACCGATACCTTCGGCAAGCAGGGCACCGAAAGCGACCGAAGACTTGATGGTGCCCTGGAATGCGGGGCCGGCCTCGGTAACGCCGAGGTGCAGCGGGTAGTCGCACTGAGCGGCGAGCTGGCGGTAGGCCTCCACCATGACGACCGGGTCGTTGTGCTTGACGGAAATAGCAATATCGCCGTATCCGTGCTCCTCGAAGAGGCTAGCCTCCCACAGTGCGGACTCAACGAGAGCCTCTGGGGTGGCCTTGCCGTACTTCTCCATGATGCGCTTGTCCAGGGAGCCGGCGTTGACGCCGATGCGAATCGGGATGCCGGCATCACCAGCCGCCTTCGCGACCTCCTTGACGCGGCCATCAAATTCCTTGATGTTGCCCGGGTTAACGCGGACAGCGGCACAGCCGGCATCGATGGCGGCGAAGATGTACTTGGGCTGGAAGTGAATATCGGCGATCACCGGGATCGGGGACTTCTGCGCAATCGCCGGCAAAGCCTCCGCGTCCACCGTCTTCGGGCAAGCCACGCGAACGATGTCGCAGCCGCTCGCGGTCAGCTGTGCAATCTGCTGAAGGGTGGCATTGACGTCATGCGTCTTCGTCGTGGTCATCGACTGCACGGAGATGGGGTGGTCAGAGCCCACGCCCACCTGGCCAACCATGAGCTGACGCGTCTTGCGGCGCGGCGCCAAGGTAGGAGGTGGGCCGTCGGGGATACCAAGACCGATAGGGGTCGACATGTGTGCTCCTTGCTAATTGGGTTTTAACGCCCCTACTCTAGCACCGCATACGGCAGCTGGAGCACTAGCCAAACAGCCGAATTGGGTTGACCACGTCCGCAATCATGATGAGCGCACCCACCGCCATCAGAACGAAAGCCAACACATAGGTCACCGGCATGAGCTTGGTGTAATCCGCGGGCCCCTTCGGTTCCTTACCCATGAGGCGACGCAGGGCGTCGCGGATCTTCTCATAAATGATGACGGCGATATGGCCGCCATCGAACGGCGGGAGTGGGATGAGGTTGAACAACGCGAGGAAGAAATTGAGGGTGGCCAGCATCATAAAGAAGGTGGACCACAGACTGCGCTCCACCAGCTCGCCGCCCACGCGGGAGGCACCCACCACGGACATCGGCCCGTTGACATCACGTTCCTGCCCGAAGATAGAAGCCACCACACCCGGAATCTTTGCCGGGAATTGGGCGATGCCCTGGACAGTAGCGTTCAAGGCATATCCCGAGTAACGCGCGGTGGCCGGGAAGGCATCGACGAAGGAGTAGGTCTCCCTGATATCGATAATCTGGTTGGTCATGCCAATGGCGCCGACCTTCACCAGCTGTCCCTCCGCGTTGAGCCGGGTCACTGTTGCAAGAGTGATATCGAAATCACGCGGCTCGCTATCGCGTTCGACGGTAAGGGTGACGGTGTCACCGGGGTAGTTCATGACGGTATCGCGAAGCTGCGCAAAGGAGTCCATGGTCTCGCCGTTCAGCGCGACAACAATATCCCCCGGCTCCACGCCCGCTTCGCCAGCTGGGCCCAGCCCCTGGCAGGGTTCCAATTCGCCCTCAGCATTCTGGTTCACGGCACAGGAGACCTCCCCTACACGTGGACGAACATCCGCGTCTGGGTTGGGCAAGCCCGTGGTCATAGCAATGATCAGCAGGATAATGAATCCCAACAGCAGGTTGACCGTAATACCGCCGGCCAGAACGATGATCCGCTGCCACGCCGGCTTCTTGTACATGGCATAGGGCTCTTCCTCCTCCGTAAGGAACTCATCCTGTGCCGTCATGCCCGCGATATCGCAGAAGCCGCCCACCGGAAAAGCTGCAAGGCCGTATTCGGTGTGGCCACGTGTAAAGGATGCGACGCGCGGCCCAAAGCCGATGAAGTAGCGCCGCACTCGCATCCCAAAGGCACGGGCGGTAAACATGTGGCCCGCCTCGTGTAAGGCAACAGTGATGCCGATCCCCACGGCGAAGAGGATTATACCGAGCACATTGGCCATAATTTAGGGGGCTTTCTAACGAGCGAGCGAATCCACCAACGCATTAGCGCGACGGCGGGCCTCACCTTCCACGGTGAGGACATCATCGACGCTAGAGGGTACACCAGCGAACTCTGAGGCCTGCTCCACGACGTGGCTAACCACGTCAACAATTTCCGGGAAATGAATACGGCCCGCCAAGAAAGCAGCCGCTGCCTCCTCGTTCGCAGCGTTATACACGGCAGCGTGGGTGCCTCCGGCAGCGGCCGCCTCACGGGCAAGGCGAACGGCCGGGAAGGCTTCGTCATCGAGCGGCTCGAAGCGCCAATCATGTGCGGTGGAAAAGTCCAGGGCCGGCTGGGCACCCGGCACGCGGCGCGGCCAGTCAAGTGCCAGGGAGATCGGCAGTTTCATCGATGGCGGCGAGCACTGCGCAATCGTGCAGCCATCGGTGAAGGTAGCCATAGAGTGGACAATGGACTGGGGGTGAACGGTGACGTCAATGAGGTCCGGGGAGATGTCGAAAAGCAGCGTCGCCTCGATGAGCTCAAGGCCCTTATTCACCAAAGTCGCCGAATTCAGGGTATTCATCTGCCCCATCGACCACGTCGGGTGTTGCGCAGCCTGCTGCGGGGTGACATCCCACATCTCCTCGCGAGTCCAACCGCGGAAAGGACCACCGGAGGCGGTGAGAACGAGGCGCTCGAGCTCCACGCCGCTGCCTGCGCGCAGGCACTGCGCCATGGCGGAATGCTCGGAATCCACCGGGATGATCTGGCCCTCCCCCGCCAAGCGGGTGACGATGGAGCCGCCGGCGACGAGGGATTCTTTGTTTGCCAACGCCAACAGCTCGCCCTTCTCCAAGGTGGCGATGGTGGAGGCCAAGCCCATGGAGCCTACAAGCGCGTTGAGGACCTTATCGGCGTCCACCGCCTTGACCAGCTTCTCGGCGGAGTCTGGGCCCGAGAGCACGGTGCCACCGAGGGCCTCGGAAACGGTGCGTGCCGCATCGGGCTTGGCGACGGCCACGTGGTCAAACGAAAGGTTGAGGGCACGTGCCTGCTCAATGACGAGCTGCGGGTTGGAACCGCCGGCGGCGATACCCACGACTGTGAACTTATCCGGGTTATCCGCGATAACGTCCAGAGCCTGGGTGCCAATCGAGCCAGTAGAGCCGAGAATAAGAATGCGTTGGGTACTCACCCTCTCAACCCTAGCCGGTCAACCCAAGCAAGAGTCGCGAGCGCTGCGCTAACGATAGTCGGGGGTGTTTAATCGCGGTTATCGGCAGGATCATTTAAACTACTACACAGAATAACTGGCATTTTTCGTGCACTCGCTCGAATCAATTAGTTCTAAGCAGGGCGAGCTGCATGTACACGCAAAGGAGAGCAAGTGTCTTCCCACAAGCCGGCATCGCAGGTTTTCGACGGCGTATCCACCGATGACGTCCCGTCCGCAGGTTTCGGTTGGTCCCGCATCAGCCGCTCGGGCGTACAGATCGCTGGTTGGACGTCCGTCGTGTTCCTGCTTGCTTATAACTTTGGTAACCACAAGGGCCACGTGGAGACGATCTGGCTCTTCGCCCTGGCAATCCTGATTGCCCTTGGTCTGGTGATTTACGCCCTGCAGCCAAAGCTCTCCCAGGTGCGCACCCTGACCGCCCGTAACAAGCCGGTGGGCCACGAGGAACCGGATTGGGCATATGAGCAGAAGACCGTTCACAACGTCTACGCTTCCCTGACCGATGACGAGCTGCGTGCCCTCAACATTGAGCCCTCCCGCGTTGCTCACATCCGCGGCGTGTCCGACGGCCGCCACGCTGCCAAGCCGGTGGCTAACTAAAGCTTCTTCGCTGTAAACAAAAGCTCCCTTCCCGCTGTTCATGAATGAACTGCGGGAAGGGAGCTTTTGTTCTATCTGTTTCCCCCTAGCTCACGTAACGGTTTACCGTGGCGTAAATCTCCGGGGTTCGCTCCTGCGCCCTCTTTCCGGCGAAGCGCCAGACAGCAGCGTAGACAAGTGACGGAACCAGCAGAGAAACTATCACAGCGGCGTACAGCAGCCAGCCGCCGCGCTCATAGCTCAGGGCAGAAACCACGATGCCGGGAAGCGCGGGCACCCAGACCAGCATCATGCCGACGAACGCCGTGAAGAAAGCGCCAGCGGAATAGCCGGATTTGTCATTCCACCGGTTCTGTCCCGGGGCTGACAAGGGATAAGGGTTAAGCACGGTCAGTCCCAAGCCCACCGCCGCCGTGGAAATGAACACGCCTAGAGCCACAGCTGTGCACAACATGCCCAAGGTGAAGTTGTCGCTAAAGACAAGTACCACTACGGCAAGCAGCACAAACCCGATCAAGGGAATAGTGACGTGTGCGAGGTGGCGCGCATGAAGGATGGTGCGCGGAGCAACCGGAGCCACCATGTGGACCCAATTCGATGGCCCATCGAAGCCATAATCATTAGCCAAGAGCGAAGAGAGCACGATCGCGCTGAAGCACAGCATGAAATAGGCGGTGAAATCATCGCCCCTCCACAACTGGTAAAGCGTCAGCACGCCGAACAGTGGCATCGTGTAGAGCATGCCTGTTTGCCGCTTATCGCGGGTGAGATAACGCAAAGCCCGGGTATATTCCATCGCCGCCGGGCTGGAACAAGACCAGGCGCCCAACTCCAACTTGGACACACCCTTGCCCGTCACTTCGCTGGCTGCGTCACCGCCTGTTCCGGGGTTGCGCATGAGGCCGCCTATCTGACGGGACCACGCCCATACCAGCAGGACAAGGCTGGCCACCGCGATCAAGAGTTGGGATAGGGCGGTGATGAGGTGGCCGTCGGCAAGCGCGAGCGCCCACCCCACCCCGGCACCCAACGGGGTCCAGGCCATGATGGTGCCCACGGAATCGAGCGGAGGCAAGGACTCGAGGACGCTCTGTGCCTGCAGCATGCCAAAGACCAGCAGGCCCATAACCACCATCGCCGCAATTTGGGTGCGCGACTTTTGGGAATCCGCGATAGCGGAAGCCACTTGGACAAGGCATTCGCCAACAATGATGGTCGTCGCGCACGACAGCACCATGCCCACGACGAAGGGCACCGCAGCCCACCCGGTTCCTGTCAGGATGAGGAAAATGCTGCCGATGATCGCATACACCAGGGAAAAGACGACCGACATGATGGCGCGGGTGGTCAGCAGACCGGAGAAGAACAAGCCCGGAAGGACCTCACGGGGAGTCAGAGGAAGGGCTCCCAGAGTTGTCGGGCTCAATTGATTCTCCCCCGCCGGCATAAAGAGAGCGAGGAGTATGTAAATGAGCATGCCGCCCGCCACGCCGACGGTCAGTGCTTGGTAGCCGTGTCCGGGCGTGGTGATATCTGCATACACCATGGCTGCGATGGAAAAGAGGCCGATTGCTCCGTAAATCAGCATCATGAGCCCCATCATGAGCGTCGCCGGATTGGAAGAAACGCTTCGCCACCACAGAGTGCGATGAAGGCTGAACAGAGTGGATGTCATTCAGCGTCACCTGCCGCTGGCGAGCGCAGCCACCCAAACTTCGAGGCATCCAGGTCCCGCCCGCCGACGGCCGCGATAAAGAGATCGCTCAGGCTTTGGCCCTGGCGGACATCGTCGACGTGACCCGCAGTGATGACTTGGCCGTCGTTGATGATGGCAACGTGGTCACACAGCCCCTCGACGAGCTCCATGACGTGTGAAGACAAAATAACCGTGCCGCCACGGGAGGCATAGGCGCGCAGCATCTGCTGGATGAGGCGCCCGGAGACCGGATCCACGGCTTCCAGAGGCTCGTCAAGGATAAGCACCTCTGGGTTGTGCAGGACGGCCCCCGCCAAGAGAATCTTCTTGGTCATGCCGGCAGAATAATCCGCGATGCGCTTATCGGCGGCATCGGAGAGGGAGAGGGCGTCGAGAAGCTCCTGCGCACGGCGCAGCGACTCGGAGCGCTCCAACTTGTGAAGGGCGCCGAGGTAGTGAAGGTATTCAGCGCCAGTGAGACGGTCAAAGACCGGCGCCCCATCCATGAGCAGCCCCATGGCCTGTTTGGCGGGGATGGGCTCTTCCCACACGTTGTGGCCGGCGATGAAGCTGTGGCCGGCATCAGGGCGCTGGAGGCCACACGCCATGGTCAGCATCGTGGTCTTGCCCGCGCCATTCGGCCCCACTATGCCGTAGATGGATCCGCGCGGGACATCAAGGTTGAGGCTGTTGACAGCGATCTGAGAACCAAAAGACTTGCGCAGATCGCGCACCGCTAAAGCTTGGGTGCGTGGATCTGTGGCTAAGTCCTCGCGATAAGGATGAGTCATAAGCATTAACGGTATCAAGAACCATTAATGCCTTGTTCTCCAGCAAAACTATTGTTAGGAAACTGTGAGCTGGATGCTTAAGCGGTCTCGCGCTCGTCGGCAGCGAGCTGGCCACAGGCCGCAGCGATTTCATCGCCCTTGGTATCGCGCACGGTGCACGGCACGCCCTGCGCGATGACGCGGCGAACGAACTCGTCCTGGCGCGCCTTCGGGGCGGCGTCCCACTCCGAACCCGGTGTGGGGTTGAGCGGAATGACGTTGACGTGGACCTTGGATCCCAGTGCCGCATGCAGCTTCCGGCCCAGCATGTCGGCGCGGAAATCCTGATCGTTCTTATCGCGGATCAGCGCATATTCGATGGACACGCGGCGGCCCGACTTATCGGCGTAGTACTTAGCGGCATCGAGGACCTCCTCAACCGGCCAGCGGTTGTTAACCGGCACGAGGGTATCGCGCAGTTCATCGTCCGGGGTGTGCAGGGAGACTGCGAGGGTGCAGGACAGGTCCTCATCCGCGAGCTTGCGGATGGCCGGAGCCAAGCCGACCGTGGACACCGTGACATTGCGCTGGGAAAGGCCGAAACCTGTGAGGTCAGATCCGGTAATCTGGCGCACCGCATGGACCACGCGCTTGTAGTTGGCCAGCGGCTCGCCCATACCCATGAAGACAACGTTGCTAAGACGTCCGCCCTCCTCTTCCATGAGGCGGGCAGCGTGCCTAAACTGCTCCACGATTTCCGCGGTGGACAGGTTGCGGTCCAACCCGCCCTGGCCGGTGGCACAGAATGGGCAGGCCATGCCACAGCCAGCCTGGGAGGAGATACACAGGGTGGCGCGCCCTGGGTAGCGCATGAGCACGGACTCCAACAGGGTGCCATCGTGCAAGCGCCACAGGGACTTGGTGGTTTCCCCATCATCGGTGGAGGTCTGCCGAATGGGCTCCATGAGCGTGGGGAACAAACGCTCTTGGACCGCCTCGCGGGCGGCGGCCGGGATATCCGTCATCTCGGAAGCATCGGCGGTGTGGTGGACGTAGTAGTGCTTGGCCAGCTGCTTTGCGCGGAATTTGGGCAGGCCAAGTTCCGCGAGCGCCTCAATGCGCTCGGCCTCGGTCAGGTCCGCGAAATGCTTCGGGGGTAGCCCGCGGCGCGGAGCGGAGAAATTCAGTTTCAGTGGTTCAGCCATGGTAGAGCCCATTTTCCACGTTTTCGGCCACATTATCCAATCTAAGCTCTGCTGGAGTGGCGAAAGTGACATCTCAACCTATTTAATAGATGCATGACGAATCCAGAAAACTCCCCTGAGGAATTCCGCACCACCACCCCGGCCGAGGAGCCGCTGACTGATTACACCACGGAATCCCCCGCCACCGAAGGCTCGGTCGAGCCAGTTCCAACCACGACGGCTTATGAGAATAAGAGTGATGGCAAGGTGAAGGGCTCTTTCGCTGCCAGCACGTGGATTGCCCTGATCGTGGGCTTCCTGCTGCTCATCGTCCTCATCATCTTCATCCTGCAGAACCAACACCAGGTACCGCTGAACTTCCTTAACTGGTCCGTCCAGTTCCCAGCGGGCGTCACCTACCTCATCTGCGGCATCGCCGGTGCCCTCATCATGGCCCTCGTCGGCGGCTGGCGCATGTTCGAGCTACGCCGCCAGGTGCGTAAGCAGGCTCGCCGCTAAACCTAAGGCGCAAGGGTGGTGAGAAAGCTCATCGCCACCCACGTCACCATCGCGGACGGCAGCATGCCGTCCAAGCGGTCCATGATGCCGCCGTGTCCCGGTAACAAGGCAGACATATCCTTGATTCCCAGTTCGCGCTTGAACTGGGATTCCACTAAGTCACCGAGAGTGGCGCAGAAAACCAGCCCTAGTCCCATGAGCGC
This sequence comes from Corynebacterium sp. HMSC036D02, assembly GCF_001836165.1. Taxonomy (GTDB): domain Bacteria; phylum Actinomycetota; class Actinomycetes; order Mycobacteriales; family Mycobacteriaceae; genus Corynebacterium. Next base: position 206,619 of record NZ_KV827706.1, on the reverse strand, counting down.
GCCCACCCACGGCTTGTGGTGAAGAAGGAATGCGAACGATAGCGCACCGGTAAGGGTGCCGAAAACGACAGAGCCGGCAAATCCTTCCCATGATTTTTTGGGGCTTACAGCCGGCGCCATGGGGTGCGAGCCAAACATCACGCCGGCGATGAAACCACCGGTATCTGAGGCGACCACACAGAGCATAAACACGACAATCGACGCCGCCCCCGAAGCAAACGGCGTTTCCACTCGTGAGAGCATTGCGGCAAACGTGCCGAACAGGGGAATCCAGGTCAGCACGAAGATGCCCATCGACATATCGCGAAGATAGTTAATCGGCGGGCGGTGCCTGCCATTATGGAAGAGGCGCCCAAACATGAGGGCAAGGACCGCTACCACATACACAGCGACAAGGCCTGGGGCGTTAAGGAACCACGAGACCCACACCATGGCTTGGCCAAGAACGATCAGTAGGGTACGCGGGACATAGTAGGAGTGCTCCCGCAAACGGGTAAGCACCTCCCACATGCCCAATCCCACTGCGGCTGCGACGACGAGGTACCACACGAGAGGCCCAGCCCACACCGCAAAGACGACGAGCGCGCCCAAGCCGACGCCGACGGCAATTGCCGCGGGCATGTCTCGCCCCGCAGAATTCTTGGGTTTGGGCATCCGGCTCGAGTGCTCAGTGCTCACGCATGCTCCTCAGGTAATCGTGGGTGGTCGGGCTCTACACAGAAAAGACCGCCGTGCTGGCCGGTGCCTGGCGCGGCGGCAAATCAACGCTCTTAGAAGAGTGGAGGTTAAACCTCCATGAGCTCCTCTTCCTTATTGGCAACGAGCTTGTCCACCTGCTCGATGTAACCGGAAGTGATCTTTTCCATCTCCTTCTCGGCGGCGATAACCTCATCCTCGCCGGCGTCGCCATCCTTCTGGAGCTTCTTGAGCTGCTCCATGGCACGGCGGCGGATGTTGCGGATAGCAATCTTGCCGTCTTCACCCTTGCTCTTAGCCAACTTGACCATGTCGCGGCGGCGTTCCTCAGTCAGCTGCGGAATGGTCACGCGTAGCACCTGGCCGTCATTAGTCGGGTTCACGCCCAGATCCGAGTTGCGGATGGCGTTCTCAATCTCATTCATTACGGACTGCTCATAAGGCTTGATAAGCAGCATGCGCGGCTCAGGGACCGAGATGGTGGCCATCTGGGTAATCGGAGTCGGCACTCCGTAATACTCAGCAACCAAGCCGTTAAACATGGCCGGGTTGGCGCGGCCGGTACGGATGGTAATCAGCTGCTCGCGGGTGTGCTCCACCGAAGCGGTCATGTGCTCTTCAGCTTCGAGCTGGATCTCGTCGATCATGAGGGTTACAACTCCCTTGAAATAGTCAAAAGTACTGGGAAAGAATCTAGCAGGTCGCGGCCGGTTTGTACTAGGACTGAACCAGCGTGCCGATCTTCTCGCCGTTCACGGCGCGCTTGATATTGCCTTCCGTGAGGAGGTTGAAGACCAGAATCGGCATATTGTTGTCCATGCACAGGCTAAACGCCGTGGCATCGGCCACCTTAAGGTTCTTTTCGATAACCTCGCGCGGGGTGATTTCGGAGTACAGCTCCGCATCGGGATTCGTGCGCGGGTCGGCGGAATAGACGCCGTCGACGGCCTTGGCCAAGAAGAGGACCTCCGCACCGATCTCCAGCGCGCGCTGCGCCGCGGTGGTATCGGTGGAGAAATACGGCATACCCATACCAGCACCGAAGATGACCACACGGCCCTTCTCTAGGTGGCGGTCGGCGCGCAGCGGCAGGTAGGGCTCCGCAATCTGGGCCATGTTGATGGAAGTCTGCACGCGGCAGTCGATGCCCTGCTGCTTGAGGAAGTCCTGCAGAGCCAAGGAGTTCATGACGGTGCCTAGCATGCCCATGTAGTCCGAGCGAGCGCGGTCCATACCGCGCTGGGAAAGCTCGGCACCGCGGAAGAAGTTACCGCCACCGATCACCACGGCGATCTCAGTCCCCTGCTTCGCCACCTCGGCGATTTGGCGGGCAACATTTTCTACAACGTCAGGATCGATGCCGACCTTGCCACCGCCGAACATCTCACCACCCAGTTTGAGCATGACTCGCTTGTATCCGGTTCGCTTCGGTTCAGGGGTAGTCACGGTCTTCATCGTCTCCTTCACGCATGGCGACGCTTCAGTTAAGCGCTTGAATAATTCTGTTCCATCTTAACCATAGGAAGGCGCTGTCATATATTCAGCTGCGTGCGACCCCCCACCCTCAGGGGCGGGGGCAAAACGGCGAACTCCCTCCCCCAGTTTCTCCCCACCGGGCACTCAGCCCTTGGGGAAGAAAGAGGAGGAGGGAGCACTCGCAGTCACTAGGCTCTAAACCCGGACTGCACGAGTCTCAGGAAGGCTTAAGCGCCAACCTCGTAGCGGATGAAGCCGGTGATGGTGGTGCCGGCCTCGTCTGCAACCTGCTTGACGGTCTTCTTGGAGTCAGACAGAGCTGCCTGCTCCAGCAGAACCACGGACTTGTAGAAGCCGTTGAGGCGGCCTTCCACGATCTTCGGCAGGGCTGCCTCCGGCTTGCCCTCCTCGCGGGTGGTGGCCTCAGCGATCTCGCGCTCCTTCTCAACGATCTCAGCCGGAACGTCCTCGCGGGTCAGGTACTCAGCGTTCATGGCTGCAATCTGGAGAGCGACTGCGTGAGCGCCTTCTGCGTTGCCCTCGTAGGAAACCAGAACACCTACTGCCGGCGGCAGGTCAGCGGAACGCTGGTGCAGGTAGACAGCAACGTTGTCGCCCTCGATGGTGACTGCGCGGCGGGCCTGCAGCTTCTCGCCGGTCTTTGCGGACTCTTCGTCGACGACCTCGGAAACCTTCTTGCCGTCGATCTCCAGGTTGTTGAGCTCTTCACCGGAGTTGACCTTGGCCTCACCGGCAGCCTCAGCGATCTTGGAAGCGAAGGACTTGAAAGCCTCGTTCTTGGCCACGAAGTCGGTCTCGCAGTTGATCTCAACCATCGTGTTGCCGGAAACGGCGATCAGGCCCTCGGTAGCCTCACGCTCAGCGCGCTTGGACACGTTCTTTGCGCCCTTGATGCGCAGGTACTCAACGGCCTTGTCGTAGTCACCCTGGGACTCGTCGAGAGCCTTCTTGCAATCGAGCATGCCGGCGCCGGTGGCCTCACGCAATGCCTTTACGTCTGCAGCAGTGTAGTTCGCCATAGTTGGAGCGATCCTCCTTGGAATTAAACGGTATTCGTTGAAACAGCGTAGCCGAATCACTACCACCACGTCGCGTTGAGGGGGTGGTAGTTTTTCGCCCACTCCCCCAGCGGAGGGAAACCTCTGCGTGGCGTTTCAACCCTCTAGTGTGTCACGTGCCTTAGCGAGCCAAGAAAAACACGTGAGAAAAAGCCCCCATCGCCGCGGACACTGTGGGCCGTGCGGTACGGGGGCTTAAGGTATGCAGATTACTCTGCGGACTTCTCGGCGTCCTCGGACTTCTCAGCGGAAGCCGGATCAGACGCAGCGGCAGCCTCAGCAGCGTCGCGGGCGTCCTTCTCAGCGGTGTCGCCGGCAGCCTCCTTGGCCTGAGCAAGCTGGCGCTCCTCGCGAGCCTTCTTGCCCTCGTCCACAGCGGTGGCGATGATGCCGGAGAGCAGCTTGGTAGCGCGGATTGCGTCGTCATTGCCCGGAATCGGGAAGTCGACCTCATCCGGATCACAGTTGGTGTCCAGGATGGCAACAACCGGGATGTTGAGCTTCTGAGCTTCCTTGACCGCGATGTGCTCCTTGTTGGTGTCAACAATCCACAGTGCGGACGGAGCCTTGGTCATATCGGAGATACCGCCCAGGACGCGCTCCAGCTTGGTGCGCTCGCGGGTCAGCATCAGAACTTCCTTCTTGGTGCGGCCCTTGTAGCCGTCCTCAGCCGCATCCATAGCCTGCAGCTCCTTCATGCGCTTCAGGCGCTTGGAGACAGTCTGGAAGTTGGTGAGCATGCCGCCGAGCCAGCGGTGGTTCACGTACGGCATACCAACGCGGGTTGCCTCTTCAGCAACGGCTTCCTGAGCCTGCTTCTTGGTACCAACGAAGAGGATGGTGCCGCCGTGTGCGACGGTTTCCTTAACAAACTCGAAGGCCTCATCGATGTAGGTCAGCGTCTGCTGCAGGTCGATGATGTAGATGCCGTTACGGTCGGTGAAGATGAAGCGCTTCATCTTCGGGTTCCAGCGACGGGTCTGATGACCGAAGTGGACACCAGCGTCGAGGAGCTCGCGCATGGTTACAACTGCCATGATTCGCTCGCTTTCTATACGTTGTTTCGGTTTTGCAAAAATTGTGCGGTGTTTTATTCCGCACCCTAGCAACGAAGGCCCTGGTCAACACCCCAACTTTGTGGGGACCGCGTCAACCACAGACTGTCTCTTCCTTAACCCAGGAAGCGACTACTTCGCCGCGCGTAGTCAATCCATACGGAACCCTATTGGGTTTGAGCACAGACTGCTGTGGGCAAGCTTAGTACTGCGCAGGCGGTGATTCCAAACGGCGCGACCAAAACATCGCCACAGGATTGTTGATGGATGCGCGAATCTTTCCCCTGACGCACCATGGGTTTCTTCTTTAACACGTTATCCACAGATCTATCACCGGCTCTTTCTTTGAACCGCGCCCACGCGCAGGCTTGAGGTCATGCGTCACCGTCTTCTTTATCTATTGGGTCTCCTGTTCACGTGGGCTGTGCTTGTCGACGTCCCCTTAGCCGCCGCCTTCGTCGACCCCACCACCGGGGAACCGGTTGCTTCTCGAGTCTTACGTGGCTTCGAGCCTCCTGAGAAGCGGTGGATGGCTGGCCACCGCGGTGTCGATCTGGACCTACCTGTCGGCGGGAAGGTTCGCGCCGCCGGCGATGGTGTCGTATATTTCGCCGGCTCCATAGCGGGCAAACCGGCCCTTTCGATTGCTCATGGCAACGGCCTACGCACCACTTATCAACCTGTGTTTGCGCGGGTCAAGAAGGGCGAGAGTGTGAAAGAAGGGGACGTAATCGGAACGCTCGCCCCGTCCGTGGACGGCTATCCGGGGCTGCATTGGGGCGCGATTGAGGGCCGAGAGAACTACGTCAACCCACTAGACCTACTCGGGGAACCTGTCATTCGGCTCAAGCCCGTGGGTGAGAACGGGCGTAGACGTCCTTAAGCCGCTGAGCAGAAACGTGTGTGTAGACCTGCGTGGTTTGCAGAGAGGAATGGCCGAGCAATTCTTGCACGATGCGTAGATCCGCTCCGCCCTCGAGCAGATGCGTAGCTGCGGAGTGGCGTAGCCCGTGCGGGGTGAGGCCCGGCGCACCCGTGACCTGTGCGGCGCGCTCGACGACGCGACGGACCTGACGCGCGTCGATGCGCCCGCCGCGTGTGCCCACAAACACCGCTTCCGTTTCGCCGGCGAGCTCGGGGCGGCCTGTCTTCAGCCAAGCGCAGAGCGCGTCATGAGCAGCATCCCCAAAGGGGACGACACGCTGCTTATTGCCCTTGCCGGTCACGCGAGCTGTGCGGCGGGCAAGGTCGATATCGCCGACGTCGAGGCCGACGAGTTCCGCCACGCGCACACCGGTGGCGTAGAGGAATTCGAGCATGGCACTATCGCGCAGAAAGTGAATCTCGTCGGTAGAGACCGCATTGCCCATCAGCTCCCCCGCCGCGGTGGGTGACATCACGGTGGGCAGATGCTTGCCCACCTTGGGCGTGGCAAGACGCTGCGCCACATCAGTTTTTAGGAAGCCTTCACGCGCAGCCCACGTGGAAAAAGCGCGCACCGCGGCGGTCCGACGCGCCAAGGTGGAGCGGGACTTACCTTCAGCAACGGCGTGGGCTAACCATTCGCGCAGAGAATTCAGCGTAAATGCTGCGAATTCGGGGACTTCCGCTGCCAGCAGGCGCAGGTCAGAGCAATAGCCGCGGACGGTCGCTTCAGAGCGGCCGCGAACGATGCGCTGGAATTCAGCGAAGTCCTCGATCGCCTCTTCGAGCTGGCTGCCCACGTTCCGCTCACTACTGCCACTTTCACCACTCATGTCTCATGAGTGTACTCAGGTGCGCTGCCACATCGCTCCTGAGCGGGTGATCACCCCCATCTTCTGCATCGCCACGAGCAGGTGAATAGTCAGCGCCACCCGCATTCCTGCAGCCGCCGCGATATCCTCTGCGCTCGCGCCTTCCTCCGCGGTTTCCGGCGGTGTGGAGTCATACACCCGAAGTTCATTGCGAGACAGACGCTGCACCGCAGTCGGCTGAAATTCCAGTTCATACTGACCCGCCACGTCCACCTCGCCTGCTTTGCCAACCAGCCCCCGAACCTCGTCTGCCGAAGCCACCAGTTGGGCCCGCCCATCCTGGATGCGTTGATGACAGCCCAGCGATCCAGACGTCGTTATAGGGCCTGGTACTGCCATGGCAACCCTGCCCAATGCTTCCGCCCAATTCAAGGTGTTGAGCGCGCCAGAACGGAATCCTGCCTCAACCACCACGGTGCCGCTCGTCATCGCCGCCACAAGACGGTTACGGGATAGAAAACGATGACGCTGCGGCCGCGTGCCCGGCGCGAATTCAGACACGATGCACCCTTTCCCAGCGATCCTGTCAAAGAGTGCGGCATTGCGCGCCGGATAGGAAATATCGATGCCGCACGCCGCTACCGCCACCGTTAAGCCTCCTGCATCCAGAGCAGCTTCGTGGACTGCTGTATCAACGCCCACCGCCCCGCCGGAGACTACTGTCCAGTGATGAGCGGCGAGACCGCTAGCTAGAAGGGTGCCAGCTTCCCAGCCATAACGGCTTACTGCACGCGTACCTACAAGAGCTACTGATTGAGTTACCGCCTCGCGCAGGTTTCCGCCGCGAACCCACAGGCTATGCGGTGGGAAAGCCTGGTCATCAAATGTCGCCGGGGCTTCAACCATTCCCTGGTGATAGAAGCCAAATGTTCGCGAAAATTCATCTCCGGGCCACTCCGCGTCCGCAGGCGTAATCAGGCGAGCTCCCACCGCTTCCGCTGCGGCCAGGTCTTCTTCTTGCCGCAGCCAGTCGTGCCGTGAGGCCGTCGCCTGCCGCAAGGGGCCGATCCAGTCCTCGCCCTTGTAGATTCCCCGGGCGATCTCCTCAGCCGGGTACTGGCTCAGCAGCCCGTGGAGGGTTGGTGAGGGGCCTTCTACAACGCGGTTAAGGTAGGCCCACGTGTGCCGACTAGTCAAAAGGTTAAGCTCGCTCATGCTGCCAGCCTTTCGATGGTTCCGGCGCCGCGGAGATCCAGCGCCCGACTGACATGGTCCAGCTCGGGGCGTGCGGAGCCATCAAGGTCTGCCAAGGTCCATGCCAGACGCAGCACCCGATCTACTCCGCGTTGGCTCAGCTCACCTTCCGCTAGATAAGCGGAAAGCATAATCATCGCCGACTCCGCCGCCGGGCGGTGGCGCCTCAGATAAGAAGCGGACACGGCGCCATTGACCACGCTACCCAACCCGTCAGCCTCCCAGCGCGCTTTCATGCGTTCACGGGCGGCGGCCACGCGCTGCGCTATCTCCGCGGAGCTCTCCTCCCCTTCAGCATGAAGCACCGCGGATTGCCCCGATAGCGACACGATGATGTCGAGGCGATCCCGCAGCGGCCCTGAAAGGTTCGACAGATAGTTCATTCTGTCAGCCGCACGGCATTCGCAGCGCGCGGGTTCTTCGGCACCACACCGGCAGGGGTTCGCGGCTAGTACCAGTTGGAATTGGGCGGGGAAAATGACTTCCCGGCTCGCACGGGTCAGTCGCACTTGCCCTTCTTCTAAAGGGGCTCGCAGGCTGTCGAGAACCTGCGCTGGAACCTCACTGACTTCATCGAGGAAGAGCACCCCATGGTGCGCTAGGCTCACCGCACCTGGCCGCGGACGCCCCGAACCGCCACCAATCAGCGCGGCCCTGGTAACCGAAGCGTGCGGTGCAATGAAGGGGGCCCGGGAAATCGCAGTGCCGACAGCGCCGGCCACAGAGTGAATGGCTGTAGCTTCGACGGCCTGTTCCGTGCTCAGGCGCGGCAAAATACTCGGCAAGCGCGAGGCAATCATCGACTTTCCAGAACCGGGCGGTCCCACCATCATCACGTGGTGACCGCCGGCGGCAGCGACTTCCGCTGCCCACTTGGCCTCCCTCTGGCCAGCCACCTCACTGAAATCCGCCACCTGTTCGCGGGCTGGGACTTCCGTATGGGCGATGAGACGCGCATCCGGCAAACAATCACTCCCGCATGCCCAGGCGAAAGCATCCCACAGGGTCTCGGCTACGAGCACTGTCATGCCGGGGACCAATGCCGCTTCCGCCGCGTTGCCTACAGGAATGATGAGGGTGTCATAGCCTTGCGAGCGTGCCGCCAGGATGGCCGGAATGATGCCGGAAACTGGGCGCACCTGCCCATCCAGTCCTAGCTCACCGAGCACGAGCGCCCCGCTGAGCCGGTTCTTGTCGCTCTGCCCTGCCGCCAGGATGGACAGAGCCATCGGGAGATCAAAATGCGCCCCGGCTTTAGGCAGCGACGCCGGTGACATGGACACCACGACCTTCGTCTTGGGCCATGGCAAATGCGAATTGCTCACCGCGGTGCGAATGCGGTCTCGTGACTCAGAGATCGCGGCATCACCCAGCCCCACCACGTGGACTCCGGGCAGCCCGGGGCCAACGTTGGCCTCCACTGTGACTACCCGGGCAAGGACTCCATCCAGCGCAATCGTGTCGCATCTACCGAGAGCCATGATCGATTCCCTGGAAGTATTCCACCTCAAACGCCTCCCCCGACTTCGCCCCGGTGGCTACCAGCCCGAGGACGTCGAAACGGACCTTGTTCAACGCCTGCCCTTCACTCCGCGCGGCACTCAGCCACTGCGCGGCCGCCTTGCGCAGGCGCGCTAACTTGCGTGGGGTTACCGCTTCCGCGACGCCGAAGCTGCGGTTTGCCCGAGTCTTTACTTCGCAAAAGACAATGGTCCCATCGGGTTCACGCACGACGAGATCGAGCTCGCCCACGCGGTAGTGGACGTTCGCAGCGATGACCTGCGCCCCGCGCGCACGATAAAAGTCAGCGGCGAATTTTTCCCCCGCTTTTCCCAGTGCATCCGCCGGGCGGATGGTCTGGCCCACTGTCGGTGAATGCAAAGTGGTTGCTAGATTTCTTGTCACTATGGTGCTCCTTGGAATTGAACGTGTACACAACACGCCGTAAGCACGACACAAGAAAATCCCCGTGCCGCACACCCCTTACGGCACTTCCAGAACACCCCATTAACTGCAATATGGCGAGGGCTTAATGCCTCGCCACCGCAAATCTGTGGATAACTAGTCCGGGGTCACCAACGTGGCGTTCCCCGCCTTCTTTAATCCAGAACGCTTTCCTAGAGTTCTATTCCGGAAGAACAAAATCCGGCTTGTCCAGTTCCTCAATGTTGACGTCCTTGTAGGTGATAACACGGACGTAGCGCACGAAGCGGGCCGAGCGGTACATATCCCACACCCACGCATCGGACATGCGGACCTCGTAGTAGACGTCAGGGCCCGATGTGTGCGGGATGAGCTCCACCGCATTGGCCAGGTAAAACCTGCGTTCTGTTTCCACCACATAGGAGAATTGGCTGACCACATCACGGTATTCACGGTACAGCGACAGCTCGACTTCAGCCTCGTAGTTATCGAGTTCCTCAGCGCTCACGGTGTGCTTCTCCTTCGCTCACAATTACCCGGGATCACGGTGTCACAGATTGAGCACCAGCTTAGTTCGCACTTGCCGCCTAAGCCTTCAGGCGCGCGCGAGGAATCGCGCATGAGCTTCAGCAACATTGCGATAACTCATGCGGTGCTCAGGCGTCGCCCCCAGCCGGGCGATAGCCTCCTGATGCACAGCTGTGCCATAGCCCTTATGGGTTTCCAGAGCATAGCCCGGGTATTGCTTCGCCGCATCCACCATGAGGCGGTCCCGGGAAACTTTGGCCAAAACACTGGCCGCGGCGATGCATCGCGCGGCGGTATCGCCACCGATGATCGGCAGCTGCGGGGCAGGTAGGCCGGGGACGAAGAGGGCGTCGCTTAGCACGTAGCCCGGACGGATCCCCAGCTGGGCCACCGCACGGCGCATCCCTGACAAGTTGGCGTGCTGAATGCCAAAGGCATCGATGTCCCTCGCGCCTATGTGCACCACCGACCAGGCCAGCGCGCGGCGTTTGATCACCGGCTCCAACTTTTCCCGGGCCGCCGGCGTGAGCTTCTTCGAATCATCAAGCCGCTCCAAGCCGGGCAAGATGCGATCCGGCAAGATGCACGCAGCGATGGTCACTGGTCCGCAGCAAGCTCCGCGCCCGGCTTCATCCACCCCGGCGACAGGCCCCAGCCCTGCTTTGGAGAGCGCAGCCTCATAGGTCCTTTTCTGTTTCAGACGGCGCATAGCGGTTAGAGGGACATGTCCTCGATAGTGTGCGCACGGCTAATCGGCACCACCACGGCAGCAACCTTCCCGCGCACGTTCTCCACTGGAACGGTGCCCTGGAGCTTATCGCCTAGGTGTGCGCGCGAATCCAAGGAATTTGTGCGGTTATCCCCCATGACCCACAGGTGCCCCTCGGGAACGGTGACGGGCCCAAAGTAGGCACCCCCGCAGGCCAGCGAGCCTGTGCGCTCATCGACGGGTATCTCCGGCGGGTCAAGGACAAAGTCCTGGTTGGTGGGCTTGCCGTCCACCATGACGGCCGAATCCCCTTCCTGGCAGGACACGGTCTGGCCACCAGTCGCGATGACCCGTTTGACCAGAATGTTATCGCCGTTGGGTGCTAGCCCCACGACGGCAGCCATGTTTTGGACACCGCGCACAATCACATTGCGGGAACGCTTGACCTCAAAAGATGTGTTCCAGGATTCCGGACCAGCGAAGACCACTACCTCGCCGGGACGTGGATCGCTGAAGTAGTAGCTCACCTTCTGCACGGCGATGCGATCATTCGTGCATCCCGGGCAACCGTGCAAGGTGGGCTCCATGGAGGAAGACGGGATAAGGTACAGCCTTCCCACGAAAGCTTGAATCAGCGCCAGCGCCACGAAGGTGACTGCTAGCGCCGACAGAATATCGCGGACTCTAGGACTGGATGTCCGGGTCATCGACTCCACCAATGCGGTTGAAGGGGAAGAAGACGAACATGACCTTACCGCGAACGTTCTCCAGAGGGATCGTTCCTTGGTACTCATCCTGCATGTGATAGCGCGAGTCTGCGGAGGCCGTGCGGTTATCTCCCATCACCCAGATATTGCCCTCCGGCACGGTCACAGGGCCAAAGTACGCGCCGCCGCAGGCATAGGAACCAGTGGTTTCATCAACGCGATAGGTCGGTGGATCCTGCACATAGTCCTGCTCAATAGGCTTGCCGTCCACCATGACTGCCGGATCCCCTTCTTGGCAGGACACCGTCTGACCACCGGTGGCAATGACGCGCTTGACCAGCGTGTTCTCATCGGGCGGGGTAAGCGACACATAGCTCAGGGCGTCCTGAATGCGGTGGATGACCGGGTTATCGGAACGCGGGGATACCCAATTGCTGTCCCAGTCCGGGGTGCCTTTGAACACCACGACATCACCGGGCTCCGGGCTGTTATCGCCGTAATACGAAACCTTCTCGGTAAAAATGCGGTCATTATTGCAGCCTTCACAGCCATGCAACGTCGGCTCCATGGAACCGGAAGGGATGACGTACTGCCGGCCCACAAAGTTCTGGAAAATGCCGACGACCGCGAGCACAGAGACCACCACGAGGGCCGTCTCCAGCAACCAGGGCATCTGCTTCTTTTCCTCAGCTGGGGGCGCCGTGCTTTCCGACGTCTCTCCCCCAACTTCCTGGGGACCTTCAGTAATGTCGTTTTCTTTTTCCACGGGCTAAATCCTAGCAATGCACCTTAAGCTCACGGGCCTTGCGGGTCCGCGGCGTGGTGTTGACATCCCTTTTTGCCGCCAAACGTGGATCACAAAAGCCCTTCGCCATTCCTCGCGATGAGAGAAAGGCGAAGGGCTGTGACGCGCCGTAGATTAGCGGCGCTCCTTGATGCGGGCCTTCTTGCCGCGCAGGTCGCGCAGGTAGTACAGCTTGGCGCGACGGACACGGCCGCGGCGAACTACCTCGATGGAGGCAATGTTCGGGGAGTGAACCGGGAAAGTACGCTCAACGCCGATGCCGAAGGAGACCTTACGCACGGTGAAGGTCTCGCGGATGCCGTCGCCCTGACGGCGGATGCAGACACCCTTGAAGAGCTGGGTACGCTCGGTGGTACCCTCGATGACCTTGACATTGACGTCAAGGGTATCGCCCGGGCGGAAGGACGGGATATCGTCGCGCAGCGAAGCTGCATCAACCTTGTCAATGAGGTTTGCCATTGGTGTTTTCCTTTTCAGTTTAAGACAGAGGACCCTAGCGCCACCTCGCGGCAGCTGACCGGTTCGTGCCTATTACACAGAACATCGCCATCTTTCCACACCCCACCCCCGCAGAACAAATTGTTCCAAACGCCTGACATCTCCTTACTGCGGGCTCTAAGGTGGGTGGCGCACTGATACCCCACGGGTGCCCACGGGAAGTGGGCTGAGAGTGGCGCTGATACCGCGCCTGCACCGTTTGAACCTGTCTGGTTAGCACCAGCGAAGGAAGAGAGGAGCAGCCATGACGGCTATCCATACCCCTATTCAGAATTCTGACTCCGGCGAGATCCACCCCAAGCACTCCTACTCCCCCATACGGGAGCACGGCCTGGAGGTACCGGAGACCGAGATCCAGCTGGATGATTCCCCTACCGGCCCGAATGAACCTTTCCGCATCTACCGCACCCGCGGCCCAGAGTGCGAGCCTGAGGTAGGTCTGCCGGCCCTGCGCGCCGAATGGATTGCGGAGCGCGGGGACGTCGAAGAGTACGAGGGCCGCGCACGCAACCTCGCTGACGATGGCCGCTCGGCCGAGCGCCGCGGTGCGGCTTCCCAGGAGTGGAAGGGTGAGCGTCGCCAGCCGCTGCGCGCGAAGGAAGGCAAGCGCGTCACCCAGATGCATTACGCGCGCCAGGGCATCATCACCAAGGAGATGGAGTTCGTGGCCCTGCGCGAGCACTGCGACCCGGAGTTTGTGCGCTCCGAAATCGCCCGTGGCCGCGCCATCCTGCCCAATAACGTGAATCACCCGGAGTCGGAGCCGATGATCATCGGCCGGAAGTTCCTCACCAAGATCAACGCCAATATTGGCAACTCTGCGGTGACCTCCTCCATCGCCGAGGAAGTATCCAAGCTGCGCTGGGCCACCCGCTGGGGCGCCGACACCGTCATGGATCTCTCCACCGGTGACGACATCCACACCACCCGCGAGTGGATCCTGCGCAACTCGCCGGTCCCCATCGGCACCGTGCCCATCTACCAGGCGCTGGAGAAGGTCAATGGTGTCGCGGAAGACCTGACGTGGGAGATCTTCCGCGATACCGTCATCGAGCAGTGCGAGCAGGGCGTGGACTACATGACCGTTCACGCCGGCGTCCTGCTTCCGTATATCCCGCTGACCACGGACCGCGTCACCGGCATTGTCTCCCGCGGCGGCTCCATCATGGCGGGCTGGTGCCTGGCGCATCACCAGGAGTCCTTCCTCTACGAGAACTTCGACGAACTCTGTGAAATTTTCGCTCGTTACGACGTCGCTTTCTCTCTCGGCGATGGCCTGCGTCCCGGCTCCTTGGCAGATGCCAACGACACCGCCCAATTCGCTGAGCTCAAGACCATCGGTGAGCTCACCCGGCGCGCCTGGGAATACGACGTGCAGGTCATGGTGGAAGGCCCAGGCCACGTCCCGCTCAACATGATTCAGGAAAACAACGAGCTCGAGCAGGACTGGGCTTCCGACGCCCCCTTCTACACGCTGGGCCCGTTGGTCACCGATATTGCCCCGGGCTATGACCACATCACCTCCGCCATTGGTGCAGCGCACATCGCCATGGGAGGTACGGCCATGCTGTGCTACGTCACCCCGAAGGAACACTTGGGGCTTCCCAACCGCGATGATGTGAAGACCGGTGTCATCACCTACAAGCTTGCGGCCCATGCGGCTGACGTGGCTAAGGGCCACCCAGGTGCGCGTGCTTGGGATGATGCGATGAGCAAGGCTCGCTTCGAGTTCCGCTGGCACGACCAGTTCGCGCTCTCCCTCGACCCAGACACCGCGCAGGCCTACCACGATGAGACCCTGCCCGCGGAGCCGGCGAAGACCGCGCACTTCTGTTCCATGTGCGGGCCGAAGTTCTGTTCCATGCGCATCAGCCAGGACATTCGGGATACCTTCTCCGACTCCCTTGGTATGCCAAGTTTCCCGGGCAAGGGAGCCATCGATCCGGAGGTCGTGGCAGCTGCCCGCGCGGGCGAGAAGCAGATGTCGGAGGAGTTCAAGGCCCAGGGCTCACAGCTCTATCAGGAAGAAGAGACCACACATGCCTGATCTTCGCTGCTACTTCGTCACGGGCGCGGACTCGCATGAGGACGTCGTGCGCATCGCTGCCGCTGCGGCCCGGGGCGGCGCCGGGGTGGTACAAGTTCGTTCCAAGCCGATTTCCGCCCGCAACCTCTACCACTTAGGCCGCGACGTGGCCCGCGCGGTGGAGCAGGCCAACCCAAAAACGCGCGTGCTTATCGACGACCGCGTCGACGTCGCCGCCGCCCTCCGCCACGCTGGCGAGCCGGTGCACGGCGTGCATATCGGCCAGGATGATCTGCCCGTGGCCGCTGCCCGTACGCTGTTGGGGCCGGACGCGATTATCGGTTTGACCACCGGCACACGCGAGTTAGTCGAGGCCGCCAACGAAGTAGCAGACCTGATTGATTACATCGGCTGCGGCCCGTTCCGCGCCACACCGACGAAAGACTCCGGGCGCACCCCGTTGGGGCTTGATGCCTACCCGGATTTGGTGAAGCTCTCCCGCGTCCCCCTCGTGGCCATCGGGGATGTCACCGCCAACGATGCAGCCGATCTTGCGGCAACCGGCGTGGCCGGCCTAGCCGTCGTGCGCGGCATCATGCATGCCGATGACCCGGAAGCCTACTGCCGTGAGCTCCTGTCCGGCTTCGATGAAGGTGCGCGATGAGTACTGCATCTGATTCTTCCGTCATCGTCGTCGGCGCGGGTGTCATCGGCCTGGCCACCGCGGTGGAACTGGCCGCGCGGGGCCACGAGGTCACGGTGCTGGATCCGGCGCCAGCCTCCGGGGCTACCCACTTCGCTGGCGGCATGCTCGCCCCCGCCGCAGAGGTGGTCTACCAGCAGGATCCACTCTTCCCGCTGATGCGTGCCTCCGGCGCGTGGTACCCGGAGCTTATCGATCTCGTGGCTCAGCACACCGAGGTCCCCACCGGCTACCGCGCCGAAGGGACCCTCGTCGTCGCGGCTGATCGCGCGGATGCTCAGCACCTCACCGAGCTAGCGGATTATCAGTCCCTCCACGGTATGGAGGTCGAGCGCATCACCGTGCGCGAAGCCCGGCGCGCGGAACCTTTGCTCTCGCCACGTCTGGCTGCTGCGGTGAGCATCCCGGGTGACACTCAGGTCTTCCCCCGTCAATGGACAGCTGCACTGCTCAGCGCTGCCCAAGCGCTCGGTGTGCGTTTCTTCCGCACGGCAGCACAGTCAATCAATGCTGACACGGGCGTGGTCACGACGGCCGTCGGCGAGTTCGAAGCTGAACAGGTGGTGCTCGCAGCAGGCCTGGGAGCACGCGAGATCGAGTGGGCTGCCTCGGCCGGGCTTGAACAGTCCCCGCTCCACCTGCGCCCGGTGTACGGCGATATCCTGCGCCTGCGCGTACCGGAAGAGCTCCAGCCGCTGCTCACCCGCGTGGTGCGCGGCTTCGTGGAGGACCGCCCCATCTACCTCATCCCGCGCGGCGATGGAACCTTGGCGGTTGGCGCTACAACCCGCGAGGACACTCTTGCCACGGCCCAGGCCGGCGGTGTCTACGCGCTGCTTCGCGACGCCATCCGCGTCCTCCCCGCCGTCGAAGAATGCGAGTTCCTCGAGGCCAGCGCGGGAGCTCGCCCCGGCACCCCGGATGACCTTCCCTATCTTGGCCGCGTCAGCGACCGGCTGATTATCTCTACCGGCTATTTCCGCCACGGCATCCTGCTCACGGCCCTGGCCGCGCGCTGTGCCCGCGAGCTCATCGAAGGAACCGATCCCAGCATCGATCTCGCGGCCTGTAACCCATTGCGACACCTCAAGGAGCAACAATGATCCTCATCCTCAACGGCCAGCCTTATGACACGGCGGCCGATACCGTCGCCCAGCTGCTGGAAGAAAAAGGCATTGCTCCTGACGGCACCGCGGTGGCCGTGGCCGAACATGTCATCCCCCGCTCGCGGTGGGACACCGCCCCACTCACCGAAGGCGCGACCGTGGAAATCCTCACCGCCGTCCAAGGGGGCTAAATGCTCACCATCGCCGATACCACCTTTTCTTCCCACCTCATCATGGGCACCGGTGGCGCCACGAGCCACGAGGCCCTCGAGCGCGCGCTCGTTGCCTCTGGAACCGAGCTGACTACCGTGGCCATGCGCCGCCACGCTGGTACCCGTGGTGGTGAGAGCATCTTCGACCTGTTGCGTCGGTTAGACATTGCCCCACTCCCCAACACCGCCGGGTGTCGCACCGCGCGCGAAGCCGTCCTCACCGCCCGCATGGCCCGTGAGGCGCTGGGCACGACGTGGGTCAAAATAGAGGTCATCGCTGATGAACACACGCTGCTGCCCGATGTCGTGGAGACCCTCGACGCCACCGAGCTCCTGAGCGCCGAAGGTTTCACCGTGCTGGCCTATACCAGCGACGATCCCGTGGCCGCCCAGCGCCTCGAAGATGCCGGCGCTGCGGCCGTCATGCCGCTGGGCGCTCCCATCGGCACTGGGCTGGGAATCCTCAACCCGCACAACCTCGAGCTCATTTGCTCACTCGCCTCAGTGCCCGTGCTTGTCGACGCCGGCATCGGAACCGCCTCCGACGCCGCCCTCGCCATGGAGCTCGGCTGCTCCGGCGTGCTGCTGGCCAGCGCGGTCAACCGCTGCCAGAACCCGGAAGCCATGGCCACCGCCATGCGCCACGCCGTCGAGGCGGGTCGGCTCGCGCGCAGCGCAGGTCGTATCCCGCAGCGCGAGCACGCCCAGGCTTCCTCCACCTTCGAAGGTCTGGCCAGCTGGGCGGACCAGGTCCTGTAGCCCACTTCCTAAAAGGACTGCCATCATGCTCAGTGAGACCGAACTCGCCCGGACCGCGCGCCAACGCCTCCTGCCTGGCTTCGGGGATGCGGCCCAGGAGCGGCTCAATGCCGCGCACGTGCTCGTCGTGGGCGCCGGCGGGCTGGGCTGCCCGGCCCTCCAGCAGCTAGCGGCGGCTGGCATCGGGCGCATCACGATTATTGATTCCGATACCGTCGATATCAGCAACCTGCACAGGCAGGTGCTGTTTGGTGCGGGGGACGTCGGCAAGCCCAAGGCAGAGGTGGCCGCTGCGCGCGCCCGCGAGCTTGCCCCCGAGCTACAGATCACCGCGCTCAACGCGCGGCTGACTTCCTCCACCGTTCTTGACCTCTGCGCAGGGTCTGACCTCGTCCTCGACGGTTCCGATACCTTCGACACGAAATACCTCGTCGCCGATGCCTGCGAGCTCACCTCTACCCCGCTGGCCTGGGGAACCGTGCTGCGCTACGGCGGGCAGGCCGCGCTGTGGCACTCCGGCAATGCATGTGCTGACGGGCGCGGCGTGGGCTTGCGTGATCTCTTCCCCGCCCCGCCTAACGGCGAGGCTCTCGAGTGCTCGACGGCCGGGGTGCTGGGCGCAACGACGTCGGTGATTGCAGGGCTCATGGCCACCGCGGCGGTCGCCACGCTCGGCGCACTCCCAGATCATCGGGACATGGTCGGGCGCGTAACCTCCTACGACGCGCTCCCCGGTAACTTCCGCACGCTGCGGGTGGACGCCGATCCCGACCGCTCCCTCGTTACTGCCCTACCTGCCCGACACACCCTGCCGCCGGAACTTGTCACCGGTCATGCTGCCCTCCTCGATATCTCCGAGGAGCCCAACTTTCCAGAGGCCGCGGTGACACTGCCCTGGCATACCGTCACCGATGATGATTCCGTGCGTCGTGCGCTGACTTCGTGCGCCTCCGAACTGGTCTACGTGGCCTGCCCCTCCGGTGGGCGCAGCGCTGGCTTTGTCCTGCGCTACGCCGACCTCGCTGCAGACATGGGCATCGAGCTACGCAACCTTCCCGGTGGGCTCGCAGCACACGGCTATTAGGCGCCAGCCACCGCCGGAGTGCGGAAGAGGTGCTCGTCAAGGATGCGCGCGGTGCCATGGTGGCGAGCCCGGAAAATCACGCAAGAGGCCACCAGTGCCAAGGCGGTCACGATGAACAGCACCGCAATGCCCGCCCAGAAGGTGCCGTCGTGGATACCGTCGGTGGCGCGGGTAAAGGCGTTTTTCGCATAGGTCATCGGATGGAAAGGATGCAGCATGCTCAACGGCCGCGGAATAGCCGCCACCGGCCACACGCCGCCGAAGACCATGACGCCTAAGGCAAAAGCACCGACGGCGAAGACAGCACCAATCTTGCGGCCGAAGGTTACGAGGAAGAACTGGTAGGTCGCCGCGCCGACGGCGGCAATCGCTGCGATGACGAGCAGCATCATCGGCCAGCTGGCAGGACTCCAGCCCATCGTGGAGGACATAACGCCTATGAAGGCCAAGACCAAGAAGTTCAGACCCGCCACCACGCCAAAGGCTGCCAGAATGCCACGCACCGGACTCGTGGCCGACTCGCCGCGACGACCCAGGTAGTACGGCAGCGTCATCGCCAGCAGCAGCATGACGAGGAAGCCAAAGACCAGAACGAAGAGCAGCGAGGCGCCGCCCGTGATGTTCTTCTCGGTCGGGTCAACCGGGCTGACCACCGTCTGTACAGGGTGGAGGTTAGAGGAGGTGAAGTTGATGGGCACGGCCATGTTCTGCGCCGACGTATCCGGCTGGGTAATGGAGGGGGCTTTGGCGGCGCCGTCGGCAAGCTTGGTGGCCAATTCATTGGAGCCGGCCTTGAGCTGGTCCATGCCGTCCTTGAGCTCCGTGCCGCCGGCGGCCAGCTGGCTCGTGCCGTCCTTCAGCGTGCCGGTGCCCTCATGCAGGCGGGAAGCACCGTCCTGCAGCTGGGCGGCGCCGTTGCTCAGCTCGCCGACGCCTGCCCGCAACTGCTGCGAGCCATCGGACAAGCGGTGCGCGCCGTCATTGAGCGCCATCATGCCGCCCAGGTATTCCGAATTGGGATCGGACAGGTTGTAGTAGAGCTGGCCGGTGCCGGCGGAGAGCTTCTCCAGTTGCGCCACCATGTTTCCACTGGCGGCCGGGTCGAGCTTGGACACCAGGGAATAGAGTTGCTCAGCTTGCTGGTGCATGCCGAGGCCGCGGAGGACGTCGACAAGCTGCAGCAGCGCCGGGGCCACGGACTGCGCCTGCTTGAGCACCGGGATGAGCATCCCGGTGAGCTGGTTGACGCCCCCATCGATTTGGCCCGCGCCATCCGCCAGGCGTCCGGTGCCGGCAAGCAGTTTGTCGGAGCCGTCGGCAAGCTGCGCGGCACCATCATCGAGCTGCGCGGCGCCATCGCTGAGGCGCCCTACGCCGTCATTCAGGCGGTTCGTGCCGTCCAGCAGCTGGCCCGTACCGTTGTTGAGATCGCCCGCGCCGGCGTCCAGCTTGGCGATTCCCTCGACCGCGCGCCCGCCGCCTTCCTGCAGCCTCCCAGCGCCTTCGTCGAGCCGGCCCGCGCCCTCGGCTGCGGTGCCCAGACCATCGCTGAGTTTGTTGAGCCCCTCGATGACCTGGTCCGCGTATTTCTTGGAAATCGCATTCTCCACGCTGGTCTGCACCTGCGGGATGAGGCTGGAAGAAATCACTGAACCATTCGTGCCGTAGTAATCATTCGTGGCGAAATGAATCTCCGGTTTAACCGGCTTATCGCTGATGATGGTGACGGCCTGCTCCGAGAAGTTCTTCGGGATGGTCACCACCATGAGGTATTTGCCCTTGAGCAGACCCTCATCCCCGTCGCCCTTGCTGACTTCAGCGAAATTCAGATACTGCGTCTCCATCAGGCCTTCCACAACCTGGTCACCATAGTTGGTGTAGGTGCCCTGCTTCTCGACGCCCGCGTCCTCATTCACCACCGCCAAGTCAATGTTGCGCATGTACTTGGAGGGGTCCCACATCGCCCACATCATGGTGCCCGCGATGACGATGGGTGCTACGAGAAGGAAGACGATGAGCACGCGCGACAAGGTACTCGTGGGGCGCCAATCGAGGACGCGGTGCCACCCCATGGCCTCGCTGTCGTGGCCTGCCGCGTTCTGGGTAGCAGCGCTCCCCTCGTGCGGCATTCTGCGCGAAGCGCTATTCGCCCCTGCTTCCCGGTTGGATTCATCCCCACGGCTCATGCCCGCCTCCTTGACGTGATGATTCAGGTCCGCTTTTATTCGTTTATCCAGCCATTAAAGCTAGACACCCAAACGTGAGCGAGGCCACTAAGTCATTTGTTTCAACAAACATACCACCGATTAAGTTGACATTGTGAACTTATAGCCATTCGTCTCGTTGTGCCGCGCTGCGCACCACCTGAGTTACATCACCCAGCACTCCCCTGTGACGGGCGGGCGAGTGCATTCGAATCGGGCTTTCATCCGGCAAGCCCCTGCCCTTTACAGCCTGTAGGCAGGGCGTTTTCTTCTCCGGTTGCGGGGCCGCGTGGCCTGTTTTAGGCTCTGTGCACATGGGGGATATTGAAACCTACATCCGCCTTCGCAACTCGGGGATTGCGCTGGTGGAAGCAGCAACCAGCACACCCGAAAGCTTGCGCGCACTTGGCGCCTCGCACGGCGATGCGGAGGAGCTGGCGTCGCTTCATGCCATCTATTTCGGCGATACCCGCTTCACCGGCAAGCAGCGCACCGCCCGCCAGGCGGCCCAACGCCAAGGCCACGACCTGGCCACGCTGAGCCTGATTGAGTCCTACACCGCGAAGCTGAAGAAGCAGGTTGACGTCTGGAATTTGCGCGTCGCGCTCGCCTCCGTGCCCTCGGAACGGGTGCCTTCAGTGGCGGCGCAGCGAGTGAAGGAACTCAAACCGAAACGCGTGCCTTCACCAGGAGTGCGGCTGACTTACCGCAAGAATGGTCCTTACTCGCTCACGGTTACTGATTCCGCGCTCAACATCTCCACCATGCGCAGCACCCTGGAGTCCATTAACCCCACCGACCTCCTGGACGCCACCCGCCAGGTCTTCTTTAAAGAAGGAGTGGGGTCTCGGCCGGCAGTGGGAACAAACGTCGTGATAACACTCGACGAGCTTGACAAAATCATCCGCCACGACGGCGACGACATCGAGCTCGAACTCACCAACGGCGGGCGCATGAGCGGCGCGGAGTTTCTCACCTACAAATTCGCCGAGACTGGCTACGCCACATTAGTCCACCCCACCATCGGCCCGGTGTGGCTGCACCGGCTTTCGCGCTTTGCCAGCCTCGAGCAGCGCATCATGGCCAGCGCGGAGCACCCCACCTGCGCGATCGAAGACTGCAACAAGCCAGCCGATTACTGCCAAGTCCACCACATCGTCCCCTGGCAAGCGGGCGGGGAAACCAATCCGCCCAACCTAACCATGCTGTGCGCCTACCACAATGGCATCAACGACGATGACCCGACAAGCCCGACCGGCAGAGGCTACGTCTTTCGGTTGAAAGGACCGGTTGACTACATCCCGCCCTGGGGAACGCCGATTACAGCGCAGCCGGCCTACCAAGAAGCCGTAAATCGACAGGCCGCAAGCCCGACGAGCACCCCTACAAGCCAACCACCCGATCCGCCGGACATACGCCCATCACCACCCACCACTGCGCCGCCGCACGAATAATCTTCGCCGCAGCTTAACCGCACACGTCCGCACGCCGAACCGGCACCCCGACCCCCTTAACTCGGCGGACTCAGCCTTGCGCCACGCGGAAACCTCAACGTTTGCGAGGTCCTCCGCGCCTTCGGCGATCGCTCCACCCCACGGGCTTGTCCAACCCACCGTCCGTACAGAAGAAGCCGCTGAAAACTCGCAAACCCCCAACCGTTTGAACAGTCAGGGGGTTTGGTGCGCAACTAGGTGAACTTTAGAAGCCGGCCTTCTTGAGGGCATCGGCCATCGAACCACCGCCGCCGCGGTCCGAGCGGCCACGCCCACCGTCGCGGCGGGAGTTGCGACGGTCGGAGCGGCCGCCGCGCCCCTCGGAACGCCCACCGCCGTTGCGGCGCTTGGGGGCGGGCTGGCCGGGCTCGTCGTCAAGCCTCAGCGACAAGCCAATGCGCTGGCGCTCCACGTCTACCTCCATGACCTTCACCTTCACCACCTGGCCCGAACGAACCACATCGTGCGGGTCAGAGACGAACTTGTGGCTCATCGCGGACACATGCACAAGACCGTCCTGGTGCACGCCGACGTCAATGAAGGCACCAAAGGCCGCAACGTTGGTCACGGTACCCTCCAGAATCATGCCCGGTTTCAAGTCCGAGACCTTGTCTACGCCTTCCTTGAAGGTAGCCGTCTTGAATTCTGGGCGCGGGTCGCGGCCCGGCTTATCCAGCTCCGCGATGATATCCGTCACCGTCGGCACACCGAAGGTATCGTCGGCGAAGTCTGCCGGCGACAGCGTCGTCAACACTCGCGAATTGCCGATGAGCTCCGAAACCCCCAGACCGGTCTTCTCCGCGATGCGCGCCACCACCGGGTACGCCTCCGGATGCACGGCCGAAGCATCCAGCGGGTCCTTACCGCCATTGATGCGCAGGAAGCCCGCCGCCTGTTCGAAGGCCTTCGGCCCCAAGCGCGGCACCTTCTTCAGCTCCTTGCGCGAGGCAAACGTGCCATTCTCATCGCGGTAGGCCACGATGTTGGCCGCAATCGTGGAGTTCACACCAGCCACGCGCTCCAGCAGCGGAGCCGACGCCGTATTCAGGTCCACGCCGACGCCATTCACCGCGTCTTCCACCACGCCATCGAGCGTGCGCGCAAGTGCGACTTGGTTGACGTCATGCTGGTACTGCCCCACGCCAATCGCCTTCGGGTCAATCTTCACCAGCTCCGCCAGCGGGTCCTGCAGTCGGCGCGCGATCGAGACCGCGCCGCGCAGGGAGACGTCCATGTCGGGAAATTCATCGGCTGCCAGCTGCGAAGCCGAATACACCGACGCGCCGGCTTCCGAGACCACGACCGGGTTCGGCCGCTTCCCACCCGCCTGCGCGATGAGGTCCGCGACCTCACCCGCCAGCTTCTCCGTCTCACGCGACGCAGTGCCATTACCAATCGCCATAAGGTCCACCGAATGAGCCGCGCTTAACGACGCCAACTCTCTCACCGCCTCGGCCCACTTCTGCTGCGGCTGGTGCGGGTAGACGATGGTGGTGGCAAGGACCTTACCCGTCGGGTCGACGACCGCGCACTTGACGCCGTTGCGGTAGCCCGGGTCCAAGCCCAGCGTCGCGCGCTGGCCCGCCGGGGCCGCCAGCAGAACGTCGCGCAAGTTGGTGGCGAAAACCTTGAGTGCGCCTTCCTCGGCCTTCTCTTTCAGGCGCATGCGCACGTCGAGGCCCGAGGAGATGGAGAGCTTGGTGCGCCAGCCCCAGTGGACGGCGTCGGCAAGCCAGCGCGAGGTGTCAACGTCCAGGTCGAAGCGGTCTGCGATCATGCCCTCATACATGGCGTCATCACCGGCATCGAGGTTGAGCTGCAGCACGCCTTCGTTCTCGCCGCGCAACAGCGCCAGGATGCGGTGCGAAGGAAGCTTGTCGAAGGGCTCAGAGAACTCGAAGTAGTCCTTGAACTTCGCGCCCTCGGTTTCCTTGCCTTCCACCACACCGGCATTCATGGAACCGCTGGTGTACATGCGCTCGCGGACCTCACCGACGAGATCCGCGTCCAACGCAAAGCGGTCCACCAAGATAGCGCGAGCACCCTCAAGGGCCTTCTTCGTTTCCTCGAAACCTTCGGTGAGATACTCCCCTGCCAGCTCGGCCGGATCCGCCGAGGGATTCTCGATGAGCTTATCCGTGAGCGGCTCCAGGCCGGCCTCACGCGCGATATCCGCCTTGGTCTTGCGGCGCTTCTTATACGGCAGGTACAGATCCTCCAGGCGCGCCTTGGTTTCGCAGCCCTGGATGAGGGCACGCAACTCGTCGGTCAGCTTGCCCTGCTCCTCAATCGCGGCGAGCACCGTTTCCTTGCGCTCCTCCAGTTCCCGCAGGTAGGTCGAGCGCTCCTCGATGATACGCAGCTGCGAGTCATCCAGCCCGCCGGTGGCTTCCTTGCGGTAACGGGCAATGAACGGAACGGTGTTACCCTCCGCCAGGAGCTTGAGGGCGGCTTCGACAAACTGTTCTTTGACGCCCAGCTCTCCAGCGATGGTGGCTGCGATATTCACAAAACCTCTTTTTGGGTCGGGGACTTAAGACCTTCTCACCCTATACCCCGCCCTGCCACGCGCAGGAAGTGCCCAGGCCAAACTCGGTGTGACCAATCTCTGAGGTTCCGTACCAGAGTGTGTGCGGCGGCAAGCACTCCGCGACGGCGGCGGTGACCTTGGTCAGCGGCAGTTCAGAGGCGCCGTTGACGATGACGCGCCACACGTGTTCGCTCACCGGCGGCTGGCCGTGCTTATCCATGTACTCATTGACCAAGATGTTGTCGGGTTCGCAGGTAAATGACACGACCTCGGCGTTGATGTCCTGTGGCTCGACTCCGCCTTCGTGCAGGCGCTGCGGCATGTCTTTGAGGACCTTGTTCCATTCAGCCTCAGTCATAAGTATTGACAAGTCAGTACTCACGTCCATCTCAATCCTCCTTTAGGGTTTCCAGGTAGGCGCGATCGGTGTCACTTAACTCTGCCGCGTCCAGCAGCTCTGGGCGGCGCTGCCATGTTCGCGCCAGCGACTGCTCGCGGCGCCACCGGTCCACGCGGGCATGGTCACCAGAGGTCAGCACGTCCGGGACCTTGAGGCCGCGCCACTCGCGCGGCTTGGTGTAGCTGGGCCCCTCCAGCAGGCCATCGGAGAAGGAATCCTCTTCGTGCGAGCGCCGGTTCCCCAGCACTCCGGGGATAAGGCGTACCACAGCTTCGGCGATGACCAGCACGGCCACCTCGCCGCCGATGAGCACATAATCGCCGATGGACACCTCTCGCACGCGGTAGCGCTGCGCGGCATCCTCGACGACGCGCTGGTCGATGCCCTCGTAGCGCCCACACGCGAACACAATGTGTTCCTCGGTGGACCACGCTTGTGCATCGGCTTGCGTAAAAGGCTTTCCCGCGGGAGTCGGCACGATAAGCAGCGGCTTGTCCGAATTCTCGCTTTCGCCATAGGAGCGTGCCTCGACGCCATGGATGTCGTCGTGGCGCGGCTTGCTCAGGTGCGGCAGAGCGCTCTGCAGATCCCGGGTCGAGGCGGTGCCAGAGGAGACGTCGTCAAGCGCCGGCCCCCAGACCTCAGGCTTCATCACCATTCCGGGGCCACCGCCGTAGGGGGAATCGTCGACAGATTTGTGCACGTCGGTGGCCCACTGGCGCAGGTCGTGCACGCCCACCGCAAGCTTTCCCTGCTCGATGGCCTTGCCCAGCAGCGCGTGGCGCAGCGGGTCGAGGTACTCCGGAAAAATGGTGAGAACGTCAATCCTCATAGGTCGAGCAGCCCTTCCGGCGGGGTGATGGTGCAGGTCCCCGCCTCCAAATCAACCTCCGGCACGATCTCCTCCACGAAGGGAACGAGCGCTTCTTTACCTTCGGTGAGAGTGATTTCAAGGAGGGACTGCGTGGGACCGTGCGTCACGCCGGTCACCTCGCCCACCTCCTTCCCGTCGAGGAGAACGCGCAGGCCTTCCAACTCGTGGTCGTAGAAGCCGTCATCCTCGGGATCATCCAGAGGTTCGGCGAAGAACTGGGTGCCGCGCAGGGAATCCGCGGCCGTGCGGTCCGGGATTTCCTTGAACGTGATGAGCAGGCGCCCCTTGTGGGCGCGCACCGCCGCGATGGTGAGTTCGTGTTTCTTCTTGCCTTGTGTGCCGTGGAGAACCTCGCCGACGGCGAATCGGGTCTCAGGGGAATCGGTGGTCACCTCGACGGAGACCTCGCCTTTAATGCCGTGGGATTTCACCACGCGACCAATGAGTAGTTCCATGCCTGCTAGCTTAACGGGCTACGCTGGGGCGGCATGACTGAGCTTCCGATCAATGATGTGACCACCTTTGGCGACGCCTCCCACAACAGCGCCGCCCTCACAACGCTAAACCTGCTCGATGAGGCGCCTGAACCGAACCCATCGCGCCCCAGACCAGCCGTTAAGCGGGTCCTCAGCGCCGATGGCGCGAACCTCATCCTCTTTTCGTTCCTACCTGGACAAGACCTACCTGACCACAAAGCCGCGCACCCTATCACTGTCCAAGTGCTACAAGGAGCGGTGACTTTTAGTTGCGGAGAAGAAGAGCACGTGCTCGTTCCCGGACAAATCGTGCACCTTCCGGCGCGCATACCACATGCGGTGTCCTGCAGCGATCAACCTGCACTCATGCTGCTCACCATATTAACGCCGAACATTGGCGCGAATGTCTAGACTTTTAGTACGATACTTTTATTGTGAGTAGTTCGAAGCCGTATCACCATGGAAATTTGCATGAAGAGATCCTCCGGGAGGCCATCAAGCTCGGCCGGGAAGGTGGACCGGAGGCGGTGACGATTCGCGCGGCAACGCGCGCGGTCGGTGTCTCCCCGACAGCCGCCTACCGTCACTTCAAGGACCAAGCCGCGCTTCTCGACGCCGTCGGGGCCGTCGCCACCTACGAACTCATCACCAAGCTCAGCGATACCTTCGAAACGACGGAGGGCACCATCATTGACAAAATGATGGCGGCCGGTTTCACCTACTTCCACCATGCCTTGGAAGAGCCGCACTTCTTTATGTGCATGATGGCCGCGAGCAGCTTTGATATTCCGGCCGGGCTCGTAGCCGCGGCTGAGGGGCCCGGCGAAGACCCCCGTGTACAAGCCATGTTCAATTTCTACGGCTACATGGCACAGTACGCGCGCTCGATTGGCCAGGAACCCAATAGGCAACACATGATGCAGAATTGCCTAGCCGGATGGTCCACGGTGCACGGTTTCACAGTCTTGTGCCTCAGCGGTCATTTGGGATCGCTACCGGAGAAAAAGGTGGAAGCTATAGCGCAGTCGGTTATTGCCTCCGCTGTCCGCGGGTTGGACTTCGAAAATCCTCTGGAGGTCCGCCTCCCACGGCCGAAAAACTAGATAATCCCCGCGACCTACAGGTCAGCGGGGTTAATCTTTTAGCCGAGTAGAACTTACTCTGCGGACTCCTCAGCGGAGTCGGCCTCTTCAGCCTTAGCGGCCTCTTCCTCAGCCTTAGCAGCCTCAGCGGCAGCGGCTTCCTCAGCAGCCTTCTCGGCGGCAGCCTTAGCCTCGGCCTCTTCCTTGGCCTTGCGCTTCTTCTCGGTGATAGCCTCGATGGTCGGGCCGTTGTTGGCCTCAGCCAGTGCAGCGTTGAAGAGGTCCAGCTTGGACGGCTTCGGCTCAGCAACCTTCAGGGTGCCCTCTGCGCCCGGCAGACCCTTGAACTTCTGCCAGTCACCGGTCACCTTGAGCAGTGCGAGAACCGGCTCGGTCGGCTGTGCGCCGACACCCAGCCAGTACTGAGCGCGCTCGGAATCGATCTGAATCAGGGACGGCTCCTGCTTCGGCTGGTAGATACCGATGTTCTCGATAGCCTTGCCGGAGCGACGGGTGCGTGCATCAGCAACGATGACACGGTACTCAGCGTTGCGGATCTTACCCATACGCTGCAGCTTGATCTTAACGGCCATGATTGGCTCCTTTTCTAGTCACCGGGCAGTTCAGACACGCGCCGCTTGGTGGCGCGCCGGTTCAACCCTTGAGTTTTATCCTGCGCGTGACGTGCCGGCCGTCCGTAGGCGGTACCGACGTTACGCAGAGATGAAGTTTTACGTGTCCTCCACGCGGTGCGTGAACAACCTCAACAACTTTAGCGGAACCCACACGAGATAGGAAATTCCCCTTAGCTCTTGCGTGGTTAGGCCTTACCCCGCGAAGGGGGTAGTCTGTAATGCGGTTATTTCGACGCCACACAATCCTCTTTTTATGAATAAACAAGCCCCCTCTACATTCCGCTACCGTTATGACCTCGACGGCCTCCGCGGCATCGCGATCGCCTTGGTTGTTCTGTACCACGTCTTCGTTGGTCGTGTCTCAGGTGGCGTCGATGTCTTCCTCCTGCTTTCCGGTTACTTCTTCTTAGGCTCGCAGCTGCGCTATGCCGCACGGCCGAATGCCTCCCTGAACCCGTGGTGGCCCATCTGGCGCACGCTCCGCCGGCTTGTTCCTTCCCTCGTGCTCGTCATCGGCGTGAGCTATGTGCTTGTCCGGCTCTTCGCGCCGAAGCTCATGAACACGGAGCTCACCAAGCAGATCACTGCGACGGTCTTCTACTACCAGAACTGGGAATTGGCACGGCAGAACGCTGACTACGCCGCCGCTTCAGCAACAACATCGCCTCTGCAGCACATGTGGTCCATGGCAGTG
This sequence comes from Corynebacterium sp. HMSC036D02, assembly GCF_001836165.1. Classification (GTDB taxonomy): domain Bacteria; phylum Actinomycetota; class Actinomycetes; order Mycobacteriales; family Mycobacteriaceae; genus Corynebacterium. Next base: position 177,875 of record NZ_KV827706.1, on the reverse strand, counting down.
CAGGGCCAGTTCTACCTACTGGGCATCTTCTTCGCCCTTGGCTTGGCCGCTTTCATGCGCCTGCGCCCAAAGAACACGGGGCTGCGAGAACAGCGCTTCTCTTCCATTAATTCCATCGCTGGCCCGATTCTCCTCGTAGTTACCGTCGTCTCTTTTGCCTATGCATCCCGCGACGGACTCTTCGGCACCCCCGAAAATTACTACTCCACATGGTCTCGCGCTTGGGAGCTGACTTTGGGCGCAGTGCTCGTCATTTATGGTTCGCACCTGCGCATGCCGCAGCGCCTGTCCAACCTCGCCACGGCTCTCGGCTTGGCGGCTCTGGCTAGTACCGGCCTAGTTATCTCCGACAGCTTGGCCTTCCCTGGGCCGCTGTCTCTTCTGCCCATCGGCGGTGCAGTACTCATCATCATTGGTTCTGGCGGGTCGTTCTCGCGGGTGCTCACCACCCGGGTATCTCGCTGGCTCGGTGATATCGCCTACCCGCTCTACCTGTGGCATTGGCCGCTACTCATCATTTCCATCGCTGCGCTCGGTCTTGAGACTCCTCCGTGGTGGCTCGGATCCATCATCATCGTGGTGTCGCTGGGCTTGGCGGACGTGACGCACCGTTTCGTCGAAAAGCCCCTGCGCCAGCACCGCAAACGCCCGCTTGCCGACGACCTCCCCGTCCACCGCGGTTTCGCCGACCTTCGCACGCGCACCGGCGCTCTGCGCGGCGTTGGCGGAGTCGTCGTCGCCGCCTGCACCGTTGCACTCGTGGCCGTTCAACCGCTGTGGCTGCGCAGCCTACAGGAGGCGAACCACGAAATCCTCGACCCGAAGCTCTACCCAGGGGCAACGACCTTCGTCGAGAACATCACGCCGCCTGAGAACGTAGAGATCAAGCCTGATCCGATTCTCGCGCGTGGCATCCAGCCGCCAGTCGCCGATAACTGGTGCTTCATCCCGGAACAAGAGCCAACGGACTACTTCATCGAGACCCAGAAGGACGGCGTGACGCCGTGCATCTTTGGTGACGTTGATTCCGACGTCGAGGTCTACTTAGTAGGCGGTTCGCACGCGGAGCAGTATTCTTCGGCCTTGGATCACTTGGGCCGCGAGATGGGTTTCAAGCTGGTTCCGCTCACCCGCGTGGGTTGCCCCATTGAGCTCGGCGATGAACTGAGTGTCAAGCCTTCTTGCGCCGAGTGGAGCAAGGAAGCGGTCAAGCGCATTATCGACGCGGACCCGGCCCTCGTAGTCTCTAATTCAACGCGCCCCGGTCAGCCCTTGGGTCACGGCCCAGACGCTGTCCCGCCCGGCTATAAGGCCTTCTGGGACGAGTTGGCCAAGCACGATATTCCCTTCTTGGGTTTCCGTGATAACCCGTGGGGATTCGATGAGCACGGCAATGGCCTCCAGTTTGATGAATGCTACGTAGCCACCCAGGATTCCCTCGGCTGCGGCATGCGTTTCGAAGAGGTCTACGCTCCCTATGACCCCGGCGCCGAAGTCCTCTCCCAGTACAAGAACATGCTGGCCGTGGACACCTCGAAGTGGTTCTGCGATGCCAACGGCGATTGCCCGGTCATCATCGGCAACATCATGGTCTACCGCGATATGCACCACTTCACCAAGGCCTTTGCGGATTCGGCCATCCCGCTCATCCGTGAAGCCATCACCCCCTTCCTCAATGGCGAGACGGTGCAGCAGCAGCCCCCGCAGATTCCGACGGACAGTCCCATGGTGCCCCAGACCGCTGAGACGTCACCGGCCACACCCGCGGTGCCTATCCCCTATCCTGCATATCCAGCAGATAAAGCCATTTAGTCCAAAAGGGCCGGCGCTAAAAAGCGCCGGCCCTTTCTTAACGAAGAATGCTGCTGCATTCTTCGTTATTTCTTTTTGCCCTGCCCAAAGTCCAGGTTGTTGAGGTCGATATTCTCCATGCCCTTGGGCATCTTGATATCGCCTAGCCCGGGCATGCCGCCGCCGAGCTGTTCCTGCATCTTCTGCAGTTCCTGCATCGACGGCATCCCGCCACCCATGCCAGGCATTCCCCCACCACGACGCTTCGGCGGCTTGCGCTTGCCATTCTTGCCCTTGCGGCCCTTCGGCTTCTTCTTGGTAGCGGAACGCCCACCGCCCATGCCCGGCATGCCAAAACGACCGGCCATCTGCGACATCATCTTCTTGGCTTCGGTGAAGCGCTCGATGAGCTGATTGACGTCAGAAACGCTCACACCAGAACCGAGGGCAATACGCTTGCGGCGCGAAGCGTTGAGAATCTTCGGGTTCTCGCGCTCCTCCGGCGTCATACCGCGGATGATGGCCTGGATGCGGTCGAGCTGCTTTTCGTCGACCATGTCGGCGATCTGGTTCATCTTGTTGCCGCCGGGCATCATCTTGAGCAGGTTGCCCATCGGGCCCAGATTGCGCACCATGAGCATCATGTCCAAGAAGTCATTGAGCGTCATCTCGCCGGAGCCCATCTTCTTGGCGGCTTCCTCCGCCTTGGACTGATCCAGCTTGGATTCCGCCTGCTCAATCAGTGTCAGCAGGTCACCCATGCCCAGAATTCGCGAGGACATGCGCTCCGGGTGGAAGACATCGAAATCCTCGAGCTTCTCACCGGTGGAGGCGAACATGATGGGCTTGCCCGTGACCTCACGAATGGACAGCGCCGCACCACCGCGAGCGTCACCGTCCAGCTTGGTCAGGACGACACCGGTGAAGTCCACGCCATCGCGGAAGGCCTCGGCGGTCTGCACTGCGTCTTGACCGATCATCGAGTCAATGACGAAGAGGACTTCGTCCGGGTTGACGGCGTCGCGGATATTGCGGGCCTGCGTCATCAGGGTTTCATCAATGCCGAGGCGGCCGGCGGTATCGATGATGACGATATCGTGCTGGGTGCGCTTGGCCTCTTCGATACCGCGCTTGGCGACGTCCACCGGATCCCCATGGGAGGTACCCATCTCATGCTCGTGGGAATCCAGGGAGGTGCCAGGATCCGGAGCGTAGACGTCTACCCCGGCGCGCTCGCCGACGATCTGCAGCTGCTGCACCGCGCCCGGGCGCTGGAGGTCACAAGCCACCAGCATCGGGGTGTGCCCCTTGGAAGCCAGATGCTTGGAAAGCTTGCCCGCCAAGGTGGTCTTACCAGCACCCTGAAGGCCGGCGAGCATGATGACCGTCGGCGGGTTCTTCGCCAGGTTCAGGCGGCGGGTCTCGCCGCCGAGAATCTCGATGAGCTCCTCGTTGACGATCTTGACTACCTGCTGCGCCGGGTTCAGTGCCTCAGAAACCTCGGCACCTGCCGCGCGTTCCTTAATGCGCTTAATAAAGCCGCGCACGACGTTGAGCGAGACGTCCGCCTCCAGCAACGCCAGACGGATTTCGCGTGCTGTGGCATTGATGTCCGCCTCGGTCAGCTTGCCCTTGCCGCGCAGGCCGGACAGGGCTGATTGCAAGCGGTCAGACAAAGACTCAAACACGTTAAAAGTGCTCCCTCAACTATCGTGGATAAATTTATAACTTCCCCAGCTTAGCCGTTGACCAGTGCTTGGGTCACATTCCGGACCAGGGTGGCACGGGGGACGTCGCCAAGCGGCACTGCGTGAAGCACCATCGTGGCGCCCGGTGTGGTGGTGGATAGCCACTCGCACTCCGGAAGCAGCGCCAGCACGTGGCCTAGGGTACCTGGGTAGTCATCAATTCGAACCTCGAAGACTCCCCTGGTCCACATCGCAGTCGCGGGCCCTGGTACAAAATCCGGCAGCACCGTGTAAGTTCCGGATTTATAAGACTGCACGAGGCGTTCCTCTACCGTTGCGAGATCGATGGCACCGTGGAGGGCGCGGATATCGAATTCGCCGGCATAGCCCTCCTCAGTGCGCACGAGGCGCGAGGAGAGGATGTTCCAGCCCAACGCTGCGATGAGCGCCAGCGCGCGCACAGCCTCCCGTTGGTAGCTGCCGCGCCACAGGACGGTAAAGCTGTCATCCTCGGGGTTGTGGCGCAGTCCGATATCACGGTCGGCGGCAACCAGAGGACGAACTGGTCGAAGTGCCTCCAGTTGTGCGAAAGCGCGGCCACTGACCGCTTCGATTCCCTTCTCCAGCCTGCGGTTCCACACGCTAGGACCGGTGGACTCGGCATCGGTGCGGGCGAGCACAACGAGGAGCGCCAGAGTCAGGTAGTCATAACGCACGGCTTCGAGGAGCTCGTCACGCGCTTCATCGGATAAGGGGTCCGTGCGGGAGACGATGCGCGCCAGAGTGGTGTGCTCTGCGACCACGGTTTGCACGCGGGAGCGATCCGCCAGGTCGAGACCAAGCTTGGCCGCGGCACGCGCCACCATCTCCGCCCCCACCAGCTCGTGAGGGCGGCCATATCCTTTCCCAATATCGTGGTAGAGCCCCACCAAGAGCAGCAGATCGGGCCGCGCCACGGAGGTGCGGGCTTCTGCACAGCGCGCGACGGTAAGGATGGAGTGATAGTCCACGGTGTGAGAGTGCGTGCGCTCCCGCGGCAACAAGCCTCGAATGTGCTCCCACTCTGGGACGATTCGCTCCCACAGGCCATGGGCGTCCATCTCCTGGATGAGGCGCGGAGTGTTGAGGGGCGAGGACAATAAACTGAAGAATGCATCCGTCGCAGCGGCGGGCCAGCGTTCGGGCAGTTCCGGCAACTCGCGCAGCTGTTCCCAGACATGAGGCGGGACGCTTCTGCCCGAGCGCGCTGCGGCGGCGGCCACGCGCAAAAGCAACCACGGCTCATCCAAGTTGGCGGTGCGTGCGAGACGGATCTCGCCCCCGGCATCAACCACCCCGATATCGAGGGGTTTGCGTGTGCGGTTGTGGCTGCGTTTGGATACGACTCCCCGGGCAGTCGCCAATGCCCTCTCCACGGCTTTGTCTACCGCAGTAGCAGCGGTGACGACGGCCGCGGACAACTCATAACGGTCGGCGAAACCAAGCTCGTGGGCGATCTCCGCGGCGAATTCGGGGTCGAGGACGTCGCGGTGCCGGCGGGCGGTGACGTGGAGGAGCGTGCGGACGTCGAGAAGCAAGGCCTGCTCCTCCTCAAGTGCTGGGGCATCCGCGAGGTTGCCGAGGGCGAGCGCCCGCAGGAATTGGATATCGCGCAGGCCGCCGCGCCCATTTTTAATATCCGGGTGGGTCATCGTGGCCAGGGTGCCGGAGCGGCGCCAGCGGGTGATGGCGAGGTCGACGAAAGCGTCGAAGTTGCTCTGCAGCAGGCGACGCCACGAGGCATAGACCTGGGCGCGGGTAGAATCTACCAGCTGCTTATCGCCGGCGACGAAGGCCAGGTCCAGCTGCGCGAAGCCGGCGGCGGGATCAGAACCGGCGATGGCACCGAACTCGCGCGGAGTGCGCACAGCGTAGTCAAGCCGGTATTTGGCATCCCAGATGGGGTACCAGATTTCGGCGACCACATCTTCGGGCAGCTCCATATCATCCGGGTGAAGGAGGATGAGGTCGAGATCCGAAAAAGGGGCCATCGCCCGGCGGGCGAAGGAACCCGTGGCGGCAAGCGCACAGCCGGGCGGAAGCTGCAGGGACTGCGTGAGATCTATCGCCGAGGCATAGGCTTCCTCACGCAGTTGAGCGGCCGTAGACACTTCTTACAGGGCTGCCTCGCCGCGCTCGCCGGTGCGCACGCGGATGACGTCCTCAACAGGAGTAATCCAGATCTTGCCGTCACCGATCTTTCCGGTATAGGCAGCATCAACGATGGCAGAAAGGATATCCTCCACCTGTTCGTCGGAGGTGACTACCTCCAGCTTGACCTTGGGTACGAAGTCGGTGGCATACTCGGCACCACGGTAGACCTCGCTGTGGCCGCGCTGCTGACCGAAACCCTGGGTCTCGGTCACGGTCAGGCCGTGCACGTCGTGCTGCTCCAAGGCCTCACGGATTTCCGGCAGCGTGAACGGTTTGACGATGGCAGTGATGAGCTTCATCTGTTACTCCTTAGCTCCGGCGGTGTCGACCCGCGGCTGGACGGTTGGTGCAGGATTAATCCTAGCGTCGTGGGTGTGGCGGCGGTGCGACGCCACGGACTCACGGAAATCATAAGCGGTCTCACGGTGCTCAGACAGATCGATGCCTTCGGCTTCATCATCAATCCGCCACCCCAGGGTGGCGCGGATGATGAGTGCCGCCACCAGAGTAATAGCAGCTGAGAACAGCATCGCGACGATCGCGATGAGCGCTTGGACGACGAGCAGCTTGAGGCCTTCCGAAAAGTGCCCAGTGAGGATGCCGTTATCCGTGGCAAAGAAGGCCAATCCGACGGTTCCCCACAGACCAGCGCACAGGTGGACTCCAACGACATCCAGGGAATCATCAAAGCCCCAACGGTACTTCAGGCTGATGCACAGACAGGCGATAATCCCGCCGAGGAAGCCGAGGGCGAGAGAACCGAGCGGGCTGAGCGCTCCTGCCGCCGGGGTGATGGCGACGAGTCCCGCAATAGCGCCGGATACTGCGCCAAGCGAAGTAGCGGCGTGGTCTCGGATGCGTTCGACCAGCATCCAGCCGAGCATCGCTGCGGCCGCCGCAACAGTGGTGTTGAGCCATGCCAAGCCTGCTAGCCCATCCGCAGCGAAGGCGGAACCGCCATTGAAACCGAACCAGCCGAACCACAGAAGCGCAGCGCCCAGCATCACCATCGGGAGGTTGTGGGGCCTATCGATGTGCTTCGGAAAGCCCGCGCGCGGGCCCACGACGATGGCCAGAACCAGGGCAGCCGCACCAGCGGAGATGTGCACGACGGTACCGCCGGCGAAGTCGATGGGAGCGATGAGGGCCTCACCGTTTGATACACCGAAGAGCCACGCTGCGAGTGAGCGCGGGGCATGGGAGAGCACTCCCCCCGCCCCACACCATGTGGGCGAGCGGAAAGTAGGCGAAGGTCACCCACACGCCTGCGAAAGTTAACCACGCGGAAAACTTCACGCGGCCGGCGAGGGCACCGGAGATGATGGCTATCGAAATAATGGCGAACGTGGCTTGGAAACCGATGTCGATGACGTTGGGATAACCAGCGCTACCGGCAATGTACTCGGCGGCGGGCCCGGTGATTTGGCCGCGCAGCCCCCAGGCTTCAAACGGGTTGCCCACGATTCCCGCCAGCGAACTGCCCGCATAAGACATTGACCATCCCCACAGGACGTAGAGTACTGGGACCAGCGCTAACGCGCCGAAGGACATCATCATCATGTTGAGGACGTGGCGATTGCCCGCCATTCCGCCGTAGAACAATGCCAATCCGGGGGTCATGAGCAGCACCAAGGATGCGCTGATCAGCATCCACGCTGCATCACCGGACGAGAATGCATCAGGAGTCATAGTTCAACTAACCTCTTTTCTATAACTTGATAGGTACAGTTCCCAAAATACCTATAGCTCTATAGATTTAGGAAGAAGTATGAGTCCTAGATCACATCCACGATCTAAAAAGCGGTGAGAACAGCACTATCCTCACCGCTTTCCTGAAGCTTCTCCCCTAGATTTCTTCCTCAGAGGCTTCAACTGTCTGCATACTCTTGCGCATGCGCTTGGCGTACTTCACATCCGTGACGGTCACGCCGTAGATGGAACGGCCCATGTAGAAGGAGCCCACCGACGCGATGATCCACACGCCGAAACACGCGATCATGACCTTGATCAGCGACCACAGGGAAAACCCGTTCTCAGCAAAATCCACGACCAACTTCGCCACAAGCAGCAGCGGAACGGCCAAACCGACCGTCGGCCCCAGCAGGTTGACGCGGGTCAGGGCATCGGGCGCACGCCACAAGGCGATGGCGGTCCCAATGACCAAGACCGTGGCTACGACCAACAGAATCGAGGCGATAATCTCCGCGATAGTCATGGTCTTACCTCCTACCCTTCGAGATGATGCGGGCCATCGACAACGTCGGCAGAACGCCGGCCGCAATAGCCGCGAGCATGGCGATGTCATAGACGATGGACGCGTGATTAGTCATGGACCACGAAATATACATGCACAGCATGCCGTAAAAGACCATGTCACTCATCACGGTTCGGGTGAGCTCATCGCGGGAGCGCAACGCCAGCACCAACGCCGCGCACACCGATGCACCAATGAGGAAAATACAGACAAAAACTACCCATTGAAAGGCGCTCATCGAGGAAAAATCAATCATTTCTTATCATCCTTTCGGGCATCCTTGTTCTGCGCAACCTGGCGCAGGGGCCACACGGAATACTTCTCCACATCATGCGCGGCCAGCGGGGTATCGTCCGTCTTCGCGATATCGGGTGCACGCATATGGCGGCCCAGCGTATCCAGCGGGTACTCGTAAAACGTGGGCGCGAGCTCCTTTGTGGGGCCCTGACCAGGAACGCCATAGTCAATTCCCTTCACCCGCGGGGCGAGGCGCTCCTCCATATCCGCCAGATCTTCCATGATGCTGGCTGGGTCATCCCCCATGACCGCCTGAACCAGCACGATGCGCGGCAGGCCTTCTGCCACCGGCTCGCGCAAACCCAAGGACAGCGTCCCCGGGGTTGCCGTAATGGACGAGGTGAACCAGAAGATCTCCCACGCGCTAGTCACGCGCAAGGGGTACCGCACCACTACCGGCCGGTAGTTATTCTGCGGCTTGAAGGATTCCGCGGCGAGCGAGAAACCCGCGACGAAGATTTCCTTGATCAGCCATAGCGCGTAGACAACGGCATGCACTGCAGTCTTCATTTAACGGCCCTCCTGAAGGGAGTCGATGTCGGGTAGGGCTACGGGGTCGTCGCCAAGCACTGCGTCTGCATAAGCCTCCGTATCCAACAAGTCCGCTGAGGCTTCCATGGTGACGCTGATGACCGGACCGGATAGAACGAACATGGTCAGCGAGCCCAAAATGAGCGCTGCCGAGGGCGCCATCAGCTTCTTGCGAATCACAAGTTCATCGGGCACCTTCTCCTTGGGCAGGTCCTTGCCCCAGAAGACTCGGCGCCACACGCGCAACATGGCAAGGAATGCCGCGAAGGACGCGATGATGATCACCGTGATTACGGTCCAGGCCCATCCCCCGCCGGTACGGGCGATTTCCGCGACGATGAGGACCTTGCCCCACATACCGGAGAAGGGTGGGAAGCCCACGACGGAGAAGGCACCGGCGGCAAAGATCCACGCGATAATCGGATCACGGCGCGCCAAGCCAGAAAGCTTGTTGAGCCTGCCCGTACCGTAGGTCTCCTCAATAGCACCGGAGGCCAAAATAAGCGAGCCCACCGTGAGCATGTGGTGAATGGTGTACAGGATTCCAGCAGCCAGCGCGCGCTGGGCATCATGGGTAGTGAAGGCCATCATCACGAGGATGAAGGGCATACCGTTGAGCATCTGGTAGCCCAGCACGCGGCGAATGGAGTTTTCAGCTAGGCCGCCGAAAGCACCAACCAGCATGGAGATGATCATGATGACGATGATGAGTGTCCCCCACCGCTGGTCCATATCAAAGAGCTGCACCCACAGGCGGTAGAGCATGTACACCGCGACCTTGGTGTGCAGGCCAGAGAACAGGCCCATGACGGCAGCGGACGTTCCCGGGTAGGTGCGCGGCAGCCACGACTGCACGGGGAACACACCGGCCTTCGCGGCGATGGCGATAACGATGATGCCCGAGGCCACCGTCACCGGACCATTACCGGCGGCAGCACCCGTGAGCGCCGCCAGGTTGACCACGCCAGCCACCGAGTAGATATAGCCCACACCGACCACCAAAAGCGTGGAGGCGAACAAGTTCACCAGCACGAAGGCGCGGCCGGCAGCCAAGCGTGACCAGGTACCAGACATGGTGATGAGGCCATAGGACGGCAGTAGCATGACCTCGATGAACACGAAGAAGTTGAAGAGATCAGCGGTGAGCAGGGCGCCGCACACGCCGGTGATCAAGATAAGCGTCAGCGATGGGTAGTAGCGAGACTTAGTCTCGCCGCCCACGATGGCAAACCAGTTGGCGCCGAAGGCCACGATCATCGTCGTGATGAGCATCAGTGCTGAGAAGGTATCGGCCGCGAAGGCGATACCTGCGTTACCCACGTAGTTACCCACGCTATGCGCCACCACACCGTTGTTCATGGTGTAGAGCAGCAGCGCAAAGGAAGCGAAGATACCCACGCCCGGAACGATGAGCATGATGGCATCGCGCACACGATGCCACGGCGCGAGCAATGCGAGCGCCGCCGATACGAGGGGAACCGCCGGGAAGAGCGGGAGGAGGGCGCTTACGGTGTCATACATCTAGTTGTCCTCCTCTTGTTCGAGTTCTTTCAAACGATCCATCTTGTTGGCCGAGCGCTGCAGAATCTCGCGGTTCTGGGTATCTCGTCCCAGAGTGGAGAAAGCGTGGTCAATGGTGTTGTCATCCACAGGCTCCACGACGTCCGTGTCGTCGTTCGCGCCCATCGCCGCCATGGTCAGCAGGATGGTCGAGGTTGCCATGGAAATCACCACGGCGGTCAGCACAAAGGCTTGCGGCAGCGGGTCAGCCATCTGGTCCATGCCCACCTGCGACGGAAAGGACTCTCCGCGGTAGGAGTACACGCCGGTGGCCAGAAGCATGAGGTTGGCACCGTGGCCGAAGGCCATCATGCCCAGCACGATGTGCACGAGGCCGCGCTGCTGGATGAGGTAGACAGCGCTACCGATGAGCAATGCAATGGTCAGTGCGAGGATCATGAGCTCTTCTCCTCTGTAGCCGAAGTGTGGTGGGGCGAGGACGCGCGGCGGCGTGCCTCGGATTCATTGAGCAACGCCGTTGGGTCCGAAGACGGGTTGATGGATTCGGGGTAGGGGTCATCGACATCCTCCAGCACCACGCGCGGCGTGTTCGGCAACGCGGAATCATCATCGTGGACCCACGGCAAGAAGTCCCGCTCGGTGCCTGGCCGCAGATAGCCACCCAAAGCATTGATGGCCATCGTGAGCATGCCCAGGACCGCCAGGTAGATACCCAGGTCAAAGATGAGCGACGTGGTCCAGTGCTGCCCCAGGGCGTGGCCGTGGATGGCAGTCAAGAAACCACCGGAACTATGCGACGTCGGGATGTAGCCGATGAAGCCAGCTACCAGCGCCACGATAATGCCCACGCCGGTGAGGTGAATCGGGGTCATGCGGCCGAAGACAATCTCATCGGTGCCGCGTGAGAGATACGTCAGGCCGATGGCCGCGCCCATGATGAGAGCAGCCGGGAAGCCGCCGCCGGAAGCCTGGTGCCCGCGGTAGAACACGATGAAGGACATGACCACCAGAATCGGGATGGCAATGGAAATTCCCTTACGCATCGGAACCGAGTTGAGCTGCGACTGACCGAACGGCGCCGGACGCGTACCGGAGGTAAACGGGAAGCGCGGCAGCGTCGAGGTGACCGCGGCGATCACGACGGCGGCCATGCCGAGCACCGACAGCTCGCCCAAGGTATCAAGCGCACGGAATTCCACGATGATGGTGGCCACGACGTTATCGCCGCCAGTGATGTCTGGGGCGTTATTGAGGTACCACATGGACAAGTCGGAGCGCTCGTGGCGGCCCATCAGCGCCCACACACCAAGGAATGCGGTGAGTCCGGCGAGCACCGCCACCACGATGGAGCCAACCTTACGGTTGGTGTTCTGTACCGGGTGGAATTTCTCCGGCAGGTAGCGCAGGACCATCATCATGACGATGACGGACAGCGCCTCCACCGTGAACTGGGTCAAGGCAACGTCCGGTGCACCCAGCAGGAACATCTGCAAGGTCACGCCGGTACCCGCGGTACCAATCATGACCGCCCCCGTGAGGCGGTTGCGGGTACGAACCAAGCCAAACATCGACAGCGCCACGATGCCCAGCGGCAGCAGATCCCACGGGTTGTCCAGGCCATCCACGCGCGGGTTCAAGGCCACGCCGTCGACGCCCGTCGACACCAAAGTGGAGCCCGCAAGAATGATGACGAGGAGGACAATCGGCAGGATGAGCTTCGACGGGTTGTGGGTATCCGACATGCGGCCGACGAAGCGGCCGAAGGCTGCGCACACGTCCTGGATCCACTTCAGGATTTGGTTACCGGTGCGCGGCAGGAGCTGGCGCTCCTCCATCGCGGTCCACAGCGGCGTACGGAAGAACAACGCGATGATGCCAGCGATAAGCACCACCACGGAAATAAGCAGCGGAACGTTCAGGCCGTGCCACAGCGCGAGGTGGGAATGACCCTCCATGCCGATGGCCGCCACGATGTTATCGAGCGGCTTATCGAGCGCTCCCATGACGAAGATGATCGGCACCGACATCACACCGGGCAGCGCCGCGGGCAGCCACAGCCTGACCGGCGCCTCATGAACATGCGACATGTTGCGTGGGCCATCGAAGAAGGCACCGAAGATGATCTTGGCGGAGTAGGTAAAAGTGAAGAACGCACCCACGCCGGCGACGATGAGCAGCAGCACCTGGCCGGTCGAGCCAATTGGTGCCTCCTCGAAGGCGGTGAGCATTCCTTCCTTCGACACGAAGCCAAACAGCGGCGGGACCGCCGCCATGGAGGCAGCACCAATGAGCATGGAGCCAAAGGTCCACGGCATCTTGTTCCACAGCACACCAAGGCGGCGGATGTCACGTGAACCAGCCTCGTGGTCGATGACGCCAATGAGCATGAAGATGGAGGACTTAAACAACGCGTGCGCCAGCGTGTGCACGAGGGCCGCTGCGATAGCGAACGGGGTGCCAACACCAATCGTGGCCACAATCCATCCCAGGTGGGACACAGTGGAGTACGCGGTCAGCTTCTTCAAGTCCGTCTTCTGCACGGCAAAGACCGCCGACATCACTGCGGTACCCATACCGGCGACGATGAGCAGCCAGTTCCACGCTGCAACATCATGGAAGATGGTGGAGAAACGAATCAACAGATAAACGCCGGCCTTCACCACGGCCGCTGCGTGCAGGAAGGCCGAGACCGGCGTGGCGGCCGCCATGGCCTCCGGCAGCCAGAAGTGGAAGGGGAACTGCGCGGACTTGGTAAACGCCGAGACCGCAATGAGAATGGCAACCCCGGCGGTCAGGCCTGGGCGCTCGGCCCACACATCAGAGGCGAGGATGCCCTCGAGGCTCGTGGTCCCCGCAGCCGTTGCGGCAATCGCCACGCCGGACAGCAAGGTGAGGCCGCCGATGAAGGTCAGGATGAGCGTGCGCTGCGAACCGGCCTCACCGGACTTGCCGCTGCGCGCGATCAACATGAACGACGCCAGCGATACCAGCTCCCAAGCCAGGAAGAGCACCACGACGTCGTTAGCCAGCACGAGCAGGAGAATCGACAGCGTAAACGCTGTCATCAGCACATAAAAACTGACGTTGCCTTTACCTTTGGGCAGGTAGGCCGCAGAGTAGGTGAACACCACTGCGCCGATGACGAGAGCCAACATGGCAAAGAAAATGCCCAGTGCATCGCCCCGGAAGGCGAGATTAACGTCAACGCCTGGCGCGATGACATCGCGCACCCACGTCACGGAATAGGACAGTTCTTCGCCCCGGGCCAGTGCCGGAAATTCTTTAGCCAACAGTGCCGCGGCGATAATAAAAATGCCGGCTAGCGGGTAGCCGGCTGCGCGATCAGCAACCTTGACGGCTACTGGTGCTAGCGCCACTGCGACAGCTGCGAGGAGGACGACATACAAGAGTGTCACGAAAGAGTAGCCTCACGAACCGTTGTTAGGGCTGTTTAATCAGCCTCACATAGACAGGACTGTCCTAGACTACCATTGTGACCTCCCCCAAAGCACATCTTTAATGGGACGAAGACGACGAAAGCGCCCCGCAAAGGAGGCGCTGCGTCTCGAAAGAACTTAGGTCTAGCCCAGGGATCTATAAGGACTTACTTCTCCCCCAGCAAGGCATCCACGAAGCCCTCAACCTCAAACGGCGCGAGGTCATCTGCGCCCTCGCCAAGGCCCACGAGTTTGACCGGCACGCCCAGTTCTTCCTGAACCTGGAAGACGATGCCGCCCTTAGCGGTGCCATCGAGCTTGGTCAGAACAACACCGGTGATGTCGACGACATCGCGGAAGATGCGGGCCTGGGTCAGGCCGTTCTGCCCGACCGTTGCGTCCAACACGAGCAAGACCTCATCGACGTCGGTCTTCTTCTCAACCACGCGCTTGACCTTGCCCAACTGGTCCATGAGGTCCACGGAGGTGTGCAAACGACCAGCGGTGTCCACGAGAACGACGTCCACTCCTTGATCTACGCCAGCGGCCACGGCGTCGAAGGCCACGGAAGCCGGGTCCGCGCCTTCCTTGCCGCGCACGGTGGTAGCGCCCACGCGGCGACCCCAGGTCTCCAGCTGGTCCGCGGCCGCTGCACGGAAGGTATCCGCCGCGCCGAGCAAAACGTTGTGTCCCATGGATACGAGCACGCGGGCCAGCTTGCCCGTCGTGGTGGTCTTGCCAGTGCCGTTGACGCCGACAACCATGATGACGGCCGGCTTGCCCTCATTCGGCATGGCCTTGATGGAACGGTCCATCTCCGGGTGGCCCACCTCGATGAGGGCCTCGCGCAGCATGGCGCGGGCTTCCGCCTCGGAGCTCACTCCGCGCTCCGCAATCTTGTCGCGCAGGGAGTCTGTAACCTGCATCGTGGACTTCGTACCCAAATCCGCCATGATGAGGGTGTCTTCGATTTCCTCCCAGGCATCATCATCCAGGTCACCTGCGGAGAGAATACCCATGAGGCCTTGGCCGATGGCATTCTGCGAACGCGACAGGCGCCCGCGCAGCTTGCCCAAGCGGCCGGCAGCCGGCGCAATATCCTCCTGCGGCTGGGCTGCCGGGGCCTCGACGACCTCAGCGTCGTCGGATACCTCTAGTTCCTCCGGCTCAGCCTCGAGTGCCGCGCTTGCCGACGCCGCTTGGGCCCCCGCCGCCGCAGCGGCCTCCTCTGCTTCAGCTTCCTCTGGCTCGGGCTGCGCTTCTGGTTCAGGCTGTGCTTCTACCACTTCCGCTGCCTCTTCTTCGGCTTCAACCTGAGCAGAAGGCTCCTCCGCAGCCGGAACCTCAGGTTCTTCCGGAGCCTCCTCTTCTACCTTCGGGGCTTCAACTACCGGCTCCGGTTCAGCAGTCTCCGGTTCGGTGGCCGGGACAGCTTCCTCTGTGTCCTCTTCATCCTTCTCAACGGCAGCGGCGCCGGAAGCAGCAGTACCAGCGGCAGCAACGCCCGCAGTTCCTGCAGCGGCTAGGCCAGCGGAGGAATCCTTATCCTCTTCCTCCTTTACCTGGTCCTTCTGTGCAGCCGGTTCCGGCTTGGGCTCTGCCTTAGGCTTCGGCTCTGCCTCAGGCGTCGGTTCCACCGCAGGCTTCGCCGCCTTCTGAGTCTCCTCCGTGCCCTTGAGCTGAGCGTTAGCGAGCTCGGTGGCATCGCGCTGCTCAGACTTCTTCTCCGCTTGCGGCTGAGCTTTGGGCTCGGCCGGTGCGGGCTTGTCAGCCTTAGCCGCAGGCACAGGTTCCTTGGTAGCGCCGCCGCCAGCCGGGGCAAAATTAAAACCAGACTTGGCCTGGTAGTTGCCGGACTTCTGCTGCTGGGTCAGCTCCTTCGGCTCCTCCGCGGGCTTTTCAAAGGAGACCTTCTTTGACTCGCCGCGCTTCTTGCCCAGAACAATGAACAAGACCACCAGCAGAATCAGGACGATGACTGCTATCGCAATCCACAGAAAAGTAGTATTCATGCTTTCCATAGTGCCAGGGTTGCCCACGCCAGGCACCATGAGGAGTCCAAAAAGGCACGAACAGATGCCCTCAGTTAACGCGAAGGCTCGACGCCGCGCATCGTGAAGCCATAAAGCACGGTAGCCACGTCCACCGTTGGCTTCTGGTCAGTGTTGGCTATGAGCTGAGAATCCTTGCGCACCTGACTTAGGTCAGGGCGGATGAGCAACGCCACTCTTGGCACTGCTACCTGGTGTTGTTCGGCAGAGGGATGGGGTTGTTCCGCAGTAAATCACTGCCTAAGCCAGGAAGGCGTCCTGCAGAAGGCATCTGGCAAACGGCATCTTTGGGTCTAAAAACGCCATGAGTAAATGGCGTTTTCAGCCGTGAAAACGCCTTATGACTGATGCCTT
>NZ_KV827706.1:0-161658 GCF_001836165.1 Corynebacterium sp. HMSC036D02 | reverse complement strand
GTGAAAACGCCTTATGACTGATGCCTTTTGACAGTTGCCTCCAGCATGTCGATGGAGACGCACAGACGATGCCCGCCGTTAGCGCGGAGCGTCCACTCCAAGGCGCGTGGCATCCTCGGCGGCTTGAGCCGTGCCCGGTGCCTCACCGGCGCGGGACATGCGCTGCGAAATCACGCGCGTTACGCCATCGCCGCGCATCGTCACGCCGTAAAGAACGTTGGCCACGTCCATCGTCGGTTTCTGGTGGGTAATGACGATGAGCTGAGAATCCTTACGCAGTTCCTCGAAAAGTGCAATGAGGCGGCGCAGGTTGACGTCGTCAAGCGCGGCTTCCACCTCATCCATGACGTAGAACGGTGAGGGGCGCGCGCGGAAAATCGCCACGAGCATGGCCAGTGCAGTCAGGGACTTCTCACCGCCCGAGAGCAGCGACAATCGTTTGACTTTCTTACCCGGTGGGCGGGCCTCCACCTCGATGCCGGTAGCCAGCATGTCGTCCGGCTCCGTGAGGATGAGGCGACCCTCGCCTCCTGGGAACAGCGTCTGGAAAACCTTGGGAAACTCCGCTTCCACGTCATGCCAGGCGTCCGTGAACAGCTGCAAGATTTGCGCATCCACGTCTTCGATAACGCCAGTCAGATCCTTGCGGGCCTGAATCACGTCATCTAATTGCGTGGACAGGAAGCTATAGCGCTCCTCGAGCGCCTTATACTCCTCCAAGGCCAGCGGGTTGACCTTGCCCAAGGAGTTGAGGTCCTTCTCGGCCTGCTTCAACCGCTTGGTCTCGGCGGAGCGATCGAAGTCCTCGCCCGGGGTGTAGTCCTTGAGCAAGTCCGGGATAGCAATGCCGAGTTGTTCCACGATTTTGCCCTCGGCCTCATCCACGCGCACCTGTGCCTGGCTGCGGGCAATCTCCGAGTTGTGCGCGGAATCGGTCAGGCGATCGAGCTGCTGGCGGGTAGCGGAGACCGCCTGCTTCGCCGACTGCGCACGCCCCTGCAGCACGCCGCGCTGGGTCACTAGCTCATCGCGTTTTTCAGCTGCGCGCTCGAGTGCCTGGGTAGTGCGGGCGGCGAGGTCCTGGGCATGCTTGTTGACGGCCCCCGCCAACCGCGCCTGTGCCTGCCGGCGGGCCATCGCTTGATCGTGGCGGGCCTTGGCCTGGCGCTCGTGTTGGGCTTGGCGCCGCAGGGCCTCTCCCTTGCCGGCTGCCTGGCCTACCTTTTCCTCCGCGCTGCGGGCCGCCAGTTGAGCCTCTACCTCCATGGCCTTGACCTGTTCAAGGGCGGCCGAGGCTGCATCGCGTTCCACCGAGGAAGGTTCATCCGCTTGCTCAGCAGCGTCCACGCGCGACAAGCGGTCACGAGCCTCCGCGAGTTCTTCGCGCAGGCGGGCCAACTGCACCTCGATGTCCGTGGCGCGAGCGGCAGCCTTTTCGTGCTCCGCCTTGTTCGCCTCATACTGCTTGAGCAAGCGCTGGTGGTCGCGCTTCCACGCCTCAAGCTCGTGATCATGCTCGCGCAACGCGGCCTTAGCGCTCGCCGCGCCTACCCGGGCATCATCGGCGGCTAGCTTCGCTCCTTCCAGCGTGCCTGATAGCTCCTCCAGCTCGTGGGTGGCGGTTTCCAGCTGTTGCTCGGCTTCTGCAATCTGGCCGCTCACCTCGACCGTGGAGACGGCACCAGTTCCGGCCTCGACCCAGCCTTCACCAACCAGCAAGCCCTCGGCGGTGACGGCCCGCAGGCGCGGATCCTCAGCAATGAGCTCGCGGGCCGCGGCATAGTCATCCACCAAAACGACGTCGGAGAGCAGCCGCGTCACCGCCGCCGATACTTCCGGGACCAAGACCATCTGGTCGAGCAACCAGCTAGCACCGGAAGGCAGGTCCGCATCAAGGCGCCAGGCTGAACCAGTAGGTTCCGTGGAGACGTCGATCAGCGGAGTGCGGCTCGCCTCAGCGAGTTCACCCACGATGTCCATGCTCACCGCACCGGCCTGCGCCTCCGCGAAGGAGCCGAGTGCCGCCGCGACGGCCGTTTCATAACGCGTAGAGATGAACTCCGCGAGAGGTTTAAACCCCTCCCCCAGCTCGAGCGCTTCCGGAGCAGTCTGGCCCAGCGTATCGATCCGGGCTCGCAGGCTGTACACGGTACGCTCGCGCTCCCGCTGGGCATCGCGCAGCTGCTCCAAGCGTTTATCGGCCGCGGCGGACTCGCTGGCCGCGCGTACGTGCGCTTCTTCCAGCGGCTCACGCTCGGCAGCCAGGTGCTCTAGTTTGTCCGCTACCTCATCGGCCTCCACCTGCGCTCCCCTGGTGCGCGCCTTCGTGTTCGCCAGGGTTTCTTCCTGGCGCGCCAACTCGGATTCCGCGGAGCTTACCTGGCCCGCCAGGTTTTCCTCGGCCGCGATGAGGCGGACCACGCCTTCGCGACGATCCGCAATGGCGCGCAGCTGCGCCATATGTTCCTTGTCCGCGGCCTCGAAGGCTTCCCGGCGCTCAGCCACTTCCTCCCGGATCGATTCCAAGCGCTCCGCTGCTTCTTCGGCCGCGGCCAGCAGCTCGTGGTGCTCCTCGTCGGCACGCCGGGCGCGTGCCTCCAGCTCCTCCGGATCCTGGCCGGCATAGGTCACCTGGGATCCGACGTTGCTGGCACGCTCGGCCGCAATACGCTGCGTGGCAGAGATGCGTTCGCTCAGCGTCGATAGCTCGAACCACAATTTCTGCGCGGCCTCCGCGCGCGGCGTGACATCCCCCAACTCGGCCTCTACCTTGAGCTGGATTTCGGTCGCCTCTTCCAGCTGAGCCGTTACTTCCTCGACCTGTTCGGCGAGCACCACCGCGTGCTTCTCCGCATCCTCAAAGGTGGCACGCAGCCTGACCACGCGGTCACCTGCCAAACGCAGGCGGGCATCGCGCAGATCCGCTTGCACAGTGGCTGCACGTTGGGCGGCCTCCGCTTGGCGTGCCAGCGGCTTGAGCTGCTTACCCAACTCATCGGTCAGGTCTTGCAGGCGGTCCAGGTTGGCTTGCATGCCCGTGAGCTTGCGCTGCGCCTTTTCCTTACGGCGGCGGTGCTTAAGCACGCCCGCGGCTTCCTCAATATAGGCGCGACGATCTTCTGGTCGGGACTCCAGGATCTCCGCCAGTTTTCCCTGGCCCACGATGATGTGCATCTCACGGCCAATGCCGGAATCAGAAAGCAGCTCTTGGATATCCATGAGGCGCGCCTTCGCCCCATTAATCTCATATTCGCTCGCGCCATCCCGGTACATGCGGCGGGTGACGGAGACCTCTGAATACTCGATGGGCAAGGCACCATCGGAATTGTCAATCGTCAGCGTGACCTCAGCGCGGCCGAGGGCCTTGCGGTCCCCGGCGCCGGCAAAAATGACGTCCTGCATCTTGCCGCCGCGCAGCGTCTTGGCGCTGCCTTCACCCATGACCCACGCCAGTGCGTCGACGACGTTAGATTTACCCGAGCCATTCGGGCCGACCACGGCGCAGATACCGGGCTCGAATTTCAGGTTCGTCGCGGACGCGAAGGACTTGAATCCTTTGAGCGTGAGCGATTTGAGGTGCATTCGAATAAGTTTAGCGCTCGATGAACCCCGACTCACCGCGCGGGGCGGTCCACTGCTCCACCACGGCGTTCACCACGCCTGGACGGTGGGTGGTCGACGGTTCTTCACGCAGCAAGGCCAGCAGCTTCTCGCAATCAGCACGCGGGCCTTCAGCAACCACCTGGACGCGGCCATCCTGCAGGTTCGTCGCGTGTCCTGCCAGTCCTAGTTCGAGAGCACGGGAGCGCGTCCACCAGCGAAAGCCCACGCCTTGGACGTGGCCAAGTACGAAAGCTGTGAGGCGTTCATGTCCCGCAGAGGCTGATGCTGTGCCTGCCATCTAGTACTCCCTCAGGTTTGTGCGGTCGCTCAAGTCGAATTCGTGATCGAGACGGCGGCGGTCCTCCACGCTGCGGCGGGTTACCGGATCCGTGCCATCCCAGCACTCAACGTTCTGCAGTTCCGGCAGCATATCACGGTGGAAGACGGGATCCAGGCCCTTACGGCGCTGCTCGTTGTAGTTCTTCAGCAGCTTGATGGCCACGCCGCACAGCGGCACGATGGCGCACACGTTGAGCAGCACCATGATGGCGGCACCCGTATCCGCCAGGTCGAACACGGTGCCCAGCGGGGCCACCGCACCGTAGAAGACGAAAGCCAACACGATGAGGCGGAAGGTCCACAGCACCCACTTCTTCCCGGAGAGGTACTCCACGTTGGACTCGGCAAGGTAGTAGTTGCCCAGAATCGAGGAGAATGCCAAGAAGAACAGGATGAACGTGACGAAGTGGATGCCCCACTCGCCGACCACATTGGACAGCGCGTTCTGGGTCAGGGTCACTCCCTCAATTGCGTCGGAGCCAAAGCTTTCGAAATCAGTACCCAGCAAAATGATGAAGGCGGTAATCGTACACACCACCAGGGTGTCGAAGTACACGCCGAGGGTCTGCACAAGGCCCTGCTTCACGGGGTGGGAGACCGTCGCCGTTGCTGCCGCGTTCGGCGCCGAGCCTTCGCCAGCCTCGTTGGAGAACAGGCCGCGCTGGATGCCCTTCAGCATGGCCATACCCAGTGTCGCGCCAGCAGCCTCACGGAAGCCAAAGGCAGAGCCGACGATGGAGACGAACATGTCCGGCACCTTGTCAAAGTTCAAGACCACCACGATGAAGCCCATGATGAGGTACGCACCGGCCATAAACGGCACGATGAACTGGGTCATCGAGGCGATGCGCTGAACGCCACCGATAATGATGAGGCCAGCTACGGCGACGACGGCAATACCCACGCCAGCCTTGAAGGCACCGGACTCCTGTCCGAAGGAGGCCGCCAAGGAATCAGAGATAGCGTTGGTCTGGAAAGCGTTGTAGAACCAACCAAAAGTGATGGCGATGGCGACGGAGAAAATGGTTGCCAAGGGCTTCCAGCCCAGACCGCGGGACATGTAGTAGGCCGGGCCGCCGCGGTAGGTATCCCCCTCGCGGACCTTCCACAGCTGGGCCAGCGTGGACTCCACGAACGCAGTTGCGCCACCCAGGATGGCGATGAGCCACATCCAGAACACCGCGCCGGGCCCGCCCACAGAAATTGCTACGGCCACGCCCGCGACGTTGCCGGTGCCCACACGCGACGCCGCCGAGATGGTGAACGCTTTGAAGGCAGAAATACCGCCGTAATCGGCGTCCTCATCGACACCGACCCCCTTGGGCTTTTCGACGACCGCTTTGAACATATCCGGCACCATGCGGACCTGCACCAAAGCGGTGCGGATACCGAAGTAAAGGCCAGCAGCGATAAGCAGCCATGGCAGAACATAGGACCACAGGCTGTCGTTAATGACACCAATCACGGTGCTGAAGATTTCTTGCATGCGTTACACATTAATAACTCACACCAGAATCGTCCTAGTTGGCTGCGGGCTGCCTCCCCTCTCCGCGGCGCTGACAGGACGGGCAGTAGTGGGTCCCACGCCCGCCTAGCACGGTTTTCAGGATTTCTTCGCCGCAACGATCGCAGGATTGACCACCCCTCCCATAGACGTGCAGGGAACGGTCAAAATATCCGGATTCGCCGTTGACGTTGACGTACAACGCATCAAAGCTGGTGCCGCCAACGGCGAGCGCGGCGCGCATGACATCGGCGGCCGCGGAAATCACAGCGACGGCATCGCGCTGCCGCAGAGCATTAGTCTTCTTCAGCGGAGAAATCTGGGCCGCCCACAGCGCCTCATCGGCATAGATATTGCCCACCCCACTGAGCACCGTTTGGTCGAGCAAAGCCACCTTTACTGCTGTGCGTTTCGCGCGCAAGCGCCGCCCAGCCGCGGTCAGATCGAAGTCTGCTTCGAGAGGATCCGGAGCAATATGCGCCATGCTCAGCCACGGCCCGAGACGCCAATAGCCGAAAGTGCGCTGGTCCACGAAGCTGAGACGGGTGGCGTCATCAAGCACGGCGGCGATGCGCACATGAGGCGAATCCACCTCACCGATCCGCACCTGCCCCGACATGCCGAGGTGGATGAAGAGCACATCGCGAGCTGGGTCGTCGTGGTCCTCGTCGGCGAACTCCAACCACATGAACTTGCCGCGGCGCGCCACCGCGGAAATCTTCCTGCCCACCAGCAGCGCGGACAGCGGGGCTTCTTGGCCCCGGTTAGCGCGCGGGTGGAGAACCTCTACTGCAGCGAAAGTGCGCCCCACAACATAGGGCTCGAGTCCGCGGCGGACGGACTCAACTTCGGGGAGTTCTGGCATCGAATCCTCGTAGTTTAGCTCTCTTTGCCGGCGGTGCCCTGCACCAGCAATGGCGTCTCGCGCAACGCTTGGCATGCTTCTTCCGCTGCCTGCTGCTCGGCGAGCTTCTTGTTATGGCCTGTTCCCCTGCCCACGGTCAAACCGGCCACGGTGGCCACGGCATTAAAGGTCTGATCATGCTCAGGACCCGTCGAAGTGGCCGAGTAGACCGGCATCGCTGCCTTCAGCTCCGCGCACAGCTCCTGCAAGGTGGTCTTCCAGTCCATATGGCGGCCAGACACCACGGCGTTATCAATCTTGGCAGCGAAGAGCCTCAGCACCACCCCGCGGGCAACCTCAAAACCATGCTGGCGGTAGATAGCCCCCAGGATGGCCTCGGTGGTATCAGCCAAGATGGAATCCTTATCGCGGCCGCCAGTAGATTGCTCGCCCTTGCCCAACAGGACGTGCTCGCCCACGCCGATCTCGCGGGCGACGTCGGACAGGCCGTAGCGCGACACGATGGAGGCGCGCATCTTGGAAATATCCGACTCGGGGCGCGAAGGGTATTTGTCATAAAGCTTGGCCGCGATGGACAAGCCCAAGACGGCATCCCCAAGGAACTCGAGGCGCTCGTTATTGGGCAGGTGCCCGTTCTCATTGGCAAAAGAGCGGTGGGTCAGCGCCAAGCACAGCAGCTCATCGCTGATCTCCACGCCGAGCGCCTTCAGCAGCGGGGCGTGATCTACCTCCGCGAATGCCGCGGCTAGTGCCTGTTCACCGGTGAGTTTCTTCTTCTTGCTCATAGGAATTTCTCCAGCCCAGACCAACGCGGATCCACGCGCTCTTCTTCCCCAGAGACCCCCGTGGTCACTCCATCAGGAGCGTCCACATCACACCCCTCCTCGCACGTTGGCGCAAAAGGAAGAGATAAACCTGCCTCATCGATCACGGTCTGTAGGAGGTCGAGGATTCCATCCTTAATCTCGGGCACCTCATCACCGGAACCGCGATCCTCCTCCTCGGCCTCATCCCCGCTGACGAAGGATTCATCTGCGGAAAACACCTGGGATACGTGGAGATCCAGTTCCGGGTGCAGCTCTGCCAGGCAACGGGCACATTCGCCGCTGAGGGTGCCGGTGACATCAGCGTCCACCAACACGCCGGAGCCCAACGGGGTCAAGGTGGCATCCACCTTAACTTCAGTACCTTCCGGGATGCCGATCATTTCCACGCCGATGCGCTCTGGCGCGGGTCCGGTCTGCACGCGGTGCTCAGGCAGCGCGTCGGTTCCTTGGCTGCGGAGCAATTCCGTCACGTCGAACTTCAATGGTGATTTCATAGCGCCCACCAGCTTACCCTGTGCTGGCCCGCGCGCCCTAGACTGGCAAAGACCTGAATGCTGGGTCATAGGCACTTAAGCACTTGGCCTAAAAGCTCGATTCTTGTGCTTGAGGCTTTTAGCCTAAAGCCCCATGAGCTACACCGCTACCGATACGGCGTCCCTGAGCGCCACGGCACGCGAGCTCGCGCTCAGCTACCCCTTGCAGTGCCTCGCCCCCGCTGTGGCGCTAGCCCTCGCGGGAGTGGCGTGCCGCCACGTTTTCACGCGACACCGCCCCAGTATCTTCGGCAACGCCGGCTATTCCTTGCATCGCGTGGCCCTCGCCAGCACGCTCGCCGGTTTAATGGTCGGGGCGGTGTACTTCCTACCCCTGCACTTTGAGCCGATCCTGATCCTATCTTCGGCCTTGTTCTCGCTTTTTGCTGCGCTCATCGCCTGGCGCGCACGGGAATCTTTTTCCGCCGCGGGCATGGGGATTGGCCTGATGATGCTGACCGTTGGCGCAGTCGATGTGGCGCTGCTGCTTGCCGACGCCGCCTGGGGCCCCATCTCAGAACCCCACACCCCGGGAACGGATTTCGGCATCATGTGGGTGCTCTATGCGCTGCCGGGTTTAGTATCCGCCGGTCTTGCGGCCGCCTTGAGCACCATGCCAGCCAAGGAGGCCGCCCGGATCCACCGCGCGGAGCGGCTGAGTCTTAATCCCCTCTAGTAGTCGCGGGGCGCACGCGGCGCCCGGCGTGCCGGTTCCCGGGTCTCGCGCGCAGCGCCTCGTCCCTCGCCGCGCGATTCCCCACGGGAACGCACACCCGCACCTCGGCGCAGAGCGGAGCGATCGTTATTCACGGTGCGCAGGAGGTCAGACAAAGTGGTCTCGAATTCCCCGAGCTTGGCGTCAACGAATTCATCACACTCGGTGCGCAGACGGTTGGACTCAGAGTGCGCGGTCTCCACAATGCGGTGCGCCTCGTCGTCGGCACGGCGCACAACCTCGGATTCGGAGACCAAGCGGTCCTGCTCGGCTTGGCCTGCTGCGACGGCGCGCTGGTACTCCTCATCCGCCTGGGCGCGGGTGCGCTCGGCGTCGGAACGCGCATTGTCCACGAGGTTGGTGGCCTCGTCTTCCGCCTGGGCTACCAAGGTGGTGGCGCGGTGTTGGGCGTCGGCAAGCATTGCGTCTGAGTCCTCACGCGCACGGGCAACGGTGTCATCGGCCTCGGCGGTGGCCTCAGAAATAATCTGCTCCGCGCGCTCCTCAGCACCCTGGAGGATCTCGTCCTGCTTGTCTAGGACGTCCTGGGCGTCATCCATTTCAACGGGGAGGGCGTTACGGAGATCGTCGAGAAGCGCCAGCATTTCGTGGCGCGGAACCATGCAGTTGGAGGTCATAGGAACGGCATAGGCCTGTTCCAGGTTGCGAACAAGTTCATCGAGGGACTCAAATACGCGGTACATGGCACCAGCCTATCCAAGCGCACGCGCACTGCGACGTATCCCACGCGGGAAGAAATGGCGAAAAACTCCCCGGCAAGCGAGGAGGTTAAGCGCGGATACAGGGATATACAGGGATAAGGAAACGGCTAGATTACGCCTTGGGCCAGCATGGCGTCGGCCACCTTCTTGAAGCCGGCAATGTTGGCGCCCGCCACGTAGTCACCTTCCAAGCCGTATTCCTTGGAGGTCTTGTCGATGTTGCGGAAGATATTGGACATGATCTCATGCAGGCGCTGGTCGGTGTACTCGAAGGACCAGGAGTCGCGGGATGCGTTCTGCTGCATCTCCAGCGCGGAGGTCGCCACACCGCCCGCATTCGCGGCCTTGCCCGGCGCGAAGGCGATTCCGCTCCCCCCGAAGTAGTGCGCGGCTTCCGGGGTACACGGCATGTTTGCACCCTCAGCGACGTAGCGGATGTGGTTTTTCACCAGGAGCTTGGCGTCATCGCCGTCGAGTTCGTTCTGGGTCGCGCACGGCAGGGCAACATCGGCGCTGACCTCCCACACGTTGCCGCCCTCGTGGTACTCCACTCCCGCGCCCGCCTCGCCGGCGTAGGTGGAAATGCGCTCGCGGCGAACTTCCTTGATGTCCTTGAGCAGCTCTAGGTCCACGCCGTTCGGCGTCGTGATGTAGCCGGAGGAATCGGACATCGCCACGACGGTTCCGCCGAGCTGCTGAACCTTCTCGGCGGCGTAGATGGCAACATTGCCGGAGCCGGAAACAATGACCTTTGCGCCGTCGAAGGACTCGCCGTGGGTCTTCATCATCTCCGAGGTCAGATATACCAGGCCGTAACCGGTGGCCTCAGTGCGCACGAGGGAGCCACCCCAGGTCAGCCCCTTGCCCGTAAGGACCCCGGACTCGTGCTTGTTTTCTAAGCGGCGGTACTGGCCAAACAGGAATCCGATTTCGCGGCCGCCCACGCCGATATCGCCGGCCGGCACATCGCGGTACTCGCCGATGTGGTTGTGCAGCTCCGTCATGAAGGACTGGCAAAAGCGCATGACCTCGGCTTCGGACTTGCCCTTCGGGTCGAAGTCAGAGCCGCCCTTGCCGCCACCGATAGGCAGGCCGGTCAGCGAGTTCTTAAAGATCTGCTCGAAACCGAGGAACTTGATGATGCCCAGGTTCACGCTCGGGTGGAAACGCAGGCCACCCTTGTACGGGCCGAGGGCCGAGTTGAATTGCACGCGGAAGCCGCGGTTGACCTGAATCTGGCCGTTGTCATCCACCCACGGGACGCGGAAGATGAGCTGGCGCTCAGGCTCGCACAGCCGCTCGACCAGGCCGTAATCAGCGTAGTGGGGGTCCTTATTGAGGACGATCTTCAGTGAGTCGAGTACCTCAGCGAGCGCCTGGTGGAATTCCGGTTCGCCCGCATTACGCTTGAGAAGCTTGCTGTAGTAATCGGAGATTTGCTGGTCGATGGACATGGCAATCCTTTCATTGGGCACCGTTCCTTGCGGTCGGTGCGTCATCCATTGAACAAGCGATAGTTTTCTATCAATCGACCTAAATTGCAAGACGGGCGTACTAGTGAGCACTTTAACGGCTGGTCAGAGTGCGAAAATTTTTTCTCACATCTCTGCCATATACTCATGGGCATGCACATTCTTGTTGCCCCCGACTCCTTTAAAGGCACCGCCACTGCAGCCGAAGCTGCCGCCGCCATTGCATTGGGCGCGCGGCGCGCTCTCAGCTCCTCGCCCCACGCCGACTCGGCGAAGGTAACGACCCTGCCCATGGCCGATGGCGGCGAAGGCACCGCGGAGGTGCTCGCCAGCGCCGCTGTTCATCACCACGGCACGGCGGGTCAGACCATTACGCTGCCTACCACCGATGCCATCGGGCGCCTGACCGAGGCAAGCTACCAGCTCGTTGGCGACACCGCCTTCATCGACGTCGCCGCCGCAACTGGCCTTCCTGCCGTCGCCGACGCCCTTGATCCACTCCATGCGGATTCCTATGGAACGGGCGTGCTGGTAGCCGACGCCGAAGCGCGCGGCGCCAAGCACATCGTTCTCGGCCTCGGCGGCAGCGCCAGCATCGACGGTGGTCTCGGCATCCTCGCCGCATTCGGCGCCGCCGCCCACGACGCCCGCGGATACGCCCTACCCAAAGGCGGTGCACCTTTGGTCAACCTCGACCATATTGACACCGCACAGCTCAATATGAAGGCGGCCATGCTGGACTACACCTTGGTCACCGATACTCGCGCCGTGCCCGTCCAAGCCGCGACGATGTACGGCCCACAAAAAGGTGCTGAAGGCGAACAAGTAGCGCTACTGGCGGGCGCGATGCTGCGACTCTGCGAAGTCACGGAGACCGACTCACAGGCGGAATTCTTCGGCGCCGCGGGCGGCATTCCCATCGCCCTGAGCTGGCTTTCGCGCACGCTGTGGGGTACGGCGGAGCACTGCCGCATCGTGCCGGGCGGCCAGTATGTAGCCGAAGCACTCGACCTGCCCGCGCGTATCGCCGAGGCGGACCTCATCCTTACCGGAGAAGGGCGCTTCGACGAACAATCGCTTACCGGAAAGGTGGTGGGCACACTGGCGGACATGACTAGCCTGCCTACCCTGGGCATCATCGCCGGCTCCGCAACCGCACCGGCACCGCAGGGCACGCTACTGGAAGAACTCGATGGGGAGGAAGAGGGGGACGTCGCCCAGCACTTAAGCAACGCGGCCGAACGCCTCGTCCGCAACGTTCTGCAGAGCTAAAGCTCTCTGCGGGCTATAGCTCTCAGCAGAACTACGGGGTCACCTGCACCGCCCACGGGAAAATAGCTGGACGCTCGTGGGCGAGCTCATCCTCCAACAACACGTGATCCTTCGGTAGAACCGAATGGGGCGTCAACAAGCGCGCGAGGACCATGGTCAGCTGATTGACGGAGCCCTTCACACCATCAACATCGATGGCATAGCGGTAGACGTTGGCGTCCTCTAAATCACGCTCTTCATGCTCATCGCGATAAGTCTGGCGCAGCTGTTCTTCCAGCCCCTCCGGGAGTGCAGGATCAGGCACACGAGTAACCTCAGCAGAAACTAAGGAGCTGTTATCCACCAGCTTGTGGGTAGCAGCGCTAAAGATTTCGGCCACGCGCTCGGCTTGCGCATCCGGCACCAGAACATCAAAGTGAATCAATGGCATGTAGGTAACCCTACCCAAACTTGAAGGGCAGTAACTATGGCAGATCCCACACTTTCCCGGCTGAGCTCGCTCCTCCTCGAAGATTCCGTCGATCTCAGCTGGCAACGCGCCTTCTATGAAGACATGCACGCCCACCCAGAGCTGTCCCACCAAGAGGAACGCACCGCCGGGCGGATTCTGGAACAACTAGACAAGTACGAGTGCGAGCTCATCACCGGAATCGGCGGCCACGGCATCGTCGCTATCTTCCGTAATGGGGACGGCCCGACCGCGCTGATGCGGGCGGATTTTGATGCCCTCCCCGTGGCCGAGGAAACCGGCGTCCCCTTCGCCGCCACCAATGGCGCGATGCATGCCTGCGGGCACGATGTGCACACCACGGCATTACTCGGCGCGTGCGCGATTCTTGACGCCCACCGCGACGCCTGGCACGGCACCTTCCTGGCACTCTTCCAACCCGCGGAGGAGTCATCCATGGGCGCCAAATACATGATTGCGGACGGGCTTACCGAGCGCGTTCCCACACCCGATGTCTGCTTTGGCCAACACGTCATGCCGGGCCCCGCCGGCCAGGTGCAGTCCACCGCCGGCCCCATCCTGGCCGGCTGCGATTCCCTCCGCATCCGCATTACGGGGCGCTCAGCGCACGCCTCCATGCCACACGAGGCCATCGATCCTTCCTACGTGGCCGCCATGGTGGTCACGCGCCTGCAGGCCATCGTCGGCCGCGAAGTTCCACCCCATGATTTCTTCGTCATCTCGGTAGGCGAGCTGCATTCGGGCGATAAAAACAACATCATTCCAGGCAGCGCCGAACTCGTGCTCAACACCCGCTATTACAAGCCGGAGTTGGCGCAGCGCGTCTACGCCTCCCTCGAGCGTATGGTGCGCGCCGAGTGCGAAGCCTCAGGATGCCCAGCAGAGCCCACCTTCGAGTATTTTGCCCACGGCGAAGTCACCGATAATGACGCTTCCACTCATGAGACCGTTCGCTCGGCCTTCGACGCGGTCTTTGCTGATCTCTCCGTCAGCGCCACCCCGTCCACCGTCTCCGAGGATTTCTGTTATCTCCCACAAGCCTGGGACGTGCCTTATAGCTTCTGGTTCATCGGCTCCACGCCGGACAACCTCCTGGACAACCCGCCGGTTAACCACCAATCCACTTTCCTGCCGGATTATGAGCCCACCATGCGCTCGGCCACCCGCGCCGGGGCTGCAGCCGTCCTGTCTTTTCTGGGGCGCTAACCTTCCCTGCACAACGTTTTCGCCGTGCGTGATGATTAACGCACGGTGGCTGGCAGTGCTCTCGCCTGCAGCTGAATGCGGAACTGGTTAAGCTTGGGTATTGGTATTTTTCCGCATTTTTATGCCTAAGGTGAAGGGATTCTTATGAGTCAAGCCCAGCACTCCGATTTTCAAACCGCAGTTCCCGGACACGTCCGCGCCGCTGCTGGTGTCTCCCCCTCTGCCGCGACCAACCGCAAGTTCTGGTCCGGCTTGTCTTCTTCAGTAATGGAGCAGATTGCTGACAACTGGGAGACCACCCGCACCGCCTACTCCGCCGCCCGCCAGCAGCACTACTTCTCTGCTGAGTTCCTCCAGGGACGCGCCCTGCTCAACAACCTCACCAACGTCGGCCTCGTCGACGAAGCCCGCGCCGCTGCCAAGGCCGCAGGCCACGAGTTGGCTGATGTCCTCGAAGCCGAGCACGATGCCGCGCTAGGCAACGGCGGCTTGGGCCGCCTCGCCGCCTGCTTCCTCGATTCCGCTGTCACCCAGAACTACCCGGTCACGGGCTACGGCCTGCTCTACCGCTACGGCCTCTTCCGCCAGTCCTTCGACAACGGTTTCCAGCGCGAGGAACCGGATGCCTGGATGGAAAATGGCTACGACTTCATCATTCGCCGTGCCTCCGAGCAGCGCTTGGTCCACTTCGATGACATGGACGTACGCGCTATCCCCTATGACATGCCGATTACCGGATACGGCACCGACAACGTAGGTACGCTGCGCCTGTGGAAGTCCGAGCCTATCGATGAATTCGATTACGATGCATTCAACTCGCAGCGCTTCACCGAGGCCATCGTGGAGCGCGAGCGCGTCATGGATATTTGCCGCGTGCTCTACCCCAACGACACCACCTACGAAGGCAAGGTTCTGCGCGTTCGCCAGCAGTACTTCTTCGTCTCGGCCTCGCTGCAGCAGATGATCGATAACTACATCGAGCACCACGGCGAGGACCTCACCGGCTTCGCCGAGTACAACTGCATCCAGCTCAACGACACCCACCCGGTGCTGGCCATCCCAGAATTGCTCCGCCTGCTTCTCGACGAACACGGGATGGGCTGGGATGAAGCCTGGAAGGTTGTCACCGAGACTTTTGCCTACACCAACCACACGGTGCTGGCTGAGGCTTTGGAGAGCTGGGAAGTATCCATCTTCCAGAAGCTGTTCTGGCGCATTTGGGAGCTGGTGGAAGAGATCGACCGCCGCTTCCGCGAAGACATGGCCCAGCGCGGCCTGGATCAAGGGCGCATCGACTACATGGCTCCGGTATCCGACGGGCACGTCCACATGGCGTGGATCGCTTGCTATGCCGCGTACTCGATCAATGGCGTCGCCGCCCTGCACACCGAAATCATCAAGGCGGACACGCTCTCCGAGTGGCACGAGCTGTGGCCGGAGAAGTTCAATAACAAGACCAACGGCGTGACCCCGCGTCGTTGGCTGCGCATGTGCAACCCGCGCCTGTCCGACCTGCTCACAGAACAAGCTGGCTCCGATGCCTGGGTCACCGATCTGACCGAGCTGGCCAAGCTGGCTCCTCTGGCTGAGGATGAGAAGGTGCTGCGCCAACTCATCAACATCAAGCGCGCCAACAAGCAAGATTTCGCCGCATGGATTGACGCACACCAGGGCTCGGTCGTGGATCCGGATTCCATTTTCGACGTCCAGATCAAGCGCCTGCACGAGTACAAGCGCCAGCTGATGAATGCGCTTTACATCTTGGACCTGTACTTCCGCATCAAGGTCGACGGCGAAACCGTTCCGAAGCGGACCTTCATCTTTGGTGCGAAGGCTGCGCCGGGCTATGTCCGCGCGAAGGCCATCATCAAACTCATCAACACCATCGGTGACCTAGTCAATAGCGACCCGGCTACCAAGGACGTGCTCAACGTAGTCTTCGTTGAGAACTACAACGTCTCCCCTGCTGAGCACATCATCCCGGCTGCTGATGTCTCCGAGCAGATCTCCGTGGCAGGCAAGGAAGCCTCCGGTACCTCCAACATGAAGTTCATGATGAACGGTGCCCTGACCTTGGGCACGATGGACGGCGCCAACGTAGAGATCGTCGAGGCAGTGGGCGAAGACAACGCCTACATCTTCGGCGCCCGCAACGAAGACATCCCTCAGCTGCGCGCCGAGTACAACCCGAGCGAGCTCTACAACACGGTTCCGGGCTTGGCGCGTGTCCTCGATGCCTTCACCGATGGCACGCTGGGGTCGGAGAATGCAGGCATGTTTGGTGATCTTCGTTCCTCGCTGCTCGACGGCTTCGGCGAAAACGCTCAGGACACCTACTACGTCCTGGGAGATTTCGCCGACTATCGCGAGACCCGTGACCGCATGGCGGCTGACTATGACGCCGACGAGCTGGCATGGGCTAAGAAGGCCTGGCTCAACATCTGCTATTCCGGGCGCTTCTCCTCTGACCGCACTATCGCTGACTATGCCAACGAGGTGTGGAAGCTGGCCCCAACCCCCATTTCCAACGTCTAGACGGACAGGGGTTAATAGACGTACTAGTGCCTGTTAACCCCTAGACGGGCTTTCCACAAAACAAAGCGCCGCCTCACCACCGTTCCTCCTTCCCACTTAGTGGGTAAGGAAGCAACCGTGGGTGAGGCGGCGTTGCTTTTCTGCGACAGTTTTACTTATCTCGCAGAGTCTGGCCCAGCTCGTGGACCTGAATCATATTGGTGTTACCAGAGATTCCGGGAGGGGTACCGGCGATGACGACGATCATGTCGCCTTCCTTGTACTTATCCATTCCCAGCAGAGCCTCATCAATGGCGGCCATCATGTCATCGGTGGACTCGACCGAATCACTCAAGAAGGTCTCTGCGCCCCAGGTCAACGCCAGCTGCGAGCGCACCGCCGGGTGCGGGGTGAAGGCAAGGAGCGGCAGCGGGGAGTGCAAGCGAGCCACGCGCTTCGCGGTGTCGCCGGAGGTGGTGAAGGCGACGATGGCCTTCGCATTAAGGCGCTCGGCAATATCGCGCGCGGAGTAAGAGACGACGCCACGCTTAGTGCGCGGCACGTGCGTCAGCGGAGGAACCTGGCCGCCCTGCTCAGCGTTCGTCACGATGCGGGACATCGTGCGGACAACATTCTGTGGGTCGATGCCGACGGAGGTCTCACCGGAGAGCATAACGGCATCAGCACCATCGAGCACTGCGTTAGCCACGTCGGAGGCCTCCGCGCGAGTCGGGCGCAGGTTGGAGATCATGGAATCGAGCATCTGCGTTGCCACGATCACCGGCTTGGCATTCTCACGCGCGATCTGGATAGCGCGCTTCTGGAACAGCGGAACCTGCTCCAGCGGTACCTCGACGCCGAGGTCACCGCGCGCAATCATGATGGCATCGAAAGCCAAAACGATGGATTCGAGGGCATCGACTGCCTCCGGCTTCTCGAGCTTCGCGATAACCGGGACGCGGCGGCCTTCCTCATCCATGATTTCGTGGACTTTGTCCACGTCCGCAGGAGAACGAACGAAGGACAGGGCAACCATGTCCACGCCGAGCTTCAATGCGAAGCGAAGGTCAGCAATGTCCTTCTCCGACAACGCCGGCACAGAGATGTCCATGCCAGGCAAGGACACGCCCTTGTTGTTGGAGACCGGTCCGCCCTCGGTGACCTCACAAACAACGTCATTGCCGTCGACTTCCTTGCAGACGACGGCGACCTTGCCGTCGTCGATCAGCAGGCGGTCACCCGGCTTCGCGTCCTTCGCCAGGTTCTTGTAGGTGGTGGACACGCGGTCGTGCGTGCCTTCTACGTCTTCGACGGTGATGCGGACGATTTCGCCGTCCTTCCACATCTCTTCACCGTTGACGAAGCGACCCAGACGGATCTTCGGTCCCTGGAGGTCCGCCAGGACGCCGACTGCGTGGCCGGTCTCATCGGTAGCCTCACGGACCCAGCGGTAGTTCGCCTCGTGGTCCGCATGCTCGCCGTGGGACATGTTGAGACGCGCCACGTTCATGCCTGCTTCAACGAGGCCAAGGATTCCTTCCTTGCTTGCTACAGCAGGACCCAACGTACAAACAATTTTGGTTCTTCTATCCAACATGGAGTGCCTTATTCACATCGGGAGTTTCTAACGGTTCCCAAACTACCCCGCTTTGCTGGTCTTGGCCACCACGAATGAAGCTCACACCATGTTTTGGCCCTTGAATCAGGCTTCCCCGGCGACTGTTGCAGCCCCTTCCGATTCGGCAACAACCGGGAATAACCGGGCACATCTGGGCATTTTATGTCCTTGCGCCCGAAGCTCGAGACTCTCGGTCAAGTCGTCTTAGAACATTGTGTGATCCCGGCTACTTCCCGAAATCTCAGCGCCTAAATCTGTCGCTAGGCGCTGCGACTGTCACCTTTGTGAGTCAGCGGCTCCGACGCTGTCACCGACGTCGGCGGCACGGGCCGGGTCCACCTCTTCTGGCGTTTCCTGGCCTCGCGGCAACCGGAAATACACGATGAGTGCTACAACAAAGCAGACCACCGATACGATGACATTGACACGCAGGCCAAAGATGAGCGTGGCATCGTCAGCACGCATGTTTTCTACAACGAAGCGCCCCGCTGTATATCCGGCGACATACAGCGCAAACACACGACCATGGCCGAGCTTGAATGCCTTGTGGGCCCACAGCAGGAACACGCACACCGCCACGTTCCACAGCAGCTCATAGAGGAATGTCGGATGCACCGAAGTGATTACTTCCCCGGTCGAGCGGCCACTGATCGGCGCGTATTCACCGCTTTCATTCACGCGATAATAAATGTCAAGTGCCCACGGGACGGTGGTCTCACGACCATAGAGTTCCTGGTTGAACCAATTGCCTAGTCGGCCGATAGCCTGCGCCAATATGAGTCCGGGGGCGACGGCATCCGCAAACGGCCCCAAAGGGATGCCCTTGACTTTGAACATGAGCCACACGGCGACCGCGCCAAGAGCCACTGCGCCCCAAATACCCAGTCCGCCGTTGGTGATTTTCAGTGCGTCGAGAGGATCACACGTGGAACAGAAGTACTTATCATTATCCGTAATCACGTGATAGAGGCGGCCGCCAATGATGCCGGCCGGGATCACCACCAAGGCAGCATCCCAGACCACATCCGGGTTTCCACCCCGGGCAGTATAGCGGCGCAGAGTCATCCACAGCGCGACGAGGATGCCGACGATAATGCACATGGCATACGCACGAATAGGAACTGGGCCGAGATGCCACACGCCTTGAGGCGGAGAGGGAATGTTGGCGAGGTAGTAAATCTGCACGGGAAATAGTGTGCCTGAAAAAGACGGCCGCTACAACGCGCCTAGCTTCTGCGCGAAGGGCACGCCGGATGCTGGCCGGCAGCCACTAAGGAGCGGGCCAAAGCCATCGGGTCCTGGGCCGCCATGATGGACTCACCGACGAGAATGGCATCGGCTCCCTGCGAGGCATAGGACAGCACGTTACGCGGACTATTAACGCCGCCCACGGCAATACGTGTAATGCTCTCAGGAAGACCCGGTGAAATAGTAGAAAAGGCCTCCCGATTAAGTGCATCGGAGGCCAAAGACCACGCATTGATCGCCACAACAGTACCCCCTGCTTTGATAACGCGATCCACCTCAGCGCACGTGCGTACTTCCAGGATGGCTGTCATCCCGAGGGACTCTACGCGGTCGAGGAGCGACTCGAGGCGAGCCTGATCAAGCAACTCCACCTGTAAGGGAATCGCATCCGCCCCATAACACCGCGCTTCATGAATCTGATAGGGATCAACAATGGTGTCACGGCACAGCATAGGAATGTCGATCGCAGCGCGGGCAACACGCATGTCCTCCAGGGAGCCATGAAAGCGGCGCCTGTCTGTCTGGCAGGCCATGACGTGCACGCCTGCTTCCTCCAGCTTTCGTGCCAGGGTCCCGACGGAGTGCGGCCCGTCTAGGTGGACGATTTCTCCCCCATAAGGCACGGCGCGCTTGATTTCGGTGATGATAGAACACCCCGAGCGCAGTAAGGCCTGGGCGGTATCGCGCGGCGCGTCCATGTCTCGAGACCGCGCTTTAACTTCCTTGAAAGGGACGCGCGCCTCCCGTGCGGCTACATCAGCTAGTACGCCGGCCACAAGATGATCGACGGCAATCGGGGTAGGCATGGAGCACCTCCCTTCCCCGAAGGAAACTCAAAGAAAGAAACAAGGGCGTTTGAGATCACACTTAGGCTAGCGCGCCCTTGCCTCTAACAAGAAATCTGGGGCACCCGATTCCGCGCTAAGACCACTCTCTAAAGCAGGAAATGTAGCCACGGCTCACGTGGCTGCCATGCCTAGGTAGACCGGGGATCGGTAGGGTCAATATCGGCGTCCAGGGCATCCCACATCACACGGCCGGAGTCCTGGGAGGTTTCAAGATCTTCCTGCAGGCGTTCCTGGCGTACCGCCGGGGTTTCATATTTGGTGGAACGGGGCTTATCAGCCCCCGGATTGCTCGCCACCATGACCGCGCCGAAGAGGGCGAGCGCCGCACCGACGATAGCCAGCACGGGGCCAGCGGTCGATGCATCAGCGGTGAGAACAGTGGCCCAATCCGAAATGGTTGCGGAATCCACGGAGGTATCGTTCGTTCCTCCCTGCAGCAACTCTTGAGCACGCTCCGCCTCGGGGCCGGCAGTCAACAGCGCAACCGGGCGCCATCCGGCAGCCGCCGCGGCGAGTGCGGTGAGGACAGAGACAATTCGACGGCCCGTGCGCCGCAGCGCAAAGGCTGCCACACCGCCAGCGAGCACCACGACGCTGAGCGCAATGAGCTCAAGAGACCACAAGGAACCAGATAATTCCGCAACACTCGAACCGGCCTTATCGTCTTCGACCGCCGCCGACACCCACGTCATGCGGGAAGACAGCCACAACAGGATGGCGCCAACGAACATCAACACTGGTCCGATGCGTTTAGCTCCACTGCGCTTTGTTTCAGTGCGCTTAGCCATTGTTCTCCTCTCCGAAGAGATTGCGTGCATCGAAGCACGTGCGGTCCCCGGTATGGCACGCGCCGCCGTGCTGACGCACGGTCAGCAAGACGGTGTCTCCATCGCAGTCTAAACGCGCACCCACCACCTCTTGGGTATTGCCGGACGTCAGGCCCTTAATCCAATATTCGCGGCGTGAGCGTGAATAATAGGTTCCACGACGCGTCGCCAACGTATAGGCCAAGGCATGATCATCCATCCAGGCCAGCATGAGCACTTCTCCGCGCTCCGATTGCACAATGGCCGGAACCAAGCCCGCCTCGTTGCGCTTAAGCTGCTGAGCAATCTCTTCACTCAGCTCATAGTCCCCTACGGCCTCTGAATCAGTGCTTCCGTGTCCGCTGCTTTCATTGTGTTCCTTCACTGGCGAACCTCCTTCCCTGCTGCCGCGAGCGCTTCCTTAACCTCAGAGATCTCTACCTCACCGAAGTGGAAGATGCTGGCCGCAAGCACGGCATCTGCTCCGGCATCAACGGCCGGTGGGAAATGCTCGGCCTTACCCGCTCCGCCAGAAGCGATGATCGGCACGGACACCGCCGCACGCACCGCCTCAATCAGTTCGATGTCGAAGCCCGCCTTGGTGCCGTCCCCATCCATGGAGTTCAGCAGAATCTCACCAACCCCCAATTCCTCACCGCGCTTGGCCCACTCCACGGCGTCGAGTCCCGCCGAGCGCGTTCCGCCATGCGTGGTGACCTCAAAGCCACTGGGAAAATCTGCTGCGCGGCGAGCATCCACCGAAAGCACAATGCACTGGGAACCAAAGACATCTGCCAGTTCGCGCAGCAACTCCGGGCGCGCGATAGCAGAGGAATTTACCGAGACCTTGTCCGCGCCGGCGCGGAGCAGCTCACGGACATCATCCACCGACCTGACGCCACCACCAACGGTCAGCGGGATGAAAACTTGATCGGCCGTACGGCGCACCACATCGAGCATGGTGCCGCGACCATCCTTTGATGCGGAGACGTCGAGGAAGGTCAGCTCATCAGCACCCACCTGTCCATAGCGGGCAGCCAACTCCACTGGGTCACCGGCATCACGCAGGTTTTCGAAGTTCACGCCTTTGACCACGCGGCCATTATCAACGTCAAGACACGGGATCACGCGCACGGCAAGTGCCATGGTGACCATCCTCCTAAAACTAAAGGTCAGATGAGAGGCAGTCCGTATGGAAACTGCCGAATACTAAAAACTACGTCCGGTTTCAGCGCCCAATTCCAACGCTGGGGTCTAGTGCCGAAGCCTAGCGCTCCCCACGAGGATTTCGGGCGATGGCATCCAGAATTGTGGCATGGACCTGCGGGGTCCCTCCCACAAAGCCCTTCGAATTGGCGGTCCACTCATTTCCTTCTGGATCGCTCACGCGGCCACCGGCGGCCTTGATCATGAGCGCACCCGCCGCGTTATCCCATGGGTGCGGCGAGAAATTCACCGCACCATCAAACACGCCCTGGGCCACGAAGGCATTGTCCAGCCCCACCGACCCAGTCATGCGGGGACGCAACCCGGTTTCTCGGAGGTCATTGAACAGGCCGGTCGGCAGGTGTGAGGAACAGCCCACGTGGCCGCGAGCCTCGTCGAAGCCCTGAGCCTCTTCGCCGCCCCCGAAACCGGTCGAGGGGCCGCCGCTGGTGCGCAGCGGCATGCCTTGCGCCGCAACGACACGACGGTTCAGCAACGGAAAACCTGCAACTGCGACGACGGGCTTTGCTTCGTGCAAGAGTGCTACAAGAATTCCACAGCACGGATTTCCCGCAGAATAGTTCGCGGTCCCGTCCACTGGGTCCACGACCCAGATCGTTTCTTGGAGGTCTCCCCCGTATTCCTCGCCGAGCACCGGGATGCCAGTGAGCTGACTTAGCGTTTGGCGCAGCTGCTGCTCAATGACCAGATCTACCTCGGTGGCAAAGTCCCCTTCGCCCTTGAAACGCGCGGGCGCTGCACCGAGGCCCCTGCGAAAGAGATCATCAACGTGGTCCACCGCTGCTTCCGCAAAGGCAACAAGCTCGCGTGGGTCCGACGCTGAAGGTCCTGTCATCGGGGCCATAGGCCTACCTCTCCTCGATCGGGTCGATGTATTCCTCTTCCGGCAGCGGGGTCACCTCTGCGACGGCAGCGAGGGCCTCCTCCAGCGTGAAGCGCTCCTCATAGAGAGCCTTACCAATGATGGCGGAATCAATTCCTTCATTTTCGTAGAGGGCCAACTCACGTAGATCATCCAGGGTAGAAATCCCGCCGGAGGCAGTGACCTTGGCTTCCGTGGCGGCCGCGACCTCACGCAGCAACTCAATGTTGGGGCCCTGCAACGTACCGTCCTTGGACACATCCGTTACTACAAAGCGAGTACAACCAGCCGCGTCGAGGCGTTCGAGGACCTCCCAAAGGTCGCCGCCATCGGATACCCAGCCGTTACCTCGCGTACGCCACTCGCCATCTATCAGGCGGACCGCCAAATCCACTGCGATACGGTCACCGTGTTCTGCCAGGGCCTTGGCAATCCAGTCGGGGTTCTCCAAGGCCGCGGTACCAATATTGACGCGGCGCGCACCGGTAGCGAGAGCCCGGGCCAGGGTCTCATCATCTCGAATCCCGCCGGTCAGCTCCACGTTCAGGTCCACGCTCGTGGTGATTTCGGCAAGCAGTTCATGGTTGGATCCGCGGCCGAAAGCAGCGTCCAAATCGACTGCATGCAGCCACTGCGCCCCCTGAGCCTGCCACTTCAGGGCAGCCTCACGCGGCGAGCCATAGGATTTCTCGGTTCCGGCCTCTCCTTGATCGAGGCGAACTGCCTGACCATCAACGACATCAACCGCGGGCAACAGTGTAAAACTCATGGTGGGTAGTCTACCTTTCACGCAGGCTCTTTAAAGCGTTCCTATCCAGTTCTTCAGCAGCTGCGAACCAACGTCACCAGATTTCTCCGGGTGAAATTGGGTGGCCCACAATGCGCCATTGTCTACCGCAGCGACAAAACGGTCACCGCCGTACTCAGACCACGCCACCTTCGGCGGCTCCGTAATTTCGGTCTCGAGCTCCCAGTTCCGCGCGGCATAGGAATGCACGAAATAAAAGCGATCCTCTACGCTCACGCCTTCAAACATGCGGCTTCCGCTAGGAAGCTCCACGGTATTCCATCCCATGTGCGGGAGGACGGGCGCCTGCAAGCGAGTGACCTCCCCCGGCCACTCCCCGCAACCTTCGGTGTGCACGCCGTGTTCGGTGCCGGACTCAAAGAGAATCTGCATGCCTACGCAAATCCCCAGAACCGGGCGACCACCAGCCAATCGCTGACCAATGATTCGCGGCCCCTGTGCAGCGCGCAGCCCCTCCATGCAGGCAGCGAAAGCGCCTACACCGGGTACCAACAAGCCATCGGCCTCTACAGCTAGTTTCGGGTCTGCGGTCACCGTAACGGTGGCACCAACCCGCTCCAGCGCGCGCACTGCCGACCGAACATTGCCAGCGCCATAATCTAGGACTACTACGTCGTGTGAGCTCATCGTGCTTCCTTTCCGGGCCTCTTCGGCCTTCTAATCATGCGCAGGCGAGTCTGAATATCATTCAGCTCGCTCACACGGGTTTTGCCCAAGGCGCGGTCAGCCGTGGACATGAGCAGGCCCACCGCGATGATGGCAGCGCCGGCGGCGAAGGCGCCATCATATCCGGACATAGCCACGACAGCGCCGAGAACCGTCGAACCAAGGCCGGTTCCACCGTCATAGAAGATATTCCACACCGCAGAGCCCTCCGAGAGACGCTCGCGCGGGAGACGGTCAAACATCGACAACAAGGCCTCGTTTTGCACGATGCCGAAACCCGCACCATAGATGACAGTGCCGAAGACAAGCAGCCATACCGACCATTCTTGCCACAGCACGGCGGCGATGAGACCCACACCAAAGACTGAGAAAGCCTGAGCGGGAATCATCAGCGTGCCTGGCTGGCCCACTCGGTCCGCCACCACACCGGCCACATAGCGTGCGATCATGGCCGAGCCACCGATCACCGACAGCATGAGACCGCCCAAGACAGCGCCGCGCTCAGGGTCCAGCTCGCGCACCGCCGGGGAAATGAAGTTGGAGGCCACGCCGTAGCTCACGGAGAAACTGGTCAGGGCCAGCGCGGGGACGAGCACGAGCTTCCACATTGGTGCCCGCGGAGTGGTGTCCGTGGGATCCGGCAAGCCCACTGGAGCTGCCTTGATTTGGGGTACCAGAATGCACGTGAAGAATCCCAGTAGGCCAAGGCCAGCGGCCAGAAGATACACCGTTTTGTAGTTGAAGGCTGAAGCCACCGCAAGACCCAAAGGTAAGAAGGCCATTTGCGCCGCTCCGATGAACAACCCGAAGATACCGGTGGCCTTGCCCAGAAGGCGCCGTGGCGTGATTTCCGCGATGAGTGCGTTCTCCGCCACCGTGAGCGCACCGAAGCCGATTCCGCGCAGGGCGGAGAAGCCCAGGGCGATCGGGGCGACGTCGCCCAGCATGTGCCCCAACGCCGGCAGCCCCAGCAACAGCGCCGAGGCTGCCATAATCGGGCGATAGCCAAAGATACGCAGCAACATCGGAGTTGCCATCTGGGTAAGTACTGTGGCCAGCATGAACACGCCAGTCGTGGCACCAGCCAATGTCGCGGAACCGCCGGAATCCAGCACGGCCAGCGGCACCACGGGCAGCAAAACCGACCACGCGCCAAAAGCGGAAACCACCGCGATCATGGTTTCCCTAAAGCCAGCAACCTTCCATACGCTCTGAGGGGTCTTTTCCGTCACTTCGCCGCCAATCCTGCTGAGAAGATGTCAAGGAACCACACCAAGGCAGCGGCCACGGAGACCGCCGCGAGTGCACCCGCGACCACGGTCATCAGCACCGACCCGTTCTGGTAAGCCGCCCACGCACCACCGACGAGCAAACCGGCGACCAGAA
The DNA here is from genome assembly GCF_001836165.1 of Corynebacterium sp. HMSC036D02. GTDB lineage: Bacteria > Actinomycetota > Actinomycetes > Mycobacteriales > Mycobacteriaceae > Corynebacterium. The sequence continues at coordinate 136,148 of NZ_KV827706.1, read as the reverse complement.
AGAGAACGAGAACCATTGCATTCATAAGTCTTAGAGCGCTCCCTTCGTCGAAGGAACTCCGTTCACGCGCGGATCCTGCTCAGTAGCCTGGCGCAGAGCACGGGCCACCGCCTTGTACTCGGCCTCCGTGATGTGGTGCGGATCGCGGCCGTAGCGCACGTTGACGTGCAAGGTCGTCGCCGAGTGCGTGGCAAAGGTTTCGAAGAAGTGTCGGTTGATAACCGTGGCGTAGTGCCCACCGATAATCTGCCACTCCATGTTCTCCGGCTCGCCATTCATCACGAAGTAGGGGCGCCCTGAGATATCGACGACGGCTTCCACCAGCGCCTCATCCATGGGCAGCAGCTGGGACCCGAAACGGCGGATTCCGGACTTATCCCCCAACGCCTCCAGAAAAGCGCGGCCCAGCACGATAGCAGTGTCTTCGACCGTGTGGTGAGCATCGATGTCAATATCGCCCTCAGCGTGGACGCGAAGATCGAAGGAGCCGTGGGTGCACACAGCGTTAAGCATGTGGTCAAAGAACGGCAGCCCCGTCGAAATATCCGCCTGGCCGGTGCCATCGAGGTTTATTTCTACGGAGATCTTTGTCTCCCCAGTGACGCGCTCTGCGCGGCCAATGCGGTCGCCATGGTTGTGACGTACAGCGTCGCCAGCACTCATTGCTCCACGCTCCTTCTTCAAGTCATGGGCCCACAATGTGGGCTCAATTCATCATCGTTTCAGTTAGTCATCTCTACTTTATCTGCCAAATCTGCCGCGGCCGAAAGGAAGGCGTCATTCTCTTCGGGCAGACCAATCGTGGCGCGCAGAAGTCCCGGTACACCGTTATCTCGAATCAGGACATCACGGTCCAGGAACCCCTGCCACACCGCGTGCTGATCGGCAAAGCGTCCGAAGGACACGAAGTTGGATTCGCTCGGCACCACGTAGTACCCGAGCTCCTTAAGCCCTGCGACAACCCGGTCCCGCTCCGCCGATAGTTTGGCCACGGTTCCCAAGGTCTCTTCCTTATGAGCAAGGGCCACGGTGGCCGCGATCTGAGAGAGAACCGACAGGTGATAGGGCAAACGAACGAGCATGACGGCTTCCACGAAAGCCGGATCTGCCACGAAGTAACCCAAGCGCCCGCCGGCGAAGTCGAAGGCCTTGGACATCGTGCGCGATACCACGAGCTTGGTCGGGTACTTCGCCAGCAGTGTTGTTGCTGACGGCGAGGGCGAGAATTCCATGTAAGCCTCGTCCACGATAACGATGCCCGGCGCGGCCTGCACGATCTTCTCCACCACATCGATCGGGGTGACGTCACCGGTGGGGTTGTTCGGGGTGGTGATGAAGACGACGTCGGGGCTGTGCTTGGCGACGGCCTCCAACGCCTCCTTTTCATCAATCCGGAAATCCGCATCGCGCGAGCAGGAGATGAATTCGGTTTGGGTGCCCGCGCACAGGATGGGGTGCATGGAATAGCTCGGGGTAAATCCCAGCGCGCTACGCCCCGGCCCGCCAAAGGCCTGAAGCAGCTGCTGCAAAACCTCATTGGAACCGTTAGCTGCCCAGACGTTCTCCACGCTGACAGCCACCCCGGTTTGCTCGCTGACGTACTCGGCCAGTGCCGTGCGCAGCTCCACGGCATCGCGCTCTGGGTAGCGGTTGAGCTCCCGCGCGTGCTTCTCGACGGCCGCCACCATGTCCTTCACCAGCGCCTCCGAGGGCGGATAGGGGTTCTCGTTGGTGTTGAGCTGGTTGGTCACCGTCAGCTGCGGGGCTCCATAGGCGCTGGAGCCGCGCAATTCTTCGCGAAGGGGAAGATCCTTCAACTCAGCCATTGCTTAAGCCTCTTCTTTCTGGGTATCGGTGTCATCAGCGAATCGTGCCGCAATTGCTTCACCATGGGCGGGCAGCGCCTCCGCGGTGGCGAAGGCAATGACATTCTGCGCTACCTCGCCGAGTGCTGCGCGGTCATACTCAATGAGGTTGACTGGGCGTAGGAAGGTGTGCGTCGACAGCCCAGCGCTGAACCGCGCGGTTCCCGAGGTAGGCAAAACGTGGTTGGAACCGGCGGTGTAATCACCGAGCGGAACGGGCGAATAATCGCCAACGAAGATTGCACCGGCGTGGCGGATGCGCTCCGCAACTGCCCGGGCATTCTTCGTGTGAACCTCCAAGTGCTCAGCGGCATAGGCGTCCGCGACAGCGATACCTGCCTCGAGATTGTCGACCACGACAATGCCGGACTGTTCTCCACGCAATGCCTCAGCCGCGCGCTCGGCGTTGGCTGTGGCGGTATAGCGCTGAGCTACCTCCGCATTCACCGCAGCGGCAAAGTCCTCAGAATCGGTGATGAGCACGGAGGCAGCCATGGGATCGTGCTCCGCCTGGGAAATGAGGTCATAGGCCACGTAGACGGGGTTAGCGGTCTCGTCGGCCAGGATGGCGATCTCGGTAGGACCAGCTTCCGCATCAATGCCCACCACTCCCTGCACCGAGCGCTTAGCGGCAGCAACAAAGACGTTGCCGGGACCGGTGATGATATCGACAGGCTCCAGCGCTTCTTCACCCGTAATGGGTTCATCATCGCCGTAAGCCAAAAGTGCGATGGCTTGCCCGCCGCCGACGGCCCAGACATCATCCACGCCCAGCATGTGGCACGTGGCCAGCACCGTCGGGTGCGGCAGGCCGCCGAATTCCTTCTGCGGCGGAGAAGCCACGACCATCGCCGCAGCGCCCGCTTCTTGAGCGGGGACGGCATTCATAATGACGGAAGACGGATACACCGCCTTGCCGCCCGGAACATAGAGCCCTACGCGCTCAATGGGCTGGAAAACCTCGGTGACCGTCGCACCTGGCGCCAGCGTCGTCGTGTGTGAAGCCGGCTTCTGATCAGCGTGAACGGCGCGCACGCGCGCGATAGATTCTTCGATGGCTGCTCGCACACTCGAATCCAGTTCCTCGGCAGCCTTCTTCAGCTCCTCCTTAGGCACTCGCACCGCGGCGGGGCGGATTCCGTCGAATTGTTCGCCGAAGTCGAGGGCCGCCGCCGCACCACCCTTGCGTACCTTCTCCACCATGGGGATGACGGTGCCCATCACCGAGGACACATCCGTTCCCCCTCGCGGCAAGACTCGGCGCAACCGGGAGGTGGTTAGTTCCTCTCCACGCAGGTCGATGGTTCGTAGCATGCTCAGACCCCTTTTATAATATGCAGCGGTTTCTATACCTTCCCATTACTATACCTGGACCGAAAAGCCAGCGAGCTGGCAGGTAGGGGTTATAGAATGTGCCACTAGTAACACATTCCGGGACCCCGAATCGGTGAAGGGAGGCGACGAGATGAGCAACGGCGCCGATGGCCTGGACAGCCAGTCTCCTTCCAACCTGCTTGCCCGCGTCGAAAACCTCGCGCACCGCGAAAGCCTCGATTGCATTCGGGTCACCGCACACGAGCTCCTCTTCCCCCACCCACCGCTTGGGGAAACCCGCGCTTTCATGGACACCGAGGGCGAACCAATCCTGCGTTTTTACACCACGCACCACGGCATTCTAGGTTTCGGCGACATCCCCGCTCTCAGTGAATTCGTCAACGACTGGAACCATGACTGCCTCTCGCCGCACCTCATCCTCAACTATTCGGCACCTACCGAGGTAGAAGTGTGGGGGCATTCCTTCCTCGTGGTTCACCAGAAACCCACGACGTCCCAGCTTGCCGCTTCGGTTCTGCCAGCACTCCACAACGCCGCGGCCTGCCTCGAAGAACTGGCCGATCACTTCCCGGTCCTCACTCTGCCCCGTCCGACGACTCCGGAAGAACAAACAGAACTAGACGGCCCCGTCTCCGCTGTGGATACTGCCCGCCTTGGGGAGATCCTTCCTACCCTGGGGATAACGCGCTTCCAATCGGATGCCGACGAGGCCGTCTATGCCTGGATCAATGATGTCCTTTTTGCTTTCGCCATCGATTCCGGCCCCAGCCTCATTATCAAAGGCCATTGGGATCCCAACCTGCCGGGCAGCGAGTTCTCCAAAATCTTCCTCATTTGCAATGACTGGAACCGGACCAATCACTCAGCCTCAGCCTTCTGTCACTCCAACATTGATGGGCTGCAGGTGCGCATTGATTACGCGATCATGACGGGCGCCGGGCTTTCCGACGCCCAACTGATCACCGCCCTCGGCCGCGGCATCAAACACGTCCTCCACGGGATCGACGACATCTCACGCGATGCGGTGGGCTCCTCCCCCGTCGCTTGGCCCTAGCGCATCATCGACCGCCGCCTCATCGTCTACCGTTTCGCTTTCGTGCCAAACGCTGGGCGGATCAAAAAACAGCGCAGACCAATAGGCAAACATGGCCATAAATGGCCCTACGAGCCAGGCAATGCCAGGTGAGAAATTCGGGACAAACTCCACAAACTCCCCGGGACTTTCTGGAATATCAGTGGCTGTCGCCCCACCGAAGACATAGAAGGACGCCGCACCAGCCAAAGCTGCCAGAGCCACCCATAATAGCAGGCCGACGCCGCGGTAGCGCTCTCCCCAACGGTGGGCGATAAGCCCCAAGGCCATACCGAGGAATCCTGTGATCAGCACGAAGGTGATATAGGAGTCGAATTGCACGTCGGCGACGTTGCCCAAAACATAGCCGCCATCCTCCATTCGATGACCCTCCAGAATAGGCCGCCACAGCCCCCATACAGCGCCAACAGCGGAAAATCCAAAGAGGGCTAACGCGAGCAACCCCGCGCCGAATCCGACGGCGCGGGGTATGCGAAGGCTAGGTGCACGCAGTGCAGGCACGATACTCTCTAGCCGCAGAAGGTCCAGTTACCGTTCTCACGCTTGAAGCGCATGGTGGAGCTATCCGTGCCCTGGCTGGTGTTGACGTTCACGGTCGCGGAGGCATCGTCACCGTTAACCACGACATCGTTGATGGACTCAACGCCAGTCTTGGACCAGTCAAAGCCATCCATCTGGGAGGTATCCTGGCCCGCTGCCGCCATCATGTCCTTGAGCTGGTTCATCGGAACATCCGGAACCTGGTTGTAGTCAACCTGGTCGAGACCGGAGTTCGGATCGTTGCGGATAGCCGCGCAGGTGTGCTCCGGGAGGTACTTCACGAAGGAACGCATGGTCTGCTGCTCATACATACCGCGCACTAGGGCGTTAATACCGTCGACATCCTCCTGGCTGGCGGCCTCACCCTGCACCGGTTCGACCTTGGGCATGTTCTGGAAAGGATCCGCGCCTTCTTCGAAGGGGTTGGCCAGAGTCTGGTTAGCAGCCTCGGGTTTCTCCCCCTCCGGCTTGGAAGCATCGTCCTTATTCTCTTCGCCGTCCTTCTTGTCCTCACCCTCCTTCTTCTCCTCAGAAGTCTTCTCCTCAGAAGTCTTTTCCTTAGACTTCGTAGTCGTGGTGGTCTTTGCTGCAGAGGACGCCGTGTCGCCTGCATTCTCATCATCGGAACCACAAGCAGCCAAGGAAAGCGGTGCAACGAGCGCAACAGCAATGAGGGACTTCTTGGCAGGTGTCAGAAAAGACAAGGGAAAACTCCTAAATATATAGAGAGCGATAGGTTAAACCACGCTGGGCGCGGCGTTTGCTCTTGGGCAACTTACATAACCTTAACAAGGGCTGTTTGAAGAATTCATATCCTACACCTTGAAGCTTCCTGTGAGCCTCACGTGGGGTTTCTCTTGCCGCGTAGAGTTGGTCGTGTGCACCTTTCTCGCGACGCTATCGTTTCCACCGCCCTTGAGCTCTTGACCCAATACGGCCTTGCTGATGTCACTATGCGCCGAGTCGCCACGAACCTCGGGGTCGCCCCCGGCGCGCTGTACTGGCACGTGGCCAACAAACAATCGCTGATCGCGGCCATGACTGCTGAAATACTCGCTCCTGTCACCGGGGAAAGCACGGCGGAGCTGGTCAGCTCTCTGCACAGTGAGCTGCAACGCTGGCGCGATGGAGCTGAAGTGGCCATCGCCGGAGCATCCTTCCCCGAATCCTCAGCGAGCGCCGACTTAGAAAAGCTATTCACCAAGGCACTGCAGAAGGAAGCACCCGATGCCTCGCCGGAGGATAGAGCCGTCGCCGCCCGCACTCTGATCCACTACACGCTGGGCGCCACTTTCATGGAACAATCCCGAGAGCAGCTCAGTGGGGCGGCGCTAGGAGGGACGTCGCCAAGCACAGCGTCTACAGCTCCCGAGACCGCCCCGGTAGACGCCACCTCGGTGCGCGCAGCAGAGCTGATGGTCGCCGGCTTAAGGTCACTGCGAAGCGATCACATACATCAGAATTGACTAAGCTAAGCCTCATGACTGAGACCCGTGCTGACCTAACGCTATCTCGCCAGGTGTGGCCTGGTTCCCCCTCCCCTCTCGGCTCCACCTTTGATGGAGCCGGTACTAATTTTGCTATCTTTTCCGAAATCGCCGAGAAGGTTGAGCTCTGCCTCATTGACCAGGACGGCAACGAAGAACGCATCGAATTAACCGAGATCACCGCCCACGTCTGGCACGCCTACCTCCCGAACGTCAGCCCCGGGCAGCGCTACGGATACCGCATCCACGGCCCGTATGAGCCAGAACATGGTCTGCGCTGCGATCCCTCAAAACTTCTTGTCGATCCTTATGCTCGCGCCTTCGACGGCGACTTTGATGGGGATCCCTCGCTGTACTCCTACGATATCTTCGCAGAGGAACCCGGCACCGGCCGCAACCAGGATGACTCCTTGGGCCACACCATGCTCTCCGTGGTCATCAACCCGTTCTTCGAGTGGCACGGCGACAACCGTCCGCATACCCCGGATAATGAAACAATTATCTACGAAGCCCACGTCAAGGGCATGACGATGACGCACCCGGATGTGCCGGAGAAGCTTCGCGGCACCTATGCCGGCATGGCGCACCCGGCGATCATCAACTACTTCAAGGACTTGGGAGTGACAGCCGTCGAGCTGCTGCCGGTTCACCAGTTCTTGCAGGATGATCGCCTGCGCCAGCTGGACCTGCGCAACTACTGGGGTTATAACACCTTCGGGTTCTTCGCCCCGCATGCTGACTATGCCTACGCTAAGAAGCCCGGCGAGGTAGTTGCTGAATTCAAGGCCATGGTTCGTGCCTTCCATGAGGCTGGAATCGAGATCATCCTCGATGTGGTCTACAACCACACCGCCGAAGGCAACCACATGGGCCCCACCATCGCCTTCCGTGGCATTGATAACCACGCCTACTACCGCTTGGTTGATGACAATCCCGAGCACTACATGGACTACACCGGCACCGGTAACTCCCTAAATGTCCGTCACCCGCACTCCCTCCAGCTCATTATGGATTCGCTTCGTTACTGGGTGACGGAGATGCGCGTGGATGGCTTCCGCTTCGACCTCGCTTCCACTCTGGCGCGCGAGCTGGATGACGTCGACAAGCTGGCTACCTTCTTCGATTTGGTTCAGCAGGACCCGGTGGTCTCCAAGGTCAAGCTCATCGCCGAACCTTGGGACGTGGGCCATAACGGATACCAAGTTGGTAACTTCCCTCCCATCTGGAGCGAGTGGAACGGCAAGTACCGCGATACCGTCCGTGATTTCTGGCGCGGGGAGCCGGCGACCATGGGTGAATTTGCCTCACGCCTGACCGGCTCCTCCGATCTCTATGCCAATAACGGCCGCCGCCCCACCGCGTCTATCAACTTCATCACCGCCCATGACGGCTTTACGCTGCGCGATTTGGTGTCCTATAACGAAAAACACAATTCCGAGAACAGTGAAGACAATCGCGACGGTGAGTCCCACAACCGCTCGTGGAACCATGGCGTGGAGGGGCCGACTGACGACGAAGAGATTAAGAAGCTCCGGCGCCGCCAAGTCCGCAATTTCCTCACTACCCTCCTGCTATCCCAGGGCACCCCGATGTTGTGCCACGGTGATGAGCTGGGCCGCACCCAGAACGGCAATAACAACGTGTATTGCCAGGACAACGAGATTTCCTGGATCGATTGGTCGATGCTGAAGCAGGAAAAGAACAGCGCCATGCACGGCTTTACCAAGCGCCTCATCAACATCCGCAAGAACCACCCGGTGTTCCGCCGCCAGCGTTTCTTGGCTGGTGGCCCCTTCGGCTCTGAGGTGAAGGACCGCGATATTGCCTGGCTCGTGCCCTCCGGCAAACTCATGACCCCGCAGGACTGGGATTTTGAGTTCGGCAAGGCCCTCATGGTCTACCTCAACGGTAACGCGATTACGGAAACCACCGCCCGCGGTGAACGCATTACGGATGATTCCTTCATCATGATTTTCAACGCCCACCACGAAGACATCGAGTTCACACTGCCCAAGAAGGACCTGGGTGCTAGTTGGCGGCTCATCGTCGACACCTCTGATTCCGGTGGCTATCCGGACGAGGAGAAGCTCATCGCGGCCGAAGGGTCCATCGTGGTGCAACCGCGCACGACGCTGATTCTGCGCCAGACTGAGCCCCCGGTTTTCGACGACAGCGATGACTCTGCACAATCCGCTGCCACGGCAGCAGCAACTGATAGCTAGACTGCACTCCACCGTCTGCAGTCCACCATCAACCCCGTCCTTGAAAGGAAACCGTGTCCTATACCGCCCACGGTGCCGTCATTGATGTCACCACCGATGCCCTCACCGTCCACCGCTCCCAGCTTTCCGCTTCCCTTGGCGCCCCAGCTCGCGAGACTCTCTCCTTGGCTGATGCCACGGGCGTGGAGTGCACGGAACCGACGGCAACCGGGTTTGGGCAGGTCATAGTGCGCGGCACGAGCGATTCTGCGGGGACTGGTGAGGACACGGTTATCCGCTTTGCGCCGGGTCAAGATGCGGCGGCATTCGCCCGCGCGGTTGAGGCAGCGCTGCGCGGGGAAGCACCGGCTGCCAGCACCGGCGTGCAGGGGCTGGACTTCACCGCCGTCGATGTGGAAACCGCCAACGATAACTGGGGCTCGGTCTGCCAGATCGGTGCGGTCCGCTTCCGCGACGGCGAAGAAACCGAGTCCCGCACGTGGCTGTGTACTCCCCCTCCGGGACTCGAGCACTTCGACGAGGTCAACATCAGCATCCACGGCATCACGGCGGAGGACGTTGCTGATGCTTCACCCTTCGCTGATGCTGCTGCCGAGCTCTTCGAGTTCCTCGGCACGGACACGCTGGTGGCCCACAACGCGCAATTCGATTCCACGGCCCTGCGCAGTGGCCTCAAGAAGGCCGACGCGCCGGTGCCAGAAGTTCGCTTAGCGTGTTCCCTGGCACTGGCCCGCGATGCCTCCCGTGCGGGCGTCATCGACGTGGCGAACCATAAGCTTCCCACCGTCGCCTCCTGCCTCGGTGCCGAGGATTTCCGCCATCACGAGGCCACAGCCGATGCCCGCGCGGCGGGCGAGATTGTCAGTGCCCTGGCGCAGCGCTTTGGCTACTCGGGAAGCATCGAGGACTTATTCACCTCCCGTGATTTTGCACTGGGCACGTTGAGCGAGGAGTCCATCATCCCGGTCCTGCGCGCCAACACCGCTCCGCTCTCCGCGGCCGACTTGGGCGCCGGTACGGATTTCCGCGACAAGACGCGCATGGCAGGCACAGCCTCGGGCTCGAAGAAAAACAAAAAGAGCTCCGCCGCTAAGGAGCGCCGCGGTCCGGCCCCGTGGCAATCCGTATCTACTCCGGACACCATCCCGGATCCTAATCCTGATGCGGATCCGGAAGGCGCGCTATTTGGTCAGAATGTCACCCTCACCGGTGACTTCGAGCCTTTCGACAAGGGCCTTTTGTGGTCCAAGATTGCTGAACGCGGCGGCCAGGTGGGCAAGAACGTCACGAAGAAGACCACCATCCTGGTCGTGGGCCAGTGGGCTACCAAAACCTCTAAAGAAAAGCGCGCTGAGGAGCTGCAGGGCAAAGGCCAGGACATCGCAATCTGGCAGACGGACAAGCTGTTGGAGGAGCTGCAGCTTGATGAAGCTCCGCCGTTCTAACCTGCGTATCTGTTGAGCACGGAGGCGCAAAGCATCAAGGCTCTAGCGCGTGGTGGGTTTTCTCCGAACTAGTGGGAACCTGTGGGCATAAAGTGCAGTCCAATAAGGGCAAGGAACCTGCACTTGCCTACCTTTTGGAGTAAATCCACCATGACCATCGCGCTGCCCACCTCCCTCCGCATCGACCACCTGCTCCCCTCGCTCTGCCCGAGCGAAGAGCTCAACGGAGTCAAGCTCTGTGATGATGGCTTCGGTGATTCACCTGCTAGCCTCCAGCTATCGCGCACGCTATCGATGTCCTTGGTGCACGGCACGGGCGCTGAAGCCAAGCGCGTGAGCCAGCGCGCTGTGGACGATATGGGGTTGACCGTGCGCCAAGCGTGGGATACTGCCGCGCTGAATCTGCAACGCCGCGCACTGACGCAGCAGGGGCTGCGTTTCTTTACCCGGCCTGCTGAGCTCGGACTCAGTAGAGCGGAAAGCGGCCTCGAGGTGCGGGTGCATCGCTGCGCTGTCTCGTCGTGGTTGGCTCACCCGCAGGCCTTCGTTATCCTAAACAATCATCTGCAGCGGCTTAGCCAGGCTCGGAGCATTACCTACCTCGTGCCTGATGCACACACTCTCTACGCGCTGCTCAACGTTTCCCCGCCGCGCGCCACGGAACTGGCCTACCGCGCGGCCGAATTGCGCCCGCGCCATCGACCACCGCTGAGCTTGCAACCACTAGTATTGGCTAACGGCTTCCCACTGGAGGTATAGAAAACACCTCCAAACTTCCCCCGCCGTGGCCGAAAGGAGTCACGTTTCACGATGGCTGAATCATCCATGTCCCGCCTGAGCAACCAGTACCATTCCTGGGTACACGCGCACCCCACCGCGGCGCAGGATTTCCGCGATGCCATCGAGGACTTGCTTAACGACGCCGGCATTATCTTCGACCGCGTAGCAACCCGCGTCAAGCAGTGGCCTTCTCTCAAGGCCAAAGCGAAGAAGCGCCGCGACAACGGCGAGCTGATGTACCCGAAGCCATGGGAAGATATCCACGATGTTTTGGGCGTGCGAATCACCGTCTTCCACTCCACAGTTATCCCGGAAGCCCTGGAGGTTTTGGGAGAAACCTTTGCCGTACTGCGCTCGGTGGATAAGGCGGCGGAAACACGGATTTCTGGTGGTTTTGGGTATGGCTCGCACCATTTGGTGCTGACGGTGTCCGAGGACAGCGCCACCACGCTGGAGGAACTTGAGCCTTATATCGGCTGGACCTTCGAGATTCAAATCCGCACGGTGCTACAACACGCCTGGGCAGAATTTGAGCACGATATCCGGTACAAGCAGGGCCCGAACCCGCCTTCCCCACAGGTGGATCGCCTCTTCACACTGGCTGCGGGCCTCATTGAGCTGGCGGACCAGCAATTCGATGAGATCGCCGCACTCAAAGCCCCCAGTTCTGAGGCAGGCGATGACGTAGAAATTACAGCTGAGACCCTCCCTGGCGTCCTCGCCATTATTCTGGGCAACCGCTTCCCGCGTTCACGCTCGGAGCATTATCGCTTCCTTGCCGAGTTGCTCGAAAACAACGGCATCACACGCTTGAGCCAGCTCAAGCAGCTGCTCGACGATGACGCCATCGCCCACGTGCACGACGCCATGCACTACCGCTTCCGCCCAGGCCAGGTCAGGCTTATCGACGACCTGCTGCTCAACAAATTCGGCCCCCAGCACATCGAGGCCACGGCCGAGGCCGGTGACCGCAAAGACCGCAAGCGCCGCTTGAACGCGCGCTTGAAGGCCTTAAAGAACTTCCGGAATAATTAGCGGAATCCACCGCGGAATTTCTCCATCTGCCGGCGTTCTTTCTTCGTCGGGCGGCCAGCACCGCGCGGTCGGACCGGAACGGAGGGCATAAACTCTTTCGGCGGTGGCGGCGGGGCATGGTCGATATAACAGGTGCGCGCAATCGGGGCGCCCACGCGCTTGGACACGGTGGCTAGCACCTCAAGGTCATGCTCGTGGTGGTTGCGCCACACGCGCACGCGGTCGCCGGGCACAACCTGCTGCGCGGGCTTGGTGGCGTTGCCATTGAGTTTGACGTGCCCGGCGCGCACGGCGGTGGCGGCCTCCGAGCGAGTCTTGAACATGCGCACGGACCAGACCCAAGCATCAATACGTACGGGCCGCCCGTCGGGCTGATTCACCATGAGCTTTTATAGGTTGTGGTTCTCGTTCACGATCTTCTGGATTTTGACCCAGTTGTACACGCCACCCACCACGGCGACGATGAGGCCAATGGCCATCCAGGTCCAGAAGCTGGTAAGTGCCCAGCCCAGGAGCACACCGCCGGCGACGCCGCCCACGACGCAGATAGCTCCGTTGCGTGCATGGGTACGCACGGCTTGCTTGCGTTGCTCAATGGGGTTGTTGGGGCGTCGCTGCATAGTCATGGGGCTCATTCTACATGGCCCGAATCCCGCGGCCTTAAAGCTCCACCCAGGCAGTTCCAGCTTCCTTTGGCTCTACCCCACCCTGGGTCAGCGCGGCGAGCGTCGCCGCGAGCTCCTCCTCGCCGCCGGGCTCCACAGACACGGTGAAGGTCACTGCCTGGCAGTAGTCGGTATCCACCATGTCCACACCGCGGTTGCGCAGCTCCGCCTCCAACCGGCCGGCCTCCGCGTGGGAAACCTCGACAGTATAGAGCTCGCGCAAGGCGCGCGTGACGTGCTCAACTTGCTCCATGGTCTCACTGACGGCACCGCCGTAGGCGTGAACGAGCCCGCCCGCGCCCAGCTTGATGCCGCCGAAGTAGCGCACCACGACCGCGCAAATATCGAGCAGTCCGGAGCCCTTCAAAACATCGAGCATTGGCTTGCCCGCCGTGCCGGAAGGCTCGCCGTCATCAGACGATCGCTCCACTGGATTCGAGCCATCGACGTGGTAAATGTACGCCGAGCAGTGGTGGCGGGCGTCGGGGAAGCGGTCGCGGGCGGCGTCGATAAGCGCGCGTGCTTCCTCTTCATTCGTGGCGCGGCCAATGAGGGTGATAAACCGCGAACGTTTGATCTCAATCTCGTGTTCAACGATGTCACCGGCGACGGGGCGCTGATAGCTCTCCAGCATTATGCGACGAGGAAGTCATACTCGGGGGTACCTGGCTTAAGTTGCTGGCAATTGAGCTTCGACTTCTCCATGCGCTCCAGCAGTCCGTCTATACCTGCAGCGCTACCCAATTCGATGCCCACCAGCGCAGCGCCGGTCTCACGGTTATTGCGCTTGAGGTACTCGAACAGCGTAATGTCATCTTCCGGGCCAAGAACATCCTGCAGGAAGTGGCGCAGCTGGCCGGGCTCCTGCGGGAAATTCACCAGGAAGTAGTGCTTGAGTCCACGGTGCACCAGGGAGCGCTCCATGATTTCGGCGTAGCGCAGCACGTCATTGTTGCCGCCGGAAATCACGCAGACCACCGTTGAACCCGGCTGCAGGTTGAGCGTGCGCAGGCCGGTCACGCTCAGCGCGCCGGCGGGCTCGGCGATAATGCCCTCGTTTTGGTACAACGCCAACTGCTCCGTGCAGACGGCGCCTTCGGAGACGGTGTCATGGTGCAGGCGGCCCTGGTTGGCTTCCAGAATCTGGAAGGGCAGCTCACCGATGCGCTTGACGGCAGCACCATCGACGAAGGGATCAACGGTCTCCAGGGTCACGGGCTCACCAGCAGCGAACGCTGCGCTTAGCGACGCCGCCCCCGCCGGCTCAATGCCCACCACCGCCGTGCGCGGGGCCATGTCGGCGAGGTAGGAGGTGATGCCGGAGATGAGGCCGCCACCGCCCACGGGGACCACCACGGTATCGAGGGATTTACCGATCGAAGACAGCTGGGAGACGATTTCGGCGGCCACAGTTCCCTGGCCGGTAACGGTATCGCGCGAATCGAAAGGCTCGATGAAGAAGGCGCCGTGCTCCGCTGCATCCGCGTGCGCGGCAGCTGCTGCCTCGTCGAAATTGGCGCCGGTGACAACGAGTTCCACGAGGTCGCCGCCGTGGACCAGGATGCGGTCGCGTTTTTGTTTCGGGGTCGGTTCCGGCACGTAGATCTTGCCGTGGATTCCCATGGTGCGGCAGGCATAAGCCACACCCTGGGCGTGGTTGCCCGCCGACGCCGTAACGATGCCTTGCGTCCGCTGCTCTTCGCTGAGGTTTGACATGCCATAGATGGCTCCGCGGATCTTGTAGGAGCGCACATCTTGTAGATCCTCGCGCTTTAAGTACACCTCATAGCCGGTTTCCTGGGACAGTCGCGGGCAGTATTGCAACGGGGTCGGGGCAATCTCCGAGCTAATTCGCGATTGGGCCAGTTGGATATCAGAGGCGTGGATTGGCTCGAAGTCTTGCGGGGTGCTTGTCATGGTGGCTCATTTTAGCGCCCCACCATTCTTTCGTCGCGTATTACCTAGCATTCGACCGATTCACTGAACGTTTACCTAGATCTCGCTTGGCCGCAACGCTCTGTTCCCCAAAGGTGTCATGGGCGGCACGTACGGTGATGCGGAATCTTTTTCGCCTCGCTTCAAGGAGTCTTTCTCAATGTCTCGCTCTATCTCCCGCCGCTCTCTCGCGCTCTGCGTGGCGACCGCAACCAGCCTCAGCGTGGCCGTACCGGCCTCCTCGGCCGCGATTGTGAACAACGTCATCGAGCACTCGGCGGCAGACGCCAGCCTCAAGCTCACCCCGGTTGGCACCTATGAGTCCGGTGTATACGCGGAGTCGGCCGCGGAGATCGTGGCCTTTCACCCGAACTCCAAGCGCATCCTTACGGTCAATGCGCACGCTGGTCAAATCGATATCCTCGACGCTTCCGATCCGGCCAAGCCCACCTTAATCGACTCTATCTCTGCTGGTGAGGGCAAGGAAATCAACTCCGTAGCCGTGCGCCCCGATGGCCTAGCCGTGGCCGCCGTCCAGCAGGCGGACAAGACCGAGGACGGCGAAGCACTGTTCTTCAACGCCGCGGCCACGGACCTGGATACCGCCGAATTGGGCCGCGTGATGGTGGGCGCATTGCCGGATAACGTTCACCTCACCGCAGATGGTGGCTACGCGCTGGTGGCTAACGAAGGCGAGCCCTCCAATGAGCTCAACGCCGAGGGCACCGACTACGTCACGGACCCGGAAGGCTCCGTCTCCGTTATCAAGCTGCCGAAGGCTGTTGAGGCTCCAACCCAGGCGGATGCCCGCATCGCTGGATTCACGGCTTTCGACGGCCAGCCTCTGCCGGAGGGCGTACGAGTTTTCGGCCCCTCTGGCCATGACTCCAAGCCTTCTATTGACTTTGAGCCGGAGTACATCACCTCCCAGGATGACAAGGCCTTCGTGACACTGCAGGAGGCCAACGCCATCGGTGTCATCGATTGAATCTGCCACGGTGGAGAAGATCCTGCCTGCCCACATTGCGTATCACTCGCAGGTCCCGCTGGACCCCTCGAACAAGGATGATGCGGCCGAGCTGCGCACGATCCCGGTCAAGGGCCTGTCCATGCCAGATTCCATCGGTGCCTTCACCGCTGGTGGTCAGACCTACTTTGCCACCGCGAACGAGGGTGATGCCCGCGAGTGGGGTATCAAGGAAAAGGACGGCGGCTCCGGCGCCTACACCGATGAGGTGGAGCTCAAGGACGTGGTCGAGGATGGCCAGGTGTGCGAGGGCGCGCTGGGCGACGTCGACCTGGACAAGCTCGCCGACAAGAAGGAAGCCGGCAACCTGAAGTTGAGCAACGCCTCAGGCTGGAACGAAGAGAAGGGCTGCTTCGACGAGCTCTATGCCTACGGCTCCCGCTCCTTCAGCATCTACGACGCGGAGGGCAACGTTGTCTTCGACTCCGGCGCCGAGTTCGAAAAGATCACCGCCGAGCTCAACGAGCCGGGTATCTTCCACCACAACGCCGACAACGAAGAAGCAACGTTCGATGATCGCTCTGATAACAAGGGCCCAGAGCCAGAGGCCCTGACCATCGGCACCGTTGGGAAGCGTACATATGCCTTCATCGGCGCAGAGCGCGTTGGCTGCATCTTCGTCTACGACGTCACCGACCCCGCCAACGCTT
The DNA here is from genome assembly GCF_001836165.1 of Corynebacterium sp. HMSC036D02. GTDB lineage: Bacteria > Actinomycetota > Actinomycetes > Mycobacteriales > Mycobacteriaceae > Corynebacterium. Next base: position 120,069 of record NZ_KV827706.1, on the reverse strand, counting down.
CCTTCGTCACCTATGTCAACAACCGCGACTTCTCCACTGATGAGTTCGCTGTTGCCGGCGACTTGGGTCCGGAGGGCTTTGCCTTCGTCGACAAGGCAGACTCCCCCAACGGCGAGCACCTGCTCATCGTGGGCAACGAGGTCTCCGGAACCACCACCGTCTACAATGTTGAGGACCTGCTCAATGCCGACGAGGACGACGAGGATACTGCTGGCGACTACGACGACGAAGACAAGAGCAGTCAGAGCTCCCACTCCTCCACCGCGACCATCGCCCTCGGTTCTATCATCGGAGTCATCGCCGCTGTGGCTGCCGCGGTAGGCCTGCTGAATGCCCCGGGTGTCCGCGAAACAGTTCTCAGCCTTGCCCCGGCACCGCTGCGCGAGCAACTGGAGAAGTTCCTATAAAACCTTTGTCGTTAAGGGGAGGGCTGCTACATTTAGATGGGCTTGTAACGAGCCGGACCTTTTATGCAGCTCTCATAACCGCCTTACTAAGGAGAACATCTCATCATGCGTCTTTCCGCCTCCCTCGTCGCTGTATGCGCCACGACCATGGCCTTAGCTACTCCGCTTGCGGCAGCTAACGACTCAACTGCAGACTCCAACGGTAGCTCGCTGTCCGTAGGTAACCTCGATGTCTCGCACTCCTCCCAAGCAAAAGAGGACACCGCGCCAGAAAAGGGCACATCTCCAGAGACGGACCCCGAAAAAGCAAAGAAAGCTGCGGAAGATGCTGCTTGGGGAAAGATGCCAGAGTGGTTGCAGTCCGCCCGCCCGAGTGACACAACCAAGGAAGTCGTCGCCTGGCTGACCACAATTTTTGGTTTGGTAGCCGCTGGGGTCAACGCGTTGGTCCTTGTCGCTAAGGCTAACCCTTCTATCCTTGACGGCCCACGAGATTTCCTCAAAAGCCACGGTATCACCGTGAACTAGCACTTTTCACTGCACGAAAAAGGCGGCTGCGACATTGCGTCACAGCCGCCTTTTATTGGATGGAATCAATCGCAGCCAAGCTGGATAGACTTAAAACAGCTCCTCGGTGGCAATCTGGGCACCTTCCACGAGGGACTCCAGCTTGGCCCACGCGATCTGGCGGTGCAAACGGCCGCCGAGGCCGCAGTCCGTCGATGCAATCACGTTTTCCGGGCCCACCAATTCAGCAAACTGGATGATGCGGTCCGCCACCAAGCGCGGATGCTCCACAGCATTCGTGGAGTGCGAAACCACACCCGGGTAGATCACAGTGCCCTCCGGCAGCTTGTGGTCCTTCCACACGCGCCACTCGTGCGCATGACGCGGCGAGGCCCCCTCGAAGGAGAAGCCACCAACCTTGGCCTGCAGGATCTCTTCAATGATGTCCTCGAAAGGAATATCCGTCACGTGCGGGCCATGCCAGGAGCCCCAGCAGATGTGCAGGCGGGTCTGCTCACGCGGGATGTCCTTGATGGACTCGTTGAGAATCTCAATACGCTCGCGCAGGAAGGCCTGGAAATCCTCGACCGTCGGCTCCGGGACCACCGAGTCCCAAGCTTCGGCCAGATCCGGAGCATCGAACTGGACGGTCAGACCGGCATCGGTGATGGCCTTGTACTCCACCTTGAGCGCCTCACCGCAAGCACGAACAAGGTCGGTTTCATCCTCGTAGTACTTATTAGGCAGACGTGCCGCAGCACCCGGGGACAGGGCGGCGACGAAGCCTTCGGTACCTTCGGGAAGGGCGTCGGCAAGCAGTTTCACGTCCGCCTCGACCTGCTCCTGGCCGATGTAGGTAACCGGGCCGGTGAACTCCGGGTTGGCTACCTTCTTGCGGCCGGTAAAGATACCCGAATCCGGATCGTTATAGGCCTCGGCGAACAGGGCGCGGTCGCGGCGGTCCTTCATCGAGGAAAGGCGAATCTTGCCTGGCTCGGAACGAATCTTGTCACCGATTTCCCAGCGGTCCTTGTCCGTCATGGTCAGACCACCCAGGCGGGTAAAGGAGTAGTTCCACCACGCGCCGTAGTCCACGGCGCCGGAGGTGATGTGGCCGTATTCGCCCTCGTTGATGATGTCGATGCCGAGATCGACTTGGCGCTTGACGACGTCTGCGACCGAGCGTTCCAGAATCTCGTGGAACTTCTCATCGGAGATGGTGCCTGCGGAGCGCTCGAGGTTAGCTTCCAGCAGCTCCTTCGTGCGCGGCAGCGAGCCAACGTGGGTGGTGCGGATCTTATTGACCATGAGGAAACGGTCTCCCTTTCAACTAGACTGTGCTGTCTAGCGTAACCCACGGGCGAGGCGCAGCCCGCTTCATTCTGTACTTTTATTCAGCACCCGAACGAAGCATGCTGTCTCAGCCCAGGATGCCGGCGCCCATCGTCGCCTTGAGATCACCCATGAGGTTGCTGGAGCGCTCCACACGCAAGTGCTCGCCAAGGACCATCATGGTGGACTCTTCGCCGTCGACAAGCGTTAGGTACACGTCCGACTCGCCCTTGTTGTTGACCAGGACCTGCTTCAGCCGTGCGATGTTGTCCATCGTGCACTGATCCGTGCGCATAGTCAGCCGCAGTGGCAGGCCAGCACCGTTGCCAGGGCCCAAGTCAGGAACGCGAATATCGGAGCAGAACAGGGACATGCGCTCATCGCGGATCTTCACCTGGACCTTGGCCAGGATGATGTTGTCTTCTGCAATCTGCGGGGCCACCAGGGAGTAGACCTGATTGAACACGAGGATATCTACCTGCGCGCCGTTGTGGTCCTCGATGCTCACAATGGCCCAGGGCGAACCATCGCGCTTGGAAAAGCGCCTGTCAACACCCGAAATGATGCCGCCAATCACCAACTCTTGGCCGTTGCCCACCTCACCGTTGAGGATCTTCGTAATCGGTGTATCGGTCTGCGCGTTCAGGGCTTCCTCAAAACCATCGAGCGGGTGGCCGGACACATACAGGCCCAGCATCTCCCTTTCCAAAGCCAGCTCGTGCTTGCGGTCCCAGTTCTCGTCTGGGATATCGATGGCGAAGGCGGAGACAGAGTCACCTTGTTCATCGCCACCGCCGAAGCCAGCGAAGAGATCGAATTGGCCCTTGTCGGCCGCCTTCTTAGTCGTCTGGACCGAATCGACGGCGTCTTCATGGATGAGCATGAGGCCCTTGCGCGGATGCTCCATGGAATCGAAGGCACCGGCCTTGATGAGGGATTCGGTGACGCGCTTCGAACAGGCCGCCAGCTCAATCTTGTCCAGGTAGTCGGAGAAGGATGTGAAAGCACCTTTCTCGCGGCGGGTCTTCACGATGGAATCCACCACTTCCCCACCAACGTTGCGGATAGCGCCCATGCCGAAACGAATATCCTCGCCCACGGCCTGGAAGGTCTCCACCGACTCGTTGACATCTGGGGAGAGCACGCGGATGCCCAGATGGCGGCAGTCAGCCAGGTAGATGGCGGACTTGTCCTTCTTGTCACCCACCGAGGTCAGCAGCGCGGCCATGTATTCCGGCGCATAGTAGGCCTTGAGGTAGGCCGTCCAGAAGGACACCAAACCATAACCGGCGGCGTGGGACTTGTTGAACGCGTAGGAGGCGAAGGGCTCAATGGTGCCCCACAGAGCGTCCATCGCTTCCTTGGAGTAGCCGTTATCCTTCATGCCGCCCCAGAACTTGTCATATTGCTGGGCCAGCACTTCCGGCTTCTTCTTACCCATGGCCTTGCGGAAGCCGTCTGCCTCGCCGGCGGTGTAGTTCGCCACCTTCTGCGAGATACGCATGATCTGCTCCTGGTACACAATGAGGCCATAGGTCTCATCCAGGATTTCCTTGAGCGGCTCCTCCAGCTCGGGGTGAATTGGGGTAATTTCCTTGCGGCCGTTCTTGCGGTCGGCATAATCCCAGTGCGCGTTCACACCCATCGGGCCCGGGCGGTAGAGCGCCAGCGACGCCACGATGTCCTTAAAGCCCGTTGGCTTCATGCGTTTGAGCAGCTCCTGCATGCCGCCGGAGTCCAGCTGGAACACGCCCAGAGTATCGCCGCGCGAGAGCAGGTCATAGACCTTTGAGGCATTCGGGTCGTCGGCATGGAGGTCTTCTAGGTGGACTTCCTCGCCGCGGTTCTTCTTGATGTTTTCCAGGCAGTCACCAATCACGGTGAGGTTGCGCAGGCCCAAAAAGTCCATCTTCAGCAGGCCGATGGCCTCACAGGCCGGGTAGTCCCAGCCGGTGATGTAGGCGCCGTCGGCTGGGCGCTTCCACATCGGGATGTGGTCCATGAGCCGGACCGAGGCCATAATCACCGCGCAGGCATGCACGCCGGCCTGACGGACCACGCCCTCGAGGCCGCGGGCGGTCTCGTAGATCTTCCTGACGTCCGGGTCAGTCTCAATCATCTGCCGGACCTCGGCCGCCTCAGAGTAGCGCTCGTGCTCTGGGTCCATGATGCCGGCGAGCGGGATGTCCTTGGCCATGATGGCGGGCGGGAGGGCGCCGTTGATGCGGTCCGCCATCTGGAAGCCCGGCTGGCCAAAGTGCACCTTGGCGGAGTCCTTAATGGCCTGCTTGGTCTTCACGGTGCCGAAGGTGATCACCTGGGCAACCTTGTCCTCGCCCCACCGCTCGGCGGCGTAAGTAATCATCTCGCCACGGCGGCGATCATCGAAGTCGATATCGATATCAGGTGCGGACGGACGCTCCGGGTTCAAGAATCGCTCGAAGAGCAGGCCGTGCTCGATGGGGTCAATGTTGGTAATCGTCAGCGCGTAGGCCACGAGTGCACCGGCCGCCGAACCACGGCCCGGACCAACACGAATGCCAATGGAGCGCGCGTGCTTGATGAGCTCGGCCACGATGAGGAAGTAGGAAGGGTAGCCCTTCATATCGATGACGCTGATCTCGTATTCAGCACGGTCGATGTATTCCTGCGGCACATCCCCACCGTTGAAGCGATCCTTCAGTCCCTCCATAACCTCGTGGGTCAGCCAGGAGGTTGGGGTGTAGCCCTCGGGGACGTCGGCAATCGGCATGCGGTCGTGGGTGTGCTCCTCCCAAATCGCGCCGTAGTCCTGCACGCGCTCCGCAATCCACAGGGTGTTATCGCAAGCCTCCGGCACCATATGATCCCACAGCTCACGCATCTGCGCGGCGGACTTGATGTAGTAGCCGGTGCCGTCGAACTTGAAGCGGTCCGGATCCATGAAGGTCTTACCGGTCTGCACGCAGAGCATGGCCTCGTGGGAGGGGGCCTGGGATTCCAGCACGTAGTGGCAATCATTGGTCACCAACGGCGGCAGGTCCAGCTTGCGGCCGATCTCCAGCAGGCCATCGCGCGTGCGCTTCTCGATGTCCAGCCCATGGTCCATGAGCTCCAAGAAGAAGTTGTCCTTGCCGTAGATGTCCTGCCACATCGCGGCAGCCTCCAGCGCCTCATTGAACTGGCCCAAGCGCAGGCGGGTCTGCACGTCGCCGGAAGGGCAACCGGTGGTCGCGATGATGCCCTCGGCGTGCTCGGCAATCAGCTCGGCGTCCATGCGCGGCCACTTACCCAACTGGCCCTCATAGGACGCCAAGGAGGAAAGCTTGAACAGGTTGCGCAGGCCGGTCTCATTTTCCGCCAGCATGGTCTGGTGCAGATAGGCACCGGAGGCGGAGACATCATCGCGCTTCTGGTCCGGGGTGCCCCACAGCACGCGCTTCTTGTTGAAGCGCGACTCAGGCGCCAGGTAGGCCTCGATGCCGATGATGGGTTTCACCCCGGCGCTTGTCATCCTTTGGTAGAAGGCATTGGAACCGTACATGTTGCCGTGGTCAGTCATGCCGACTGCCGGCATACCTTGGCGGAGCACCTCATCAGCCAACATATCCACCTTGGCCATGCCGTCCAGCATGGAGAATTCGGTGTGGTTGTGCAGGTGGACGAAGGAGGAGTTTTTGGCCATGCGGCTCATCTTAGCGGGGACGTCAAACTTCGCCCGTAGCTCCTCGCTGAGGTACATTTTCTTAAATGTTCTACACCATTGCTGCCTATCTCATGTGGGGCTTCTTCCCGGCGTTTTTCCCGCTGCTGCGCCCCGCCAGCCCTTTCGAGATCTTGGCCCACCGCATCGTGTGGACCGCGGTTCTTGTCACCGCAATGCTCCTGGTGACCGGCGGCTGGCGCGAGTTACGAGCGTTCAGCTTGCGCACCTGGGGGTGGATGCTCGCCTGCGGCGTGGCCATCACCATCAACTGGGGTACCTACGTCATCGCCATCAACAGCGACCACGTGGCCGATGCCGCACTTGGTTATTTCATCAACCCGCTTGTCTCCGTGGCCCTAGGAATCATCTTCCTCAAGGAAAAGCTGACGAAGGCGCAGGTGGCGTCGGTCAGCATCGCCTTCATCGCGGTGTTGTGGCTGACCTTCATGACCGGCCAGGCCCCCTATTATTCGCTGGCCTTGGCATTCAGCTTCGGAATCTATGGCTTGCTCAAGAAACGCATCACGGTCTCGTCGATGGGCTCCGTGGCCGCGGAAACCTTGGTCATGCTCCCCTTCGCGCTGATCTACCTGGGCTACCTGCAGGCACAGGGCGAATCCACCTTCACTACCGAAGGGCCCGGGCACATCGCACTGCTGATTACCTCCGGCCTCGTCACCGCCCTCCCGCTGCTGTGTTTCGCCCAGGGCGCTAAGCACCTGCGCCTGTCTACCCTCGGCATGCTGCAGTACATGACCCCCATCATGCAGATGCTGTGGGCATTGTTCGTCACCCAAGAGCACATGTCCACCGAGCGGTGGATCGGCTTTGCCATCATCTGGGTAGCGGTCATCATCTACCTGGCGGACTTGGTGCGCATGGGCCGCGCTTCTCGACGCCGCGCCCGCCTCCACCCCGCCGACGCATCACCCACTGCTTAAGGACTAGCGGCGCTTCAGCTCTTCGCGCGCCTCCCGAGCCTGAGCGCGCCGGGCAGATTCCTCGCGCGCGTTGAGCGCCCACCGCGGCATGAGGATGGCCATGGCGATGCAATAGATGGCCACCACGATGAGAATGCCGAAGGTGAGCTTGTCCGCTCCCCAGATCCCTTGCGCGATGGCGGCCCCGGAGGCGATGAACGCGCCCGCCCACATCAACAGATACGCAAAGCGGTAGTTCGGCGGCCACTCGGAGGTGTTGGGAAACAGGCGCATGTCTTCTCCTTGGCTGTTTTAGCGGTAGCTGTTCTAACGGTTCTCATTCTGTCCAACATTGGCGGACGGGCGCACACCGAAGGAGCCCCATGCGGCATCCTCGGGAGCGACCTCCACGGTATCGACCCGCGGGTCGGTGGCGAGAGCGCGCAACTGACTCCCCCCGGAATACACCACGACTGCGTCGACCTCTGCTGGTGCCTCCTCCCCTATGTCACGGGCATGGTCGGCCACGCGGGACAGGACGGTATCGATGACGTCGGCGCGCGTGGCGCCAGCGACAGGTTCGGGAACTGCGATGGGGGCGGCCAATCCGATCACGATGGCGTCCATGCGCTCGGCGGGCTGCAGGGCGTCGCTCACGTCCTGGGGACTCAGCGGCTCCCGAAAGCCCACCAAGGCATAGGCCGGCTTATCTGCCTGCGCTAGTGAGGCCTCCGCGCGCTCGCGGTATTCAGCGGCGGTCTCGGTGCCATCCGGCCCCAATTGGTCTCCTTGCATCGCCGTGCGGGGTTGGGTGCCAAGGAGACCGAAAGCGAGAACTACCATTAGCGCCAGCGCGGCCAACAGCACCAGTGCCGCGGCCCGGCGGCGCCGGTAGATGCGCTGGCGGGTGCTCCGCTGCGGGCTCATCCGCGCAAAACCTCCACGGCGTGCTTCAGGTCCTCGGGATAAGGTGCAGGGCATTCAAACCACTTGCCAGTACCCGGGTGGGTAAATCCGAGCTCGACCGCGTGCAGCCACTGACGGTTAAGCCCCACGCGTTTGGCCAGGTTCGGGTCACATCCATACATCGGATCACCCACACAGGGATGCCCGGTGGCGGACATATGGACGCGGATCTGGTGGGTGCGGCCGGTCTCCAAATGAACCTCGAGGAGGCTGGCCTCGCGGAAGGCCTCCAGCAGCTTGTAATGTGTCACTGCTGGTTTGCCGTCATCGACGACCCCAAATTTCCAGCCCGCCGAAGGATGGCGGCCAATGGGTGCATCGATGGTTCCCACGATGGGATCCGGCAGGCCCTGGACCACGGCGTGATAGGTCTTCTGCACGGTGCGCTCACGGAAGGCGTTCTTGAGTTGGGAGTAGGCACGCTCGCTGGCGGCCACCACCATGACGCCGGAGGTTCCTACGTCGAGGCGGTGGACAATGCCCTTGCGTTCGGTAGGTCCGGCGTCGGCAAGCGCATAGCCCGCCGCCCGCAGCCCGCCAATGACGGTGGGGCCATCCCAACCCAACGTCGGGTGCGCGGCCACGCCCACTGGCTTGCACACACAGATGACGTCTTCGTCCGCGTAGAGGACATCCATGCCCTCCACCAGCTCCTCCTTGGGGATGAGTGGTTCCTCAGGCGCCGGCATCATGACGTCGATCCAGCCACCGGCATTTAAGCGCTCGGATTTACCCACTGCCACGCCGTCGATTTCCACATCCCCCGCAGCGCACAACTGGGCCACTCGGGCGCGGGAAATACCCAGGAGCTTGGCCAAGGCAGCGTCCACGCGCATGCCATCGAGGCCCTCGGGTACCGGCAATCTACGGCTTTCACGCATTACACTCCCCCTGCTTCCTGTTCTTCCGACTTCTCGTTCATCTCTGACCAGAACATCGCGATGATGAAAACCACGACACCACAGGTGATTGCCGCGTCCGCGATATTGAACACGGCGAAGCTGCCGACGGAGATATAGTCCACGACGTGCCCGAACCAAAACCCCGGTTCACGCACGAGGCGGTCGATGAAGTTGCCTAGGGCTCCGCCGGCGATCATTGCCAGCCCGACGGCCTGCCACTTGTCGTGGATACGCGGAGCGGCGATAGCAACTCCAACAACGAAAACCAGCTGGATGGTAGTGAACAACCACGTCGCGCCCTCCCCTCCCATGGAGAAGGCCGCACCAGGGTTAAACAAAAGGTAGAAGCGGAACCAGTCACCGAACACAGGTAGGGCTTCACCTTCGGTGAGAATGGACAGCATCAGCGCCTTCACGGCTTGGTCGACGGCGGCCACACCGAGCACCACCGCAACCATCACTCCGATATAACTCCTTGCTTTCACCCGTTCCATTCTAAACAGGCTCATCCGGTAATTTGGAATGCGTGTTTCGTGTGAGAGCTCTAGCAGTCCTGTCCGCCACCGTCCTGGGAGTAAGCGGCGCGCTCGCCGGCTGTTCCTATTCCCAGCCGGCCAAGCCAGTCGAAGAACCGGTCGGCTTGGCCCTCGATGCCCCGCGCGTCACCCTCTTGGAGCCCGGTGAGGGCGCCAGCCGCGTTCTGGCTTATCAGGATCTCGATGCTTCCCAGGAGCTGACCTACAAGGTCGCCACGGGCTTCGACCAGCAGCTGCGCAAGGATGGCAGCGCTGCCCCATCGCCGGCGGCCGAGGATAAGGTCACTCTTCCGCTGCAAGCTTCGGTGGAAGCTGCCACCGAGAACGTCGAAGGCCAACTTCCAGCCAGCCGCAACGCCTTCATCACCGTGGGCAAACCTGAGGCTGATGGCACGGACGTCACATCCGCTGAAGGCTTCCAATTTGGGTGGCGTGGTACAGATACCGGACAGATGAATTCTCTGCGTTTGGCGGCCCCGCAGGCAGCAACCGACCAGGCCCGCAGCACAGTCGAGCGCGCTATCACCAGCCTGACCTCCCTGCCCATCGTCTTCCCTGATGAGGAAATCGGCCCTGGTGCCCGGTGGATGGTGGAATCGCGCGTCACCGGTGAATCCACGCTGCTGCAAACCACGACCTATACCTTGGACAAGCTGGACGGGGATATCGCCACCCTCAGCGTCAAGGTGGAGCAGCGGCCTTCCCTGGGCGCGCTGTCCTTTGACGGCGCCGACGCCCCTGAAGAACTGCAGGGCAAAGAACTCAAGGTCTTGGACCACACATCCACCTCGGAGGGCTCGGTCACGGTTGATCTGACCAAGCCGCTTCCCACCGCCGGCGATGTCTCCGTAACCACCGCCATTTCTTATGGTGCGGAAGGCTCCGATCTCCGCGTGGTGCAGACCAGCGCCACCGATATGGAGTTCACAACCGACTAGCTAGCGCGCTCGGCGCCTATGCCACCGCACGCGGAAGCCGCGTCACGGTTTCCCGACAACACAGCGCCCACCACCTGACTGGCAGAAAAGCCAGTGGGTGGTGGGCGCTTAGGTTTCTCGGCCGAACTTACTGAGCCGGGGCCTCAGCGCTCTCTGCAGGCGCGTCGGCAGGGGCCTCCTCAGCAGGCGCTTCCTGGCCTTCATCGGGGGCGTCGGCAGGCGCCGCTGCGTCTTCCGGCACGGAATCGGCGCACATCTCCGGAACCTCTTCCGGCGGGACAATGTTGGTGACCAAGACACAAGCCCAGGTCTTAGACAGCTTCCATGTACCACCCTCGTTGATGAACTCCACCTGGTCGGCGGTCTGCTGCTGGCCATCCGGGGTATTGATGTGGACGGTCGCCAGCGCGGAATCCGGCACGAGGCCCGGGATGACCGGGGCCACAACCTCGAAGGTGGCACCGGATTCGGCCTGGGACTGCGACATGACGTCGAAAAGCTCCGGCGCCGTCTCACTACCCTGGACCAGCTGCACCTTTTCTTCCTGGGGAAGATTCGGGTCGGCTGCCTTGGCCAGAATCTCGTTGAGCTGCTCCACAGTGGGCATCTCGGTAGAGACAACCTGCGAGGCGGAGGTTTCGCCCGAAGGCTTGGCGGCGGTGCTGTTCTCGCTCGCTGCATCCTCAGAAGACGAGCAGGCAGACAGGACAGTCGCGGCACCCAGAGCCAGGACGGCGGCGCTCAGCTTGAAGGATTTCACAAATACTCCTCACGTAGGGGATCGTGGTTTATCCCTTTTACTCTAGCGTCCGCAAACCCAGCCCTGGGTTTCCCGCGCAGGTGCGTGGCTGTAGTAGCCTGCTGGCATGACGTTTGCCCTCATCGCCACCGGCGGCACCATCGCTTGTACGACGGTCCGTGACGGTTCCCTAGTTCCCACCGTCAGCGGTCAGCAGCTGGCCGCCTCTCTGGGCACTGACGCCGGCGCGCACGACATCGAAGTAGTGGAGTTCCGCGCACTAGATTCCAGCTCAATTACGCTGGCCGACCTCGATGAGCTCCTGTTGTGCGTTCGCGAACAGCTCGCCCGCCCGGACATTGACGGTGTGCTCATCACGCATGGCACGGATTCCTTGGAGGAGACCGCGCTGGCCTTGTCCCTTTTTGACGTGGGCGATGGCCCTATCGTGCTCACCGGCGCACAGCGCGCCTTCGACCACCCGTCCGGCGATGGCCCACGCAACCTGCGCGAGGCCTACGAGCTTCTGCGCTCCGGCAAGCCGGGCGTGTGGGTGCAGTTCGGCGGCAAGACCATTCCTGGTCGCGGCGTGCGCAAGTGGCACACTTCGCAGCTCAACGGCTTCGAGGAACTGCCGGTGGGAGACTCCGCCGTACCTCTCCTCCCCTTAGCGCCGATGGCCGGACATCCGGTTGAGATCATCGCAGCCTACCCGGGTGCCGGTGCCACGCTTGTCGACGCCTCCCTCCCCCACACCCGCGGCCTCGTCATCGAGGCCATGGGCTCCGGAAACATGGGCGCGGAAATGGGTGCCGGGGTGGCCCGCGCGCTGCAGGCGGGCATTCCCGTGGTGATCAGCACCCGAACCCCCTACGGGAATACCAAGCTGGCCTATGGCGGCGCTGGCGGTGGCGCCACCTTGGGAGAGATGGGCGCGGTGGCCGCCGGCGGATTCCGCGCCGGGCAAGCCCGCATTATGCTCGCCGCGGCACTCGCTACCGGCACGCCGGTGGCAGAGATGTTTAGCACTGCCCCCTCCGCCACGGCTTATACTGCGGGCTAGTTGTCCTCGCGTGGCGGGACCTCCACCGCCTCCTCAGGGTCGGCGTCTTCGTCCGGCGGAATGTCTTCCCAGGCCAAGGAGTTCAGCGGATCGGCCGGACGGAGGTTTTCATCCTCAGTCGCAAAAGAGCGCACAAACCCCGGGCCCGTAGCGCGGGTTTCAAAGCGGACGCTGACCACCCCGTGGCCCGCGCCCTGAATCCAGCCGTGGCCGAAATCGGGGTGATAAACGTCCTGAGTAGCGCGCCACCTGCGGCTCGACGATTCCTCGGCATCCGCCGTGGAGGAGACTTTGACCGGGGCGGACGTGCTGCCCGGCAGATAATCACTAACCCCGGTTTCATAGTCCGTGTCCGGGGCTTTGCGTACGATCTCACGGTCTAGTTCCGGGAAGAGCACGTCTTGGCGGGCCTCCTCCAACCCTGAATAGCTCACGCCCACCAGCCTGATGGGACCGAGTTCTTCTGGGTAGCGAGCCAAGCTCAGTGCTTTGGCTTCGAGCACCTTCAGATCATCGGTGGCATAGGGCAAGGTGGCTGAGCGTGACTCAATGTGAAAGTCCGCCATCCGCAGCTTCACCGTCACTGTGCGCGCGCCGCGCCCATCCTTGAGCAAACGGGAATGAGCGCCATGCGCCGCGCGGATTAGCGCCGCATCCACCTCCGCTGCCGTGCGCAAGTCGGTGGGATAGGTGAACTCGGTGGAGATTTGTTTGGCAATCGCACGCGGGGCAACGGGGCGCTCATCAATTCCTTGGGCAAGTTCCCACAACTGCACACCCACCACGTTGCCGAGTGAGATTTCGACTTCCTTGCGGCTCATCGCCGCTAGTTGGCCGATGGTCTCCACACCAATCGCGGCGAGCTTCTGCTGGGTGACCGGCCCCGCACCCCAGAGCTTGCCCACCGGCAGCGGGTGAATCAGCTCGTCGAAACGCTCGTGCGGGACAACGAAAGTGCCGTCCGGTTTCGCCTCTCCGGACGCAATCTTCGCGCTCTGCTTTCCCGCACCTGCACCGATAGAGCTGGGTAGGCCCGTCTCCGCTCTAATCACTCGGCGCAAGTTCTCCGACCAGTCGCGTACCTCCGCGGGCGTGGCTCCGAAGAGTGCTGCCGGTTCCATGAAGGCCTCATCGATGGAAAGCTGCTCGATGACCCCAGCGTGCTCCGCAATGATCCCAAATACCCGGCGCGAGGCCGCCGAATAGACTGCTCGGCGCGGTTGCACCACCACGGCTTGATACCCCACGAGCTGCTGCGCACGAAACATGGGCATGGCGGAATGCGCGCCATAAGCGCGCGCCTCATAGGACGCACCTGCAACGACTCCGCGGCCGGATGTCCCTCCTACCAGCACCGGCCGGCCGCGGAGGGTGGGGCGGGTGAGCTGCTCCACCGACGCAAAAAATGCATCCATGTCGATGTGAAGAACCCAGCGCTGCATAGCTACAAGTCTAAAACATATATTCGCATCAACAAGGAAGCCCTAGGCAGGCAAAGAGAACTAGCTCTCATGCACGGCAGGAGTGATCTATGCCCCACGATTGGCGCGTGACGCTAGACACCAAGCCCCGCATGCATGCATCATGTATGCATGCAAAAAGACAAGGTACCTGCCGCAGAAAGGGCCTATGAGCACCTCAAGCGCCGCATCATCGATGACGAGGTCGATGACTCGGACATGCTCTCCGAAGCCGCCCTTGCCGCCGAGCTAGGGATGAGCCGAACCCCGGTGCGCGAGGCTTTCCTCCGCTTGGAGGTGGAAGGCTTTTTAAAGCTCTACCCCAAACGCGGCGCGTTGGTCGTGCCCATCAGCCCCCGCGAAATCCGAGAGGTCTACGAGGCCCGCCTCCTCGTGGATGAAAACTCTGCCCGACACATCTGTGAGCTATCCACCGAGGAACGTGAACTCATTGCCGATGTCCTCGATGCCACCATCGATGAGCAAAGGGCAGCCCTCAACAATTCTGATTTGGGCACCTACACCCAACTAGACGCAAAGTTTCACCAGACCATCATGGACAACGGCGGCAACCGCCTGCTGGCGCACCTCGGCCACACGCTGCGCGAGCGCCAACAGCGATTTACCGCCACGGCCATTGGCCGCAGCGTTGAAAAGGCACGCGCCTTCGTAGCTCAACACGCCGTGCTTGCCGACGCCCTTCGCACCGGCGACATCGACTCCTACCTCACCGAACTCCACTCCCACCTCAACTCCTCAAGGAAGCAACTGTGACTGTCTCCGCGCATTCGAACCCGCTTGTCGAGGCGCCCGCTACCCAATCCGACGCCCGTACAGAAGCCAACACCATTGCTGAAAGCTCTGAAGGCACTGAAAGCTCAGTCTCCGCAGGCTCACCCATCCACTCCCCCGAAACTTCACTGTCAACGCGCGCGTGGTTCCCCGTCGCCGGTTCCATGATCGCCGTGGCGTGGGGCGGAAACGAGTTCACCCCGCTGCTAGTGATGTACCGCGAGACCTCGAATTTTTCCCAGGTTACGGTCAATGGGCTCTTGGCCGCATATGTCGTAGGTATTATCCCCGCCCTGTTGATTGGCGGCCCACTGTCTGATCTGCTTGGCCGCCGCCCCCTGCTGCTTCCCGCAGCACCGCTGTCATTGGCGGGCTCTTTCTTGCTATCCATCGCTCCTAACGAGCCACTCATCATTGCGTTGGGGCGTGTCCTGTGCGGCATGGCCTTGGGATTAGTCATGGCCGTGGGCTCAACCTGGATTACGGAGCTCATCACGCGTGCTGGCGGAGACCCGGCGGCAGGCGCTCGCAAGGCTTCCTTGTGCTTGACTGCAGGCTTCCTCGTCGGCGCAGGTATCGCTTCGGTACTCGCCCAGTGGGGTCCGTGGCCAACGCACACGGCTTATATCCTCCACATGCTGCTCACATTGCTGACCGCCGTGTGGATCCTGCATACCCCGGAGACCCGCCAGCCCACCCGGGGCGATGTCAAGACCACAGTCTTGGAACTTCGGGTGCGCGACATGCTGGAAATGCTGCATATCCCGGCCGTTGCTCACAAGCGTTTCCTGCGCGTCGTCGTCCCCGTGGCCCCGTGGGTATTCGGTTGCGCCGGAGCTGCCTATGCACTCCTGCCACAGCTCTTGTCCGATTCAGCAGGTGATGCCCCGATTGCTTTCTCCGGCCTGATGACTGTCATCACGCTGGGCTGCGGTGTCGCCGTCCAGATGGTGGGCCGACTCGTGGATACCCATCAGTCTGCGCGTGCTTCGGCACTGGCCATGTTCGTCATCACCGTCGGCGCCATCCTCGGGGCCTTCGCCGCCCACTCGCTCTCCCTGCCGCTCGGCATCGCCGCCGCCGCGACGATGGGTGCGGGATACGGCCTAGCTCTCGTCGCCGGTTTGTCTGAGGTCCAGCGCATCGCGGGCGAGCGCGAGCTCGCCGGCCTGACCGCCGTGTACTACTCCATTTCCTACACCGGCTTTTTCATCCCCATGGCCTTCAGCGCACTCGCGCCCTACATCGGTTTCACCGCGTTGTTCAGCATCGGTAGCTTCTTGGCACTGGTCTGCCTCATCAACGTCATCCTTGCCTGGCGCGCGCACCTGCCCGGCACCCGCCGCTAGCACCGCCCCACCAGTCGCGGCGCCCACCCCTGGGCCGCCCTGCGCTACCTGTGCACAGACACTAAAAGCTCCGCCTCCCACGTCCGGGAAGCGGAGCTTTTCTCTGTCCGCGATTAAGCAGTTGCGGTCTTAGGCCTTGGCCACCGTGGCGGTTACGCCCTTCAGAACGTCGTGGACGTTCTGGCCAGCACTAGCCTCGAGGGCCTCAGTCGTCACAGTGAAGTCGACAGCGAGCACCTCTGCCGCGATGTGCTCGCGGTGGCGGTTGGCCCACTCTTCCTTCTCCGCCGGGACAGACAGGACCACGGTGATGCGGTCGGTGACCACGAAGTCCTCGGCCTTGCGGGCATCCTGCAGGCCGCGGATGACATCCGCCGCCCAGCCCTCAGCCTCGAGCTCTTCGGTGACGTTGGTATCCAGAACCACTAGGCCATCCACGCCGTCCACGCGCGCCGTGGACTCCGGGTTCGCAGCCTTAAGACGCTCCGTGTACTCATCCGCGGTGAGGCGGATATCGCCGTCGACGATAACCTCCGCGCCGTCACGCTCGTAGTTGCCCGCCTTCAGGCTCTTGATGGCGCGCTGCACGTCCTTGCCCAAGCGCGGGCCTGCCACCTTGGCGTTGCAGACCACCTCGAAGGTGCCTACCTCATCGACGTCATCGGTAAGCTCAACGTCCTTCACGTTGACCTCATCGCGGATGATGTCCTTGAAGTCAGCCAAACGGGCCGAGTCCGGCATCGCCACGGTCAGCTTCGGCAGCGGCAGGCGGTTGCGCAGCTTATTGGACTTGCGCACAGACGACGCCGCCGAAGCCACCGCGCGGGTGGCGTCCATGGCGGCTACCAGGTTCGCGTCAGCCGGGTAGTCCTCAGCTTTCGGGTAGGAGGCCAAGTGCACAGAGCGCTCACCGGTCAGGCCACGGTAGATGACCTCAGCCACGTGCGGCAGCAGCGGAGCCACCACGCGGGAAACAGTCTCCAGCACCGTGTAGAGGGTGTTGAAAGCCTCCGCGTGGGTCTCCTCGCCCTCCCAGAAACGGTCGCGGGAGCGGCGCACGTACCAGTTGGTCAAGGCATCCGCGAAGAGACGAACCTCCTCGGTCGCCGAGGCAATATCGGTATTCGCCAGCGCATCATTCGTGTTCTTCACTAAGTCATGCGTCTTGGCCAAGATGTAGCGGTCCAGCACGTTGGTGGAGCTGACATCGAACTTCGCGTCCTGGGAAGCGTAGAGCTGCAGGAAGGTGTAGGCATTCCAGATCGGCAGGATAGCCTGGCGCACGCCCTCACGGATGCCCTGCTCGGTGACGATGAGGTTGCCACCGCGCAAGATCGGCGAGGACATAAGGAACCAGCGCATCGCATCCGAACCATCACGGTCAAAGACCTCGTTGACGTTCGGGTAATTGCCCTTGGACTTGGACATCTTCAAGCCGTCATTGCCCAGAACGATGCCGTGGGCCACAACCTTTTTGTAGGCTGGGCGGTCAAAGAGCGCGGTGGACAGCGCATGCATGACGTAGAACCAGCCGCGAGTCTGACCGGAGTACTCCACGATGAAGTCCGACGGCGAGTGGGTCTCAAACCACTCCTTGTTCTCGAACGGGTAGTGCTTCTGCGCAAACGGCATGGAACCGGACTCGAACCAGCAGTCCAACACGTCTGGTACGCGGCGCATCATGGACTTGCCCGTCGGGTCATCCGGGTTCGGGCGGGTCAGCTCATCGATGTGCGGGCGGTGCAGGCTGGTGGGGCGCACGCCGAAGTCACGCTCCAGCTCATCCAGGGAGCCGTAGACATCCACGCGCGGGTACTCCGGATCATCGGAGATCCACGCCGGGATCGGAGCGCCCCAGTAGCGGGTACGGGAGATGTTCCAATCGCGAGCGCCCTCCAGCCACTTACCGAACTGGCCGTCGCGGATGTGCTCCGGCAGCCACTCAATCTCATTGTGGTTGAGCTCCACCATGCGGTCACGGAACTCGGTCACCTTGACGAACCATGCCGGCAGCGCCATGTAGATGAGCGGCTCCCCGGAGCGCCAGGAGTGCGGGTAGGAGTGCTCGATGGTCACGTGGCGCACCACGCGGCCAGCTTCCTTTAGGTCCTTGATGATGGCCTTGTTAGCATCGAAGACCAACTGTCCCTCATAAGGTGGCACCTGCGAGGTGAACTTACCGTCCTCGTCCACCGGAATGACCAGGCCCACACCATACTTCTGGCAGGTGAGCATATCGTCCTCACCGAAGGCCGGAGCCTGGTGGACCACACCAGTACCGTCCTCAGTGGTGACGTAGTCCGCCAGCAGCAGTTGGTAGGCGTTCTCGACATCCGGGAAGAAATCGAAGATGGGCTGGTACTTAAAGCCCTCCAGCTCAGCGCCCTTGAACGTCTTGAGGACTTCCGCCTCACCCAGCTCCTTGGCCAGGGTGCCGGTGAGCGCCTCGGCCATGATGAAGGTGCGGCCAGCAAAGTCGCCCTCGGTGGCCTTGAACAGGACGTAATCAACCTCCGGGTGGACCGCCAAAGCCAAGTTGGACGGCAGGGTCCACGGGGTGGTGGTCCAGGCGAGGAAGGAGGCGTCGGCAAGCTCGGCGTTATCCGCCAGCGTCTTCTCCGCCGCGCTTCCTTTCACAGCACCCGCCACCGGGAAGGTGACCGTCAGGGTTGGGTCCTGGCGCATCTTGTAGGAATCATCCAGGCGCGTCTCCTGGTTGGACAGCGAGGTGTGCTCAGCCCAGGAGTACGGCAAAACCCTAAAGCCCTGGTAGATCAGGCCCTTGTCATAGAGCTCCTTAAACGCCCACATCACGGACTCCATGTAGTTCAAGTCCATGGTCTTGTAGCCGTTCTCGAAGTCCACCCAGCGAGCCTGGCGGTTAACGTACTCTTCCCACTCATCGGTGTATTCGAGGACGGACTTGGCGCAGTACTCGTTGAACTTCTCCAGGCCCATCTCCTCAATCTGGGCCTTATCCGTGATGCCGAGCTGCTTTTCTGCCTCCAGCTCCGCTGGCAGGCCGTGGGTGTCCCAGCCGAAGACGCGCGGGACGTGGTTGCCGGCCATGGTGCGGTAGCGCGGGACGATGTCCTTGACGTAACCGGTCAGCAGGTGGCCATAGTGCGGCAGGCCGTTGGCAAAGGGAGGGCCATCATAAAAGACGTACTCGGGGCAGCCCTCTGTCTGTTCGAGGCTGGCTTTAAAGGTGTCGTCGGCCTTCCAGTACTTCTGGACCTCCTGCTCCATATCGGGGAAACGGGAAGACCCAGCAGTCATATCGACTTTGGGATAAACACTGCCGACGTTCGCGGGGTTATTACTCATCTAAAAATTCCTTCACTCGTTCGCTGTGGCGGGGACGCGCCTTGCGGCTCGCGGTACCACCCCGCTTGGGCGCCGAGGCGCCCCGCTTCGTTGATGTGAAGGAGATGACGGTCCTTACCCGCCCGGTTCTAATAATGCGGCACTCACGCGCCTCACGTTCTTCCGGAATGCTCCCCGGTGATAGCCGGCTCACTGCATACGCCTAAAAGTATAGCGAGGCGGTCAAGTTTTCACAGGCCCCGGTTCCCGAAAGCCTCGAAATAGAAACGCCAGTACAGAAAAGAGGCACCTGGGATAAGGTTTTCCACAGGAACATTTTTTCTAATGCGCGCAGCTCATAAGGTGTTTTAAGCTCCACAAATATGAACGCACTACAGACTTTCCTCAACGCACTCGGAGCTGGCATCGATGTCATCGCCGAGTGCGAAGGCATGTCTGAAGCAGACCTGATCGCCGCCGGCTCCCCAGACAAAACTGCCGCGCAGTTGGTGCGGCTACACACGAGCTTCTTTGGGAAGACCGCCATGACCAGAATGCAGCGCGACGCGGTGAAGGCTGCGCGCCAGCGCGGCCACTCATTGCCCACTCTGGAGGTCATCGACCGCTATGCCCGCAAAGCCAAGACGCAGGCATTGGGCTGGAAGCTGCGCCTAGAGTTGTGCCGGACCAGCGCCGATACCCTAGCGATGGAAACGCTGGCGAAGAAGAAGCTCAAGGAGCACTCGGCCCCACCCGCGCCGAAGGAGGGCGTGACTATTTACCGCCGTCGCAATGCACCGTGGACAATGGCAATCACAGGCCCCGCGCAAATGATTGCAGAACTTAGCGACGCCGTCGACCGCGAACGCCCCCTCGAATCCATCCGCGAAGCCTTCTTTAAAGGCGCTGCTCCGCGCCGCGGCTTGCAAACGAATGTCTTGGTCCCGCTGGATGCAATGACGAAAATTCTCGACGGCGACGGCGAAGAAATCACCCTTCAGATGACCAACGGCGCCACAATGACTGGCGCGGAATACCTCAACAAGGTCATCGCCGGTGAGATCGATAAAGACGGCGCGCTCGCGACCCTTTTCCACCCCTATCACGGGCCAGTCAACCTCTACTACGAGGAGCGCTCAGCCAGCATCAAGCAACGCATCATGGCTATGGCAGAGTTCCCAGTCTGCGCTTGGGATAAGTGTATGAAACCGGCCGATGAATGCCAGGTTCACCATCTCATCGCGTGGAAGAACGGCGGGTACACCAACCAGGAAAACCTGGTGATGCTGTGCCCGTATCACAATGGCGTGAACCAGGACGACCCGAACGCGCCACCGGGACGCGGCCGCATGGCCCGGGTCAACGGAACGGCCATGAGGACGTACGGTCCCCTCCCGCCGCCCACGCCTCTGCAAGCGCCACCCGGGCTATTCGACGCCCCGGAAAGAGACGACTAGGAGCGACACAACTAGGTGTCTTCGCAGAAAAGCCCTCCACCCAGAACTACTCCTGGGGGCGAGGGCTACTCGTCGTGCTTGCGGCGCAGTTTGATCACGGTGTCTGCGATGAACAGAACAATGCCCACCCCGGCGGAGGCGAAGAGCAGGTATAAAGACCACTCAGCGGCGGAGAGGATGTAGTTCACGAAGGCCAAGAAAGCGACAAAGGCCAACAGCAATGCGCCGATAAGCATGCGTCCTCTCCTTCCCCACCAATGACTAAGGGCTCTGTGCTTTACAAAGAATGTATACCTACGAACGTATACCTACATAAAAGAATAACGGCGCCCCCGCAGGGACGCCGTTCATTCACTGATTAATTGTTGGACTTGCCGGCTTCACCGTTGGGAGCAGCGGTGCCGCGGGACTCCAGCTCCTCAAGCTGAGACTGCAGCAGGGTCTTGAGGCGGGTACGGTACTCGCGCTCGAAGGTACGCAGCTCGGAGATGCGAGCCTCCAGAGCGGTCTGCTGCTGCTTGACCGTGTTCATGACCTCAGTGTGCTTCTTCTCGGCATCTGCCTGCAGGGCAGCTGCCTTCTCCTCTGCCTGGCGAATCTGCGCCTCGGCGCGGGACGTAGCGTCAGACTCGGTCTGCTTTGCCTTGTTCTCGGCATCCGCCACCAGCTTCTTGGAGCGGGTATCGGCCTCCTGCAGCTGCGCATCGTAGCGCTTCTGGGCGTCAGCAAGCTGAGCCTTGGAGTGGGAGTCGGCGTCGGCAAGCTGCTTCTCTGCAGCCGTACGCGCCTCAGCGAGCATGGACTCGGAGTCAGCCTTAGCCTCGCTGGTAAGACGGTCCGCCATCTCCTGAGCCAGACCCAGCACGCGGGCGGCCTGCATGTGGGTATCCGGGGTGGCGAGGCCCTGTGCGTTGGACTGAGCAGCGCCTGCACCAGCCACGGCAGCGGCGGAGGAGGCAGTGCTGGAGGCTGCGGAGTTCTTCTTTGCGGACTCGAGTTCCTTCTTGGTGCGCTCCAGCTCCTTCTTGGAGGCCTCGAGCTCACGCTTAGCGGCAGCAGCTTCCTCACGGGCAGTCTTAAGCTCCGCGGAGTTGTCCTGTGCCTGGACAGCCGGTGCCTGGGCGGACTGCGCCTGAGCGGCCTTCGCCTGCTCCTGCGCACGCTTGGTCTCTTCCTTAGCCTTGGCAATCTCGTTCTTGGAGTCAGCCAGCTTTGCTTCGTACTCGGCGCGCAGCTTGGACTCGACTTCCTTACGTACGGCGGCCTCGTCGACCTTTGCGGCAGAAGCGCCGCCAGCAGCGGCGGCCGGAGCCTGAGACTTCAGTTCCTCAACCTGGGCGTGGAGATCATCGTTCTCGTCCTGCAGCTGAGCAAGAGCATCCTCAACGAGATCGAGGAACTGATCGACCTCATCCTCGTTGTAGCCACGCTTGCCAATTGGCGGCTTGCTGAAAGCGACGTTGTGTACATCAGCTGGTGACAGTGGCATTGACTTCTCTTCCCCTTACGAATCGGTCAAACCTCTAGAGGGTCCAGAGGCCGGGTACATATGCGGTTAATAATACGGATTGTGGTAACTCATTGTATCCGAATCAACACATTATCTAACGCTGGCACGAGTCTCAACGTTAACAGGAGGGTTTAATACACCCGTTAACTACATTGCAAGTCCATTGGCACCGAAAAATAGCCAGCCAATAAGTTGCGAAAGAATGGACAAAAGCAGGAACAAAACGATGATGGAAACGTCGAGCGCAATGCCTCCCAGCTGCAGCGGCGGGATGACCTTACGCAGCGCCTTAACTGGCGGGTCAGTGACGACGAAGAGCACCTCGGCAACCATCATGAACCAGCGGGGCGGATTGAATTGGCGCGAGAAAGACTGAATCATCTCAATGACAATGCGCGCCAACAGAATCCACGAGTAAAGACTCACGGCGACGAGCAGAATTGAACCTAAAGCATTCACAACGCCCGAGCCTATCCGAACCACCCCCGCGGACGGTACTCCCCTGCCCGAGGGTTCGCCCTCGGCGAACAGAAACGGCACCGCAGCGGCCGCACCGACGCCGAGAATGCCGTTCCGCTTAGACCGCTAAGGATATAGCAAGAAAACCAGCAAACCGCCCCATCACCCCTCCTCTCCTTAGCCAACACGGAGGAGAAAAGGCGATGAAGCGGTTAAAGCGCGAAGCCTTTAGCGCAGGTGTGCCGCGCGCTCGAGCTCAACAGTGGAGATATCGGCGCCCTTCGGCACGATGGCGAAAACCTTACGGCTGGTGTCCACGCCCTTAGTCAGGTTCTTCATGCGGCCTTCCAGTGCAAAGCAGAGGCCGGCGGCGAAGTCAACGAAGCGCTTTGCGGAGCCGCGGTCGGCGTCAGTGAGCTCGAAGACCACTGCGTCACCGTCACGGAAGGGACCGCCAACCTTCGCTGCATCGTCGAAGGAAACGAGCGACAGCGCCACGATAGTCGGGACAAACTCCTCTTCCTGCTTCTCGTAGGAAGGTGCATACGCTGGAGCGCTATAAGCGCGCTCGTCTGCGTAGTAAGCATCGTCGGCGTCCATGTCCATCGGGCCTAGCCCGAAGAACTCTTTGGTCCTATCAATCAGTGACATTCTGGGTCTCCCTCTGACCTAGTGTGTGCTGTTCATTTGCTGTCTTGTAATGCACTTTTACAATGACAATTAACCTAGCGGGCGCTCTCCCATAATTCCGGTTCCGACACGCACGATATCCGTTCCAGATGCAATCGCTGCATCCATGTCAGCGCTCATTCCAGCGGACATTTTTAGGCCCCTCCCTAGCTTGGCCGCGACCTCATCCGTCAGCGCCCTCACCTGCGCGAATACCTCCGCCGGTTCACTCTCCAGAGGGGGAACCACCATGAAACCACACAGCTGCAGGTTCTCCAGTTCTTCGACGATGTCCACTAGAGCAGGTACGTCCTCCAGCGGGCAGCCACCGCGCGCGGTATCACCATCGGCGGAGACCTGAATATAGACCGGAAGACTGCCCTGGCGCTGCCCGCGTTCCTTCGCAAGCGCCACGCCGCGGTCGAGACCTCGGGCCAGCTTTTCCGAATCAAGAGAATGCACACTGTGCGCCCACCGTGCTACGTGGTTCGCCTTCTTGGTTTGAACCTGGCCAATCATGTGGAAACGCATCTTGGGCAAGGCCTCTGCCTTGGCGCGCGCTTCCTGCTCGCGATTTTCCGCCACATCCGTTATCCCTAGCTCTGCCAGCAGCGCAATGTCTTCGGCGGGGTGAAACTTTGTCACCGGCAACAGCTGCGGCGCGGGGCGGCCAGCAGCCTCAGCGAAGCGGTGAATAGCAGCGCGGGTGCTCTCCAGGCCAGCCCGCAATTCTTCACGGCGCGCCGTGTCGTTGTTCGTCATTAATCCTCCAACCAAATCACGCCGGCTTGGCGTCCGGTGACGCCCTCGCGGCGATAAGAAAAGAAATCAGTGTCTTCGATCGTGCAGCGCGGATCAGACTCAATGGCCGTAACCCCCATCCCCATCAGCTGGCGAATCAGACCGGCGCGCACGTCAACGCCCCACGTTCCAGAAGAGGTCCGGGTTTTGGAGCCGGGCAGGTGCTTCTCGACGTCCTCCGCCATCTGCTCCGGAACCTCATAGTTACGCCCAGACGCGGCCGGCCCCATGAGCACTTGGATCGACGAAGGGGTGGCACCCAGCTCAATCATTGTGTTGACCGTATTCCGGACGATTCCGTTGCGCGCGCCTAGGCGTCCGGCGTGGGCGGCACCGATGACACCCGCGGAGACGTCGACAAGCAGCACCGGTGTGCAATCAGCAACGAGCACGCCAAGTCCCAAGCGCTTTTCGGTGGTCACCACGGCATCGGTGGCGGGCACGGGCTCCTTCGCGCCACGGCGTTCGGCGCCCACGACCGTCACGGTATTGGTGTGCAACTGCTCCATCCACACGATGTCCTCTAAGCCCGTTGCTCGGAGAAGTCTCTCGCGATTGGCGGCCACAGCGGCGGGGTCATCGCCGACGTGGTCGCCTAAGTTGAAAGAGTCATAGGGGGACAACGACGCCCCGCCGGCACGGGTTGTAAACACCATGCGGACGGGGCGTCGTGCTGCGTGTGCTTCCTCGTTTACTGGCATGCACTCCAGAGTAGCTGGCTGGGACTAGCGCATGAAGGAGGGCACGTCGAGATCGTCGTCGCCATCATCATCAAAATCACGGCTGTTACGCTCAGCGGGGCGCGAGAGGCGGTACTCATCGTCGGCGCCACGGCGGTACTCCTCACCACGGAAGCGATCCGAGGTGGTAAACAGTCCGCTCGATGGTGCCGGCTCAGCCGGCTGCTCGCGCTCGTAGGAGTGACGCGGGGTGTACTCCTCGCGGCCGATGCGCTGGGAGTCAGCTCGCTGCGGTTCGGCGCGGGTGTACTCTTCGCGCGGGGCCTCGGTGCGGGGTACTGCGGGGCTCGCCGGCTGTGTTTCAGCGCGGTTCTCGAAGAGAGAGCCCGGGCGTGCTGCCGGGGTAGCCTCCGAGCCTTGCTGTTGCGTCTGGCCAGGCTGTGCCGGCTGGGAGGTCATGTTGGCCTGGGCGTCGAAGCCGGTGGCGATGATGGTGACGCGAACCTCGTCACCCAGATTGTCATCGATGATGGTACCGAAGATGATGTTGGCATCTTCGTCAGCGCGCTCCTCCACCATGGAGGCAGCGGCATTGACCTCGTGGAGGCCCAGGTCGGAGCCACCGGCGATGGACAGCAGCACGCCCTTGGCGCCTTCCATGGTCGACTCCAGCAGCGGGGAGTTAATTGCCTGCTCGGCAGCGTTGAGCGCGCGGTTATCCCCGCGAGCAAAGCCGATGCCCATGAGGGCGGAACCGGCGTCGGACATGACGGAGCGAACGTCCGCAAAGTCGACGTTGATCATGCCCGGGATGGTGATGAGGTTGGTAATACCCTGAACACCATTGTGCAGAACTTCATCGGCGGCGCGGAAGGCCTCGACGATGGACAGCTCCTCGCCGCCCAGCTGCATGAGGCGATCATTCGGGATAACGATGAGGGTATCGCAGACCTCGCGCAGCTCTTCGATGCCGGCCATGGCCTGACGGGTGCGGCGAGCGCCCTCGAACTTGAACGGGCGGGTAACAACACCGACGGTCAGAGCACCCATCTTCTTCGCGATGGAGGCAACGACAGGGGCCGCACCGGTACCGGTTCCGCCGCCCTCGCCGGCCGTCACGAAGACCATGTCGGAGCCCTGGAGGGCGTCTTCGATTTCGGTCTTGTGATCCTCCGCGGAGGTCTTACCTACCTCCGGGTTAGCACCAGCACCGAGGCCGCGGGTGGCCTCGCGGCCGATGTCGAGCTTGGTATCCGCATCGGAGAAAATCAGCGCCTGGGAATCGGTGTTGATCGCCACGAACTGGACTCCCTTGAGCCCTTCTTCGATCATGCGGTTGACAGCGTTGACACCGCCGCCGCCGACGCCGACGACCTTGATGTCCGCGAGGTTGTTGCTAGATGAGATCATACGAGGGTCTCTTGCCTTTCGAATAAGGTTTTAATGTAAACGAGGAGGCGCCTCTTTTCGCGAGAGGCGGTTACATCCATCTTTAACGACATCGGGGTAATTTCGGCGCACATTTTGCCGCGTGTCGGTACCCTCAACCTCTACTTTAGGGTTGCTGACATGCGGTTTTCTTAACAGGCGCCCCACCCGTCCCACTCGCGACGTCTCTAGCGGCGAGTCACCAGCGACGGGTTAGAAATGTTCCAGGATTCGCCCTCGAGCTTGAGCACATCTTCGAAAGCAATCGCCTTGTTCTTATTGTCTTCCGAGGCTCCCCAAAAAATGGTTTTCTCATCCTCTGTGTGGAAAGTCAGCGAATACCTGTCCTTGATCTCGAGGTTCGTTACTTTCTCCCGAATCGGCGCGGGGAGGGCTGCAACGGCCTCGACAGCCGCCTGCATCTCTGGGGAGCCGGAGTCTGTGCTACCGGTCAGCTCCACGGCTTCCGGTGGTGCTTCATCTTCCGCAAATTCCTTGCCGTGATTATCCACTAGGACGGTGCTGTCACCGTCGCGCACGAAAGCCACTGCCTCGTGCTCGACGATTTCAATGTGCACCGTCGAGGGAAAAGCCCGCGACACCGTTGCGCTTTCCACCCACGGGATCGACGCCACGCCCTGCGCGGCCCCGCGAGCATCCAAGCGCGCGAGGTTCGAACCCTTGGCGACGCCACTAGCCTGCTCCACATCCTCAGCAGCGACGTGATCGTTTCCCACCACCTCGAAGGACTTCACCGTGAGGATAGGAAAAAGCCACACTGCTACTGCAGCGATGACCGCTACGAGTAGCACCACGCCCACCGCGAGCGCCCCAGTCTTTTTAGACATTCGGTTCCTTCGGGTCTTCCGCCTCATTGTTGCGTCCCAGTTCGGACAAAATCTCGCCGGCTACGTAGGTAACCGTGCCCGCACCAATCGTGAGGACGATATCACCAGACTGTGCCAGGGAAATGACGTCGCCAGCGGCTTCGGAGAAATCGGGTTCGAAGATGACCGGCATATCCTCCGGCATCTTATCCGTGATAATGCGGGAGGTAATTCCTTCAACCGGTTGCTCGCGGGCACCGTAGATGTCGAGGACGACGGCGGCGTCGGCAAGCGCCAAGGCCTGAGCAAACTCCGCGTCGAACTTCATTGTCCGGGAGTACAGATGCGGCTGGAAGCAGGCGATAACGCGCGCCCCCTCCCCCTCCGCATCCGCCTTCGCACGGGCTGCATTAAGTACTGCGGATACCTCCGTAGGGTGGTGCGCATAATCGTCGAAGACGCGGATTCCGCGCTCGCTGCCGCGGTACTCGAAGCGGCGGCGCACACCAGTAAAGTCGGTCAGGCCCGCGGCCAATTCCGCTGGGTCTCCGCCAGCCAGCGCGCCGGCCAGCAGCGCCGCCGCCGAGTTAAGAACCATGTGATGTCCGGGGACGTGCAGGTCATAGGACAGCTCCTGTGGCGCCTGCCCCGGCAGGGCCAGGCGAACGCGGACGTGCGCGCCGGCGGCGGAGACAGTTTCTTCTAGGATGTCCGCTGCGAGGGGCACAGCAGAATCTTCGCTTACCGCACTGCGTGCGCCGTAGCCCAGCACCTGGATACCGCGCTGTGCCGCGCGCTCGCCGGTGGTGGCTGCCTGCGCGTCTTCGAGGCAGACTACCAAGTAGCCACCCTCAACAACACGGTCCGCAAAATCATCAAAGACCTGGTAGTAGCTTTCCGCGGTGCCGAAATAATCCAGGTGATCCGGCTCGATGTTAGTAATCACCGCCACGTAGGGGCTGTAGCGCAAAAGTGAGGCATCGGATTCATCGGCTTCTGCAACGAAAGCGTCACCCGTGCCGCCGTGCGCGTTGGTTCCGGCACGGTTGAGCTGGCCACCGATGGCGAAAGAGGGGTCGAGCCCCGCCTGCTGCAGCGCGGACACCGCCATCGAGGTAGTCGAGGTCTTTCCATGAGTACCGGCGAGCAGGACCTGGCGGTGGCCTTCCATCAGCTCAGCCAACAGGTCCGAACGGCGAATAACCGGGATTCCGGCCTCGCGCGCAGCAGTGAGCTCGGGATTGTCCTGCGGGATGGCGGCGAAGGAGGTCACGACCACCGTCGGCTTATCACCAGCCAGGTCAAGGTTCTCAGCGGCATGGCCAATGGCGATCTGCGCACCCATCGTGCGGAGGACGTCGACAGCCGTCGATTTCTTAACGTCCGAGCCGGTGACGACCGCGCCCCGACTAACCAGAATGCGCGCGAGGCCGGACATACCGGAGCCTCCGATACCGACGAAGTGGACGCGGGACAGGTCCGTGGGGGCAGGGGTATCAGTCATGGTGAAAAATCCTTCTTTCATAAACCTGTACTGTGCGTCTAGCCGCGGTTCTCGACGGCGACACGCTGCGCGATGCGGTCAGCGATGATGGCTGCAACCTCACCGGCCGTGCTGGCATCAGCGGCAGCACGCATGGCCGTCAAAGCTTCGGGGTGGTCAAGGATAGCGCGAACCTCGGCAACGAGGCGCTCCGAGGTCAGCTCGGCGTCCGGAACCTGAACCGCGGCACCGGAATTCACCAGCGCGCGCGAGTTCAGAGCCTGTTCACCATTGCCGTGCGGCAGCGGCACATAAAGCGCGGGCAGACCAGCGGCGGAGACCTCTGCCACCGTCATCGCTCCAGAACGGCAGACCATGAGGTCAGCAACGGCCAGAGCGCCAGCCATGTCATCGATATAGGGCACCGCGGTGTAGTGCTCGCGCGCAGCCGGCGCCGCATTCTTTTTGCCATAAGCGTGCAGCACTTGGAAATCTCGACACAGGTCATCGAGTGCGCCGGCCACGGCAGTGTTGATGCTCACCGCTCCCTGTGAACCGCCGGTTACCACGATCGTCGGGCGATGCGCGTCGAGGTTCCAGTTCTGGCGCGCAGCAGCCGCCTTTGCGCCGTCTGGATCCTCCCCCATGCCCGGACGCACGGGGATTCCCAGGACCTCACCGGGCATACCGGAGCCTTCCTGCGCGTTAATACCCGTGCCGCCGAGGCGCACCCCCAGCTTGTTAGCCATGCCAGCCAGAGCATTCGTCTCGAGCACGAAGAACGGGATGCTCAGAGACTTCGCTGCCAGGTAAGCCGGCGCAGCAACGTATCCTCCGGTGCCAAAGACCACATTGGCCCCGACGTCTTTCAGAACCGCGCGGGTTTCCCGAACAGACTTGAGGATCCGCCACGGCAGCTTAGCGGCATCAGCGTTGATCTTGCGTGGGACTGGGACCGGTGTAATCATGCGCAAATCGACGCCACGCGCCGGCACGATATCGCTTTCCAAACCTCGTGGGGTTCCTAGCGCGGTCACCCGCGCGCCGTGGCGCTGGCGCAGCTCCTCCCCCACCGCGAGCGCTGGTTCGATGTGTCCGGCAGTGCCGCCACCTGCGATGACGACGGAAATCGGCGTGTCATTCATGCACTACACGCTACCAGCGCCGTGCTTTACTACCGACGCTCGCCGCGCCGATACTCCCGGCGATACTCCCGCCGTTGTTCCCCCTGCGGCGCTTGCGCGCGCGACGAGCGCCCTGTTACTGCACGCCCAAATCTTTCCTCGCGGCTGCGCTCAACATGGCGCTGGGAGCGGTCGCGGTGCGCGCGCTGAGAACGTGTCGCCTCTTTGCCTTCACGCGGGGCTCTGTGTGCCCCGCCGCGACGCTCGTTAGGCGGTGTGGGCTCGGGGATGAAGAAGATACGGTCGAAGAGCGGGCGCCCAAAGTTCTGCATGGCGGAAACCTGCAGCGGCTCGTGGCGCGCCACGTTGCACAGCAGGCCCATCGACCCAATCGTGATCACCGCGGCCGTACCACCTGCGGAAATCATCGGCAGCTGGATACCCGTCACCGGCAGCACGCCGATCACGTAGCCGATGTTAATGAATGCCTGCACGACAACCCCCACCGCTAACGTGGCGGCCAGCAAAGACTGGAATTGGTCCTGGGCGCGCGTTGCCGCCCGCAGCCCGAAGTAGCCCAGCACGGCGAATAGCCCGATGACAAGGGCACCGCCCCACAGGCCCAATTCCTCACCAATGATGGCGAAGACGAAGTCATTCTTCGCCTCTGGGAGGTAGAACCATTTGGCGCGTGACTGGCCGAGGCCAACGCCCCAGAAGCCGCCGTCGGCAAGCGAAAGGAAGCCCTGGTAAGCCTGGAAACCGGTACCTTGTGTGTCCTCGATATTGCCGCGCAGCGCATCGAAATAAGTGTGGAAGCGGTGCGAACGGAAGCCGCCGGCCAAGAAGACGGTGACCATGCCGATGGCACCGAAGACACCGACGACGGTCGGAACACGCCAGTCCACACCAGCGAAAACCAGAGTGAACACGACGATGAGGGCGAAAGAGACACCCATGCCGAGATCGCCTTGGGCCACAATCAGTACGAACATGATGCCGGCGATGATGGAGTACATCATGAAAGGGTCCGTCAGGCGCATCGAACGGTGCGTCTTATCCGCCAGCGCTGAGGCGCCGTACATGCCCACAGCCACGCGGGCGAACTCGGAGGGCTGGAATGCCACACCACCAGGCAGCATGATCCACGACTGCGAACCGACCTCCGCACGACCGGTACCAATGCCAGGTACGAGGACGAGGATAAGAAGCAGGATGGATAGCCCCAAGAACCACGGCACGAGTGCCCGGAGCGTGCGGGGCGACATGCGCAGACCAATCCAAAACACGATGAGGCCGGCGATAACGAGCACGCACTGGCGCAGAGCAGCTGACCACGGGCTATCGGTCTCTGACAGAGACGTCGCCATCGACGAGGAGAAGGCCATGAGGACGCCGATGCCGATGAGCGAAAAAATGGCGATGCGCAGCACTAAATAGTCGAGCCCGGGGTAGGCGCGGAGGCGCTCGCGGAGATCACGCAGGTGGTATCCCAGCGTGCGTTGTGGCTTCTGGGTGCTGGTGGCGGTCACGGGTGCTCCTAGCGCTAGCGGGCGAGGCGGCGGGCAGCGGCGGCAAAGATATCTCCGCGCTGGCCCATACCGGTGTACATGTCCAACGATGCCGCAGCGGGTGCTAAAAGCACGGTATCGCCGGCGTCGGCGTGTTGCACGGCGGCGGACACTGCCTGTTCCATTGCTGCTTCCGGATCGTGGCTATCCACGATGAAAACGGGCACGTGTGGCGCTGCCTTCACGAGGGCTTGGGCAAGCACATGCTTGTCGACGCCCACCAGAACCGCTGCCTTCAGTCGCGCGGCATGGGTGCGCAACAGTTCCGAGACATCAGCGCCTTTCAACTGGCCGCCGGCCACCCACACCACGGAGTCCAACCCGCGCATAGCGACCTCCGCGGCATGTGGGTTCGTTGCCTTGGAATTGTCGATGTAGGTCACGCCAGCGTGGCGGTGAACGATCTCCCCGCGGTGTCCTGCCACCACGTAGGCGCTGAGTCCCTCCGCGATGGATTCCGGTTGAGCACCAGCGAGAGCCGCCACTGCCGACGCGGCAGCGGCATCCAGCACTCCGGCCAGACCGGCGGGTTGGATGGTGGTGACATCGTCCACCACGGCGGATTTCATCCCCGCAACCTCGTTGACGAGGAGGCTGCCGGTGCTCACGCCTACTTCACCTGCGGCAGGCTCAGCATGGCTGAAAGCAGTTGCGCCGGGAAGAGAAGCAGCGAGCACTCGAACGTGCTCATCTTCCTTGCCGTAGACGGCATGCTGACCACGCAGAATCTTGGCCTTGTCTGCGGCATAGGCCTCGAAGGATCCATGCCAATCCAGGTGATCGTCGGCGAGGTTAAGCAGTGCCCCGACTTCTGGGCGCAGGTGGGAGGACCAGTGCAATTGGAAGGATGAAAGCTCCGCTACGAGGATGTCCACGCGGGGCTGGGCGGCCAGGGCATCAAAGGACGAGACGCCGATATTGCCTACCGCTTGTGCGCGCTGGCCGGAGCGTTGCTCGTCGGCAGCCATGATGGCGGCAAGCATTCCGGTCGTCGTGGTCTTACCGTTGGTACCGGTGATCGCGAGCCAGCGGCGCGGGGCGCCAAAAACTTCTGCTTGGTCGAGACGGTAGGCCAACTCCACATCACCGATCACCTCAAGGCCGCGGGAGGCTGCGGCGGCGAGCAACGGCGAGTCCGGACGCCATCCTGGTGAGGTGACGACGAGCGAGTACTCGGCTAGGTCCACCGCGGAGGTGTCCACGGTGGCAACGTCCAACTCTGCGGCGATGCGGCTGCGAGAGTCCGCGTTGCCATCGGCCACCGTTAAATCCACGCCCAAGTTGGACAGGACTGCCGCGCACCCGCGGCCGGAGACGCCTGCGCCGGCAATGAGGACGTGGCCGGAGAGAAAATCTGGGCGCGTCATGCGCCTACTCCTATGCCGGAGGCGGTGAGCCAATCCCCGTAGAAGATAGCCACGCCGGCCATCGCCGCCATGGCAGCCAGGAGCCAGAAGCGCACAACGACAGCCGTTTCCGCCCAACCACCGTTCTCAAAGTGGTGGTGGATCGGCGCCATACGGAAGAAGCGCTTTCCGGTGGAATGAAAGACCACGATTTGGATGACGACGGAGACCGTTTCGATGACGAACAGGGCACCGATGATGATCATGAGCAGCTCGGTACGGCTGGTAACGGAAATACCCGCGACCAAACCACCAAGTGCCAAGGAACCGGTGTCTCCCATGAAGATTTTGGCGGGCGCGGCATTCCACCAGAGGAAGCCTAGGCATCCACCCAGACCTGCGGCCGCAAGCACTGCGAGGTCGAGCGGATCGCGCACCTGGTAACACCCAGCAGCAAAATTAGTGGCGCAGGAGTAGCGGAACTGCCAGAAGGTCATCAGCGAATAAGAGCCCATGACAATCGCGGTAACACCCGCCGCGAGGCCGTCGAGGCCGTCGGTGAGGTTCACTGCGTTCGACCACGCCGCAATGAGGATGTACATGAAGATCAAGAACACGATGGTTCCGATCACCGTGCCGCCGACAGCTAGGTCGAAAGTCTTCAAATCTCGGATGAAGGATAGCTTGGTGGAGCCTGGGGTCAGCCCCGCATCGTTGGGGAAACGCAGGACCAAGAAGCCGAAGAGCAGCGCCAGCACGAGCTGGCTGATCAGCTTGGCGGTCTTATTGAGTCCGAGGTTGCGGTGGCGGAAGAGTTTGATGAAGTCATCCGCGAAGCCCACCGCGCCCAAGCCCAAGGTCAGTCCGAGGACCAGCAAGCCGGAGGCGGTAAAGGCCTCATGCCCTGTCAGCAGGCCATAGAGGCCGGCCACAACATAGGCCACCAAGATGCCCGCGAGGATGGCAAGACCACCCATCGTCGGCGTACCGCGCTTGCGCAGGTGAGACTTGGGGCCATCCTCGCGGATCTCTTGTCCGCGGCCGGTATCGGAGAAATAACGGATAAGAACCGGGGTGGTAAAGATCGCCACGAGGAAGCTAACCGCACCAGCGATGATGATCTGAGTCACGAGCTTGAAGTCCTTTCTAGCGGCTAGCTGTGGTTCAGCTGTTCCGCGACCAACCAGAGACGTTGGGCATTGGAGGCCTTAATCAAGACCACGTCCTTAACGCTACGGCTAGCCCAATCATCGACCCCTGCCGGGGCCACGCGCAGTATGCCGTCCACCGCCTGTGCGGCGGCCGCAGCATCGGCGCACACCACTGTATTTATACCTTGCTGCGCAGCGGCCTCGGCCATCGCCCGGCAGTTGGGATTCTCCCCTACCGCGATGAGTTGCGCGACGTGGTATTTGGCCAAAAACTCACCGAGCTGGCGGTGCGATTGCTCTGCATCGCTGCCGAGTTCTCCCATCTCCCCCAACACCGCGATGGAACGGGCGTCGGGACGCGCTGCTGCGGTATAAGCCAAAGCGGCGATGGCCGCACGCATCGAATCGGGGTTGGCGTTATAGGAGTCATCGATGACGGTGACGCCATCGCGGCGGGTGCGCACGTCCATGCGGTGCTCGGAGGCGAGGCGGTGACCGGACAGCGCAGCCGCCACCGTGTCTGCCGATACCCCCAGCTCGATGGCTGCGGCGGCCGCGGCCAGTGCATTAGATACCTGGTGGGACCCAAAGACTTGGAGCTTCACAGCAACGGGTTCAGCATCCGGGCTGTGCAGGGTAAAGGAAGGGCGAGCGACGTCATCGAGCACGATATCGGTGGCATAGTACTGCGCCGCCGGTGCGCCTCCGCGGCGGTTCTCCGTGGAGTAGTACACCACCTTGGCCTCCGTGCGGGGAGCCATCGCGGCGACGAAAGGATCATCTGCGTTGAGGACGGCTACGCCGCCCGCTTCCGCTTTCGGCAACGCCTCCACCAGCTCGCCCTTGGCCTGCGCGATATTCTCGCGCGAACCAAACTCACCGAGGTGCGCGGAGCCGACATTCAGGACCACGCCAACGCGCGGCGCGGTGATTTCAGTGAGATGACGGATGTGCCCGATACCGCGGGCAGACATCTCCGCCACTAGGTAGCGCGTGTGCTCATCGCACCGCAGAGCCGTATAGGGCAACCCGATTTCATTGTTGAAGGAGCCGGGCGGAGCGACGGTCTCCCCCACCTCACGGAAAATGGTGGCGATGAGGTCCTTGGTGGACGTCTTACCGGCCGAACCGGTGACACCGACAATAGTGAGGTCTTGCTCTGCGGCAAGGCGCTGCGTTACTGCACGGGCAATCGCAGACAACGCTGCGACAACGGCGGCCGCGGACCCATCTGCATCGTTGGCGTAGATATCCGCGTTGGCACCGTCACCTTCGATGCGCCCGTGCGGCTCGACGACGATCGCCGGAACGCCCACCGGCCGCGCCGCCAGCACGGCAACGGCTCCTTTGTCGATCGCGGTGTTGGCATAGTCGTGCCCATCGACGCGTGCTCCGGGCAGGGCGACAAAGAGTCCGCCCGGGGTGACCTTGCGAGAATCGAATTCGACGAAGCCGGTCACCTGGGTGTCTGGTTCGTCGACGCTATCAAGGCGGCCGCCCGTGATCTCAGCGATCTCAGCGAGGCTTAACGCAATCATGCTTGCTCCTTGGATTCTTCGGTACTCAGGTTAGTCGCAGTGGCCATGGCATCAAGGGCACGCGCCATCTCTTCGCG
Source organism: Corynebacterium sp. HMSC036D02 (assembly GCF_001836165.1). GTDB lineage: Bacteria > Actinomycetota > Actinomycetes > Mycobacteriales > Mycobacteriaceae > Corynebacterium. The sequence continues at coordinate 85,046 of NZ_KV827706.1, read as the reverse complement.
GTCATCGAAGTGATGGACGGTATCGCCAATGAGCTGGCCTACCTCGTGGCCCTTGCCAACGACGATGACGGCATCCCCCGGCTGCGCCCACGCCACGACTTCATCAATGGCCTTGGCGCGGGAGCCTACCTCACGGATATCAGCCGCCGGGTTTGCCTCCTGGGCGCCCGCGAGCACGGCCGCACGGATGGATGCCGGGTCTTCGGTGCGGGGGTTGTCGTCGGTGACGACGACAAGGTCTGCGCCCTTCGCGGCCGCCGCGCCCATGAGCGGACGCTTGGAAGAGTCCCGGTCGCCACCTGCGCCAACGACGATGCCGATGCGGCCCGCGCTGCCGTCCAGCTGCGTACGCAGGGTCTCTAGAACAGCCGCGATTGCAGCCGGCTTGTGTGCGTAGTCAACCACGGCGACAAAGTTTTGGCCGCGGTCGATGCGCTCCATGCGTCCAGGGACCGCTACCTTTTCTACTCCTTCGAGGAAAACTCGTGGCTCGACTCCCACAGCGGCGGCCATTCCCGTCGCGAGAGCCGCGTTAGCAATGTTAAAGGTACCCGGCATAGGCAGGCGGAATTCATAGTTACCAGTGTGTTCACCAGACGTGACCTTTAGTTCCACCTGCTGCGCACCGGTGACCTCGGTGCTGAGCTGGCTGCCGGTAATATCGGCCTCGCTCTCTGTCGAGCTCGTCGACACCAGGAGCACCGGCCGTGCAGCTGCACGCTGCGCCATGCGCCGGCCCCATTCGTCATCGACACAGATGACAGAGCAGTCGGCGGCTTGGGGGCCGTCGAAAAGCAAGGCCTTGGCCTCGAAGTAGTCTTCCATTGTCGGGTGGAAGTCCAAGTGGTCTTGGCTCAGATTGGTGAAGCCGCCCACGTCGAAGCGCGTACCCTGGACTCGTCCCAAAGAAAGCGCGTGAGAGGACACCTCCATCACTACGTGCGTAACTCCCTCAGACACCATGCGCGCAAAGAGTTCCTGCAAGGTCGGTGCTTCTGGGGTGGTCAGCGAGGTAGGGACCGGCTCACGGTTGATGCGGGTACCCGTCGTGCCGATGAGGCCAACCGAATAGCCTGCGTGCAAGAGACCCGCCTCGAGGAGGTAGCTCGTCGTGGTTTTACCGGAGGTGCCCGTCACGCCGAGGATGGTGAGCTTTTGCGTGGGGTGGCCATAGATCTCGGCGGACACGTTCCCAAGGATGGCGCGGATATCCTCCACCACAAGAAGCGGCCGCGTCTCCCCTGCGTCGGTGAGGATGCGCTGTCCTTCTGCATCAGTAAGGATGGCTGCGGCCTCTGTATCAGCGGCGAATCGCGCTCCATGCACGCGAGTTCCAGGAAGCGCCGCGAAGAGGCCACCGGACGGCAATGTTGCTGAATTCAGTCCACAGGACCCCACGGTGGTCGAGGCATCCCCGACCACCGTGCCGCCAGAAATCTCTGCTAGGCGCTTCAGGGTGGTGCTGCTGGTCACGGTGATTCCTCTTCTCTGTTTCTCTGTCTCTAGGTTTTCGATATGTGCTTTTCGGTATAAGAGCTGACTACTCGGCGCGCAAGGTCAGTTGCGGTGCTGGCGGGGAGGGCGGGATATTGTCGCGGTCGAGGAGCCAGGATGCGATATCGCTGAAAACAGGGGCTGCGGATTGGCCGCCGGAGCCGTCGTCGTTGACACCGGATTCCGGCTCATCGAGCATGACGGCGACGACGAAGCGGGGGTCGTCGGCAGGCGCAATGCCCGCAAACGTGATCCAGTATTTGGAATTGGAATAAGCCCCAGTGTCCTCATCGACTTTCTGCGCGGTACCGGTCTTTCCGGAGAGCTGATAGCCCTCGATGTTGGCGTTGCCGGCGGTACCGTTGTTCAGGCCCTGCGGATCATCCTGGAAGACCGCTCGGAACATGTCGACGACGGTGCGTGCGGTTTCGGCGCTGACCACGCGGGTGGTCTCGGGCTCCTCCAGCTCTTCCTTCGTCCCGTCCGGCGCGGTAATCGAGTCAATGATGCGCGGCTCGATGCGCTCGCCATCGTTGGCGAGGGCCTGGTAAACAGACGCCAGCTGCAGGGCAGTCCATGACTGGCCCTGGCCGATGGGCAGGTTAGCGAAGGTACCGCCGGACCACTGCGAACGATCGGGGACCAGTCCAGGGGACTCGTTGGGCAACTCGATGCCGGAGGTCTGCCCGAGTCCAAACTTCTTCAGGTAATCGGCGTATTTATCTTGGCCAAGTCGATCCGCCAGCATCAGCGTTCCCACGTTCGATGACTTACCGAAGACGCCGGTCGTGGTGTATGGCTCAACGCCGTGGGGCCAGGCGTCATTAACAGTCACGCCGGCCATGTCGATGGATCCGGGCACCTGCAAAACCTCATCCGGGTCGGTGAGGCCCTCTTCGATGGTCGCGGCAGCAGTAATTATCTTCGCAACCGAGCCGGGCTCGAAGGGGTGCGAGACTGACAGATTGTCGAAGGTCTTGTCCTTTTGGAGCTGCTTTTCGATGTCCTTGTTCGGATCAACCGTCCCAGTATTCGCCATGGCTAAGACCTGGCCGGTAGCGGCATCCAACACGACCGCCTCAGCGCTTTTCGCCTTCGAGTTGGCCTTTGCCTTCTCCAGCTTCTGCTGCACGTAGGTCTGTAGGTCAAGATCTAGCGTCAATGTCACGTTCTTGCCGTCAGTGGTGGGTACCTGATCGCGGAGGCTACCGGGAATCACCTGGCCATTGGCCGAAACGTCCTCGGTGGAACTGCCGTCAATACCCGTGAGGGTGGTATCACCGGAGGCTTCGAAGCCGAACTGGCCTTGGCCGTCCATAGAAACTTTGCCGATGACGTTCTCCGCGATCGAACCATTCGGATACTGGCGGATTTGCTGCTCATCGGCGGCAAGGCCGTGGTATTCCTCGGAAATGGCTACCGCGACATCTGGGTCAACATTGCGAACGAGGACCTCGTACTGAGTGTCGGCGCGGAGCTTGTCCATAATCTGCTCCGGGTCCACGTCGCCAGCATCGATTCCGGCATCCTTCAGCTTGCTCGGGATCCCCTTCGACATTTCGGTGAGCCGCTCGGTCACTTTGTTGTCTAGATAGGAACTCTTCGCTTCGGGGGCTAAGGACTCATACTCGGCCTCGCCGGTTGCTTTCTGCTTTTCCTGCTCACGAAGCTCATCGCGCAGGCGAGTCGGTGAGACGGTTAATGAGCGGGCACGCATGGTGTAGGCCAAGCGCTGGCCATCGCGCGCAAGGATTTCACCGCGCCCGGCGGTGTCGACGTACACACGGGTTCGCTGCGCTGCTGCCTTTGCCGCCAGGTCGGGACCCCACACAATCTGCACCCAGGCGAGGCGCCCCATCCAGGCCAGCATGATGACGAGCAACACCGCCGCAATGACGTGAACACGCTGGCGCATCGTCTTTTGCTGGCTCAGGAAAGGCTTGCCGGTACGTGGGTTCCGGGAGCTGGTCGCGGGAACGACGCGGTCGGCGTCGTAGCGCTGCCGTGGTTGGTGAGAGGCACCGCGTGGCTGAGCGGCACGGGCGGCGGGAGCGCGCCTCGGGCGCCGGCCACCGGAGTGTGGTGGGGTCACACGTCACCTTTCTGTCTGCAGCGAGGGTAGGTAAGTAAACAGCTGAATGTCTTGCCCCACGCTTGGCGCGGGTTAAGACAGTCTCATCCCGAATTGTGCCCTATTATCGCCGCCTGCCCACGCAGGCACGCGCGAAGCGGGAGGGGGATTCTATCCCCGCGCCGCGTAGGGAGCCTGGGCCGGAATATCCGGCAGCTCAACGTTCTCCTCCCCTGGCTGGCCGCCTTCGGGGCTATTCTCCGAATGCGCGTCATTGGAAGCGGCACCTCCACGTTCGCGGTTGCGCTCGCTGAGCGTCGGGCGGGCATTCAGATTGTCGGACATGTAGGCCGTCGCGTTCGGGTCACTGGAAGCCTGCCCCGGGCGGACCGGTTCTCCATTGACATCGATGACCGATTCCATATCCGGTGTTGCCTCGCGCTTGTGCTCGATATTGCCGTCTGCGCCAACCTCTACAACGCCTGGCTGGACAGGGATGCCCATCTTGGCCTCGTGGGCGCGGCGAGCCACATCCGAGGCCGAGCGAACATTCTCCAAGTCTCGGTTCAGGGTTTCCAGCTGGTTATCCAGCGTGGATTCCTGGGCGGTGAGCTCCTGAATCTTGAAGGTCTGGGAGGTGGACAAGCCCGACAACCACATGGCTGCGGCCACACCCGTAATAAGCAGAGCAATGGCGATGAAGGACAGGCGCGCGAAGAGGCCGTTGACCCGCGTGGGCTGCGCTACACGACGGCCACGATTGCTCACAACCTGCTTCGAGCCAAGGCGGCTTCCCCGCAGGCCGGAGCCAACGCGGCGAGTAGGAACGGTGCCGCGGTGCGGGGTGCGACTCGGCAGCGGGGTGGTACGGCGCCCCCGTTCCAGCAGCGCGGTTCCCTGGCCCGTGGCATCGGCTCCGGTGGTGAAATCGCGGCTTGCGCCCATGGTGTGGGTCCTCTCGTGGTCGCGGTGGTGGGTTGCCTGTGCGGTACGGTCTCTCAGCGTCATGGCCTACCTCCCGGTTCATGAAAAGACGGCGCCCCTTCAAGGCGTTCGAGCGCGCGTACACGGACGGATGCCGCCCGTGGGTTCTCCGCAATCTCTTCCTGGCTCGCCTTTTCCGCACCACGCGTCACCACGGAATAGTGCGCCGCGGTCCCCGGCAGATCCATGGGCAGGCCCGCTGGGGTGGTCGAGGTGCTGAGCTTGGTGAAAGCATGCTTAACAATGCGATCTTCGAGCGACTGGTAGCTCATAAACACCGCACGTCCGCCAATGGACAAGGCATCCGTAATCACGGGGATGACCTGCTCAATAGCCTCCAGTTCACGGTTGACCTCGACGCGCAGCGCCTGAAAGGTTCGCTTCGCCGGGTGTCCACCAGTGCGGCGCGTTGCCGCGGGGATGGTGGCGTATAACAAGTCGACCAAGCGCGCGGAGTTGCTAAAAGGCTCCTTGTCCCTTTCCCGCAGAACTGCGGATGCGATTTTTCCGGCGAAACGCTCATCGCCATAGGTTTTCAAAATGCGGGCGAGGTCTCCGTGACTATAAGTATTGAGAATGTCGGCGGCGGTCATTCCCTGGCGCGGGTCCATGCGCATATCCAGCGGGGCGTCAGTCTTGTACGCAAAACCGCGATCGACCTGATCCAGCTGCATGGAGGAGACTCCGAGATCAAACAGCGCCCCGGCTATGCCGTGCTCCCGCGCGATGGAAAAGATCTCGTCTTCCCCATCCGCAATGGCACTGCCTACCTCATCGAAACGCGCGTTGACGCCCACGAAACGGTCGGCGAAGGGACTGAGACGTCGAGAAGCACTGCTCAACGAGGCGGAATCACGGTCCACGCCAATGATGCGCACGAAGGGGAAAGCGGTGAGAAAGTATTCGCTGTGGCCACCCGCGCCCAAGGTACCGTCGACGATGACGGCGTTCTCCCCCGCTGCCTCGACAGCTGGGGCAAGCAACTGGGCCATGCGCGCACGCATGACGGGGACATGGCCGTGGTTGTCGCTCACGTCGTAGTTGATGGTGCCGTCGTGCTCCACAGTTGCTGTCCCCCTTTCCGTTCAGGCGCTTAATGCTGCGGTCTGATGATCTCGATAAAAAGCGAGTGCGTATAGGGCCCTGTCCGAGGAAGGGTTCTGATGTCGGGGAAGTACACCAGCTCATCCTCCTCGGGCAGAGTCCGTACACGCACTCTTGGTGCGCCGGGGAAGCTTTAGAGCAACCCGGCAAGTACGTCATCGGCGTCTGCCGCCGAGTAAGCGTCTTCAGTTTGCGCCTGGTATTCAGCCCACGCGGCTGCATCCCAGATTTCGAGGAAGTCGACCGACCCCACAACCACGCATTCCTTCGTCAGGTTTGCGTACTCACGGTGGCCTGCAGACAGCGTGATACGCCCGTGCCCATCGGGACGCTGCTCGTCCGCACTCGCTGCCAAGTTACGGATGAACGCACGCGCGTCCGGGTTGGTGCGTGACACAGCCGCTGCCTTCCTAGCTCGTGCCGCGAATTCCTCCCGCGGGTATACCGCAAGCGAATGATCCTGCCCCTTAGTGACCATGAGGCCACCGGCCAGTTCTTCGCGAAACTTCGCTGGAAGCGTAAGCCGCCCTTTGTCATCGAGCTTGGGAGTGTAGGTGCCGAGAAACATCCCCGGGTCCACCTTCCTGTCACTCGAAAACTCCGGATTCCTCTCGCGACAAGAGAACAACTCTCCTCCGCTGCGCCCCACTCTACCCCACTTTCCCCCACCACCCACACCTTTAGCACCCTTCATCCCCGCGTGTCACGACATACATGCAGCTAGATAGGCATTTTTTCGGTGGGAAGTTTTCCCAGCACGCCCTTGACACACCCCCTAAGTACGCACTCAATTCCGCTATTCACACCTGCAACTTCCATCCCTTAAGCACTACCTTTCCCCTATATCCCCGAATTACTGCGACTTTCAATCACCCAGCCCGACAAAAGCACGCAGAATTTCCACCAGCTCAATAGTCCACCCGGGGCAAAGTGGGGGAAAGTGGGGGAAGATGTGAATTCCTTCCGACGCCGCAACAATCAATAGATCTGATGCCTAGGCGCAGAGCCCAACCCTGGAACCTTCAGCCCTACCCGCCATCGACACCTGCTAGGCCGCTGGCCAGCCCAACACCGGACAAGCGCGGCAGGCAAAACAGACGCTCCTCACAACTGCCGACACCCTTGCCAGCTGACCCTCCCCCACCGATTTTTAGAAGTTCAAAGATCACAACAGCCCTCCGCGAATTAACGCGGAGGGCTGTGGGCGAGAGTGCAGCTATCTATACAACGCCCATGAGCGTTTTATTGGCGCCTAGCGTTCCTCAAAGCGACGGCGGAAATTATCTTCCAGACGGTTTCCAACACCGCTGCCGCCATTCTTGGATTGCTTGCCGCGCCCGCGGGCAGGGGCCTGCGCGCCGACTGCAACCAGAGAATCTTCAGACTTTCCACGCAGCATCCAGACACCGGAGCCGAACATAACGAGGAAGCCAAGGACGGAGAGGCTGACAAACCACAGAGATTGCTGAGCCAACGCGATACCGCCCACCATCATGCAGAGGCCAACAACAATCAAGGCCACTCCGCGGAGGGTGATGGCACCCGAGTTTCCGCCGAAAGAAGTTTCACCGGACACAGACGCGCCAAAATCAGGATCATTGGCCAGCAACGACTGTTCAATTTCACGCAGCGCTTGCTGTTCGTGCTCAGAAAGGGCCACAGCGTCCTCCGTAATGGGTTGGGGTTTAGGTAGAAATACTGGGAATGTGGGGTACTACCTCTATAACGTCAAGGATAGCGAGATAGTTCCCACAAAGACAGTCCATAATTTGGCCGCACTACCCCCTCACGGCCCATGACCCCGGCCCCAGCCTTAGGCCGCCATTGCCCCGAAGCCCAGCTCGGACTCAGTCGCATCCACATAACGCGCGGCGAGTGCTAAGTACTGATAAACCGCGTCCGGCTCAGGGACCGGCTCTAGGCCAGAGGCCACACGTGAGCGCACACGGGAGTACTCCCTAAACCCCTCTGCCCACTGGGCATCAGCCGGGCCAATGAGAGCCACCTGCTCCCAGGCGGAAGTAGGCAAGCGCCGGCGTCGCGACACGGTGGACGCCGCCACACGTGCCCCGGCTGCACGTAGCGAGGCGCGGTAAGCCAATTCCAATGCATCCGCAAGGCGTCCCCCCGCCGCGCTACTCCGCGCATCCGCTAAGAGGTCTAGCGCTTGGTTTACGAAACGGTCCCGCTGCATAGCCTCACGGTTCCGGCTGCGGGCTGCTGCCGCTGTTGCTGAGATTACCTGTGCCATGTCCTCTCCCCCTCGGGCTTCTTCCTCAGTTTGTCGATAAAGACTGTGCTGTTGATGCTGTTGATTTTCTGCTGTTGTTCGTTGTTGCGATTCACCTTAAAACCACCTTCCTACATCCACCCCCAATTTTAGAGCAGGTGTTCGAATTTGACAATAGATTTAAAGCATTATTCCGAATGTTTTCGAACACTCACGGCACGGCGTTTGATGGAAGTTTTCCCGAGTGCTTTCACATACCGTAAGAATCTGTTGTTATTAGACATGTGAGTTACACGCTGCGCCGCTTAAGCCCCCAAGAGTTCGCCATTGCCCTCCCGCACTTGGTGGATATCTACATTGCGGCGATGGACTACAACACCTCGGTGCGCGAGGGGTCCATCTCGCGGTGGCGCGCAGATCTCATACGCCCAGGGTTTTCCTGCATTGTGGCCACCGATGAATATGGCATCGCCGGCTTTGCCTACGGCTTCCTAGGCACCCCCGATACCTGGTGGGATAAGCAGCTCCGCCGCGCACTCGCCGCCAGCGGCGGCCCCACCCCAGAGCAAGAAGAGATTCTCCACAATTACTTCGAACTGGCAGAGATCCACGTGCTCCCCTCGAAACAAGGCCACGGCCTGGGCCGCGCATTACTAGAAGCCTTGGCCTGGAATCTTCCCGCTCGCTATATTTTGCTTTCCACACCGGAGGTTCCCAATGAAGCCAACTCCGCCTTTGGCCTCTACCGCAAGATGGGCTTTAGCGATTTCCTCCGTGACCTCCATTACCCCGCTGATTCCCGCCCCTTCGCAATCCTGCAATCTACTGTGCCGCTCACACCAACCGACACCGCTTAACCTGGCGCCTTAACCCTGAACCTGCCCAGGTAAAGTGGCAAGCGTGACTACACCGCAGATACCTTCCTTGGACGAAATTCCCGCAGCCGTACGCGAGGAGCTCGCGCTTTTTCTAGACCGCCAGCGTGATGCCATCGCATCCATCGGCGCTCCAGTAACCAACGCGATTTCCTATTTGGAATCCTTCGTACTGGATGGCGGAAAGCGCATCCGCCCCCTCTACGCGTGGGCAGGTTTTATCGGCGCACGCGGGCTCGAAGGGACGGAGTCCCCACAGGCTATGCTCCGCGCAGCCACATCCTTAGAATTCATCCAGGCCTGCGCCCTAATCCACGATGACATCGTGGATGCCTCCGATACCCGGCGCGGTAGCCCTACCGTTCACCGTGGCGTAGCAGCCCGCCATCGCGAACTCGGCTTCCACGGCGATGCTGATTTCTTCGGTCAGTCCCTCGCCATCCTGGTGGGTGACATGGCCCTGGTCTGGGCGGAAGACATGCTCCAGGACTCCGGACTTAGCCCTGAAGCACTCGCACGTGCCCGCGCACCTTGGCGCGCTATGCGCCGCGAAGTAATCGGCGGGCAGATGCTGGATATCTGCCTCGAGGCGGAAGGTTCTGAGGACGCCACGTTGGCTGATTCAGTCAACCGTTTCAAGACCGCCGCCTACACGATCGAGCGCCCCCTGCACTTGGGCGCAGCCATAGCGGGCGCCGCCGAAAAGCTCGTCGCTGCTTTCCGCGGCTACGGCCAAGACATCGGGGTTGCCTTCCAGCTGCGCGATGATTTGTTGGGGGTCTTCGGTGACCCCGCCGTGACTGGCAAGCCCGCCGGTGATGATTTGCGCGAGGGCAAGCGCACAGTCCTCTTGGCCTTGGCACTGCAGCGCGCGGATGCTTCCGATCCCGCCGCGGCTGCGGAGTTGCGTCGCCTCATCGGTCAGACAGAGGATCCCGCAGAGATTGCCCGCATGGCGCAGATTATTGCGGATTCGGGTGCGCCGGATGTCGTCGAGCAGCGCATCAACGATCTCACGCGCTCGGGCCTTGACCACCTCCACAATGCTCAGGTCTCCCCCGAGGTTACGGAGACTCTGGAAGAACTTGCTCACAAGTCCACGGCCCGCCGGATGTAGCATGGCTCGTCCCACAACCACGCGCGTGCCCCTGCGCATTCCCCACCCCCTGCCTTTGGGCATCATCGCCGCTGTCGTGCTGGCACTCGCCTCTTTCTCCGGTGGCGCTACCCGCAACCGCGGTGGCTTCCTTGAAGCGCTCAATATCGGCTTTCTAGCTTATGGCCATGGCCGCAACATCGGCATGGTCCTCTATTGGGTAGGCCTTTTCGGCTTGGTTGCCGCGTGGGTTTTGGCCGGCCGCTACTTCATTGCCCCGCAGGTGAAGAACCCACAACCAGACGGCGCGCTGGCCGATATTCGTCGGATGCTGTTGTGCTGGGTTGCCCCTTTGTTGTGTGCGGCACCGCTGGCTTCTCGCGATGTGTATTCCTATCTCATGCAAGGCGCGATGGTGCGTGATGGCTACGACCCTTATGTTGAAGGAGCGGCGGTGAATCCTGGTCCCTTCCTCTTGGAGGTCTCCCACGACTGGCGCAACACCACCACCCCTTATGGCCCATTGCACCTGTGGATGGGCAATGGTGTAACCCAGCTGGTAGGAGAAAACGTCGCCGCAGGCATCATCGTCTACAAGGCGATATCGGTCCTCGGCTTTGCCGCCATTGCCTGGTCAATTCCGCGCTTGGCGCGCAGCATCGGGGGCGATCCTGCCCTCGCACTCTGGCTGGGCGTAGCGAACCCGGTTATGCTCTTGCACCTCATCGGTGGCATGCACAATGAATCCATCATGGTGGGGCTAGTTTCGCTGGGTCTGCTTGCCGCAGTGCACCACAAGTTCCATGCCAGCCTCCTTCTGGTTGGCGTGGCGGTCTCGCTCAAGGCCACCGCTATTTTCGCTGCACCTTTTATCGTGTGGCTCATGCTGCACCACTGGGCACCGAAGGGGACGAAGCCCATCAAGCGCTTCGGAGTCTTCCTCCTGTCCGGTTTCCTTGCTGTGGTGGAGGTCGCGCTGGCGGTGGCGGCGATTACGTGGGCGTCGGGAAGCTCGTGGGGTTGGTTGTCACAAATCAGTGGCAATTCCAAGGTCATCAACCCTCTAGCCGGCCCTACCCTGCTCGCTGACATCCTCGTGCCGCTCATCCAGGTCTTCTCCCCCGATACCACCTATAACGGTGTGCTCACCGCGCTGCGCTCGGCCGCGATGATCCTCATGCTCCTCGGCCTCGTCCTCGTATGGTGGTGGGGCCGCACGGGCGTGCGCCGGGCTATCGCTGCCACGGCCGCTGCTTACCAGGTGGCATTCGTCTTCAACTCTGTGACGCTCCCCTGGTACTATGCCTCCGTGCTCACGCTCATGGGAACGTTCCGCCCGCCATTGCCCTTGATCAAGCTCACCACCGGTGTGGCCATATTCATCGGCGTCGCCTTTGCCGGCGACGGTAACCACCAGCTGTATAACTGGTTCTGGGATATCGCCATGGTGGTCGTAGCTTGGTCAGCAACGCAGTGGATTTTCGATGGTGTTCCACGAACCACCGCGACCCCGAAACCCGATGAGGGTTCTAAAACGCCGAAGCCTGTGCGCGCCGAATAACCTCGCGCGCTAGGTGTCCGTGCAGCGCGTCAATGGGGCGGCCTGGCAAGGAATCATCTTCGGTAAATAGGTGCGCCAGAATCTCGTTGTCACCCCACCCGTTGTCGGAGAGGACCGTGATCACTCCGGATACATGCTTGGAAATGACGCCTTTGGCGTTGAAGAATGCTTCCGGAACGAGGCGCTCTCCCTCGGCATTGCGCCACACAATGAACTTGCGCGCATTGAGCAGATCGAAGACACGGGTGATCGGTAGATCGAGCCTCTCAGCGACCTCCTTCAGCGTCAGCAGCTTCTCCCCGGCGAGGAGCTGCGGCAGTTCTGGGTGCGGATTCTCGGTGTTTTTCTCAGACTTAGTCACGGACACAACTGTAGCCGGATCACACTTTGGGGCGCCGATCAGCCATACTGGAATCCATGACAAGGCTGAACGTGGGCGACATTCTTGAGGGACGCTACCGCATCGATCAGCCGATCGCTCGCGGCGGCATGTCCACCGTGTATCGCTGCGTGGACATGCGTTTGGGCCGCGCAGTAGCCGCCAAGGTGATGGATGAGCGCTATCACGATGATCCTGTCTTCGTTACCCGCTTCGAGCGCGAAGCCCGCGCGATGGCGCAGCTGAGCCACCCCAATCTCGTCGCCGTGCATGACTTTTCCGCGGATGGATTGCCCATCTATCTCATCATGGAGCTCATCACCGGAGGTACCTTACGCGAACTCCTTGCAGAACGCGGGCCCATGCCGCCGCATGCCGCAGCCGGCGTCATGCACTCCGTGCTGGCCGGGCTCACCGAAGTCCACCACGCCGGCCTAGTGCACCGCGATATCAAGCCGGATAATGTTCTGATCACGGATAGCCATCGCGTCAAGGTCGGCGATTTCGGTCTGGTTCGCTCCGCTAAGGCGGAGCACGATAGTTCGGGCCAGATCGTCGGTACCGTCAGCTACCTCTCCCCCGAGCAAGTCACTGGCGCGGACATCACGCCGGCTTCCGACGTGTACTCCGCAGGAATCGTGCTCTTTGAATTGTTGACCGGCACTGTCCCCTTCCGCGGCGATACCCCGCTGGCGCACGCCACCGCGCGCGTGCACGAGGATGTGGTGGCGCCTTCCTCCCGCATCGAGGGGGTGCCCATGCTTTTCGACGCCCTCGTGGCCACCGCCACTGCACGCCAGCCAGCCGAAAGGTTTGCGGATGCCGGCGAATTCCTCGATGCCTTGGATGATGTCTCCCGCGAGCTACAGCTCCCGAAGTTCACTGTCCCCATCCCGCGGAACTCGGCTGCCGCACGTACTGCTGCCGTGCCAACGGATTTTTCGGGCACGGACAATACCCGGGTCTTTGAAGCGACCTCAGCTATCCCTGCGCCCCAGCCCCCAACGCGGGAAACCCGGGTAGAGCCGCGCAACGACGCCTTCCTCCCGCCATCCGCGCCTGTAGAGCCTCCGGCGCCCTCCCCTGCGGTGCCGGAGCCTTCTGCCCCCGTTCCCCCAGCCGGTGCCGAGGAAGAGCCGGAAGAACGGCCTTTGAGCAATCGCAGCGCGATTGCTCTCATTGGCTTCCTCGTCCTCGTCATCCTCGCCACCTTGGCCGTCGCGGTGGCGGCCTGGTGGTTTGGCTCCGGAGAATACGGCACGTGGCCGATTCTCTGGAGGCCGTATTAGCCTGCGCAACTTCTAGTTGCGCAGCATCTCAGCGATCAGGAAGGACAGCTCCAGCGACTGCTGGGTGTTCAGGCGCGGGTCCACGGCGGACTCGTAGCGGCCCGGCAGATCCACGTCCGTGATGTCCTCCGCACCGCCGAGGCACTCGGTGACGTCCTCACCTGTGAACTCCAGGTGGACGCCGCCCGGGTGGGTGCCCAGCTCGCGGTGCACCTCGAAGAAGCCTTGGACCTCGTCGACGATCTTGTCGAAGTGGCGAGTCTTGTAACCGTTCGATGCCGTGAAGGTATTGCCGTGCATCGGATCAGACTGCCACACCACCTTGTGGCCGGAGTCCTCCACTGCCTTGATGATCGGGGGCAGCACAGAGCGCACCTTATCGTGGCCCATACGGGCAATCATGGTGAGGCGGCCCGGCTCGCGGTTCGGGTCAAGCTTCTCCGCGTATTCCACTGCCTGCTCCGGCGTCACGCCAGGGCCAAGCTTGATGCCCACGGGGTTTCCAATGATGGAAGCAAAGGCCACGTGGAAGTCCTCGAGACCACGGGTGCGCTCACCAATCCACAGCTGGTGCGCGGACAGGTCATAAAGCTTGGTTTCGCCGTTAGAGTCCGTACCCAAGCGCAGCATGGAACGCTCGTAGTCCTTCAGCAAGGCCTCGTGGGAGCAGTAAATCTCCGCCGAACGCAGGGTCTCGTCCGAAACCCCACAGGCGTTCATGAAGGCCAGGCCGTTCTCAATCTCATCCGCCAGAGCTTGGTAGCGTGCACCCGCCGGGGAGTTGGCCACGAATTCACGGTTCCACTCATGGAGGCGGTACAGGTCTGCGGTTCCGGAGTGGGTCAGCGCGCGGACCAAGTTCATTGCCGCCGAGGAGTTCGCGTAGGCGCGAATCATGCGGGCGGGATCGTGGCGGCGGGACTCTTCGTTAGCTTCCACGCCGTTGACGATGTCACCGCGGTAGTTGTACAAGCCATTCGCGTCCAGATCAGAGGAGCGTGGCTTCGCGTACTGGCCGGCGATACGCCCCAGCTTCACCACCGGGGTGGACGCGCCGTAGGTCAACACCACGGCCATCTGTAGCAGCGTCTTGATGTTGCCGCGGATGTGCGGCTCAGTGTTGGATTCGAAGGTCTCCGCGCAATCGCCGCCCTGGAGGAGGAAGGCTTTGCCCAAGGCGACGTCGGCAAGCTTGCGCTTGAGATCCTCAACCTCCGGGGCCACGACGATAGGCGGTACGGATTCAAGAATCTTGCGGACGTTATCAGCCTGCAGCTGATCCCAGCTCGGCTGCTGCTTTGCCTCGCGGGAAATGGCGTCTTGGAACTTCTCATTGATCCCCTCCGGTAGCGGCGGCAGATCAGGAAGCACTTCTTTGGGAATATCTACTGTCCAACTCACACCCAGTATTTAACCATCTTGGGCCTGTCACGCGTTAGTTAATGGTCTTTTCGGCTGCGGTATTAATTCACGTTTAATGTACGCGGTTGCCCCTAGTCAGCGGCAAATGCTGCTCGCAGACTCGAAACTTAGCCAGATTATGGCGGGCGTCGACCAACGCATCGTGGTTGCTATTGGGCACTGGAGGCAGCTTAGGGCGGCCGGCAAACTCCCAATACTGCTTCAGTTCCCGGGTATATCGCGGCATCCCCTTGGGCAGCCTAGCCATGTCTCCCCAGAGTTGCGCGAGAACCACGTGGTCATAGGCTCCTACCCAAGCCCACAGCTCGATAGGCGTGGAATGCCGGCCCAAGAATTTCAAGAGCTCTTCGCGGATGGTCTCGCGCGATTTCCAAACTGGGTCTGCGGGGCTTGGCAATTTATCCAAGACGTTCTCCCGCACCCACGCATTGGCCTTCGCGGGATCGAAGTCTGTGGACACCGCGTAGTACTCGCTTCCGTCTTCCCCGACAATACCGATGGAGACCAGCTCAATGGTCGATCCGTCCTCAATGAATTCGGTGTCGTAGAAGTAGCGCACGTCCTGTAATCCTAGTCTCTTGCCCACATACGTCTCTCCACTGGGGCCTATACTCTACCGTGTGAAGAAAGCTCTCTACTCTCCCCTTCTCCCCTTGTTCATAGCAGGGCTGGCCTCCGTGGCATGGATTATTCAGCCTGCGGCGTTGTTCAGCAGTGGCAGCATTGTGCCTTCCTACCACATTGACCTCGATGTTTATCGTGAGGGGGGACGCGCGCTGCTACGCGGAGAGAATCTGTACGCCCAAAGCTATGTCCTCGACAACGGTTTTTCGCTGCCGTTCACGTACCCGCCTTTTGCCGCAACGCTTTTCGCCATGGTGTCATGGCTACCGCTGTGGCCACTGTCCATTCTTCTCACTGCGGCATCGGTGGCAGCGCTCTGGGTCTGCCTCTACGCCGTCCTCTCTCGAAGCTGCACCACTCACAGGCCCGGTTGGTGGTCCTCGTGGGCATTGTGCGCCTGCTTGCTGACCGAGCCGATTACTGAGACACTCAGCTTCGGTCAAGTAAACCTCCTGTTGACCGCGGCAGTCATTGTGGATTGCCTGATACTGAGGCCCCGCAACCCATGGCGTGGAATTCTGACAGGCGCAGCTATCGCTATCAAGCTCACCCCCGCGGTCTTCCTCGCCGTGTTTTTCGTTCGCCGAGACTGGCGCGCTCTTGCCACGGCGGTGGGGGCTTTTGTTGCCTGCGGCGTGGTGGGCTACCTCGCCTCCCCAGCGAGCTCCGCGGTGTATTGGACCGATACCATCCGGGATTCCTCCCGCATCGGTGGGCTGGCCTACTCGAGCAATCAATCACTCCGCGGCCTGCTCAGCCGCATCGTCCCAGAGCAGGCAACGGACCTCTGGATAATTGGGTGCCTCATCATCGTGGTGACGTTGTGGTGGGTCATGGAGCGCACATCCTCACAGATTGAGCTCGTGCTGCTGGCCTCGTCGGCAGCGCTGCTGTGTTCGCCAGTCTCGTGGTCGCACCACTTCACGTGGCTGTGCTTGGCGGCGGTGTATCTGACTGCTCGCCGCCGCTGGTTCTTTGCCGGCCTCACATGGCTGGTTCTGGTAGCTCGCGGTCACTGGCTTGTCCCCCACGGCGAGCAACTGGAACTGACGTGGTCGTGGTGGCAGCAGATTCCGGGCAATGACTACTTCTTGCTTGTCGTATTCCTCGTTGCGTTGAGCTGCTTGCTCAAGCTCACGCCCGCGGAGGAAGGTTCCTTCTTCCGCCGACTGGCACCGATCGCCGGCGGGGTCAGCGTCCAGCCTAAGACAGGTACCTTGCCTAGGGCCCATAGGGCCAAGGACGCAACAGCGCAATAAAGCACGCACATGCTGAGCCAGAACCAGGTGTTTTCCAGTGGCCATTGACCCGCCAGGGTGACCTCCCGCGGGTGGAGCGCCATGGGGTAGCCATAAAGAACCGTCAGGCCGATGGGGTGCCCCAGGTAGATGGGCAGCGTGTGCGAACCGATAAAACGCAAACCAGTAGACAAGACCGGAATATAAGACACTGCTACCGCCACCGCGATTCCTACCGGAACCTCGAAGAACTGCTCTACCATGCGGACGAGGATGTGAACGTCATCCCGCACCAGTGCCTCCGCGCCAGGTAGCAGCCAGGTGACATCGACTTCCCCTGCGTAGTTATCCCACGCGCGGCGGATGGAAAATCCGATGGCATAGGCCACGGTCATCCCGGAATATGCCCAGAAGCTACGGTGATCCCATGTTCCCTTAAACGGTGCCTCGATGGCGGCGGCGAATGCGGCAATGGCATCCCGAAAATAGGCAGCACCAACGAATACCGGGAGGAACATGATGGCTTTTGCAATCGAGGTGTACTGCGCCTGCCAAGCGATGAACAGAATCGGGGTAAAGCTCAGCGCCATCGCTGCCCACCCGGGCAGCTTGCGTACGCACCAGAGGAAGATATTGAACAGAATCAGCGCATGCAGGAACCAGGCCATGGAATGCCCCACTAGGAGGCTTGCGGCCATCTGATCAACATCGAAAATAGGGTCCCCGAATACCCAGTGGTATTCCACGCGCTTAGTCTGCAGCTCCACGAGCATCCACACGACATAAGGCACTAGGAAGTACCACAGGCGGCGGGTGAAAAGCTCGGCAAAGCTGAAGCGAAACACCTTTTGTGCGAAGAAGCCGCTCACCAAAAAGAACAAAGGCAAGCGCAAGGGGTCCAGCCACACGTTAAAGGCAGCCAGCCACGTGTCCTTGGATTCCGGAACCGTGAGCGTGATGTGCAGCAGCACGACGCCCAGGATGGAGATCCCCTTTGCTACATCGGGCCAAGCTAATCGCTGTTTCGGGGAGGAAGTCACTGACTACCGCGCCTCCGAACCGGGCTCGGCCCCTTCCGGGTAGCCGTGTCCGGCTTGCAGGGAAGCCTTGACATCAGAAGCGTAGACGTCGACATAAGGTTCGCCCGTCAACTCCGAGAGTTGCTTCATCACGTAATCCGTAAAGTCACGAGCGGTGGCGTGATCCTGCGGGTCGAGGTTGCGCTCAGCGGCCCATGCTCGGGGGTCGATGGGTTCTCCCACGCGCATGCCGACGCGAACGGGGCGCGGAATCCACGAGCCGATTGGATTGGCCTTCCGGGTATTGATCATGGCGATGGGAATGACCTTCTCACCCGTAGTCAGCGCGATGCGCGCCATGCCGGTGCGCCCCTTGTAGATACGTCCATCAGGCGAGCGAGTTCCTTCCGGGTAGATGCCAAAAAGATCGCCGCGGCCGATAATGCGCTCCGCGCTCGCTAGCATCGCGTCACTGGCATCCTTGTTGACGCGGTCAATCGGCACCTGCCCCACCGAACTAAAGAACCACTTTTGCAAGCTGCCGACGAAGCCCGGGGTGGTGAAATACTCGCTCTTTGCCAAGAAGGTAATCTGCCGCGGGCACAGAAGCGGGAAGTAGAAAGAATCCATCACCGCTTGGTGGGAGGAGGCCAAGATAGCCGAGCCGGATTCCGGGATGCGATCCATTCCTTCGGACCATGGGCGGTTCCACACTCGAAGGGCTGGGCCGAAAAAGATGTGCTTAAAGGCCCAGTACCACTTGTTTCGCATCGCTTATAGTCCTATCTGTATGTGCCGAACAGGCGGTGCTGCCCGGTGAAAGAAAAATGTGCGGTGTTAACCTCGGTGCTCCTGGCGGGCGAGATCAGCGACTCCGATCATACCTGCCGCCGAACCCAACTTCGCGGTTGCGACTCGGGCCAGAGGCCTGTGACCGGCCCCGACAATCTGGCTAGCCATGGATTCCCGCGCCCGATCCAGGTAAAGATCCGCGTCCTGGGACACCCCACCGCCGATCACAATCAGCTCTGGATCGAGCACATCCGCCACCATGGACAGTCCCTGTCCGAGCCACTGGCCGAAGTTCTCCATGACGGCCAATCCCAGTGGGTCACCCTGCCGAGCCGCAGCGGTGATTTCCTCGCCGGAGGGGTTGAGTGGTAGGGCGGTGTCATAGTCACCACGCAAATCCGCACAGGTATCAGGCAATGCGGTGCCGGAGGCGTAACGCTCGAGGCAACCACGCTTGCCGCAGGAGCACAGGCGCCCACCCGGTGACACGACAAGGTGCCCAAACTCTGGTGCGGTACCGAAAGCTCCGCGGTAGATTGTGCCGTCCGTAAAAAGCGTGGCACCAATGCCGGTTCCCACGGCAAAAAAGACCCAGTCCTTCGCGCCGCGTCCAGCACCGAAGCGCCATTCCCCCCAAGCAGCCGAGTTAGCATCATGTTCTAGGCGAACCGGAACGTCCACACGGTTACTAAGGATCTCGCGTACTGGGGCATCACGCCACGGCAAATGCGGTGCGAAACGAACGACTTCACACTCGGGATCCAAAAAGCCTGCGAGGGCAAGCCCCACGGCCTCAATGTCATGGGATGCGGCCAGGGTGTCTACGCAGCGCACGATGTCATCTTCGAGTGTTTGCGCATCCGTGGCGGTGGGGACACTCAGCGAATCCACAATCTCTCCGGAGGGATCAATCACCGCAGCACGCAGGTTGGTTCCACCGATATCGAACCCGATGGTGAGGCCAGCGTGGCCGCCTTCAGCGGAGGGAGTGAGTTCAAGCATGACTAGTAGGATATACCGCGGCCTGCCCACGATCACATTCAAGAACTTCACGCAATCGTGCGCCCATAATCTCCCACGTCCAATGCTCTTCCACGTGGCGACGCCCAGCTTCCCCCATACGGTGGGCGCCGGGGACGTCGCCAAGCAGCGTCCGCAACGCCTGCTCAAGCTCCGGCACCGAGGAACCGCGCACAACAATGCCCGTCTCCGGCGTTACCGTCTCCGGCGCACCGCCGGAATCCCCCGCAACTACTGGCAGGCCCGCCGCCTGCGCCTCTAGGTAGACGATTCCCAGACCTTCGACGTCAAGGCCGCCACCCCGAGTGCGCGCCGGCATGGCAAACACGTCGGCTGCGTGGAGCGCCATCCGCAATTCCGCCGTATCCCGCGCTTCCTGCACCACTGCGTCCGGGCAGTACAGGCGTGCAAGCTCACGCACAGTCACCTCATAGCGACCGCGCCCGATGATGAGCAACTGGGCGTCGGGGATTCGCGCGCGCACCTCCGGCATCGCGCGCAACAGCTGGTCTTGGCCCTTCCGCGGGACCAGGCGGGAGATGCAGACGATGACCGGACCTGGGCCTAGCCCGAAGTGCTCCCGTGCTACTTGTTTCTCCTCCGAGGTAGCCGGGGTGAAATCCTCCAGGTTGACCGCTGAGGGCAGGTGCACCCACTGAGTACGCGTGCCGAACGCGGGCTCGAGCCTGTTGCGTGTGTATTCAGAGATATACGTGATGACATCGGCGTTCTGACCGATCCTGCGCAAGGCTTGCCGCGCCACGGGAAGCATGGACCACCCCACCTCATGCCCGTGTGTCGTTGCGACAATGCGGCGCGCCCCAGCCGCACGCGCGGACGGCGCCATGAGAGCCAGCGGAGCTGCAGCGCCAAACCAGACCGTCTCAATGTGGTGCTCACGAATGAGTTGCTGCATGCGACGTGCCGTGGCGGGCGTCGGCAACATGATGCTGCGTGGCCAGCGGACCACGGTATAGGGCAGCGTCGCGTCATACTCCGCGGCAGCATCCGTATCTTGGGTCGAGGCGAAGACCACGACTTCCCGTGGGGTGAGGGTAGCCAGAAAATCTCGAAGATAGGACTGGATCCCGCCAATGGTGGGCGGGAAGTCATTGGTGACGAGGAGGGTGCGCGCCATGACCTAGTATCGAACAGCGCCTTGGACGGGCATGGAATTAAGCGGCACCACGGCGACGGGCACGCCGTAGGTGGAGGCGTGAACCACTTGGCCATCACCGATGTACATTCCCACGTGGGTGACGCCGGGATAGTAGCCCACGATGTCCCCTGGCTGCAGCTGATCCATCGGCACTGGGGTGCCACCGGCAAGCTGCGCCTGCGAGGTGCGCGGAATGCTCTTGCCCATCTGCTGGTAGCTCCACACCATAAGACCCGAACAATCAAAGGTATCGGGACCAGTAGCGCCCCATCCATAGGGAGCGCCGATGCGGGTGAGAGCGGCTTCGACGGCGGCGGAGCCCGATCCATCAGCCAACGCGGCTAGGTCAAGATCGGAAGACCCACCGAAGTGCTGGACCCACGCCTCTCGGGCTTCAGGGCTGAGGCCATCGATGGTGGCTTCTAGTTCCTTCTGTTGTTCCTCCAGCTCGGCCTTTTCCTTCAGAACAGTATCCCGCTGGTCCTGCAATTCATCACGCTTGCGGCGTGCTTCCTCGGCAGCATCGACAGCTTCCTGGTGCGCATCATCGGCGGCGGCAGAAGCAGCTACCATCGCATCTTCTTCACGTTTCGCGGCCTTGGACAAAGCGCCCAGGTAGCCCATGCGCTCGACCGCGCTGGCAACATCGTTGGCGTTAAGAGCAGCCGAGACCGAGGTCGATGCAGCATTCCTGCGATAACGCTTTTGCGCGAGCGCATCGATGCGTTCCTGCTGCGCAGCTACCGCCGCGGAAGCGTCTTCGGAACTACGGTGTGCCTCCTCGGCCTTGCGGTCCAGCTCTTCAATGCTCTTCTCCGACTCGGCGAGCTCGTCCTCAAGTCCCTTGACCTCTTCGCCCTTGGCAGACACGCGCTGGGCGACGTCCGCCATACGCTCAATGAGGCCGGGGAGGTCTTCAGGATCCTGCGCTTGCGAGGTGCTTTCCTGCTGCTGCTCAGGAGAAACCTCCTGGGACACAGCCGATGGTGAAAGGACGACAACTGGAGCTGGGCTCAAGGCAAGTGCAGCGACCGCACACACAAGGCCACGACGCGACATAGATACCCCCGAAACTTAGAGAAGGTTAATAGCTGACTGAATTATACCCACAGCCGAGCAAAAACATAGCGGTTACAAGAATAGCCGAACCCCTTCCCTACCCTCACCATCAACATGGCAAGAGCAGCGGAAGGGGTTAAGACGATTACCGAGCGCGCTTAGAAGCGAACTGCGGAGTGAATCGGCATGTAGTGCAGGGAGCGCTCAGCCACCGGGGTGCCGGAGTTCAGAGCGTCAATGATGGTGCCGTTGCCGGTGTAGATACCGACGTGGGATGCTCCGGAGTAGTACACGATGATGTCACCCGGCTGCAGTGCATCGAGGGACACCGGGGTACCTGCGGAAGCCTGCGCCTGAGAGGTACGCGGGATGGACACACCAGCCTGCTGGTAGGCCCAGGAGGTCAGGCCAGAGCAATCGAAGGCGCTCGGACCATTGGCACCGTAGACGTACGGGGAACCGATTGCGGAACGAGCGGCTGCGAGCACCTTCTCGCCCACAGACTGGGACGGTGCCGGGGCTGCGGCGGCCGGGGTCTCAACAGCAGCGGCGTAGCCGCCACCCTGGTTAGCCCTGAAAGCCGGGATGTAGCGGTCAACGTTCGGCAGCTGCTGGATGCTCGGAACGTTCTCCAGGCCGGCAACCTCGAAGCGGATGTCGGTGTTCGGAACAACAACCTCGGCGGCGTTGGCAGCTGCCGGGGTAACAACTGCTGCGGTTGCTGCAATAGCAGCGGTGGATGCAATGCGACGGGTGTTTAGGTTGCCCTGACGACGGTGCTTAGCCACGAATTTAAACTCCAAATCTTCCTGCGCGCCTACTTTCTCCGCCAAAGAAGGAAAACCTTGCATTTGCCTTCGCAACGCGGAAAAAGCTCTGACCCAAGGGACGGGCCTAGCGTTCGACGATGACCCATTCCTGTAGAGCCATCTCCACTCGGCCCCCGAATTTTTAGGAGGGGCCAGACGCGGCGCTTAAATCTTCAGTTCGTATTGAGCACCGGTGATGTGTACACCGTGTCGGTAACTCAATGTCTCGAATAGGTTACGAAACCATCACAAGCGATGTCGAGTCAGAAACGCAAAACCAACCCCGTTACCGTCCTGTTATCAAATGGCAACCTAAACGACATAGTGTGGAATTTTTTCACTCCAGTGCACAATAACTATCGTCGGAAGCATGGCCTGAGCAGCGACATCAGCGCCTCAGGGGCGCGCCACGATCGCTAGACCATTGACACAATACGTCAACGGGAAAGCTTCACAAAACTAGTGATGTAACCTTCGTCACACCGCCGTAATGGGCTTTAACAAAAGCCCCATTTGACCCACTACCAACTCCCATCCGAGCCTCAAACAGCACGGACCGTTGAAAGAAATCCCTCTCCCAGCACCGCACGCATTCCGCCTTTCAGCACTCGCGAACAACGGCGATGCAACAATAGCCATACATATAAAGAGAGAAGCTCGAAAAGCGCACTGTTCAATCACGCACGACACTCATCGCAGCGATTCCGGCCACGGGACCGAGCAATCCGCTTGAATTCAACTACTAAGGACGCTCGAAACCTAAGGGAATCATGAATTCTGGAACTTACCGCTTGTCTCAGTAATAGGCCCCGCCTCTTCCCTTGAATCTCTTCCTACCAACGCCGGGAACTCCAACTAGCGCACCGGTCTCACCGAAAGAACAGATCTTCAATTAGAAAGGGGCTTAAGCACCCTCTAGCCCTATTAGCACGCATCAGGGGCCCGCATAAGGGGCAAAAAATGAGAAAGCATCCCGTCCATCGAGTGGACGAAACTCATTGCTCTATATATAGATTGCCCTTTATCCGCGCCGCTCATGCACGGACAGAAGGGCCCCTACCCACTTACCCCATGGAGATCACTGCTTAGGAAGCGAAGCAAGCGGAAGACCGCAAGAGCCCGTCGTGACCGGTCAGCCAAAGGCTGACCGGGACTTCACTTAATACGCCTCATACAAATAAACGCTGAAAGCCCGTACCCCCTCCCTAGTACATGGAAGGCGGTACGGGCTCTGTGAGCGTGTTTCAGTGAGTGAAGGCGCTAAATGCGGCCATTCTCCTCGTCCTCGCGACGGTTAGCCTCGTTGAGCTGACGGAACATCTCCGTCTCCTCAGCGTGGTTCTCGTGGCGAATCTCGTTGACGCGGGACACGATAGCCGGGTCATCGGTGGAGAAGATACCCTGCGTCTCGGAATCAGCCAGACCAAGCTGGTTAAGCTGCTTCGGAACCTGGGCGCCAGCGTACTCGAGCGGAATCGGATGGCCATGGTCATCGACCGGACCGAGCGGCTGGTGAACCTCGATGAAGGCACCATTCGGCAGCTGCTTGATGACGCCGGTCTCAATACCGTGCTCCAGCACCTCACGGTCGGAGCGCTGCAGACCAACACAAATGCGGTAGGTCATAAAGTATGCAATCGGCGGCAGGACAATCAGACCGATACGGCCAACCCAGGTCATCGCATTCAGCGAGATTTGGAAGAAGTGTGCCACGTGGTCGTTACCACCAGACAGCGTTACCAGCAGGAAGAAGACGATGGCAGCCGCACCGATAGCGGAGCGAACCGGAACGTCACGCGGGCGCTGCAGGAGGTTGTGGTGAGCGTCGTCGCCAGTCAGCTTCTTCTCAATGAAGGGGTAGGCGAAGAGCAGGACAACCATCAGACCACAGAGCAGTGCAACCCAGAAGGCAGACGGAATGGTGTAATTGCCGATGTAGAGCTCCCATGCCGGCATGACACGAGCAACACCATCAGTCCACAGCATGTAAATATCCGGCTGGGAACCAGCGGAGACCTGGGACGGGTTGTACGGGCCAAGGTTCCAAATGGCGTTAATCGTCATCAGACCAGAGATGAGTGCCAGCACGCCGGCAACCATCATGCCCATGCCGATGGCCTTCGTAGCGAAGACCGGCATAATGCGAACACCGACAACGTTGTTCTCAGCGCGACCCGGTCCAGGGAACTGGGTGTGCTTCTGGAACCAGACCATGATGAGGTGAGCTGCGATGAGGCCCAGGATGATGCCCGGGATAACCAGCACGTGCAGGATGTAGAAGCGGTCCAGCATCAGGTCGGACGGGAAGTCGCCACCGAAGATGGCCCAGTGCAGCCAGGTACCGATGATCGGCAGACCCAGGATGATGGCGGACATGATTCGCAGACCAACACCGGAGAGCAGGTCGTCCGGGAGGGAGTAACCGAGGAAGCCCTCGACCATGCCCAGAAGGATCAGAGCGCAACCGATAATCCAGTTAGCCTCACGCGGGCGGCGGAACGCACCGGTGAAGAAGATGCGCAGCATGTGGGCAATCATGGACATCATGAACATGAGTGCTGCCCAGTGGTGCATCTGGCGGACGAAGAGGCCACCGCGCACCTCAAAGGAAATATCCAGCGCCGTTGCATAAGCACGGGACATCTCGACGCCGTTCAGCGGAGTGTAGCCGCCGTCATAGATGACCTTCGTGATGGAAGGATCGAAGAACAGCGCCAAGTAGATGCCGGTCAGCACCAAGATGATGAAGCTGTACAGTGCCATCTCACCGAGCATGAAGGACCAGTGAGTGGGAAAGACTTTGTTGAGCTGGGTACGCAGGACGCCGGCAGCGGAGTACCGCTCGTCCATGTTGTTACCCATCTGTGCAAGTTTGTTACTCATTATGACTTACGCTCCCAGAATGCAGGTCCGACGGGCTCGATGAAGTTGCCCTTTGCAATGAGGTAGCCCTCTTCGTCTACGTCAATCGGCAGCTGCGGCAGCGCACGAGCGGCCGGGCCGAAGACCGGCTTGCCGTAGTGCAGTGCATCGAACTGCGACTGGTGGCACGGGCAAAGAATGCGGTTGGTCTGAGCCTCGTACAGCGAGGTCGGGCAACCAATGTGGGTACAAATCTTGGAGTAGGCGTAGTAATCGCCGTAGTGGAAGTCTTCCTGACCCTTGCGCTCGATGGCCTTCTTGGCATCATCGTTGCGCAGGCGGATGAGCATCACGGCGTTACGGTTGCCATGGATGGAGTGCATGTGGTTGGTGTAGACATCCTTATCCTCGGAGTACTCAGCACCATCGTTGACGTCCTCAGCAGCCAACGGGAAGACGGTCTCCATACCACCGGCAGCGAGATCCTCCGGACGCACACGCACCAGGCGGGTAACACCGCGCGTGGTGTAGTGAGAGCCGGACTCACCCTCGTGCTTCTCAGCGATGGTACCGGTGTCGCGTGCGAGGTAGAGCTTGACGCCCTTCTCGTGCATGGTCCAACCGGAGGTCCACAGTGTGCCGTCACCGGTGTAGTCCAAGTCGTGGCGCTTCTTCCACGGGTTGTTGATAGCGCCGCCGAGCGGAGCAATGACAGTAAGGCCGAAGAGAACGCCAGCACCGCCGAGCAGACCCATGATGGTCTTACGACGACCCAGAGTCGAAGTGGTCCAGGAGTCGTTGAGGAGTGCGGTCAGCGTGCGACGGTCAACCTCTTCGGAAGGACCATCGTGGCGACGCTGAACGGAAATCTCCTCGGGGAGAATCTTCTTGACGTACTGGACAATGGCGAAGCCCAGGCCCAGGATGCACAGACCAGAGGTCAGGCCAAGCAGCGGGGTGTAAAGGGTATGCCACCACAGGCCATCCTCACCCAGCATCTTGTACTCCCACGGCCAGAAGAGGTACACGCCAAGGAAAGCGATACCCATCAGGACGGAGATGATAAGCCAGAAGGTGACATTGCCGGCAGCGCGCTTCTCAGCGGGGTCTCCCTCGACTGGGAAGCGCTCCTTGCGGAAGGCAACGGTGACATCATCCAGCTCGGTACCGAGCGCTGCGAGCTCGTCGTTGCTCATAGCATCGAGCTCTTTACGAGAGTAATTCTTCTTTACGTTGCTCATGAGCGAGATCCAATCCACATAGCGGCAACGCACAGAAGGCTGATGCCGATAATCCACATTGCCAGGCCCTCAGCCACCGGACCGAGGCCGCCGAGCGACCAACCAGCCGGAGACGGGGTTTCCTTCGCAGACTTGAGGTAGGCGATGATGTCCTTCTTCTCATCTGCGGTCAGCTGACGGTCAGAGAACTTAGGCATGTTCTGCGGACCGGTCAGCATCGCCTGGTAGATCTCCTGCTCGTTGGCGGGGTCTAGCGGCGGAGCGAACTTACCAGAGGAAAGGGCGCCTCCCCTACCGGTGAAGTTGTGGCAGGAGGCGCAGTTCATACGGAAGAGCTCGGAGCCTTTTGCTACGTCCTCTGCCTGGATCTGACCGTTGTAGTTAGCGCCGCGCAGGGACTCCTGCGCAACGGAGCCATCCTCGTCGTAGACGATGTCGGCACCGCCACCGTTGGCAGCGACGTAGGCGGCAAGCGCCAGGGTCTGCTGCTCGGTGTAGCGCGGAGTCTTGCGCTCCGCCTGAGCGTCGTTAGACATCATCGGCATACGGCCGGAGTGAACCTGGAAGTACACGGAGCCGGCGCCAATACCAACGAGGGAAGGACCGCGGTCCTGGATACCCTGCAGGTTCGCACCGTGGCAGGTGATACAAGCGACTTCGTAGATGTCCTTGCCCTCTTGGACGAGTGCCTGGTCATCCTTTGCGGCGGTGGCCACCTGTGCATCAGGGGTCAGGGCGGAAGCCAAGACACCTGCGCCGGTAAGCCCGATGCTCAGTGCAAAGACGCCAGCAAGCGTGCGCTTCGCCTTGCGGCGACGGCGGGTCTTCTTAGCCGCGGCAGTGGTGTCTTCCACTGCGGCGGGCTGCTGGATGTTATCCATCATTTTCCTTTAGATAACTCGTACATGGAGATGAATGACTGTAGGCCGGATATTCTCCGGCGACTACGACCTACTGAACTAGGTAGATGACTACGAACACGCCGATCCACACAACGTCAACGAAGTGCCAGTAGTAAGACACTGCCATTGCCGCGGTGGCCTGTGCAGGCGTGAACTTGGAGCGCGCAATGCGCGCCAAGATGATTCCGAAGGAAATCAGACCCGCAGTCACGTGGGCCGCGTGGAAGCCGGTCAGGATGTAGAAGACCGAACCGAACACGCTGGACTGAACAGTGACACCAGCCATGATCAACTCTGTCCACTCGAACGCCATGATGCCCAAGAAGACAACACCCAACGCGATGGTTACCGAGTACCAGAGTCGGAGCTTGTAAACGTCACCCCTTTCTGCTGCAAACACGCCGAACTGAGAGGTCACGGAGGAAAGAACCAGGACACTCGTAATGAGGAAGCCCATGGGCACGTTGATGTGCGCCGTGTGCTCTGCCCAGTCACCCTCCTGGCCGTTCGCACGCGAGGTGAACCACATCGCGAACAGTCCAGCAAAGAACATCAATTCCTGAGACAGGAACACGATGGTGCCGACGCTGACCATGTTGGGTCGGTTCAGCGCGGCAACACGTGGTGCTGCCATACCTTGGTTAGAAACTACGCTCGTCACGCATAACAGTATGGCTGGTCCAGCCGCATAAGTCATCTCATTTCCCCCCGATCTTTTGGAGGTTACGACCTAGACCTTCACAGTTTTAACCCTGGGTGCGGACCATAGGTCTTCCAGGAAATAGCCGGGAACTTTTTAGCACGCTTTACGACGCCCCATCCCTGCAGGTAGTGAGACTTGGCAACGATTGTTGCGAAGCCAGCAACAGGGCAAGAATCGGTACGTTTTCCCCGCAGTTCAATTCCGGGCAGACCAACGCTAATGAGATAAATCACACCCGCCCCCGTCGGCGAAAGCGCAGGACTGCAACTTTCGGTTGACCCCCGTAAAAATGGCCGTTAACGTGCTGGAACTCTAGGCACAGACCTACAGTTACACGCTTTCGACAGTCGCCCACTCCCCCAGCGTTCCACCCGCAGCGAAATTCTTTCGCCAATTTTGGGAACTTTCCACAACACTGTACGACGCAGTCTTATCAACGACAACGCCCCCGCCACGATGCGTGGCGGGGGCGTGAGAAGTCGTGACGCTAGAAAGCGCGGGGAAAGGGTTAAGCTTTAGTGCTTTTCCTTCGGAAGGCCATACTGCAGGGACAGGCCAGTCACGGAGGTGACGAGCAGGACTGCGCCCAGGATGATCATCCAGAAGTAGAGGTAGATGATGCCAAGACCCAGCACCGCAATGGAGCCAGTCATGCACAGTGGCCAGATGGAGCTCGGAGAGAAGAAGCCGAGGATACCGGCTGCGTCTTCAGTCTCCGCCTCTTCCCAATCTTCCGGTACGATGTCGGAGCGGTTTTCGGTGAAGTGCAGGTAGCCACCCAACATGAGGCAGAGAAGCATTGCGAGGACCATACCCACGATGCCAACCCACTCGGTGCCGTACATGTAGCCATCATCCTTGACGTAATTAACGCCAATGGTGTAGACGATGAGCGACACGAAGAGGTAGGTCGCGATGGAATAGAAGACCTTAGATGTTGCACGCATTTTCTATCAGTTCCTTTTCTTATGCCGCCTCAGCGGTGTCGACGAAGTTGTCGGCATCGCGGGTGTCGCGCAGAGAGTTGAACGGAGCGGTGGTAACTGCGTAGGGCTCTTCACCGATGTGCTCGAGAGCCTCGGCGTTGGTTGCCTGCGGGTTCTCCTCACGGAACTTGAGGTACTCGTTGAAGTCTGCGCGGTCAACGACGCGAATCTCAAAGTTCATCATGGCGTGGTAAGTACCGCACATCTCAGCACAGCGACCAACGAAGGCGCCCTTTTCCTCAATCTTCTCTACCTGGAAGCGACGCTCCTGAGAGTTGTTCTCCGGGTGTGCGTAGGCATCGCGCTTAAACAGGAACTCCGGAACCCAGAAGGAGTGGGAAACATCGCCGGAGGCGAGGCGGAACTCAATCGGGGTGTCTACCGGCAGAACCAGGACCGGAACCTCTTCGGTGGTACCGACGGTCTCAATCTTGTTGAAGTTGAGGTAAGAGATGTCACCCATGGACTTACCGTGGATCGGGTTCGGGTTCTCAGTGCCCTCCGGATCCATGGAAGATTCCTCAGCGAGCTTTTGGCGCTCAGCATCGGCACCATCGTAGTTCTCGCCATCAACCTTGTTCTCGGCGTAGCCGAACTTCCAATTCCACTGGAAAGCCGTGACGTCGACGGTAACTTCAGGGTTCTTATCCAACGCCGTCACCTTCTGCTGTGCCTGAACCGTGAAGAAGAACAGACCCATGATGATGAGAATCGGAATGATGGTCAGAGCCATCTCCAGCGGCACGTTGTACTGCAGCTGCTTCGGGAACTCGCCCTTGCCAGCCTTCTCAGCCTTCTTCGCACTCCAGCGGAAGATAGCGGTGAGGAACAGACCCCACATAATGAAACCGATAATCCATGCAGCAACCCAGACCCAGATCCAGAAGTTGTACATCGAGGTCGCCTCAGGGGTCACACCCTTCGGCCAACCCATGCCAAGGAGGTTCTCAACGGCCGTCGGTGCTGCGACGTCACAACCTGCCAGAGCTAGACCGCCCAGAGCGATGACGCCCGCTAGGCCCGCCTTACGGCCGAGGTTGCGTTGCTTACGCTGTCCCACGTGTGTTCTGCCTTTCTGTGCACACAAACTTCTCGAATACTCACAGAGCATTCCTACCCAATCAGGATAGAGGATCCTGCCTGAATTTCAGACCTTTTCGCTGGACTGATTAGACGCTGGCCCCGCTCTATAAATAGTGAACGTACGGGATGTTACCGGCCCACCTGCACAAGGTCACACCGACTACCCCACCCTCCCCCTACCCGCTATGACCCAATTCACAGAGCGTACAGCTGTGCATCATCCGAAAGTTCGCACCCTAACGGGGAGCGCGGCGCGGGGTTCGCAGATCCTCCGGATCCGGCCGTAAAGTGTGTCAAAGATGAAGCTTGATATATAAGGAGAAGCAAGTTTATGTGCGGACTCTGCGCGCTACTGAGCGCCGATCGCAATGCCACCCAGCACCTGGAGGCCCTCGAGCAATCCCTCCAGTGCATGCGCCACCGCGGCCCCGACGCTGCCGGCACCTGGCATGACGAGGATGCAGCCTTCGGCTTTAACCGTCTATCCATTATTGATTTAGAGCACTCGAACCAGCCGCTTCGCTGGGGCCCCGAGGACAACCCCGAGCGCTATGCCCTCACCTTCAATGGCGAGATTTATAACTACGTGGAGCTGCGCGAAGAGCTCAGCGCAGCTGGCTACACCTTCAATACTGAAGGCGATGGCGAGCCCATCGTCGTCGGCTACCACCATTGGGGCAAGGACGTTGTCGAGCACCTGCGCGGCATGTTCGGCTTCGTCATCTGGGATACCGAAACTCGGACGATGTTTGCCGCGCGCGACCAGTTCGGCATCAAGCCCCTCTACTACGCCACCACCGACGCCGGCGCCGTTTTTGCCTCTGAAATGAAGTGCATCCTCTCGATGGCCGATTCGCTGGGTCTAGACCTCAGCCTTGATAGGCGCGCCATCGAGCACTACGTGGACTTGCAGTACGTGCCTGAGCCGGAGTCCCTCCACGCCAATATTCGCCGCGTCGAGTCTGGCTGCACCGTTACACTTCGCCCTGGCGAAAAAGTTGTATCTGAGCGCTACTTCAAGCCCCGCTTCCCCATTCAGCCAGTGAAGCAAGGCGAGGAGCAGAAGCCCTTCGATAAGATTGCCCGGGCGTTGGAGGATAGCGTCGAGAAGCACATGCGTGCCGATGTGACCGTCGGCTCCTTTCTCTCGGGCGGCATCGACTCCACCGCCATCGCAGCCTTGGCCAAGCGGCACAACCCGGACCTCCTCACCTTCACCACTGGCTTCGAGCGCGAAGGCTACTCCGAGGTAGACGTAGCCGCCGAGTCCGCCGCAGCCATCGGTGTAGAGCACATCGTCAAGATCGTCTCCCCCGAGGAATACGCCGAGGCTGTACCGAAGATCATGTGGTACCTGGACAACCCCGTCGCGGATCCCTCCCTCGTTCCGCTGTACTTCGTGGCCCAGGAAGCCCGTAAGCACGTCAAGGTAGTGCTCTCCGGTGAAGGTGCGGACGAGCTCTTTGGCGGCTACACCATTTATAAGGAGCCACTCTCGCTAGCCCCGTTCGAGAAGATCCCCTCCCCGCTGCGCCGTGGCTTGGGCAAGCTCTCGCAGGTCCTCCCCGAAGGTATGAAGGGCAAGTCCCTGCTCAACCGCGGCTCCATGACCATGGAGGAGCGCTATTACGGCAACGCTCGTTCCTTCAACTTCGAGCAGCTCCAGCGGGTGCTCCCGTGGGCTAAGCCGGAGTGGGACCACCGCGAGGTCACCGCGCCGATTTATACGCAGTCCCAGGACTTTGACCCGGTAGCCCGCATGCAGCACCTCGACCTGTTTACGTGGATGCGCGGCGATATTCTGGTCAAGGCCGACAAGATGAACATGGCCAACTCCCTAGAGCTGCGCGTTCCTTTCCTTGACAAGGAAGTGTTCAAGGTCGCGGAAACTATCCCCTATGACCTCAAGATTTCGCACGGCACCACCAAGTACGCGCTGCGCAAAGCCATGGAGCAGATTGTCCCGCCGCACGTACTGCACCGCAAGAAACTGGGCTTCCCGGTTCCCATGCGCCACTGGTTGGCCGGCGATGAGCTTTACGGTTGGGCCCAGGATCAGATCACGGAGTCCCAGACCGAGGACATCTTCAACAAGAAGGAAGTTCTGGAGATGCTCAAGGAGCACCGTGACGGAATCTCCGATCACTCCCGCCGCCTGTGGACGGTGCTGTCCTTCATGATTTGGCATGGCATCTTCGTGGAGGAGCGCATCGACCCGAAGATTGAGCAGCGCGACTACCCCGTGAAGCTCTAATAAGGATAAAGAATAAAAAAGCGAAGCCCTCGCCACACGGCGAGGGCTTCGGTATATCGTCTATGTGACTTTAATTGAAGGAGTCACCACAAGCGCAGGATCCGCCAGCATTGGGGTTATCAATGGTAAAGCCCTGGGCCTCAATAGTGTCGGAGAAGTCGATCTTGGCACCGGTGAGGTACGGGATGGACATCTTGTCCACAACGAGATTGACTCCACCAATGGTGTCTACCTTGTCACCATCCAGGGTGCGGTCATCGAAGTAGAGCTGGTAGCGCAGACCCGCGCAGCCGCCCGGCTGAACGGCGATGCGCAGTGACAGATCATCTCGGCCTTCCTGATCAAGCAGGGACTTTGCCTTAGCCGCAGCGGCCTCGGTCAGGATAACTCCGGTTGCAGACGCGGGAGCGGTCATGATTTCTCCTCATTATGTTTACGGAATTTTTTCTGGAGCCCACCCTACCCCCTCATACAAGAGGAAGAAAGGATGCCTCACAGTTCACTAGTGGTTCACTGGCGCCCTGTTCCCTCACCACAACGCCATCTCCCGCGGGCCTATTCCCGTTATGTCCGCGCGACCTTGTACGCTAAACAGCGTGAAACTTCCGTGGCAAAAAGATGACAAGACTTCTTCCCCCGCCGAGCACACCCCGGCGCCGGAAGAGCAACCCGCCGCCGAGAAACCGCACCGCAAGGGCTACACGCCGCCGAAGGGCCGCCCCACACCCAAGCGCGATGCGCAAGAAATCGCCCGCGGTGTTAAGCGAGATCCCCGAGGAATGTCGGAGGCGCAGCGCTACCAGCACCGCAAGGAACTCAAAGCTTCCATGTCTAAGGCAGAGTGGAAGGAATACAAGCGCAAGGAGCGCCAAGAGTCCCGCGAGCGCAACAAGGTGGCACAGGAACGCATGGCCGCGGGCGACGAGCGCTACCTCCTCGCCCGCGATAAGGGCGATGTCCGCCGCTACGTGCGCGATTGGGTAGATTCCCACCGCTTCATTAACGAGTGGGTCATGCCCTTTGCCATCGTGCTGCTGGTGCTCATGTTCGTCAGCACCCGGGACCCGCGTCTGTCCCAGATCATCTCGATCGGCGCGATGGCGGTCATCGTGGTCTTCGCTGTCGAGGGCTTCTGGCTCGCGCGCAAGTGCAACAACGCCGTGCGCCTGAAGTTCCCCGGCACCACCGAGGCCGGTTTTGGTCTAGGGTTCTACGCGTACTCCCGCGCCTCCCAGCCACGCAAGTGGCGCACGCCGCGTCCGCAGGTGGAGCGCGGGGCCACCGTCTAGGCCGGAGGACACATGCCTGAATTCACCGCCGTTCCCCAGCTGCGCCCTTCAACCGCAGCACAACCAAACCGCATGGCAGAGATTGCTGCATGGCTGGCGGCAGCGCAGGATTCTTCGCAGGCCACAGCGCTTGAGCGGCCCCGGGCCGTCGTCTTTGAAAGCGCCCGCCCCAGCGCTGAACGCACTGTTGACGGCGTGGGTATCACGCGGCACTCCCCCGCTGATGAGGAACAGTGGCGCGATAATCTCCTCAGCGCTGCACAGCGGGCGGGGGCGGGCATCGACTTCGTCGAGTGCACCAGCAGCGGCTCCGAAAACTCTGAGCCGTGCGGCAGCACTACCGCCATGTCCCCTGCGGAGTGCGACTCCTTCGTAAGCCTAGGCATGACCACGGCAGATCGGGAGATCGATTCCGGCGCCGACCTGCTCATCGCGTCCGCTTGTGACATCGGCACGGAGACCGTTGCCACCAGTGTTATGGGCCGGATCACCCACACCGAACCTGTAGCGATCGTGGGGACGAATACGCTCGCCAGCGGTATCACGGATGCGCAGTGGAAGGCCCGCGTGAGCGTTGTGCGTGACTCCATGTTCCGCGCCCGCAACCTAGAGGGCTGGGAGGTCGTGCAGACCATCGGTTCCCCGGCTCTCGCAGCGTTAGTGGGTTTCATCGCGCAGGCCACGGCGCGGCGTACGCCGGTGCTTATCGACGGCCCCGTGGCCGCCACCGCTGCCGTCTTGGCCGAGCGCACCGCGCCCGGCGTGAAGGGCTGGCTGCGCGCTGGCAGTACGACCCCCGATCCGGCTTATGCCCTCGCACTCAAGGAGCTGGGCCTTAGCCCACTGCTTGATTTAAACCTGAGTGAAGGTTTCCCTCTCGGCGCGCTCGCGGCCTTGCCGCTGGTGCAGCTGGCCGCCGAGCTCGCCTAGACAGCTTACTTATTTCGCTTCAACCAGCGTGTGTAGCCAGCCGTGGGTATCCTCCACGGACCCACGCTGGATGCCGGTGAGGCGCTCGCGCAGAGCCATCGTCGTGGCACCGGCCTCATCGTTGTTGATGTGGAAGTCGGTCTCGTTGCCCATGACGTGACCCACCGGGGTAATAACGGCCGCGGTACCGCAGGCGAAGGCCTCCACCATCGCGCCGGAGGCAACGTCCTGCTCCCACTCCTTATAGGTGATGCGGCGTTCTTCCACCTTCAGACCCATGTCCTCAGCAACCTGCAGAAGCGAGGCGCGGGTAATGCCCGGCAGCAGAGAACCCGACAGCGCTGGGGTCACCAGGGTTTGGTTGCCCTCTTCGCCATAGACGAAGGCCAGGTTCATGCCTCCCATTTCCTCGATGTAAGTGCGGTCGATGGCGTCCAGCCACACCACCTGGTCGCAGCCCTTTTCCGCTGCCTGCGCCTGGGCGAGAAGGGAGGCTGCATAGTTACCGGCAAACTTGGCCGCGCCCGTGCCGCCGGGAGCAGCGCGGACGTAGTCGGTGGACAGCCAGACGGACACCGGCTTGATGCCGCCGGTGAAGTACGCGCCTGCCGGGGAGGCGATAACAACATAGCGATAGGAGTGCGCCGGGTGCACGCCCAGGGAGACATCAGTAGCGATCATGAAGGGGCGGAAGTACAGAGCTGCCTCGCCGCCGGCTTCGGGGACCCAGGCCTGGTCGACGTCGACAAGCTGGCGCAGGGATTCGATGAACTCCTCTTCTGGCAGCTGCGGCATTGCCATGCGCTCAGCAGAAGCCTGCAGACGCTGCGCGTTCTGCTCTGGGCGGAAGGTGGCGATGCTGCCGTCGGGCTGGCGGTAGGCCTTGATGCCCTCGAAGATGGCCTGGCCGTAGTGGAAGACAGTGGAGGCCGGATCCATGCTGAACGGCGCGTAGGGGCGCACCTGCGCGTCGTGCCAACCCTTGTCCTCGGTCCAGTCAATCGTCACCATGTGGTCGGTGAAGTACTTACCAAAGCCCGGATTCGCCAGAATCTCCTGCAGGCGTTCCGGGGAGGTGGGATTTTCAGTTCGCGTCACGGTGTAATTCAACATGCATCACAGCGTACTCCCCAGGCACCTATAGAAGTGCAGAAATGCCCCAACGAACTAACTCATGGAGAAGTTGTGAAGCAATCAACCTATGGATGAATAGTCCTTGCGCGTTCCACGTCATGGACACGGGTAGGGTGTGAGGAGTATCCCATTATCATTTTTCTCAAGGAGGACATCGTGGCTTCTTCCACGTTCGAACTGCCCGCACGCGGCTCTTTCCCCACCGTTGAGCTGACCAAGAAGGCCCCCAAGCAGGCAGACGCCCTGCTCATTGCTACCTTTGCTGGTGAGGAGGGGCTCGAGGTTCCGGGCACCTCTCTGCTTGGTTCTTCCGCGCTGCGCTCTACGTACGAGGCTCTCGCTGCGGTGGGCGCGACGGGTAAGGCCGGGGAGATCGTGAAGGTTCCCGCCCCACAGAAGGCAGGTGCTGCGCAGGTCATCGCGTTGGGCTTGGGTGACGTTGAAGCGCTCGACGATGAAGCTTTGCGCCGCGCCGCTGGCAGCGCCGCTCGCGCCACCGCGGGCGTGGGCACCATCGTGACCACCCTGGCGGACTTCGGCGTTACGGCCGCCGTTGAGGGCCTCATCCTCGGCGGCTATGCCTACCGCGGTATCCGCTCCACCGAGCTCACGGAGAAGGAGCAACCGTCCACCTTCATCGTGGTGGCTGATAAGTCTGTTTCCGAAGAATTCGAGGCTGCCCGCATCGTGGCTGAGTCTGTCTTGATCGCCCGCGACCTGGTGAACACCCCGGCGAACGAGCTTTACCCGGAGTCCTACGCCGCGTTCCTTTCCGGTGAGGCGAAGGAAGCTGGATTGGACGTCGAGGTTCTCGATGAAAAGCAGCTTAAGAAGCAGGGCTTCGGCGGCATCCTTGCCGTGGGCAAGGGCTCTGCTCGCCCGCCGCGCTTGGTGCGCCTGAGCTGGAAGCCCAAGAAGGCCAAGAAGCACGTGGCTCTCGTGGGTAAGGGCATTACCTTCGATACCGGCGGTATTTCCTTGAAGCCGGGCAATGGCATGTGGGACATGATTTCGGATATGGGCGGCTCCGCTGCCATGGCGGCCACCATCATCGCTGCAGCCAAGCTGAAGCTGCCGGTTCGGATCACCGCTACCCTGCCGCTGGCTGAGAACATGCCGGGCTCTGGTGCCACCCGCCCGGGCGATGTCATTACCCACTACGGTGGCCTGACCTCCGAGGTGCTCAACACCGACGCTGAGGGCCGCCTCGTACTGTCGGATGCCATCGCCCGCGCCAGCGAGGACAAGCCGGATTACCTCATCGAAACCGCTACGCTTACCGGCGCACAGATTGTGGCACTGGGTTCGCGTACCTCCGGCATCATGGGCTCCGAGGTCTTCCGCGATCGCCTCGCCGAAATCGGCCGCGAGGTCGGCGAGAACGCCTGGGCCATGCCGCTGCTGGAAGAGCACGACGAGGAGATCAAGTCCCAGGCCGCGGATATCCGCAACATCAACGCTAAGCGCGAGGGCGGCATGGAGTTCGCTGGTACCTACCTCAAGCAGTTCGTGGGCGAGGGCATCGAGTGGGCCCACATCGATATCGCCGGCCCCTCCTGGAATGGTTCCGCCCCGCGCGGCTACACCCCGAAGCGCGCCACCGGTGTGCCGGTGCGCACCGTGGTGGCAGCGCTGCGCGAGATTTCCGAAGCCTAAATCAGAGCGTCTTCAAGTCGCCCCCTCGTGTGAGCGGCTTTAGGCCGCTCACACCTCTTCGCCGGCGATAACGTAGTCCTCCTTGTCAGCCAGCGGGAGGACGGTGCCGTCGGACATAGCGCGGTCGGTGACGACCCCGTGGTCGTCGACAAGCGCCACCTCGTTGCCACCCTCTCGCAGCCGGCGCAGGCCTTCCTTGAGCATGCGCCGGCCCACTTTGTGCAACCCAGAGACCTGGGAGAAGTCCAGGGCCAGGCGCTTGCCGGAGAACTGGCGCTCCTCCAGCTCGTGGAGGATGGCTTCTGTTGCGGTGAAGTTGATGTGACCCTGCAGGCGGATGATCGCCGTGTCATCGTCTTCGTCAACGCTGCGCACGGGGTGCACACCGAAGCGGTTCTCCGTGGACATCAGGTGCAGGCCCATATCGGAGGACAGCTCGCGGAAGATTGCGGTGCCGCGCACGCTATTTCCCTGCTCATCGAGGCGCGGCGAGAACGTCGCCACACCGATCTGGCCCGGCAGCGTGCCGATGAGACCGCCGGATACACCCGACTTAGCGGGGATTCCCACTTCAGTCATCCAGCGCCCAGCGCCGTCATACATGCCACAGGAACTCATTACCGCCAAGGTCATGCGGCACACATCGGCGTCCAGAATCTTCTCCCCCGTCACCGGCTGGCGCCCACCATTGGCCAAGGTGGCGGTCATGACGGCGAGGTCGCGCACGTCGACCGACAGCGCGCACTGCGAGGTATAGGACAGCACTGCGTCGTGGGCATCGTCCTGAATGATGCCATAGGAGCGCAGCATGTGGGCGAGGGAGAGGTTACGCTCGGCGTGCTCCAGTTCGGAGTCACACAGGCGCTTGTCGACGTCCACCTCGCGCCCCGCCAGCTTGGAGATGAAGGAACGAATCTTTTCCACGCGATCTTCCACGGTGGAATCCACGCCGTTGATGAGCTGGTTGACCACAATGGCACCAGCGTTGATCATCGGATTCACTGGGCGGTGGTCTTTGGCCAGCGAAAGCTCGTTGAAAGCCTGCCCGGAGGGCTCGAGGCCGACGACGTCACGCACCGCGTCAAGCCCCAGCTCACTCAGCGCGAGAGCATACACAAATGGTTTTGAGATGGACTGGATGGTGAAGCGGCTTTCCGCGTCACCGGCGCTATAAAGGTGGCCCGTTACTGAGCACAGCGCAACCCCCAACTGATTTGGGTTCGCACTGGCCAGTTCCGGGATGTAGTCCGCTACTTCACCGGAATCGTGATCGTGTACGCCATCAAGAATCTTCTGTAGATAAAAAGGAATCGGTGTTTTCATCGCTTCCCAGGGTATAGAATTGCCGCGTATGACACCTGCACTCATCATTGTCGATGTCCAACATGATTTTTGCCCCGGCGGAGCCCTCGGCACTGAACGTGGTAACGAGGTTGCTGAGCGCATCGGTGCGCTACAGACGTCCTATGACACGGTCGTAGCGACACAGGATTGGCATATCGACCCGGGCACACATTTCTCTGCGAATCCCGACTTCGTTGATACCTGGCCCACGCACTGCGTGGCTGATTCTTTCGGCGCCGCCATGCACGAGGCCATCGCGCCCGCCCAGGCCTACTTCAAGAAGGGCGAATACACCGCCGCCTACTCGGGCTTCGAGGGCGCGGCCGATGGAGTTTCCTTAGCGGACTGGTTGCGGGAGCACAACGTCACCGCCGTGGACATCGTTGGCATTGCCACCGATCACTGCGTGCGCGCGACGGCTGCCGACGCCCTGAAGGAAGGCTTCACCGTGCGGGTTCTGGCAGACTATTGCGCGCCCGTCGACGAGTCCCGCGGCGCCGCCGCCCTGGAGGAACTGGCCAAGGCAGGCGCCACCATCGTTAGCGAATAAGCAACAGGGGTTGTGGCTGTTTAGCTATCGCCCTGTTGGTTTTGCTGCTGGCGCTGCTCAAAACGTTCGCGGCGCTCGCGCTGTTCCTCCCGCTTGCGCAGAATGCGCTCTCGCTCGATGCGCTCGCGCATGCGCTGCGGGTAACCGGTCTCTTCGACGTCATAGACATCGCAGCCTAGAAGCTTCGCCACCGCGTCAATCCCCTTAGGCCCGCCGATGCGGCGGCGGATGAAGGCGCCGCTTTCATCAACCACGACGACCGACATCTCGTTGACCACGGTCTCCGGCTCCACAAATGCCTCAATATAGGCCCGCCCCTGAGCCCAGGCTTGAAGCTCCTGCGCATCTTCAGCGCGAATGGTCTCCCCCGGTGCGCGGGGTGGGCGCAGTTGGGACTTAGAGCTATTGCGGCGGAAGGGGTTGAACATGGCTCTTTAGCCTACCGGAGGCCACCTTCAGCCACTTCACGCGGAGGATGCCCCAATTAACCCCACCCATGCGCGCCTTTTATAAACACGCTGTAGAATCAATCACTAGCGTTTCAAAAATTCCAACTTTCGAGGAGTCTTAATACTTATGGCACACTCTGTTGTGATGCCCGAACTGGGCGAATCTGTAACCGAAGGCACGATTACCCAGTGGCTGAAGTCCGTCGGTGACACCGTTGAGGTCGACGAACCTTTGCTCGAGGTCTCCACCGACAAGGTCGACACCGAAATCCCCTCCCCGGTCGCCGGCACCATCCTCGAAATCAAGGCTGAGGAAGATGACACCGTAGACGTGGGCGAGGTCATCGCGATCATCGGTGATGAGGGCGAGTCCGCACCAGCTGCCGAGGAGTCGGAGGACTCTTCTGAGAAGGCTGCCGAGACCCCGGACAAGCCTGCTGAGGACGCCGAGTCTGCGGCTCCCGCTGCTTCTGGTGACGCCACCGACGTGGAGATGCCGGAGCTTGGTGAGTCCGTCACCGAAGGCACCATCACCCAGTGGCTGAAGTCCGTCGGCGACACCGTTGAGGTCGACGAACCACTCCTCGAGGTCTCCACCGACAAGGTCGACACCGAAATCCCGTCCCCGGTCGCCGGCACCCTCGTTGAAATCCTCGCCGAGGAAGATGACACCGTCGACGTCGGCGCCGTCATCGCCCGCGTAGGCGACGGCTCCGCCGCAGCCTCCGAGAAGCCTGCCGCCAAGGAAGAAAAGAAGGAAGAGCCCAAGGCCGAGGAGAAGAAGGAAGAGCCGAAGGCAGAGGACAAGCCGGCCGCTTCTGGTGATGCCACCGACGTGGAGATGCCGGAGCTTGGTGAGTCCGTCACCGAAGGCACCATCACCCAGTGGCTGAAGTCCGTCGGCGACACCGTTGAGGTCGACGAACCACTCCTCGAGGTCTCCACCGACAAGGTCGACACCGAAATCCCGTCCCCGGTCGCCGGCACCCTCGTTGAAATCCTCGCCGAAGAAGACGACACCGTTGACGTCGGCGCCGTCATCGCCCGCATTGGCGACGGCTCCGCCGCAGCCTCCGAGAAGCCTGCCGCCAAGGAAGAAAAGGCAGAGCCGAAGGCAGAAGAAAAGAAGGAAGAGCCGAAGGCAGAGGAGAAGAAGCCTGCTGCTTCCCAGTCCTCCGAGCCGAAGGCATCCGAGACTTCCACCAAGGTCAATAACGGCGATAACGTTCCGTACGTCACCCCGCTGGTGCGCAAGCTGGCTGAGAAGCACGGCGTGGACCTCTCCACTGTCTCTGGCACTGGCGTAGGCGGCCGCATCCGCAAGCAGGACGTCTTGGCCGCTGCTGGCGAGGGTGAAGCTCCGGCTTCCTCCGCTAGTGCATCCTCCAGCAACCCGCGTGCTCGCTGGTCCACCAAGTCCGTGGATCCGGAGAAGCAGGAGCTCATCGGCACCACCCAAAAGGTCAACCGTATCCGCGAGATCACGGCGTCCAAGATGGTTGAGGCCCTCCAGATCTCCGCTCAGCTGACCCACGTCCAGGAAGTCGATATGACCGCCATCTGGGATATGCGCAAGCAGTCCAAGCAGGCGTTCATTGATAAGTACGAGGCCAACCTCTCCTTCCTGCCGTTCATCGTGAAGGCAACTGTTGAGGCTCTGGTCTCCCACCCGAACGTCAACGCGTCCTACAACCCGGAGACCAAGGAGATGACCTACCACGCTGATGTCAACGTGGCCATCGCCGTGGATACTCCGCGTGGTCTGCTGACCCCGGTCATCCACAAGGCACAGGAGCTGACGCTGCCGGAGATTGCCCAGAAGATCGCCGAGCTGGCTGACAAGGCACGCAACAACAAGCTCAAGCCGAACGATCTGACCGGCGCAACCTTCACCGTGACCAACATCGGCTCCGAGGGCGCCCTGCTGGATACCCCGATTCTGGTTCCGCCGCAGGCTGGCATCCTGGGCACCGCCGCTATCACCAAGCGCGCGGTTGTCGTCACCGAGGATGGCCAGGACGCCATCGCCATCCGCCAGATGTGCTACCTGCCGTTCACCTACGACCACCAGGTGGTCGACGGTGCCGACGCTGGTCGCTTCGTCACGACCATCAAGGACCGCCTCGAAACCGCAGATTTCGAAGCCGACCTTGACCTCTAAGGCTTAACAAGACTCCAAGTCTTAAGAGGCCTGCTCCCCCGCCACTGTGGCGGGGGAGCTTCGTCGTTTTCCACCCGGCTTTCCTCCACCCCGCAAACACAGCTCGGTGACATCGCTCAGTGGCGCCGCAACTGCCCTATCTACCAAAACTATTGCACGGTTTTCAGAGATCTGCGCCAACTTTGGCAGGTAGGCGCGTTTTCTTTAAACGTCTTGCCACCAAGACCTGACCACTGTGATTCAGCACACTAGACTGTGCCGCATGATTTCTCAGAAGTGGTTCCGCGTCGCACTCGGCATGTTCCTCGTCGCCTGCGGCGCTAATCTCTTCGCACCGATGGTCGTGGTCTACCAAGTCACCACCGAGCTGGGAGTTCTGCAGACGACCTTCCTCTTCGGCATTTATGCCCTCGGCATCATGGTGGCTCTCTTCATCGGCGGCCCACTTTCCGATTCGCTGGGCCGCCGCGCCATCATGCGCCCGGCCGTCCTCATCACCACCACTGGTTCCTTGGTCTTCCTTGGCGGTGCAGGCGGCGCCTTTCTCCCCTTGTTGATCGGCCGCTTGTGTGCTGGCGCCGCCGTGGGTTTCGCTATGTCTTCCGGCGCTGCGTGGATCAAGGAGCTCAGCACCCACCTCAGCGTTGGTGCGAAGCGTTCTTCCATTGCTTTGTCAGCTGGCTTCGCGTCAGCACCTGGCGTTGCCGGTATCGCCGCAGAGTTCCTCCCCTGGCCCACCGTCCTTCCTTATCTCTTGCACATCGGCCTAGCGCTCGTCGTGGTCCCCCTCGTGTGGACCGTGCCAGAACAGAGATCTGCCCAAACGGCTTCATCGCGCCGTTCTTTAATCCCCACCAGCCTGCTTAGCCCCCGCTACCTACCGGTCGTGGCCTATGCACCGTGGGTCTTCGGCTCCGCCACCACCGCCTTCGTCTTCCTGCCCGCGCAGCTCAGCGAGCACTTGCGCCACCCCATTCTCATCGCTGGCCTGTGTGCCCTACTCACCATGGGCAGCGGCGTGGTAATCCAACAGCTTGCGGGCCGCATTCGCGTCACGGCATTCCACGGCATGGTGCTAGCCGCTATAGGCATGGCCCTGTGCCTCGTCATCCTCGCCGCGGCGGAATATAACTGGGCAGTTTTCCTTCTGCCTCTCGCGGCCATCATCATGGGCAGCTCCTATGGAATTGGCATGCTCAGCGGTCTCGCGGAAACCCAAGCCATCGCGCACCCGGCGGAGCTTGGGGCAGCAACGGGGGTGTTTTATTCGCTGACCTATCTGGGCTTCTTTGCCCCCTTCATTCTCTCGCTTTTGGGCCCTGTCACAGGCTATTCCACCGCCTTCATCATTGGACTCGCTGTCGCGGCGCTGACTGCCGTGGCGCTGCGCCTCCGCTTTAAGGGGTAACCGGGGTTAATGTCATGGCATACGCCTTATACTTGTGGGCAGTTTAGGTCACACAAACTATCGCCACGAAGGAGATTCACCATATGGATTTCATCTCTCGTCACCTCGGCCCCGATGCAGCTGAGCGTGAGACGATGCTCAAGGCAGTGGGCTATGACAGCATAGACGCGCTGGTCGATGCCGCCCTGCCGACCTCCATCCGCGCTACCGAAGCGCTGAACCTCCCGGAGGCTTTGAGCGAAGATGATGCGCAGGCGAAGCTGCGCGAGTACGCCTCCCAGAACGTCGTGCTGAAGTCCTTCTATGGCCAGGGTTACTCCGATACCCTCACCCCGGCGGTCATTCGCCGCGGGCTGCTGGAGGATGCCGGCTGGTACACCGCCTACACGCCCTACCAGCCGGAGATCTCGCAGGGCCGCCTCGAGGCACTGCTGAACTTCCAGACCATGATTGAGTCCCTCACCGGACTGCCCATCGCGAACGCCTCGCTTCTCGACGAAGCCTCCGCCACCGCCGAAGCCGTGGGTCTGATGGCCCGCGCGGTGAAGAAGGGCCGCCGCGTGCTGTTGGATTCGCGCCTGCACCCGCAGGCTCTCGCCGTGGCCGCCGAGCGCGCCCGCGCCATCGAGCTGGAGGTCGAGATTGCTGATGTCCGCGATGGCATCGTCGGCGAAGACCTCGTCGGTGCAGTTCTGGCCTACACGGGAACCGAGGGCGATATCGTCGACCCGCGCGCTGCCATCGAGGAGCTGCACACCCGCGGCGCCCTAGCTGCCGTCGTGGCTGACCCGCTGTCGCTGCTCCTTCTGGAGGCTCCGGGTTCGATGGGCGCAGACGTCGTCCTCGGCTCCTCGCAGCGCTTCGGTGTCCCGCTCTTCTTTGGTGGCCCGCACGCGGCCTTCATGTCCGTCACGGA
Organism: Corynebacterium sp. HMSC036D02; assembly: GCF_001836165.1. Lineage (GTDB taxonomy): Bacteria > Actinomycetota > Actinomycetes > Mycobacteriales > Mycobacteriaceae > Corynebacterium. Next base: position 40,953 of record NZ_KV827706.1, on the reverse strand, counting down.
TAAGCTCAAGCGCCAGCTTCCGGGCCGCATCGTGGGTGTGTCGAAGGACGCCGCCGGCCGCCCCGCCTACCGTCTGGCCCTGCAGACCCGCGAGCAGCATATCCGCCGCGAGCGCGCGACCTCCAACATCTGTACCGCGCAGGCTCTCTTGGCCAACGTGGCCTCCATGTATGCCGTCTACCACGGCCCGCAGGGACTGCAGGAGATTGCGCAGCGCGTGCACGACCGCGCGTCTGCTTTCGCTGCAGCAGTCACCGACGCGGGCAAGGAGATTATCTCCCGCGACTTCTTCGACACCGTGACCGTCACCGGCGTGGATGCCGCTGCCATCAAGGCTCAGCTGCAGGAGCAGGACTATCTGGTGCGCGCCATCGGCACGGACAAGGTCTCGGTCTCCTTCGGCGAGTCCGCCACCAACGAGGATGTCAACACCCTGGCCGCTGCCTTCGGCGCCGCAGACTCCGCTGATTCCGAGCCAGCCGCGTCTGGCTCCTTCGAGATTCCGTCCTCCGTGCAGCGCTCCGAGGCTCCGCTGCAGCACGAGATCTTCAACTCCATCCACTCCGAGACCCAGATGCTGCGCTACCTGCGCACCCTGGCGGATAAGGACTTGGCCCTCGACCGCACGATGATCCCGCTGGGCTCGTGCACGATGAAACTCAACCCCACCTCCGCCATGGAGCCCATCTCCTGGCCGGAGTTCGCGGGCATCCACCCGTATGCCCCGGAAGAGACCACCGCTGGTTGGCGCGCGCTGATCGACGAGCTCGAGTCCTGGCTCGCGGAAATCACCGGCTACGCCCAGGTTTCCATCCAGCCCAACGCCGGCTCCCAGGGTGAGCTGGCCGGCCTGCTGGCCATCCGCCGCTACCACGTTGCCAATGGCGATCACGGCCGCGATGTCATCCTCATTCCGGCCTCCGCGCACGGCACCAACGCGGCCTCGGCGACCCTGGCCAACCTGCGCGTCGTCGTGGTCAAGACCGCTGACGACGGCTCCATTGACGTCGCCGACCTCGACGCCAAGCTCAAGCAGCACGGCGAGCACGTCGCCGGCATCATGATTACCTACCCCTCCACCCACGGTGTCTTCGACCCCGAGGTGCGCGAGGTCTGCGACAAGGTCCACGCAGCCGGCGGCCAGGTCTACATCGACGGCGCGAACATGAACGCGCTGGCCGGTTGGGCCCGCCCGGGCGTCTTTGGTGGCGATGTTTCCCACCTCAACCTGCACAAGACCTTCACCATCCCGCACGGCGGAGGTGGCCCGGGTGTGGGCCCGGTGGGCGTCGCCAAGCACTTGGTGCCCTTCCTGCCGACGGATGCCAACGACCCCCAGCTGGACCCCGCGCAGCCGGCCGTGGAGGGAACCGGCGTGCCGTCCACCGCATCGCGCTACGGCTCAGCCGGCGTGCTGCCAATCTCCTGGTCCTACCTGGCCATGGTGGGCGCGCAAGGGCTCACGGAAGCCACGAGCCACGCCATCCTCGGCGCGAACTACCTGGCGCAGAACCTCAAGGATTCCTTCCCGGTTCTGTACACGGGCAATGCCGGCCTGGTGGCGCACGAATGCATCTTTGACCTGCGCGCGCTGACCGACGCCTCCGGCGTCACCGCCGCCGATGTGGCCAAGCGCCTTGTGGACTACGGCTTCCACGCGCCGACCCTGTCCTTCCCAGTGGCCGGCACCCTCATGGTGGAGCCCACCGAGTCCGAGGACCTGGGTGAGCTGGACCGCTTCATCGAGGCTATGCGCTCCATCCGCGCCGAAATCCAGGAGATTATCGACGGCCAGGTGGCCTACGAGGACTCCGTCATCCACCATGCACCGTTCAACGCCGAGTCCGTCGCCGCCGACGAGTGGAACTTTGCCTTTAGCCGCCAGCAGGCCGCCTACCCGGTGACCTCCCTGCGCGCTAATAAGTATTTCCCGCCGGTACGCCGCATCGACGAGGCCTACGGTGACCGCAACCTGGTGTGCACCTGCCCGCCGCCAGAGGCCTTTGACTACTCCGACGAGAACCAGGAGGTTTAATCAATGACTGACTACCTGCACTCCCCGCTGCACGCTGAGCACGAGAAACTCGGCGCTACCTTCACGCCCTTTGGGCCGTGGGAAATGCCGCTGAAGTATGACAACGAGCTTGAGGAGCACCGCGCGGTGCGTAATGCCGCGGGCCTCTTCGACCTGTCCCACATGGGTGAAATCTGGGTCAACGGCCCAGACGCCGCCGAGTTCCTCTCCTACTGCTTCATTTCCAACCTGGTGCCTCTCAAGGAGGGCAAGGCGAAGTACTCCATGATCTGTGCTGAGGATGGCGGCATCATGGATGACCTCATCACCTACCGCCTGGAAGAAACCAAGTTCCTGGTCGTGCCCAATGCCGGCAACGCCGACACCGTGTGGGAGGCCCTCAACGAGCGCGCTGAGGGCTTCGACGTGGACCTGAAGAATGAGTCCCGCGATGTAGCCATGATTGCCGTCCAGGGCCCGAAGGCGCTGGAGATCCTCGTCCCGCTGGTGGAGGACACCAAGCAGCAGGCCGTGATGGACCTGCCCTACTACGCTGCAATGACCGGCAAGGTGGCCCGCAAGTACGCGTTTATCTGCCGCACCGGCTACACCGGCGAGGACGGATTCGAGCTCATCGTCTACAACTCCGATGCCCCGGAGCTGTGGGAAGAGCTGCTCAAGGCCGGCGAGGAATACGGTATTAAGCCCTGCGGCTTGGCAGCGCGCGACTCCCTGCGCTTGGAGGCGGGCATGCCGCTCTACGGCAACGAGCTCACCCGCGATATCACCCCGGTAGAAGCCGGGATGTCCCGCGCCTTTGCCAAGAAGGAGCAGGACTTCGTGGGCTCTGAGGTGCTGCGCCAGCGCGCTGAGGAAGGCCCGCAGGCCGTTATCACCGGATTGGTCTCTTCCCAGCGCCGCGCGGCCCGTGCGGGCTCCGAGGTCTACGTGGGTGAGAACAAGGTAGGCACGGTGACCTCCGGCCAGCCCTCCCCTACCCTGGGACACCCAGTAGCGCTCGCGCTCATCGATACCGCAGCTGGCCTCGAGCCGGGTGCGGCCGTCGAGGTGGATATCCGCGGCAAGCGCTACCCCTTCGAGGTTTCCGCGCTGCCCTTCTACAAGCGCGATAAGTAAACTCCACTACTGAAGTCAACTACCGAAAGGACACTCCTTCTCATGGCTAATCTTCCTTCCGATTTTTCCTACTCCGAGGACCACGAGTGGATCAACGCCACCGCTGACTCCGTCGTTGGTTCTACCGTCCGCATCGGCATCACCTCCGTGGCCACTGACCGCTTGGGTGAAGTCGTCTTCGCCGAGCTGCCGGCCGAGGGCGATACCGTCGAGCACGGCGAGACCTGTGGTGAGGTCGAGTCCACCAAGTCCGTGTCTGATCTCTACTCCCCGGTCACCGGAACCGTGACCGCCGTCAACGAGGCCGTGCACGATGACTACGCCATCATCAACAACGACCCCTTCGGTGAGGGCTGGCTCTTCGAGGTCGAGGTCTCTGAGGTCGGCGAGCTGATGACCGCCGACGAATACGCCTCCGCCAACGGCGTTGACTAAAACAACGCTTGAGCAGCGCACACTCAGCCCCTTTCGGGCTGATTTATCGCGGGGTTTAGGATTGGGTTCATGACTGCTCCCCGCGAACCTTTCTTTCCCGCCGACCGCTCCATCCGCGCTTCTGACGAGCCACTGGAGATCCGCCGCTTGGGCCGCATGGGTTACCAAGAAGCATGGGATCTGCAGGCCGAGCTCGCCGCGGCGCGGGCGGCGGGCACGCAGGGGGATGTCATCCTCGTAGTGGAGCACCCCAACGTCTACACCGCCGGCAAGCGCACCCAGCCGGAAGATATGCCCGATAATGGCCTGCCGGTCATTGACGTTGACCGCGGCGGGCGCATCACCTGGCACGGTGAGGGCCAGCTGGTGGTCTACCCCATTATCAAGCTGGCGGAGCCGGTCGACGTCGTTGACTACGTCCGCCGCCTCGAGGAAGCCATCATCCAGGCCGTCCGTGAACTCGGCGTGAGCACCGCCGGGCGCATCGATGGCCGCTCTGGCGTGTGGGTCCCCTCCACCACCCGCGCCGCCGATCCGGCCGCTCCGAAGCGCGACCGCAAACTAGGCGCCCTGGGCATCCGCATTACCCGCGGCGTGACCATGCACGGCCTCGCCCTCAATTGCACCAATACCCTGGAATACTACGAGCACATCGTCGCCTGCGGCATCGACGATGCCGACGTGTCAACCCTCTCGCTAGAGCTTGGCCGCGAGGTCACCATTCAGGAAGCGGAAGCGCCGCTTCTCGACGCCCTCCTCAAAGCCCTTTCCGGCGAACTTACCGTGGCCGACCACACCTTTGCTTCGGCGCCTGATCCCATCAAGGTGGCCAACGAGAAGGCGCGCCAAGCCCGCAAAGCAGCTGAAGGAAAATAGAAGATACCCTCGGTGGAATAAACCCGGCTCTCGCAGGACTTGTATTAGGAAGAGCTAACTCTAACGCGTAAAGTGAGGTTCCGTGACTGTTAAGCCTGAAGGACGCAAGATGCTCCGCATTGAGAAGAAAAATGCGGAGTCGCCCATCGAACAGAAGCCACGCTGGATCCGCAACCAGGTTCGCACCGGCCCTGGTTATGAGGACATGAAATCTCGCGTGTCTGGTGCTTCTCTGCACACTGTGTGCCAGGAGGCTGGCTGCCCCAATATTCATGAGTGCTGGGAATCGCGCGAGGCTACCTTCCTCATCGGCGGCGACAAGTGCACTCGCCGCTGTGATTTCTGCGATATCGCTACCGGTAAGCCAGCGGAACTGGACCGCGACGAGCCGCGCCGCGTCGCCGAGAACATCCAGGAGATGGATCTCAACTACACCACCATCACCGGCGTGACCCGCGATGATCTGCCCGACGAGGGTGCCTGGCTCTACGCCGAGGTGGTGCGCAAGATTCATGAGCTCAACCCACACACCGGCGTGGAGAACCTCACCCCGGATTTCTCCGGTAAGCCGGATTTGCTCCAAGAGGTTTTTGAAGCCCGCCCTGAGGTCTTCGCCCACAACCTGGAGACGGTACCGCGCATCTTCAAGCGCATTCGCCCGGCCTTCCGCTATGAGCGTTCACTCGACGTCATCCGCCAGGCCCACGACTTCGGTTTGATCACCAAGTCCAACCTCATCCTGGGCATGGGCGAAACCGCCGAGGAGATTGAGGAAGCACTGCGCGACCTGCGCTCGGCAGGCTGCGACATCATCACGATCACCCAGTACCTGCGCCCCGGCCCGCGCTTCCACCCGATCGAGCGCTGGGTGCGCCCGGAGGAATTCGTGGAGCACTCCAAGCTGGCCAAGGAGCTCGGCTTCGGCGGCGTCATGTCCGGCCCGCTGGTCCGCTCCTCCTACCGCGCTGGCCGCCTCTACGTGCAGGCCATGGAAGCCCGCGGGCTTGAGCTTCCGGAGAACCTGAAGCACTTGGCTGAGACTTCCCAGGGTGCTACCGCCCAGGAGGCCTCCACGCTTCTGGAGAAGTACGGCCCCTCCGAGGAAACTCCGGTGACCACGCGCATGGTTAAGACCCCGACTGGTGCAGCGAACCCGAACTCTGCGGCGTCCACTATTCGCTAGTTCGATTCTCTTTTTGACCCTCTGACCTCTAAAGTAGGAGCCATGGCTAACGACGACAAGGCATCGCTGAAGGAAGCGAAGAAGCAGGAGCGCGCAGCAAAGCGCGCCCAGCGCAAGCAGAACTGGTCACAGATGTGGCAAGCGTTCAACATGCAGCGCAAGCAGGACAAGGCTCTCATCCCCATCATGCTGGCTGCGTTCTTGGGCATGGGCTTGCTCTTCTTCCTTATCGGCATGCTCTTCAACGGCCAGTGGTTCATGCTCATCATTGGCTTGGGTCTTGGCGCGATGCTCGCCATGTTCCTGTTCACCCGCCGCCTTGAGCGCGACATGTACAAGAAGGTGGAAGACCAACCTGGTGTCGCCGGTTGGGCTTTGGAGCAGCAGCTACGCAACACCGTTGGTGTGGTGTGGAAGGTTAAGCCGGGCGTGGCTGCGACCCGCCAGCAGGATCTGGTTCACCGCGTGATTGGTAACTCGGGCGTCATTTTCGTCGTCGAGGGTGACCGCAAGCGCGTCGCCCCTACTCTCAACCGTTTGAAGAAGCGCGTCGACCGCCTGGCTGGCGGCGTGCCGGTGTACGAGGTCTTCGTGGGCAATGGCGAGGATGAGGTTCCGGTGTCCAAGCTGCGCACCCACATCATGAAGCTGCCGCGCAACTACAACAAGAACGAAACCTACGAGAACATTCGCCGCATCGAGGCCATGGATGATCTTCCGGGCACCACCCCGGGTCTGCCCAAGGGCCCGATGCCCCGACAGGCTCAGAACATGGCGGGCATGAACCGCCGCATGCGCCGCATGCAGGAGCGCAAGGGCGGCAAATAAGCTACCTTGTTCCACACAAGAAGGGGTCCCTCCCGAGATTCTCGGAAGGGACCCCTTCTTTACCTTGCGGTTCTTCGTTGCTTTAGGACCGTCCTAGCCTTCGTGACCAGGTTTCGTCAGATGGTTCTACTCAGATGGTTTACTTGACCCCAAGTAAACCATCTAGCGTTATGAAGAAGGTTTGCTTGCCCCCAAACAAACCTTTTCAGGGGAACCATTTGTGGGGCATCTGTGGTGGATACGACCGGCTAGCGCTGACCAAGCTTTAGGCCATGATGACGGCGGTGCCGGTGGCGCGGTCGTGGAGGCCACGGCCGTCGGCATCAACCATCGCTGCGGGGAAAAGCACAGCGGTCAACAGCGTACGGACCGCCGCCCGCCACAAACCGACAGAAGTGCCCGGCACGTCGAGACGCGCCACGCCCATGCCGAGAATGGCCATTCCCGGAGTGCGGGCGAAGAGCCAACCGCACACGATGCCCATGACCACCCACACGGCGTAGCCCAAGAAAGCTGGACCGCCGAGCGAATCCGTAACGAGTTCGAGAAGGTTGGCGATGATCATCGCCAAAATCCAGTCAATGAGGACGCCAAAAGTGCGCCGCATTACAGAAGCCAGAGCGCCTGAGCCCTCCTTAGGCAAGCCCAATGTTTGCCCAGGCCACTGCCCGTGCTCAAAGCCGTCGTTGTTATCTGCCATGCTCACCAATCTAGCTGTCGGCTCCGCGAAGCAGAAAATTTACCTCTAGGTGCCCCAGACACCCCGGTAACGAAGCCAATACCTGTAAACTAGTCGGGAGTACTACACGTCAACCAACAGGAGACCACCGTGTCCTTTGAGACAATCCAGGACGTCATCGCATTCATCAAGGAAGAGGACGTCAAGTTCGTTGACATCCGGTTTACGGACGTCCCCGGCACTGAGCACCACTTCTCTATTCCGGCCGAGGAATTTACTGAAGATGCAGCCGCCGAAGGCCTCGCTTTTGATGGTTCTTCCATCCGCGGATTCACCACCATCGATGAGTCCGATATGACGCTGTTGCCGGATCCGAAGACCGCCTTTGTGGATCCTTTCCGTACCGCGAAGACACTGAACATCAAGTTCTTCGTCCACGACCCGTTCACCCTGGAGCCTTTCAGCCGCGACCCGCGCAACATCGCCCGCAAGGCTGAGGAGTACCTCGCCTCCACCGGTATCGCAGATACCTGTAACTTCGGCGCCGAGGCTGAGTTCTATATCTTCGACTCTGTTCGCTACGGCACCGACGTACACAACGGCTTCTACGAGGTTGATACCGATGAGGGCTGGTGGAACCGCGGTTCTGAGACCAACTTCGATGGCACCCCGAACACCGGTTTCAAGACTCGCGTGAAGGGCGGCTACTTCCCTACGGCACCCGTCGACAAGCACGGCGAAGTCCGCGACGCCATGGTGGAGCAGCTACAGAAGGCAGGCTTTGTTATCGAGCGCTTCCACCACGAGGTGGGAAGCGGCCAGAACGAGATTAACTACCGCTTCAACTCCCTGCTGCACGCGGCTGATGATATTCAGACCTTCAAGTACATCATCAAGAACACCGCGGAGCAGTTCGGGAAGTCCGTAACCTTCATGCCGAAGCCGCTGGCCGGCGATAATGGTTCCGGTATGCACGCCCACATGTCCCTGTGGCAGGACGGCAAGCCGCTCTTCCACGATGAGGCCGGCTACGCCGGTCTGTCCGACATGGCTCGCTACTACATCGGCGGCATCCTGGCCCACGCACCGGCTGTGCTGGCGTTCACGAACCCGACGTTGAACTCCTACCACCGCCTGGTTCCGGGATTCGAGGCTCCGATCAACCTGGTGTACTCGCAGCGCAACCGCTCGGCTGCTATCCGTATTCCGATTACCGGTTCCAACCCGAAGGCCAAGCGCATCGAGTTCCGTGCGCCGGATCCGTCGGGCAACCCCTACTTTGGCTTCGCTGCCATGATGATGGCGGGCCTCGATGGCATCAAGAACCGCATTGAGCCGCACGCTCCGGTGGATAAGGACCTCTACGAGCTGCCGCCGGCAGAGGCCGCCTCCATCCCGCAGGCACCGACCTCCCTGGAGGCCTCCATCGCAGCACTTGAGGAAGACAACGAGTTCCTCACCGAGGGCGATGTCTTCTCCGAGGATCTCATCGAGACCTACATCAACTACAAACGTGAGAACGAGATCGCACCGGTCCGCCTGCGCCCGACCCCGCAGGAATTTGAGATGTACTACGACTGCTAAAGGATATGTGGGTATCTGACCCCTTCTTTTAGCACCCTCCGACAAGACACAACCCACGGTTTCCTTCACGGATTCCGTGGGTTGTGTCATGTTGAGCCCGGCACGCGAGAGCCCAATGGCGCAGCTTCTGAAACTAACTACAGGGGCTACCGGCCACGCAGGCGAGTGTTCCGCCGGCTAATAGAGGCGCCCTAATTCAGCAAAGATACCCGAATTAAAGTTGAAAGCCCGCTCGGCCTCCGAGAGCATGACTTCACGCTGTTCAACGGTAAGCTCCAGGCTATCCACGCGCTCGCGGTATCCCGCACGATAAGGTGGGATTTTTCCAATCGACGTGAAGTCATAGAAGTTCAGTGCCTCAGGAGGTACTCCGTAATGGGCTCCCAGGCGCGCTGCAATCACCTGCCCACCGGAAATATCACCGAGATAGCGCACGTAGTGATGGGCTACCACTTCTACTGGCTTGCCCACTATTTCTTCTAAGCGCGCGCTATAGGTCCTCGTCGCTGGAAGAATGCGAGTCTCCTCACGCCAGTTTTCGCCGACTAGCACTTTCAGATCTGCTTCCAGTGCTTGACGACGTTCCAACCGCGGATCCGCTACCGCACCGGCAATGGGAGTAGTCGCCACGCTGCGAACGGCGTTCTCGAGAGCTCCATATACAAACCACAGTTGGCCGGCCAAATCAGCCACGGCTGACTTATTGAGCTCCCCTGACAACAGGCGCTGCATGAATGCCGAATTCTCCGCATGCTCATGCGCACGCGCAGTCGCCTCACGCAACGCAACGGACAAAGGTTTATTGAGAGTGGTAGTCACTGTTCTTCTCCACGGTGTTATTTAGAAAAACTACAAATCAGTTGAGGTTAGAAAAACTCAAAATCGAAAATTAAGGGGATTAGGCTGACGTGGGTGTGGGGCACCAATTCTCATCGGCACCCCACACCCGTTACGTCGTTCTTGAACTGTCAGCAGTGTGTCTTAGGGTTTATCGCTGAAAGAAGACACGCGCACTGTTAAAAGCACCGGACTTAACAAATGCTTGCCACAGAATTGCGATCATGCTGCCAACAGTCGCAATGCCTAGGAAGTAGTTCCAGAAGTTGGAGACCTTCGAGATAGAAGAGGAGTTCTCACCCGAGCTAAGGTTCTTATCTTCCGAAGGCGTCTGGGGCTTCGGCTGCTCGCTGTCCGACGGGTTCTGCGGCTTCTCGCCCTCCGAAGAATCCTTTTCTTCTTCCTTCTTCTGTCCACAGCCCGGGGCGACCTTGAGGGTTACCTGCGCACTATCCACCTCCGGGTTGTAGTCGGAACCGTACATGCCCATGAACAGGTAGTCGACGCCCTCAACATCACCAGAATCGTTCGTTCCGGGCTGCCGCTCGTACATAACGTCGGAAGCAGAAAGCGTAAGGGTATCCCCGTCCTTACTCCACTGTGCCTTACCGTTCCCGAACGCCCCTTCACCTGTGCGCTTGTTGGCCTCAACGCGGTCCTCCGGGGTGTACTGCGTCATGTGTTTGCCTTCAACAAAGTAGGCCTCGTAGCCGGAGCCGAGCTGGGCCTTATCACCTTCGGTCTGCACGAATGGGTTAATCATCTTGGAGTACAGCGCTCCGTGGTGGCCAGTGAAAGTAATCGAAGAGTCCTTGGCCTTGATCTTCGATGCAGTGACATTGCCGGCCTCGTCCACAGAGACTGTGGACGTCGCGGGATCGACTTCGAAGCCGAAGGTGAAATCGCTGCCCGTCGGATCGCCGTCCTCCTTCACCGTTCCGGTCGTCTCCCAGTCACCCTTAGCGATTCGCCCCTTAATGTAGGAACGCCAGGAGTGCTTAACACCCCAGTTGATAGTGCCGGATTCGATGGTGCATGATTCTGCTTCTGCCGCGGTTGCCTGCGGCACAGTAATCGCCGTCGCTGCGATAGCGGTCACCAGGATTTTTTTAAACATGGAAGTCCTCCAGTTGATGCGAGAAAAGTGAATTGATTGTGGGCGTGGCACGCTGTGGTTGTACCTGCAGCCCGTTGACGGAGATCGGCCAGCCGTACACCTCTGACAAGATGGGACCGGTGAAAACCTCCGCCACGCGCCCTTGAGCTGCGATCCCCCCGCATGAGACGCACACGATGTGATCGCAATATGCGGCTGCCGCGTTCAGGTCATGGAGCACCACGAGTGCGGTTACTCCTGCCTCGCGGGCTAGGGCTTTCACAGAACCCAGTAACTGTTCTTGGTGGCGGATATCGAGGGCCGCTGTCGGTTCATCCAGCAGGATTATTGGAGTATTTTGTGCAAGAACACGGGCAAAGGCCACCCGCGCACGTTCACCACCGGAAAGCGTGCTGATATCGCGTCCGGCGAGATGCGCGGCTCCAGCTGTTTCAAGGGCGGCTTCGATAAACTGCTCGTCAAGTTCGGCGTGGGGCGTTCCGCGCCAAGGGCGGCGGCCCATCGCGACAACATCGCGTACCAGAAATTCAAAGGACACCGAGACATCCTGAAGCATCACCGCACGTTTGCGTGCGAGCTCACGGGGCGAGGTCTTCGGCGACAAACCGCCGACACTGATTTCACCGGAGAAGTCGATATCACCCGCGATCGCGCCAAGGACAGTTGACTTCCCCGCACCATTCGGGCCAATTAGTCCGGTAACCTCGCCTGGTCGGGCATTAAAGGTCACGCTGTCAACGAGGGTAGCCCCGTCGACTTGGACGGTGAGGTTGTCCACGTTCAGCATCAGTGCACCCCCTTTCGCATCATGCGGCGCAACAGGATGAAGAAGGTCGGTCCGCCAACTAAGGCGGTAAAAATACCGATTGGGAGGTCCGCAAAGGGAATCAAGGTTCGTGCGGCCACATCCGCAAAGCCGATTAGCACCGCGCCGCCCAGGGCGGATGCAGGAATGAGGATATGATTTTGCGGTCCTACGATGCTGCGCAACAAGTGGGGAACGATGAGCCCAACAAAGCCGATGAGGCCGGCGAAGGACACAGCTGCTGCGGTAAGCACTGCGGACGCCACAATTGCCACAATGCGCAACACAGACACATCTACGCCAGTGTGCACAGCAGCGCGTTCACCCAGCGCAAGAATGTCAAGTTGCCTGCCCAAACGCAGGGCTACTGCTATACCGATAAGAACGATGGGAAGAACAACCCATACGTGCTTCCACTGCGAGCCGTTGAAGGAACCCATCTGCCAAAAGATGATGGCTTCCCGGTTGGCAGTCGGTGTTAGGTACACCATGAAGGAGATGATTGCATTGCACACTGCATTAATGGCGATGCCCGTGAGGATCAGGTGAACCACCGTGACGCGACCGTTATGGCGTGCAAGTTGGTAGATGATGAAGGTAACTAAAAGTGCGCTCAAGAAAGCCAGCGCTGGCACAGTGAAAGTTCCCACGAAGGTGAGGTTGAAGACGATCGCTACAGACGCCCCAACACCTGCACCGGAGGTCACTCCGATGATGGATGGCTCCGCCAGAGGATTGGCAAAGATGGCCTGCATCAACGTGCCGGCAACGCCTAGAGCGGCGCCTACGAAGAGCCCCAAGACCAAGCGCGGCAGGCGAATATTCCATACCACGCTGGCTGTGAGGGACTCTTGCCCCGGCCCCAAAGCCAGAATCGGGAACAGATCAGAAAGTGCAACGTAATACTGTCCGAGGGCGATCGAGATGAGTCCCGCTAGAACAGCAAGCACCACTAAGGATACGAATACCGATATCCGCTGAGTGCGGCGTCGTGTGAAGACGTCGCTATGCATTGTCTGGGTCATATACAGCCTTTGCGAGTTTGACCAATGTCTGACCGGTCATGGGGCCGAAGGCCAGGGACTGGCCGTCAGGAATGGTGACGATGCGATGCTTTTGACCAGCAATGGTCTGAGCCACACCAGGACGTTCCAGTAGCCCGCCGACTCCGCCAGTGGATTTCAAACCATCGGTCATCATGATGATCACCTCTGGGTTGATGCGGGCCAGCGCTTCTGCGTTAGCAGGTTCGGCATAAGAAAGGTTGTTCTCCGCAGCGAGGTCGATGCCCCCAATTCCTTCGATGAGGTCTTGGGCGCCGGTCCCCTCCCCCATGATGAAGAACACGCCACCGTTCCCACGGGCGTAGAGGAAGGCCATACGCATTGGCTCCTCGGGGGCAATGGTCTTAATGGCTTCCTTCGACTCATCAATTTCCTTGATGGAGCGCTCTGATAACTTGCGGGCCTCGTCCGGAAGCCCGACGGTTTCACCCAGCGTGATGATGTCTTCGCCCACCGAGTCAATGGTCCGCTGCGGTTCCATGACCACAGTTGTCACACCTGCTTCACGGATCTGATCGATCGCATCACGGGGTCCAATGGAGTGGTCCACAATAACGAGCGTCGGATTAAGCTCCAGGACTGCTTCAACATTGATATTGTGGCCGCCTTCAGTCACGACGGGACGATCCGCCAGATTCGGTTCAGTGGAAGAGACGGTGCGGCCAACGATGTTGTCCGCAAGCCCCAAGCCGCTCAGCGTTTTGGTATAGGTCCCATAAATATCCAGCGCCAGAATCCGCGAGACATCCGTGACGGTGACGTCATAACCATCAGCGTCAGTAAGTTCCACCGGAAGTACGGGCTGGACTTTAGTGCTTACGGGCTCGATATCGGCGAAGTCACTGACCTCAGTAACGCCTTCGAAGGAGCGCGGGTCGGAAAGGTCCTGCGGGTCCGGTAGCTGGTCTGTATAGCTTCCTTGCACGCCACAGGCAGTCAATCCCACGATGCACAGAAGCGGGATAAGGAAACGTAGGAGAAGTTTCACGGTGATCTTTCTAGGAGTTGTTCATAATGAGGCGGCTGGTGGAGCCTCCGGCGATAATGAGCCCGGCGATGAACAGGAGGAGGTAGGTAACTGGGTCATCGGTGGTGCCGTTCGCGGAGCCCGCGGACTTGATCTGGAATTTCTTTGAACCATCTTCATAGCCCTGCGACGAATCACTGGCCAGCGCGTTGTCTACTGCTTCGGAGTTGACACCGCCACTGCCCTTCGACCCGGAGCCGGCACTGTCTCCCGCACTGGACGAGCTGCCACCACTAGTGCCGCCAACAGTGTCGTTGCAATCGGCGTTTCCGCCCAGGCTGGCGTTGAAACTTAACGGATCCAGCTGGGTTCCAGGCTCGTAAAATTCGGCAAAGGCCTTGGAGCCAACGTCAGTCAGGGATACTGTTGCTTCGCCCGATACGGCATCTGTTCCCACATCCAGAGACGTGAAATTCAGGTCGGCGATGGCGGTGCGTCCGAAGTCCTTCTTCTCGCCTTCCATGTTGGAGGAGCGCACATCGCCGATTAGTTTTCCGGTTTTACCGTTGAAGGAGATTTCTAGGTTCGCAATATTGAGGTCGAGCTTGCCGTGGTGGCCGGTGAACTGGATGCTTCCGCCGTAGCGCACGGAACCCGCGCCGTCCTTGACTGCGCCGGAGTTCCCGGAAAACTGGAATCGACCGTTGCTATAGCCGACGCCCGAGAGCTGCCATTTTCCTTGCGCAATGGAGCCGGTGATATAGGACTGGAATGATTTCTTCACTCCCCATTGCGCCGTCGCTTGGGTAACACCGGTGGCTTGGCACGTTTCGTTGGCTGCACCGGATGCTCCAGACGCTGCTGCAACCGAGCCCGTCGCACCCGTAGCGCCGGAGTTCGACCCGCTAGCCGTTGATGCTCCACCACTGTTTCCGCTGCCAGCTGCCGCTGTTTCTGGAAGGCCGTTGCCGCTTAAGTCCGAAGTAGTGGTGCTACCAGAGGTGGAGGTTCCAGACGACGTGCTAGCCGACGCCCCGGATGCCCCCGAGGTAGTGTTGCCCCGCTTCTTGAATGAGTCCAACTCGTCCAAGAAGGACTGTGTATTGCCCATAAACGTGGTGATACCGTTCATGGTGTCGTTGGTTTCGGACAACATAGCCATGGCTTCCTTGTTGAAGCCCGTAAAGTTTCCGGTAATGGAGTTCAGCTGGCGTTTCGAGCCAGATCCATCGCTGCCTGCGCCGCCGGAGCCAGAACAGGATCCGTCCAATGCAATGGTGCCTGAGGAAGGATCGAGTTCTTCGCCCTGCTCATAGAAGCCCGTGAAAAGTTTGACGCCCCCGGCACTAAGGGACGTGGATCCTGCTAGGTTCACTGCCGTGCCGCTGTCCTTGACGGGCTCTTGCAGACTAATGGTGGCGATGACCTCGTCGTCACCCTTAATCTGGGCACCGCGGGTGTAGTCACTTCGGTTCAGTTCATAGGAAACGTAGTCGACCGTGATTTTTGCTTGGTCGCCGGAGGCGATGACCTTGAAATCCGACATTGTCATGTCGAGAACTCCGTCATGTCCCGTGAAGTTCAACGTGCCTTGGAAGGGAATCGTGACAATACCGCCTGAGGCAGTGGGCGTGCTGGCTTGGAACACAAACGCGCCGTTGCCTTTTTCATCACCGCTAAAGCCGATGCCGCTGGCGCCCCAGCCACCGCGGGCGATATTGCCCTTGATGTAGCTTCGGAAGGATTGCTTGATCCCCCAGTACCACGTGCAGGAAGTCTCTGCGTGGGCTACCGGGACAGTGTTAAGAAATGGAACGGCGCCGAGAGCGAGGGGAGCTGCGATCATCACACCGCATGCTGAGCGCCAGAGATTGCGAATCATGTTGAGAACCTTGTTTCATCCAGATAGGGCTATGGGCTAGGCTTACCTTGATTAGGTAATCCTGACCTAAATTAACAGATTTGTCAACACATCAACCAAACGGGAGAAAACAGCATGCACAGCCACCCCCGCACAGATATCTTCAGGAGCATTTACCCAGACGTAGATCCGACCCAAAAGTTCCCCCCGACGCTGTCCGAACGCGCGGCTTTAGCGTTCGCCGTCGGTGTGTTTATGTTCGGCGGCGTGAAAGGGGATCTACTCATCGCCGGTGCAGGACTGGCGTTTGTTGTCGGCTGCGTTTGGGCGCTTTCCCGAAAAACTCCCCGGCGCATCCGAACTGAAGCACGTAGCCGGTTTCCCCAAGAACCGTGGGCGGAGGCACCTAGCCCCTTCATCCCTGTCTTGTGGTTCGCACTCGGCGCACTCGCCGTGGCCGCCTGGTGGTTTACCCCTGATGAGTTTCTCGTATGGAGTGCTTGCTCAATAGCCATCCTGGCAGCCGCTGTGACGTGGTACATGCCGGTCCTACAGGCTCAACGCTCAGCTGCGCCTGTAGGACCTAATGTAAACCTGTAGCCCTACCAAGGTTCCGTGGCACTGAGAGCAAAATCGTTGAAACGAGCAAAAGCTAGGTGCGGGTTGCCCATCACACAGGTGTGCCGGTTCCGCAAAGTTCAGCACAGCAACGGGACAGTAGGCGGGCACTACAGCTACCATGCCAGCTGTGACTGACAAATTCCGCCACTTGCCACCACCCGGCCCCGCGTGGGGCGGCAGCCTCATGGGCACCTCCATCGTCTCCCGGCTACTCGTTGAGGAAGGCATGCTGACAGCCTCCGCTGTTTTCGCGGCACTGTCCTGCGTCATCCTCCTCGTGCTGACAGTTGGTTTCGCGGTATACCGCCAGCCCAGCTTTGCGCGAACCTCCATGGCTGAGTGGTCCATGTATTTCATCGGCATCCTGGCGCTCGGCGCGGCGCTGTCGGGATTGACGGATATCGGAGCCTTCCGCCTCGTGGGCTTCTGGATAGGCGGCCCCGTCACCGTTATCACGTGGGCTATTCAGCTCACCCGCTTCGACGGCCAGCCGCGCTTTACCTGGGGCCTGCCGCTGGTCGGGCCCATGATTTCCTCCTCCGTAGCCGGCTTCCTCGCCTTGGATTACGGACATGCCTACCACGTCATGGGCACAGTGCTCTTTGTCATGTCGATCTCCACCGCGGTCCCCGTCTTTATCCGTGTGTATTGGGCTGCTTGGCACGGCAAAGTCAATCTCACCGGTGCCAACTCCGCGACGGCCTGGGTTCCGCTGGGCGTGGTGGGCCAATCCACTACCGCGATGCAGATCCTCTACCCCGGCACTTTCTCTGTCTACTACGGGCTCACCGCCATGGCGATCGCCATTCCCCTCGCGCTCTATGCCATGTTCACCTTCTACCCCAACGTGGCGCGCTGGGTGGATTACTCTCCTGCCTGGTGGGCGTGCACCTTCCCACCGGGAACGGTCAGCATGGGCGGGCACCAGGTAGCGCTGGTGAATGGCTCGGAGCTTCTCGACGTCATCGCGCTCAGCATCCCGGTACTCCTCATCGCGCACTGGTCTGCCTGTTCCTGCCGCTTCATAAGCTGGCTCATCGAAGGACGGCGCGCACAAGGAAGCGGAGCTAGCCCAATCACGAACTAGCTCCGCCGCGCTCTGTCTCTGCGTTGAAGGAACCTTAGTTTTCAGCCTTCTCAAACTGAATGACCTGGCCCTGGCTGCCCAGCGCAAAGGTGTTGCCCTCTACGGGGATGACCACTGGCTTTGCGGAAAGGATGGCGTTGAGTGCATCGGCATCAGCCATCTCCTCCGGGGCACAGGCACGCATCGTGGAGTTCAGGTTCTCCACCACGACGGCATCGGTCTGGTCCAGCTTGTAGCTGCCGCCACCGGAGTTGCAGCCATCGTTGAAGGTCAGCGTTCCGTCGTCATTGAAGGTCACGGAGATCTCCGGGTTCTTCTTTGCGGTGAAGGTCCCGATGAGAACCTTCTTAGCCTCATCAGCCGGCAGCTTGTCCTGCAGGCCGTCAACGTCCTCGTACTTCTCAATCAAGCCAGAGCCTTCCGGTGCTTCCGAATCCTTCGAGGAGGAGAAGGAGTCACCGAACAGACGCGAGCTCAGTTCCTGAATCTGGCTGGTCTTCACAGAGTCGGCGGAGGACATCTCTTGCGCACCGGCAGTACCGGCACCCAGAACGCCGCCGGCGAGGGCGACGAACGCAGTTGCAGTGGTTACTTTCTTCAGCGTGCGTGAAATCATGACCCCGAAGCTATCGGGCACGGGCACCAACCTCAACCCATTTCATGCGTTTCTGATGATATTTTGCGGCAACTCCAACACTCTCACCCCTTTGCGGGCTGCGTCCTCGCATGCAGAAAAGGCAGCTCCGGGGACTGCATCGCCGAATGGAGCGCATTCACAATCTGAATGACGCGGCAAGACCTGCGCTATTGGGTGAGCTCAAATTCCACGTGCTCGCCTTCGCGGCCGTTAATCACCAGGCTGAGTCCCTGCATGCCCGGGTAGTAGGTGCGCGTGCTGGTGATCCGAAACGGGTGCGTCTTGGTCACCACTCGGGTTTCACCCGGTTCAAGCGTGTATTTGCCGAGGCGGAACACGCTGGGTTGTCGGGTGCCGTTCTTTTTCAGAAAGTGCACGCGATACTCTGCAAGCACATGTGCGGGCGCATCGCCGGTGTTGGTGAGTGTCGTTGAAAGAGTCGCCTTTTCACCAATGGCCACAGTGTGAGGGAACTCGGGGCGGGTGGCGGTGACGGCGGTGGACGGAGAAAAGCCAACAAGCTCCAGGGCCTCCCTATTGCCGCGCTTGATCAGCCCACGCAACCCCTGTTCCACCACCCACGCTGCGTGCGACGATCCGCTATCTGCCCAACGCGACGCGGTGGCAAGCGCCAACTCGGGGTGCGTGCGGCCAATATCGTTGAGGTTATTGGCTACGGACTTGCGCACGAACAGCGACGCATCGTCGTACAGCCGGTCCAGGACCGGAAGGATCGGCGAGGGGTCCTCCACAAACGGCGCGTGCACCTTCGCCCATGGCAGACGCGGACGGATGCCCTCGGAAGCCAGGCGACGCACGTTGTGGCTGTCGGAACCAGCCCACTGATGCACCCGGGACATGGTCAGCTCCGGGTAGCGCTCCAAGAAGGGACGCACCGCGAACTCACCGGTGAACACCCTCGTGAGCGCCTCAATTGCGTCTAAAGAAACCTCCGGCTCATCTATCCCGTACAGCTCGATGAAGCGGCTCACCGGCCACAGATGAAATGCATGGTTGAAGTAGCCTTCCCCCTCCGCAAGCTCGGGCCCAAGCTTATCGATGATCCCTCCAATCACCCCTACATAATCCCCGCCAAGCTGTTCCCGAAGCCCCTGCGCGAACACGGTCACGCGGTCCAGAATCTCCAGATCCTCGACGCGTGGCGCGATCCATGCGGCGTATTTTTCGCCGTCAATTCCAAGCTGTGCGCCGAGTTTTTGTGCCGTGTCAGCGTTGAAGTAGTCCTTCATTTTGGGAGCCATAGTTGTGCATGTTACCCGGCGCGGAGAAACTCTTTTGCCGCAGGATTGAGGGCTGGCGCATCGATCCGCCACTTAGATCTAGTGCCCTCACATCAACGCTCATGGAGAAAGCCTGATTAAGACGAACGCTTAACGTACCCCATCCGCGGTCGGAAGCCCTGCGGGTGTTTCATCTGCGCCACTGCATCCCCGATGATCATGCGGTTGCGGGCGCTGACGGACGTCGGCATCTGCGCCACAGAGAACCACTGCGCGGCTAGGTTCTCCTCATCGGAGATAACCGGCTCCGCATCATCCGGCACGGAGACCCGGATGGAGGTATCCATGTAGAGACACTTATCCCCATTGGGGCAGACTACTGGGCCCACCTGGCCCACGCCGAGGAGCGCTTCGATGCGACCATCGAGGCCAATTTCCTCTTTGACCTCACGCAGTGCAGTCGCCGTGACCTCCTCACCCGGCTCACAGATACCGGAGATGGGAGCCCACGTGCCATTATCGGCACGCTGGGCAAGCAGCACTGAAGGCAGCTCCCATATCGCAGAACCGGTAGGAACCGCCCGCACGATAACCGCGGTCACGCTGGGCAAAAAGAGCTGCTCGTGACCGATTTTCTCACGCAGGGACACAATGAAATCAGGAGTAGGCATGGGTTTCATCTTAGCGCTTAAACCTGTGCCAGAATCTCCGGAAGGAGCGCCTCAATATCCGCCGCAGAAGTAAAGGACATCTCTGCCTCCGAACCGTGCGCACAGCCCTCACCACCCGCGGCTGCTTCCGTCGTTCCCGAAAGGACACCGACGATTACCCCTTCAAAGGGGCTGCCCGGCGCGCCAAAGACCGGAGCGCCCGAATCGCCGTGCGTGGAGCAGACTTGGGCGCGCGCGGAGACGGTATCCACTGTGCGGTCACCAAACTGGAGTTTCCCGTGTCCCTCGCCGTGAGTAAGCGGGCCGCAGGTCTCACCGGTAATGCGCCCCAGCTTGCACACTTCATCGGGGAGCTCCTCCTGCCCCGCGGCGACCACGCTGGTGGGCATGTCCTGGGGGACATGAAACTCCGCCTGCCGCGTGATCTCCACCAAAGCGAAATCCAGCTGGTGCGTGTCCGGCGCGCTAAGGTCGGAGTAGATGATGCTGCCCACAGGCTCGGCCGGGTAAATGAATTCCCCGTCCGCGGCACCCGCCCACACCGTATCCCCTGGCTCACCGCAATGGGAGGCGGTGACGGCGATGGTGCGGCCGTCGTCAAGCACGAAGCTCCACGCCACCGTGCACAGGTTGAAGTCGAAGGCTTCGCCGGGAACGGGCTGCATGCCAGAGATATCCAGTGCGGCGCCCGGGGGCACCGGGGACGCACCCGGCGTGTGAATCTCCGGCGGGGGCGGCTCAATCGTGGTGTCCTCGGAGGTATGCGAAGCAGCCTCGGGAACAGCGTCAACGCCCGTCTGCACCGTGCACCCAGCTACCACTAGAGCTGCTGTGCTGAGCACCCCCGTGAGGAGAAACCTAGGCATCCTCTTCTGCTGCAGCCTCACCCGAGTCCGCCTTGTTCTCCTTATTTTCCTTCTCCATCTCCGCGACCTGCTTCATGTCACGGATGAACTTCTCTGGGTCAAATTCAGTGAAATACTCGGGTCCTGAGAATTGTTCCTGTCCCATTGTTTAAACCTCCGTGCTCTTGATGTACTGCGTGATGTAGTCCTTCACCGCCGCGGCATCATTGGGCAGATCGGTAACGTGGCGCTCGGCTTCCAAGATGCCGGCGAAACGCTCAGGCACCTCTGGTTCGCTGCCGATGGCCTCCGCGATGGTCTCCGCAAACTTCACTGGCAGGGCGGTCTCGAGGCACACGATGGGCGTGTCAACGCCGTACTCATCCTGTACCGCGCGGGCGACCTTGATGCCGTCGGCCGTGTGCGGATCCACCAGCACGTTGTAGCGCTCGTGGACATCCTTGATGGTGGCCAGGCGGTCCGCGTGGGTGGAGGAACCAGACAGGAAACCGTACTCGGTGTGGGCGGCGTCGAGCGCCTGCTTGTCGACGTTGAACCCGCCTTCCTTCACCTTCGTCCCGAAAAGCTCCTTAATCTGCGCGGCATCGCGGCCCAGCAGATCGAAAGCGAAGCGCTCAAAGTTGGAGGCGCGGGAAATATCCATCGACGGCGAAGACGTCTTGTGGGTTTGCTCCGAGGAGCGCGGGCGGTAGCTGCCGGTGCGGAAGAACTCATCGAGCACGTCGTTTTCATTGGTCGCGACGATGAGGCGGTCGATGGGCAGGCCCATCTGGCGGGCGATGTGGCCCGCGCAGATATCACCAAAGTTGCCGGTGGGCACGCTGAAGGAGACCTTCTCCGTGTTTTCCGTGGTGACCTTGAGATAGCAGTTGATGTAGTAGACCACCTGCGCCATGAGGCGGGCCCAGTTAATAGAGTTGACCGCACCGATACGGTTTTCTGCCTTGAAGTTAGCGTCGGCAGATACCGCCTTGACCACGTCCTGGCAGTCATCAAAGACTCCATCGAGGGCGATATTGCAGATATTCGGGTCATCCAGCCCAAACATCTGGGCCTGCTGGAAGGGCGTCATGCGCCCGGCTGGGGTCAGCATAAAGACGCGGATGCCCTTGCGCCCGCGCATCGCGTACTCCGCCGAGGAACCGGTGTCACCCGAGGTAGCGCCTAGGATGTTGAGGGTTTCGCCGCGACGTGCCAGCTCGTATTCGAAGAGCTCGCCCAACATCTGCATGGCCATGTCCTTGAAGGCGGCCGTCGGCCCCTCAGAGAGGTGGCCGATGTAAAGGCCCTCCCCCAGCTCGCTGACGGGGACGATCTCCTCGTGGTCAAACTTCGGGTAGGTGTAGGCGCGCTGGGCAATCCCCTCGAGGTCCTCTGCAGGAATATCGTCCACGAAGAGCTTGAGCACCTCCGCGGCCAGGGCCGCGTAGCCGCCCTCAGCCAAGGTCTGGCGCCACTGGGTAAGGGTGGCGTCATCAATGCGGGGGTAAGTTTCCGGCAGGTAGAGGCCGCCATCAGGGGCCAGACCTCCGAGGAGAATGTCCGTAAAGGAGGCGGGCTGGCGGTCGGTATCGCGGGTCGAAATGTACTTCACCCCCTGCATCTTAGTTGGTGCCGCGTAAAGTATCAGCCATGTCGGTTCCTCATCCTCGCAATGTAATTACCACTAAGGCTCTCTCCGTGTGGGTAGCTGCGGTGTTGGTTTACATCGTGGCGATTACCGGCCGCACATCTTTTGGCGTAGCGGGGCTCGAGGCCATCGACCGCTTCGAGGTAGATGCCGCGCGCATTGCTGTTTTCACCTCTGTGCAATTGGGTATCTATTCACTGGCGCAGATCCCTACCGGCATGCTCATCGATAAATTCGGCCCCCGGCGCCTGCTCGTCATCGGTTCCGCCATCATGGGACTCGGCCAGGTGCTTCTCGGTTTTACTAGCAATTACTGGGTAGCCATTGCCGCCCGCCTGCTCATCGGCGCGGGTGATGCCACCGCCTTCTTGTCGGTGATGCGCATCCTGCCTTATTGGTTCCCGCTGCACCGCACCCCCATGTTCACCCAGGTCACCTCCTCGCTGGGGCAGCTAGGTCAGTTCATGTCCGCCTTACCTTTTGCCATGCTGCTGGGGTGGGGCGGATGGACCATGGCCTTCGTTACCTTGGGTGCGGTGGGTATTCTCATCGCCGTCGCGGCCGCGGTGGCGGTTGCGGATTCCCCTGAATCACTGGGCATCGTGCCCAAGCCGAAGGAAAAACCTAACGCGAAGCCGGAAAGCACAGCAGCGCTGCTATCCACCGTTTTCCGTTCTCCTGTGGCCTGGCAGGCGTTTTTCATTCACTGGATTGGTCTGGGAGCCACCAACGTGTTTGTCATGCTGTGGGGAGTGCCCTTGATGACCGCGGGCATGGATTTTTCTAAGACTAGCGCCGGCTGGGTCCTGACGTGGTTTAGCGTGTTCATGGTGCTGATTGGCCCCCTGCACGGCAGGTTATCGTCCCGGGCCAGGGGTTTCCGTCCGTGGCTCGCCTTAGGGTTTGTGGCTATCCACTGCGCGGTATGGGTCCTGTTCTTCCTCTTCGGCGGCAGCTACCTCTCACTGTTCATCCTCATCAGCCTGGTGGCCCTGTGCACACCGGTGGCAAATTATGGATTCGACATTGTCCGCGAAAACCTGGATCGCCGCGTCGTCGCCACGGCGACGGGGCTGGGAAACATGGGCGGCTTCATCGCCACGGTCATCGGCGCCCAGCTCGTCGGTATGGTGTTGGACCACTTGGGCAACGGGCCCGACTACCCCTTCCATGATTTCCGGCTCGCCGCCTGGGCGGTCTTTGGGGTGTGGTGCATTGGCATCGTGGGGGTTCTCATCACCCACATCCTGCGCAGCCGGGGCGAGGAGGAAGGACCGCACGCCAGAATCGTGCAGGTGGGTTAGCACAGGGCTGGACTACTGAAAGGCCAAGGCACTCAACGGCGCCTCAAGGGGCAGCCCATTGGCCACTTCAAAGACCCCGAGCCCACCGCCGATGGGGACGAGAATGGCGATGCTCACTCCCACTGCGGTCCTGAGCAGCTCGCGTAGTTTTCGTCGTTTCTCCACCTCAACGCACCAACCTTTATCGTTTCGTTATCTGTGCGTGTGAGCTTAAGAGCCGCGGCTGCCAGACAGATCCTCATTGACTGCGCATCACCTGCCAGTCCCTGTGGGCTCCGTACCAACAAGCTCAACCGGTGGGGTTCACCAGGCTTATTCGGCTGGGGTGGACTCCACAAAAATAGGGCCATCCACTGGGGCGACGACACCGGCATCGAAGGCAGCGAGGACACCTTTCGCATCATCTTTCGTAATGACGCCTGCCTCCACGGCCTTCTCCAGATCCGCCTCAAGCATCTGACGGGAGCGGTACCTATCCGACGCCACCGACAGCAGCCCGCGCGGCACTGACTCCGATGGAATCCCCAGTGCTTCCGCCAGCGAGACAATGCGATCCTTTTCAGCCGGGTCAAGCTCGGCGCCTGCCGACGGATCCTGTGGGACGCCGCCGTCGACCACCTGCTCCACCGTCAATGCCCCCTCCGGCACCTGGTGCCGCTCTGTAGCCCACCAGCCCGCACCGACGGCGGTGATGACTGCCACCACCACGAGGACCCATACGGCGATAATCTGCTTGGACTTCACGGCCACAATTTTAGACTTCTCTCACATTCGCGGCTTAATCCGCGCGGGGGCCAAAGGTGCCAAAAGAATTTCCGTGCGGCGGGTGCGGCGAATCGAGGCGCTCGGACAGCGCATCGATGATGGAGCGGATGGTGGACTCCGCCACGGAGCGATCCAGGCTGGTGCGGCGCGGGGCCTCAGGCTTCGGCTCCGTAGGGGTAACGAGGGGCTTGTCGACGTCCAACCGCATCACCGTCCCCTCCACGCTCAGCGCGGCGGCGGGGTCGCACCCTGCGGCGCGGGCGGCGGAGAGGAAGGCGTCGAGATCAGCAAGAGTGGCATCGTTGAGGTCGAGGGACAGGTTAAGGCTCATTGCGTAACTCCTTTTCGAGGCGTGGGAACTATGTTTGTTCACTGCCACCTAAGGCTATCGGCTGCTCCCCTGATAGAACAGGGGCTTGCTCCAAAGTCAGGGAAAGATCCGGGTGAGCTCAGGGTGCGGGTCAGGGGCAAAGCAACTGCCTTCTGCTAGTCATGCTCGAAGGACTCTGCCTCACCCCAGAACACCTCATCCACTATCTTTCGTGCATGACGGGTCACCTTGAGGTAGTGCTCCAAGAATTGCTGATTGCGCTCGGGTTCCCAGCCAGCCGCGCCTGCCACCTGTGCCAACTGCGGCCCCGGCGCAGGCAGTTGATCCACGCGCTTGCCGCGCACCAGCACCAGCGCATTGCGGGCATCGGTGGCCAAGAGCCAGGCCTCCCGCAGCTCCTGTACTTGTTCGACGGGTATTACCTCATTGTCTTCAAGAGCATCCAGCACGCGCAGCGTGGACGGATCATGCAGCGCCGGAACCTCGTGGGCGTGCATCATCTGGAGCAGCTGAACGGTCCATTCGATATCCGTTAGCCCGCCGCGCCCCAGCTTGGTGTGGGTATTGCGGTCGGCGCCGCGCGGGAGGCGCTCATTATCAACGCGCGCCTTCATTCGGCGAATATCACGAATCGTCTTCTCACTCACGCCTTTCGGCGGATAGCGGAAGGCATCCACCATGGTGAGGAAACGTGTACCGACTTCCTCATCCCCCGCCACGAAGGCCGCGCGGAGCAAAGCCTGCATCTCCCAAGGCTCGCCCCACTGCGAGTAATAGCGCTCATAGGATTCGATCGAGCGCACAACTGCTCCTGAGCGCCCCTCGGGCCGCAAACCCAAGTCCACGTCCAAGGGCGGATCCCCGGAAGGTTTTGCAAGACGGCGGCGCAGTTTCTCAATGATGCCGATGGCCCAGGGCAGTGCTTCTTCCTCGGCGTTTCCTCCGGTTGGCTCCGCCACCACGATGACATCGGCGTCGGAGCCAAAGCCCAGCTCCATGCCTCCGAGCCGGCCCATACCAATCACGGCGATGCGGGCTGGTGGTTCGGCATCGTCATTGTCCAGCCTCCATGCTCTGACCTCGGCACGCAGCGCGGCCTCCAGCACAGCATTCCAGATGGTGGACAGTTCAAAGCACACCTGTTGAACCGGCAGGAAGCCCAGCAAATCGGCAGCAGCGATCCGCGCTAGCTCTGCGCGGCGAAGGGCTCTAGCGACCGACACGGCCTTGTCCGGATCAGCGTGGCGCTTGGTGGAATTAATCAAGGCAGAGGACACTTGCTCGGGCTTGGTTTCCAACAGCTTGGGCCCTGCCGCGCCATCGGAGAGCTGCTTGACGACGTCCGGCGTGCGAATAATCAGCTCCGATGTGAAAGGCGAGGTGCCCAAAATCTTCATGAGACGCTGGCCGACAACGCCTTCGTCGCGAAGCATGCGCAAGAACCACGTCCGGTCATAAGCTGCCTCAGAAAGCTTGCGGTAATTCAACAGGCCCATGTCTGGGTCAGCGGTGTTGGAGAGCCACTCCATTAACGTTGGCAGCAAGATGGCCTGGATGCGGGCCTTGCGCGACTGCCCCGCTGCCAGGGAGGTGAGATGCTCGAAGGCGCGGTCCGGGTGGCGATAGCCCAACGCCGCCAGCTGCAGAAGTGCCGCTTCGCGGGAGAGTTTGAGTTCGTCCGCCGACATCGAGGCCACGGAATTGAGCAGCGGGCGGTAGAACAAACGCGAGTGGAGCTCAGAGATAAGCAGTCGAATCTTCCGCAGTTGGATATTCATCCGGTCCGCTGCCGACTGGTGCCCCTGCGGGTGGAATCCTGCATTGATAGCCAGCCATGTAAGCGCTGAGCTGTCGTCTTTCTCCGGCAGCGTATGAGTCCGGCGGAAGCGCTCCAGCTGGAGGCGGTGCTCAAGCAAACGCAAAAATTCGTAGGCCTCGATAAGCTGGGTGCCGTCTTCACGTCCCACATACCCGGCGCGCACCAATGCTGCGAGTGCATCGACCGTGGCAAGCGTGCGCAGCGATTCATCCGAGCGTCCATGTACCAACTGCAACAACTGGACGGCGAATTCCACGTCACGCAGACCGCCCTCCCCCAGCTTAAGCTCGCGAAGGCGCATCTCCTCTGGGACATTATCCAGCACGCGGCGGCGCATAGCTTGAACGTCTTCCACGAAGGACTCCCGCTGCGATGCAGTCCACACCATCGGCCCGATCTGTTCCAGGTAGTCCTTACCCAAGGGCAAGTAGCCGGTTTGCGGCCGTGCCTTCAGCAGCGCTTGGAACTCCCAGGTTTCTGCCCACCGCTTGTAATAGGCCACGTGCGAATCCAGAGTTCGGACCAAGGCGCCGGACTTGCCTTCCGGGCGCAGGTTGGCGTCAACCTCGAAGAAGCAGGCTGAGCCAATCCGGTTGAATTCTGATGCTAGACGGGTAATCCGTGGCGTGGCCTCCGAGCCCACGAAGATCACGTCCACGTCGGAGATGTAGTTCAATTCGCCCGCGCCGCACTTGCCCATCGCGATGACGGCCAGCTGCGCATCGAGTGCCTCGTCCCCATAGACCACCCGGACCGCACCGGCGAGTGCTGCCGTCAAGGCGGCATCTGCGAGGGCCGTCGTCAGCCTGGTGACTTCCCGGAAACCTACTCGCGGCTGTGGGCGTGACTGCCCCTTGCGCGAGTGGAAAGTACCTGCGAGGTCATGGGCGGCAATGCGCATCATCAGCGTCCGGTAGGCCACTTTGAGCGATGCTTTGTGGTCCCCCGGTGCTGCCCGGTAGGTGCCGGGAGACGTCAGGTCGGGGCTGGCGGTGTCAGGCTGGCCTGGTTGCTCAACGTATGTCGCAGGTTCCGCCTCGACCTCTGTGAGTAGTGTGTGCAGCATTTCGGTAGGCGTCGGCAATGGCCGCTGCAGTTCTTGCCAGGTTTCTGGATTCGCAGCGAGATGATCACCGAACGCCGAGGAGCCACCCAGCAGGGCGATGAGCCGCACCCGAAATGTTTCGTCCTCGCGCATCGCCGGGCCAATCTCAGGCGCTCCCTCGACGATCCTCATCAACGTGTTGAGGGCCATATCGGGATCACCTGCTCCGGCCAGTGTCCACAGCAGTTCAAGGGACTCAGAATTATCCCACCCGAGGCGGGATAGATCCTCCGCAGCGGTTGGCCGGGTCAGACCAAGAGTAGCTGGGGACGGTACTGATGCTGGACGCATACTTCTCCTAGAAATTCAGGTTGTTGCGCAATTCGAATGCGGTGATCTGCTGCTGGTATTCGTGCCATTCATCCCACTTTGAGCGCAGGAAGTACTCAAAGACATGTTCACCGAGGACCTCCGCCATGAACTCGGAGCGCTCGAATTCTCGGAGGGCTTGGTCCAGGCTACTGGGCAGATCCTTATACCCCATCGCACGGCGTTCGCGGCGGGTCAGCTGGTGGACGTCATCCTCAGCAGGGTCCCCTAGCTCATAGCCTTCTCTGATTCCACGCAAACCAGCGGCAAGGAGCACCGCGTATCCCAGGTAGGGGTTCATCGCTGAATCCAGCGAGCGGATTTCAACTCGGCGCGACATTTCCTTGGAAAGACGGTAAGTGGGTACTCGCACCAGCGCAGAGCGATTAGAAATTCCCCACGTCACTGACCCTGGGGCCTCGCTGCCAAACATCAGGCGCTTATAGGAGTTGGTCCACTGATTGGTGATCGCCGTCATCTCCACTGCGTGCTCGAGAATGCCGGCGATGAACTGCCGTCCTGTGTTGGATAGCGAAATCTCATCATCGGGGTCGTGGAAGGCGTTGGAATCTCCCTCGAAAAGACTCAAGTGGGTATGCATGCCCGAGCCCGAGCGATTCTCAAAAGGCTTGGGCATGAATGTCGCGTGCACGCCCTGCTGTGAGGCGACCTCTTTGATGAGATAGCGGAACGTCATGATGTGGTCTGCCATGGACAGCACGTCAGCATGACGCAGATCGATCTCCTGCTGGCCAGGTGACGTTTCATGGTGGCTAAATTCTGTGGCGATTCCCATGGATTCCAGCGCGTACATCGACCGGCGCCGGAAGCTTGGAGCATTATCGTGCGTGGCTTGGTCGAAATAGCCTCCGTTATCAGTGGCAATGAGCTTGTTGATATCGCGGGCGTCTTCAAGGAGATAAAACTCAATCTCAGGAGAAGCTTTACACGTGAATCCTTCATTGGCCGCCTCAGTGACCTGACGGCGCAAGATGTGACGCGGGTCCACCAAGGAAGGTTGCCCATCGGGCTGGGTAATGTCGCAGAACATGCGCGCCGAAAGGAGCTCGGGTTCCTCCTTGTCAAAGGGCATGATCTGGAAAGTTGAAGGGTCCGGCATTGCGATGGTGTCCGCCTCCGAAATGCGGGAGAACCCTTCCACGGAAGAGCCGTCGAAGCCAACACCTTCCTCGAAGGCGGATTCCAACTCTGAGGGGCTCATTACCACCGATTTCAGCGCCCCCAAGATGTCAGTGAACCAGAGGCGAATGAAGCGGATATCGCGTTCTTCAACTGTACGAAGGACGAATTCGTGTTGGCTGTTCATGCTTTAAACCCTACCGCCGCGCGCCGAAGCCACGGAGAAAGTTTCTTCTTTTGCCCCCGCACTGCGAATTGTTAGCCCAGTTGACAAGAGTATCTCGGGGGCAAATTTTTTCGACTCTTCCGACCCCTGTCTGCATCACGTGCTTGAATGGCCCCACAACCGAACAGATGTACCCATAAAGAATGATGAGGAACAGCCATGAACACACACCACGCAACCCTGAGCCAACGAGGAATCGAGCTCATTAGCCAAGCAGCCCAGCAAGGATGGTCGCCTAAGGACCTGCTCCACGTCGTGGGTAGCTTTTGCCACCCACTCATTTATCGCGCCGCCCCTCATGTTCCCGCACAGATTAGTTCCACTGCGCTGCGCAAGGAATGGTTGAGCATCACTCCGCCTGCCTCAATGACCATGTCTGCTGATGACCTCATGCAACTTATTGAAGCAATCAGCTTCCTGCCGCCCCTTCGGGACGTTGATGTGTTGGCAGCACAAAGAAAGAACTCTCAGACATCCCGCGGCAGCAAGGAGAATAGAATCCGCGACAAAATCACTCATCTTCTGCGAAAAGCAGAATCCACCCCTTACGAAGAAGAAGCCAGCGCGCTCATCGCCAAAGCCCAGAGCCTTCAACAGCGGCACCGCCTGGAAGGGACACTCACCGACTCCTCGGGCACTGTGGTGTCC
Organism: Corynebacterium sp. HMSC036D02; assembly: GCF_001836165.1. Lineage (GTDB taxonomy): Bacteria > Actinomycetota > Actinomycetes > Mycobacteriales > Mycobacteriaceae > Corynebacterium. Next base: position 11,166 of record NZ_KV827706.1, on the reverse strand, counting down.
ACCCGAATCCATATCAACGCGCCCTATATCAACCACAAGACCACGCTCCTCAGCGTCATCGCGGATAGGAACGGATGCACTGCCCTCCAGCTTCACCACAAAGGGATCGTCGCCGTCATTGGCGCTGAGGAGGACGTCCGCCACGTCACCGAACTTTTCGCTTCACTCCTGCGGCAGTGCGAATGGCACATGCACCACGGTGAGCACGCCGAAAGCGCGCGTCAGCATGGCAATGTAGCTTCCTTTCGCCGAAGCTTCATCCTGTCTTATGCCACCCGCATCGGCGAGCTCTTAGAGGAAGCAAACGCGACGCTGGAGTCTCACGAAGCTGAAGCGAAAGGCTCGGCATCACGCGGCTGCAACGCACGACAAGACGAAGTAGCCCTGGCACAGCAATCGCTATCAGCCGTGGAAGAACGCCGACGCAAAGCAGAAGCAGTGACCGATAGGTTCTTCCCGAATGCACGCACAATGTCCTTGGCTGTACGAAGCCACACGGGAATGACTGCCGGCGCATCAGCTGCAGAAAAGTCTCACTTGGGAGGTGACTCCTCGGGGCTTAAAGGACGCCGCCAACTCACCCGCTAGAGGCGATCATCAGCTGGCACATTTTACGCTAATAGCCAGGTAACCTAGAAGGCAGTACTGAGGTTTGATTCCTCCTCTTTTATAATTTCGCTCCCCCGACGAAGGTGTGTACATGTCTCCAAAGACGTTCCTTGAAATCGAAGCCAAGTTCGCTGTGGATGAGACCACCCCCATGCCGGATCTCACCCACATCGATGAGGTCGCCCGTGTTGCAGAAACCCGCCACCACTCGTTGTCCGCGATTTACTACGACACCAAGGATCTCCGCCTTACCCATGCGAAGATCACGCTGCGGCGACGCACCGGTGGAAATGACGATGGATGGCACATCAAGATTCCCGGCGCGCAGGGACGAACTGAAATCCGCGCGGAACTGGGTGAGCCCGTCGACGGCAAGTACGAGGTTCCGGATGAATTGCTCCACCAGGTCCGCTCAGTGGTCCGCAACCAGCCACTTGAGCCCATCGCCCAGGTGGATAACAACCGCACCGAATTACTTCTCGTTGACGCGGATGAGCAGCCAGTTGCTGAGTTCTGCGATGACCATGTCACCGCATTCTCCTTCCTGCCGGGCGGCTCCCAGAGCACGTGGCGTGAGTGGGAAGTAGAGCTTGCCGGGGAACTGCCGGGTACTAAAGCAGGCAGCAAACTGCTACGGCATGCCACATCCCTACTGATCAGTTCTGGGGCTCGGGTTTCCTCCTCGCCGTCCAAGCTGAAGTCTGCATTGGGAGATTCCATCAACAACGTCGAGCTTCCCCCAGCGCTTGCTGCATCAAACGTGGAGCCGGGCTCACCCGCGGCGGCAGTCGTGGAGGCGTTGAAGGCCAACCGAGACAAACTCGTCGAGTTTGATCCGCGCGTTCGCCGTGATGAATGGGATTCGGTGCACCAGATGCGCGTGGCTACCCGTGAATTGCGCAGCCACTTGCAGACCTTCCACGGCATTGTGGTGGGCCCCGAAATCGAGCGCATTGAGTCAGATCTGAAGGAACTTGCGGCCATGCTGGGCGTCGCCCGTGACGCCGAGGTTGTGGAAGAACGCTGGCAGAACCTCCTCGCGTCAGAGGACTCCGATGTTCTCGATGAAGCTACCCGCGAGCACATTGCTCACGACATGGGCCGCGCCTACCGCCGTGCGCATCGTCGCGTTATCGCTGCACTTGATTCCGACCAGTACTTGGCTCTGCTCGATGCGCTGGATGCTTTCCTTGCCAATCCACCGGTTGCCGGGGAGGACGCATCCGCTGACGCAGATAGCACGTCTGCAGATAGCGGGGCGGAAGATGCTGCAACTATCGATACGGCATCCCCAGAGCCCGCTGAGGCTCACGAGGCAGCAAAGGACTACGAGCCGAAGCACGCCAAGCCGGATTCGGAAGACGAGCCCCACGATCTCGATACGGTGATGGCTCTGCACCTGAAGCAGGCTTATGACAAGTTGGTCAAGCGCCACAAGAAGGCCGTCTCCAACTGGGATAACACCGAGCTGACGCTGCATGAGCGTGAAGAGTACTTCCACGACATGCGCAAGGCAGCAAAGAAGCTGCGCTATGCCGCGGAAGCTGCTGGATCCGCCACCACGTTGAAGACGAAGAACCTCTACAAGGCCTGCAAGCATATGCAATCAGTCTTGGGTGACTTCCAGGATTCTGTAACCTCTCGCGATAAGTTGCTCGAGTTGGCAGAAACCGCACGCCGACGCGGTGAAGACACCTTCGGTTACGGCCTTCTCTACCAGCGTGAGCGCGTCATCGGGTTGGAAACACTCAATGCCTACTCGGATAGCTTCAAGGCCATCAAGTCTGCGTTCAAGCCGCTGCGCAAGAAGCTGCGCTAGCCGGCTGGTTTTGCTCCGCTAGCCTTCCCGTGTTGCAAGGCAGCGATCAGAAGCGGCCCACACCTTCACGCCTATGCGGGGGTGTGGGCCGTTGCTATTAGCGGAATTCTCAAGCAGGCTTCAACATTGGCCTGTTAGGACTTCGCAGTATGGTGCTTAGTAATCGTCCTCGGCGGCGTCCTCAGCATCAGCAGCAGCGGTACGAGCTTGCGCGATTTCAATGGCGCGCTCGGCCTCCTCGCGGGAATCATAAGGCCCCATGCGGTTCTCCCAACCAGACACCTTGCCCTGGGATACTTCACCGGTTGACGGGTCATAGAACCACTTGTTGTCGGCTTCAGCCATAATCTTCTCCATTCTTTTAAGCTCTCATTCAGTGCACCCCACACTACAGACCGCCTGCAGGCAACGCCCGTTAGAATAGATAGGTCACTTAGTCCTGCTTTTACTTTTAGGCAGGACATCGCCACCAGCAAAGGAGAACCTTCCCGATGCCCCTGTGGACTGCCCCTTCGACCCCGGCCGTCGACCGCGTTCGCGCCGCACACCGCGAAAACGTGGGTGCTGACTCCGCGCATGTCGCCAGCGCCCCCGCCACTTGGGCACTCATCGGCGAGCACATCGACCACTACGACGGCATCGCCATCATGGGACTCGCCGATATCCGCGCGGCAACAGCTGTCAGCCCCCGCAGCGACGGACTGGTCAAGGTTCGCCTAGAGCACACCAACGGCGAAACCGTTGAAGACCAGATTTCCCTCGAACAGGTTTCTGCTCTTGCCGCGCAGCAGCAGCCCAGCGTCGATTCCGAAGGCCAGCCCATCGACCCCCCTGCACCCGAAGGGGCCATCGCTGCGCGCCTCGGCGGCATCATCTACACCATGATCAACCGCCAGCTCCTTACCCGCGAAACAGCTGGTGCCGATATCACCGTGGTCAACGATATCCCCGATTCAACCGGTCTCGGTGCCGCCGCAGCCATCGACATCGCCACCGCTTTGGCGTTGCTCGGCACCGCGGATGATCTGCATGACGCCCCGCTGCGTGCCCGCATCGCAGAGGTCTGTTCCCAAGCCGTTGGCACCTTCGCGCGATTCCCCGCACTGCGCGCTCGCCACTCCGCTGCCCTGCGCGGCGCAGGTGAGTCCATCACCATCATCGACTACGCCGACGGCTCCGTGACCCAGGCGCCCCACATGATCAACAAGGACATTGCGGCTTTCGCCTTGGCCGTGCCAGGGGATGCTGATTCCGCTGAGGCCGTGACGGAGATTCGCGCCCGCGAGCGTTTCATCGACGCCGCCTGCCGCGCCTTCGGCACGCCGTCGCTGCGTTTGTTGCCGGATGCGCCCCAGCGCGTCCTCGAGTGGCTGGCTGCGGTCCACAAGGTGCACGGCACCGAGAACCAGCCGACCATCGCCCAAGCCACGGCATGGCTGACCTTCTACTCGGAGGAAACTGAGCGCGCCGAAGGCATTGCTCGTGCTTTGCGCTCCCGCCGCGGCACCGAGCTTTTCCCACTTCTCACGCAGTCGCAGTCTGCCTTGGCCACCGTCTATGGTTTCAACTCCGCAGAGAAGCTCGCGCAGCTGGCCACCGCCCGCGGTGCCGTCGCCTCACGCTCTGCTCACGCCGGCACTTCCTCCGCGGTCATCGCCTACGTGCCAAGTGCCAAGGCCACAAACTTCGCGGCCGACTTGGCCGAGGACGGCCTTCTTGTCGTCCCGCTTACTGCCGGAAGCCCAGCAATCACCGAGGACTAGTCCGCCGGCCACGCAAAAAGCACATCGCGCTCCTCAACGTCGGACTTAACCAAGGACACCATCGTTTCTTTGCCGGTCTCCGGGTGGCCCACGGCCTGCCCCATCACCGGCGGGTCTAGGACGAAGAGGCGCGCCTTCTCGCGCTGTGCACCGCCATCAACCACCACGGCTTCAAAATTGGTGCCTACCCACGGCGCTAAGACTGTCGCCTCCGTCAGGTTCAAACAGGCCTTATCCACCTGGGAGGCCAGCTGCGATGTCGAGCGCATCGTGGATATGACTTCCCCAGCGCGCTCGCGCACCCACTGCGGAACCTCGTAGCCGCCGCTGAGCGCCAGGCAGACCTCCGTGGCGAAGCGGTCAACTAGACGCCGCAGCGGGGCCGTCACGTGCGCATAGTAGCCGCCGATTCCCGCGTGCACGTCCGCCTGGCCATCCTCCAGCCACACGTAGTCAGCACCACGCAGCAAACGCTGGGCTTCACGCATCACCGCCATCCCGCGCGGCGAATCCGCGTCCACGGAATGGAGGAATTCCGAGATGCTGCTCTCCCCCAGGTCAAAACCCAACGCCTCCGCCTCAGAGCGGAAGGTGGCCTCAGCCTCCAGGGTGGCCGCCGATAGGGTGCGCAGGAAACCAACTCCACGTGATTCCATCAGCCTCCCCGCGCACATTCCGGTGAGCAGGGAAATCTCCGAGTTATAATCCATCACCTCATGCCGCGGCTCCATGACCAGCTCGTAGTGGCCTTTCTCCCCATCGCTGCTTTCGGATACGCGCTGCGAGGGAATGCGCAAGTTGATCGCCTCACGCCGCAACGAGGAGGCCTGGCGTAGCTTTCCTACCTCCGGCAGCAAGGCGATCGAGGAATGCAAAGTGCCATTCTCCAAGTCCGCGTGAACCTGGTCATAGTCCAGCCGCGCGCGGCTGCGCACGAGCGCGCGCTCCACCGAGAAGTCCTCCACCTCGCCTGCGGAGTCAAGGTCGAAGGTCCAGAGGACGGCGGGGCGATCGACGTCGGCAAGCAGCGAAGCCCTGTCTTCGGAGAGCTCTGCCGGGTGCAGCCGCGCCGGCTCATCGGGCAGGTAGATGGTCTGGCCGCGCTTGAGGGATTCCTGCTCCAGTGCGGAGCCCGGTTCGATGAACGCGGCGACATCCGCGATGGCATAGAGCACGCGGTAGCCGCCATCGCGCGCCTCGATGAACACGGCCTGGTCCAGGTCCTTGGAGCCGACCGGATCGATGGTCACCAGTGGGATGTCCCGGGCATCGCGGCGCTGCTCGGCATAACGGTCCTGTGCGGAGGCGGCCTGGGCGGTGACCTCCTCCGGGAAGTCGGTCGGAACAGAAAACTCCTCAGCGATGGGCCGAAAGTCCAAAGGCGCGGCATACAGTTTCATGCCGCCCCATTGTTCCAAAAAATAAAAGTGTAGGGCGCGAATGAGCCAACCTATAAGCCGGATTCTGTGCCGCGCGCGTGGCGCGGTGGCAAACATCCATCCAGGCCAACCGTTGCCAGTTGGCTCAAGCAGCTACCTTCAGGCTTCGGCGAGCAACCTACTAACGCCTGATCGGGCCCGCTAGCGTGGCGGGCCGTGATGCCTTGCTCCCAGTGGGGTTTACCCAGCCACCGCCATCACTGACGGTGCTGGTGCGCTCTTACCGCACCCTTTCACCCTTACCGCGTGCCCCACGCCGCGCCGAAACGCAGTGGAGGCACGCGGCGGTCTACTCTCTGTTGCACTTTCCCGCGGGTCACCCCGGGTTGCTGTTAGCAACCACCGTGCTCTATGGAGTCCGGACTTTCCTCGGCCCGCGCCTAGTCCCATAACGGGACCGGTTCGACGGAACGCGTTTGCCCGGTCGGCTCATTCGCGCCTGTTAGTTTATCGCAGCGCGCCCAGATGCCCCACATCGTTGAAACGGTGCAGGGTGCTGCCGCCGTCGAAGAATTCGACCTCGCTCACAGAAGCTAGTTCCAGGAACAGGTGGTTGGGGGTTTGCGGTCCGGAATCGAGGGCCTGGCGCACGAAGGACTTGATGGGGTTGACGTGGGAGACCACGAGAACGGTCTGCCCCTCGTAGCGCTGCTGCAGCTTGCGGCGCGCAGCACTGACACGGCGGTGCACGGCGCGCAGGGACTCCCCTCCCGGGCAGGCCACGGAGGTATCTTTCAGCCAGCGCGCGTGGAGCTCGGGGTCAGCGGCATCGGCTTCGGCGAAGGTCTTGCCTTCCCAGCGCCCAAAGTCCACCTCGATAAGGTCCTCGACGGTTTCCACGCGCAGGTCACGGCCCTCCACCACGGCCGCGGCCGTCTGCTGGCAGCGGCGCAGCGGCGAGCACACCACGGCATCGATGTGGGTATCGGCCAAGGCTTGGGCGGCGGCGAGCGCTTGCTTCTTGCCCAGCTCGGTGAGCTCGGGGTTTGCGCGCCCGGAGTACTGCTTGGCGGCGGACATCGCCGTCTGCCCGTGGCGCAGCAGGATGAAGCGGGTGGCCGGGCCACATTCGGAGCGCCAGTCAGCCGAGGTTGAGGACGCCGTGCTTGGCGACGTCTCTTCGTCTCCGGCCTCCGACTCAGCCGCAGTGCCAGCGGCTGCAGGCTCAGGCGCGTTATCCGAGCCGCCTACGACACCCACGGGCTCGCCCTTCGCGGCGGCATCCATGGCCACGTTGGAAAGCTCATCGGCCACCGAGTTCTTGGCGCGCGGGACCCACTCGAGGCTAAAGCGCGGAATCTGGTTGAGCAGGCGGCGTGCCTCGACGGCGAGTTTCTGCATGTCCGGGTGCTTGATTTTCCAGCGCCCGTTCATCTGCTCCACCACGAGCTTGGAGTCCATGTAGAACTCCACCTCGTCTGCGCCCATTTCCACCGCAGCCTCCAGGCCGCGCAGCAGCCCGTGGTATTCGGCCACGTTATTGGTGGACTTCTGGCCCACAACGTAGGCGATTTCCTTGAGCAGCTGCGAGCGGTCCTCGTTATAAACCGCCGTACCAGACCCGGCGATCCCGGGGTTGCCGCGGGATCCGCCGTCAGCGAAAATGACTAGCTTCATGAGGCCGGGCGCACCAGGTAGGAGCCGCAGTCGCTGCACTGCGGAAGCTCGTCGGCCGCCGCGTTGCGCACCGCGTTCTGCTCGGCCGGCGGCAGAATGATGAAGCAACCGCCGCAGCCGCGCCCGGTGAAGGCAGCGGCACCCACACCGTTTTCTTCACGCACGGTCTCGTATTCTTCCAAGACATCCGCGGGCAGCTGCTCGCGCAGCTCGCCGATGCGCACCTGCGGGTCCGGGCGGTTCGCCGCGGCCTCTTGGGCAGCCTCGGCCGCACGCTTGAGCACTTCGAGCTTGCGCTCAGAATCGGAGACCTTCGCGCCGTGGACGTCCAGGTTGGCGCGCAGTGCGTGGATTTCGTTGTGGGCTTCCTGCAGCTCGCTCATGAGATCCGCAATGCGAGACTTAGCCGCGTAGAGATCGTGCTCAAGGTCCTTGCGGGTCTCCGGATCGGTCGCGGCGCCAAGCTGTGCCTTGTCATCGCGCTCGCGCTGGCGCAGCTTACGCTCATCAGCCTGAATGCGCAGGATTTCCATCTCCATGTCATCGACGGCGAGCTGGGCGGAGCCGGAGGCGTCGACAAGCCGGGCGTGTGCAGCCTGAGCCTTCTCATATTCCTCTTGCTCCGGGATGGTGGGAGTTCCACCGTGTGCCTGGGAGCGTTCGAGGGTGGCCAGCTCCAGCAGGATGTTCTGCAGGTCCTGTGGCAGTTTCATTTAGTTCTCCTTATGCGCAGAAATCGTCCATGGGTCGGTGCGGACATCGATGATCTCGGTGTTCACGCGCAATGCGTCCTCCACAATATCGCGCGCCTGGGCAGTCCAGGGAAACTCGCTGGCCCAGTGAGCGGTATCCACCACGGCTGGGCCCTCCGGCTTAGCCAGGTGCGCGGCGCGCAGGTGCTCATCTACCGGGTGGTGGCGCAAATCGGAGGTGACATAGACGTCCACGCCGAGCGCGGCCGCCTGGTCCAGGAAGGAATCCCCCGAGCCGCTGGAGACGGCCACTTTCTTCACCATGCGCTCCGGGTCGCCGGCCGCGCGCACTCCCCATTCAGTTTCCGGAAGGGCATCGGCCACCCGCTGGGTGAATTCGCGCAGCGTCACCGGCTCCTCCAGCTCGCCCACGCGCCCTAACCCCAAGGCCTCATCGAGATTCTCATAGGGCTCCACCGGGACGATGGGGCGGCCGGGCTTGATCCCTACGAGCTCAGCCAACTTGTCGTTGACACCCGGGCGGGCTTTATCCGCGTTGGTGTGCGCGGCCAACAGGGCCACGCCGTTGCGAATCAGCGTGTGGATGACCTTGCCCTTCGGTGTATCCGCTGCCACCGAAGTCACCCCGCGCAGAAGCAGCGGGTGATGCACCACGAGCATCTGCGCGCCGAGTTCCACGGCCTTGTCTGCCACCTCCTGGGTGCAGTCCAAGGCAAAGGCCACGGTATTCACCTCGTCCGTGGGGTCACCGCACACCAGGCCAACGGCATCCCAGGGCTCGGCCAGCTGCGGCGGGTAGGCCTCGTGGATTACGCGGCGGATCTCGCCAACGGTCGTTCGTTCTGCCATCTCGTTTGCTCCTTATACGGCTTGAGGTTTCACGTCAGTCGCGTCGCTGCTATATCCTAGCTTTCGTTCGCCAGCGCACCCCTCTAGCTTAAGGAGACTTTGCATGACGCCTCCGGAGAACGACAACCAGCTCCACATCGTCTTCGTGTGCACGGGCAACATTTGCCGCTCACCCATGGCGGAAATCATTACCCGCGATGCCATGGAGACTGACATGCTCGATCTCCTCGCCCGCGTGGACTCCTGCGGCCTCGGTGGCTGGCACGTGGGCCAGGGCGCGGATGAGCGCGCCGTCGCTGAGCTGCGCCGCGGCGGCCACGATGGTGCCGGCCACCAGGCTGCCCAACTGGGCGAAGAGCACATGGACGCAGACCTCTTCGTGGCCATGGACGCCGGCCACCGCGATGCCCTTTTGGATCGCGGCATTCCGCAGGAGAAGGTGCGCCTCATGCGCAGCTTCGATCCGAGCTCCCCGGAAGATGCCAGTGTGGAGGATCCTTTCTACGGCACGGAAGAGGATTTCGCCCGCACCCGCGAGGAGATTGATGCCGCCGTTCCGGGCCTACTCGAGTGGATTAAGACGAACCACGGCTAGATAATTTTTTGCGGCTACTAGACTGATCATCATGCTCAAGACATTCCTCAAGCCTGGGTGGGTGCTCTTTCTCATCTTCGTCGTCGCCTTTTCCTATTTCTCTTTCACGGTGCTGGCACCATGGCAGCTGAATAAAGACGACCAGATTGTGGAGCGCAACCACCTCATTGAGGAAGCCTATGAGGCCGAGCCCCAGCCGGTCACCGAGGTCTTTGCTGAGGATGGCTCCTTGCACAAGGAGTGGGAACGCGCGGAGCTGACCGGCCACTACCTTCCGGAGGATGAGGTCCTCTTGCGTCTGCGCCCGGTGGAGTCCGCCCCGGGCTTCCAGTCACTGGTCCCCTTCGAAACCGAATCCGGTGAGACCTTCCTGGTCAACCGCGGCTGGGTGCCCACGGACGAGGGCAACTCCGTCCCCCACATCGACCCGGCCCCGCAGGGCGAGGTCACCATCGTGGGCATGGCGCGCTACAACGAGCGCGAGCACTCCTCCGCCCCCATTGAGGAGCAGGGATACACACAGGTCTACTCCATCAATACGGAGCAGATAGCAGAGCTTGTCGACGTCCCCCTCGCCCACGACTACCTCCAACTCTCCCCCGAGCAACCCGGTGAGCTGCATGCGCTGCCGGTGCCGAAGCTGGACCGCGGCAATCACCTCTCCTACGGCTACCAGTGGATCGCCTTCGGCGTGATGGCGCCGCTGGGCTTCGCGTACTTCGTGTGGTCCGAGATTCGTGAGCGCCGACGCGCCCGCGAGGAGGAAGCCCTGATGGCTGAGGCCACTGCGGCAGCTATTGGCACAGGCGCCGGCTCCCCCGATGCGGCCGCGGACGCCGATATCTCTGAGCACGAGGAGCCTTCCGGCGAGCACTCTGATGCTACGACGCCTGCGGCTGCCACGCAGCCTTCGCGCCGCTCCCGCTCACGCTATGGCTCCGCCAAGCCGGACTTCTACGAGAAGATCCGTGAGCGCGGTCAGGAGCGCTACTAGCCTCGGCCCCCAAAGGGGACGATCATGAACGCGATTACACGGACGCGAGAAGCGACCGAAACCGAGATTTCCGACAGTATTCTTGAAGCCGCTGGCTGCACCGCTGAGAACTGCCTTCTCAACTGGGACGAAGACATGGGCCTGACCCCGGAAAGTAGACGCGTCGGGGGGGGAGGTTAGGCCCGATCGACACTCCCCACTAGAGCAAAAAGCATCTTTCGCCCAAGCGCAAAGGCTTCCTTCTCATTCACGCCCGACGCTACTAAATACGGGTCAATGCGGATACCGATGCACCTTCCTGTGCTCGAACCAGGCCCAAATCAAAGAAGCCAAGAACAACAGTGGCGTAACCCACGCCAGACGATGCCACCAATGTGCTCCAAAGTATGATTCATCAGCACTTAGTCCTGCTAGATAATTGATTACAAGCGTTGCGATGAACAGCACTACAACGACAGTAACGCTCCACCAGTAAGCCGCGCTTTTCTGTTTACGCATCAATGCCATCCTCCTCAATACATGTTTGCTGTTTTAGCGCGGGTTTGTGTGGTTAGTCTTCTCCTCCACCCGGATTACATCGTTCGGCTATTGTTCTAGGAAGCTTCACTTTTGAGGTATACCCTAACCAAACACTAATTCCGGAACCATACCAAGTGTTCGCTAGGGTTAAACCCTGACCACCCCCGAACGCCAACACACCCGACTCAAAGCAGCCGGAGCAGTCCTCATCTGCACCGAGGCCTAAACGACAGGATGTGTTGGTGAGGT
>NZ_KV827705.1:62384-169037 GCF_001836165.1 Corynebacterium sp. HMSC036D02 | reverse complement strand
CTTCATCCCACCCTGGGGTGCGCCGATTACAGCAATGCCGGAATACCAAGAAGCAGTAGCCAGACTCGCCGCCGAACAAGCAGGACAACCACCAGACCCACCACCTGACAGCAGTTAGTGTCCCAAACACAGAGAGGACAGCGCCAACCACCGGCCCCGCCAACCGAAAGATGGTTGACGGGCATATCGGTGATCTCCGCGAACCGCAGCATGGTGCGCGGGGAAATCGGGGATCCTGGTAGCGATTCGCCTGCCGTCGGATGCATTAGGAGCAACGGGACGCTTAGCCCTTAAAGAGCGAGCCCCCTTAAAGGCGAAACCCGCCAGCCGGATGAAGGCTGACGGGTTAGGCGGCGTGGGTAGTGCGTGTGAGCTAGTGGCCGGTGCCGATTTCCAGGTGCATACCCGGAACCGAGTTGATGAGGTTGCGGGTGTAGTCCTGCTGGGGGTTGTCGAAGATGTCGTCGGCGGTGCCCTGCTCGACGGCCTGGCCCTTCTTCATGACCACCACGTCGTCGGCTGTCTGGCGGACCACCGCGAGGTCGTGGGTAATGAAGAGGTAGGACAGGCTGAGCTCCGACTGCAGCTCCGCGAGGAGCTGGATGATCTGGTTCTGCACCAGCACGTCGAGCGCGGAGACGGCCTCATCGAGGACGATGACCTCCGGGCGCAGTGCCAGCGCGCGGGCAATGGCGATACGCTGGCGCTGGCCACCGGAGAGCTCGTTGGGGTAGCGGCGCATGGCGGAGCGGGGCATGGAGACCATGTCGAGAAGCTCGGCCACGCGGGCCTCACGTTCTTTGCGCGAGCCCACCTTGTGCAGCGCCATGGGTTCCTCGATGCACTTATAAATCGAGTACATCGGATCCAGCGAGCCATAAGGGTTCTGGAAAACCACCTGCATCTTGCGGCGGAGCTTGAAGAGTTCCTGCTTCGATAGCTTCGAGGTATCGCGGCCTTCGAATTCGATGGTGCCGGAGGTCGGCTCCAGCAGGCCCAACACCATGTTGGCTACCGTGGACTTGCCGGAGCCGGACTCACCCACCAGCGCCAGGGTGGTGCCGCGGCGGATGTCGAAGGAAACATCGTCGACAGCTTTGAGGAGCTTCTTGCCGCCGCGCTGGCCGCGGATATCGAATTCCTTGGTGAGGTTGCGCACCGAGATGACCGGGGCCTGAGCCGCGGAAGATGAACCTGCAGCGGTGGAGCCAGGCTCGACGGCGGCGCCGATCGCCTCACCCGACTTCAGCTCCTTGGCCTCCACACCAGCTTCCTTGGCCGCGCGGATGCGGGAGGAGGCGAGGGAGGGGGCGGCGTCGACAAGCCGGCGCGTGTAGGGGTGCTGCGGGGAGCGCAGAATCTCACGTGACGGGCCGGACTCGACGATGCGGCCGCGGTGCATCACGATGAGGTGCTCCGCGCGCTCGGCTGCCAGACCGAGGTCGTGGGTAATGAAGAGCACCGCGTTACCCAGCTCCTCGGTGAGGTGTTCCAGGTGATCCAGGATGGTCTTCTGCACCGTCACGTCGAGGGCGGAGGTCGGCTCGTCGGCGATGAGCAACTTCGGGCGTGCGGCCAGGCCAATCGCGATGAGCGCGCGCTGGCGCATACCACCAGAGAACTCGTGGGGGTACTGCTTGGCGCGCCGCTCGGCGTCGGGAAGCCCGGCTTCCTCCAGAAGCTCCACCACGCGTTCGTGACGCTTGGAGCCCTCCACCACGTGGTTGGCCTTGAGAGACTCCTCAACCTGCGTGCCGATGCGCCACACTGGGTTGAGGTTGGACATCGGATCCTGCGGGACCAAGCCAATCTTGTCACCGCGCAGCGATTCGAATTGCTTGTTGTTGTAGTGAGTGATGTCTTCGCCCTCAAAGAGGATCTGGCCGCCGGTGATCTTGCCTGTGCCCGGCAGCAGACCCAGGATGGACATCGCCGTGGTGGACTTACCGGAACCGGACTCGCCCACGATGGCCACGGACTGGCCCGGGTAAATGGACATGTTGACGCCACGCACTGCCTCAACCACGCCGGTGGACGTGGTGAAGGAGATGTGGACGTCCTTCATTTCAAGAAGTGGCTTAGTCATTAACGCTTCCTCGCCTTCGGATCGAGTGCATCGCGGACGACGTCACCCATCATGATGAAGCTCAACACGGTCAGGCCCAAAGCACCCGCCGGGTAGAACAGGACTGCCGGGGCAACACGCAGGGAAGCCTGCGCGTCGGAGATGTCTCCGCCCCAGGACACGAACGTCGGCGGCAAGCCGATGCCCAGGAAGGACAGGGTGGCCTCGGCGACGATGTAGGTGCCCAGCGCCACGGTGGCGTAGGAGATGATGGGCGCGGCCGCGTTCGGCAGAATGTGGCTGAACAAGATGCGCCAGCTCGACGCACCAATGGAGCGCGCGGATTGCACGAATTCCTCGTTCTTGATGGAAACCACCGCACCGCGCGTGATGCGGGCGATGGAGACCCAGCCGAAGAGGCCGAGCACCAAGACCACCGTGACGATGGTGCGGTGCTCCTTGAACATCTGCATGACCACGATGGCGGCGAGCACCAGCGGGATGGCGAAGAAGATGTCGGTGATGCGGGAGAGAACAGAGTCGATCCAGCCGCCGAAGAAGCCGGCGATAGCACCGATCATGGAACCAAGCACCACGACGAGCAGCGTGGTGAGGATGCCGACGGCTACCGACGCGCGCGCACCGTAGATCACGCGGGCGTAGATATCGCAGCCTTGGCGGTTGAAGCCGAAGGGGTGGCCTGGCTCGGCGGGGGCGAGGGACTTGGACAGCTCGCACAGGCGTGGGTCAGTGCTAGTAAAGAGACCCGGTGCGATGGCCAGGAGGACGGCCACGAGGATCATGACGGCGGCAACCCAGAACAGCGGGCGACGGCGCAGGTAGCGCCATGCCTCGCCCCACTGGGAGGAAGGCGCGGACTCGTCCTTGACGGCATCGACCGCGCCGAGACCCGTTTCATCGGTTTCCGAGACGAAGTGCTCTTGGCCCGGATAGGGAGTGGTTTTCTCGAAATTAGGCATAGCGGATCCTCGGATCAAGTACGGCGTACAGGAGGTCAACGAGCAGGTTGGCGATGATGTAGATGATCACCAATACCGTGGTGAAGGAGACGATTGTGGTCGGCTCACCACGCAGGATGGCCTGGTACATGGTGCCGCCGACGCCGTTGATGCCGAAGATGCCCTCGGTCACGATGGCGCCGGTCATGAGCGCACCGATGTCGGCGCCGATGAAGGTGGCCACGGGAATCAGCGAGTTACGCAGCACGTGGCGGCGGGTCACCGCGCCGTTGGAGAGGCCTTTGGCGCGGGCGGTGCGCACGTAGTCGGCGCGCAGGTTCTCCGCCACGGACTGGCGGGTCAGGCGGATGACATACGCCAAGGAGAGCGCGCCGAGCACCATGGCCGGCATGAGGAGGGACTTCACCGTGGCGTTAGCGCCGACGGTGACCGGCAGGACACCCCACTTGATGCCCACGATGTACTGGAAGACGAAGCCGATGACGAAGGAGGGCACGGCGATGACGAGCAAGGAGATGACCAGCACGGTGGAATCGAAGAAACCGCCGCGGCGCATACCGGCGAAGACGCCGAAGAGGATGCCGAAGACGGATTCAAAGATGATGGCCATGACGGTCAGTTTCACCGTGACGGGGAAGGCGTTGGCCATCACCTGGGTTACGGGGACACCGGAGAAGGTCGTGCCGAAGTCCAGCATGAAGATGCCCTTGATATAGAGCAGATACTGAATGATGAACGGCTTGTCGAGGTTGTATTCCGCCTCAATGCGGGCGCGGGCAGCCTCGGTAAGGCCGCGGTCACCGCCAAGGGCTTCGACAGGATCGCCGGGCATCAAGAAGACGAGCGCGTAGATGAGCAAGGTAGCTCCGAAGAACACCGGAATCATCTGGAGCACTCGGCGCCCGATATAGCGCAGCATAGTGTGGTCCTTTACTCGTTGTGGGGCAGGTGCTTGCCAGCGTTCTCCGGATTTCGGGACGCAGGTCAAAGCTTAGAAGAATTTTAATGTGTGATCCCACGCTTCGAGAAATCTATAGCGCGTTTCTAATCACACTTCGGGGGTGAAAACGTGGGGCGACCCCCGCTCCACAGAGGTTGCGGGGGTCGTGCGAAGTAGCTAGAGGCTGGCGTTACTTCTTGGTGATGTTGTAGTACACCGGCTGGGACTTCCAGGAGAAGACGACGTTGTCGACGTTCTCGGAGTAGCCACCGGTGGCGTTGGAGTACCACAGCGGGATAGCCGGGAGATCCTTGAACAGGACTTCCTGGGCCTCGGTGTACTTCTTGATGGCCTCTTCCTCGGAGGAGGAGGTCAGGGCTTCGTCGAGAAGCTTGTCGAACTCCGGGTTGGTGTAGTCACCGTCGTTGGAGGAACCGTTGGTCCTGTACAGCGGGGAGAGGAAGTTAGCCTGGCTTGGGTAGTCTGCCTGCCAGCCGGTGCGGAAGGCGGACTTGATGGTGCGGTTGGTCACCTCATCGCGCAGGGACTTGAAGTCCGGGTACGGAGCGCCAACTGCCTCGATGCCGAGGGTGTTCTTGATGGAGTTGGTGGTTGCATCCACCCAGCTCTTGTGGCCGCCGTCGGAGTTGTAGGCAATCTCCAGGGTCGGGTTATCCCACTTGTTGAGCTTGTCAGCCTCAGCCCACAGCTCCTTGGCCTTCTCCGGGTCATACTTCAGGACCTCGTTGCCCTTGATGTCCTCGGAGTAGCCCGGCATAACCGGGGAGGTGAAGTCCTTGGCCGGGGTGCGGGTGCCCTTGAAGATGGTGTCCGTGATCTCCTCGCGGTTGATGGCATAGGAGATGGCTTGGCGACGCAGCACGCCTTCCTCGCCGGAGTAGTGCTCGAGGTTCTCGCCCAAGGTGAAGGACTGGAAGATAGCAGTCGGCTGGTTCACTGCACGGTCGCCGAGGTCGGCGTCGTAGACATCGAAAGCGGAGTCCGGAACGGCGTCGAGAACGTCGAGGTTGCCCGAGAGCAGATCGGCGTAAGCGGCGTCCTGGGAGGCGTAGAAGACGAACTTGATGCCGTCATTCTGCGGGGTCTGGCCACCCTTGTACTCCTCATTCGGAACGACGGTGGCGTCCTGGTTGTGGTTCCACTCGGTCAGCTTGTACGGGCCGTTGCCAATCGGGTTCTGGCCGAAGGCATCCATGTCTTCCAGGGACGACTCGTGCAGCGGGTAGAACGCGGAGTAGCCCAACTGTGCCGGGAAGTCCTGCTCCGGGCTGTTCAGGGCGATGGTGAAGGTGTGGTCGTCGACGACCTTGAGGCCCTCCATCTTCTCGACGCCTTCCTCGAAGCCCTTGATGTTGGCAAAGAAGGAGGCGTTGAGCTGGTCGTTGGCCACGGCGTAGTTCCACGCATCCACGAAGTTCTTCGCGGTCACCGGGGAGCCGTCGGAGAACTTCGACTCCTTGAGCTTGACGGTGAACTCAGTGTTATCGTCATTCGGCTCGATGGATTCAGCCAGTTCGTTCTGCGCTTCGCCATCGCCGTCGTAGTAGACCAGGCCGGCGTAGATGGAATCGACGATGCGTCCGCCGCCGACCTCGTTGGTGTTGGCCGGGATGAGCGGGTTCTGCGGCTCGGAGCCGTTGACGGTGACGATGCCATCACCAGAGCCGGAAGCAGAGTCCGAACCGGAGTTGTCGCCACCACAGGCCGCGAGGGTGAGCGGCAGGGTAGCGACAGAGAGAGCAGCGAGTGTCTTCTTGAGCGTCATGTAGGGCTTAGACCTCCGTGGTGCGAAAGATGTAGAAAACCTGTGATGTTGGTTTTATATGAAGCTACCGCGTGGCTCGTCTCATATACAAGGAATTGAAAAATATGTCCTGTGATAAAAGCTATAGGGCGGTAGGTATTCTTTCTTAACCTGCGGTTTTGTCAACGAATTAAAAAAAGTCCCCATCCCCCTGAGAGGGGTGGGGCACGGAGGGCGGTGAATGTTACCTATCTCGCAGCCATTGGATGATGGTCTGAGTAAAACCATGCGGGTTCTCAAGATAGGGCAGGTTCTTGGAACCGGGGATAGTGGTGGCGGTGAAACCCGCGCGGCAGCGCCGCGCCGCCCGCCGCGCAACTGGCCGCCAGAGCATCTGATCGGCATGAATGAACAGCGTCGGGCACTGCAGGGTGAGCTCGAGCCAGCTTAGCGGAACCACGGCGGTACGCAGTCGGTGGTTCCAGATGATTCCCCGGCGGACGTTTCCTATGCGTGACGACGTCACGCGCAGGCGCAGGGCCTCCTCGCGCTCGGCGCCGCTGAAGGATCCGAGGGCGTCGAGATCCATCTCCCGAAGGTAGGTGGACTCCCGTAGCAGAAGGCTTGGGGCGCCAATTTTTCCCAGGCGACACAATGTCGCGCGCAGGAGAACCCACCCAAAGTCCCAGGGGCGTGCGGCGACGGCGCGGCGTAAATCTGCAGGGTGCGCTGCCGATACGGAGATCAGTCCGCGTACCCGTTCGGGCCGCTCGGTGGCCAGCGCCCATGCCACCGCACCGCCGGTATCCGCGCCGACCAGGTAGGCATCGTCGTGGCCTAATGCGCGGATGGCACCGCTGACATCACCAACCGCCACGCGGATATCTTGGCCGGGCTCGAGCGGCGGTTTATCGGACATGCCAAAGCCACGCATGTCGAGGGCGGCGACGTGGAAGCCGGCGTCGGCAAGCGGGGCAATGACATTCCGGAAATCGAACCACCCGCCAAAGGAACCATGGAGCAGCAGCACCAGCGGGTTATCCGGGGCGCCAGCGGTAGCGGCGTGCAGGCGGATGCCGCGCGTGTGCAGGAACTCGTGCTCAAAGGGGCCGTCAAGCTCCACTACGGAGGGGGGTAGGGGATTCATGGGCGGGCCTTTCGTGGGAGGGGTGCACAGACGAAATCCGCCCCGAACGCATGTGCTCGGGGCGGGAGGTTGAAAAGGACCTTAAAGATTTAGGTGTAGAGGCCATGCTCGATGGACTTTTCAGCCTTACCTGGAACCAGCTTCTTGAGTTCCTTCGTGGACTGGATGGTCTTCTCCGGGGCCTTGATCTGCTTGACCTGCTTGAAGCCGATGAAGGCCACGACGGCGGCTAGGACGACCATAATGAGGAAGACAATCAGGAAGGCAGCCCAGCGGTCGAGCCATACGGCCAGCAGCTCCGCCAAGAAGAAGAAAAAGAAGAAGGAGCTATACAGCGCCACGGTGCCAGCCACACCGAACATGCCCGCGCCGATGCCGCCCTTCTTGGCAGAAGCAGCGAGCTCGGTCTTGGCCAACTCGACCTCGGAGCGAACCAGCTGGGACATCTGCTCGGTGGCGTTGGATACGAGCTGGCCGATGGATGCTTCGCCACGGCGGGAGGTATCCGCATCGCTCAAGGGAATGCCGTCTACCTTCGGGGCGAACTTGTTGGACCCGTCAGTGAATAGTCCGTCGTTGCTCACGGTTTAATACTCCTACTGTTTGTCGCAATCTATATCGGCCATAGTAATGAACTTTCCAGAGTTCATGTGGTGCGGCCCGCAAAGTGGGTACGGCGTTATTGTAATGGGTATGCCGCATTCTGACCCGCTGACCCCGCTGATGGCCCTTTCTGGGGTGGAGGATAAAGCTGCTTCTGCCGTCGCAGCGATAGCGCGCGTGCACCGTCGGCCCGCGGGCTTGCGCAAGTTTGACGTTATTTCTTCCGAGTCGCTGTTGCGCGGCGCGCGGGCGGCCGCGGCGATCGACGGCGCGCCACTTGAGGCTGACGGTATCCCGCCCGCGGTTAGTGCTTATTCTTTGCTAGCTCCGGAAAAACAGGCGGCCACGGTGCGCACCTTCGCGCGCGCCCCGCTGCAGGTCTTGGCCAGCATCGATATTGCGGCGAGCGGCGTGGGGCATCCGGATCAGAATCCGGCGGTGGCGCAGGCACTGGCGCAGCTCATCACGCGCGGGGCCGGCGTAGACTTCGACCGTTTGTTGCCGGTGGTGGTGCACGCGGAGATTGCCGCGCGCTCGCTCTTCGGTGCGCGCAGCACCGCCGTGGCGCTCGTCGCCGCGCGCACCGCCGCCATCCATACCGGCTTCGATCCGCGGGGTTTCGCCGTGCCCGAGACCTTTCTTAACCGTCATCGCGCGGATTACCGCGCGGCACTGGACACCTATGGCCAGGATCCGGCGGCACTCATCACGCTGCTTCTCGACGCCTGGGAAGCCGGCGCCCGCGAAGCCGACGGCATCGCGCAAGCGGCTTAATCGCGCAGCTGCTGGCGTGCAAATAAAATTCCGCCGACCACTAAGGCTGCGATGCCGGCCACGACCGCCGAGCCGATACCGAATTCGCGGGCGCTGGGTGCGGTGAAGAGCGGAACGGGGTGTTTGAACGTGCGGATTTCCCAGTCGTGGGCGATGGCGTGCTTCTTCAACAGGCGGTCCGGGTTCACGGCAACGGGGTGGCCAACCTGCTCCAGCATCGGGATGTCTGTGGCGGAATCGGAATAGGCAAAGGACGCGTCGGGGTCGACGTTGAGCTCCTGAGCAATGCGCGCCAAGGCCTCGGCCTTCGCCGCACCTTTGCAATAAAACAGGATCTCCCCGGTGAACCGGCCGTCTTCCTCGGCAAGCTCGGTGGCCACGACGTGCTCGATGCCCAGTTCCTGTGCGATGGGCTTGACTAGCACGCTTGCCGACGCCGAGATGATCACCACCTCGTGGCCGGCGGCGCGGTGGGCGTCGATAAGCGCGCGTGCCTCCGCATAAATGGCGGGGGTGACCACAGTGTGCATGGTCTCTACCGCGATGTCGTGGACCTCCTGAACGGACCAGCCGGTGGCCATGGCGGCGAGCTGATCGCGGGTGGTGTCCATGTGCTCGCTGCTGTGGCCGGCGAGCATATAGCTGGCCTTGGCTAAAGACAGCTGGAGTGCCTCCGCATGCGTAATGAGCCCGTTGTGCATGAACTCGCGGCCGAAGGCATAGGCCGAGGATGTGGCAATGATCGTTTTGTCCAAGTCGAAAAACGCGGCCGCGCGGGTGGTGCCGTCGGTGGGGAAAGGGGTACCGGTCATCGAGGAAGGCCTGCCGTTAGTGTGCGAGTTACCCTGCTCATCGTAGCCTCTTAGCAGGAAGAATCGGGAGTGCGCAAACATATTGCCAGAAAACTCAAGGAATGTTGGATTTCGCTGTTGTCATCTCTTCTTTCGCATGTCATAATGTCAGGTGCAAGGCCCCGATATACAGTGCGGCCTGCCCCGGCGCACCCCCCGATGCCGGGTTACCGATGGCCCGCGCACACCCCCCCGAGGCGCGGGCCATCACCTTTTTCAAAAAACCGGGCTCGCCTGTGGCCATTGAGCTGAGACATATTTGATGTCCTAGCACGGCGATATACTCTCAGCTGTGACAAGCTATCAAGCACATTCTTCTTCTCACCAAAAGGGTTCAGGTCCTCCTCAGGTGAGTTTGCCGCTTGCTGCAGAAAGTGCCGTCTACTTTGTAGATGAAGCCGGAAGTAAAGGCACGTTGGGTAAGCATTTCGTTGTTGCGGCTGTGCGCACGAAGGATCCTGATTTCCTTTCGCGGGAGATTAAGGCATGTCGTGAGCGGAATAACTTCACAAAGGCTGACGAGATTAAGTTCTCGAAAGTTACTAAGCACTCTGAACCGATTTTGCTTGATATTTTTCGAGCAGCGATAAGCTCGGGGTGCACGTTCGGAGCTTTTGTTTTGGACAAGAGGCATTTCGATCCGTGGAGTAGTCGAGAACAGTGGCAAGGGCATTTGTTCGCGACAGATCGGCTGCTGCGGGGGCTGGTTACTCGTCGTGAAGTTGGGGTGGTGATGCTCGACCACATTGATGTCCCAGTAGGGGTTTCCTACGGAGACACACTAGTGAACTCTCTCAACAATCGATTTGGAAATAAGCGGTTTGCAACGGCCGTTAGTCTGGATTCTCGGACTTGTCCGGCACTACAGGTGGCAGATCTGCTTGCTAGTTCGGTTTTCCATGCGCGAAAAAAGATCGAAGACGTGGGGTTGGAGGCTTTCTTGGAAGATCGTTCGCCAAAGGCCCGGCTTTCGAAGGGTATTGCGGCCGCATTAGGCGAGAGTCATTTTGGTGACTGCCGTACACCACTTTTGAAGATTGAGACAAGCCATGAGAGGTCATTGACAGAATTGAAGCGCCAACGATACTCTTAGGTGAGGCGCTGAACGCCATAGCCGCAGGCTAAAAGCAAGCGCCCCTCGGGCCTAGTCTCAGACTTACTACCCGAGTTTTATGGCTAACCAAGCCATTCTTTACCGCACTTATTGCGATACCCTCGAGCGTGGCTCGGGGGTATTTGCTTTTGACCCTTAACCCGATTCTGAGGATTGTGGAAGCACGGTTTCCTGTGAGTTTTGGTACGTGAGCCCCGGTAATTTTGTTCAAGCGTCAGCAAAATAGGGGCGAAAGACGCCACAATGGCGAAGTTATCCACAGGTGGTGAGGAAGCCCTAGCGCGCGGTTGGTGCGCTCGCGCATGCTTCAGGCATGAGCACGTTTCACCTAGTTATCGCTGTTGGGGATTCCACGCTGCGAGCAGAGGCGGCATCCGCGGCAGCCGCCAGTACTGCGGAAGTGAGCACCGTGGAGGACCCACGGGACTTCTCCCGGCACCTGCCCAAGGCGGATGCCGTCTTGGCTGATTCGCTGACGGCTCGTCTCGTGGCGGGGCATCCGAGGGTGTATTTCTTGGCGCTGGATCCGGGGCCCATCGATTATGAGGCTGCGCTGTGCTGCCGCGCGACTGCCGCCTTCATTGTGCCCGCCCAATCGAAAGAGCTCCTGGGCGCACTAGCAGCAGACGCCACTCCGGAGACCACCGTGTCTACCGGCTTAACCCTGGCGGTGACCGGCTCCGCCGGAGGTTTGGGTGCATCAACGGTGGCGGTGGCGCTGGCCCGCGAGGCGGGCGCGGATCTCCTCGTTGATGCGAGCCCTTATTCCGGCGGCCTCGATTTGCTCACCGGAATTGAGAACAAGCCCGGCGCGCGGTGGCCGGATCTTGCCGCGGGGACTGGTTCGGTTGATGCAGCAGACCTTGTCCGTGCTTTGCCCGCCA
This sequence comes from Corynebacterium sp. HMSC036D02, assembly GCF_001836165.1. GTDB lineage: Bacteria > Actinomycetota > Actinomycetes > Mycobacteriales > Mycobacteriaceae > Corynebacterium. Next base: position 157,914 of record NZ_KV827705.1, on the reverse strand, counting down.
CCCCGGATGGCATCGCGGTTCTCTCGGCTGCGAGGTCATCCAGCGTAGAGGTGGTTCAGATGAGTAGCGCCAGGCGCGCGGCCATTATGCAAGCTGCGTGTTTATACCCGGGGACCGTGGTGGTGGATTGCCCGCCGTGGGATATCCCCGATGCGGCGGATCACGTGGTGGTGCTTACTGCCGCTGAGGTGCGGGCGGCCGCTGCCTGCGCGCAGCTAGTAGCTGAACTTCGCGCCCGGCCGCAGGAGTGCTCCGTCGTCGTGCGCAACCGCCAGTGGGCGGGCCTGGATGCCAGCGATATTGCCACGGTGACTCACGCGGATCCCATCGCTGAGTTGCCCACCATCCGTGGCCTGACGCGCACGGTAGAAACCAGTGGGCTGCCGAGCCAGCTGCCCCGGGCCCTTGCGCGTGCCGCGCGCCAGATGTGGGAGGCCGTGGCATGAACCTGATCGATACGATGCGCACCATCGTGGCCTCCGAGCCACAGCTGGCCCACGACGCCCCTGCTTTGGCGCGGCGCATTCGCCAGGAGGCTGGAGTCATCAGCGATGTCGATGTGCTCGACCTTCTGCAGCGCCTGCGCCACGATTCCGTGGGCTTGGGATTATTGGAGCCGGTCCTGTCGCTGCCGGGGCTGACCGATGTCGTTGTCAATGGCCCCGATTCCTGTTTCGTCGATTGCGGGCAGGGTTTGCAGCCGCGCGATATTGGCTTTGCCGACGACACCGAGGTTCGCCAACTGGCCACCCGGCTGGCTGCGGTGGCGGGCGTGCGGTTGGATGATGCGCAACCTTTTGCCGATGGGCGCCTGACCCGCCCCGACGGAACGAGGATTCGCCTCCACGCGCTGCTTGCTCCTCCCTCGGCAAGCGGAACCTGCATCAGCCTTCGTGTGTTGCGTCAGGCCCAAACCAGCCTGGAGGAACTGATAGCTAGTGGCAGCATTGATTCCAGCCTGGAGCACGTCCTGCGCGCCGTGGTTGAGCGGCGGGCGTCCTTCCTGGTTACGGGAGGGACAGGCTCAGGAAAGACGACGTTGCTCGCAGCCTTGCTGGGGTGCGTGCCCGCTACCGAACGCTTGCTCATCATCGAGGACACCCCGGAGCTTTCGCCTAATCACCCGCACGTTGTGACCCTGGTATCGCGCCGGGCCAACGCGGAAGGGCGCGGCGAGATCTCCATGTCGCTCCTGCTCCGCCAAGCGCTACGCATGCGCCCGGACCGCATCGTCGTTGGCGAAATCCGCGGCGCGGAGGTCGTGGAACTGCTTGCCGCGCTCAACACCGGGCACGATGGTGGTGCGGGCACCGTGCACGCAAACTCTGTTGATGAAGTGCCCGCCCGCATGGAGGCCCTCGCCGCTCTCGGCGGACTCGACCGCGTAGCACTGCATTCGCAGCTGGCGGCCGCCGTGCACGTGGTCCTCGGGATGGAGCGCACGCCGGAGGGGCGTCGGCTAGCGCACCTCGGCGTGCTGGAGGGAAACCCGGTTACACCGCAGCTGGTGTGGACGGCCGAAGACGGTCCGCTTCCCGGGTTTGCGCAGCTGTGTTCGCGGCTGGGGGTGGAACCATGATGTGGCTATTCCTCGCGGCGGCGTGTTTGCTCTCGCAGCCGCCTTCGGTGACGCGGCTGGAATCGCCGAAGCCTCGCTCGTTGGCACCCGCGGCTGTCTTTCTCGGGGTCGGGTGCTGTGTCTTCTTCGGCAGGCCCACTGTCGTGGTGGCGGTGGGCTGCATTGTGGTTTGTGCGCTGTGGTTTGCCAATGACCTGGCGGCGTCCCGGCGCGAGCGCCGTGGCGCGGAGGCGCTCGCCTCCTACTTCGGTTCTGTTGCCGCCGAGCTGCGGGCGGGATCGACAACGGCGGGCGCGCTTCGCCGGGGCGCCGACGCTCTTCCAGACTCCACCCCGGAGAACCTCCGCGCCGCGTTGATCACGGCTGCGGGTCTCGCGGCACAAGGAGGTTCGCCTGCGGTTGCTCTCAATGCACCGGAGGTTGCCCGCTATGCAGCGCTGCTCACGCTCTCGGGACGCCATGGCGTGGCGTTGGCGAACCTCATCGAGCAGGCTCAAAGTCAGCTGGATACCGCGCGCCGCCATGCCGGTGAGACCGCGGCCTCCTTGCAAGGGCCACAGGCCACCGCGGTCATCCTGGCGTCCCTGCCGCTGGCGGGCATCCTTATGGGTGGGGCGATGGGCGCGGATTCCTTGGGGTTCTTGCTCGGCGGTGGCCTTGGGGGCGTGCTTCTCGACATCGGCGTGGCCCTCGTCTGCGCCGGCTTTGCTTGGTCGCGTCTCATTCTGCGAAGGGCGGCGCAGTGATGGTCTTGACGTATATCTCCGCTGCATTCATGGCTGCGGCATTCGCTGTTACCTCTGCTGCACCGTCTGGACGAATAGCCCAGTCTGGCTCACGCACACCGCGTCCGAAGACGCCGCGTGATGGTCCCGAAACGGACTATAGTCCGCTCGATGCTGCCAGCGACCTGGAGCTCTTCGCCGCGTGCCTGGAGGCCGGTCTCTCCACGCGCAGTGCCGTGCTAGCTGTCGCCGAAGCCTCGCCGCAGTGGTCGGAGGCGGCCGCTCTCATCGGGGTGGGGGTGCCCATGAGTTCGGCATGGTCGGCGCTGGCCAGTCAACCGCATTTGGAAGAACTAGTGCGGCTTACGCAGCTGTCTGGCGAATCGGGTGCGGCTATGGCTACGGGGTGCCACCGGTTGGTGGCGCAGCTGCGTGCCGAAGCCTCGGCGCAAGCTACCGCGCGGGCGGAGCGCGCTGGCGTGTTCATTGCAGCACCGCTAGCGGTGTGTTTCCTTCCCGCATTCCTGGTCCTTGGGTTGATACCTGTCCTTATCAGCTTGGGCCAGCAACTCTTCTAGGGCAGTTCATTCCAATAACCGCTTAACTAACCACTCACCAACTCAGTACACGCAACCTTCATAAACACAAGAAAAGAAAGCTAGGTATATCATGCAGAAAAAGGTAAACTACCAGTCACTATTAGCGAATGATGATGGTATGTCCACGATTGAGTACGCCATGGGTTCGCTCGCGGCCGCGGCGCTTGCTGCGGTGCTCTATGCCGTGGTCAACGGTGGCGAAGTCACCAGCGCCATTACCTCCATCATCACCGACGCCCTGTCCAACACCCCAGGCTAATGCGCGCGCTTGATGACGCCGGCTCCGTCACCATCGAGGCGGCATTGTCACTGTCCGCGCTCGTCATCGTTGCTGCGGGAATCGTGGGTGGCATCGCCACGTTGTCGGCCCACCTCGCTGCCGTTGATGCTGCGGGCGCTGCGGCTCGCTCTGCTGCCATCGGTGTGGACTTTCAGCGCGATGGAGTGACGGTCAGCTTAAGCGAAGGCTCCGGGCTTATGACCGCTGAGGCCGCCGTGCCGGCACCGCTGGGGACCATGCGCGCGCAGGCGGTGTTTCCCGCGGAGATGGCAGCCGGTGGGAACAACGGGGCGCAGCCATGAGGCGTCGTCGGCGCAGCTGGGGAAGGATCCTGGCGGGGGAGGAGGGCTATGCCACCGTCGTCACCGCCGGGATCATCGCTGCAGTGGCGTCTCTGTTGTTGGCAGTCGCGGCAGTTGCTTCGCTCGTTGTGGCGCGGCACGAAGCGCAGGTGGCGGCGGACCTCGCCGCGGTGGCCGGTGCGTGGGAGGTGGCCAAGGGCAGGGACGCCTGCACGAAGGCCACAGAGATCGCCGCGCTCAACGGCGCGGAACTCGGCTCCTGCGACATCGATGGGCGCGACGTTGAGGTCACTGCCCGGCTGCGCGGGCGCAGCGCCGTTGCCCGCGCCGGTCCGGTCTAAGAGGTCATGGTGACCAGTGCGCCGAGGAGGGCCACAGCGCCTGCCTTGTCCAGAGGGTTGTTGCCGTTGCCGCACTTGGGGGATTGCACGCACGACGGGCAGCCGGATTCGCAAGGGCAGGAGCGCACGGCCTCGAAGGTGGCTTTGATCCACTCGGGGAAGCGCCGGAAACCTTCCTCGGCGAAGCCAGCACCGCCGGGGTGGCCGTCGTAGACGAAGACCGTGGGCAAGCCCGTATCGGCGTGCTGCGCGGTGGACACGCCGCCAATGTCCCAGCGGTCGCAGGTGGCAATGAGCGGCAACAACCCAATGGCGGCGTGCTCTGCCGCATGGAGGGTGCCCGGGGTGCGCCCGGCGGTGACTCCCATCGCTGCGAGTGCCAGCGGATCGATGGTGTAGGCCACCGCCCGGGTCGCCAGGCGCTGTTCCGGCAGGTCAAGGGGGATATCCTCGCCCACGGAGCCATCGGGAAGCCGCACCTGGTAGCCGGTAACCTTATCGGTCACCTCGACCTCCAGGCTGGCCACCCACAGGCCGGGGGCGTAGTTCACTAGGTCATCGGCCTCGCGCAGGATGCGGATGTCCGTCGTGGACTTCGGCTGTGTGGTGTAGTCCGGGGCCTTCGGTACGGCGAGGGCCACGCCCGGCTCGGCGGACGCCGAACCATCGCCTCCGCCGAGGTGAAGTTCCTCGATGACGAAGCTCTCGCCACGGTGCAGATACACCGCGCCGGGATGCACCTGGCTCACCGCGCGGGCGGAATCGATGGTGCCCAGCAAGCGGCCATCGGAGGAATCCACAATCATGACCTCCTCGCCCGAGCCACCCCGCAGCGAGACGGCCGTGTGAGCGGTCTCCGGGGTGAGCTCGCTGGAGCCAGCCGGCAGGGGAGCGGCGAACCAACCCTGCGGGCGTCGGCGCAGCAAGCCTTGCTGGGCTAGGTCGTGGACCACGGATTCGGCGCGGAAGGCGGCCACGTCGGCGTCGCTTAGCGGCTTCTCCACCGCCGCGCAGTACACGTGCCCGCCCAGGATGTAGGGGTTGGCGGGGTTGAACACACTGGCCTCCACCGGCCGGCCTAACAGCGCTTCCGGGTGGTGAACCAGGTAGGTGTCCATCGGTTCATCGCGGGCCACCAGCACCACCAGCGAGCCCTGGCCGCGGCGGCCCGCGCGCCCGGCCTGCTGCCAGAAGCTAGCAACCGTGCCCGGGAACCCGGCGGTGACCACAGCATCCAGTCCGCCGACGTCGATGCCCAGCTCCAAAGCAGACGTGGTGGCCACGCCGAGCAGGGAGCCATCATCCAGCGCCTGCTCCAGCGCGCGGCGGTCTTCGGCCAAATACCCCGCGCGGTAGGCGGCAATTCGGCGCGCGAAATCCGGCCGGCCCAGCCTCCCGGAGAGCTCTTCTGCTGCCCGCAGCGCGGTGGCCTCTGCCGCGCGCCGCGAGCGCACAAAGGTCAACGTCCGCGCGCCCTGCGCCACCAGCGCGGCCATCATCCAGGCCGCCTCCGTTGTGGCGGCGCGGCGCACGGGGGCGCCGTTTTGGCCCTCAATACCCTCCATGAAGCCCGGCTCCCACAGCGCGACTGTCCGCGCACCCGTCGGCGCGCCATCCTCGGTCACCGCGAGCACTTCGCGCCCCGTCAGCCGCGCGGCATGCCGGGCGGGATCCCGCATGGTCGCCGAAGCCGCAATAATGACCGGCCGCGAACCATAGTGCGCGCACAGCCGCAGCAAACGCCGCACCACTAGCGCCACGTTCGCCCCGAAAACCCCGCGGTAGGCATGCGCCTCATCAATCACGATGAACTTCAAATGCCGCAGCACCCGCGCCCACCGCTGGTGCGCGCCCAGCAGAGAAGAATGAATCATGTCCGGGTTGGAGAAGATAAAACGCGCCTGATCGCGGATGCCGGCACGGGCTTCGGTGGGGGTATCACCGTCGTAGGGGGCGGGGTGGACGTCGTGAAGCGCGGCGATGCTCTGCGTGAGCTCGAGCACCGTGCGCAGCTGGTCCGACCCCAGCGCCTTCGTTGGCGTGATGTAGAGCGTGCACGCGGTCGGGTCCTGCGCCAGACGGGACAGAATGGGCAAACGGTAACCCAAGGACTTTCCGGAACTCGTGCCGGTGGAGACCACCACATCGCGCCCCTCCCACGCCGCCTGTGCCACAGCGACCTGGTGGGCATAGAGCTTGGCGACGCCTCGCTCCTCCAACGCCACCCGCAACTCCGGCAGGACCCACTCGGGCCACTCGGCATAATGCGCGGGCTGGGCGGGCAGGGTGGTGGAGTGCGTTAGCTCGGACTCAGGGAAACGCTCAACAAGGTGCTCGACGAGCTCCTCACCCAGAGGGTTCTCACTCACGCTTGCCTCCACTAATCTGCTGTAGGTGTCCAAACGTGGCACACTGGTGCACTAGTTTGCACTACTTTATTTCCGCAAAGGACAACTCATCATGGCATACGGTACCGTCAAGTTCTTCAACGCCGAAAAAGGCTACGGCTTCATTGAGCAGGAGGACGGCTCCGGCGACATCTTCGTGCACTACACCGAAATCCAAGGCACCGGCTTCCGCACCCTCGAAGATAACCAGCGCGTCTCCTTTGAGATTGGGGAAGACGCTAAAGGTCAGCAGGCCACCAACGTCGAGGTGGTTTAGGGGGATTCGGCGTAGCCGCGCCGGGTATCCCACCATTCCAGCAGCTTATTCTGTCCTTTTTGCAGGCCGAAGCCGATGATGACGGCGGCGATGATGGAAATGAGCATGGCTATCGCGGGCGAGCCGGAGAAGGCCACGCCGCCGAGATAACCAATGGCTAGCGCCTGCGCCACCCACAACAGGACACCGAAGGTGTCGAAGAAGAAAAACAACGGCCAGGGGTAGCGCATGGAGCCCAGCAGGATCGTCATAAACAGGCGGGCCGAGGGGATGAAGCGCGCGATGATGATGGCCGCGCCGCCGCTGCGCCGAATATTGCGCTTGACCCACGTTAAGGCGTCATAAGCCTTGGTGCCCTTTTGGGCTCTATTAATAAGGGCGATGAGCCGCGTTCCCAGGAGGAAGCACAAGTTATCCCCCAAAATTGCGGCAACCATGGCGACGAAAAACATGGTGGGAAGGTGGGGGAACCCTTGGGAACCAGACCAAGCGCCCACCATGTTGAGGGGAACCTCCGAAGGCAAAACGGGGAAGAAGCAGTCGAGGAAAATCAGCGAACCCACCAGCGGATAAATCCACTGTGTGGCCATGATGACCTCGAACCATGCAGTAATAGACGCAATCACGCTGTCTCCCGGTTGTGTACTGTGAGGCGAATCCTCGGACGGCCAGTATAGACCCCCGGTTGTGTGGACGTGTACTGGCCTGAATAACTAGAGTGAACCTCTATCTGTGTACTCTAGGGGCAATTGCCCAGCAGAGGACTAGCCATCGGAAGGGATGAAGTCGAAGTGGCAGAAGCTACCGGCCCGGGGAAGACCCTGGTCATCGTCGAGTCAGCAACCAAGGCGAAGAAGATTCAGCCTTACCTCGGCGATAAGTACATTGTTGAGGCCTCCGTCGGCCACATCCGGGACCTTCCCCGCGGCGCCGCCGACGTCCCCGCCAAATATAAGAAGGAATCCTGGGCACGCCTCGGTGTTAACCCGGAGGATAACTTCACCCCGCTGTACGTCATCAGCCAGGACAAAAAGAAGAAGGTCGCGGACCTCAAGGCCAAGCTGAAGCAGTGCGATCAGCTCTACCTTGCAACAGACCCCGACCGCGAGGGCGAGGCCATTGCCTGGCACCTGCTGGAAGTACTCAAGCCCAAGGTGCCGGTGCGTCGCATGGTCTTCAACGAGATCACCAAGTCCGCCATCCTGGAGGCCGCGGAAAACACCCGTGAGCTCGATGAAAACCTCATCGACGCCCAGGAAACCCGCCGCATCCTGGACCGTCTCTATGGCTACGAGGTCTCCCCGGTGCTGTGGAAGAAGGTCATGCCGCGCCTGTCGGCTGGCCGCGTGCAGTCGGTAGCTACCCGCGTCATCGTCGAGCGCGAGCGCGAGCGCATGGCGTTCATCCCCGCCGAGTACTGGGATCTCACGGCAACGCTGAAGTCCACGCCGGACTTCGACGCGCGCCTGAGCGCCCTCGACGGCAAGCGCGTGGCCGCGGGCCGCGACTTCAACGATAAGGGTCAGTTGAAGAGCGACGAGGTGGTCGTCGTCAAGCAGGCCCAGGCGGAGCAGCTGGCCAGCGCGCTGGAAGGCTCCACCATGACCGTGGCTAGTGTCGAGCACAAGCCTTATTCGCGCAAGCCTTCCGCGCCGTTTATGACGTCGACTCTGCAGCAGGAGGCCGGCCGCCGCCTGCACTACACCTCGGAGCGCACGATGCGCATTGCGCAGCGCCTCTACGAGAACGGTCACATCACCTATATGCGTACCGACTCGACTTCCCTGTCCAAGCAGGGGCTGGACGCTGCCCGTGAGGCTGCCTCCTCCATCTTTGGCGCTGAGTTCGTCTCAGATGGGCCGCGCCGGTATGACCGCAAGGTGAAGAACTCCCAGGAGGCTCACGAGGCCATCCGTCCCGCCGGCGAGCGTTTTGCCACCCCGGGCCAGCTGGCCGGGCAGCTCGACGCCGAGGAGTACAAGCTCTACGAGTTGATTTGGAAGCGCACCGTGGCCTGCCAGATGGCCGACGCCAAGGGAACCTCGATGAAGGTGACCGCAGCTGTCAACGCCGGCGGCCACGACGCCGACTTCTCCGCGACCGGCCGCACCATTACCTTCCCGGGCTTCCTCAAGGCCTACGAGGACGTGGCGGCGAAGGACTCGAAGGGAGAGTCCCGTCTGCCGCACCTCAATGAGGGCGACACGCTGAAGACCGCTGCGGTTACTGCCGACGGCCACTCCACCAACCCGCCGGCACGCTATACCGAAGCCAGCCTGGTCAAGAAGATGGAAGATTTGGGCATTGGGCGCCCGTCGACGTACGCCTCCATCATCAAAACCATCCAGGACCGCGGTTACGTGCTCTCCCGCGGCAACGCCCTGGTGCCCTCGTGGGTTGCCTTCGCAGTGGTAGGCCTGCTGGAGAATAGCTTCACCGAGCTGGTGGATTATGACTTCACCTCCTCCATGGAGGATGAGCTCGATGCCATTGCCGCCGGTTCGGAGAACGGCACGGATTGGCTGAATAACTTCTACTTCGGCAATACTGAGGCCGGCGAGCGTAAGGCTGCGTCCATCGCTCGCCACGGCGGCCTGAAGTCCCTGGTGGACATCAACCTGGAGGCCATCGACGCTCGCCAGGTCAACTCGCTGCGCCTGTACACCGACACGGAAGGCCGCGATGTCTTCGTGCGCGTGGGCCGCTATGGGCCGTATATCGAGCGCGCCGTGGGCACCAACGAGGACGGAACGGTGGAGTACCAGCGCGCCAACCTCTCGGAGACGGTCACCCCGGATGAGCTCAACGAGGCTTTGGCAGAGAAGCTCTTTGCCACCCCGCAGGGTGGGCGCGAGTTGGGACAGAACCCGGAGAATGGACGCACCATCGTGGCCAAGGAGGGCCGTTTCGGACCGTACGTGACCGAGCAGGTGCGTGATGACGAGCGCGAGAAGGCCGAGGCCGAAGCCGAGGAGATCGTCAAGGAAGAGCGCGCCGCGGAGGACGCCCAGCGCGCGGCCGAGGGCAAGCGCGCCAAGAACTGGGAGACCAAGACCGCGGCGAAGCAGAAGGAAAAGCGCATTGCCGAGTACGTCGAAGAGAAGCTGAAGCCGGGCACAGCCTCGCTCTTTGCTTCGATGGAGCCATCCAGCGTCACGCTGGAGGAAGCACTGAAGCTGCTGAGCCTGCCGCGCGAGGTGGGCGTGGACCCCTCGGACGGCGAGGTCATTACCGCGCAGAACGGCCGCTATGGCCCGTACCTGAAGAAGGGCAAGGATTCCCGTTCCTTGGCCAAGGAGGAGCAGATCTTCTCCATCACCTTGGATGAGGCGCGCCGCATCTACGCGGAGCCGAAGCGCCGTGGCCGCGCGGCCGCACAGCCGCCGATTAAGCAGCTGGGTGATAACGATGTTTCCGGCAAGCCGATGACGGTCAAGGACGGCCGCTTTGGCCCGTACGTCACCGACGGCACCACGAATGCCTCGCTGCGCCGTGGCGACGATCCGGAGCAGCTTACCGACGCCCGCGCGAACGAGCTCCTCTCCGAGCGCCGCGCCAAGGACGCAGCGAACGGAGGTGCGAAGAAGTCGACGAAGAAGAGCACTAAGAAGTCGACCAAGAAGGCCACGAAGAAGTCGAGCAAGAAGGCGACGAAGAAGCCTTCGCCGGGCACGAAGAACGTGGTCAAGGCCGGATCGCGCAGGAAGTAGCAGGATATGAAGACCAGCTTCGCCCGCGACATGCTGGCTCGCACCCAGGAGGGCGCTGAGGCTCTCCTGCGCGCGGTGGGCCCGGCCTTTACTGGCCGCGATCACCTCACCCTCGGCGCGCTCGCTGTGGGGGAGACTGCTGTCTGGTCACGCCTGTTTAACTGGCGCACGCTCGGCACGGCCACGACCGCCGCTGTACCCGTGCTGTTGGCCCTGCGCCCGGACTGCGCCTCGGAGACCCGCGTGGGGCTTATCGCCGCTTCGCTGGGCCAAGCCGCCAAGCGCGGTGAGCCAACAACGTTCGGCGTGACGTGTGTCAGCGTGCAATACGCTGCCTTCGCATGGGCGTTGCGCGGTGCGCGCAACGATGCGCTGGGTTGGGGCCTGCGCGCCGGCGCGTGGGCCGCGGGCCTTGCGCTTTCGCGCGCCCGAGGCGAGCGTTTCGCCACGGCTATCGCCGGAATCCCGGCGGCTGCGCTCTCCGCGCTAGCCGGTGACCCAGCCCTGCGTGCTGCCGAATCTACGCAGGGCCTGAGCCACGGCGCTAACCTGCTTCTGGCCTCTGAGGCGCTGACGGTCCTGAACCCGGCTGAGCAGCGCCAGGATGCGGGCCTGCGTGGCCGAGTCCTGGATGCGGCGCAGTCGGCGGCCCAGACGGTAGGCCTGGTGCTGCTGGTGGATGGCCTGGCACGGAAGAGCCGCGGTTAGACGCCGCACCTAATTCCGGGCGCATCGTCTTGCCATAGGACAAGCGTCGGTGCACCCATTCGAAGGGGCCGGGCTTGCCTGCGGCCTCGAGCGCGCAGGCAATGAGAAGCGTGGCCAGCCACACGCCGGCGGCCAGCGCTGCCTGGCCTGTGGCGCTGAACTCCGGCCCAATGTTGAGGGTGAAGGGGTAAACCAGCGCCAGGAAGAACACGGACTGCAGCACGTAGCCGGTCATGGAACGCTTGCCCAACGCAATCAGCGGCCACAGGAACCACGGGCGCGCGCCGCGGCGTTGCAGGGGTTCTAGGGCAAGTGTCGCCGCCGCCACGATGCCCGGCCCGGTGAGCATGCCGATGCAGCTATTCGCCGCGTTGAGAGGCTCTGCCAGCGCTGGGTCCAGCACCCCAATCGTCGACAAGCCCCAGGGCAGGCCGAGAAAGAGGATGATGGCTAGGGCCAAAATGGTCCATGTCCACAGCTCGCGTTGATGACCCCCGGCCAGGGTGCCGCGGCGCGCCCACACGAAGCCCACAAGCATGACCGGAAGAACCATGGCGCCCGTTAGAGGGATGGACATTAGTTGGGCGCCGACCATGATGGCTTGTTCACCCAGCAGCTCCCAATAGGACTCGGCGGCGCTAAAACCGCTGAAATCGAAATCTGAGGTATCGATGAACGCGGCCCCAATACCCATTCCGATGCCCGACACAACCAGCAGCGCACAAAGCCCATAGGCCACGCGCATGAGGAGCTTGTCGGTGAAAGAAAGCAGCAGCGCGATGAGCATGCCCATCGCGCCGTAGAGCAGCATAATGTCGCCGGAAAAGAGGAAGAGGCAGTGCAGGACACCAAACAGGGCCAAGAACCCGTAGCGCTTAGCCAACACGGCCTGCGCGCGCCGCAGTGGGAAGCCGCGGCGCCACAAGCTCATCGCGATAAGCCCCACGCCAAAGCCGAGAAGCGTGGAGAACATCGGCAGGCCGCGCACATGCACGAACATGGCGGAAAAGACCACGTAGATCTTGTCCGCAACGGTCTCGACGCCGCCGAAATAAGCATCGGGACCATCGCCGTCGTTCATAATCCACGCGGTGCAGACGTTTGCCAGCGCAATGCCCAACAGGGCCATGCCGCGGGCGACGTCGGGGACGAGGAGGCGAGGACTCGAGTTCTGGCGTGGCGGATGGGGCTGATGAGGCATGGCCCCGAAGCTACCAGAATTACAAAGACTTATTTATCCGAGGGCACGCTCCGCCAGCGTCGGGCGAATCGGACGTGCCAGCTGCGTCATGCGGCGGCGCCCGCGCAGCTCAATAGACTTCATGAGCGTCCAGCGCGCTTGCTCCGCCTCGTTGGCGCCGCGCAGCGTGGCGGAGTTGGTGAGCACCTGGCCCGGTGTGTCCTTGGCCAGTTCGGTGAGACGCGCGGCCTCGTTGACGGCATCACCAATGACGGTGTACTCGAACCGATCCGCGCCACCAATGTGGCCGGCCACCACGTGGCCCGCCGCCACGCCGATGCCCGCCTGCAGCCGCAACCCGCGTAGCTCCTGGCGAAGTTCGCGGGCGGCGTGTAAGGCCATGGAGTTGGCGTCGTAGACCGTCAGCGGGGCACCGAAAACGGCCAGGGCGGCGTCGCCCTGGAACTTGTTGATGATGCCCTTGTTGCGGTGTACCACCTCAACCACGTGCTCGAAGAACTTGTTGAGCTCCTCCACCACTTCTTCCGGGGTGTGGTTGACGGCGAAGGTGGTGGACCCAATGACGTCGATAAACAGCACCGCTACCTTGCGGTCCTCGCCGCCTAGCTCCGGGCGTTCCTCCAAGGCACGCTGGGCCACCTCGGCACCGACATAGCGGCCGAAAATATCGCGCACGCGCTGGCGCTCACGCAGGCCACGCATCATTTCGTTGAAACCGGCCTGAAGAACGCCGAGCTCGGAGCCGTCGTAGATGTCCACCTGGACGTCACTCTCGCCGCGGCGCACGCGGTTGATGGCGTCCTGCAGCTCAATGATGGGATCGACCACGCTCATCATCGCGAACATGGTGCCCATGAGCCCGGTGCCCAGCGCGGTAACGGTCAGCGCAACAATGGCCGGCATGATGTCTGAGGTCTCCGGGCTAAACAGGCCTGCCTGTTGGCCCATGAGGACAAGCACGATGCCGATGAGCGGGATGCCGGAGGTCATCATCCAGGTGGAAAGCAGCCGGTACTTAATCGGCGGCTCCAGGGTGGAATCCTCAAAGCGCCGGGCCACGGCTTCTGCCGCCACGGGACGCACGAGGCGTTCCGCCTGCAAATACGTCAACAGCACGATGAGGCCACCGGCCAGCGACGCAGACACGCCCACGACGATGGCCAGCCGCGCCGAGTGCTGCCCTGCCAGCACCACCGCCAAGATGATGCCCAGCAGCCACACGCCCGCGGCCACCCCGGCTTGGTAGAGCGGGATGCGCAGGACCAGGTTGCGCACCATGTTGGGATCATGGTCATCGGGGCTGCGTTGCCAGTCCAACACCGGCCTGAACAGTCGAAGTGTTACCGCTATGCCGATGATGACCGCAAAGGTCACGAACAGCGTGCCGTAGGTCCACAGGTGGGGCGTGTGGGCGATGAAGTCGGAGATCTCCGGCATGGGGAGAAAGAAGACCACGAAGGTCATGATCGCGATGGCGCCGATGATGTTGGCTCCAAGGACGAGCGCGGCGTACATCGGCCATTGAGTACCCCATAACCAGCGGGCGCCACGCATCAGTCTATTCATGGTTACACACTTTAGTTATCCCAGTAGGCTAGGGCGAGTGATTACATCAAGCGTTGCAGAAAGGCTTGCCGACGCCCCCTCCGTCGCCCACACCATCCTCAGTGCTGCCCGCGCGGCTCGCGGTGAAGGCGACTCGCGAGCGATGAGCCACTCCTGGCTGTTTACTGGGCCTCCCGGTGCTGGCCGCTCACTGGCCGCGCAATGCTTCGCCGCAGCACTCATGTGCACTTCTGCCGACGAGAACGGCAACCCCGGCTGCGGGCGCTGCCCCTCCTGCCGGAGCGTCCTGGACAAGCAGGAGCACACCGACTTGGTTTACGTGGACCCGCAGGAGCAGTTCATCACCGTTGGCGAGGCCCGCGAGGTCATTGGGCGCGCGGCCAGCCTGCCGAGCGTGGCGCCGTGGCGCGTGGTCATCTTCAACAAAGCCGACCGCCTGCGCAACGAGGCCGCCAACGCGTTGCTCAAAACCGTGGAGGAGCCCCCGGAGCGCACCGTCATCATCATGGTGGCGCCCTCGGAGGATCCAGAGGATTTCTCGGTCACGCTGCGCTCGCGCTGCCGCCACCTATATATTCCGGCGCCGAGTGTGGATGGCGTCGTTAAGCAGCTCGTCGCCGAAGGCGCCAGCGAGGATGACGCGCGCCTAGCCGCCGTGACCACCCTGCGCCACGTGGGCCGTGCGCGGCACCTGGTCAACGAACCCGCCGCGCAGAAGCGCCGCGCCATGGCCATCAACCTGGCCGAGGACGTCTTCCACGGCTCCCAGGCCTTTCAATCCGTCACAGCGCTACTGAAGTTCATTGAGAAGGAAGCCAAGGACTCCCACGCGGCGGCGGAGGAGGCGGAGCGCTCCAAGATTGAGCAATCCTTCGGCGTTGGTGCCAAGGGCAAGGGCGCGACGAAGGCGCAGCGCGACGCCCGCAGTGCCCTGAAGGACCTGGAGGAGCTCCACAAGAAGCGCGCTAAACGACGCATCTCCGACGGCCTCGACATCGCCCTCGTGGATCTCGCCGGCATCTACCGCGATGCGCTCATGCTGAAAGTCGGCGCTGAGGTGGAGATGACCCACCCGGACTTCGCGGGCCTAGCCGGTGAACTTGCCCAGCGCGTGAGCGAAGATGGCTTGCTGGCAGCTCAGTCCGCCATCCGTACCTGCCGCGAGCAGCTGCCGCAGAACGTCACCCCGCAGGTGGCTTTCGACGGCATGGTGGGCCGCCTGCGTCTGGCCTGTGGCGCGCGCTAACCTGCGGGTGTGCTGCACGTGCCTCACATCAAGTGGCCCGATTTCTTTCTCGGCCCCGGCCTAGGCTAAACTCTCACGCGGTGCATATACACACTGCATCGTGCCGCCTTAGCTCAGTCGGTAGAGCATCTCACTCGTAATGAGAAGGTCGCGAGTTCGATTCTCGCAGGCGGCTCCACTTAGACGTCGGATTTGATAAGTACCCTTTTGCGTTAGCGAGTATCGCTTAGGGGGTGTGAAAAATCGCTTGCGTTAGCGGGTTTGGGTTTTGCGTTAGCGGGTATCTTGTTTGCCCTAGTAAAATGCGTATTCAGGGTTTAACGCGCTAACGAAGCGTTAAACCTAAGGCCGTTTCACGAGGAGGTGTGTGGTGAGATCGTATGCGTCCGGCGATGAACTAGCCGCAGAGATTACTAAGCGTGGCGAACTTTTTATCGGCGAGTTCGTAGGCGTTCCTGGCGATGGTTGGGACCGGCTGGTTGACGGTGTTGACCGCACGCCCCGGCAGATGATCGCCTACCAGCTTGGCTGGATGGAATTACTGCTCGGCTGGGAACGTGACGAACAAGCCGGTCTTGACGTGGTGACTCCGGCACCTGGTTTTAAGTGGAATCAACTGGGCGGATTGTATGAATCGTTCTACCAACGCTGGGAGCAGGTATCTACTGAGGATTTGATCGACAGGTTCAAGATCCTGCTTGGTGAGATAGTCAAAATGGTGGGCGGTCTAACCGAATCAGAATTGTTTAGTTCGGGTCAGCGTGCGTGGGCTTCTTCCACCCCGTCGGCGTGGCCGGTGTGGAAATGGGTGCATATCAACACCGTCGCGCCATTTACGACGTTTCGCACCAAAATCAGGAAGTGGAAGAAACTGGCAGCCTGCTAGCAATAGGCACGGTGATTTCAGTGCCGATTCTGAAGACGAACTGGATCTCGTTGGCTCCGATAACGGCATGGTCGATAAGCGCTGTCCACTGGGATGGTTGAAAATGCTGGATGGGCTTGTCGGCCAACTGGGTGTAGGCGGTTTTGATCGCAGTGGCCTTGGCACTCTTGGCAGCAATCTCGGCCTCGATGGCTTGTTTGCGGCCCAGGGTTTTCTGGTATCGCGCTTCTAGCTGGGTGTAGCGGGCGAGGTATTGGTCCTGGTCTTGCGCTACCCGCTGATTTTCTGCAACCAATGATTCAATCTCGCTGGCAAGAGCGCGGATTTTCTCGTCTAGGCGCTTGGACTCCGCTTCGAGCTGGTCTGTATTAAACATGGCGTCGATGACCTGTGGTAGGTGGCTTTGTCCGCGATATTGTTCAGCCAGCTGGTTTAGCGCGGCGAGGAACGCGGTCTGGATTTGCTCATCACGCAAGGTAGCGGTCTGGCAGGGACGGGGATGGTCGTATTTTTGGTTGCACCGCCAGATCGTGTGCTTGTATTTAGTGTTGGATGCCCAGGTTTTGCGTCCGTACCAGGATCCGCAATCTGCGCATTTGAGTCGGCTGGCAAATAGGCCGATTTTGGAGCTGTTGGTTGCGTGGCGGGTGGCCAACTCGTATTGAACCTGATCCCAGACGGGCGCATCAATAATCGGCTCGTGGTTTCCGGTGACGTAGTATTGCGGGACTTCGCCCTCGTTTACTTCGATTCGTTTGGTTAGGAAGTCAGCGGTGAACGTTTTCTGGAGCAGGGCGTCGCCTTTATATTTCTCATTGGTCAAGATGGAGCGCACGGTTGAGGTGGACCAGTTGGTTTTACCTCGCGGAGTCAAAATACCGCGACGCTGTAGCTCGGCACGGATTTCGGTGATCGATGAGCCGTCTAGAAACAGCTGGTAGATCAAGCGCACGGTCGGGGCTTGAGTCTCATCAATAGCGAGGTTACCGTCAGCGCCTTTCTTATATCCCAGTAGCGAGGAGTAGGGCACCATGACTTTCCCATCAGCGAAGCGTCTGCGATGTCCCCAGGTGACGTTCTCAGATATGGAGCGAGATTCTTCCTGGGCAAGACTACTCATGATGGTGATGAGTAGTTCGCCTTTAGAATCAAGGGTGCTCAAAATGGCTTCAAAGCACTAGATAAACACAGCACAAGAATTTCGGGAAGCACCCTCAGTAGTCCAAGCGTCACTAGCCAGCGTCTGTGGCCAAGTGCAGCTTGTTTCTGCTTGCGCCGGTAATAGACTTGGCGGCGCACATGAGCGACGACATCGCCTTCCTCATCGATGATGTCCACGTCGAACCAATGCAAATACTTCTCACCGTTGGCCGTCTTTTCTTCGATGAGCGCGTAGGTCTCCTCGGGGATGCGCATATCGGCGGTGACCGTGCCGCGGCCGGGTTTCAGGTACTTAATTTCACCAGCGGCATCCCAGATGCGGTACTCCTTGCCCAGTCGATGCATGGAGGCGAGCATGAAGAACGGATCCGTCATGGCGGAGAGCGTGCCACCGAAGGCAACACCCATGGCGTTCTTGGTCAGCATGTTTGGCCTGTGGCTGACAACGACGCGAGTGCCGTCATCAGCAAATTCTTGGATCTTGATGCCAGCGCCCAAGAAGGGCGGCCAGAATCCCATGAAGCGCTTGAGCTGGCGTGCAGAAAAGCGGGCCATGAGGAAAGCTCCGTATGAGTTGTGGGGGCAGGTGGGGCTAAGCGGCCCCAACTCTACTGTTGTGGGACGGGGAGCGCCCGCACTTTGATTCGCCGTATCGTCCTTCTTATAGGTGGTGCTAGGTCTTGCACCGTGTATAGGAAAAGTAGTGCTAGCGCTAGTGACCTTCGCTCTCGTGCGAAACACAATAAAGAGCATGAAAAAGCTTGTGGTTGGCATTACTGCCGTGGTGGCCGTGATTGTGGTGGCGTTTGTCGGGTTTGTGGGATTCATGCAGTGGGTGGACGCAGACAGCGTGACCGGTGATGATGGCGTGGCCGCCGGATATAGCGCTGAGACAGGTGGCCTGCTGGAAGCGTCGTTTGCGGGCGAGGGGCCGCACGAGGTCGACGTGCGGCGTGATGGCGACGTGACCGTTGCGGCGCCGACAGGCACGGGACCATTTCCGGCGGTTGTCATGGCTAACGGCACGAACACGCCGCTGAGCAGCTACCTGCCCGTGGCGGAACACCTAGCCAGTTGGGGCTTCGTGGTCGTCGGCGATGAGACTCCCCAAACCGGAACCGGGGAGAATGTCGTGCACCTAATTGAGCGCTTACCGGAACTGGATTCTCGCGTGGACAGATCACGGGTCGGTATTTTCGGACACTCACAGGGCGGCGCGGGCGCTATCAACGCAGCGTCCCACACGGAGGTAGCAGCTGTGTATACGGCGAGCCCGGCCTCCCACAAGGTGGCAAAGTCCAATGACTGGGACTACACCACAGCGGGCGTCGAGGCACCGTTGTTCTTGATGACGAGCGATGGCCGTTCAGACCGCTGGCTTGTCAGCCCGTGGTCAGACTTGCAGGAGAGCTTTGAATCAGCTGGTGGTCCGGCAATCATTGCCCGCCGTCTAGGCGCGGACCACAAGGACGTTTTAGAGTTCGGGGACGGCTATGCCACCGCGTGGTTCCGCTACATTCTTGCTGATGATCCTGATGCGCGAGACGTGTTCGTTGGCACCTCACCAGCGGGCGCCGGTGAGCTAGCGAGCAACGCGCTTTGGGACCGAGTGGCCACCCGCGGCTGGTAGCTCGCCGGGCCTTTCGACATTCCGCGCGGTGCACCTAACGCGCTAAAAGTCATCTGCGCTCACACACCCCCTTCGGAGGAAGTGTGGTTCACAAAAATTGGTAGCCCTGATAAATTTCAAGTGAATTGTCAACCGGGCTGCGCCACGTCAGCCCGTACAAGCGGGACCGAATGAACCATGCAGACAAAGGAGAAAGGCCACGTCGAGGGCCTCTACATTGATGAAAACTTCGAGCTGCGCGCTGGGGCCGTCACGTTCGGAGAGAGTATTGAGGGCATAGCGCTTGGCGACGTCCCCCAGGCTGAGGCCGCCTGGCGCGCCGGGGACCCGGATGCGTTGCTGTGGGTGCCCGGCTTCGTGGACCTGCACAACCACGGCGGCAATGGCGGGGGATTCCCCAACGGCGACTACGAGCAGTGCCTGGCCGCCGCCCGCTTCCACCGCGCGCACGGAACCACGACGCTGCTGGCCAGCTTGGTCTCCGGCACGCAAGAAGAACTCTGCGCCCGGGCGGAGCTTTTAGCCCAGCTGGCTGAAGAAGGCGAGATCGCCGGCATCCACATGGAAGGCCCCTTCATCGCGGCAGCCAAGTGCGGCGCGCAGGACCCTTCGCGCATCGTGCCCGGTGACCCGGACTTCTTCCGCGCAGTCATCGCCGCGGCCCGCGGCCACCTGCGTTCGATTACTTTCGCGCCGGAAACGGAGAACGTCGACAAGCTGCTCGACGTCTGCGCGGAGCATGGCATCATCGCCAGCTTGGGCCACACCGAGGCCGATTACGACACCACGCTGAGCGTTATCGCCAAGGCTAAGGAGCTCGGCCTGACCGTGACTGGAACGCACCTCTTTAATGGCATGCCTTCTATTCACCACCGCGCGCCGGGCCCGGTAGCGGCCTTGCTCACCGCAGCGAAGGCGGGGGATGTGTCCGTCGAGCTCATCGCAGATGGTGTGCATCTTGTCGACGGCGCCGTGGACATGGCTCACAGCCACCGCGCCTTCGCCATCACTGATGCCATGGCGGCGGCCGGCATGGCCGATGGTGACTATGAATTGGGCTCCCTCCCTGTCACCGTGAGCGGGGGAGTGGCGCGCGTGCCCAGCGGCGCCATCGCGGGTGGTACCTCCACCTTGGCCCAGCAATTCGCCAGCTTCGCCGAGCGTCATGGACTCGGGGAAGCAGTTCGTTTTACCTCCACCACGGCCGCCGACGTGTTGGGGGAGAAGGATCTAGGCCGCATCGCGGTTGGCGCGCGCGCCAACCTGGTGGGCCTCAATGCCCAGCTAGAACCGGTACGCGTCATTGTCGGTGGCGCTGAATTCATAGACTCTTAAAAACACTCTCACTCGCATCAGAAAGGCACTCATGGAAATCCTCATCCGCTCCACCCCCGCCGACGTGGCCGTCGCCGCCGCCGATATCCTCGCAAGCTACGCCAACACCTCAGCCACCCTGGGGCTGGCCACCGGTTCCACCCCAGTGGCCACGTACAAGGAGCTCATCGCCCGCCACGAGCGCGGCGAGGTCAGCTTCGCGGGTAGCCGCGCTTTTCTTCTCGACGAATACCTAGGCCTCGCCCCCGAGCACGAGCAGTCCTACTACGCCACCATCCGCCGTGACTTCACCAGCCACGTCGATTTTGATGATGCCCTGGTCAAGAGCCCAGAGGGCAGCGCTGCCGACCCCGTGGCAGCCACCGCCGCCTATGACCAGGCGATCCGGAATGCCGGCGGCATCGATGTCCAGTTGCTCGGCATTGGCGCGAATGGCCACATTGGCTTCAACGAGCCCTCGAGCTCCCTGACGTCTCGCACCCGCGTGGTGGCCCTACATCCGCAGACCGTGCAGGATAACTCCCGCTTCTTCGACAACCTGGAAGAGGTTCCGCGCCACGCGCTGACGCAGGGTTTGGGCACGATTAGCGAGGCCCGCCACCTGCTCCTCATCGCCACCGGCAGCAACAAGGCCAATGCGGTACAGGCGATGGTTGAGGGGCCGCTCTCCGCGCGCTGCCCTGGCTCGGTGCTGCAGCTGCACCCGCGCGCGACCGTGATCGTTGATGAAGCCGCCGCCGCTCTCTTGGAGGACCGCGAGTACTACCTCTTCGCGGATCAGAACAGGCTGCACTAAAGCTCTTCTTTCCCCCTCTTCCGCTCGAAAGGACGTTTCAGACATGAAAATAGATGTCATGGGGCCGCTGCAGCGGCTCGGAAAAGCCCTCATGGGAGCTGTGGCGGTGCTGCCCGTCGCGGCGATCCTCAGTGGTCTTGGCTACTGGATCTCCAGTGCCGCCGGCCCGGATAACCTCGCCGCCCAGCTGCTCATTAGCTCCGGTGATGCGGTGCTGGCCAACCTTGGCTGGATCTTCGCCATCGCCATTGCCTTCGGCCTGGCCAAGGATTCCAACGGTGCCGCAGCACTCTCTGGTTTCTTGGCCTTCGCCACCTTCATGAAGCTGCTCGGCCCAGAGGCCGTGGCCGGCTACCGCGGCATCGAAGACCCCACCGCGCTGACCGGTGACGAGGCCCTGGAATGGGCCTCGGAAGGCTGGAACGCCGTGGGCGGCGGAAACGTCCTCTTCGGCATCCTTGCCGGCGTCATGGCGGCTTGGGTTTATAACCGCTTCCACGGCACCAAGCTGCCGGACTTCTTGGCCTTCTTCTCAGGCCGGCGCCTCGTGCCGATCCTCACCGCGATCATCGCCATGGTGATTTCCGGCATCCTCTACTTCGTATGGCCGTTCATCTACAACGTGCTCTTCAACTTCGGTACCTCCATCCAGGGCCTGGGTGCGGCGGGTGCCGGTATTTACGGCGTGGCTAACCGCCTGCTCATCCCGACCGGCCTGCACCACGCGCTGAACTCCGTCTTCTGGTTCGACGTTATTGGTATCAATGACATCGGAAACTTCCAGGCCGGCCAGAAGACCATCGAGGCAGCTGCGGCAGCCACCTCCGCCGCCGACTGCCCTGGCATCTGGGCCAACGGACAGTGCACGGTGGAAGGCGTCGTCGGCCGCTATCAGGCCGGCTTCTTCCCGGTCATGATGTTCGGTCTGCCGGGCGCGGCCCTTGCCATGTACCTGCGCGCGGATAAGAAGAAGCGCAAGGTGGTCGGCTCGCTCATGGCTGCTGGCGCCTTGGCTTCCTTCTTCACCGGCGTGACTGAGCCGCTGGAGTTCTCCTTCATGTTCGTTGCCCCGCTGCTCTATGTGGTGCACGCGCTGCTGATGGGCCTGTCCGTTTTCATCGCTTCCACCATGGAGTGGACCGCGGGCTTCGGCTTCTCCGCCGGATTCGTGGACATGCTGCTCTCCTCCCAGAACCCGCTGGCCAACAAGTGGTACATGCTGCTGGCGATGGGCGTGGGCTTCTTCTTCCTCTACTTCATCATCTTCTACTTCCTCATCGGCTGGCTCAACCTCAAGACCCCGGGCCGCGGCGAGGACGATGCGGTAGCAGACCCCATGGAGGATTCCGCCACCGGCGATGACAAGACCGCAGCCGATGCCGCCCGCATTATCGAGGGGCTCGGCGGCAAGGACAACATTGACTCCCTGGACTACTGCACCACGCGCCTGCGCGTGGGCGTCAAGGATCGCGCGCTTGTCGACGACTCCCTGATCAAACGCGCCGCCGTCTCCGGCGTCATCCACCCCTCCGGGAAGAGTGTGCAGGTCATCGTGGGACCGGCCGTACAGTTCATGTATGACGAGGTCAGCCACCAGCTGCGCCATGGCTCCCCGGCCCTGGCCACGGCGGGTGCCGCGGGTGCTGCAGCCAGCGTGCCGGCCAGCGCCGCTTCCGCTGAGAGCGTCAGCGTCGATGATGGGGACGTTGAGGTTCGCGCCCCGTTCGCGGGTGACGTCGTCGAGCTCTCCCAGGTCCCGGATGCCTCCTTTGCGCAGGGCATGGTGGGCGAAGGTTTCGCCGTGATGCCGGATCCCGTCGATGCCTTCGACGTCTGCGCCCCGGTAGACGGCACCATCACCATGGTTTTCAAGACGCGCCACGCCTTCGGCATGCAGACCGCGGATGGGCTGGACCTGCTCATTCACATCGGCATCGACACGGTGGAGCTCAAGGGCGAAGGTTTCACCGCCCTGGCTAAGAAGGGTGATGCTGTCACCGCCGGCACGCCGATCATCGCGGTGGAGGCGCAGAAGCTACGCGAGCGCGGCGTCAACCTCATCACCCCGGTGGTGTGCCCGACGGCCAAGCAGGTCGCCGGAGTCGACATCGCTCGCGAGGGCCATACCCAGCCAGGCGAGGTTGCTGCAACCGTCAAGCGCAGCAGCTAGCCGGCTGGATTAAATCCCAGACACAAAAACTGCCCGAGTTGCCAAAAACAACTTTGTTCGCCTGCGGTTAGGAGCGAAGGTTTTGGCAACTCGGGCAGTTTGGCTCGGAGGGTTCTATGCCTTGAGAGGAATAGGCGTGGGCTAGTCGGTGCCGTGCAGCAGGCGCGGCACCACCTTGCCCGTGGCATTGCGTGGCAACTTGTCCAGGAAGTGGACATCGCGCGGCACGGAGTGATCGGCGAGGTTCTCGCGGACCCAGGTGCGGATGCTATCGGCAGTCACGGTGTTGCCTAGGGCATCGCGCGTGGTCACTGCCCACACGGCGATGCGCTGGAAGGTGGTGTCATCCTCCACGCCGCCGGCATGTACCTCCGCGATGCCCGGCATGGCCTCGAGCACCTCCGTCACCGACTGCGGGTGCACGTTCTCGCCGCCGACGATGATCATGTCATCCGCGCGGCCCACCACGTGCAGGTAGCCCTCGGGGTCGATATAGCCCAGGTCCCCGATGGAAATGAGGCCATCAACCTTGTTGAGCGGGATCTTCGGGTTGGTATAGCCAATGAGCGCGGTGGAGTTGGTCAGGTAGATCTCACCGACCTCGCCGTGCGGAACCTCATTGCCCTCCTCATCGAGGATGCGCAGCTTTGTGCCGGAGGCAATCTTGCCGCCGATGGTGGGATCCTTGGCCACCTCTTCCATGCTGGCCGTCGATGCCAGCGCCAGCTCTGTGGAGCCATAGACATTGCAGAGAATCGGGCCGAAACGTTCGTGGGTTTCCTTGACAATCTCCGGGGTCAGCGCGTGCCCGGCGGAGGCAATGAACTTCAGGCTCGAAGTATCGAAGCGGGAATCCGTGTCCGCCTCGACCATCTGGCGGAAGAAGACGGGGGAGGAGAGCAGGCCATCGAGCTGGTAGCGCTGGATATCATCGAGTGCGGCCGCTGGGTCAAAGACGCGGCGGGTGACAATTGTATTGCGCAGGCCCAGCGCGATGTTGAGGCAGGCCCAGCCCCACGTGTGGAAGATGGAGGCGGTCATCTGCACCTTTTGGTCCCCGCGCCACGGCACCGCATCGACGATGGAGGCGACCACCACTGGCAGCGTCGGCTCCGGGCGCATGATTCCCTTAGGAATGCCCGTGGTGCCGGAGGACATCAGCACGATATGCCCGTGCTTGGGCCAGGTGGGAAGCTTGTGCTTCTCGACGCCCCGCGGATTCTCCACGATCTTGCGCAGCGTTGCTGCCTGCGCCAGCTCAGCGGGAATCTCTTCACCGGACTCGTGGCCAATGACCACGTGCAGGCCATCAATGGGGGTAGCGCTGTCGAGGCGGTCAACGAACTCATCGTCGATGACCAGGACGTTGATGCGGTTTTCCTCGATGCATCCGGCGAGCTGCTCGGGGGAAGAACCAACGTTGAGCAAAAAGATGTGCGCCCCCGCATAGCCCTTGGCGGCTAGCGGGGTGATAATGCCGCGGCCATTGCGGGCCATCACACCGAGGCGAATCTCCTCGAGCCCCAAAGAAAGCAGCCAGCGCGCGAAGGTACGAGAGTGATCGCGCAGTTGGCGGTAGGTGAGTGCCCCGTCATCGTCGATAAGCGCCAGGCATTCTGGGCAGGTCAGATAGGCTTGCTCCACTTCGCGGGCGGTGGTGAAGCGGTAGCGCGCCAGAACCGGCGCGGTCAGGGCCACCGCCCGCGGGCCGCCGGCGGGGCTAATGAGGCCCGCGCGGAACAGGGAGGGGATAAAGCGCGCGAGGGCGGCGGCGTGGAAGGTTACATCAGAAAGCTTCATAAGGTTCTCATCGAAAGGAGGGGAAAAGAGGTTACGGAGATGGCGGACTCGCCATAATCAAAACGACAACCTGTTAAAGGTGTTGCTATTGTTACATAAGCTGCAACCGCAAGCGTAGTCTATTATGGTTTCGGTCTAGAACATACTCTTTTGGAAGGACGTTAGTCACGTGAAGTCTACTCAGCGCATCGCTGCTCTCTGCGCCTCCCTCCTCGTGGCGGTAGGCCTGTCCCAAGCTCCGCAGGCAGTTGCCGGCGAGCGAAACCTCGTCGCCTTTGGTGATTCCGTGCTGGCGGATCCGCAACTTGATACCTACCTGGCCTCTCGGGTGGGCTCTTCTCAGCGCAACCCGAGCCTGAACTGCCCGTCTGGCAATAACTACGCCAAGCGCACCGCCGCCAAGCTGGGTATGCCGGTGGCGGATTTCTCCTGCTCCGGTGCTGTGTCCATGTCTCAGGGCCCGCAGGTGAACGCGCAGATCGACGATGCTATTCGCCGCGGCGCGCTCAGCGGGGATACGCAGCGCGTGCTCTTCTCCAGCGGTTTCAATGACACGTACAACAACGCCGGGCTTTCCGACGGTGACCTGCGCGCCCGCTGGGTCGGTGCCAACGCGCCGCTGATCCACAAGATCCGCGCGGCGGCCCCCAACGCTCGCATCCAGATTGTCGGTTACCCGACCATCGGCTCGGGCGACCGCTACTGCCTCCTCCACTTTGGCCCGAAGCCGGCCGACGCCACGGCCCTGCCGATGGTGCAGCGCTATGAAAACGTCGCGCAGTGGATGCAGGTGGACCTGGCGCGCGCTACCGGAACCGAGTTCGTGGACATGAAGCCAATGACCTGGGATCGCGGCATGTGTGCCGACGCCGACAAGCGCCTGTGGGCGGGCCTGGTGGACTTCTCTGCGGGGCCGGGTAACCTGCCGCTGCACATCAATGCGCGCGGTCACGAGTTTGTGGCCAACCACCTCGCTAGCTTCTAGAGGGATTTGAATCTTGTTGGGCCCGGGCGACGCCGCCCGGGCCTTTCGCGTACCCTCGCGAGCATGACTGTTAATGAAAACGTAAATGAAAACGATTCCCAGCAAGGTGCGGAGGTTGTTCGCGGCGTGATTGCGCGCGCGAAGGGCGAGCCCGTCGAGACCGTCAACATCGTCGTGCCCGCCCCGCGCGAGCACGATGTCGTGGTCAAGATTCAGGCCTGCGGTGTCTGCCACACCGACCTGGCCTACCGCGATGGCGATATCGAGGACGCCTTCCCCTTCCTGCTCGGGCATGAGGCGGCGGGCGTCGTCGAGCGCGTGGGCGATGCTGTTACCCACGTCGAGGTCGGGGACTTCGTGGTCCTGAACTGGCGCGCGGTGTGCGGCGAGTGCCGCGCTTGCAAGAAGGGCGAGCCGAAGTACTGCTTCAACACCCACAACGCCTCCGCGAAGATGACGCTCGCGGACGGGGATAAGGACGCCGGCACTGAGCTCACCCCGGCGCTCGGCATCGGTTCCTTCGCCGAGAAGACCCTGGTCCACGAAGGCCAGTGCACCAAGGTCAACCCGGAGGCGGATCCGGCCGCCGCGGGCCTGCTGGGCTGTGGCGTGATGGCCGGTTTGGGCGCTGCGGTGAATACCGCGGACGTCAAGCGCGGCGAGTCCGTCGCGGTCTTCGGCTGCGGTGGCGTGGGCATGGCGGCCATCGCCGGTGCGGCGTTGGCTGGTGCTTCCAAGGTCATCGCCGTGGACCTGGACCCGGACAAGCTGGAGCTGGCCAAGAAGTTCGGTGCTACCCACACTATTGCGTCGAAGGACAAGTCTGAGGACGAGGTCATCGAGGCAGTCCGCGAGCTCACCGATGGTTTCGGTACCGACGTGGCTATCGATGCCGTGGGTATCCCGGTCACCACTCGCCAGGCCTTCTACTCCCGCGACCTGGCCGGCCGCATGGTCATGGTGGGCGTGCCGAACCTCACCAGTCGCTTCGATGTCCCAGCCATCGACTTCTTCGGCCGCGGCGGCTCACTCAAGTCCTCCTGGTACGGCGACTGCCTCCCGGAGCGTGACTTCCCCATGTACGTCGACCTCTCCTTGCAGGGACGCTTCCCGCTCAGGGATTTCGTGACCGAGCGAATTGGTCTCGACGACGTGGAAGAGGCCTTCGCTACCATGAAGGCTGGCAAGGTACTTCGATCCGTAGTGGAGCTGTAAATGATCATTGAACAGTTTGTAACCTCAGGAAAGTTCCGCCTGGATGGCGGTGAGTGGGACGTGGACAATAACGTCTACATCCTGGCCGCAGGTAGCGCGTCAAGCGACGCCGAGTGCTACATCATCGATCCTTCCCACGACGCCGAGCGCGTCATCGAAGAGGTAGGAAAGCGCACGGTCAAGGGCGTTATTCTCACCCACGCGCACAACGATCACTGTGAGCTTGCTCCCCAGGTGGCCGAGCACTTCGATGTGTCCGTGTACCTGCACCCGGATGACCGCCCCCTGTGGGAGGAAACGCACGAGGACGCCACCTTCGTGCCGCTGGAGGATAACCAGCTCTTCACCGTGGGTGATAGCGATTTTGTGGTCTTCCACACGCCGGGTCACTCGCCGGGATGCGTGGTGCTCTACATTGCGGACAAGGCCACGCTTCTGTCGGGAGATACTCTCTTCAACGGCGGGCCGGGCGCTACTGGCCGCAAGTACTCCGACTTCGATGTCATCATCGAGTCCCTGCGCAACCGCGTGCTGAACCTCCCGCCGGAGACCCGCGTCCTGCCGGGCCACGGCGATGAGACCACCATTGGTGCTGAGGCGGCGCGCATCGATGAGTACATCGCGCGCGGTTACTAGACCTTAAGCAAACCTTAGGCCTGGGTGCGGGCTGCTTTCACTCCCACGGCCACCGTGGCAGCGAGTGAAAGCCCGAACCAGACCCACGCATCCGCCACGCCCGCGCTGAAGGCGCGGGCTTTTTCTTGCACCGCGAACTGCGCATCCGTGCTTAAGACCGCAGGTAGGGTAGCGCTGCCATAGCTCAAGATAAACAGCACGCCGATGAGCACGAAGAACGCGCCCGACACAATGGACAAGGTGTTCGTGCGCACGGGGCCGAGGACCACCTCGCGCCCGCGCAGCCACGACCACGAACCCACATCGAGGCGCTCCCATAGCGCGGCCAGCACAAAGAGCGGTGCGGCCATGCCCGCGGCATAGGCCACCATGATGAGCCCGCCGTAGAGTGCGCTGCCGGATGCGGCGGCCGTGGTGAGGACAGCGCCCAGGAGCGGGCCCGCGCAAAAGCCGGCGAAGCCATAGACCGCGCCGAGCAGAAATACTCTTCCCCGCGCCTTACCGGACAGGGCATCCATGCCGGGGATGCGGAAACCGCCTCCCAAGGCAGTAAAGACTCCCAGCGCGATGATGATCCACCCCGCCACCGTGATGACCTGGCTGCGGTATTGCGCAAGCAGGGCGGCCAGGCCCATGCCGATGGGCACGAGCGTGGTGCACAGGCCCAAAAAGAAGACCATGGTCTTGAATAGCAGCTGGCGCTGCGACTCAAAGGCATAGGCAAAGAAGGCTGGCACCAACAGCGCTGAACAGGGGCTGATCAAAGTCAGCACACCGGCGATGACGGCGCCAAAAATTCCGATGCTCATACGCTCACCCCTACTGCATAACCGCCCAAGAATGCGGTCAAGATAACCAGTGCGATGAAGACCCACACAATCAGAGGTGGTTTAGGCATTGGCCGCCTTTCCCAGCTGCTCCTGGATGATCTGCTCAAACACCTCTAGGGGCTGCGCACCACTGACGAACTGATCTCCCACCACGAAGGCCGGGGTACCCGTAATACCAATCTGGGACGCATAGCTGGTGGCTGTCTCGATGACCTCGGTGTAGGTGTCATCCGTGGCCTGCTGGCGGAACTTCTCCAAGTCCGCAACGCCGGCCTTCTTGGCAAACTTCATGAAGTCCTCGATGCCGAATTCTGGGTGGCCGCTGATGTCCTTGCTAGCGGTGTAGAGCTCGTGCTTGAACTCCTGGAACTTACCCTGCGCCGCGGCGGCGCGCCCGGCCTTAGCAGCCTCTACGGCGGCGGGGCCGTTAACGGGGAAGTCATTCCATTCGATGCGCACCAGGCCCTTTTCCACGTACTTTTTAAGGATATCCGGCTCGGTGACATTAGCGTGGCGGGAGCAGAACGGGCACTCGAAATCGGAGAACTCCGAAATCACCACGGGTGCATCCACCGCGCCTACGGCGAAAGGATCGTTCTCCTTCTTGCGGTGCACCACCGTGATATCCCCCGACATGGTGTCACCGCCGGGCCCGAACATCATCGGGTCACCCTTCCCATCGGAGAACTTCGTGCCGGGCGTGGCCTTGTCAGCATCCTTCGCCAGGTCTTCGGTAGGCGCCGTGCTCGTCGTCGTCTCCTGTGCTGCGGGAGTGCTTTCCTTGCCAGAAGAATTGCGCTCCGCCAGCAGGAAGCCAATGATGATGGCCAAAATTACAATGATCACCAACAATCCCCACGCCACGGGGCTGATGGTGGATAGCGCTGATTTCTTCGAATCACTGGTAGGGCGAGAGGATGAACTAGGCATGCGATTACCTTAACGCGTTTAGGCTGGTTTGGGTGATGGCGGCTCCCGCCTGCGGGGCACGGTTGCTTAAGTACGTACGGATCGATCAAATAAGGCCTCAGATCCCGCGGATTCTCGGCCCTTATTTGATCGATATGTACCTCGAGCTCAGCTCTCTTGGGCGGCGGCCAGGAGATAACGGCCATAGCCGGACTTCAGGAGGGGCTCGGCCAGCTCAGTGAGTGCTGCCGCATCGATGAAGCCTTCCTCGAAGGCAGCAACCTCCGGCGAACCAATGACGGTGCCGGTGCGTTTTTGCATCACCTCGACGTAGGCCGAGGCCTCACTCATGGAGTCCACCGTGCCGGTATCCAACCAGACGTCACCGCGCTGCATGCGTTTGACGCGCAGCTGCCCGCGGCGCAGGTACTCTTCGTTGACGGCGGTGATCTCTAACTCCCCGCGCGCGCTGGGTTGGATGGACTTGGCAATCTCCACCACGGAATTGTCGTAGAAATACAGTCCCACCACGGCGTGGTTGGACTTTGGTGCGGCGGGCTTTTCCTCGATGGACAGGGCTTGGCCTGAGGAGTCAAAGTCGACAACGCCGTAGCGCTGCGGATCGGAAACCTCGTAGGCGAAGATGATGCCACCATCCGGGTGGCTGCACTCATTAAGCGCGGTGGAGAAACCGTGGCCATCAAAGATGTTGTCACCCAAGACGAGGGCCACGTCATCTTCAGCGATGAAGTCTTCCGCGATGAGGAAGGCCTGGGCTAAACCTTCGGGGCGGGGTTGGACCGCATAGTGCAGCATGAGGCCGAGCTGGGAGCCGTCGCCAAGCAGGCGCTGGAAGGCTGCTTGGTCCTCCGGGGTGGTGATGATGAGAATCTCGCGGATACCGGCCTGAATCAGGGTGGTCAGAGGATAGTAGACCATCGGCTTGTCATAGATGGGCATGAGCTGCTTCGAGATGCCCTTGGTGATGGGGTAGAGGCGGGTTCCAGAACCGCCTGCGAGAATGATGCCCTTCATGGGCTTCAAGCTTAACGGAGGGGCTCACGCCGGGGTGCGGCGGCGCGGACTGGCGAACATAACACTTAACTTCCCACTTAACATAACACCTGGGAAGTGTTGAGTGTTATGCCGGGTAAAGACCCAGGTAGAGCGCCAAAGCGGCCCGCCAATTCATCGGCTTAAAGCCGGTGGCTTCAATCTTGGACAGGTCGAAGGTGGACTCCTTCGGGCGAGGAGCTTCGGGCCCGGCAATCTCGCGGTACTGCTCAGTACTTACTGGCGTGACATCGGCGGGATCCTGGCCCACGCCGGTGAAGACGGCCATGGCAATCTCATCGCGGCCCACCGCATCACCGGAGTTGGAGATGTTGTACACGCCGTACTCGGCTTGGATCTTGAGCAGGTGGATGATGCCCTTCGCTAGGTCCTCGGCAAAGGTGGGGCGCCCGCGCTGATCATGGATGACGGAGGGCTTGACTCCCTTATTCGCCAGCGAGCGCATCGTGGACATGAAGTTGGCGCCATCGCCGAAGACCCACGAGGTGCGGATGACATAGTGGCGCGGGGCGGTCTGCGCGGCGGTATCGCCCGCGGCTTTAGACGCCCCATAGGCCGAGAGCGGGGAGGGCAGCTCATCTTCGGAGTGGACCTCGTTAGAACCATCAAAGATGTAATCGCTGGAGACGTGCACCAAGGTCAGGTTATTCTCCGCCGCAATGCGCGCGAGCTTCGCCGGTGCGGAAGCGTTGACCGCCCAAGCCGCGGCGCGATCGTCCTCCGCGCCGTTGACATCGTTATAGGCCGCGCAGTTGATGATGGCGGAGTACTGCTTCCACGGGCGTGCAGGCGGGTTGGTGATATCGAAGTCCTCGTGCCCACGGAACTCCACCGCGCCCAGACCAGCGGTGGGCAGGAATTTCTTTAAAGCGCGGCCCAGCTGCCCGTTGGCGCCGGTGACCAGGATGCGGCGAGGGGGCATGGGGGAGACGTCGGCAAGCGCGGGGTGCTCCTTGTCCTTGTCGGAGATCTCCGTCGGTTCCAGCGGCCAGTCCACCATGTCCAGGTTGACGCAGGTGTACTCCGCATCCGGGGACCAGTGGTCATTGACCAGGTAGGAGTAGGCGCAAGCCTCCAGCGCCTGGAAGCCGTTGGCTACACCCCGCGGCACGAAGACCGCCACGTCCTCGCGCAGCTCGTGGGTCACCAGCTGCCCAAAGGTGGACGAGCCCTCACGCAGATCGCACCACGCGCCGAAAGCCCGGCCGGAAGCCACGGAGACCAGCTTGTCCCAGGGCTCCGCGTGCAGACCGCGCGTAACACCCTTCTCCGCATTGAAGGAGACGTTGTTCTGCACAGGCTGAAAGTCCGGTAGCCCGGCCGCCACCATCTTCTCGCGCTGCCAGTTTTCCTTGAACCAGCCGCGGTTATCGCCGTGGACGTCCAGCTCCACAATGAGCAGGCCTTCGATGGCCGTTGACTGCACCTTCATGGCTATCTATTGTCCTTGCTTTGCGTAGTTGGCTTCGACTTCTTCCTTGCCCGCGCGCCACCACTCTTCGTGGGCGCGGTACCACTCAATGGTGGCGGCCAGGCCTTCTCGCAGATCCGTGTAACGCGGGGCCCATCCCAGCTCGCGGCGCAGCTTGCTGGCATCCATGGCGTAGCGCTGGTCATGGCCCGGGCGATCCGCCACGTGCTCAAAACGCGCTTGACCGTCATCCGTCGCCCCCATGAGCTCACAAATCATCTCGATGACTTGGCGGTTGTTCGTGTCCTCCTGGTCGGCACCGATGTTATAGGTCTCACCGATGCGCCCGCGGTCCAGGATGGCGAGCACCGCCTCGTTGTGGTCATCCACGTGAATCCAATCCCGAACCTGCTCGCCCGTGCCATAAAGCTTGGCGGGCTGGCCCAGAAGCAGGTTGGTGATTTGCCGCGGGATGAACTTCTCAATGTGCTGGTAAGGGCCGTAATTATTGGAGCAATTCGAAATGGTTGCCCGCAGCCCAAAGCTGCGCACCCACGCGCGCACCAGGTGATCCGAACCGGCCTTCGTGGCCGAATAGGGCGAAGAAGGGTTATAGGGAGTCTCCTCGGTGAAGTAGGTATCCGCGCCAATTTCCAAATCACCAAAAACCTCATCGGTGGAGACATGGTGGAGGCGCACATCGTGGCGACGGCAGGCCTCCAGCAGCACGAAAGTACCCATGATGTTGGTGTGGAGGAAAGGCGAAGGATCCCGCAAAGAGTTGTCATTGTGGGATTCCGCAGCGAAGTGCACCACGGTATCGGCCTGGGACACGAGCTTGTCGACGACCCTCTCATCCGCCACGTCCCCCACCACGAGCTCGGCGTCCACGCCGTCGAGATTGGCGCGATTGCCCGCGTAGGTGAGCTTATCCAGGACGGTGATCTCCACCTCCGGGCGCTGCTGGGCCACGAGCCGCACGAAGTTTGCACCAATAAAGCCGGCGCCGCCGGTAACAAGCAGTCTGCGCATGGTCTCCCAGTCTAGAGCATGCACTAATCACGGGACTGCCGGGATGAAGCGGCCGATATTTATAGCGGGAAGCGCGGCAGCTCCGGCTCATCCAACCACTGGGCTAGGAGCTGGTCGACGTCACTTGGGTTCTCCGCAGCCTTGCGCATGCGGCTGATGAGATCCTCCGAGCTCACCACCGAGTGCTGCGCTGCGGTGAGGTACTCCCGCACCGTGGCAAAGAAGGCCTCATCACCCACGAGGCGGCGCAGCGCGTGGACGGTCAGCGCACCGCGCTTGTAGACGCGGTCATCGAACATATCGCGCGTCCCAGGATCGCTGAGCAGAATGTCCTGTTTCTTGCGGGCCAGCACCTGGTAGTGCGAGCGCGCCGATTCATGTGCCGGGCGGCCATGCGCGTGCTCGAACCACAGCCACTCGCAGTAGCAGGCAAAACCTTCGTTGAGCCAGATATCCTTCCACTCCATCAGGCCCACGGAGTTGCCGAACCACTGGTGGGAGAGCTCGTGCGCGATGAGCCGCTCGAAGACGTGATCACCCTTGACGTGGTTGGAGCCGAAGATGGACAGGCCCTGGGCTTCGAGCGGGATCTCTAGCTCATCATCGGTGATGACTACCTGGTAATCGGCGAAGGGATAGTGGCCAAAGAGCGTGGAATAGAAATCCAGCATTTCCTGCTGCTGAGCGAATTCTTCGAGCACCACCTGCTTGAGCCGGGCCGGCGCCCACGCGCGGACGTTGGCCCCGAGCGGGATTTCGATGTACTCACCAACTTGGACCGTGGCGAGGTATGTGGCCATGGGGTGCTTGACGCAGTAGTGCCAGCGCGTCATGGAGCCACCTGCGCTGCGGCGGGAGACCAGCTTGCCGTTGGAGATGACCACGAAAGGATCGTCGGCGGTAATGCGAATATCGTAGGTGGCCTTTGCGGACGGGGTGTCATCGCACGGGAACCAACTGGGTGCGCCGTTGGGCTGGCTAGCCACCAAAGAGCCGGAATCCGTCTCCTCCCAGCCGATCTCACCCCATGGCGTGCGCAGCGGGCGGGGTGAGCCACCATAGCGAATGTGCAGCTCAAACTCCTGGCCTTCCGCAATTGTGTCGGCGAAGTTCAGTCGGAGCTTTCCGCCGGACAGCCGGAACTTGGCCACGCGCGGCGCGTGCTTCGCCGTGATGCGGCGGGCCACCATGGCACCGCCGAGGTCGAGCGTGAGCTTGTCCACGTCCTCCAGTGCGCGAATATGGAGCACAGCTTCGCCTTGAAGCATGTTGGGCTCCACGCGGTAGGTCAGGTCCAAGTCATAGTGGGTGACCTCGAAGCCGATGTTGAAATCCACCCCCGTGTAGCTATCCCGGGAAGGCGCGGCGTGGCCGCGGGCGGACGAGATATGCGAAAGGGCGGTAGAAAGCAGCTTCATAATGCCGCTATCCTACCGCCCTGTTTGGCTTATTCGAAGCCAGGGGAGCAGGCACGTCACGCCGCGACGTGCTCCGCTCACTATTTAGGAGTTGAAGGCTTCCTCAAAGGTGGGCCAGGACTTCACCAGGTCCTCGCGCCAGCCCGGCCAGGAGTGCGTGCCCACGTTGCGGAAGTTGTAGGTTGCCGGAATGTTCTGCTTATCCAGCTTTGCCTTGAGCATGTGGGTGCAGTGGTTAACGGCCGCCTCAATGACGCCGCCTTCCACCTGCAGCTGAGCTGATCCCATGTATGCCGTCAACGGGCTGTAGCCCTTGTTGATGTAGTAGGACGGGGTGTCCTGCTCGCCCGCGAAGCCCGATGCGGAGGAGATGTACAGCTTGGTGCCGCGCAGCTTCTCGGAGTTCATCAGGGCGTCGTTGTAGCGGTTGTAGGCAGAACCCATCGGCCCCCACATCTGCTCCGGCTGGCCGCCACCGCGGTTCACTGTGAGACGCAGGAACTCGTACTCAGTGGGGTAGGCGGTCGCAGCACAGCCAGCGAAGGAACCAACTGCGTCATAGAAGCCCTGGTTGTGCTGAGCAAGCAGCAGCGAGGACGTCGCGGACATGGACATGCCGGCAATGGCGCGCTTATTGCTTGCGTTCAGACGCTCCTCCAGCGGGCCAGGCAGCTCCTTGGTCAGGAAGGTCTCCCACTTCTGCGGGCCCTTGAGGTACTTGCCGTTGGGCTCCTCCAACCAGTCGGTGTAGTAGGAGAAGGCGCCTGCCTGCGGAACCACTACGTTGACGTCCTTCTCAGCGTAGAAGTCCACGGCATCGGACATGTTCAGCCAGTCAGAGTCCTGCTCGGCGGAGCCTGCACCGTTGAGCAAGTAGACCGTCGGGCGGTCCGGGTTCTTGGCCGGGATAACAGCCAGCGGAATAGCGCGGCCGTTCATCGCCGGCGAGGTAGCCTCCAGCTTCAGAACTCGGGGGTCATCCTTGTATTTGTCATACCACTTTTGGCTTTCGACCTCCGGGGTGACTTGTAGGTCCGAGATAGTGGATAGGGCAGTGTCACCTGCAACTTGCTGTGGGGTGATGGTGGCAGCACCCGCAACGGGGCTGACCAGCGCGGCTGCGCTGAGCGCGCCGGCGGCGAGGAGAGAGCTAAGACGCTTCATAACGTTCCTTTATCAACGGTTGGTACGGCGATTGAGCTTAGCGCTCGGTCGCCTCAGTATCTACTGGCAGGGAATCAGCGGGGGCGTCGTTGTTCGCCTCTGCCTCATCCAGTTTCGCATCCTGCATATCGGCTTCGGCGTTCATTTCGTTAGCGCTCGTGCCCTCATCTGCTGCATAAGTTGCCGCTACCGGCGCGGAAGGATTCTCGGGAAAGAAGGCGCGTGCGAAGGTCGGCCAGGAGGAGTTGATGTCGTCATACCAACCCGGCCAGGAGTGGGTACCGGTGTTGCGCAGGTTGAAGACTGCGTCAACGCCCTCACGCTCCATCTTTGCCTTTAGATCATGCGTGCAGGCGTTCATGGCTGCCTCGATGACGCCGCCCTCAACCACGAGGGTGGAGGAGGACTTGAAGGCCTGGGATGAGCCCAAGGCATCAATCTTGGACGAGCCCAAGTCAGTTGCCCCAGCCAAACCGGAGTTGGCGGAAACATAGACCTTGGAATCGCCCATGTTGTTCTCGGTGGCGTTGATCAGGCCATCGTTGTAGCGGTTGTAGTCGCCGCCCTTCGCGCCCCACATCTGCTCGGTGCTTCCGCCACCGCGGTTCACGGTGAGCTGCGCGTAGAAGTTCGGCAGCGGGGCCGAGGTGGCAGCACAACCGGAGTAGGAGCCGATGGCATCGTAGAAGTTCGGGTTGTGCTGTGCCAGCACGAGCGAGGAGGTAGCGGACATGGACATACCGGCGATGCCGCGCTTGCCGTTGCCGTTAATGCGATCCTCCAGCGGTCCTGGCAGCTCCTTGGTCAGGAAGGTCTCCCACTTCTGCGGGCCCTTGAGGTAGCCGTTGTTCGGGTCGGTCAGCCAGTCAGTGTAGTAGGAGAAAGCTCCCGCCTGCGGGATGACGACGTTCACGTTGCGGTTGGCGTAGAAGTACGGCAGGTGCTGCACACCCTTTGCCTTCGGATCGAGATCCTTGCCAAAGGTGGAACTAATCCAGTCCATGCCCTGCTCGGCGCCGCCGGCACCGTTGAGCAAGTAAATGGTGGGGCGGGAAGCATCAAAGGTGCCGTCTGGGGTGAGTACGGCAAGGGGAACGTCGCGGTCCATTGCGGGTGCGGTGGCCTTAAGAGGCTTCACCAACTCACGGTATTCCCCGTACCTGAAGACGTAGCCCATCCACTTCTTTTCGTCCGGGAGTGTGTTGATTTTGAGTTGGCTGAAATTGGTGTTTCTGTCGTTAAGGGCAGCCTCATATTCCTCTCGAGACGGCGACGGGTTACCGGCCTCATCCTTGGGCAGGTACTCCTCGAGCTCGGTGTAGAGGTCGATATCGGAAATCTGGGATTCTTCAGCGTTACCGCGGATCTGAGCCGGGTCAATGTCGGATGCGCTGGCGATAGGGGATACAACGGCGCCGAGGGCTAAGGCTGAGGCCGCCGCCAGTGTGGTGAGAGAGCGCGCAATCTTCATGGAATCTCGCTTTCTTGATGATGAGCGGAAGTGTAGGGGCAAGTTTAAGAGATGCTCCGGACAAACCACCCTTGAAATGAGTAAAAGTACTGATAGGCGGGTAATTCAGTACCCCCGAAGATAAGGGTAGCGAGATTAAACATACCAAGTTATTAAAGTGAATGGTGGTATTGAAGTGGAAACCGTGTCATAATTTTTCCGCGCCAATTCCTGGGTTATGTAACGTAACGACCATCTCGTTCGTTAGTGGAGCTAGGTACCGAGACCGCTTTTGGCGGCGGCTGCCTGCATCGCTGTGACCTCGCGGGAGGGGCGCCGCGTGAAGTCGCTCACGCCGCTCACATACCAACAGAAAGAAGAAGAATGAACTTTTTTGACACCATCCTCGTTTCCATCAACCAGGTGTTGGGCCAGATCGCTCACTTCGGTTCCTCCACGTCCTCGAAGGCTGCCCTGGACTGGGGTCTGTTCTAAGAAGTCTGCGGGGGTAGTGCCCCGCTTTCTTTCCCCTAATCCCCTTCATTGGGGGTTGGGGGTTTATTTATGCCGGGCTGCGCTCCATGTGTTAGGCCGCATCAGAAGGGCTATAAACGTCCTGTGGGAATAGGTGCGGGGGTGGTGGGACAGCGAGCCTAAAGTTACGTATCCTGTAGAACGTGACTAATGAACATTTTGACGTTGTAGTACTCGGCGCGGGCCCCGGCGGCTACGTGTCCGCCATCCGCGCTGCCCAGCTGGGCAAGAAGGTTGCCGTTATTGAGAAGCAGTACTGGGGTGGTGTCTGCCTCAATGTGGGCTGCATCCCGTCCAAGGCTCTTCTTAAGAACGCTGAGGTTGCACACACCTTCAACCATGAGGCAAAGGCCTTTGGTATTTCCGGCGATGTTTCTTTCGACTTCGGTGTTGCGCACAAGCGCTCCCGCAAGGTTTCGGAGGGCATCGTCAAGGGCGTGCACTACCTGATGAAGAAGAACAAGATCACGGAGATCAATGGCCTAGGCTCCTTCAAAGACGCCAAGACCATCGAGATTACTGAGGGTGATGACAAGGGTAAGACCGTTACCTTTGATAACTGCATTATCGCCACCGGCTCCGTCGTCCGCTCCCTTCCGGGCGTGGAAATCGGCGGCAACATCGTGTCCTTCGAGGAGCAGATTCTCAACGATGAGGCCCCAGATTCCATGGTCATCGTTGGCGCAGGCGCTATCGGTATGGAGTTTGCTTATGTTCTGGCCAACTATGGCGTGGACGTGACCATCGTGGAGTTCATGGACCGCGTCCTGCCGAACGAGGACAAGGATGTCTCTAAGGCCATTGCCAAGGAATACAAGAAGCTTGGTGTGAAGCTCCTGACTGGTTACAAGACCACCGCCATTAAGGACAACGGCGACAACGTCACCGTTGAGGTTGAGTCCAAGGATGGCTCCAAGACCGATACTCTGACCGTGGACCGCTGCATGGTCTCCATCGGCTTTGCCCCGCGCACCGAGGGCTTCGGCCTGGAGAACACCGGTGTCGAGCTCACTGAGCGCGGTGCCATCGCTATCGATGACTACATGCGCACCAATGTTGAAGGCATTTACGCCATCGGTGACGTCACTGCGAAGCTACAGCTCGCACACGTGGCTGAGGCGCAAGGTGTTGTGGCCGCTGAGGTCATTGCCGGCGCTGAGACCCAGCTGCTGGGTGACTACATGAACATGCCGCGCGCTACCTTCTGCAATCCGCAGGTTGCCTCCTTCGGCTACACCGAGGAGCAGGCTCGCGAGAAGTTCGCTGACCGCGACATCAAGGTTGCCACCTTCCCGTTCTCCGCTAATGGTAAGGCAGCTGGTCTGAATGAGACCGCAGGCTTCGTCAAGCTCATCGCTGACGGTGAGTTCGGTGAGCTCATTGGTGGACACATGGTGGGCTCCAACGTTTCCGAGCTGTTGCCGGAGCTGACCCTGGCGCAGCGCTTCGATCTCACCGCTGAGGAGATCGGACGCAATGTTCACACGCACCCGACCCTGTCCGAGGCTATGAAGGAAGCAGCCGAGGGTATCGGCGGCCACATGATCAACCTCTAAGTTCAAGGCGAAAAGCCAAAACAAGAACTCTCCCCCTCAATCCCAGAAAGGGTTTGAGGGGGAGAGTTGGTTTTAGCGCCGAAACGCTCCTGTCTTTAGCCGAGGAGCTTGGAGGACAGAGCGAACGGTGCATTAACGATGGTTACGAGAAGGCCCTGAACCTGGCCAAGGAAACCGTTAAGGTAGCTGCTCATGATAGTGATCCTTTCGATAGGGGATATCGGTCATGTTCCATTATAAGAGATGCGACCCTGGAAAATCTATGAAATTTGATAGACAAAATCATGCTAAAGCTTTTTAAGAGCAATGTGTGTGAGCTGCCAGGAGCTTAAACACCCAGCACAAGATGTGTAACAAGGACTCCTAGAGGAGATTCGCCCGCCGGAAAAATTCATCCCAACACTGGAGAGCGCTCCCCGCAAAAGGCAATAAAAATGTTATTTGTGGTCTAAAAGCTTTCCTTTTGGGTTGCCCCTACCGTTCGTGCCGTAAGGGCAGAGTTAGTACGGCGCAACCGCGGAGCGGTGGGCATCAATGACCAACTGCTCGTTGATGGCGGGGAAAGCTCGCTGTGCACAGTTCTGGCGCGGGCAGGTGCGGCAGCCGGCGCCAATCGGCGTCGCGGCAGAAAGGGTATCGAGGTTAAGCCCTTGGGCGTAGACAGTGCGATTGGCGTGGCGGGCCTCGCAGCCCAAGCCGATGGAGAAGAGCTTGTTGGTATCCCCGAAACGGCCCTGCGGGTAGCTCACCGTGCGTGAAACCCAGAGGTAATTGCGCCCATCCGGCATCTGCGCCAGCTGGCGGGAAATGGTGTTGGGGCGTGAGAAGGACTCGTAGACATTCCACAGCGGGCAGGTGCCGCCGGAGTTGGAAAAGTGCACGCCCGTGGCTGACTGACGCTTGGACATGTTGCCCGCGCGGTCCACCCTCACAAAGGTAAAGGGGATGCCGCGCTTGTTGGGGCGCTGCAGCGTGGAAAGGCGGGAAGCAATCGTTTCATAGCCCACGCCGAACACGTTACAGAGGTACTCCACGTCATACCCGGATTGCTCCGCCTCACTATGGATGAGGCTATAAGGCAACAGGGTGGCTGCGGCGTAGTAGTTGGCGATTCCCCGCTTGGCCAAGTTGATTGAAGCATCTGAGGTGAAGGGTTCTTCGTCCACGAAGCCGCCAATAAGCCCACCCGCTTCCAGGAATCCCAGCTCGGCTGCCATGCGGAAGGCACGCTGGCCCACGCTCAAACGGCTGGCCAGGCGAAGAGTACCGCTGTCCTTGTCAAAGCGGTGCAGCGTGCCATCCATGCGGTCGGTGGTGAGAATCTCCACGCCGTGCTGGGATGTGAGCCTGTCATTCAGTGCCTGCTCAATATCGCGGATGTGGAAGGGGGTGACGCCGAGCTCCGCGGCGATCCCCTCCGCATGGATATCCAATTCATCGAGGTAATTCTGCCGGGCATAGAAGAAATCCCGAACCTCGTCGTGCGGCATGGATAGCGCCTGGCTGCCATCCGAGCGGCGGGTGTCGGTGGCAAGTGAAAGCTTGTCACGAATGTTGCGGTAGCGACGGTGGATATCCACGAGCGTGCGGGCGACGGTGGGGTGGTTATAAACCAACTCGGACAATTCCTGAAGTTCCACGGGGGAGGGGCAGATTTCCTGGTCTTGTACGACATCCTGGATTTCTGCCAGCAGGCGTGAGTCATCATCGCGGGAGAAGAACGTGGCATCAACGCCAAATGCTTCAGTGATTTTCAGCAAGACCGGGACGGTAAGCGGGCGCACGTCATGCTCAATCTGGTTGACGTAGCTCGCTGAAAGTCCCAGCGTAGCGGCGAGGGAAGCTTGGCTGAGATCACGTTCGCGGCGCAGCTGGCGCAGGCGCGAACCTACGTATGTCTTGCTCATGTGAGCTAGATTACCTAGTGCCTTTCACTCATAACAATATTTTTGCAAGGAATGTGTGAAGTATTTTAACTCCGCTGCGAAGTGGGGGTGTTGGCAGGGTGCTGGGCGGGCAATGAAGGGTGGATACCAAGCGAAAGTTTGACACCTAAAGGGGTAGGGTCGTCACTCGCGCCACACCCTGTGACAAAAGTCTCAACCGCGAAATGTTTTCGCAAGGTCAATATTGCGTAAAGGGAAGTGATCAAGGTAGAGCGGTAAAAGGGATAGACCACCTAAGGTGATCCTTGCCTTATCTTGAATCTTTCGGTGGGCCATAGGAGGGGGAAGGGGTGCGCAAAGCAAAGAGATAACTAGTGGTCAGCGTGAAGTTCTGCGTAAGGTAAGGACGACTATGGAGGTGTCATGTCTGTAAAAAATCCTGACCGTGAAGCCCTCGCTCACGGCCGTATTACTAATGAAACGATTCGTCCTAAGCCAGGAATTCCGTCCTGGGCTTTGAAACTGACGATGGCAATTACCGGTTTGTTCTTCGCGCTCTTCGTCGTGGGGCACATGGCCGGCAACTTGAAGCTTTACCTGCCG
Organism: Corynebacterium sp. HMSC036D02; assembly: GCF_001836165.1. Classification (GTDB taxonomy): domain Bacteria; phylum Actinomycetota; class Actinomycetes; order Mycobacteriales; family Mycobacteriaceae; genus Corynebacterium. Next base: position 116,512 of record NZ_KV827705.1, on the reverse strand, counting down.
GCTCATGACGGCCAGGAAGCCCTCGATGCCTACGGTGCATTCCTGCGCAGCATGGGTGACCCGCTGATTCCGAGCGGTCACCTTCTGTGGATCATCCGCATCGTTTTGCTGGCTTGCGTGATCGCCCACATTTACGGTGCCTTCGCACTGACCGCTCGCTCCAAGGCATCCCGCGGTAAGTTCAAGCGCACCAACCTGATGGGCGGCATGGATTCCTTCGCTACGAAGACCATGCTGGTGACCGGCGTCGTGCTGCTCCTGTTCATCGTCTTCCACCTTCTGGATCTGACGATGGGTGTCCAGCCGATCGCTCCGGAGACTTTCGCTCATGGTGAAGTGAAGGCCAACATGATCGCTACCTTCTCCCGCTGGCCGGTGACCATCATCTACATCGTTGCCATGCTCTGCCTCTTCCTGCACCTGACCCACGGTATCCGCCTTGCGGCTTCCGACCTGGGCATCACCGGTGCTAAGTGGCGCGAGGTATTTGTCATCCTGGCGTACATCGTCCCGGCCGTCGTGTGCCTGGCAAACATCGTTATGCCGTTGTCCGTCGCCCTGGGCTGGGTCAGCTAAAGGAGTTTTGAACCCATGACTAACGCGAATACTGAACTCAAGCGCGAGCACCCGAACTTCTCGCACCCGCAGTCCATCGTCCCGGGCGTTAAGCCGGGCCGCATTCTGGAGTCCAACGAGCCGCACGGCGTCCCGATGAAGGACATGTGGAGCTACCAGAAGGACCACATGGAGCTGGTCTCCCCGCTGAACCGCCGTAAGTTCGAAATTATCGTCGTCGGCACCGGCCTGGCTGCTGGTTCCGCGGCGGCTGCTCTCGGCGAGCTGGGCTACAAGGTGAAGGTCTTCACCTACCACGACTCTCCGCGCCGTGCGCACTCCATTGCTGCGCAGGGTGGTGTGAACTCCTCTCGCCACAAGAAGGTGGATAACGACTCCGCTTACCGCCACACCAAGGACACCGTCAAGGGCGGCGACTACCGCTGCCGCGAGTCCGACTGCTGGCGCTTGGCTTATGAGTCCATCCGCGTCATCGACCACATGAACGCCATTGGCGCTCCGTTCGCTCGCGAGTACGGCGGCACCCTGGCTACCCGTTCCTTCGGTGGCGTGCAGGTCTCCCGTACCTACTACACCCGTGGCCAAACAGGTCAGCAGCTGCAGCTGTCCACCACGTCTGCGCTCTACCGCCAGATTGGCCTGGGCAACGTGGAGCTCTTCGCTCACCACGACCTGCAGGACATCATCACCTACACCGACGGTGACAAGAAGCGCGCCGGCGGCATCGTGACCCGTAACCTCATCACCGGCGAGCTCAAGGCCTTCACCGGCCACGCAGTTATCCTCGGTACCGGTGGTTACGGCAACGTCTACCACATGTCCACGCTGGCCAAGAACTCGAATGCCGGCGCCATGATGCGTGCGTACGAGAACGGTGCTTACCTGGCTTCCCCGGCATTCATCCAGTTCCACCCGACTGGCCTGCCGGTGAACTCCGAGTGGCAGTCCAAGACCATCCTCATGTCCGAGTCGCTGCGTAACGACGGCCGCATCTGGTCTCCGATCAAGGAGAAGGATGACCGTCCTGCCAACGAGATTCCGGAAGAGGAGCGCGATTACTTCCTGGAGCGCCGCTACCCGGCCTTCGGTAACCTCGTCCCGCGTGACGTGGCTTCCCGCGCCATCTCCCAGCAGATCAACAAGGGTCTGGGCGTTGGTCCGCTGCACAACTCCGTGTACCTGGACTTCCGCGACGCCATCGAGCGCCTGGGCAAGGACAAGATCCGCGAGCGCTATTCCAACCTCATCGAAATGTACGAAGAGGCCATTGGTGAGTCCGCTTATGAGACCCCGATGCGTATCGCTCCGACCTGCCACTTCACCATGGGTGGCCTGTGGACGGACTTCAACGAGATGACCACCATCGACGGCCTCTTCGCCGCCGGTGAGTGCTCCTGGACCTACCACGGTGCGAACCGCCTGGGTGCTAACTCCCTGCTGTCCGCTTCCGTTGATGGCTGGTTTACCCTGCCGTTCACCATCCCGAACTACCTGGCTCACCACCTGGGTGAGGCCAAGCTGGCTGAGGACTCGGCAGAGGCCAACGAGACTGTCGCTCGCGCACAGGCTCGCATCGACCGCCTCATGTCCATCCAGGGTCAGGATCCGCACGGCCCGGCGTACTACCACCGCCAGCTGGGTGACATCCTCTACTGGGGTTGTGGCGTGTCCCGTAACGTCGAGGACCTCAAGGTTGCCATCGAGAAGGTACGCGCACTGCGCAAGGAATTCTGGGCTAACGTCCGCATTACTGGCGACGCCAACGACATGAACCAGGTTCTCGAGTACGGTCTGCGTGTTGCTGACTACATCGACCTGGGCGAGCTCATGTGTATTGACGCCCTTGACCGCGACGAGTCCTGTGGTGCTCACTTCCGTGATGACCACCTCTCCGAGGACGGCGAGGCCGAGCGTGATGACGAGAACTGGTGCTTCGTTTCCGCATGGGAGCCGGGCGCCGCTGAGGGCGAGTTCATCCGCCACGCTGAGCCGCTGTACTTTGATTCGATCCCGCTGATGACAAGGAACTACAAGTAATGAAACTGACACTTGAGATCTGGCGTCAAGCCGGACCGACGCAAGAAGGCAAGTTCGAAACCGTGCAGGTTGACGACGCCGCCGAGCAGATGTCCATCCTGGAGTTGCTCGACCACGTCAACGACGGCCTCATTGAGGCCGGCAAGGAGCCGTTCGCATTCGCTTCCGACTGCCGTGAGGGTATCTGCGGTACCTGTGGCCTCCTGGTCAATGGCCGTCCACACGGCCCGGGACAGAACACCCCGGCCTGCCAGCAGCGCCTCTTCCAGTTCAAGGATGGCGACACCATCAAGCTGGAGCCTTTCCGCTCTGCTGCCTACCCGGTCATCAAGGACATGATCGTGGACCGCGCCAAGCTGGACCACGTCATGGAGCAGGGCGGCTACGTGTCCATGGATGCGGGTACCGCTCCGGACGCTGACACTCTGCACGTCAACCACGAGACCTCCGAGTACGCTCTGGACCACGCTGCCTGCATCGGCTGCGGTGCCTGTGTGGCATCCTGCCCGAACGGTGCTGCTCACCTGTTCACCGGCGCCAAGCTGGTTCACCTCTCCCTCATGCCGCTGGGCAAGGAAGAGCGTGGCCGCCGCGCACGCAACATGGTGGACGATCTGGAGCAGAACTTCGGCCACTGCTCGCTCTACGGCGAGTGCGCCGACGTGTGCCCGGCTGGTGTGCCGCTGACCGCGGTTTCTGCGGTTACCCGCGAACGTGCACGTGCTGCTTTCCGCGGCAAGGACGACTAAGCTATAGTCATTCACAGGATTAACAGGAACGAGAGAAAGTTTCAGCCATGAGCGACCTCAACCCGGCAGTTGCTGATCACCACAGCGAGACCTACCCGGAGTTCTCCGGTAAGATTCAGGACTCCTACATCGAGGGATATGACCCCGTTTCTTACGGTGCACCGCACTCTTCTTTGCTGCGCACCTCCACCTGGGTAGGCATGGGCTTGGTCCTCTCGATGCTGCCGGCAGCCGGCATCCTCATTTGGGGCCTCGGTACGTGGCTCTACCCGCAGGGCACCGCCGGTGCTGACTACCAAATCAACATCATCGTCGGCGCTATCGCGCTCGTCGTTGTTGCCATCCTCGCCGTCGGCTCCGTCAAGTATGGCCGCCGCTACTACCGCCAGTACCGCAAGGAAACCGGCCGCATCAACTAGGCACCTCCTAGGACGTTGAACGCCTAAGTTTCTGTACTGACACCACCACAACCCCTACCTCCAAACAGGCACATGGGAGACCATGTGAGGAGGTGGGGGTTGTTGGCGTTTGGGCCTGAGCGGCGGCCCGAGTGGGGGAGGTGAGGGGCAGGAGAATGGGAGGCAAAGGGGCGCCAGAGCGGGCGCCGGCGCTTGGCGACGTTTCCCGCTTCCCTTCCACGATGAAGGGAAGGGAGTTCTCAGTCTGACGTATTTAGGGCCTAGTTGTTTGGTTAGTAGTTTTCCACGGCGTACATCACCACGCTTTGATAGAAGTTTCCGTCCACAGGCAGTGACCGTTCCATGAACTCTGTACGGACGACCTCAAAAACATTAGAGCTTCCGCGCGAGACAAGGGCGGCGTCTAGCACCTGCGCAAATTGGTCTTCAACTTGTGAATTGCCCGCGTGCATTAACATCACGTCAAGCAGATCCTGGATACGACGAGCATGTTGAAATGCATCTGTTGCGGATACTGGCTCATTGACCAGACTTTCATCTGGCAGCGCAATACCATCCGCCTTATCCTCCATGGCAGCCACCGCCAAGCGTGCCATAGCGGCAGTCAACACACTCAGCGCGTCCTCACCACCAAGAATCAGGTTGGTGAACTTATCACTGTCAGCGCCCGCGCCTAAGACTGCAGTGAGTACCTTATCGCGCATTTTCGGAGATTTCGCGAGTGCTTCCATCGGATTCTTTGTGGCGAGTACTTCTACTTCATCGTCCTTGGCGAGTGCCTCCCATACGCCGTGGACCATGCGGGTATTCGCCGAGTTTGACATGTCGATCCCAGCAGCAGCGAACAACTCATTGACCTGTTCCACTGCTTGGCGAAACGCCCCTTGTAACGGATCAGCCGCGCCACCGGTAGACACACGCCCGTCGAACCCAGGCACCGGCAATGGTGCACGAGAATCCTCAGTTTTGAGCTCCAAATTTGCTGATTTATCCAAATCCCCAGTCACCGCTGTGGCGACAACATCCACGCCGGTGACGTAATCGTCCACGCGTTCCTTCTTACCTAGCTTGAGGTTGCGAACGAGGAGATCAGCGAAGATCGCACGTTTATGTAAACGCACATCCTGGAAGTCAATGAACTGGCTTAAGAAATCCCAAGCGTGAACGTACTTGACCAAGTTGGCGCGAAAATCCGTCGCTACGGCTTCATTCTCCTTGTTTCGAGTGAAGAGAGCATCTAGATAGAAATCCGTCCAGCGCGTCACAACGGGGTCAATACCGATACGGATGAGGCTGTCCTTCTTCTTCACGTCCACACCCGGGTCCATGACCACGTTGGCGAGGGCTTCCATTTCTCTCACGTCATAGAATTGCGAGGTATCCAGAATCCGAGCCAAATCGCTGAGCACGTTGGGATCAACGTCAGTGTCGATAGACGCTTGTGAGTAGTACGGCTGGAATGCGTGCAGGATTGTCTCGGGGTCATTGATGAAATCGACCACGTAGGTCTTGGATTTCTTCTTCACCGGAAGTGTGCGGTTCAGTCGAGATAGCGTCTGTACCGCCATGACCCCAGATAGTGGCTTATCCACGTACATGGCGGAAAGACGTGGTTCATCAAATCCAGTTTGATACTTATTCGCCACGATCAAGAATTTGTAGGACTCACCATCAAACATCTTGGTGGTCTCCATGCGGCGTTTACCCTCAGGCGCGTTCTCATTATTGAGCGAGAATTCGGTGACAAGTTCTTCCACGTCCGGATCTTTCGAAACATTCAACGATCCGGAAAACGCCACGAGTGCTTCAAGCCCTCGATACTTCGGGTCAGCCTGGATTACGTCTTGCACCGCTCTAAACCAGCTGTATGCGCTCATACGGTCATCGCAGACCACCATTGCTTTGGCTGTGGACCCAAGCAGGCTGCGCACGTTGTTGTGGAAGTGTTCGACGGCAACTTGTGCCTTGGAATGGATGGACTTCTCGTGGGAGCGAACGAACTGCTTGAGAGCGGACTTGGCTTCACCAAGATTGACCTCATCTTCGCGCCCGAGCTTGTCCTCAATCCTGGCGTACAGGTTCAGCGAAATGTAGTTCTGGAGCACATCCAGAATGAAGTGTTCATCGATTGCCTGCGCCATGGAATAGAGATCAAATGCCACGCGCTTGTCCGGGTTATCCGGTTCGGGTTCACCAAACACCGCAAGAGTTCTTGCTTTCGGTGTGGCGGTGAGCGCCACTATGGTGATATTGGAAGAACGCGCCACAGCAGAGTCGCGTTGTTGCTGGAGTTTGTCTTTTTCGGCGCGGCTAAGCTTGGCTGGCTGGGGTGGGGTAAGTGCGTCATTGTGGGACGCGTCTACCATCGACGAATCTTCGCTAGTTTCGGAAGCCGCAGCGGCTCGCGACGCTGCGTTCGCGATCTCATCAGGCGTATCCGAAAGCGTCTCTAAAAGCGTGCGCGATGCCTTACCGTGCTGGGATGAATGTGCTTCATCGATAATCACCAGCCAGCGGCGGTTCCGCAATTTCGGAGAACGATCAATCGTCTGCGCCAGCGCGGGGAAGGTTTGCAGCGTACAAGATAAAATTCGTTTGCCCTGGGTTAGATAATGATTGAGTTTCTCCGACTTGGACGTGGCATCGTTGGTGATGTTGATGACCATGCCCTCGGAAGCCTGGAGTAGCGAAAGCCCATCAGCGACGTTTTTATCCAGTACAGTGCGGTCAGTCACGACGATGACACAATCAAACAGTTTCGTGCCGTCCGTGTGGATCATCTTGTTCGCGCGGTGCGCCATCCACGCAATTGTTTTTGTCTTTCCAGAACCAGCAGAGTGCTGAATGAGATAGCGCTTGCCTGTTCCGTTTGCGACAACATCGGCGGTGACTCGCTCTACAGAGCGCAACTGGTGGAAACGCGGGAAGATTAAGCGTCCTTCATTTCCTTTCGAGGACGGCTCCCACAGCGCGTAATCCTTTAGGATGCGCAACAGTAGATCCGGCGAGCAGACCCATTCCCAGAGATAGGAAACGTTATAGCCTTTCGGGTTGTCGGGGTTGCCCGCGCGCCCTTCTTCGGTTCCCTGGTTGAACGGGAGGAAAACCGTTTCCGCACCCTTCAACTCGGTGGTCATCAAGACCTCGCGAGAAGACACCGCGAAGTGGACAAGGCAGCGTCCAGGGTTGAGCAGCGGGCGCTTCGCCTTATTCGGTTTACGATCCTGCCTGTACTGACGAACAGCATCATCGATGGTTTGAGTGTTGTCTGTCTTGAGTTCCATCGTGATGACGGGAATTCCATTGACCAACAAAACAAGGTCAATTTCATTACCGTCACCTTTTTCGAAGTGTACTTGTTGGAGCACACGTAGGCGGTTGTCTTTCGCCTTCTCGATAACGTCCGTTTTCGCCGGGTCGTAAGGGAAGAATCCCGCCATGTCCGGGAAATTGACGGTGCCAAGATCCGTCTGGGTGAATGAGAAACCATCTCGCAAAGTGCCGAGAAGTCCACCATTGACTTTTTTACTGATTCCGTCCAACAGCGGAGTGGAATCGAGCTCTTTTTTCAGGCGATTGAGCAGTCGGCGTTCGCGGGACTGACGTTCCGCGTCGTTCGCAGTCGGCGGGATAGCCCGCTCATATTTCTCGGGGTACTGGGCTTTCAGCCAGTGGAGCACGTCTTCAGGAAACAATCCCAGTTCGGGGGAGAAACCCTTGTCGTTGTCTCCCTTATTCCAAATCCAGCCTTGGTTATTGAGGGCTCGACAGATAGTCTCTTCCATTGCTTCTTCGTGGACTGGGTTCACCATGATTAGACCTCTTTTCGCCCGGTAACGACTTCAGTGATCAGAGCTGTCTTACGTGCTTTCAGGTTCTCGATGAGTCGAGTGGATTCCTCGATGAGGGAGTCCATTTTGGAGGTTTCTCGTCGCAATCGATCAGCGATCGACTGCTGCACTTCTAAAGCCAGAACCGGATAAGGAAGAGATTTGATGGAACTCACATTTATCCGCTTCAGAGTGGAACCTACTGTATTCATATCGACTGTTTGCTTAAGTGCATTGGATTGCAGAAAGTAAAACAGTAGACGAGAGTCGTTCTTTTCGTTGTTTTTGAAAATCACCACATCCTGCCCTAACGCAATTGGTGGGTCAGACTCCTTTACAATTGATGATTTTCCAACACTTGCATTTCGACTCATGATCACGTCACCTGGGGAGGGCTTTCGTTCGCCCTCCCGCAAGTTCGAGAAGGTACCGCTATCTGTTCGATTTGCACCATCCAAGATGAGATCCTCGGAACCGAGTTGCTCAATACTCACCAAATAGTTTTTACCACTGTCAATAAAAGGAGCTGTAATGTGAAGGCAATCGACTACCTTCCAGGAAAGTGCTAATGGTGCGACCGGGAAACCCGCAAGGAGGTTGTCGATTAGCATTGGCTTTCTAGCACGGAGATTCCGGACCAGCTCCTTGAACTCTTCGATCATCGCGTCCATCTCGCTGATTTCCTTATCGAGGTAATCCGCGATACGGTGCTGGGTCTCGAGATTGGGAAGTGGAATTGTCAATGACGAAACTACTTGCTGGGGAATCGAGACACGAGTAACTCCGTTTGCTCGCTTTTCCCAGTATTCGCCGGTCTCCCTAGTGAGCATCGAATAGTAGAGAAACTTTGGGAAAGCTTTTTGGGGATGAGCACGAAGAATTGTCAAGTGATAACCACAGACGAGCGAATCATGAGTTGAATCTACGTATGCAGGGATGCCGATATCATCCGCTGTTTCGGAGTCCTTTGTGATAATGACATCACCCTCGGACAACCGGAGCCTCTCAATCTGATCCGGGGAAGCGGTTGCTTTCATGAAAGCTAAATCCGCTGTGATTGTGTCGTTGTAGTAAACGTCCGTGTAATTGCACAGTTCGACAGCGGGTTCATCCGGCTTTGATTTCTTATCGACATTCGATTGCAAGATTGCGGAGATTAACCCCAACTTGCTTGGCTGGAACTCAGTCATCTGAACGTACCTCCCCAAACATTGCGTAAATACGTTCCAGGGAGGCAGCAATATCTGCGTCCAACTCTTCCAAGGAGCGCGACTCTTCCGGTTTGTAGAACAAACGGGTCAGTGGCAGTTCCGTTCCCACCTTCGCTAAGGACTCATCCCACTGCATATCTGGTACGAACGGCAACACTTCACGCTCCATGTGCTCGGATACGTCTTCTAGGTACGGCACGCGCTCAATCACCTTCGAAGATGTATCTACAACCGGATTCCCCTTCTCGTCCAGGGATGCGGGCGCGTTCTCATCTTCCGCAGCCAATGATTTCATGATGTGGCGAAGCAGTGGCGCGCCCATTTTCACCCCGTGCGACTTGGCGGAAGCCTTCAGCGCTTTTGGCAGATCGTTGTAATCGCGTCCCTGCATCTCGCGGATGACGTTTTCGTGTTCTGGAAAAGCGGACTTGTGCTTCATGGCTTCTGAAACGGTCTCGTCAGTCACGTTTACGGCGTAGTGCGCCACCTTAAACATCGGTACGTCCCGGTACGTGAGCTCATCAGCGGTGACGATGAGGGAGTGCTCGGATTCCGCGAAATCCTTGTAAATCTTCGTAATCTCGCGGATATTGTCTTCTGAAAATTCGACCCGCTTTTGTCCCATGTTCTTACGCATCGGAGCACAAATATCGGTCGCGTCGATGAACTGGATCTTGCCACGGCGACGCGGTTCCTTGTTCTGGTCCAAAATCCAGACGTAGGTGGCAATGCCGGTGTTGTAGAACATGTCATTTGGTAGCGCAATAATCGCGTCAAGAACTTCAGTCCCGCCTTGTGCACCGATGAGGTATTTGCGGATGCTGTCCGGGCCGGATTCGGCATCACCCGTAAAAAGTGGGGAGCCGTTTGTAACAACAGCAGCCCGCCCGCCCTTCGTGGCTCCATCAGCCGGCGCAAGTTTGTGCGCGATGTGCATCAAAAACAGCATCTGTCCGTCACTGACAGCGGGTAGACCTTCAGCAAAACGGGGATCGCCCTGGTCTTGCAGTTTCTTAACGTCCTTTTGGAACGCCTTCCAGGATGTGCCGTAGGGAGGGTTCGCCATGATGTAGTCGAACGTGTCACCGGCGTATTGATCGTTAGTCAGTGAGTTACCGAACTTGAGCACCTCTGGGTCTTTAAAACCCTGCATGAGCAGGTCGGACTTGCCCATTGCGAAGGAAGCTTCCTTCAACTCCTGTCCGGCAATAACAACCTCAATGCCTGGGTTGATTGCACGAAGCGCGTCACGAGCAGCGATCAACATGCCGCATGTACCGGCAGTTGGGTCATAGACGGAACGGATAATGCCGTCTTCCTCTAACTCGGTGTCATCTGAGGTAAACAAGATGGAAGTCATCAGACGGATCGCATCGCGTGGGGTGTAGAACTCACCGGCATCTTTCGCTTTGCGGGCGAAGGAGCGGTACATCAGGTTCTCAAAGATGTCACCCATCGTCTGGTCCTGGAGCGCTTCATCAGACATGTCGATGGATGCGAAATGGTTAACCACATTCCACAGTTGATTATTGCGGTCGAGGAAATCGATGAGTTTGTCAAACTCGAACGCATCCCAAACCTCAAGAATGTTCGGGGAGAAGGTGTTGAGATATTGCTTCAATCCTGGCTTGAGAGCGTCATCTGACGTTGCCAAGCGCTCTAGTGACAGTTCAGATGTGTTCCAGAAGCGGAGTTTGAACAGGTTCTCGATCTTGAGGGCGACGATTGCGGGGTCTGTCCCCTTCGCGTTCTCACGGTGAACGAGGTCAAGTACGCCCTGTTTGGTGGATTCCAAGCGTCCTTCGAGTCGGCGGAGCACTGTGAACGGGATGATGTAATCACCGTAATTTTCCGCGGGGACGATAAGGCGTAGGTAGTCATCGGCAGTCTGCCAGATTGCAGCATTAAGGCTGTTGACCTTGGAGTTTTGTTTCGGCGTAATAGAATTGAGAATTTCTGAAGTACTAGACATAAAGCATTACCAATTCGTGTGAATTGTTCTATCTACTAATTCTTTGATTGTTTCACAGTTCGTTGTCCTCAGAACGCCATACCTGGTGTTTCCAGCATGCGGGTTAGGGCTTCAGGGCGAATTCGTTGCGAGTACTGATGCGGCGGCCGAGTGTGTCTCCTATGCGCACTAGTGTTAGAGAACGAAGCTTCACTTCGTCTTTGACACCCCAAGGAGAACCACCCATGACGCACCGCGCAGACGCAGGGCTTGAGCCGGCTCGGGAAACGTCGGCGTCGCAGACGTCGTTTGTGCCGCAGCCAGGAAACCAGGAGGCGCGCCGGGCGGACCTGCGCCGCTGGAAGGCGATTGCGCTGTCCTTCCTGATTGCTGCGGCGGTGATCTTTCTGGGGTGCTCGTGGTGGCAGGCGTCGGCAAGCGGGGCTCCCGTCTGGGTGGGCTACGTGCGCGCGGCAGCGGAGGCAGGAATGGTCGGTGGACTGGCGGACTGGTTCGCAGTGACCGCGCTGTTCCGCCGGCCCATGGGGCTGCCCATCCCGCACACCGCGCTCATCCCCAACAACAAGGACCGCGTGGGTGATGCGCTCAAGGACTTCGTTGAGGAGAACTTCCTCACCGCGGATGCACTCAGCGCCAAGGTGCGGGAGGCAGAGATACCGCTGTGGCTGGCGCGCCAGGGCGTGGAGCCTGGTCGGGCGGAGGAGGTCTCCGCGTGGATTGGTGAGCGCGCAGCCAGCGTGGTCGCGGACCTAGACCCGGCGGAGGCGGAGCAGTTCATCCGCACCCAGGTCATGGACCGTCTGGCAGAGCCGGAGTGGGGTCCGCCGCTGGGCCGTCTGCTGGAGGGCTATATCGCCGAAGGCAAGGCGCGGCCGCTGGAGGATGACCTGATTGACTGGGCACACGGCAAGATCCTCGGAATGGAATCCACCGTGGTCACCGCCATCGATGAGCGCATGCCCGGCTGGGCGCCGCGCTTTGCCCGCGAGATGGTGGGGGAGAAGGTCTACGCCGAGCTCGTGGAATTCGCCGATGAGGTCCGCCGCAACGGCAACCACGAAGCCCGCCTGGCCATTCGCCGCAACCTGTCGAAGCTGGCTTCGGACCTGCAGTGGGATGAGGACATGCGCGGGCGAATCGAGGGAATCAAGCAGGAGATGCTGGCCTCCGATCAGGCGCAGAAGGCCCCGGCGGCAATGTGGGCGACGGTCTCCTCCACGCTCATTGAACAGCTCACCGACCCGGAGTCCTTCTTGCGCCAGAAGATCACCGCCAAGGTGAAGGAATTGGCGCACCGTCTGCTAGAGGATTCGGAGTTCCTGACCCAGGCCAACGAGCTGGTGGATAAGGCCGCGCGCTACGCGGTGGAGAAGTTTGCACCGGAGATCATCGCGATTATTCCAGAGACCATTAAGCGCTGGGATGCCCAGGAGGCTTCCGAGAACATCGAGCTCATGGTGGGCAAGGACCTGCAGTTCATTCGCCTGAACGGCACGGTCGTGGGTGCACTGGCTGGGTTGGTTATCTACACTGTTAATCATCTGCTTTTTGGCGTCTAACAAGGAGTGACGACCATGTCCGTATTTGACTCAATCAAGAATGCCGGTTCCTCTGCTTTTGATGTGGCCAAGGATTTTGGTGGCCGTTTCAAGGAAGAGCGCCAGAACCAGGCCCAGAGTGCGCAGGCGGATCGCATTGCCCGCGCCGCCGATGCGGCGGGCATGGGTGATGGCACCGCGAAGGAAGAGTCCTTCTTCGACCGCGTGACCTCCACGGCGAAGAACCTGGGGGAGTCCGTGTCCTCCGCAGCGCGTGAGACCCGCAACTCGGAGTCTTTTGAGAAGGCCCGTGAGGATTTCAACACCGCCTTCACCGAGACCCGTGAGGGTGTGCAGGGCGCTATCAACAACGCCAAGGAGCAGCGCGCGGAGGGCAAGCATGCCCAGCAGCCGCAGAGCCCACGCAACCCTTATGCCCCGAAGCCGAATGATGATGTCATTGACGGCGAAGTAGTTGACGAGAACTAGTTAGTCTTTCTTGATGCACACTTTTTTAAACATTATTGCGTCGATACCGCACTACATCTTTATGGCGGTATCCCTCTTTGCCCTCATCGGTGCTGTCCTAGCGGCGATGACGCGGGAGGATGCTTTCCGCGCCGGTGACCGCCAGAACAAGTGGGTATGGGTGGGGCTGCTCTTTGGTTCCGCCCTGGTGATGAACCTGCCGCTGCCATTTGTTAGCTGGATTGGTGCCATCATCACCGGCGTGTACTGGTTCGATGTGCGCCCGCAGCTCAAGGCCATCATCAACGGCGATTATTCCTACTAATGCTGAATCTGCTTGAGGCCTCCGTGGAAGAGGTGCGAACCCAGTCGGCGGGGCAACAGCGAGTGTTGGTCTCCCCGCATCATGTGCTTGCCGCTGAGGGCGCCGAGCACGTCATTGCCGTTGCCGGTTATCCCACCGGGCGCCACCACTCGTTGGTGAAGGCGGCGGAGGCGCGGCTGGCAGTTCAGTCTGGTGCCGCGGAGGTGTGGGTCGCGGTGGATGCACTGCTAGGGGATGCCACCTCGCTCCTCTCAGAGCTCGTCACCCTCCGCGAGGCCTGCCCGCTGCCCGTGCGCTTGGGGCTCATTCTTCCTGAGCATTCGGCTCTGCCGTTGCCGGAGTATGTGCGTGCTGCCGAGCAGGCGGGCTATCAGTGCCTGGTGGATCCGGGGTCCGTCGTTTCAGACGACGAACCCTTGGATACGCAACTTGCCATAGAGAGCCTCTAACTCTCTGTTTTAGTTTTTCGGTTCTTAGTTGGCCGGTGCCTGTGCTGGTGCGGTGGCGGAATCGAGCTCGCTCATTGGAACGTCGTGGCCAATGAGGGTCAAGGTGAGCTCGCCAGCGCCGACGTCCACGGACTCAAAGGTCAGCTGCTGGCCTGCGAGCTGTTCCTCCATGCCTTCGGCCAAGGCATTCGAAATCGCGGAGGTAGCTTGCTCCGGCAGGTCGAAGCCGAAGAGCGATGCTTCCTTCGCATCGATGGCGAGCTTGCCATCGCGAGCCTCCGGCTTGAGCGAAAGCGTGGCCAGGCCGCCGGCAAACTCAACGTCGAGGTCATCCTCGGCATCGTTGGCGGTAATCGCGGTGACCACGAGGTTGCCCAAAGCGTCATAGCCAGACTGCTCAGCAATGGCCTTTTGGAAGCTGGCGAGCAGGAATTGATCCGGCACCGTCGTCGAGGCCCGCAGAGTGCCCGCGACTGGTTCCTGGGACAGCGTCATGTCTTCGACATGGATATCAGCGGCCGGCTGGCCGGTGATAGTGGTGCCCTCAATCTTCAGCGTGGACGGGGTCTTCATATCCATCTGCGGAATCTTGCCGTTGAGCAAGCCAAAGACCATGGGGCTGGCACCAAAGCTCACCTCCGGTTCCTCGGAGGTCTCCACGCCTTGTTCCTTGGCGGACTGGGTGAATTCGCTCTTCATTTGCGAGCCCAAGAACCAGCGTATGCCGAGCTCAGCTACCAAGATGATGAGCAGGAGCGTCACCAGTACGCCGATGAAAATTTTCCAGGCCGTTGAGGCGGGAGATTTAGAAGAAGCCATGACTACTAGTGTGGCGCACGGGTTTAAAGTTGGCCAACTACGAGGTCCCAATCCACTGTGAGCACGTTATCCCGCAGGCGGCGGTTCACCGGATGGATGGGCACTGATTGCCGGAGTTCTTCGCGCGCCATGCGCCAGCGCACTCGCGGGCCATAAGGAGACCAGCCGGCGGCACGGTCCCAGGCAGCGTCCGCTGCCTGCAAGAGCTCGTGGATCGGCTCGCCCGGCACGTTGCGGTGGATGAGGATCTTGGGCAGGCGCTCCGCGATATCGCTGGGGCGCGCAACGTCGAAGGGATCCCAGGCGAGGGTCAGCGTGCGCGGACCGGCGGCGCTGAGAAGCACCCAGGCCGCCCTGCGCCCCAGCTCGTCGCAGGTTCCCTCCACGAAGAAGCCGCCGGGTGCCAGGCGCGAGGTCACCGTCTCCCAGGCCTTCTCCACCTGGTCGACGTCGTACTGGCGCAGCACGTTGAAGGCCCGCACCAGCTGCGGGCGGTAGCCAGCGAGCTCAAAGCCGCCGAGCTCAAAGGTGACGCCATCGCGCGGCGGCAGCACGCGCTCGGGGGAAATCTCCAGACCCGTCACCCGAGTGTTCGGGTTAACGCTGCGCAGCCAGCCGGCCCACTCCACCGTGGTGGTGTGGGAAGCGCCGTAGCCGACGTCGAGAGCCAGCGGATCATCCGTGGAGCGCAGCAGCGAAGAGATCTCCGGGTGCGCCACCATCCAGCGATCGCAGCGGCGCAGGCGGTTGGGATTGGTGGTGCCGCGGGTAATAACGCCAAAAGGCCGACCAGCGCTTTCCTGAGCTTTCAGGTTATGCGCGTGATCGGCCATGGCAACAACTGTGGTGTAGGGAGTTGTTTAGAGGTTGTTGGAGATCCACTCTTCGGTGAGCTTGCCCTCGTTGGTGTAGAGCTCCTGCAGGGCCTCAGCGACCTTCGGCTCGATGGCAGCGCCCATCATCGGGATGTTGACGGAAACCTCGGTGACGTAATCCAGAACGGTGGTCTCATCCTGGGCCTTGTAGGTGATGTCACCCTTGAAGTCGACCGGGGTGCCCTTGACGTCAGCGGTGAAGGAGACGGAAATCTGATCGTCGACCAACTCGCCGATGGTCACGGTGCGCTTTTCCTTCAGGTCCTGGGAGACCATGGCGCGAACGGCCTCCGGAAGGAGGGAGGTCGGAAGAATTTCGTAGAGCACAGCGGTGTTGCCGGTGAACTCGTGCACGGTACCCGGTTCCGGGGACAGCTTGGCCACGATGAAGTCCCAGTACTCCTGAGTGGTCAGTGCCTTGTGCACCTTATCGATGGGCTGGTTGATGATAACGGTGTTTTCGCTACGGGTTGACATGAGTTACAGACTACCTTGGTAGACGTGCTAGATAAATTCCTGACCCTCGCTGACATTGACGGAGTCACTCTGGATTCCGAGACCACCTTCGCTGATCTCACGACGCTGCGCATCGGTGGCGCCCCGCTGGTGACGGTGCGCTGCGCCAGCGCTGAGGCCGCCATTGCTGCGTTGGCAGCGCTTGACGAGTCCTCGCAGGACTACCTCGTCGTCGGCGGCGGCTCCAACCTTGTGGTGGCGGAAGGCCAGCTGGATGTCGTGGTGGTCATCCTCGATTTTGAGGATATTGACGTCACCGTGGCCAACGGACTCGTGCGCGCTGATGCGGGCGCGGTGTGGGATGACGTGGTGGCCCTGACCGTGGACTGCGGCCTGGGCGGCATCGAGTGCCTTTCCGGGATCCCGGGCAATGCGGGTGCCGTGCCGGTACAGAACGTCGGCGCTTATGGCGCGGAGACCTCCGATGTCCTCACGCAGGTATATCTCTACGAGCGCGCCACCCGGACCGCACAGTGGGTACCGGCGGAAGAATTGGAGCTGGCCTACCGTTATTCCAACCTGAAGTTCACCGGGCGCGGCGTGGTGCTGGCTATTGAGCTCCAGCTGACCACCGACGGCCTGTCCAAGCCCTTGCGCTTTGGCCAGCTCACTCAGAACCCCGGTGAGCGCCGCCCCGTGGCCGACGTCCGCGAGGAAGTACTGAAGCTGCGCCGCGGCAAGGGCATGGTGCTTGACCCAGAAGACCACGACACCTGGTCTGCCGGCTCCTTCTTCACCAACCCCATCGTGGAGCCCGCGCTTGCAGATTCCATCCAGGAAGCAGTCCGCGCCGCCCGCGGCGACGAGGATGCGGACCGCATGCCCCGACATGCGGTGCCATCCACCGCATCTGGAGAAGAAAAGGAAAAGCTCTCCGCCGCGTGGCTCATCGAGCGAGCCGGCTTTGCCAAGGGCTACCCGGGTGAAGAATCGGGTGCGAAGGCAACGCTGTCCACCAAGCACACTCTGGCGCTGACCAACCGCGGTGAGGCCACTGCGGACGATATCGTTGCGCTGGCCCGCGACATCCGCGCCGGGGTTCAGAAGGCCTTCGGCGTGACTCTGGAGCCGGAGCCCATCTGGCTGGGCGTGAGCATTTAAGAAGAAGTGGAGTGGCTGAGCGGCTAGGCCATGACGTTAAGCCACTCATCCTTGGCCGCGAGGAAATCGCGTGCGGCCTCCTGTGCGCCCTCGAGTGAGTGGTGGGCGCCCCAGCCGCACTGCACCTCGTTGGCGGCGGGAACCTCGGTGGCGTTGAGGATGTCATTGAGCGCGCCCTCGACGGCACTGAGCAGCTCATCCTGCTCCATGCCGTTGGTGATGGCGTAGAAGCCGGTACGGCAGCCCATCGGGGCAAAACCAATGAGCTTGTCGGTGTAGTTACGCATGAAGTTGGCCATCATGTGCTCGACCGAGTGCAGGGCTTCGGTACCGAGGTGCTCTTTGTTGGGCTGGCAGAAGCGCAGGTCATACTTGATAATCTCGACCCCGCCGCCCAGGTCGGTGCGGTCGGCGACTCGGATATAGGGGGCGTCGACAAGCCGGTGATCGAGCTCGAAGGACTTTACGTTGATTTTGTTCTCGGTGTTCTTCTCAGTCATGCCTCCCCAGTGTAACCACGGCTTGGCCTGTGGCCTGAGTGTCCTTCCCCTGAATGCGGGCTGTGCCGCATACGCTGGTCAGATATGAGCGAAGAGGAGACCCGAGGCAACGCTATGCCGGCCGAGGAGCCGGAGACCATCGTGCCGTTTAAGGGCCCGACCGTCCTGGAGGTCCAGGGACACGATGATGAGCGCAACCCCCTCGCCAAAGGTAATCGCCTGCGCAAGGAGAGCTGGGGGCTGGTCATCCGCCGCACGTGGAATGACTTCTTCCACGATGCCTTCATGGACCGTGCCGCCGGGATGACCTACTTCACGCTCATGGCTTTTGCGCCCACGGTGCTGGCTGCCTATTCCATCGCCACGCTTATCTTCTCCTCCCGCCAAGCGGAAGTGGAGCAGCTGACTTCTGAGTTCATTGAGCAGTACGTCCCCGGTTCGCTTTCTGAGCAAGCCCATACGGTCGTCGGCACGATTATCGGCTCCAGCGCGCAGGGCACGTTGGCACTGATCATCTCGCTGGCTATTTCGCTGTTTTCAGCGTCGGCATATGTGCGGGCCTTCTCGCGGACAGCCAATACCGTGTACGGCCGGGTGGAGGGTCGTGGCATCATCCGCACGTGGGCGCTGATGTGGGGGCTGACAGCAGTCATTGTGGTCGGCGCGGTGATCGTGCTCTTTGCCAACTTGCTGCGTGATGCAGTTCTTAATGAGGGGCTGATTCCGCTTGCACGCACTGTAGGACTGGAGGATGCTGCCACGTACTTGGTGCGAATCTTCCTCCCGGTGTGGAACTGGCTGCGCTTCCCAGTCACTGTGGTTGTGGTGCTCACGCTCATCGCGGTGCTTTATCACTTCAGCCCCAACGTGCGGCCCGGGCGCTTTAGATGGATTACCTATGGCTCCGTGGTGGCGCTCGTAGGCACGGTCGCGTCGTGGGGCTTGGTAGGCCTCTACCTGAAGTACCTCGCTGCGGCCACTGCCTATGGTGCATTGAGTACCGTCATGGCGGTCTTCGTGGCCACGTGGTTGATGAACACGGTGCTCATCGTCGGCATCAAGATTGATGCCGAGGTGCTGCGCGCTAAGGAGCTGCAGCTGGGATTGCACTCCGAGCGTTTCATCCAAGCTCCGCCGCGTTCCGATAGCTCCTCTCAAGCCCAGGCCCGCGCCCAGGAGAGCTTGGAGCAGAGGGCGCGTGAGATTTCAGATAACGCGCGGCAGGCGCAGGATGAGCTTCCAGAGGAAGCAATGGAAGAACGCGCCTAGTTGACAAAACCTTGCCCTCGCGTTGCATGGATCGGCGCTAAGTTTGGCAGATAGGGCAGTTGTGAAGCTGGGCGGTTACTGCGCAGATTCTTCAGCTACCCGGCGGTGGCTAGAAGCTTTGTCTTGCCTGCTTTTATTGAGGAGTGCTGAGACTAGGAACCCAAACCCCATCACCGTTGTGGCCCTGGTTGACCACTCGTAATCAGCGAAGAGCCAACCGGCAAGGGAAATCACGCTGAGCACGCCGACCGCTGTCATGAGGAATTTTTCAATATCCATGCTTCGTCCTCTGGTTCGTGGAAGTCTCGCAATTAAGTAAACGGTGCCTTATGCGAAAAAACTATCACGAGGCGAAGGGTGCAGGCAGAAAAGAAGCCGAGGAGGCCCGCTTCTGAGCGGACGTCCTCGGCTTGTTCTTAGGGCTTGTTGTTAGGGGATCTGCGCCTTAGGCGGAGGGGTAGGTGCCGTCCTCGGTGAGGCGCGCGGAGTCGTCGAGAAGCATGGCAATCTCGGCGGCCTTGGCGTCGCGTGCCGGGAGGCGGCGGCCCTCGATGACCTCGAAGAGCGGGGCGCGGCCCAGCATGCCGGCCTCGAAGTGGGCGCGGCCAGCGCGCAGGCGTTGCTCGGCGCGCTCACGCCATTGCGTGGCGGCGTCCGCCCCGCGCTGCTGGGACACTGCCTGTTCGAACACACCGGGGTGGGCGTAGACGATGAGCGCGCTGACGTGGCCGAAGCCGAGCGAGGTCAGTGCGGCGGCCTTCACGCTGTGGCCCGCCGCAGCGAGGTCCAGCGGGGAGCGCAGCCACACCAGGTTCGGCGCCTTCGGTGCGATGAGCGGGTCGACGCAGTCCAGGGACACGTTCGCCGGGATGCGGTGCGTGCGGAAGACGTCGATGATGCCGCCGGTTTGGAAGAGCGCGGCACCCGCCTTGGAGTGCCCGGTGAGCGTCTTCTGGGAGATGACGAACATCGGCTGATCCTCATCGCGGCCAATCGCCGGCCACAGCAGGGAGTGCAGCTCCGACTCGTTGGGGTCGTTGGCGTTGGTGGAGGTGTCGTGCTTGGACAGGACACTGACGTCGTTGGGTGTGAGGCCCAGACCGCGCAGCGAGCGCGCCAGGCGGGAGTTCTCCCGGCCGCGGCCAGCACCCAGCGCACCCAGGCCAGGGGCCGGGATGGAGGTGTGGGCGCCGTCGCCATAAGAGGCAGCGTGCGCGACCACCGCGAGCACCGGCAGCCCTAAATCGGCTGCTAGTGAGGCGCGAACTAGCAGGACCGTGCCGCCGCCCTCGCCTTCGAGGAAGCCGCCGCGGCGGCGGTCGTTGGCGCGGGAGATGAAGCGATCATCAATCCCCTTGGCGGTCATCTTCGCGGTCTCCGCGGTGGCGTTCATGTCGCCGAAGCCCTGGAGGGATTCCACCTGGACATCGTCGATGCCGCCGGCCACGACCACATCGGCCTTGCCCAGGGCAATCTTGTCCACGGCCTCCTCAATCGAGACCGCCGCAGTAGCGCAGGCGCCGATGGGGTGAATCATGGAACCATAGCCGCCCACGAGGGACTGCATGGTGTGCGCCGCGATGACGTTGGGCAGGGCCTCCTGCAGGATGTCGGACGGGCGCTCCTCACCGAGGAAGCGGGTGACGAAGACCTTGTGCAGGGACTCCATGCCACCGATACCGGTGCCCTGCGTGGTGGCCACCTGACCCGGATGGATGGAGCGCAGCAGCTCCGCCGGGGAGAAGCCGGCCTGGGTGAAGGCATCCACCGCGCTGACCAGGTTCCACACCGCCATGCGGTCCAAGGAATCGAGCATGTGCTCCGGGATTCCCCACTTGGCGGCGTCGAAGTCATCCGGCATCTGGGCGGCGACGGTGCGGGTGAGCGTGGCCTTGCGCGGCACCTTGACGGTGGCACCCTTGCGGCGGGTGACCTGCCATTCGCCATCCTCCTCGACGATGCTGACGAACTCCGGGTCCGCGTCCTGAATATCGCGGGCGGTGGCCTCCGAATCCACGGTGAAGGTGACGTCGCGATCCAGGAAGACGGTGGTCAGATCGATGGAGCCGCGGTCGGTGAGGTGATACTTATCCGTCAGCGTGCGGATGCCACAGCGCGCGACGACCTCATCGCGGAAGCGGTCGAAGATGTCCTCTTCGGCGATCTCTTCGTCGTTTTCCACGACGAACCAGCCCGGGTGCGGGTCCTCGCGCCATTCCACCAGCCCGGTCATCCAGGCCAGCTCCAGCACACCGGCGGCGGTCAGCTCCGCGGAACCATCACGCTGCAGGCCATACTCGGCCTCGAAGCGCGTGCGGCCGGAGCCCCACGAGGAGACCTCGCCGATGCCGGCGATGACCACCATGTCCTTCAGGTCCGTGGTGACCTGGCCGACTTCTTCCTCCAGCCCAGGTTGTACTGCCTGCACCTGGTTGGGCAGCGCGGTGATGGTCGCGGGGGCTTCTATATCTTCGTGCGGAACGACGTCAGTCGGCTCCGCACCGGCAGCAAGCTCCTTGAGGGAGAAGCCCTCCAGGCCGCCGGTGAGGTCCTTCTCCACCGGCGCGTGAGCTGCCTGCTCGCGCGAGTCGGCGCTGGCCAGGTCCATGAGCTCGGCGGAAATCTCCTCCGGGCTCCACACCTTGATGCCGGCCTTCTCAGCGGCGGGCACCAGCCCATCGTTGCCGCCCATGAGGTGCGTGCCGGCAACCCAGCCGATCTTGGCCTGTGCCAGGGTGACACCCTGCGGCCAGCCGGCCTCGACCTTCCACTTATTGAGGATGGCATCGAGTGCCGCCTTGACCTCGCCGTAGGCGCCGTCGCCGCCGAAGGTGCCGCGGTTGGGCGAGCCCGGAAGGACAACGTGGCAGCGCTTGTCCACGTCCTCCTGGCTCAGCCTTGCCAGCCCCGCGATGGTGCGCTCGACGGACCACAGCAGCAGGCGGGCCTGCGTCTCGGTGGTGCCGGAGGCATCCGCCAGCGAGCCGGACACGCTCGGCGCGGCGAAGGGGAAGGCCAGCGTCGGGGTCAGCGCTGGCTTGAGGATCTTGACCTCGTTGCCCACCGACTCGCGCTGCTCGGAGCCGATCCAGTCGATGAGCGCGTCAATATCGCGGAAGCTCGACAGGTTCGCCGGGACCAGCCACAGGGCGGAACCGGCAGCGCCGTGCTCGGCGTAGAGCGTGCGCGCGAATTCCTTGCGGGCCTGGCTGACGCGGGAGGCGGTCATGATGACGGTCGCGCCACCCTCCAGCAGGCGCTCCACCAGCGCGGTGGCGATGGAACCGGGGGCAGCGCCCGTGACCAGGGCGACCTCATCGGCGAACGCGCCGGGCGTGGTGTCCACGGCGGCCTTGGCGATGTCCTCGCGCTTCCACCAGCGGGCCTGACGCGCCAGGTCCTCGCCGGCACCGCGGAAGCTGTCCACCGTGTACTCGGCCTGGCCCAGTGCCAGGCGGGCGAGGCGCTCGCGGGCGATGGCCCAGGAGTCGTCGAAAAGCACGGCCTTGTTGGCATCGAAGGAAGGCGTGACGGACTTGAGCCAGCCGGAGCCGAGCTCTGCCTCGACGGCATCGATGACGGTGGTATCAGGGGCTTCGATGAGCTCCGGCTCGGAGTCCAGGCCGAGCTGGGAGAGAACCTGGCGGGCGGCCGTAGCCAGCACGCCGTTCTCACCGGTGACGGTCTCGGCGAAGGCATTGAGCGCAGCGGAGTCCACCATGGCACCGCCACCTGCACCACCGGCGGCCGCGCCCTTGGATACGGACGCACCGTGGGTAGCGGCGACGGCCTGGACGGCGGCGTCGATCAGCTCGTGCGCCGCGGACTTGGAGGTTGCACTCGCCGGTACGGTGCTCAGCGAGCCGCCGCGCACCGAGTCCTCCTCGCGGGAGCCGAGCAGGATCTCCGCCTCGACGTGGGCAACCCAGGACTCGGGCAGTCCCCAGGTACCGGTGACATAGTCCGCCACGGCGGTGGGCTTGAGGCCCGCAGCGCCGAAGAGCTGGCGCAGGCGCGCGCCGACGGCCTCACCCAGTACCGGGCCGAAAGCGGAGTAGCCCGGGGCGGCGGTGGCGACCTTCTCGCGCAGCGTGGCCACGTCGGCATCGGCGGCGCCATCGATGGCGGGCACGCCGATTTCCGCGGACATGTCCATGAGCAGCTGGTTGCGGCGCGAGGATACGCCGTTGGTCAGCTCCTCCACGGTGTCGGAGTCCGTGATCTGGTCCACGCGGATCTTGTTCTGGAAGGCGAAGAGCACCATGATGGCCTCTGCTGCGTCGAAGCGCAGCTCGGGGGCGTCGCTGGAGGCAGCTGCGGCGGTAGGTGCGGCAGCCGGCGCGGCGGCAGCCGGAGCCTCGGTAGCCTCGGTTGGTGCGTCATTGGCCTGCGGTGCCTCTTCGGCCTCGGATTCCGCAGCGGGTTCGGCGGCGGGGGCTTCGGAGACGTCGGCAAGCATGACCTGCTCCTGGTCGCGCTCCACGTTGAGCACGCGGATGGTGCCTTCCGGGATGCCGGCGACGGCCAGCGAGCGGGAAGCCAGGTTGGTCAGCGTCGGGGAAGAAGCCAAGCCGACCTCGATGATCTGCTCGACCTTTCCGAAGAGGAGCTCCTGGGTCTCAATCCAGCGCACCGGCGAAGCGAACTGCCAGGACAGCAGCTCGATGAGCAGCAGGCGGGCGAGCTCGTGCTCGGAGAGATCCTCCACCTTCAGCCCGTCCAGCTTGCCGGAGGGCGCCAGCGGGGCCACGGCATCGACGAAGTCTTGGGTGAGCTCGAAGGGGCGGGCTACCAGGTTCGGGATATAGCGGCCTACCAGGGCATCCAGGTCCAGCTCCTGAGGCAGCAGCTCATCGAGCTTCTCAGCGAAGGCCGGAACGCCCTCGCGCAGCACGCGGGAGTGGAAAGGAACATCGATGCCCGGGACCATGACGGCCGCGCGCGGGGCGATGGCATTGGCCTTGTCCACCAGGGCCTTGAGCCCCTTCTTGGTGCCCGCGACGGAGTACTGCTGGCCGCGGATGTTGTAGTTAACAATCTCCAGGAACTCGCCGGTGCTTTCTGAGACCTCAGCCACCCAGGCGTCGACGTTGTCGCCGTCGATGCCGGCCATGTTCGGGCGCAGCGCCGCCATGGCGTATTCGGAGTTGCCCTCCGCATCGCGCGGAACCAGGCTGCCCATGGCGGAGCCGCGGGAGTAGACGATGTCGATGACACCCTCGAGGTCAAAGATATTCGCCAACGAGGCCAGTGCCGTGTACTCGCCCAGGGAGTGGCCGGCGAAGTAGGAGGTCGGGGCCAAGGCGTCCTCAGCGCGCAGGCGCTCGGTCTGAGCATAGGCCACCACGGCCAGGGCCACCTGCGTGAACTGGGTCAGGTGCAGCACGCCCTGCGGGTGGCGGAAGGTGGTGCCGCGAACGGTGAGTTCCGTCGGGTTCTCATCGATGATCTTCTGGATACTAAAGCCCAGGTTCTCGCGGGTATGCGCATCGGCACGGCGCCACGCCTCGCGCGCTGCCGGGGAGGCCTGGCGGTCGCCCTTGCCCATACCTTCGGCCTGGATGCCCTGGCCGGGGTAGACATAAGCCGTGGTCGGCGCGGCAAGCAGGGCCTGGCCGCGGGAGACCACCTCGCCGTCGATGCGGCAGGTGACCTCGAGGGCCTGGTGGATGCCCTTGCGGCCGACGCGCTCGACGGTGACCTCGATGTCATCGCCCAGCTGCACCATGCCGTACATGGAGTAGGTCCAGCCCACCACGCGGCCGTGGCGTCCGGCCACCTGCTGTGCAGCGGCCGAGAGCCACATGCCGTGCACCAGCGGTGCCTGCAGGTTGACCAGCTGGGCCGCGTTATAGGAGGTGTGAATCGGGTTATAGTCGCCGGAGACCAGCGCGAAGGGAGTCATGTCCTGCGGGGCGGTGACGGTGGCGCGGTCGACGAAGGAGCGCGGGGTCGGCACCACCTTGGTGGCGGACTTGCCGCCGCCCCACTCCGGTGCCTGGCTCGGCGCGGCGGTGCCGGTGGCGCGGCCGCGGATGGCAAAGCGGTGCATCTGCGTGGCCACAATGTCGCCGGAGGCGTGATCCTTGAGTTCGAGCTCCACCGTGACGATGCGCCCGGAGACGGATTCCTCGATGGCGGTGCAGGAGGAGGTGACGTCGATCTGGCGGCCGTCGGCAAGCTGCTCCAGCGGCACGCGCACGTCGATGACGTGGTCCAGGTGCACCGCGTTGAGCAGACCTTCGATGACGGGGTAGCCATCCTCCAGGCGGCCGGAGCCAAGCGCGGCGTAGATGGCCGGCCAGCACGGGCCGACCAGAACGTCAGGGGTGCCGGCTTTCTCGGCTGCAGTATCGCCGCAGGTCACCGCGCTGTGTGCGGAGAGCAGCGAAGCAGGGAAGTGGAAGGAGTAGCCGGACTCGACGGTGGGCATCTTCGTGATTTCATCGCCCTGCTCCGCCGTGGAGCCGACACCAGCAAGGCCCTCCAGGAGGGTGAAGACGGAGTTCGGCAGGCGCTCCTCGGAGACCACCGGGGAGCCACCCGTGGCCACATCCTCCGGCAGGTCCACCGGGACGGTGACCTCGCGGACGTAGAAGGGGCGCTGCTCCTCCGGCAGATCATCCCAGTAGGAGTCGGCCGTGATAACGATCTCCCAGTTGCCCTCGGCATCCTGGCGCAGGTCGAAGGCGTTGTCATCCATCTCATAAGCCGGGTTGGCCATGAGGTGGCCGTGCCACAGCAGAGTAGGAGAAGTACGCAGGAACGCGGCCTCATCGGCGGCGGAATTCAGGCGGGAGAAGGCCTTCTGCGGAGTCGAGCCCTGCTCTAGCAGCGCATCCGTGGTGGCCTGCTCGAAGCGGGCAAGCAGGTCTGCCACCGGTTCGTTCTTCTTGGTAATGCCGGCCACGGCCACGGGGCCGGGGATGATGCGCACCTGGTCGGCGGTATAGCGCTCATCCTGGGCCTGCCAGAGGGTGTCCTTGCCAAACCAGCTCTTGAGATCACCATCGATGGCGGGCACCCACGGCATGGGCTTGACGTGCTTGTAGTGCAGGGAAATCCACCAGGCAGCATCGCGCGCGGAGACCTCGGTGTTGCGCGCGGCGGGGTACTCAGCCAGCAGCTTGGCCACTGCCTGCGGCGCATCGTGAACATCCTCAATGCTGGTGAAGAGAGTTGCAATCTGGCCGTGATCCGCCGGGTTCAGGCGGGCTTCGACGCGGTGCAGGAGATCGAAGAAGCGATCATCCCAGCTGGGATCCACGAACGGGTGGGCCAGCTCCACGAAGCGCTCCAGCCACTCCGCGTAGGTCATGGACTCGACATCGCCGAAGTAGGGCTTGCAGGTCTTGGCCAGGGCGTCGATGATTTCCTGGCGGTGTGCCGGGTACTCCTCGATGCTCAGGGAAGTAATCAGGCGTGAGGCCGCCGCGAAGGAATTATCCAGGTCGTGGATATCCGCCAAAAGGTGGGACTGCGAGGATGCTACGCCGTTCGCACCGGTGCCGCGACCTACCCAGCCGTCGTTCTGCTCTGGGCTGATACCGGTGGTGTTGACCAGCAGGTCCTTCACCGAATCGGTGGCCTTGGCTTCCTTGGTGGCCATGGCGACGGTGCCGAGGAAGACGGCGTCGACAGGCATGGCGGGCATAGCGTGCTTCTTCGCCCACTCACCGGGGAGGTAGGAGGTGGCGCGATCCGGGGAGGCGATGCCGCCGCCGACTGCCAGGTAGACGTTGGGGTGCTGGCGGATTTCGGCGTAGGTATCCAGCAGCATGTCATCCAGGTTGACCCAGGAGTGGTGGCCGCCGGCGTGGCCGTCCTCGACCTGCATGATGATGCGGTCCTCCGGGTAGGCCGTGGCGATGGCCAGGACATCCCGGATCTGCTTTGCGGTGCCGGGCTTGAAGGAGATGAAGGGGAAACCGTCGGCGTGGAGGCGGTCCAGCAGCTCGCCGGCCTCCTCTACCTCCGGGATACCGGCGGAGATGCACACGCCGTTGAAAGCCGCACCGGCCGCGCGGGCCTTGGGCACGATGCGCGCCTGGCCGAAGTGCAGGTTCCACAGGAAGCGGTCAAAGAACATGGTGTTGAACTGCGCCGTGCGGCCGGGGCGCAGGTGCTGCTCCATTGTGGCCAGGTGGGCGCGGAAGACCTCATCGGAGTACATGCCGCCGCCGGCCATCTCCGTCCAGTGCCCGGCGTTCGCCGCCGCGGCGACGATCTCACCATCAGCGGAGGTCGGCGTCATGCCGCCCAGCATGATGGGGGATAGACCCGTGAGATCGGAGAAGCGGGTCTGGGTATAGGTGCGGCCATTGGGAAGCTCGATGGTGCGCGGGGCGAAGTCGGCGTAGTTCAGGGCCTTGGGCAGTTCAGTGCCCGGCGTCGCCAGTGCATCGAGCTCCTGCGGGGTGGCGGCCGAGACCACTGTGACTCCCGTGCCTTCCACCACGCGGCGGGTGAGGTTGGTCAGCGCACGGTCGAGAACAATGAGGTGCTCCGAGTTGAGCGCGGCCAGCGTGGCCGGCCAATCATGTTCGTTGACCAGGATGGCTTCGGCCTGCGCGCGGGCCTCATCCACGTCGAGTTCGCACTTCTGAGCCAGCGCCACGGTGCGCTCGGCGGCCGGCGCTAGCACCGGGTTGTGGAAAGGAAGAGCCACGGGCAGCTCGTCAAAGCGCGGGCTGAGCTCATCGCCGCCGACGGTACGCTTCTCCAGCTCGGCGTTGAAGCTCTTGACGGCCTCCTCGATGGCGGTGCGGGTGGCAGCCAGGTCCTCCGGGCTGCCGGACAGTACGAAGTGGCGGCGGCCGTTGACCACAGCGATGGCGGCGGTGCCGTGCAGGTGCTCAGTGACGAAGCCGCGCTCCAGGCCACGGACGGACAGCATCTGCGAGCGCGGATCGGAGCCGTTGACCGCACTGGCGGCGGTCCCCATCAGGATGGCCAGGGCGAGGGCTTCTGCTGGCTTGTCGACGGCCAACGCGCCCAAACTTCCCTGCGAATGCCCAGCGCGCTCGTCGATGTCGACGCCCATGTCACGCAGTTGCTCGATGGCGGCGATCTGGCCCAGGACGATGCCGGGGACGGAGACCGCCGGCAGGGCGTCGAGGGAAGTGGACTCGGTGGAACCAGCAATGAGCTGCTCGAGGCGCTCGAGCGCGCCGGGGCACGCGGAGGCGATGGTGCGTGCGGCGGGGCCGGTGAGGCTGCGTGCCTGGGCGAGGGTCTCGCGCAGGGTGTCAGCAGTGGCGGCAGACTGCGCGGCGGTGGTGATGAAACCCTGCCAATCGGAGCCTTGTCCGGCGAAAAGTACGGCCGGGCGGGGCATGGAATGCAGCATAGTAACAGGCATCTTTCCTCTTTTGAGCTGATGGGGAACGGTTTTATGAAGAGCTGCGGGCAGAATTAGTTAGCCCTACAGAACAATCATGATGTGCCACCGTAGTCGAAGCTTTCGCGCAAAGCGGCCTCCCGCGCGGAAAATGTGAGGTTTTTCTCACGTTTGGGCGCGGGTGCACTCTTTAGGGTCCAGCCGCGCGAAATTGCGCAACCTTTTGTATTCTTGGCCTCACTGCAACGGCTCGGGGAGGAGCAGGGGTGGCTCAGCATCGGCTCGCGCAGCAGGAAAAAGAAAAATAAGGGGGGACTATGTCTCAATCAGCAACTAAGAAAACAACCAAGACACCGGCTCGGATTAGCAAAAGCCGAGTTATCAAAACCATGACCAAGCTGGCCGGAAAGCTGGAGGAAGATTCCTCCACCGGCTTGCCCACCATCAAAATCGCCGGCGGATTCTTAAGCGTCGACGTCAACGAGGAGATGGGCGGCCTCTGCGTGCTCGGGTATTGGGGTGGCGCGGTGTGCTTCGACCCAGACCGGCAGCCTTTGCGCATGGAGGTCAACGATCTCAACGGCGGCGGGATCTCCGGCAGCCTCGTGGCCGAGTCCTGTGGAAGCTCCGCTATGCATACCCACCTGCGGATCTTCGCACCGCCTTATCTGCCGTCGACGGCCACGAATGCTCAGCTCAAAAGCATTATTGCGGGCTATGCGGCAGAAATGTCGGCGGTCTTCGCGCGCCTGGATGAGCAGTTTCCGGAGCATCCCTCGAAGCCGCGCAAAGGGGCCGGGATCAAGCCGGTCTCTCCCCACTATTTCAGTGAAGCTTATGGTGTTTCAGTAGTGGGGATGTGGCGGGTCCACGAGCGAGCTACGCGCCTGGCGATGATCGGCACGCCCGTTCACGTGGTGGACCACCGGAATGGAGCCGTGAGCATCCTTATTAATGAACACGCGATCACTATTGAAACCGCTCGTGATGGCTCCGGGGGCATTGAGCTCAGCCTCGTCACGCCCTCCGGCCGTTGTGTGTGCGACCTTGATGCGCTCGTGCGCTGGGCCGAGTTTATGAATGACAATCAGTATGTTTACTCCGCGCGCATTGAGGCGGTGAACCTCGATGGCGCCGAAGAGCAGGACCTCGTCCTGGTGACCACGGCCCGCATTCCCACGAAGTGGGGCTACACCGATGAGCAGCTGGATTGGCAGCTTAGCACGTTGGTGAGCCAGCTTGTCGGTGCTGGTGAAGAGTTCTACCGAACCTTCAACCCCACGCGCGTGATGCGCTATATGGACCGCGCGGCTTAGGCAGGAGCCTCTTCGCCGAGCAGTTTCAGCAGGTCCTTCTGCACTTCGCGGCGGCGGACCTTGCCCAGCTGGTCGGAGGCTAGGTGCTCGAAGTGGTAGAAGGTGCGCGGCACCTTGTAGCGGGTCAGGCGCTCGCGGCAGTAGTCCTTGAGACCCTCCGGATCGAGCACCGCGCCATCCTCCAGGATGATGCAGGCCACGACATCCTCGGAGCCATCCGCGCGCGGGCGGCCGACGATGGCCACGTTGGTGACATCCGGGTGCTGGCGGATAACGTCTTCCACCTCGGCCGGGTACACATTGAAGCCGCCGGTAATGATCATCTCTTTGATACGGGAGACGATCTTGATGAAGCCATCGGATTCCATGATCGCCATGTCACCCGTGCGGTACCACCCTTCGTGGAAGGACTGCTCGGTGGCCTCCGGCATGTTGAAATAACCCTTGAACACCTGCGGGCCGCGTACGAGAAGCTCGCCCGCGGTGCCATCCGGCTGGGTCTCGCTGAGATTGTCTGGGTTGCCGATGCGCACCTCGGTATCCGGGAAGGGGATACCGATATAGCCGGGGCGGCGGTTCTTGTTGAGCGGGTTCGCGGCTACGATCGGCGAGGTTTCCGTGAGTCCATAGCCCTCCACGAGTAGGCCGCCGGTCAGCGTCTCCCATTCCTCCACGATGTCTGCCGGTAGCGCTGCTGCACCCGAGAGGCTGTTCCCGATGCCGTCGAGATCGATGTTCTGTTCCTTGGCCGCCTCCATAACCTTGGAATAGATCGTGGGCACGCCCGGCATCCAGGTGGGGAGGCGCTTCTTCATGATGTCGAGGAGCAGCGGCACCTTAGGCGCTGGGGTGAGGACCAGCTCGCCGCCAATGTGTACGCCGAGGGCGGCGATGAGGGTGAGGCCATAGACGTGGAAGAGGGGGAGGGCGGCGAGCATGCGCTCGGGCTTCTTGCCCAATTCGGGCACCCACGCTTCCGCCATCTTCATGTTGCAATACAGGTTGGAGTGGGTCAGCTCCGCACCCTTGGGCCTGCCGGTGGTTCCGGAGGTGTACAGGATTAGCGCGGTATCTTCGCGGTTGACCTTGGCATCTTCGAGCTTCTGGCCCTGCCCGCCGATGGCGCGCCCAGTGAGCACGTTCCACGGAACGGTGTTGGGGGCGGGAACTGAAAGCTCGGCCCGCTTGTCCTTGATGATGGGAAGCGGCAAGCGAAGCAGTAGCTGCTTGGGGCGCGGCATGGCCTCAATCATGTTGACCGTGACGATCGTTTCGAGCGGCGTGGAATCACGCAACTCCTCGAAGACCGGGCTCGCCTTATCCCAGACCACGGCAACGCGGGCGGCGTGATCCTGGAAGAGGGGCTCGAGCTCAGCCGCGGTGTAGAGCGGGTTATGCTCCACGACGGTCGCCCCCAACTTTAAGATGGCGTAGAAGACCGCCACGTGCTGGGGGCAGTTGGGCAGCGCCACGGCGACGCGATCGCCGGGACGGATGCCGAAGGCCTTGAGACCCGCCGCGGCGGCGCGCACGTGGGTATCGAGTTCGCGGTAGGTCATCTGGTGGCCAAAGAACCACGTGGCGGGTCTTTCGCCGAATTCCTCCACGGTTTCTCGGTAGGAGTCCAGAAGCGTTTCGGTGCCGTAATCCAGATTGGGTTTAGTCCACTCAGGGTAATACTGGAGCCAGGCTTTCGTCTCAAAGGCGGAGGGGGCCTGGGCAGGGGATCCGGTCATCTTCGCGAACTCCTTAGGTGGTCAAACTTGTTATGTTGGGAACAGTATAACCAATCTGTGACAGAAGTCTCGAAAATCTTAGCAAAGTTGCTTAAAGTAACGAAATCTTTTCGACATAAATCAATAACCCCGGCGATGTGCGTCTATCACGCAGGGATCGCTCCGGGGTTATGGAGTGCTATCTCTCTGCTTACTTCTCCGCGTTCAGGCGCTCGAGCAGATCCGCCTGTACTTCGCGGCGACGAATCTTGCCCAGCTGGTCGGTGGCCAGCTTCTCAAAGTGGTAGAAGGTGCGCGGCACCTTGTAGCGGGTCAGGCGCTCGCGGCAGTAGTCCTTGAGGCCCTCGGGGTCGAGCGCGGCGCCGTCGTTCAGCACGATGCAGGCCACGACGTCCTCGGAGCCGTCCGAACGCGGGCGGCCCACAACGGCGGCCTCCGCGACGTCTGGGTGGTCCAGCAACGTTTCCTCAACCTCGCCCGGGTAGACGTTGAAGCCGCCGGTGATGATGATTTCCTTGATGCGGCTGACCAGACGGATGAAACCGTCCTCTTCCATCACGCCCATATCACCCGTACGGAACCAGCCATTGTGGAAGGCCTTCTTAGTGGCTTCCTCATCGCCGAAGTAACCCTTGAAAACCTGTGGGCCGCGGGCGAGAACTTCGCCCTCCTGGCCATCGGGCATGGTTTCATCCAGGTTATCCGGGTTAGCGATGCGAATCTCCGTGTCCGGGAAAGGGAATCCCACGTAGCCGGGGCGGCGATCATCGTTCATGGGGTTGCCCACGATAATCGGCGAGCACTCCGTAAGGCCATAGCCCTCCACGAGCATGCCGCCGGTGTACTTCTCCCACTTCTCCACGGTATTGACTGGCAGGGTGGACGCGCCGGAGAAAGCCGCGCGCACGCCGTCGAGGGAGACGTCGTTTTCTTCCGCCTTCGCCACGATGCGCTCGTACAGAGTTGGCACGCCCGGCACCCAGGTCGGGGTGTGCTTCTTCATCAGGTCCATGATGAGCGGCATCTGCGGGCTCGGAAGCAGAACCAGCTCGCTGGCGATGAGCGGAGCCAAGAGGGCATTCATGGTCAGGCCGTAGGCGTGGAAGAAGGGGAGTGCGGCGAGCATGCGCTCAGGGGAATCGCCCAGGCCCGGTACCCAGTGCTTGCCCATCAAGATATTGGAGAAGAGGTTGCCGTGGGTCAGCTCCGCGCCCTTGGGGCTGCCGGTGGTGCCGGAGGTGTACAGGATGAGCGCGGTGGTGTCCTTGGTGACTTCCTCCGGGGTGATGACATCGGAACCATCGCCACCGATCGCGTTGCCCACGAGGGATTCCCACGGCACCGTATTCGGAGCTGGGGCGGTGAGCTGATCGCGCTTGGACTTCAACGGCGGAATAGGCAGGCGCAGGGCCAGGCGCTGCGGAGTCGGCATCGCGTTGATCATGTTGATGGAGACGACGGTCTCCAGGGAGGTCGTCGGGCGCAGCTTCTCCAACGTGGAGGCCGTCTTATCCCACGCGATGGCGATTCGCGCGCCGTGGTTCTTAAACAGACCCTCCAGCTCGTGAGCGGTGTAGAGCGGGTTGTGCAGCACCGCGATGGCGCCCAGCTTAAGCACGGCCCAGAAAGCAGAGATGAACTGCGGGCAGTTGGGGGCGACGATGGCAACGCGGTCTCCCGGGCGCACGCCGAAGGCGCGAAGGCCGGCGGCTGCGCGGCGAACCTGCTTGTCCAACTCGGCATAGGTCTGCGTGCGGCCGAAGAAGTAGGTTGCCGGCTTGTCGGGGTGGAGCGCGAGGTTGTTGTCGTAAACGTCGAGAAGCGTGGTGTCCCCGTACTCCAAGCTGTGCGGGGTCCACTCCGGGTAGTACTGGAGCCACGCCTTGGACTCGTATGCCGACATCGATTCACCTTTCGGTCGCGTAGGTTGAGGTACGGGCCAGTATAACGCGGCTCGTTTCGGGATACACTGGAAAATTATGCGCATCGCGATGATTTCCATGCACACCTCGCCCCTTGAACAGCCCGGTTCCGGGGACGCGGGCGGCATGAATGTCTATGTTCTTAACACTGCCCGCCAGCTCGCGCGCCTCGGCGTAGAGGTCGATATTTTCACTCGCGCCACGCGCCCCAGTCAGGGGGAAGTGGTGGACGTCGAGGAGCGCCTGCGCGTCATCAATATTGTGGCGGGACCCTATGAAGGCCTCAGCAAGGAGGAACTGTCCACGCAGCTGGCCGCGTTCACGGGCGGCATCTTCAACTTCGCGCGCTGTTTTGAGGTGGAGTATGACGTTATCCACTCCCACTACTGGCTCTCCGGCCAGGTGGGCTGGCTGCTGCGTGACCTTTGGGACGTCCCTCTTGTCCACACCGCACACACGCTGGCCGCGGTGAAGAACGTGCACCGCACGCTCGATGACACCCCGGAAACCGAAGCCCGCCGCATTTGCGAGCAGCAACTGGTGGATAACGCCGACATCCTGGTGGTCAACACCGCCCAGGAAACCCGCGATCTGATCGAGCATTACGACGCCTCGCCGGAGAATATCGTCGTGGTCTCCCCGGGTGCAGATACCGAGCTGTATACCCCGGGTACAGACCGTATGACGGAGCGCGCCCGCCGCCAGCTGGGCATCCCGCTGCACACCAAAGTCGTGGCCTTTGTGGGTCGCCTGCAAAAGTTCAAGGGCCCCGACGTGCTCATCCGCGCCGCCGCGGAGCTGATGGAGCGCGATCCGGATCGTCGCCTGCGCGTGATCATCTGTGGCGGTGCCTCTGGGGCGAATTCCTCGCCGGATGCCTACCACAACCTCGCTCGTGAGCTGGGGGTGGAGCGCGTCGTGCGCTTCCTGAGCCCGCGCCCGCCGCAGGAGCTCGTGGCCATCTATCAAGCCGCGGATATCGTCGCGGTGCCCAGCTATAACGAGTCTTTCGGGCTGGTAGTCATGGAAGCGCAGGCCTCCGGAACGCCCGTGGTGGCAGCGGCCGTCGGCGGCTTGCCTATTGCCGTCGCGGATGGTGACACGGGCTTGCTCGTTCACTCCCATTCGGCGCAGGATTGGGCTGACGCGCTAGAGCAGTTGCTTGACGACGACCCCCGCCGCATCGCCATGGGCGAAGCCGCCGTCGATCACGCCCAGCAGTTCAGTTGGGCAGCGGCCGCCACCCAGCTGGAGAATATTTATGCCGATGCGATGAGTATCGAGATTCCGGACTGTCATGCGCGCCGGGCAATCGGATACTAATCCCACATAAATGGGCATAAACCCACACTTAGGGGTGATGTGCTCGGGTTCACAGGCGAGCCGCCGAAAAACGTGGCATGCTGGTGTTTATGAGTAACGGAAAGCTGATTCTACTTCGACACGGACAGTCCGAATGGAACGAGTCCAACCAGTTCACCGGTTGGGTTGATGTCAACCTCACCGCCAAGGGTGAGGGCGAGGCCAAGCGTGGCGGCGAGCTGCTCAAGGAACAGGGCATCTTGCCGAATATCGTCTACACCTCCCTGCTGCGCCGTGCCATCCGCACCGCCAATATTGCGCTCAACGCTGCGGACCGCCACTGGATCCCGGTCGTGCGCGACTGGCGCCTCAACGAGCGCCACTACGGCGCCCTGCAGGGCCTCAACAAGGCAGAGACCAAGGATAAGTACGGTGAGGAGCAGTTCATGGCATGGCGCCGTTCTTACGGCACCCCGCCGCCGGAGCTGGAGGATGGCGCCGAGTACTCCCAGGCCGGTGACCCGCGCTACGCCAACCTGGATCAGGTTCCGCGTACCGAGTGCCTGAAGGATGTCGTCGAGCGCTTCGTTCCTTATTTCGAGGAGGAGATCCTCCCGCGCGCCAAGAAGGGTGAGACCGTTCTCATCGCCGCACACGGCAACTCCCTGCGCGCGCTGGTCAAGCACCTGGATCAGATCTCCGATGAGGAGATTGCCGGCCTTAATATTCCAACTGGTATCCCGCTGGTCTACGAGATCACCGAGGACGGCTCCGTGGTGAACCCGGGCGGCACCTACCTCGATCCGGAAGCTGCTGCTGCCGGTGCTGCCGCCGTGGCCGCTCAGGGTGGAAAGAACTAAACACCGAGCAAGCTGCGTGCTGCGCACAATCCCCAGGGAGCATATACTCCTTGGGGATTCTTTGTAGGGGCGTGAATGATTGTGGAACTGGTTTTAGCTTTTCTTGCCGGCGTGGTGGCCTGTGGTCTGGCCATTCCGGTGCTGGCTCGGTTCCGTGAACGCATGGAGCGCCGCCGCGTCCGCGATGCGGACGCCAACCAGGTCACCAGTGTGAGCCAGGTCCTGCATCTCGCCGTGGCGGGCTCGCCGGCCGGTATGACGGTGCTCTCGCGCGACAAAGAGGTCATCTTTTCCAACCCTGCGTCCCATCAAATGTCGATGGTGCACGACCGTGCCGTGAACCCCGATATTTGGAAGGTCGCGGAGGAGGTCTTCGACGATAAGGAGACTCGAACGCTGGACCTTGCCATTCCCAAGCGGCGCACGGGTAACCGCGTGATTCAGGTACGCGCGGTGGTTCAGCCGCTGACGCTGAACGACGATCGCTTCGTCATCGTCTACGGCACCGACGAGTCCGAATCGGTGCGCATGGAATCTGCCCGCCGTGACTTCGTGGCTAACGTGTCGCACGAACTGAAGACCCCAGTCGGCGGCATCGCCCTGTTAGCCGAGGCCCTCCTCGAAGACACGGGGGATCCCGAGCATGTCGAGTACTTCGGCAGCAGGGTGCAAAAGGAAGCCGCTCGCATGGCCGAGATGGTCAGCGAGCTCATTTCCCTGTCCAAGCTGCAAGGTGCGGAGGCGCTGCCAGAAATGGAGCCGCTTGACCTCGATGACGTCATCGATGAGGCCATCACCCGCAACCAGCTCGCCGCCGATTCCCACCACAACCAGCTCACCCGCGGCGAATCCGCAGGTGTTCACGTCATGGGAGATAAATCCCTCCTGGTTACGGCGATCTCAAACTTGATCTCCAACGCCATCCACTATTCGCCGGATGAGCTTCCGGTATCGGTGACGCAGAAGGTCGTCGGCGGGAAGGTCGTGCACATCCGAGTCACGGACCGCGGCATCGGCATTGCTCCGGAAGACCAGAAGCGGGTATTTGAGCGCTTCTTCCGCGTGGATAAGGCACGCTCCAGGCAGACCGGCGGGACTGGCCTTGGCTTGGCCATTGTGAAGCACGTCGTGGCTAATCACGGCGGCAATATCAAGCTGTGGTCACGCCCCGGAACTGGCTCGACGTTTACTATCGAGCTCCCTATATACGCCGAAGAGAAGCCAGCGGATAATCTTATTAACCGGGATAATATAGAAGACGGAGCCGTCAGCTCTGCCGCCCCTGGTTTGCAGCGCGCTGTGGCGCGTGTAGCAGCTCGTCGAAAGGATAAAGCGCAATGACCACCATCCTCATCGTTGAAGATGAAGAGTCGCTGGCCGATCCCCTCGCCTTCCTCCTCCGAAAGGAGGGATTCGACGTTCTCCTTGCCCCCGACGGGCCCAGCGCGCTCGAACAGTTTGCGGCACATAACGTAGACATCGTCCTGCTGGACCTCATGCTGCCGGGAATGTCTGGAACGGACGTCTGCAAGCAATTGCGCACGACGTCTTCTGTGCCGGTGATTATGGTGACCGCGCGCGACTCGGAGATTGACAAGGTTGTGGGCCTGGAGCTCGGCGCGGATGACTATGTGACTAAGCCTTATTCCTCCCGCGAGCTCATCGCCCGCATCCGCGCTGTGCTGCGCCGTGGCCAAGATGTCTCCTCCGAGCACGCTGAGGAGGAGCCCGACGAGCAAATCCTGGAAGGCGGCCGCGTGCGCATGGATGTGGAGCGCCACACCGTTCTCGTGGCCGGCGAGCCGGTATCCATGCCGCTCAAGGAGTTTGACCTCCTCGAATACCTACTGCGCAACGCCGGACGTGTACTGACTCGCGGCCAACTCATTGACCGCATCTGGGGAGCGGATTATGTGGGCGATACCAAGACCCTCGATGTTCACGTCAAGCGCCTCCGCTCCAAGATTGAGGCCGAACCTTCCCGCCCACAGCAGCTCGTGACGGTGCGCGGCCTGGGCTATAAGTTCGAGGCTTAAACGCGGGGGTCAGCCGGGTGCCGCGGGAACTCGACTCCGGACCGTGCCCGGGCCTCGCAGTGTGTGGCCAGGATGTCGTAGCACTCCTCTCCGAGTAGCGCGATCAGCTCGGTTTTCTGCGACTTCCACAGCGGTTCTTCCGCGATGTGGCAGGAGGGATCTGCCGAGCAATACCAATCAAAGTCCTCTCCGCCGTTACCCCACCCGCGGCGGTCATATTCGCCGATAGTGGTGCGCAGGATTTCCTCCCCGTCGGGGCGCTCCTCATAGTCCTCGTGCCGGCGAATCGGCAGCTGCCAGCACACCTCGGGCTTGACCACGGTGAGTTCCTCACCCGCCTCGAGCGCCCATTGGTGGATAGCGCAGCCCGCGCCCGTGGGCCAGCCGGCGCGGTTGGCAAAGATGCAGGCGCCGTCGACAAGCGGCGTCTTCAGGGCCGGTTCCGGCTCGCCATCATCGCCGTCGAGCTCATCCCACTCCAGCCAGGGCTCCAACTCCTCAGGTTCTCCGTGCTCCAGGAACTCATCTACCCCCGCAGGGCGGTGCTGCCAGAAGCGGGCGGGCATGCGCGCGACGGCGTCGCGAAGCTGCTCCCGATCCGTCTCATCAGCCATGTAGGCGCCGTGCACGCAGCAGCCGACATCGGGCTGCTGCTTATCGATGCCGTGGCACCTCTCCGTCCCAAACTGGCAGGCATAGTGCGATTCGAGCCAGGTCAGGTCGATGGAAAAGATGTGGAGTGGATCGTTTGGATCCGTAAATTCAAACCACTCTCTGGGGAAGTCGGGGGCCTTTTCGCGGCCGGCCAAGATGGACGCCGCCGCCGGGGAGGAGGCGGGAAAACCCAGGTAAACTTCATTCGATTTCGGGCGATTCACACCTACCCACGGTAGACCTACTACTCTAGAGGCGTGCGATTAGGTGTATTAGACGTCGGAAGTAATACCGTCCACCTCGTTGCGGTCGACGCCGCAACCGGTGGGCGGCCTTCGCCGATGAGCGATTGGAAGACCCCGCTGCGTCTGGTGGAACAGCTAGACAAGGACGGCAACATCCACGAGAAGGGCATGAAGAAGCTCATCTCCGCCGTGGGTGAGGCCGCTGAGCTGGGCCAGAAGCTGGGTTGTGATGAATTCATCGCTTTTGCTACCTCCGCCGTGCGCTCGGCCACGAACTCGGCCAAGGTTCTCGATGAAGTTGAGAAGCAAACCGGCGTCCGCCTAGAAATCTTGTCGGGCGAGGAGGAAGCGCGTTTGACCTTCCTCGCCGCCCGCCGGTGGTATGGCTGGTCCGCTGGCCGCATCACCAACCTCGATATCGGTGGCGGTTCGCTGGAGCTGTCCACCGGTACCGATGAGCATCCGGAAATGGCTTTCTCCCTCGACTTGGGAGCTGGCCGCCTGACTCATAATTGGTTTGATACCGATCCTCCGCAGAAGTCCAAGGTAAATTTGCTGCGGGATTACATTGACGCGGAACTGGTCGGCGTGGCCGATAAGATGCGCGCCCTGGGCCCTGCGGGATTGGCCGTGGGAACCTCGAAAACATTCCGCACGCTGGCCCGTTTGACCGGTGCTGCGCCCTCGTCTGCGGGTCCCTACGTCAAACGCACCCTTACGGCGCCGGGTTTGCGTCAGCTGATTTCCTTCATCTCCCGTATGACTGCAGCTGACAGGGCGGACCTTGAGGGTGTAAGTTCTACCCGATCGCATCAGATCGTCGCCGGTGCTTTAGTGGCGGAGGCGAGCATGCGTGCCCTGGGAATCGAAAAGCTGGAGATCTGCCCCTGGGCTCTCCGAGAAGGTGTCATTTTGCGCCGTACCGATAAGGGACTGGAATAGGAAAGAAACGTGGCTGACAAGAAACAGTTGACAGTTGCGGAGCTGCTGGCCCGTAACGCGAAGGACCGACCCGGCGAGGAGAAGACCCCGCGCCGCCGTCGCCGGAGCCTCGATGAAGGCGGCATCTCAGTTGCGGAGCTGACCGGCAATCTCGAAAAGGTCAAGGCAACCCCGGCTGAGGCAAAACACTCGAACGTCTCCATCGATGAGACGGCCCCGGTGATTCCTGCGCCGAAGAAGGAGAGCAAGGAAGAGGCTCCAAAGAAGGCAGACAAGAAGGCCGACGACAAGGCTCAGGCTGCCGCCGTTCCTGCGGAGAAGCCCTCTGATGATGACACCCGCGTCATCCAAAAGGTCAAGGACGAGCCAAAGAAGAAGACCGAGGACAAGCCTGAGCAGAAGTCTGATGCAAAGGAAGCTGAAAAGCCTGAGGTAAAGACGGCCACCAAGCCTGAAGCAAAGACCGCCGCACCGGTCGATGAGAAGCCACAGGACGCTGCCGAGGACACCTTCACCACGGGTGAGCTCGAGGCAGTCGACCACGACGTTGAAGAATACGACGACTATGACGACGAGGAGGACGAGGACAAGCTCAACCCCTTCGCCGTCGTCCTGCTCGCCCTCGTGGGCATCGTGCTCGGCGCCATCGTGTTCAAGGGCTTCGAGATCCTCTGGGATCGCTTCGACCGCCTCGTTGTCCTGGTGCTTGGTGTGGTTGTCACCGGCGTCATCGTCGGCATCGTCCACGCACTGCGCACCAGCCGCGATGGTCTCTCCATGTTCCTTGCAGCCGTGGCCGGCCTAGTGCTGACCTTCGGCCCGCTCCTCGTGGTGATGTAAGAACCAGCTCCACAGGGCACCTTCTCATAAGGCATCTGTCAAAAGACAGATGCCTTATGCATGCGCGGGGTCAGTGAGGCAGCAGCTCAGATCGCAGGCAGCGCTCTTGCTTGGTGGCCGCATCCTGGCCTTTCTGGCACCCTGGAAAGCATGACAAAAATTGCAGTACTTGGTGGAGGACAAATCGGTGAAGCCCTAGTTTCCGGGCTGGTGAATGCGGGCTATGACGCCGCGGACATCGTGGTGACCAACCGTCGTTCCGAGCGTAGCGAGGAGTTAAAGAGCACCTATGGCGTGTCGGTCACGAGCGATAATGCCGCGGCTATCGACGGCGCGGAATACATCTTCGCGTGTGTGAAGCCCTATGCCATCGAGGAGCTCCTTGAGGGTCTCGACATCCCCAAGACGGCCGTGGTTGTGTCCATGGCTGCTGGCCTGACCCTCGAGACGTTGGAGAAGGCCGCCGGTGAGGGCGTGCCAGTCGTCCGCGTTATGCCGAACACCCCCATGTTGGTGGGCAAGGGTATGTGCACCTGCGCGGGTGGTTCCCACGTCACCGAGGAGCAGCAGGCTGGCGTGGTCATGCTTCTGGAAGCCGTTGGCGAGGTTGCAGTCATTGAGGAGAAGCACATCGACGCTGCCACTGCACTGGCAGGCTCTGCCCCCGCGTATTACTTTCTTGTCACCGAAGCGCTGATCGACGCCGGCGTACAGCTCGGCCTCACCCGTGACGTCGCCGAGAAGCTAGCCACCCGCACTGCCCAAGGCGCGGGCACCATGCTGGCTGAATCTGGCAAGGATCCCGTGGCTTTGCGCGCAGGGGTAACCTCCCCGGGGGGAACCACTGCTGCCGCCCTTCGTGAACTCGAGGAGTCCGGCCTGCGGGGCGCGTTCTTCCGTGCCGCCGAAGCATGTACCCAGCGTGCGCAGGAACTTGCTTAAAATTTCCCGCCGTTCTGGTAGCCCTGTGGCATATGTTGTCACACGGGCTTGATGGGGAACAGCGGTGCGAAAGAGGAAAAAATTAGCTCTTGGGTCGCATTAGTCACACGTTTCACGCTAAGCTGGCAGGAGCGCGTGCGTGATAGTCCTGTGGGAGGGGAAGCCTACAGCGCGTCACGTGCTGAAGGGTTAAATAAACTATGACGAATGAAGATAAGGGAACTTTCCTGACCATCGCCGAAGTTGCGGAGATCATGCGTGTCTCCAAGATGACGGTGTACAGGTTGGTTCATGCAGGTGACATGCCGGCCGTGCGCGTGGGACGCTCCTTCCGCGTCCACGAATCTGCCGTCAAGGAATACCTTGAGGCCTCCGTATACGGAGCCTAGCGTTCACCTCTTTCTGGCAGCGCCCACCACTGTGGACCACTCGCGGTCCGCGGCGGTGGGCGCTGCCCTTAGTTTTGGTGCTGGGCAGGCCGCTAGGTAAGATAGTGAGCATTCGTTTCGGCACTGGTATGCCTGTGTCTCCCTGTTTCGCAGGGGCCGCCACGAGTGCACCGTGTGTGGTTTCATTCCAGGCGTTGCCGGCCGGTTTACGTACGTACTAATTCCGAAAGTGAGGAAACCTACTATGGGTTCTGTCATCAAGAAGCGCCGCAAGCGCATGTCCAAGAAGAAGCACCGCAAGATGCTGCGCCGTACCCGCGTTCAGCGTCGTAAGCTGGGCAAGTAAAGCTTCGCCTGCAACTCCCCGCATGGTCCTTTTAGGTTCGTGGCGGGGAGTTTCTGCTATCTATTCTCCTTTCCCTCCGTCGTTTCAGACGACCTTTCCGTCGTCTCACATGACGTCGTTTCAGACGACGACGCCGCTT
This sequence comes from Corynebacterium sp. HMSC036D02, assembly GCF_001836165.1. Lineage (GTDB taxonomy): Bacteria > Actinomycetota > Actinomycetes > Mycobacteriales > Mycobacteriaceae > Corynebacterium. The sequence goes on along the minus strand of NZ_KV827705.1, from coordinate 74,849 downwards.
AGAACGGAATGTCTTCCTGTGGAGCGCCCGGGGTGCGGGGTTCCTCAGCAGCGGCCTGCGATTCCTTAGCTGCCTGCTGGGTAGCTTCCTCCTGGGCGCGCTCGCGGGTGGCCGTAATTTTCTGGGCCACCGTCTGCGCCCAACGCTTCGTCTTCTTCGCCAGCGGGCCGGTCGGCTCTGTCATGGCCCATGTCCCGTCCTCGTAGAGCCACACGATGTCCCCGGTGTGCGGGTCCATGATGTAGTGTGCGCGCCCATCAGTCTTCATATTGTGATGGTGCTGGCACAAGCTGGCCAGATTGCGCGGGTGCGTGGCACCGCCGTCGGCATAGTTGATGCGGTGGTCCATCTGGCACAGGTAGGCCGGCCGGTTGCATCCCGGAGCGCGGCAGGTGCCATCCCGGCCTTCCACAAATTTGCGGATGAGTTCCGAAGCCACGTAGCTAGCCGATTCCGGCGGTTCCGAGGAGAGGTCGCGCGTGCGTGTGGCGGGTATGTCCTGCGAGGTCCATCCATACCCTTGGACAAAGGTGGGAGCATTGTCGATATCACTGGCCTGGTAGGTGTGCAGAATGATCGTCGCCGGCGGAGAGATACTGCCGGCGATGAGCTTCTTTAAGGCATCCGCCTGCGAGAGCCCGTTCTCCTTCGCTGCCTGTTTGATATAGCCATCCAGAATCATTCCCGTGGCACTATCAGTGTTGAGCTCAAGAATGCCGCGCTCACTAGTATCGGTAAAGGTATACGAGTCCTTCTTCGGAGAATCGCGGAAGGTGAATGCTTTATTGATGCTCTTGCAAATATCGCGAACCTTGCGCCCAATCTGCGCCGGAGTAGGAAAGACCTGATTCGGGGAGGTGGGGGTGAAGAAGGTGACCAGGGAATCGTCGATAAGCGCGAGCGTTTCCGGTGGCAGTTTACCCAGCTTCGTCAGGGTGCGGTCGATGGTGATGAGTGCCTTCATATCCAGTAGAAACTGACTGTCCTGCAGTTGCTTGACCTGCGGGAGCTCCGTGAGGCGGTGCACGGCCAGGCAGCATTCACTCACGGTGTAGTCACCGACGCCAAGCTTGGCGACGAGCCTCTGGCACGCAACATCAAAATCCTCATCGAGGTCTGGCATGGCAGCTACCCAAGAGCGGTAGTCGGCGCGGCGGGCGGCGCTGCGCTCCACGGCGAGGGCGCAGTCAGGGTTCATGTGGGAAAAGAAGGCGGTTTGAGTGGCGGTATTCACGGTGTCCCCCAAGGTTTATGGTGTCGTTTGTATGTTCTATGCACACTATAAAACATGCCTCGGACATCTATCTTGAACTGGGGGTATGGCAATATTTGGGCCGCTGTAATGGTGTGCATGTTTGCTCTCGTAGGCCGGGTGGAAAGTCTCATACTTTCCGGCCCCACAGGAGTCCGCCACGTACGTAAAATGGCGAACTATGTTGCCTAGACTCCTCACCCTTGACAGCCTGGTTATCTCACAGACCAAGTCCTTCATGCAGGATGAATTCCTGATCGCCGATGAACAAGGTGTGCCCGTCGGGACGATTCTGCAGTCGACGAGCCTGAAGGACATGTTCTTCAACTCTTCCCGCAGCCTCGAGGTTGCTTTTACCGATGAACAAGGTAATCCGCAGCAGCCGCTCATGGTGATTAAGGATCCGCCGAACTTTGTGCGGGATACCTATGAGGTGTATCTTCCGGGCGTCGAGAAGCCTATGGCAGTCGTGACCAAGAAATTCTCCCTCCTGAAGACGCGCCTGACCTTGGAGATGGAAGGCTTCCCAGAGATCGAGATTGAAGGCGATGTGTGGGATTGGAATATCACGATTACCAGCCAGGGGCAGCCCTTAGCGGAAGTGCGTAACGAGTGGTCGGGCGTGGGCCGGTTCCTCGCTGGGAAGAATACCTACCGCCTCAGCATTGCGCCGGGCCTCGACCCGCAACAGCATGCTGGGCTGATTGGTGCGGTCATGTGCATGGACATGCTGCGCACCAAGGCTCAAAATAGCAGCTAGCGGCGCACGAAGCGCCAGCTGCCATAGGAGAAGAGCGCGGTGGCGAGTGCCGGGAGGCCGTAGGTGCGCACGGCCTTGCGCACCGAGCGGTAGTCGCGGATGAGCCAGCCTTTTTCCTCTGCAATATCGCGCAGCTTGGAATCCGGGTTAATGGCCACGGGAGTTCCCACCATGGACAGCATCGGGACATCGTTGGCGCTGTCGGAGTAGGCGGTACAGCGCTCAAGATCGAGATTCTCCAAGGTGGCGAGCGCCGCCACTGCATGCTTTTTACCTGGCCCGTGGAGGATATCGCCCACGAGGTGGCCGGTGAAGCGGCCATCTTTGACCTCCGCCACGGTGCCGAGAGCGCCGGTGAAACCGAAACGCTGCGCCAGAATTTGCGCCAGCTGCACGGGGGTCGCCGTGACTAGCCACACCTGCTGGCCAGCATCGAGGTGCATCTGCGCCAGCTGCTTCGTGCCCGGGTAGGCCTTCCGGGCCATCGATTGGTCCACGATGCTCTCGCACAACACCACCATCTCCTCCACCGAGCGGCCCTTGACGAACTCGAGCGCTTGCACGCGCCCCGCGGCCACGTCGGCGGCATTCTCCGAACCGGAGACCCGGAATTTCAGCTGCTTCCATGCGATGGGAAGGATCTCTGAGAGCTTGAAGTAGCGGCGGCGTGCCAGCCCCAGGGCGAAGGACACGAGCGAAGAGCCCTGGACCAAGGTGTTATCCACGTCGAAGAAAGCTGCAGCGCCGACGTCTTGGGGGATGTCCGGGTCTGGCTCAGTGATGGAGCGCGCGCCGGCGGATTCGAAGGAACCCCGAACAGAATCCACGCCAGAAGAAAAAGCTTCCAGGTCGATGCCGAAGAGGTGCTCTACCGCCGCGGCTGCCGACGCCTCACCGGCCGCCCTTTGGTGCTCTTCTCCCAGCGGTGCGAAGGCCTGCTGCTCTAGGAAATTGCGCAAGTTTCCCCTGCTTGCGGTCCAATTGGCAAGGAACTCACGGGGAGAATCGGGCATACCGGGAGGCAGGGGGAGGGGCACGCGTTCAGCTTTCATAGGGTGGGAAGACTAACGTGTCCATAGTAAACCGCGAACCGTTCTACGTCCTATCGAGGAGTTCTTAATGTCTCACGTCGTCGAGCTGATGGTGCGTACCACGTGTGGCTCCTGCGCGCGCGTTCTGGAGCAGATTACCCCGGTGGTCCGGCAGGCTGGGGCAGAGCTTAAAGTACGCAACGTCGATGAGGATGCGGAGCTGGCCATGGAATATGGTGATCGCGTCCCCGTTGTAGTTATTGATGGCGAGGAGTTCTCCTGCTGGGAAGTGGACAACGAGGAGCTAGCGCAAGCGCTGGCGGAGTAGCTTTCCTCGGGGACTCCCGCGAGTTTCGGAAACGAGCTGAAAACTAGTAGTCTTTTGGATGATCTATGTCATCCAAAGGGATGATGCAAAACTGGAGGGTTGTGCATGAGTGTGCTCGTCGTGGGCATGTCGCATCAGTCGGCGCCGGTGGCGCTGCTGGAAAAGCTGAGCATGGACGAGACCGTGCAGAATGACACCTGCCGTGCCATGGTATCGGCAGGCTCGTTGAGCGAGGCGATGATTATCTCCACCTGTAACCGCCTCGAGGTCTATACAGTCACTAACTCTTTCCACACCGGCGTCCAGGATGTCGTGCGCAACCTCGCTGAAGTCTCCGGGGTGGAGGAGGAGAAGCTGCGCTCCTATCTTTATGTGCGCTATGCCGACGCCGCCGCCGAGCACCTCATGATGGTGACCTCCGGCTTGGACTCGATGGTGGTGGGTGAGCAGCAAATCATCGGCCAGGTGCGCACTGCCTACCAGTTTGCTTCGGAGCAAGGAACCGTCGGCCCGCGCATCCACGCGCTGGCACAGTCCGCGCTGCGTACCGGCAAGCGGGTGCATTCCGAAACTGAGATCGATGAGGCGGGCTCCTCCATGGTCTCCTTTGCTTTTGATCAGGCGCTAAGCCGCATGGGTAGAGAAGAACTCGCGGGCAAGCGAGTGCTCATTTTGGGCGCAGGTGCAATGGCTTCGCTGGCGGCAACGCACGCGGGGCGCCTGGGTGCGCACCTGATTATCGCGAACCGCACCATCGCCCGCGCGGAGCGCGTGGCGCAGCACGCCCATGAGGCGGGCGTGTACGCAGACGTCATTGAATTCTCGGAGCGCGCCCAAGCCCTGCGCGATGTGGACGTGGCGATTTCCGCCACGGGAGCCCAGGGCTTCACTATTACGGCTGCCGACGTCGAGCGCTATCACGTGGCCGACCGCGAACTCATGCTCGTGGATCTGTCCCTGCCGCGCGATATTGATGATGCCGTGGCAGAGGCCGAGGGAGTCGACCTGATCAATATCGAGCGTCTCAACAACTCTCTGCAGGCGGCCGATACCGATCTGGCAGCGGGTACCAGCCCACACGCGCAGGCGCGGCGCATCGTCAGTGAAGAACTCGAATCCTATGCTTCCGAGCAGCGCGTCCGCGACGTCGTCCCAGCCGTATCGGCACTGCGCAAGCGGGCGGCAAACCTGGTCCAGTGCGAGGTAGCGCGGATGGGACAGAAGCACCCCGAGCTGGACGAGCGCCAGATGGGAGATATCAATCGCGCACTCAAGCGCGTTGCGGATAAGCTGCTGCACGAGCCCACGGTTCGCGCGAAGCAGCTCGCGGCCAACTCCGGCACGGTTAGCCATGAGACCGCGTTGCAAGAGCTTTTTGGGCTCCAGCTGGAGGGCAGCGGCGTGGCGGTAGACATGGCGGAGCTGCCGGATGCCGCGCAGATGGAAGCCGCGGAAAATACTAAGGAAGAAAAGGACGCATAGATGTTGAAGATCGGTACCCGAGGATCCCTCCTGGCCACTACTCAGTCCGGCCACGTACAGGAGTGGTTGCAGCAGGAAGGCTATGAGGCCGAGCTGCACATCGTTACCACGCAGGGTGACGTCAACATGGCTCCCGTGGAGCGCATCGGTGTGGGTGTGTTTACGCAGGCCCTGCGTGAGGCCGTCGACCGCGGCGAGTGTGAGATCGCAGTGCACTCCTTCAAGGACCTGCCCACGGCTGCCGACGAGCGTTTCGACCTCGTGGTGCCGCAGCGCCAGGACGTCCGTGAGGCGCTCATCGCCCGCGATGGCCTGACCCTCAAGGAGCTGCCGGAGGGCGCGCGCGTGGGCACCTCCGCGCCGCGCCGCATCAGCCAGCTGCGCGCTATGCGCCCGGACCTGGATATTCGTCCGCTGCGCGGCAATATCGATACCCGCATGGGCAAGGTCACCAGCGGCGAGCTCGACGCCGTCCTCCTGGCCTACGCAGGCCTCGTGCGCGCGGGTTACGCGGATCGCGCCACCGAGGTCTTCGATCCGGAGGTCTTCATGCCCGCGCCTGCGCAGGGCGCGCTGGCCATCGAGGCAGTGAAGGGAACTGAGGCGGCGAAGGCTATTGCTTTGCTTGCCGACGCCCCCGCCACCGCCGCCACTCGCGCCGAGCGCACCGTGCTCTCCCAGCTGGAGGCTGGTTGCACTGCGCCGGTCGCCGCTACCTCTCACTGGGAAGGGGAGCAGCTGGTCGTTCGCGGCGGTGTCTTCGCTCTCGACGGCTCCGGTCAGCTCATCGCTCAGGCCCAGGGCCCGGCAAGCGAAGCAGAAGAATTAGGACGTGCGGTGTCCAAGGAGCTCTTCGCACAGGGAGCTGCAGACGTGCTGGCAGCGGAATAATCGCACGTAATTTTTGCTTTGGGGCCTTTTCCTTTAGTGTGTATCTAGCACACGATCATTGAGAGCAATGATTTAGGCCCCCTTAACTCGCGAGTGAGGGGCTTTCTTGTCTCCACTCCCGCGCCTGCCACGCTTCGGCGCCGGGGCACTCGGAATCCACAAACTAGAAAAGAACCTTATGAGCAATGCTGCGCCGGATACCCAGCCTGAGCTGGGTAAGTCTGATCTGGGCAAAGTCGTCTTCGTCGGTGCCGGCCCAGGCAACCCCGACCTGCTGACCGTTCGCGCCCGCGAGGTTCTGGAGACGACAGCCAACGTTGTTACCGACCCGGGGGTCTCGCAGGGCGTGCGTGACATGGTGGCGCAGCAGGTGCCGGTTCCGCAGGAGCTACTCGACGCCGCCGAGGAAGAGTACGAGCGCATCTGTGCTGCCGCGAAGGAGGCGGGTGCGCGCCGCAAGCCGCCGCGCCCGGCACCGCCGACGGCAGCGGTCTTTGAGGAGGTCGAGGGGGACGTCGTCAAGCAACTGCGTAACGCGCTCGAGCGTGCCGAGGGGCATGACGTGATCCGTCTGGTGACCGGTAACCCGCTCAACCGTGAGTCCATCAAGGCGGAGATCACCGCCGTGGCCAATGCGGGTATGGAATTCCAGGTGGTCCCGGGCATGTCTCTGCCTTCGACGGTTCCTTCTTTCGCGGGCATCGCTCTCGGTGCGACCTATACCGAGGCCGATATCACGGAAGGCGCGGACTGGGACGCACTGGCCACCGCGACGCAACCGATGGTTTTGCAGGCCACGGCAGATGACCTGCCGGTCATTTCCGCCGAGCTGGTGGAGCGCGGGATGCCGGCGGAGACGGAAGCATACGTCACCGTCCACGGCACAACGCGCCTACAGCGCACACACGAGACCACGCTGGGAACACTCGGCAAGCTCGGCGCTGAGCTGCCGGGCGAGCTCGTGGTCACGCTGGGGCGCAGCTTTGACGATCGTTCGAAGTATTCCTGGTGGGAAAACCGTTCGCTCTATGGTTGGCGCGTGCTGGTGCCGCGCACGAAGGAGCAGGCCGCAGCGATGAGCGCGCGCCTGGCTGGCCACGGCGCCATCCCACAGTCGGTTCCCACCATCTCCGTGGAGCCTCCGCGCAACCCGGCGCAGATGGATCGCGCCATCAAGGGCATTGTTGAGGGACGCTACAAGTGGGTCGTGTTCACCTCCGTCAATGCGGTGAGCGCGGTGTGGAAGAAGATCGCGGAACTCGGCCTCGATGCCCGCGACTTCGCCGGCGTGCACCTCGCCGCGGTGGGGCAGAAGACCGCCGATGCGATTCGCGCCAAGGGCATGGTCCCGGAGCTTTTGCCGCCGGCAACGAAGCAGAACGCCGAGGGTCTCGTGGAGGTTTTCCCCAACTACGTCGAAGACATCGACGCCGTGGGGCGTGTGCTGCTGCCGCGCGCTGATATCGCCGGCGAGGCGCTGGTGACTGGCCTGCTGGACTTGGGCTGGGAAGTCGATGATGTGGTGGCCTACCGCACGGTGCGTGCGGCCCCGCCGGCGGCGGAGATCCGCGACATGATCAAGACCGGCGGCTTCGACGCCGTGGCTTTTACCTCGCCCTCGACGGTGCGCAACCTCGTCGGCATTGCCGGCAAGCCGCATGCCCGCACCATCATCGCCTGCATCGGCCCCTCCACCAAGGCGGCGGCTGAGGAGGTGGGTCTGCGCGTGGACGTGGTCCCGGAGGTCGCGGATGTGCCGATGCTTGTCGACGCCCTCGCTGAGCACGTTGCGGCCCTGCGCGCTGCCGGTAACCTGCCTGCTCCGCGCAAGAAGCGCCGCTCGCGCAAGAAGACGGCGTAGACCGCGTCTGGGCGGGCAGGTGACGGGCGACTAGAGTCGGGAAGGTAGTTCAATTTTCTCGTAGCTCAAAGGAGAGTTTTTACTCATGAGCATTGCTCGCCGCCCCCGCCGCCTACGCCAGAACCCGGCTTTTCGGGATTTGGTTGCGGAAACGTCGCTGCGCCCCTCCGACCTCATCCTCCCGATGTTCGTGGTCGATGGTCTGAATGAACCCCGTGACATCCCCTCCATGCCGGGCGTGCAGCAGCACAGCCTGGATTCCCTCAAGCGTGCCGCGCACGAGGCCCTTGATGCGGGCGTGACCTGCGTTGACCTCTTCGGCGTGCCGCGTGAGGAAGACAAAGACGCGACCGGCTCCGTGGCTTGGGACCCGCAGGGCATCCTCAACGTGGCGATTGCGGAGCTGCGCCAGGAATTCGGCGATGACCTCATCGTCATGGCGGATACCTGCCTTGATGAGTTCACCTCCCACGGCCACTGCGGCGTGATTGATGACCAAGGCCGCGTGCTCAACGATGAAACCGTGGAGCTTTACCAGGATATGGCTCGATCCCAGGCCCGCGCTGGTGCGCACATGGTTAGCCCCTCCGGCATGATGGATGGCCAGATTGCCGCCATCCGCGAGGCCCTCGATGAGGCCGGCCACGAGGATGTTGCCATCATGGCCTACTCGGCCAAGTATGCTTCGGCCTTCTTCGGCCCCTTCCGCGATGCCGTGGGCTCCTCCCTGGAGGGCGACCGCCGCACCTACCAGCAGGACCCGCGCAACTTCCGCGAGTCCATGCTGGAAGTGGACCTGGACATCGAGGAAGGCGCGGACATTGTCATGGTTAAGCCTGGCCTGCCGTACCTCGATGTGCTGGCCGGTGCCGTCGAGCGTTCCTCCGTGCCGGTAGCTGTTTACCAGGTCTCCGGTGAGTACGCGATGATTCAGGCTGCCTCCCAGAACGGGTGGATCGATGGCGAGGCCGTTATGCTGGAGTCCTTGACCGCGTTCAAGCGCGCGGGCGCGGACCAGATCCTGACCTACTTCGCCACGGACGCCGCCCGCTTGCTTAAGTAATAAGGAGAATCGTGACGTTCAGCCCGAACACGGCTTCGTCGGCACAGAAGCCGACGAAGCAGGACAAGGAGCAGGATAAGGAGCAGGCCAAGCGTACAGAGGCCGTCTCCCTCATGCTTAAGGTGTGGACCGTTGCCTTGGTGCTTGAGGTGGTCCACCTAGTCTTGAGCATCGTGCTGACCCTGCTGAATAGGGATGAGCTCTTTGCCCAGGCCCGCAAGACCGCGGAGTCTGCGGCGGAGAAATCCGGGCAGGACGTGAGCGATGCCCTCGTACAACTCGTGGGCTATGGCTCGGTGGCCTTCAGCTCGCTGATTTCACTCGCCATCGTGGTGCTGCTGGGCATCATGCTGGGCTTTATCCACAAGAACTCCAAGGCAGCCGGTACTGGCCGGCGCCTGTGGTTCGCCTTCTCCCTCTACTTTGCCCTCCGCGTACTCATCGTCTTCATCAGCAGCCCCGCCGGGGCGAGCGCGCCGGATTGGCTCTTCCTGCTCGACGGTGCCGTGCAGATCCTCGTCGGCGTGGCGGCCGTGATGGGCTTGATGTTCTCCACCAAGGAAGAGGTACTCGAGTACACCGGCGAGATGGAGCAGCTGCGCCAGATGCGCAAGGAGATGGAGGAGCAGCGCCGCCAGGAAAACCTGGAGGAGCGCGAGAAGAAGAGCAAGGACCGGGAGAAAGAAGACAACAAGGACGGCAAGCGATGAGCGAGCGCCCCGGCCCCGCGGACTATAACCGCCGCCCACGCCGCCCCAAGAAGCAGGGGGAGCAGGATTCTTCCACCTGGCCGTCCCAGCTGCGCATTGCCTATTGGGTCTGCGTAGTTGCCGCAGTTGTCATGCTCACCGCCGGGATGGTGGGGCTCTTTGGTTCCTATACATCGGTGACGAACACCCAACTCAGCCCGGAACAAGTGGACTATATCCGCTTCAACACACGTTTCGCGGCCATCTCCAACGTGGTGGGCGCCGTCGTCATTGCGGCGTGCTCCGCGCAGTTGGCGAGCGGCTCGATATGGGCGCGCCGCATCATCACCGCGGTGTCTGCCTACATCATGTTCGTCAGCATTGCGGCGCTGATCGCGGGCGTGGGCGGGTTGCTCTTGTTGCTTATCCCGATGGCACTCTTGGTGGCCATCTACTTCCTCTTTCACCCGGATTCGACGGCTTTCATTAAGGCCCGCCGCGCCCAAAACTCCTGATTGGCGCCTACTCCAACTTTTGATTCATAATGGACGGTATGTCTCGACTGTCTGATGCGCCGCTGATTGCTGCCGCTACTGGCCACACGCCCTCCCGCCCGCCCGTCTGGTTCATGCGCCAGGCAGGGCGCTCTTTGCCGGAGTACCGCAAGGTGCGCGAGGGAATTAGCATGCTGGATTCCTGTTTCATGCCGGAGCTCCTCGCGGAGATTACCCTGCAGCCGGTGCGCCGCCACGATGTTGATGGCGCCATCCTGTTCAGCGATATCGTTGTCCCGCTCAAGGCCGCGGGCGTCGGTGTGGAGATCGTCCCCGGCCGCGGTCCCGTCATGGATGCGCCCGTGCGCACCACGGAGGACGTGGCCAACCTGCCTATCCTCGACGTCGATGTGCCCGAGGTACGCCAAGGCATTGAGATTATTCTGAGCGAGCTCACCGACAAGCAGGCCCTCATCGGTTTCGTCGGCGCGCCCTTCACCTTGGCCAGCTACCTCATTGAGGGCGGACCGTCGAAGAACCACGAGCGCACCAAGGCCCTGATGCATTCCGATCCGGAAACCTGGCACAACCTCATGAAGCGCCTCACCCCGACGATCATCTCCTTCCTGGAACTCCAGCTGGATGCCGGCATCGACGCGATGCAGCTCTTCGATTCCTGGGCGGGCTACCTCAACGAGCGCGATTACCGCGAGTTCGTGCTGCCCTATTCGGAGCAAATCCTCAAGGTCGCTGAAGGCCGCGTGCCGCGCATCCACTTCGGTGTGGGGACCGGCGAGCTGCTCGGCGCGATGTCTGAAGCTGGCTCTGAGGTCATGGGCGTGGACTATCGCGTGAGCATGAATGCCGCCGCGGCCCGCGTCAACGCGGACATCCTGCAAGGCAACCTAGACCCGGCTCTGCTGTTTGCCGGCGAGGATGCGGTGCGCAAGGAAGTACGTGCCATCAAGGCAGAAGTAGATGCCGCCCGCGCGGCAGGCAACCTGCATGGACACATCTGGAATCTCGGCCACGGCGTGCTGCCGACCACGGAGGCGGAGGCTGTTACGCGCGCCGTCGCCATCATCCACGAGGAGGGCTAAATGAAGATCGCGATTATCGGTGCTGGCTTAGCGGGCCTCACCGCAGCGTGGGAGTTACGCAACCACGAAGTCTATGTTTTCGAGGCAGCCGACCGCATCGGCGGCAAGCTGCACACCGTGGCTTTCAACGGCGGCCCTACTGACATGGGCGCGGAGGCCTTCATCCGCCGCCGCCAAGACGCCGTGGATTTCTTCACGGAGCTCGGCCTGCAGGATTCCTTTGTGGAACCCAATTCGCAACTGCGCCCGCGCGTGTACACCGGCGGCGCGCTGCACTTCCTGCCGCAGGGCGGGGTCATGGGCATTCCTTCCGAGCCGCAGGATTTCTTCTCCGCGACGACCAACGAGCGCATCACCAACGAGCAGCCCTTCGAATGGGAAATCGGCGGGGATGTCTCCGTGGGCAAGCTCGTGCGCCAGCAATACGGCGATGACGTGGTGGATCACGTGGTCTCCGCACTGCTCGGTGGGGTCTACTCCTGCTCGGCCGATGACCTGGGCCTGCGCGCCACGGTTCCGCACCTGGCGGCCACGCTGGACTCGTTGGCGAAGGAAGGCCCCGTCACGCTGTCGGCGGCAATCAAGCAGATTGAGTCCGGCCGCAGCCCAGCCGAAGGTTCCGTCTTCGGCACCTTCAAGGGCGGCTACGCCGAGCTCTACGAGGCCCTCGCTGAGAAGTCCGGTGCGCAGATCCACCTGGACACCTTCGTTTCCGGTGTGACGCGCAAGGGTGATGCCTTCGAGGTCAAGGGCGCGCCGGGGGATATCGGTCCCTTCGACCGCGTGCTCTTTGCCACCCCGGCACCCACCACCGCGCGCCTGCTCAAGGCCGTGGCCCCCGAGGCCGCCCAGGAGCTGTCCACCGTCCAGCTGGCTTCCTCTGTGGTCGTCGGTTTCAACTTCGCCTCCGCCACGGATCCGGAGGGTAACTCCCTTCCGGAGGCCACCGGCATCCTCGTTGCTTCGGACGAGCCGGACGTGCGCGCCAAGGCCTTCACGCTCTCCTCCAACAAGTGGCCGCACCTGGCAGAGCGCGAGGGCTTCCTCGTGCGCGCCTCCTTCGGCCGCTTCGGCGATGACTCCCTCGTGCGTGCGGAGGAGGATGACCTGGTGGACTATGCCCTCGATGACCTGCAGAAGATCACCGGCTTCGACGGCCGCGCCGCCGGTGTGGAGGAGATCTACACGCAGCGCTGGTTCGGCGGCATCCCCCGCTATGACGATAAGCACCTGGCCACTGTTGCCGCGGTCCGCGCCAAGCTTGCCGACGTCCCCGGTATCGTCACCGCCGGCGCCTGGGCTGATGGAGTCGGTGTGCCCGCCGTTATTGCCGGTGCCCGCGCTGCCGCGCAGGCGCTCGTCAGCTAGCTCGCTGTCGGCGCCTGCTTTTTAGCACCTCACAAAGGGCGCCCCGCAAAAGGCGTCTGATAAAAGGTATCTTTGGGTGTAAAAACGCCATCTGCAATGCGCAAAAGGCGTTTTTGGCCGTGAAAACGCCTTATGACTGATGCCTT
>NZ_KV827705.1:0-62284 GCF_001836165.1 Corynebacterium sp. HMSC036D02 | reverse complement strand
GTGAAAACGCCTTATGACTGATGCCTTTTGTCAGATGCCTTTTTGGGCAGAGGCGATAGGGGAAGTTGACGCTAGTTAGTAGTGGTATCTGCACCCAGCAATCTCGATGGTCGCGCCCTTAATGCGATAGATCAGTCGGTGCTCTTCCGTAATTCGCCGAGACCAGAACCCGGCTAACTCGAACTTGAGTGGTTCGGGTTTTCCTATCCCTTCATTGCCGTTTCGTGCAATGTCTTTAATGAGGCTATTGATTCTCTTGAGGATCTTCTTGTCGTGAGCTTGCCACCAGAGGTAGTCCTCCCATGCTTCCTCTGTCCACGAAAGAATCATGAAGCTTAGTCTTCCTCAATGAGTTCGTGCTCCGTTGCTTCCCCGGCGTTGAGGCTCTCGATGGAGTCAAGCAGGCGCTGGGCATTGCGAGGGGAACGCAGAAGGTATGCGGTTTCGCGAAGAGAGTTGTAGTCATCTAAGGAAACGATGACTGCAGACTCATGACCATTGCGAGTGATGATGACTTCTTCGCGGTCATCAACGACCGACTGTAGGACCTCCGCGTATCTTGCTCGCGATTCCGAGTAGGACATGGTTTTCATAAGCTATCTCCCTTCTTGTACAAGAAACTGTACAACGAAAAGAGGGTGAGTGCTAGAGAGGTTTCAGTTTATGGGGCCACGTGAACGGTGCGCGTCAGATCGAGCTGCTGGCATACATGCTCATCGTGGCTGACCAAGATGAATGCCCCGCGGTAGCTCGTGAGCACCTCAATCAGCCAATCAGTGGTGGGGATATCGAGGTTGTTGGTTGGTTCGTCGAGAAGCAGAAAGCGCGGGGCTGGGTCGCTGAGCAGGACGCGGGCGATTTCGACGCGGAAGCGCTCGCCACCAGAAAGCTGGCCCACGGGCTGATGGATCTTGTCGTTGATAAAGAGCATCTGGGCCAGCTGGTCGCGCAGGAACTGCGGGTCCGCGTTGGGATTGGCCTCCCGCACGATGTCGAGCACCGACTTCTCTGCGGGCAAGACGATGCGTTGGCGGATGTACCCGCAGGGCAGCGCGTACTCGACGTCGCCGCGGGCGATGCGGTTGAGGAAGGTGGTCTTGCCGCTGCCGTTGGGCCCGGCGAGGCGAACCCGTTCGGGGCCAGTAATGCTGAGCAGATCGCTGACCAGCACGCGGGTGCCCGCGGGCAGCTCAGTGCCGGGGAGATCGATGTGGACATGGGCGTCGTCGCGAAGCGCGCGCTGTGCCTTGTCATGCGCCGACTGGGCGGCAGCCACTGCATCGTTGGCCTGTTGAGAACGCCCAGCGGCCGAGCGCTCAGAGCGGTTCTTGTCCAAGCCCATGGCCATGCCGGGTTTGCGCTTCGAGGCGGCGAAGTTCTTGCCGCGGCGGGCATCGCGCGCAATGCGGGTCTGCATGGCGGCGCGCTCGCGGATCTGTTTGCGGTGCTCAGCCTTGGTTTCCCTGACCTTGGCCTGCGCGGAATCCTGCTCGGCATCAATCGCTGCGCGGTAGGAGGAGTAGTTTCCCTCGAACTCGCGAAGAGTGCCGTGGTAGAGCTCCGCGATGCTATCGGCGTGCTCGAGGAGTTCGCGGTCGTGTGAGACGACGAGAACCGGCATCGGCGCGGTGCGAATGAGCTCGAGCAAGCGCTGGCGCGATTCGGAGTCCAGGTTGTTGGTGGGCTCGTCGAGGATCAGGAAATCCGGCTTGCGGAAGAAGGCGGCGGTCAGCGCCACGGTTACGGCCTCACCACCAGACAAAGTGCCGATAGTGCGCTCTAAGGGGAAGGGAATACCCGCAGCGTCGAGAGCTGCTTCAATACGCTCTGCTAAATCCCACTGCTCACCAACAGCGGCAGCGAGCTCTTCTGAGTATTCGCCAGCCTCAATGCGGGCAATGGTGTTGAGGACTTCGGTCGCGCCAAAGACATCGGCGATGGTGCTAGACGTATGGAGGCCTAAATCCTGGTCGACATAGAGGACTGAACCCGCGGATACCGTGCCCGAAGTCGGGGCAATGAGGCCAGCAAGAACCTTGGCCAGCGTTGATTTTCCGGAGCCATTCGCTCCGACCAAGCCCGTGAAGTGGGAGGAAAACGTACCGGTGAGGTCCGTGAAACAAGGGGTGCCGTCGGGCCAGGTGACGGTGAGATGAGAAAAAGAAATAGGCATGAAGAAATCCACCTTCGAGTAAGTCGCGTAAAAAGTGTGACGTCGAATTAGGAAAAAATCTTCATGCCCGAAAGACTAGCCCCGGTTAATACCCCAGCGCAAGGGCCGCCACGCCAAGGCCGAGAGCGCCGCGGGCAATGTAGTGCAGCACCTCGGGGGAGAAGGAGACACCGAAGCCGCCGCTGTCCAGCATGGACATGCTGTCCACCCGTGCCGGGCGGGAGCGCTTAAACGACGCCCAGCTAAGGCCGGCGATGATGAGCGCCACTGCGATGGCAGAGAGCTTCCACACCAAGAGGAGGACACCGGCGCCAAGGAACGCCGTGCCCACAGAAGCGATAAGAGGAAGGCCCCAGTCGGGCCATGCATCGTCGCTGACGCGGCCGAAGGAGGCGGCGCGCCCAACCGCCGCGCCGACGATGCTCCACGCGGACATGAATCCGACGATAGCCAGCGCCCCGAGCTGTGGGGCAAACCCCAACGACAAGCCGAGGACCGCGAGCGCACCGACGCCGATGTACCACCGTCGTCCCAGACGACGGAAGAAGAGACCCATCAACGTGGAGGGCGCATGGGCACGACGAGGAATCCAGGCGGACTGGCTCGCAATGGCATCGGAGGTGACCTCCGAATCAAGCAGGCCAAGACCAGATCCACCGACCAGGCGCGTGCGCCCAGCGCTGAGAAGCGAAGCCAGCGTGAACGAGCGCCACCCCACGACAAAACGCAGGGCTGGGACTGCCAGCGCGAACCACGGGGATAGCCCGGTGGACACGCAGATGCCGAGGCCCAAGGCCCCGAACCCGATCAGCTGCGCCCACGTGATCCAGTCCGTGCCGCGGAGCCGGCCGCGCGGGCGGTCAACGTACACCCAACGCTCCCGGGATAGCGCCCGTAGGGGATAAAGAATCTCGGCGAACACGATGAGAGCGAGCAGTCCCACGATGCCGGCAATAGGAGCGACACCAGTCAGAGTGATACGCGCCGGGATGATAGGCAGGACTGCGTCGACTTCTTGCCAGACTGTATAACCGAAGCCGATGACGATACCGGCGAGGATGAGATACCAGATGCCATCACCTAGCCGGGATAGCGTGCGCATCACAGCTGCACCACCTCGTCGCAGGCCTGGGTGATGGTGTCGGAATGCGCGGCCACGACGATGCAGCGATTCTCCTCGTCGGCTAGGTAGCGCAATTCGCTTGCGAGGAACTCGGTCCAGGTGGCGTCGAGGTGGCGCTCGGGCTCGTCGATAAGCACTGCACGTGCCGGCTGGTACAGCTGTGCTGCCAGAAAGACGCGCTGGCGTTGGCCCGAGGACAGGCGCGAGGCTGGGTGCGGAAGGAGGGGATCGAGTGCCCAGAGTTCACAGAGCTTAGCGACGTCCACCCCTGCCGCCTTCCCCATCAAGTCCAGGTGCTCGCCCACGGTGAGGTCGGGGAGGAAAACCGGCTCGGCCACCGTAATCACAGCACCCGGCTGCTCCTTCGTGCCGACGGGATGACCGTCACACTGCACTGAACCATCAAGAGGTGCAAGCTCCCCGCCGAGCGTTGCGAGCAACGTGGACTTACCCGAACCATTGGGGCCAGCAAGGCCATAGATGTGGCCGGGGACGAAGCACTTCTCAAGATGTCCAAGGGGCGTGGAATGCCCATAATCGGCGTCGATGGAAAGCATTGCTGGGCGGCAAACTCCTTACATTGTGCGACAAGACAATAGTTAAAACTTATTTATGAAGTTTAGCAAAATGCACGCCCTGAACGTTCCTCTCGAGATAGGAAACGCCCTTGGGATTGGTGCTATGAGCTGCTAAAATGAGAGAAAATGTAGTTGAAAACTCGGGAGGATATCCACATGACAAGCACAGTAAGAACAGGGAAGAGCGTTGAAGATAGCGTGACGTTTGCCAAGGGGGTTTCTCTGTTGGCTGGACACGATATGGATGCGGAGCAGGAAGAGCTTGTCCGTGCCGTCGCTTCAGGAGAGATGACGGTCGACGAAGCTATCGCGAAGGCTAAGTCCCAGCTCAATTAAATTATGGGAGGAATCGGGGGGATGAGACAAAAGAATTGGGATGACTACTACATTCCAGGTACGAGGACTCTACGCAACCTCTTTTTAAGTGAGGAACATCCCTTTGGGGAGCCAGACTTAGAACGACTGAATCATCTTGAAACCGTTGCCGTCAACGCTCGGATTGCTCAGCTTTGCATAGTGCCTGTGGAAGGTGCTTTTGACTACGCGCACTTCAAGGCTATACATCGACATCTGTTTCAGGATGTGTATGACTGGGCGGGGGAGGAGCGGACTGCCCCTACAGGTCAGTTCATGATTAAGGCTGGGCATGCCTACTATCCGGCGGGGCCGGAAATGACGAAGGCAGCAGAGAAGCTGTTCGCGGGGCTGGCGAAGGATGACTTTCTGCGTGGCCTAGAGATTGATGAGTTTGTGGCCAAGCTGGCGGAGCTGTGGGGCGAGCTCAATGTGGTGCACAGTTTTAGAGAAGGAAACACCCGCACACAGACGGTGTTCTTTGACGCGCTGGCTACGGCGGCAGGATACCGACTTAATGTGGAGCGGCTAGCGAGTGATAGCCGCGTGCGCGCGGAGTTTATTGCAGTGCGTTTCACAGCCAGGACACGGGGGATAACTCGCAGCTGGAGGAGGTGCTGCGCGGGCTCGTCGTAAAGCGGGGCGTCTAACTCTTGGCCCTAGCCCTTGTTGCGGAAGACGAAGATGGAGGAGAAGTCCTGGTCGCCGTGGCCCATGGCCTGCTGCTCCTCAAAGCGCTCGATGGCGGCGGCCACTGCAGGCAGCGGCTTGTTGGCGGTCATCTCCATGAGCTTGGCGTCCTTGCACAGGGCGTCCACGGTGAAGTCACCCGGAGTGGTGTTGCGCTCGCCGGTGATGAACGGCCCCTTCATATTCTTCATAAAGGCCAGGCCAGTGATGTCGAGCATCTCGAGGATGACTTCGGAATCGAGGCCCTCAGACTCGCCGAGATGCAGTGCTTCCAGTACGCCCTCGGCGGTAACGGCGAGGGCTAGGTTGGCAAGGAGCTTTCCAATCGCCGCGGTGGCGGCGGATTCCACGCCGATGAGCTTGTTCTCATCGGCCCAGGACTCGGCGATGGTCATGGCGAGCTCACGGCGGTCGTCGTCAGGCGTGCCTACGTAAACACCGAGCTTGCCCTCGCGCGCTGGGCCCAGCGAGCCGACGACGGGCGCGTGGACATAAGAGTCAACCGCGGCGGCGAATTCGCGGGCGGCGTCGGGGGAGACGGTCGTGGTATCGATCCAGGTCACGCCGTCCGGGATGAGGTTGGCGTCAATGACTTGCTCACGGATGTCATCGGGGCCAAAGAGCGAGGTAATGATGACCTCTGCACCCTCCACGGCGGCGGTGGGGGAATCGGCAAGGGTAGCGCCGGCATCGACCAGCGGCTGCGCGCGCTCGACGGTGCGGTTCCAAACGGTGAGCTCATGGTTCTTGAGGAGGTGTCGGGCGAGCTCCGTGCCCATGCGGCCAGTACCAAGGAATGCAATCTTCATGCCGCCCAGTGTGCCATTATTGTGGGCAGGCTCGCCGCGATTTATGCGAGCCCCGGACGAGGGAGCCGTACCCGGTGACGCGACAAGACGGCCAGAAAGGGCTGGCCATGTCGTGGTTCGTGTTGATTTTCTCCGGTGCCTTTGAGGCTGTGTGGGCAGCGGCGCTGGATAAGTCGGAGGGCTTTAGCCGCCTGTGGCCCTCGGTGATCTTTTTCGTTGCCTGCGCCATTTCCATGGGTGGGTTGGGCTGGGCCATGAAGTCCATCCCCGTGGGCACGGCCTATGCGGTGTGGGCCGGCGTGGGCGCGGTGGTCACCGTCATTTACTCCTTCGCCGCCGGGCACGAGGCGGCCACGGTGTGGAAGGTGCTATTCCTCGCCATGATTATTGGTGGGATCGTGGGGCTGAAGGTGGTGCACTAGGGGGCGCTGTCGTTTGAAACGACGACGCGACACTTATTCGTAGCGCAGTGCCTCAATCGGGTCCAGTTTCGCGGCCTTGCCCGCGGGGTAGTAGCCAAAGAAAAGGCCAATAGCCAGCGAGAAGAGCAGCGAGAGGATGACCGCCCACAGCGGCGGCGCCACGAGTGAGCCGATGGCGGCCGCGCCCGCCATGCCGGCGGCGGTGCCGATGGCGATGCCGATGACACCACCGATGAGGCAGACCACGATGGCCTCCGTGATGAACTGGATGCGGATATCGCGGCGGCGTGCGCCAAGCGCCTTGCGGATACCAATCTCGCGGGTGCGCTCCGTGACGGTGATGAGCATAATGTTCATCACGCCGATACCGCCGACGAGCAGCGAGATACCGCCGATGGCCGCGAGAACCAGGCTCATCGTGGTGAAGATCTGGTTCAGGGACGCGAGGTCATCGCTGAAGTCAGATACCTTCACCATGTAGTCAGGGTTGTCCTCGTAGTAGCTATCGAAGACGCGCTGCAGGTTGCTGGCTACCGCGGCCTTATCCAAATCCGGGTTGCCGCGAACGGTGACCTCGCTGAACGCGGTGCCAGCACCTGGGGAATCGGAAAGCTCGGCCTCCAGCGGGTAAGGAACGAAGGCGGTTTGGCTGGGGCCACCGCCCACCAGAGGCCCAGTTTGGGGCTCTTCAAAGACACCGATGACAGCGAGCTCAATGGGGGAGGCCTCCTGGCTTTCAAAGCTCACGTATTGGCCAATGGCGTCTTCAGGGGCGCCGAAAAGCTTGGTGGCTGTTTCCTTATCCAGCATGGCCACTGCCCGGCTGGAGTCGATATCGTCTTCGCTGAGGAAGCGCCCGGCCACGATGGAATAGGACGAGCCTGAGACATAGTCCGGGTTGGTCGGGCGGACCAGGAGGTTGGCGGTCTCCTCCCCAGACGTGCCCTCGACTACGAGGGCGCCGGAATAAGAGCTGTACTCGCCGATATTGATGCCGGCGATCTGATCTCCCAAGACCTCCTTGGCGCGGTCCAGCATGTCAGGGGTGAGCATGGAGGATTCGTCTTCGACGAAGCCGCCGCCCATGAAGGGATCATCGGCTTCTTCCTCTTCGCCCTCCTCAGGGCGCTCCTTGACCTGGACGGTGAAGTTATTGGCGCCGACCTTGTCCAAGTCTTTCTGCACGGAAGCCTGCAAGGAGTGGCCGAGCGTGACGATGGCGATGACCGCGGCGATGCCGATGATGACGCCCAAGAGCGTCAGCGCCGAGCGCATCTTGTTGGTGCGCAGGCTGGTCAGCGCCATCTTGGTGGATTCAGCAAAATTCATGACAGCACACCGTCCTTCATCGTGACGGTGCGGCTGCACTCATCAGCCAATTCCGGGTTGTGGGTAATGAACAAAATGGTCTTTCCATGCGTGCGGTGCAGTTCGTGGAAGAGGTCCATGACCATGCGGCCGGTCTGCGAATCCAGCGCGCCGGTGGGCTCGTCCGCTAGGAGAATCTCCGGCTGGTTGGCCAAGGCGCGTGCCACCGCCACGCGCTGCTTCTGACCACCGGAGAGCTCATTGGGGAGGTGGTTCATGCGGTCGGACATGCCGACCATCTCCAGAAGCTCTTCCGCACGCTGGGTGCGCTCGTGGGCGGAAACGCCTGCATAAACCATGGGCATCTCCACGTTCTTCAGCGCGGACATGCGGCCGATCAGGTTGAAATTCTGGAAGATGAAGCCGATTTTTTGGCCGCGGAAGGAGGCTAGTTTGTCGTCGCCAAGCGCCAGCGCATCCACCCCAGCCAGCTGGTACTCGCCAGCGGTGGGGCGGTCGAGCAAGCCAATGATATTCATCAGCGTGGACTTGCCGGAGCCGGACTGGCCCACGACGGCCACGAACTCGCCCTCCTCCACGCTGAAGTCGAGGCCCGGGATGACGGTTAGCTCGCTGTCGAGGCCCTCGTTGAAGCGTTTGACGATTCCCCGCATCTCAATGAGGCGGCTCATGCGTTCTCTTCCGCAGCATCGGATCCATCGACGGAGGCGGACATGCCGACCATGTCCTTGTGCGTATCCGCCTGGCTGATGACGGTCTCGCCCTCCTTGAGGCCGGAGGCGATGGCGGCAGAGAAATCAGATTCGCTGGCCACTTTGACCTCGCGCGCCTGGATCGTGCCGTTGTCGACGACGAGGACGTTCTTCTTGCCGCCTTCTTCATAGATGGCGGAGAGCGGCACGGTGATGACGTTCTTGTCCTTCTTCGTAATGATCTTCACCTTCGTGGTGGAACCGAGGCGCAGACCCTCGCGGTTGCCATCGACACGGATGTGCACCGGGAATTCGGGCTTGGAGGAGCCAGTTGGCTTGCCGGAGCCGCCGCCTGCACCAGCCTCGGCGTCGGGCTGCTCAGCGGTGGGGGAGATGAAGGTGACCTTGCCCTTGAACTCCTTGCCGGGGCTCGACGGCGAGGTGAACGTTACTTCATCGCCGACCTTGATGCGGGCGATATCGCCCTCCTTGACCGTGGATTTCACCAACAGGGAGGAATCATCCGCCACGGTGAGGATGGGGCCTTCGGCGGGCATGCCGGCTTCGCCATTGACGGCGGTGACAACGCCCGCCAACGGGGAGCGCAGGTCGGCCTGGGAGAGCCTGTACTCCAGAGGCCCATTTTCCTTGGCGTTGTTCGCGCTTGCCGACGCCGCCGATTCCACCGCATGGTTCACCGCTTGGGACTGGGAGGAAATCTGCTGTTCGATGGCCAGGTTGCTGGCTTGGAGTGCGCGTTCGGCATCGGCAACCGCTTGGTAGGAGGCGGCGGTGGCGCGCTGCTGTTCGCCCAGCTCGCGGTCGATGCCGCGGAGGACGCGGCCATAGGATTCCTCGGACTGCTTGAGCTGACGTTCAGAGTCCTGCACGGCCTCGTCGGAGTCGAGGTAGCTCAAGAAAGCGCTGGCGGTGTTGATTCCGGAGGGGTCCTCGGTGGCGGTGCCGATGGAGGCCAGTGCGGACTGGAAAGACTTGGACTCCGCATCGCGCACACCGGAGCGCGCTTGTTCGACGGCCGCGCGGGCCTCTGCAATTTCGGGGCGGTCGCCCTTGGTGGCGAGGGCATCGTCGAGCTTGCGTTGTGCCTCGGCGTACTCGGTCTGCGCCGAGTTCACGGCGGACTGGGCGCTGTTGACCTCTGGGTTGAGGCCTTGGTCGAGGGAATCTTGGAGCTGGCGCAGCTGGAGCTGGGCGTCCTCGATCTGGTGGACGGCCTCGAGCTTGCCTGCCTCCTGGGAGGTGCGCTGGGCTTCGAGCTCGCGCTCGGTCTCGGTGGTGTCCATGCGGCCGAGCAGCTGTTGGGCCTCGACGCGGTCACCCACCTTCGCGTCCAAGGACTGGATGGGGCCGGTCAGCGAGGTTGTCAGCGAGAGCTCGCGCTCGGCAGAAACCGTGCCGGTGGCGGAGACGGAGCTGATGAGGTCTTCTTTGGCAGTTTTCGTGACATCGGTTGCGGTGAGCTGAATATCGGAAGACCCACTGGTTAGTGCGTACATTCCACCACCGCCTGCGAGGAGAACCGCAGCGATAGCGCCAGCAGTGATGCCGAGAGCTTTCTTATTCATGAATCCCTTACTGTCAGGTTAACGCCGTCATTGAAAATCGGGTTCAGATTAACTCTCGGGCATGCTTCCTGTCATGCGCAGTGGGGGAATATAGGAGGTAGATCAGGGTCTACCCTTAGTTGGTGTGAGGCCATGAGGACTGGTGACGTTTCGATCAAATAAGGGCTCCAAAACGGGCGGTTTCCTGCCACTATTTGATCGAAACGTACGTGGCATCCGCCTTTTAGAGGGGCACATCGATGCGGATATCCTCCGCGCGCGGCAGCGGGGGAAGCGTAGGTATGTGGTTGAGGCCGTCCTGGACTTCCGGTGGAAGGGGGATCTGCGGAGGCTGGGGCAGTTCCAGCTTGGGTTTGGGTCGCTGCGGCGGGGCTGGGCGTGGCGCAGGAGCGGGCGCGGGCGCTGGCGCGCGGACGGTGACGGTTTCTACTTCGACGCGCGGCGTGGGTGTTTCGGCTACTGCGGGTGCGGGAGCTGGTGCTTCGGCTTCAGGTTCCGGTTCGGCTGGGGCGGGAGCAATAGAGGTGGTGCCGCCAAGGCGGTTGACCGGCTGGGGCACCGCATCAGGCTCCCAGGAAGGCAGCTGGGTCGAGGTGGTGGGACTGGGGTCGGTTTGCGGAGCGGGCTCCGCCTGCGTGGCAGCGCAGGCGGAAAGCGGAAGGCAAGCAAGAATGACAAGAATACGGCGCGATGCCATGGGAATCCCCCTTAAGTAGTGCCTCTCCACAGCGCACCCCAGCGCTTAATGAAGGAAAGGCAGAATCAACAGTGTGCTGTCAGCATAGCGTTCCCGTGGCGGGTGCGCAGCGCGAGCGCACTGAGGGTGCTCGCGAGGCGGTGGAGAGGCGGCTGCAGGACACGAGGGGAGTCCAACTTTTGTATAGGGCTAAAACCGATACAATGTGGGCTATGCCTAACTCCAGCCAGCTAAACCAGCAGAATACGTCCCAGTCCGCCGAGTGGTTCGAGCGCGCCACCAAGGTCACCCCGGGTGGCGTGAATTCCCCGGTTCGCGCCTTCGGTTCCGTGGGCGGCCAAGCCCGCGTTATCGCGCGCGGTGAGGGCTCCCGCCTCTGGGATATCGACGGCAATGAGTACGTTGACCTGGTCAGCTCCTATGGCCCGATGATCCACGGCAATGCCCACCCGGCCATCGTGGAGGCAGTGCAGAAGGCGGCTGCCGACGGCCTCTCCTTCGGCGCCCCCACCGAGGGCGAGACGCTGCTGGCGGAGCACATCGTCAAGCGCACCGCCGTGGAGCAGGTGCGCCTGGTCAACTCCGGTACCGAGGCCACCATGTCCGCCGTGCGGCTGGCCCGTGGTTTCACCGGCCGCGCCAAGGTCCTGAAGTTTGAGGGCTGCTACCACGGCCACGTGGACGCGCTGTTGGCGTCGGCTGGCTCCGGCGTGGCCACCTTCGCGCTCCCGGATTCCCCGGGCGTGACCGGCGCCTCGGCCGCGGATACCATCGTTGTTCCTTATAACGATCTCGACGCCGTCCGCGAGGCCTTTGCCGCGCACCCGGGAGAGATCGCCTGCATCATCGCCGAAGCCGCGGCGGGCAACATGGGCACCGTGGCCCCAGAGGAGGGCTTCAACGCGGCACTCAAGGAGATCGCGCATGCCGACGGCGCCCTGCTCATCCTCGACGAGGTCATGACCGGTTTCCGCACCTCCTACAAGGGCTGGTTCGGCGTCGATGGGGTAGCGGGTGACCTGGTGACCTTCGGCAAGGTGGTCTCCGGTGGCCTGCCCGCAGCTGCCTTCGGTGGCCGCGCCGACGTCATGGCATCGCTGGCCCCGGCTGGCCCCGTCTACCAGGCGGGCACGCTGTCCGGTAACCCGGTGGCGATGGCCTCCGGTCTGGCTTCGCTGGAACTGGCCAACGAAGAGCTGTACCCGCGCCTGCACTCCAATGCGGATCGCCTGACCGGCCTTATCACCGAGGCACTGAGCGCCGCCGGCGTGGAACACCACATCCAGCGCGCGGAGACGATGTTCTCCATCCGCTTTGCTGAGGGGCAGGGCCGCAACTTCGCCGATATGCAGACCGCCGATACCTGGCGCTTCGCCCCCTTCTTCCACGCACTGCTGGAGGGCGGCGTCTACGTCCCGCCGTCAGCCTTCGAGACCTGGTTTGTGTCTGATGCGCTCACGGACAATGATTTTGAGGTAATCGAGGCAGCTCTCAAGCCTGCCGCCCAGGCCGCCGCCAGCGCGCAGCGCCCGCAGTAAACCAACCATTTGAGGGGATAGACACAGGTATATGTCCACCACCATCGTCCACTTCGTCCGCCACGGCGAGGTTTATAACCCGGATAAGATCCTTTACGGGCGCATCCCGGGCTATCACTTGTCCTCACGTGGGCACTCGATGGCTGCGCGCACGGCGAAAGCCTTCGAAGGCCATGACGTGACCTACCTGGCGGCCTCGCCGCTGCAGCGCGCGCAGGAGACCGCGATGCCGATTGCACAGGTGACGGGCTTGGAGGTGGACGTCGACAAGGGCGTCATCGAGTCCGGCAACCGCTTCGAGGGCCTGCGCACCAAGGGCTGGAACTCGCAGCTGTGGAACCCGCAGCGCTGGCCGCTCATGGTCAACCCGCTCGAGCCCTCGTGGGGCGAGCCTTTCGAGGAGATCGCCGCGCGCATGATGGACGCCGCCGAGCGCGCCCGCGCCAAGGCCGAGGGGCACGAGGCCATCGTGGTGTCTCATCAGCTGCCCATCGTCATGGTGCAGCGCACCGTGTTGGGCAAGCGCCTGGCCCACGCGCCGTGGGACCGCACGTGCGCGCTGGCTTCGGTGACCTCGTTGGTCTACCGCGACCGCGAAATCATCGATATCTTCTACTCCGAACCGGCCCAGGACATCTAATGGCGCGCAGAACTATCCGCGCCGCCGCGGCCGGTGTCCTTGCTGTGATTGCCTTGGCCGGCTGCTCGCAAAGCGAAGAAAACGCACAGAACGCCGTGGCTTCCGGCGGCACCTTCGAGTTCATCTCGCCCGGCGGGCAAACCACCATCCGCTATCCGGAGGAAGAGCGCAAGCCGCTCAAGGACTTCTCCGGCGAGGACCTGCGGGATGAGTCCACGACGATCAAGCTCTCGGATTTCAAAGACCAGATCGTCGTCCTCAACTCCTGGGGCCAATGGTGCGCGCCGTGCCGCTCCGAATCAGATGACCTCCAGGCCATCCACGCGGAGCTGCAGAAGCGCAAGGTCGGCACCGTACTGGGCATCAACGTCAAGGACTTCAACCCGGAGATCTCCCGGGACTTTATGGCCGATAACGGCCTAGAGTACCCTTCCATCTACGACCCGCCCTTCAAGACGGCCGCAGCACTCGGCGGCGTGCCTACCTCCGTGGTGCCCACCACCATCGTGCTGGATAAGCAGCACCGCCCCGCCGCGGTCTTCCTGACCGAGATCACGGAGAAGGATGTCCTCGAGGTCGTCGACGAACTGGAGAAAGAACAGTGATCCTCGCCGCTGACGGTGTGGGACAAAGCTTTGCTGATGCCGCAGTGTCCGGCCCGCTCCTTATCGGAGTGCTCGCCGCCGCTGTGGCCGGTCTGGTCTCTTTCGCCTCACCCTGTGTGGTTCCGCTGGTTCCTGGTTATATCTCTTACCTCGCCTCCGTGGTCGGCGGTGAGGTGAGTTATGACGAGGAGCTTGGGGTGGGCGTCGGCAAGCGCCGGCGTTGGGCCGTCGTCGGTGCCGCAGCACTGTTCGTGCTGGGGTTTACCGTCGTGTTCGTGCTGGCCACGGTCTCGGTTTTCGGCGCTATTTCGGCGCTGACTCTCAACGCGGATACCCTCATGCGCGCCGGCGGCATCATCACCATCCTCATGGGTGTGGTGTTCATGGGCGTGGTGCCGGTGCTGCAGAAGGACACGCGCATGGCGCCGCGGCGCTGGACCACGTGGCTGGGCGCGCCTCTGCTCGGCGGGGTTTTCGCCCTGGGCTGGACCCCGTGCTTGGGCCCCACGCTGGCTGCCATCATGTCCGTCTCCGTCGGCACCGAGGGAACCACCGCGCTACGCGGCATCATCCTCATCATTGGCTACTGCCTGGGCCTGGGCCTGCCCTTCCTGCTCGTGGCACTGGGCTCGGCCAAGGCCATGCGCACCATTTCGTGGATGCGCACGCACTCCCGCGCCATCCAGATTGCCGGGGGTATCGCCATGATCCTCGTTGGTCTAGCGCTGTTGACCGGGCTCTGGGGAGATTTCATCAACGCCATCCGCCAGTGGACTGTGTCCTATGGTGCGACGCTGCTGTAAAGGAGAATTTTCGTGAGATATATCCGCAAGGCCTGGCACTGGTTGACCAGCATGCGCACCGCGCTGGCGCTGCTCTTCCTGCTGGCCATTGCCGCCATTCCCGGATCGCTCCTGCCGCAGCGCTCGCTCAATGAATCCAACGTTAATGACTTCATTGAGACCAACGGCAAGGTGGCGGAGATCTACGATAAGCTGCAGCTTTTCGACGTCTTCTCCTCCGTCTGGTTCCAGGCCATCTATGTGCTGCTCATGATTTCTTTGGTGGGCTGCATCATCCCGCGATCGTGGGATCACTACAAGGCTTACCGCACCCCGCCGACGCGCGCGCCGAAGTACCTGGAAAAGATGCCGCTGAACGCCACCGGGCACTCGGAGAAATCCCCGGAGGAGATCGCCGCGGCCACCACAACCATGCTGAAGAAGTGGCGAGTCTCCGAGGTCTCGCCCGAGAAGGACCGCGCGGGTGCGCAATCCTTCTCCGCGGAGCGCGGCTATGCCCGCGAGCTGTGCAACCTCATCTTCCACATCGCGCTCGTAGCCATCCTGCTGACCATGGCCGCCGGACGCCTGGTGCACTACGAGGGCCAGGTCATCGTGGTGACGGAGAAGAACTCCCAGGGCCAGACCCAGGAACAGCCACAGTCCACGGAATTCTGTAATACCTCAACCTCTGTCTATGACTCCTTCCGCGCCGGCCCGCTGTTCGACGGCACCGGCCTGCACCCCTTCTGCTTTAAGGCCCACGATTTCACCGCGGACTACCTGCCCAATGGCCAGGCGGAGATGTTCACCTCGAACGTGTCCTATGCCGCAGGCGACGATATCTTTTCGGATCCGGAGACCTGGGAGGACTACCAGCTGCAGGTCAACCACCCGCTGCGCATTGACAACAACCGGGTCTACCTGCAGGGACACGGCTTTGCGCCGACCATGACGGTGGAGTGGCCCAACGGCGAAAAGCGCACGCAGACCATCCAGTTCCAGCCCAACGACACCACGTTCTTCCTCTCTTCGGGTGTTATGCGCTTCGACCCGCCGGCGGGCATGTACCCGGACCTGTTTGAGCGCCGCCAGAACCAGATCGCCATCCAGGGCCTCTTCGCGCCGACCGCCGAGTGGTCCGGTGAGAACGGCAAGCTGCTGCAATCCTCCTACCCGGCGATGCTGGATCCGGCGGTGGCCATCGATATCTACCGCGGCGATGCCGGCCTAGACACAGGTACCCCGCAGTCCTTCTTCTCCCTCGATTCCAACCTGGTCCACACGGGCCAGCTGCAGAAGATCG
The DNA here is from genome assembly GCF_001836165.1 of Corynebacterium sp. HMSC036D02. GTDB lineage: Bacteria > Actinomycetota > Actinomycetes > Mycobacteriales > Mycobacteriaceae > Corynebacterium. Next base: position 46,960 of record NZ_KV827705.1, on the reverse strand, counting down.
ACCGCGTTAACCTGAACCAGGGTGAATCGGTCACGCTGGACGACGGCACCAAGGTCACCTTCGACGGTGCCTCCGAGTTTGCGAACTACCAGGTTTCCTATGACCCCTTCCAGAGTTGGGTCTTGGTGTCCTCGCTGGTCATGCTGGTCTCGCTTGTTGGCTCGCTGGTGATTAAGCGCCGCCGCGTGTGGGTACGCATCCGGCCGGGCGCCAACGGCGGCACCGACATCGAGATGGGTGGGCTTGCTCGTACCGACCGCGCCGGCTGGTCCGAGGAGTTCCACAAGCTGCACCGCGAGCTCTTGGAGTTGCCGGATCCTGATGAGGTGGAGGAAGACGAACTCTACTCCGCCGACTAAAGGCGCGGAATACATCCTTCAAAAGTTGGATACTGCAACGGTTGAGGGGTAGCCTTATGAGCACCATAAATCTCTCCGCTCATGCAGCCTCGTGCGCGAAGCACGGTGTAGGCACGATTGTGAAGGCAAGGTTTCCCACTCATGCAGGTTGATCAAAATCTGTCCAACTTTTCCGACATCGCGGTGCAAACCGCGTTCGTCATTTATGCTCTCGCCTTGGTGCTGTCCCTGGTCTACTACGGCCGGATGCACAGCATCATCGAGGCTATGCGCGCCCGCACGACTGCCGCGGCGCAGCAGCGCGAGCTCGCCACCGTGGGGGCTTCGGCAGATGGCGCCGTGCTTGGCGACGTCCCCCCGGAAACCAGCGCTGGCCCCGATGCTGACCTAGATGCGGATCTGGCGAAAAAGCGGGAAAACGCTGACAAGCTCGGCGGCATGACGCAGATGCTGCTGTGGCTGGGTATCGCCCTGCACCTGGCTGCCATCGTGCTGCGCGGCCTGGCAACGGGACGCTTCCCGTTTGGCAACCTTTACGAGTACGTGCTCATGGTGACCGCCGGCGCCATGGTGGTGGCGACCATTGCCATGCAGCGCAAGGAATGGCGCACCCTGTGGCCGTGGCTGCTCACGCCGATTCTGGCGCTGATGTTCTACGGCTCCACCAAGCTTTATGCGGAATCCGCGCCGGTGGTTCCGGCACTGCAGTCTCACTGGCTGCCCATCCACGTCACCGTGGTCTCGCTGGGCGCGTCCATTGGCGTGGTTTCCGGTATTGCCTCTCTGCTCAGCGTGCTGCGTGAATTCCAGCCGAAGGGCAGTGAGTCCGGTTTCTTTGGTGTGCTTGCTCGCCCGCTTCCTTCGGCTAAGAAGCTCGACCGCTTGGCTTATCGCTTGGGTGTGGTGGCGCTGCCGACCCTGGGCTTGGGTATTGTGCTGGGCGCCATTTGGGCTGAGTCTGCATGGGGCCGCTACTGGGGTTGGGACCCGAAGGAGACCGTCTCTTTCGCCACCTGGATCCTCTACGCCGCTTATCTGCACGCCCGTGCGACGCCGGCCTTCCGCAAGGCCGCGCCGTATATCAACATCGCGGCGATGCTGCTCATGATCTTCAACCTGTTCTTCATCAACATGGTTGTCTCCGGCCTGCACTCCTATGCGGGGCTGAACTAAATGGCGGATACCCCTAAGCCGCGGCACAAACAGGGCAAGCCGGCGGGCGATAACCCGCAGCTCATCGCTCTCGGTGAGGGCTTTGCGCAGCGCCGCCGAGAACTCGGTATCTTGCAGCAGGAGCTGGCTGAGAAGGCCGGGATTTCGCGCTCCACGCTGCACACCATCGAGCACGGCGGCTCTGGCGTGCGCTGGGAAAAGGTGATTGCGGTGGCTGAGGCCCTCGGCCTTGAGATGACCTTCGAGCCGAAGGCTTAGGCTTCGTCGGCTTTATTGTCTTTGTCCTCGGGGGCCTTGGGTTTCTGGGAACCTTGTGAACCCTGTGAGCGCCGGCGGCGCTCTTCTTCTTGGCGCTCTGCCTCCCGCTCCTTGGCGCGGCGCTCTTTGAAGCGCTGCTTCTCGAGGTTCCACAGGAACTCTTCGTCATCGTCCGGGCCCTTGATTGCGGGGCGCTGCGGCTGCTGTGGCTGCTGCACCTTCTTATTCCAACTCGACGGCCCAAAAGCCTTCCACACGAGGACTGCCGCGAGGACAAACAAGAGTAGTAGTATCAATCGACCCATGCGTTGTATTCTACGGAATGCCCGCAAAGCAAAAGTGAGAATTATGAGTCAGACAGAAAACACCACCAATACCTCCCAGACCCCCGAGCCACCCCAGCCGGACCCGGCGCTGAAGCGCCGCTCGCGCCAAGCGCTGTGGAAGTACGGGGCTGCCCGCGTGGTGCTGTTCATTGTGCTCACCGCGGTGATTCAGCTGCTGGCCATGGCAGTACTCGGGGCCTTTCCGCTGCTGGTCTCCGCCCTGTTGGCGTTGTTTGTGGCGCTACCGCTGTCCATGCTGATCTTCTCCAAGTGGCGCATGGAAGCCACTCAGACGCTGGCGGAGTACTCCGCGCAGCGCAAGGCCCACAAGAAGTGGGTCCAGGAGGAGCTGGCTGGCCGCTAAATCGGTGCTTAAACCAGGGCCAGCGCTACTGCGTTGACAACCGCCCACACCAGCATCGCGCGGCCGGTCATGCCGAGCACCGGGATGAGTTTGGGTCCGCGCGCACCGCGGTTGACGGTGCGGATAGCGCCCAGTGCGAGGGGGAAGTAGAGCAGGGAGGCCAGCGCTGCCCAGGAATCGAAGGCCAAGCCCACGGTGAGCAACACCGGGAGCAGCAACAGGATCATGAATAGCGTGCGGGACTTTTTATCGCCCAGGCGCACGGCCAGAGTGATTTTTCCGGTGGCCTGATCGGAGGGGATGTCCCGGATGTTATTGGCCAGGTTTACCGCCGCACTCATACCGCCGATACCCACGGCTAAGGCAAGGCCTGTCCACGTGATGCGGCCGGCCTGTGTGTACTCGGTACCTAGGACCGCGACGAGCCCGAAGAACACGAAAACGGCGATTTCTCCGAACCCGCGGTAGCCGTAGGGATTCTTGCCACCGGTGTAAAACCAGGCGCCGGCGATACACACAGCGCCGACGAGGATGAACCAAGCCGCGTTGGCAGCCAGGGAGAGCGAAATGCCCGCGATAGCCGCCACGCCGAAGCAAGCGAAAGCAGCGAACTTGACGTGCTGCGGCTTGGCCAGTCCGCCCCCGGTAAGCCGCTGGGGGCCGGTGCGGTCATCATCGGTGCCGCGGATGCCATCGGAGTAATCGTTGGCGTAATTCACGCCGATGATAAGCGCCCAGGCCACGATGAGCGCCAGCAACGCCCGGCCCCAGTGCAGGCCGTGGGCCGCGGCAGCGGCACCGGTACCAGCGATAACGGGAGCAAAGGCATTGGCCCAGGTGTGCGGGCGAGCACCCTGGAGCCAATCGGCAGGAGTGGCGGAATAGGCAGACATGCTCACTATTGTGCCACTGGTGTGGTGTGCTGCGGCAATGAGCTGGTGCGTTGGCGAAAGCGGTAGATGATGAGCACTGCAACGAAAATAACGGCATTGGTGACTGTCATTGCGGCAGAGGTAGCCGCGTCAAGGACATAGGCAACCCAAAATCCCACGACCGCGCTGATAGCGGCAACGCCACAGGCGGTCAACACCAGCGTGGGCACGCGCTGAGTAAGCAGCCGCGCGGTCATCGTCGGGAATACCATGAGAGCGATGACCAGCATGGCACCGGCAGCGTGAAAGGCGGCGGTGGCGGTGCAGGCAACCACGGTCATAAATATGATGTGAAGAACGCGCGTGGGCACCCCGCGTGCGGCACAAAAATCGGCGTCAAAAGTCGTGGCGGATAAACGCGGCAGTGTAAGGGCGAGGAAGAGAGCATTGATACCCAGCACTGCGGCCATGATGTAGCAATAGTTGGGATTGGAGAAGGCCGCGAGGTTGAGATCACCGACGAGAACGGCGTGGACATCAAGGTGCACGTGGCTCATGTGCGTAGAAATCAGGATGACTCCGGCGGCAAACAGGGCGGGAAAGACCAATCCGAGGGCGGAATCAGCAGTCACCAGCGGGCTGCGCTGTAGTGCGTCAGTTCCCAACGCCACCACCAAGGCGCCAGCGGCCGCGGTAACGAGCAAGATGGGTGAATCTAGATCTGCGGTAAAGAGGTAGCCGACGGCAATTCCGGGAAGGACGGCATGGCCGATGCCGTCGATAAGCATGGCCTGGCCTTTGAGGACAACAAAGGTGCCGGGGATAGCACAGGCCAAGGCCGTCAGAACGGCAAGGAGACAAGCGGTCGCGGCGAGGGTCATGAGGCTAGCTTTCTACTGGTGAGGCTGATAGTAACGAGCGCCGCCTGAGCCAGGACGATGACCGGACCGGTGGGCAGCGGGCCGTGCGCAATGGAGACATAGCAGCCGAGAGCAGCGGTGGCCGCGCCGAAGAACCCGGAGAGCGCGATGAAAGGTAGCAAGCGCGTGGTCCAGGGGCGGGCAGCGGCGGCAGGGCTGATGACCACGGCGACCATGAGCACTACGCCGACGACTTTGACGCCGAGCACCGTGATGGCGGTGAGAGCGAAGAAACTAGCCGCGTTGAGGAACGAGGTGCGGATGCCGGCTACCTGGGCAAAACTTGAATCAAAAGTGACTGCGGCCTGCCGGGTGTGAATGAGGAAAAGAAAAAGCAGCACGCAGCCACCGATGATGAGTGTGGACCGTACATCCGCGCGAGTGAGCGTGGAGGCATTTCCCAGCAAATAATCCTGGATTCCGGCCTTGCCAGGCAATGGTCGGCGGGAAATATACTGCATGAGCAGCATTCCCACCGAGAAAAATGTGGTTAGCGTGGCCGCCATCGCAGTGGTTTGCCCCAGGGGAGTTAACCGCGGGATGAGGTGAATGCACCCCACCGCGAGGGTTCCGGTGAGCAGGGCGCCGCAAGAAAGAAGCCAGACATTTCGCCCGTCCCAGCCAATGGCGGTGGCCACGAGGAAGGCGGTGAGCAGTCCAGGCAGGGAAGAATGCGAGATGGCATCGGCCAGCAGGCTGGTGCGGCGAACATATACCAGTGGGCCTAGTGCACCAGCGCAGCCACCGATGAGCACGGTGCCCAGGAGTGCCTGGGTATAGGTGTAGTTCTGAAGAAGCTCGAGTGGGTTCATGATGGCAGGGAAAACATGTCGGCAATGGCGGACTCGGTAAGTACCTGCTCGGTGGGGCCAGCAGCAATGAGCCGGCCGTGGCCGACCATGAGGACCTCATCGCAAAAGTCGGCGACCTCCGCCAGGTTGTGATGCACCAGCAGGATGGTCACGCCGTTCTCGCGCAGTTCCTTGAGTACATCCATGATGGCGCGCTGACTCGCGGCATCGACACCAGCGAAGGGCTCGTCGAGGATGATGAATTCCGGCTCGCTAACGAGCGTGCGCGCCAACAACACGCGCTGGCGCTGACCACCAGACAGGGCGGAAATCGGCAGCTGCGCGTGTGCCTGCATTCCGGTGCGGGAAAGCGCGGCGTGAGCGGCGTCTTTGTCAGCGCGGCTGGGCCACTGCCACCAGCGCAGCCCGGCGGTGCGGCCCATCAGGGCGATGTCGAAGGCGGTGGCAGGGTAATTCCAGTCGATATCCGCATGTTGTGGCATATATCCGAGACGCTGCCGAAAATGTGCCAGATCGACGCCATCGAAGGTCATCGACCTGCAGGCTAGTGGCGGAAGGAGCCCCACCAGCGTGCGGACCAGAGTGGACTTTCCCGACCCATTCGCGCCCACCAGTCCAGTGATGGACGCGGGGGTGAGGGTGAAGGAGGCGTCGTGAAGCACCGGCGTGCGGGGATAGCCGGCGGTGAGGTTTCCTACGCTGAGCATTAGCTTAGTGCTTTCGCCACGGCGCTAGCGTTATGTTCGAAGGCTCCGAGGTAGGTATCGGTTGGGGCTTCCGGGCCGAGGGTATCGGCAAAGAGCTCTTCATCCGAGATGGTGACTGTCCAGTTGCGGGTTTCTACGGCTTCCTTGAGAGAAGTGATGGCCTGTGGGTTCGCCTGGTTATCTTGGAAGATAACGGGGACCTTCTTCTCCGCGATCGTATCCGCGAGCTCGGAGATCTCAGTGGCGGACTTGGTGGCTTCGGTGGTCACGAAGTCGGTGGCTTGGACTTCAAAGTCGAAGGTCTTGCCGAAGTAGTTGAAGGCGTCATGGCCGGTGATGAGGACGCGCGGGGAGGCGTTTTCGAGTTCCTTAGCCGCTTTGTCATGCGCGGCTGCAATCTTGTCTTCATATTCATCGGCGGCCGCGGCATAGTCTTCGGCATTGTCAGAGTCGATTTCGCCGAGTTTGGTGCCGATGTGATCGACGACCTGGCTCCACAGCTCGGGGCTATTCCAGATGTGCGGGTCGTAGAGTTTTTCGCCCTTGTCACCTTGCTCGGGCCACGGCAGAAGGTCAGCAGTATCGAGCTGTTCGCCGACAGCTAGCTGCTTCTCACCGAGGGAGGAGAGCTGGTCCACCATTTGCGCCTCGAGGTGAAGGCCATTCCAGAGGACGAGGTCGGCGTCCTGCATCTTTTCAATATCGCGCGTGGTGGGCTGGTAGGTGTGCGGATCGCCGCCGGGACCGACCATGGTGGTGATGTCGGCGTCCGGGGCGATATTGGCGGCCGCATCAGCCAAGTAACCAGTCGTGGCGAAGATCGTCAGATTGTCGTCCTGGGCTTCGGCGGAGTCGCTGCTGGTGCAGGCAGTCAGCGCGGTGGCAGCCACGAGGGAAGCGAGGGGAAGCGCAATAAGTTTCTTCACGGGAAACCTCTCTTATTAAAAGTGAATGTCGATGTTCAATAGATTGAACTTGAAAGAGCATAAGTCCTGAAACCTTTGGAAGCAATAGGCTGAACTACGATGGGGGTATGCACATCAGTGAGCTGCCCGAACGCACCCAGGATTACCTCAAGATCCTCTGGACCTATGAGGAGAAAGAGGGCGCTAATACCGCGATGCCGCTGGGGGACCTAGCTAAAGCGGCGGGGCAGAAGCTGCCCACCACGTCGGAGGCGGTCAAGCGCCTGGCCGCGAAGGGGCTGGTGGAACACGAACGCTACTTCGGTGTTCGGCTTGTTGAGGAAGGCCGGCGGCTGGCTGTGGCAATGGTGCGCCGGCATCGGCTCCTGGAAACCTTCCTCGTGCGCACTCTGGGCTATACCTGGGATGAGGTGCACGATGAGGCAGAAATGCTAGAGCACGCGACGTCCGACAGGCTCGTTGAACGTCTTGATTCTTTCCTGGGCAACCCCGCCCGCGATCCGCATGGTGATCCCATACCTGCCCCGGATGGCACTGCCGAGCCGGTCTCGCGCATTACGCTTATCGACGTCCCCGCGCAGACCCCCGTCACCGTGGAGCAGGTCACTGACGCTGATGGCGAATTTTTGCGCTACCTGGATAAATATGGAGTGCGGCCGGGAGTAGAATTGACCGTCGTTGCCCCTTCGGTTGCGGGTGTGCTCGAGGTTGCCGTCGATGAAGGTTCACACTTCCCCCTCGGGGAATCCGCTGCGCGCGGCATTGCCGTACGCAGCTTTGGCGAAGCGGAGGCTTAGCTGTCCCACATGCGGGCGACGGCGAGGCGGTCAACCTTGCCGGGACCGGTGGTGGGGAGCTGGGCCAGGCGCTTGAAGTCCTTGGGGATTTGCCACCGGGGAAGGCCACTATCGTCGAGAGCCACAAGGATATCGCCGACATCCGCCCATCCGGTATAGGCAGCGACGATCATCTGTCCTAAGCGTGGGTGGGGGATGCCGGCCACGCACACGCTCTCCACTCCCGGCACGCGCAGGATGTGCTGCTCGAGCTGTTCTGGATGGAGCTTGAGCCCGCCGGTGTTCAGGATGTTGTCGAGGCGCCCGGTGACGGTGAGGTGGCCGTCGTGAAGCGCGCCGGTGTCGGAGGTGGCGAACCAGGAAGTGCCGGATTCATCGACCATGAAAGCATCCGAGTCCACGTTGCGGTAGCCCTGCGCAATCATGGGCCCGCCGAGGAAAACGCGGTTCTCCTCGCCGATGCGCACGCGCGCACTATCCAGGGGTTCACCGTTATAGACGCAGCCCCCGGCGGTTTCCGAGGATCCATACGTAGTGACGATGCTGATGCGCAGCTTCTTTGCCGAATTCAGCAACTGCGGGTGGGTGGCAGCGCCCCCGACGAGGATGGCATCAAAGGTGCGCAGGGCCTCGATTCCCTCTAGTGAATCCATGGCCTTGGCCAGCTGCATCGGGGTCAGTCCCGTGTATGAGCGATCCCCGGTGGCGGCCAGCTCGTGCGCGGCGCGGGCGAAATGAGGGACGGAGAACCCTTCTGAGAGATCAAGGCACAGCGGCTCCACTCCCGCGACGAGGGAGCGCACCAATACTTGGATGCCCGCGATATGGGAGGCAGGCATGGCTAGCAGCCACTGGCCGGTGCCGCCGAGAGCCCGGTGCGTGGCATCGGCGCTGGAGACCAAGTTGGCGGCCGTGAGTTGCGCGCCCTTCGGTGTGCCCGTGGACCCGGAGGTGGCCACGACCAGCGCGATGGAGGAGTCAATGGGTTCTCCTGCGCGCATGTGGTTGCGCAGGAGCTGCGCGCGGGTGCGGTCCTCCGCCGGGACGGGCAGGAAGGTGGCTTGTCCTGCGATGGCCGCTTCCAGATCAGGGAGGATGGCGGCGGGGTCATGTGGATTGACAGGCAGAGGAGAGAGGATGGTCACGGTTAGCTAGGTTACCGCCCGCGGTGCTCGTAAGGGTTGATGAGCTCATCCTCCTGATCGAAGGGGCGCTCGCCGTCCCTCTGAGCCTGCTGGATGCGGCGTAACATCCACACGCGGGAACCGATGACGGCAACGAGCGCGATGGCCGCGAGGGCAATGGAAAAATAAAGCACGTCAGGCTCTCCTTGGGGGAACTAGTAGTAGTACGGGAAGTCATCCCAGTTGGGCTCGCGCTTTTCCAGGAAGGATTCCTTGCCCTCGACGGCTTCGTCGGTCATATAAGCCAAGCGGGTGGCTTCGCCGGCGAAGACCTGCTGGCCCATGAGGCCATCATCGGTGAGGTTGAAGGCGAACTTGAGCATGCGCTGGGCGGTGGGGGACTTCATGTTGATCTCGCGTCCCATCTGGATGGCGGCGTCCTCCAGCTCGGCGTGGTTAACTACTTCGTTGACGGCACCCATCTCGTACATGCGCTGCGCGTCGTAGGTGCGTCCCAAGAAAAAGATCTCGCGGGCGTACTTCTGGCCCACCATCTTGGCCAGGTAGGCCGAGCCATAGCCGGCGTCGAAAGAGCCGACGTCGGCGTCGGTCTGCTTGAAGCGGGCTTCCTGGCGGGAGGCAATGGTCATATCGCACACCACGTGCAGGGAGTGCCCGCCGCCGGCGGCCCAGCCGTTAACCACGGCGATGACCACCTTGGGCATGGTGCGGATGAGGCGCTGGACCTCCAGGATGTGCAGGCGGCCGCCCTCAACTTTTTCGCGGGCGGTGTCGACGGTGGATTCGTCGGCAGTCGCGTCATCGTGCGCGTGCTCGGTGGCGTAGCGGTACCCGGAGCGGCCGCGAATGCGCTGGTCACCGCCGGAGCAAAACGCCCAGCCGCCGTCCTTTTGGGAGGGCCCGTTGCCGGTCAGCAACACCGTGCCAACATCTGGCGTGCGGCGCGCGTGGTCCAGCGCGCGGTAGAGCTCATCCACCGTGTGCGGGCGAAACGCATTGCGCACCTCGGGGCGGTCGAAGGCGATGCGGACGATGCCGTCCTTGCGCTGTGGCTTTGGGCCGTCGCTGATGAGCCGGTGATAGGTGATATCCGTCAGGGCCTCAAAGCCCTCGACGGGGCGCCAGAGTTCCGGTTTGAACGGATTATCGGTGCTGTAATTCTTCTGCTCGCTCATGGCACACCAGCTTAATTGGAAAGCAGTGCGCCGGAAGTATAGTCCCCATTCCCAACCCTCACCCACACTCTCCGCCCAGCGCGGCGGTGATAAACAATAAACAATACTGCGGGGTATGCCCCGTCAATGTGCACGTGTACTCCGTACCAGCGCGGTACACCATACAGTGGGACGGAATCGAACCTCCCTGCCTTCTTGCGCTACGAAGGCGCCTGAGAAGCACTGGACTTTCCCTGCCCAGTAAAGGGTTGCGCTCGCTGCGAAGAGTGTGGGCTACCGTCGTGTGCGGTTCGACGCACACGACATGACTACGTGCCGCAAGGATGCGGCACAACTAGCGGCAGTCGCTATTTAGTTATCAGTTCCGTATTCCAGTTCAGCTGCTGGATGCGGGTATCCAGTTCGCGGTACTGGCGGGCCAGATCATCGGCGCGCTCGCGCAACTTCGGCACGGGCACCGTGGCCACGAACTTGATCTCTGAGCGGGAGTAGCGGTCGTGGCGCGCACCCGCGCGCTCGGCCAATCCCTGGTAAATGCGGCGCTTGCGCAGCAGTCCATCACGAAGTGCGAGTGCCTCCATCAGCGTGATCTCATCGTCGAACGCGGTAGCCGTGTTCGTGGCGTTGATCGCGATGACGAGCTCATCGATGCGCTTGGTTACGCCCTCCAGCTCACGGAGGAGATCCGTCGGGTTCTCATCCGGTTCATCGCCTTCCTGGATGCGGACGGTTGCCGCGAGTCGGTCACTCAGCGAGTTGAGGCGCTCCTGCGCCTGGGCGCGCTCGGCCAAGGCTTCAGCAAGTAGCATGGTTCCTCCTTTAACCCTTAATGGGATTGATTGTCTGTGCAATTGTACGGCAGGCAAGAGGCTTCGCCGTGCGGTCGTGACACTTCTAACAAATAGTGCCCCAAAACTTCGATGATCTGGGGCCTTATTTGATCGATATGTACGTCATGTTCGGTTTCTCGCTAAGGCTGGCCTTCGGTAGAAAGCCGGTTGGTCCACGTCTGGCTATTGGCCTCTTCAAAGCTGGCGTAGACAGAGTTGTCGCCGTCGATGCCGCAGTAGAAAGTTCGAGTGTCAGAGCCCATGGCGCAATACAGGTCGTAGGTTTGTTTGGTCGCCGGGCTCGCTGCAGAAATGTGGGTGTTGTAGGAGCCATTCACGGTGGGGTTACGCTGTGACCAGGTAAAAGTGTGCTTGATGGCCTCATCAAACATAGCGGCGGCGAACTCACAGGAGGTGTTTTCTCCTGCGTGGATCTTGTCGCCTTTATTGGTATAGCCGCATTCGCCGCCGACTTGCCCGACATTGATGTTGTGGCCGCCCGGGTTGGGGTTGGCGTTGTCGTCCGTGGCGGGGGTGTCGCTCGGGGCATCGTTAAGAGTCGGCGCGGGGCCGCTGTCCTCGGCGGCCTCGGAAGTGGAGACAGTCACTGAGGCCGCAACGGAGGTTAATTGGCTGTCGACAGAAGCCTCACTAGCAGGTGCGGAGGCATCAGGATTATCGCCGCAGGCGCTCAATGCAATTCCGGCGGCGACGAGAAAAGAGAGAGTAGAGAGTTTTCGCATGAGTTGTAGCCTAGCGCCCCGCATGGTGGTCTAAGGGGGCGCTGAGGCCATAGCCGGGGAGTGCTACCCAATAAACATGAACGCAAACAGCGTGTTGAGCACCGTCGCCACAATCATGGGCACGGAGGTGCGCTTGACCAATTGGATGGGATTGACCTTGATGGCGCCGGCAACAATGAGTACCGCGGCGTTGACCGGGGAGACCTGGCGCATCAGGTTGGACGTACCCCAAATGGCGGTGAGCATCTGCGGGGCGTGGATGGAGGTCTGCGAGGCCAGGTTGGGCACTACCTCAGAGAAGGCGAAGTAAGGCGCGGTGCCGGAACCGGTGAGTGCGGCCATCGCGGCGGTCGCGGCGACGAAGATGAGAACGATGATGACGGCGGCGCCGGAGGAGCCTTCGGCGGCGTCGATGAGCATGTCAATGACGCCCATCTGCGTAATACCTTCGACCAGGACGGCGGCGGCAACCAGCAGGGCCACGACGCCCGCAGCACCTTCGCCCATGCCCTTGAAGAAGCTGGAGATGGAATCCACGGCACCCGTGACGGTGCGCTTGCGGATGGACTCGATGATCATCGCGATGAACAGGGAGACCACAGTCACTGGGAGGATGCCGCCCTCAAAGGGGATAACGCCCATGCGGTTGAGGATGGCGGAGACGATGATGAGTAGCAGCGGCATGAGCGGAAGCACGGCGTAGTAGCCCGGCAGGGAAGCGGCGCGGGCGATAGCTTCCTCGGTAGCGTCATCGTGCATCGAATCGGCGCTGACCTCACCGGAGCTTTCAGCCTTGCGGGCATCCACCTTATCGCAGTGGCGCTGCCACCACATGTGGACGAAGGCCGTGATGAGGAGCGTGGGAACGGTGGCATAGGCGACAGCACCGTAGACGAATTCCGTCGGCGTCATGTTGGTGAGATCGGCGCCCTGAATGAGGCCGGCCTCAAGTGGGGTGGGCACAATGGTAGAGGAGGTCACCACGATGGCGCCCACGGTCAGCGGGGTCAGGCCCGCAGCGATGAGCGCTGGCAGGAGAGTGGCCACAAGAAGCAAGGACAGCGCTGCGGCCGAGGGGATCACCAGCGAGAGCAGCGTGCCCAAGATGAAGCCCACTGGAACCAGCCAGTAGGAACCTTTGAAGCGCTTGAGCGGTGAGGAGAGCACCACGACCGTCTTGGCATCAGCACCAATGTGCCGCATATAGGACACGAAGCCGAAGAGCACCATAATCGCCATGCCGATGCCGGAGAAGCGTGCTTTGAATAGCGCGTCCACGACGAGCAGCTGATCGTAGAAGGCATTACCCGTGGCTTCGATTTCGGTGGTGCGGAAATCCGCGCGCCCAGTGAGGGCGGCGAGCATGAGCAGGACTACGCCAACGGCGAAGATGGAGGCCGCGGCGTGGACTTTCTTATAGATGAGGTAGACAACTGCGGCGATGGCCAGCAGTGCGATGAGAAGGTAAAGCATCTGAGGATCCTTCTTCTGGTTATATCCACTTACTGTTATAAGGTAACACCGGCTATGACAGGTGTCGCGCTCAACCCCCCACACGTACGATGAACCTCATGCACATTGATGACGTCCTCGATCGCGCCCACGTGGTATCCCTGCCCCTCGCCGTGAAATTCCGCGGCATTACTACCCGGGAGGCGCTGCTTATCGATGGCCCCGCGGGCTGGGGTGAGTTCGCCCCCTTCCTGGAGTACGGAGCGGAGGAATCCGCCCGCTGGCTCGCCGCCGGGCTGGAAGCGGCCTACGAAGGCTTTCCGGAACCCGTGCGCGAGTGGGTAGAAGTCAACGGCACCGTCCCTGCGGTTCCTGCCGAGCAGGTGCCGGAGGTCATGGAGCGCTATCCCGGCTGCCGCACCTTCAAAATCAAGGTGGCGGAGAAGGGGCAGACCCTAGAGGACGATATCGCGCGCGTTCACGCTGTCCGCGCCTACATCGAGGCACAGGGTCGCGTGCCGGTTTTGCGCGTCGACGCCAACTGCGGCTGGAGCGTTGAGGAAGCCGTCACCGCGGCCAAGGAGCTCATGCCGCTGGATTACATGGAACAGCCGTGCAAGACCGTTGAGGAACTCAAGGAGGTGCGCACCCAGCTCATGCGCGCCGGGATTTTCGTGCGTGTGGCGGCTGATGAATCCATACGCAAGGCTAGCGACCCTTATCGGGTGGCGGAATTGCAGGCGGCCGATGTCGCCGTGGTTAAGCCCGCGCCGCTGGGCGGGGTGCGCAAAGTACTCGAGGTAGCCTCCCACCTGCGCGAGCGCCACATGGACATCACGGTGGCCTCTGCCCTGGATACCTCGGTGGGAATCTCCATGGGACTTGCCGCAGTGGCCGCCTTGCCGCAAATCTATGACGACGAAGACATCGACGTCACCCCGGCCGCTGCGGGCCTGGCTACCGGGTCGCTGTTCCTGGAGGATGTGACAGCACCACGCGAGCTTGTCGACGGTCACCTGCGCGCCGAATCCCTTGCCCCCGATCCGGATCGCCTCAGCGCGCTCGCCGCGCCGGGCGAGCGCCGCGAGTGGTGGTTCGAGCGTGTGCGTCAGTGCTGGCCGCACCTTTAAAAGCACAGCTCACGGTCCATGTCCGGAGGTCAGCGTAGGCTGGCGGGCATGACGATTTCCGTGAGAGACGCGCACCTGCACAACCTTCGCAACGTGGATGTGGACCTTCCACGCGGCCAGCTCGTGGCCGTGACGGGGGTGTCCGGTTCCGGCAAGTCCTCGCTGGCCTTCGGCACCATTCATGGCGAAGGCCAGCGCCGCTACCTGGAATCCGTCGCGCCCTTTGCTCGACGCCTCATCGCCTCCGCGGTGGACCCTCAGGTCGGCCGCATTGAGGGGTTGCCGCCGACGGTGGCGTTGCAGCAGTCGGCGTCGGCAAGCAGCGCGCGCTCCACCGTGGGCACGATCTCCGCCATGTCTAACTCCGTGCGCCTTCTTTACTCGCGCTGCGGTGACAACCCGGAGGGCCTGTACTCCGATTCCTTCTCCCCGAATACCCCAGAAGGCATGTGCCCGGAGTGCCAGGGCACCGGCGTGGTCCACGAACCCACGGAGGCGTCCATGGTGCCGGACCCCAGCCTGAGCATCGAGGAAGGCGCGATTGCTGCGTGGCCCGGAGCCTGGGCGGGCAAGAACTTCCACGACATTCTGCAAGAACTGGGCTATGACTTGGATTCACCGTGGGAGGATTTGCCGAAGAAAGACCGCGAGTGGATCCTCTTCACCGAGGAGCGCCCGGTGGTAACCGTCAAGCCGCGCCGCGGGGCGGATCAGATCCAGCGCAATTACGAGGGCACGTGGCGCTCCGTGGCCAGCTACCTGACCAAGACCTATGCGGAGACGAAGTCGGACACGCTTCGCGCCCGCGTCTTGAGCTTCATGGAAACCCGCCGCTGCGATGTTTGCGATGGGCGGCGGCTGACGGCGAAGGCGCTCAAGGTGACCTATGCCGGGCTGCCTATCGATCGTTTCAATGCCCTCCCGCTCAGCGAAACCTTCGAGCTCCTCAAAGCCCAGAAACCGCAACCGAATGACGCTGAGGACCTGCTCCTCAAGGCCCTCCTGCCGGCTTTTGAATCGGCCTTAGAGCTCGGCCTTGGGCACCTCAGCCTGGACCGGCCGACGGAGACACTTTCGGGCGGTGAGGTCCAACGCCTGCGCCTGGCCGCGCAGCTGCGCTCCGGGCTCTATGGCGTGACCTATGTCCTGGATGAGCCCTCTGCGGGCTTGCATCCGGTGGAGAGGGGCGCGGTGCTGGACATGTGCCGTCGCTTCATTGCGGAGGGCAACTCGGTGCTGCTGGTGGAACATGACATGGAACTGGTCAAGCACGCCGATTGGATCGTGGACGTCGGCCCACTCGCCGGTGAGCGCGGCGGCCAGGTGGTGTACTCGGGTCCTGTTGCTGACTACATTGCGGCCGCGGACTCCGCCGACACTCCCACCGCGCGTGCCTTGGCTCGCCCGCGCCCCACGCCCAAGGCCGATGCGCGCTCGGCACACGGGGATATCGCTCTGCGCCAGGTGCGCTCGCACACCATCGACGGCCTTGACGTGGACTTCGGGCTCGGCCAGTTTACGGCCATTACTGGGCTGTCGGGCTCCGGCAAATCCACATTGCTGGCCGCACTCAATGACACGCTCACGGGCCCGGAGTGCCCGGAGCAGGTCAAGCGCGTGGTCTCCATTACCCAAAAGCCCATCGGCCGAACCCCGCGCTCCACGGTGGCGACGTACACCAACCTCTTCGACAACGTGCGCAAGCTCTTCGCCGCTACCCCGGAGGCCAAGAAAAAGAAATGGACGGTCTCGCGCTTTTCCTACAACGTCAAGCAAGGCCAGTGCCATACCTGCGGCGGTGCCGGTCAGATTGAAGTCGAGCTGGTCTTCCTGCCCGGCTCCTATACCCAGTGCCCGGACTGCCACGGACAGCGCTATAACGATGACACCTTGTCCATCCGCTGGCAGGGTAGGACCATCGCGGACATCTTGGACCTCACGGTGGAAGAAGCCCTGGAAGTCTTTGCGGATGAAGCACCGATTCTCCACGCGCTCCAAACACTGGAAGCGGTGGGGCTGGGCTACCTGCGCTTAGGGCAGGGCGCGCCGGAGCTCTCCGGCGGTGAGGCGCAGCGCATCAAGCTCGCCACGGAGCTGCAGCGCTCCCGCAACTCGCGCCGGGGCCATACCGTCTACCTGTTGGATGAGCCGACCGTTGGTTTGCACCCGGCCGATATTGACCTCCTGATTACGGAGCTACATTCGCTGGTGGATGCCTCCCACACCGTGGTGGTGGCGGACCACGACCGCCACCTCATCACCGGCGCGGACCGCGTCATCGAGATGGGCCCGGGCTCCGGGTCGGAGGGCGGACAGATCGTGGCGGATGGCACGCCGGGTCAGGTCGCCACGGGCCAAACGCCCACCGGCCGGGTGCTAAGCGGCGCGGGTGCACGATAAGGTAAATCCCATGACCCACAACAACGGTGACAACGAGACGCGGCAGTTCGGCCGCGTCACCGGTGAGAATGAAACCCGCCAGTTCGGCGCGCCCCAACAGCAGCCGCCACAGCGCCCCCAACAACACTTCCCGGAGCCCGGCTCCCAGAACACGCAGGCTTTCGGCCAGCCCTATCAGCAGGGCTATGACCAGAATTATCAGCAGCCGCAGTATGACCCGGTGCCGTCCAGCTACCAGGTGGAGCAGCCGAAGAAGGGTGGGGGAGCCCTGTCCTATGTCTTCGCGGCCATCGCTGCCCTCGCCGTCGTTATTGCCGGCGTGCTGTTTTTCTTGTGGCGAGGTGCGGCAGCGGATGCCGATAAGCCTGCTCCGGAGCCGGTCACCGAGACCGTGACCACTGAGGTTCCCACCACGGTGACCACCACCAAGAGCTCGCCACGGGATAACCTCCCCACCGATATTCCGACGGAGCTGCCTACGGAGCTGCCGCCGGACATCCGGGACCGAGTGGAACGGGGCGGAGACGACATCGATGGGTTGATCAATGACCTCTTCGAGCAATTCGATTCGGGCATGGAAGAACTCGGTGCGGGTGATGCAGGCAATGCCTAATACTGAGTCTCATTCCGAGAAGACTGCCGCCGCGCAGCCGGAGTCGATGCAGCTGGCCGAAGCGCTGGCGGCCCAGCTTTCGCGGCACCTCACTGACGTGGTGATCTGCCCGGGTTCGCGCAATGCACCGCTGTCTTTGGCGCTTCTCGCGCGCAGCGATATTCGCGTGCATACCCGCCTGGATGAGCGCTCCGCCGCATTCGCCGCCTTAGGTCTGGCCCGCGTCCAGCGCCGGCACGTCGGCATCGTCATGACCTCCGGCACCGCGGTGGCCAATACGCTGCCCGCGATGGTGGAGGCGCATTACTCCCATACCCCGCTGGCCGTCATCAGCGCGGACCGCCCGGCTCGCTTGGTGGGCACGGGGGCCTCTCAGACCATTGAGCAGCCCGGCATCTTTGGTGTGTATGCGGAGACCACCCAGGTGGAGAGCACGGGTGATATTCCGCTCATCGCCGAGCGTTTTTTGAATGACCGCCAGGTGCACATCAACGTGGCTCTCGATGCCCCGCTGGTAGGGGAGGAGCTGCCCGGTACCCCGACGGATTACACGCAGCACCGCGCGCGCACCCCGCGGTGGTCCAATCACGGCGAAGTGGCTGTCGATCTCAGCCGCAACACGCTCGTCATCGCGGGCGATGAAGCCTGGGAGGTCGAGGGGCTGGAGGATGTCCCGACCATCGCCGAGCCCACCGCACCCGCGCCCTATCACCCGGTGCACCCGGCCGCAGCACACCTCTTCCGCCGCGCCCAAGTTTCCGCCAATGACTACGTGGTCAACACCAAGGTGGAGCAGGTTATCGTCGTAGGCCACCCCACCCTGCACCGTGGTGTCCTGGCACTGCTGAGTGATCCCGATATCGACCTCATCTGCCTGTCCCGCACGGAAGATTTCACCAACCCGCGCGGCGAAGCCGCACAGCTGGGAACCACCGTGAAGACCAGCGGCGAGCCGACGCGCGAGTGGATGAAGATCTGCGAAGGTGCGGCACAGATGGCGGCCGACGGCGTTCGTGAGGTTCTAGCGGAGACCACCGGTGAGGATGCCACCAAGCCCGAGATCGGCTTTACCGGCCTCCACGTCGCCGCCGCGGTGGGGGATACCCTGGCCGTCGGCGATACCCTTGTCCTGGGCGCCTCCAACGCGGTGCGGGATGCTTCCTTCATCGGCCTGCCTTTCGACGGCGTGGAAACCTACTCGCCGCGCGGGGCCGCCGGCATCGACGGCACCATCGCGCAGGCCATCGGTATCGCGCTGGCCACCCAGTCCCGCGAGGCTGACGCACCCCGCGCCCCACGCACCGTGGCGCTCATGGGGGATGTCACCTTCCTCTACGACGCCACCTCGCTCATTCTCCCCGAGGACAACCCGCGTCCGGAGAACCTCACCGTCGTCGTTTCAAACGACGACGGCGGCGGCATTTTCGAGGTGCTGGAACAAGGCCGTGAGCCCCTGCGCCCCTCCTTTGAGAGGGCCTTTGGGACGCCGCATGGGGTGGGTGCTGCCAAGCTGGCGGAAGCCTGCGGCGCTGAGCACCGCGAGGTGAGCTCGGCGCAGGAGCTTCTCGACGTTTTGGCAGAACTCAAGGAATACTCCACCGGCATCACCGTGGTGGAGGCACATACCACCCGGTCTTCGCGCCGTGCGCTACAGGAAGCGCTGAACGCCAAGGTAGGTCAGTAAATGCCGCGGCGCCGGGTACGCCAGCTGATCCTGGTGCTGTATGCCGCAGCTTTAGTGGGCATGGCGGGAATGGTCATCGGTCCTTTCCTCAATGACCGCACCATCGGCGCCAACCCCGGGCGCGCCCTGGCCACGGTGACGGATGTCGGTACCTTACGCACCTTCGTGGATTTCCAGGATTCGAAAGGGATTTATCACACCCCGCCCACCGGACTGCTTTATCCCACCGGGCTGGGGGAGGGCCAGCAGGTGTGGGTGCTCTATGCCAAGAACAACCCGGACCTAGTCAAGGTGGAAGGCCGAGAATGGACGCTATCGATCATTCCGGCGTTGTCCTCTGCGGCCGTGGCCACCTTGATCGCCGGGGCATGCTGGTGGGCAAGCGGGAAAATTAACCGGAATTTAGCGCGTGCTTTACCAGCTGAGCACTCAGGAAAGGAATGATGGGGCGCATGCGTGTAGCCATCGTCGCGGAATCCTTCTTGCCTAACGTCAACGGAGTGACCAACTCCGTGCTGCGTGTCCTCGAACACCTCCACGAGCACGGCCATGAGGCCATCGTCATCGCCCCCGGCGCCCGGGATGGGCAGGAGGAGATCCCCGATTATCTCGGCTTCACCATCGTGCGCGTGCCCACCGTGCGGGTGCCGCTGGTGGATTCGCTCCCGGTCGGGGTGCCCACCTCCGCAGTGGACGAGGCGCTGCGCGAGTTCAAGCCGGACATCATCCACCTGGCCAGTCCCTTCGTTCTCGGAGCTGCGGGAGCATTCTCCGCACGTCAGCTGCGCATTCCTGCAGTGGCGCTGTACCAGACGGACGTCGCGGGATTTGCCACCAAGTACCACGCCTCCGCGCTGGCCTATGGGGTGTGGGAGTGGCTGCGCACCATCCACAATGCGTGCCAGATGACTCTCGCGCCCTCCTCACTGACCATCAGCGACTTGGAGAAGCACCACATCAAGAACGTACGCCACTGGGGTCGCGGCGTGGACTCGGAGCGCTTCCACCCCTCGAAGCGCTCGGCCGCACTGCGCCGCGAGTGGGATCCCACAGGAAGCAAGAAGATCGTCGGCTTTGTGGGACGCCTGGCCGCGGAGAAGGGCGTGCACCGTCTGTCGGCCCTTAACGGTCGCGAAGACATTCAGCTCGTCATTGTTGGCGATGGCCCAGAGCGTCCGCTGCTGGAGGCCCAGCTGCCAGGTGCAGTCTTCACTGGGGCGCTGGGTGGCGAGGAGCTCGCAGCCGCATATGCAAGCCTTGATGTCTTCGTGCACGCCGGCGAGTTCGAGACTTTCTGCCAGGCCATCCAGGAAGCGCAGGCCTCAGGCGTGCCCACCATCGGCCCCCGCGCGGGCGGCCCGGTGGACCTCATCGAGGAGGGCTATAACGGGTTGCTTCTCGATGTCCCCACGTTCGTCGAGGATCTCCCGAATGCCGTCGACGCGCTTCTCAATCCGGAGATTCACCAGGAGTTGCGGGAGAACGCCCGGAAGTCGATTGCCTCCAAGACCTGGCCGGCTCTCTGCGAGCAGCTGCTGGGCTACTACGACGAGGTTTTGGAGAATGTCCGTGAGGTCCCGCTGACCATTTTGGGCCAGCGTCCGGAGCTGCCGCGTTGGGCCGCTCGCGCTCTGGGAGCGCGCGTCGCCTAAACTAGGCGCTTGTGTCTAAGGCAGATCTGGAGAAGAAGCCCTTCGATGTCGCGCGCATGTTTGACGCGGTGGGCAAGAAATACGACATCACCAACACGGTGCTGTCCTTTGGGCAGGACGCGCGCTGGCGCCGGCTGACCCGCGAGCGGCTCAACCTGCAGCCGGGGGAGAAGGTCCTTGACTTGGCTGCCGGAACGGCCGTCTCTACCGAGGAGCTGTCCAAGTCCGGCGCGTGGTGCGTGGCCTGTGACTTTTCCCTCGGCATGCTCGCGGCTGGCGCGGAACGCGATGTTCCCAAGGTGGCCGGCGATGGAATGCGCCTGCCCTTTGCGGATAACACTTTTGACGCGGTGACCATTTCCTACGGTCTGCGCAATATCCACGACTTCGAGCTGGGCCTGCGGGAGATGGCGCGCGTGACCAAGCCCGGCGGGCGCCTAGCGGTGGCGGAGTTCTCCAAGCCGGTCATCCCGGTCTTTGGCACCGTCTACAAGGAGTATCTGACCCGCCTGTTACCGCCGATTGCCAAGGTCGTCTCCTCCAACCCGGAGGCCTATATCTACCTCGCAGAGTCCATCCGTGCGTGGCCGGAGCAGCATGAGCTGGCCGCCGCTATTAATCGCAATGGCTGGGAACAAGCAGGTTGGCGCAACCTGACCTGGGGCATCGTGGCGTTGCACTCCGCAGTGAAGCCCGCTTAAGAGGGCAGCAGGCCTAAAGGCCCTAGGCCCAGAGAGGTGTATCGCGCCGCAGCGTGGAGACCGCCCCGCCGGCCAGCCGCCAGGCGCGGGCGAGGAGGTCCTTGTCCTCGTCGGTGATGAGGTTGCCCATAAGGCGTGCCGCGGCCGGCATGAGCATGCGGCCCACCGGCCCGCGCATGGCCACTGGCCCGGCCAGCGGCAGGAATTGTGGGTAGGTCAGCAGGCGCGCGGCGGTGCGAGCGAGCAGGAAGGCCTCGCCATACTCGGCGCGCAGCCGGTCTGGCCACGCCAAGGTGAGGTCCTTGGTGCCGAGCATCTCCACGGCGAGCGCTGCCGTTTCCAGGCCATAATCGATGCCCTCGCCGTTGAGCGGATTAACGCAGGCCGCAGCGTCACCGATGAGCATCCAATTGGCGCCGGCAACTCCAGACACCGCACCACCCATCGGCAGCATCGCCGAGGTGACGTTGCGCAGCTCGCCTAGACCCCACTCCGAACGCTGCTGTTCGGCGTAGAAATCCAGCGCCTTCTTCGTGTTGAGGCGGGCCGGGCGGGCGGCCGTAGAGAGCGCGCCCAAGCCGATATTGACCCCCTGGCCCAGCGGAAAGATCCAGCCATAGCCCGGCTGCACCACGCCCTCGGGGTCCTTGAGCTCAACGTGGGAGTGCATCCATTCCTCGCCGTCCCGCAGTGAATCGGCATAAGCGCGTGCAGCAATGCCATAGACCTCCTCGCGGTGCCAGGTGCGGCCCAACTGCTTGCCAAACGTCGAGCGCACCCCGTCGGCCACGATGACCCACTGGGCGCGCACGCGGCGCTTGCCGACGGAGAACTCCACCAGCCGGTTGCCGTCCAGCTCCGGCTGTGTCGCCGCGCCGGTCACTAGCCGTGCGCCGGATTCTTGGGCGGCATTGACAAGCAGCGCGTCGAATTCATAGCGCGGCAGGGCTGTGCCTTCGTGAGAGGGGTAGGTCTTAGGCCACGGAGCGGTTACGGTGCCGCCGAAGCCGTGTAGCTTGAGCCCGCGGTTGCGGTAGGACGCGTTGACCTCGATGCCGAGGAGCTCCAACTGGTGCATGGCGCGCGGGGTCAGTCCATCGCCGCAGGTCTTGTCGCGGGGGAAAGGGGAGGCGTCGACAAGCAGCGTCTCATGGCCGGCGCGTGCGGCGTGGATAGCGGCGGCAGCGCCGGCGGGCCCGGCACCTACGATGGCGACGTCAACAAGGGTGGAATCGATCTGCTCCGACATGGGGACTATCATTGCACGGGATAGTGGCCACAAGTGTGTTGAGGGCCGTGCCATGGGCTACGGTAAGTAAACACTAGGATTTTTGAGCTTAAAGGAACACGTTTAATGTCACACGGCCAAACTCACGCCAAGCACGTGGACTTGGGGGATGCGCAGCTCACCGAGCGTATCAACGCCGGGATGGCTGCTGTAGAGGACCTGCTGAATACGGAGCTCGACCGCGGGCAGGACTTCATCAAGGACAAAGTGCGCCACCTGTCCCTGGCTGGTGGCAAGCGTTTCCGCCCGATGATGGCGTTGTTGGCCTCCGAGTTCGGTGAACGTTCACAATCCCCCGAGGTGGTGAAGGCGGCAACCGTGGTGGAAATGGTCCACGTGGCTACGCTCTACCACGACGATGTCATGGATGAGGCGGAGCGCCGACGCGGCGTGGATTCCGCGAACTTCCGGTGGACCAACTCGGTGGCGATTCTGGCGGGCGATGCACTGCTCGCGCACGCCTCGCGGCTGATGAGCCAGCTGGATACCCACACGGTGGAGCATTTCGCGGAGACTTTCGAGGAGCTCGTCACCGGCCAGATGCGGGAAACCATCGGTGCTGGCGAAGCCAACGCCGTAGAGCACTACACGGCGGTGATCCGGGAAAAGACCGCGGTGCTGATTGCCTCCGCCGGCTACCTGGGTGCCTACCACGCGGGTGCGGGTCCAGAACAGTGCGAGGCGCTGCGCCAAATCGGTGCGGCCGTAGGCATGATTTTCCAGATCGTCGACGATGTCATCGACATCTTCTCCGACTCCGAGGAATCCGGGAAGACCCCGGGCACGGACCTGCGCGAGGGCGTGTTCACCCTGCCGGTGCTCTATGCCCTGGAGGAGGAAGGCGAGGTCGGCGATGAGCTGCGCGCCCTGCTGACAGGCCCGCTGGAGGATGACGCTTCCGTGCAACGCGCCATCGAGCTGCTGTGGCAGTCGGGCGGCCGTGATAAGGCGCTGGCCGACGTCAACGCCTACCTGCGCGTGGTCGAGGACCAGCTCTCCCTGCTGCCGGAATGCACGGCTAGTGAAGCACTGCGCCAGTTGGCGGACTATACCGTTCAGCGCGTGGGTTAAAAGCCCCTCCTGCCTGGCGATTTGCATGTTAGGCGGGAGTTCGTAGTAAAGTACATAACCGCACTCAAGAGTGCTTGCCAGGTTGCCCGAGCGGCCAAAGGGAGCGGACTGTAAATCCGCCGGCTTTCGCCTTCAGAAGTTCGAATCTTCTACCTGGCACAGAATAAATCCCGCAGACGCGATGATGAGTCTGCGGGATTTTTCGATCTCCGGGTGACTCAGGGTCTAATCCAAGGAGAACAGCTCTCGCTGGAAATCCGTGGGGTTCTTCAACCGCTCAGCCTTGGGCAACGGCCCCGGCAGGGTGGTGCCTTCAGCGAAGGGAGCACCCGGCAGGTGATCGCGGCCGTGGGGCTGTGCCAAGCCATTAAGGTCGGGACCGGCCGGTACGACTTGGGTGGGATTAATTTCGCGGTGGACGATGTAGTAGTGCTGCTTGATCTCGGTGAAGTCGGTGGTATCGCCGAAACCGGGGAGCTGGAATAGCTCGCGCAAGTAGCCATAAACGTTCGGCATCTCGCTGATTTTGTTCCGGTTGGTCTTGAAGTGGCCGTGGTAGACAGCGTCAAAGCGGATCAAGGTGGTGTATGCCCGGATATCGGTCTCCGTGATGTGCTCACCCATGATGAAGCGGCGGTGGGCTAGCCGCTCCTCCAGCCAGTCGAGGACCTCGAAGACATCCGCATAGGCCTCTTCATAAGCCTCCTGGGATGCGGAGAATCCCGCGCGATACACGCCGTTGTTGAGCTTCCTGAAGATGAAGTCGTTGATTTCCTCCATCTCCTCCTGCTGCTCGGATGGCGGCAGCAGGTTGGGTGCGCCTTCTCGCTGGAACTCGGTCCACTCTGTCTGAAAGTCCCGCACCATGGAGTTGAAGTCGTTGGTCACGACCTTGCCGCTGGATTCTTCCACAATGGCTGGCACCGTGATGCCCCGCGGGTACTCAGGGAAGCGCGCGAAATACGCATCCTGCAGGCGGGGGATGCGCAGGACGGGATCGAGTCCGTCGGGGTCGAGATCGAAAGTCCAGGAGCGCTTGTCGTGGGTCGGGCCTGCCAAGCCTAAGGAGATGACATCCTCCAGTCCCAACAAACGCCGAACGATGACCGCGCGGTGCGCCCACGGGCAAGCGCGCGCGGCGATGAGACGGTAGCGGTGGGGTTGCACCGGCCAGTGCAGGGCTTCTCCACCCTCGTTATTGGCGGGCTGGGGCTCATCGCTGGTGATGGAGGCGAGAATGCGATCGCCGATGTAGTTGGTATCCCGCTTGAATTCGCCCTCCATCGAGGCATTCTGGGCGTCCCCGGCCCAGTCCTTCGATGGTTCTTTGTGGATGGCAGTAGTCATTTTTCCTCCCTGTAGCCGGAAAAGTATTTGATACGTCAACAATAGCTGGATTTGGCATACAGGTGGCAAGAGGTGGATTGCCGCGAGTGTGACGAAGGGGTTGTTAGGGATGGATTTACGTGATTAAAAGCTCCTAAAAACCAATGGTGTACTGGCGATTTGTGTTGTTTAAGCGTTTCGGGTTAATCTTTTCAAGGCTTCAACGAGAGCACAGCGGAGAAACTCCGTGACTCTAAGAGGCTGTGCCCCCTTAGCTCAGTCGGCAGAGCGTTTCCATGGTAAGGAAAAGGTCGACAGTTCGATTCTGTCAGGGGGCTCCATTCATGTTTCTGGAGGCTTTCAGAAAGTGAATATGGCGGTGTAGCTCAGTGGTAGAGCAAGCGACTCATAATCGCTGTGTCGCGAGTTCAATTCTCGCCATCGCTACCGGGAAAGAAAAGCGCCCGCGCACGGGCGCTTTTTCATTACCGACTCCCAGCCTTATACGGCACGTGGTTTTCATGGGGAATCACCGTTCTGGTAGGGTTGTGCGTTGTCCCAAAAGGGCACGCAAAGGGGCGTGGCGCAATTGGTAGCGCAACGGTCTCCAAAACCGTAGGTTGCAGGTTCGAGTCCTGTCGCCCCTGCCACATCACTTCCAAGGAGGGAATCGCCGTGAGCGATGAAAAGCAGCCGAGCACCGGGGCCCCGCGCCCAACCGGCAAGCGTCAGCTCTCTGGCGCAGCGACCACCTCTACCGATTCCTACACCGACAAGCGCGTTGTGCGCGTCGAGGATAAGAAGGAAGATTCTTTCGGCGGATCTGTCGGCTCCTTCCCGGGTGAAGTTGCTTCCGAGCTGAAGAAGGTTGTCTGGCCTACCGGCAAGGAAATGCTGCAGTATGTTCTGGTGACCTTCGCGTTCCTTATTGTCCTTACCGCCCTAGTGTGGGGCGTGGACACGCTGACTGGCCTCGGAGTTGAAGCAATCCTCGCGCCTTAGTACACTAATCTCATACTTTCATCCCGCCGCCTTCCCGCTAGCTTGACTAGGGGAAACGGCGGGATACTTTTTGCCCTAGTCCCGCCGAGTACCCTGGTGGGGGACTAGAAGAATGAACACCAATTTGGAGTAGCAGACAATGAGCGAAGAAAACACTGGCACCTCCCTCGAGCAGGCCATGATCGATAACGTCCAGGAACAGGCCGCTGAAGCGGTCGAGGCTACTGAGGAATCCCAGCAGCCGCAGGAGGAACTGTCCGCCGAGGAGAAGGAAGCTGCCGAAAAGGAAGCTGCTACCAAGGCCGCTGAGGCTGCTCTCGGTGGCGTCACGGATGAGGCTGAAGGCGAGGGTGCGGGGGAGGCGTCGGCAAGCGCTGAGGCAGACGCCGCCGCTGCCGCAGACGCCGAGTACAAGTCCCGCCTGCGCGCCTTTACCCGCGAGCTGAAGAAGCAGCCGGGCCAGTGGTACATCATCCAGTGCTACTCCGGTTATGAGAACAAGGTGAAGACCAACCTCGACATGCGCGCCCAGACCCTCGAGGTGGAGGATTCCATCTTTGAGGTCGTTGTGCCGGTCGAGCAGGTCCTGGAGAAGAAGGACGGCAAGAAGAAGGTGGTGAAGCGCAAGCTGCTGCCGGGCTACGTGTTGGTGCGCATGGAGCTTAACGACGCTGCCTGGTCCGTCGTCCGCGATACCCCGGGCGTGACCTCCTTCGTGGGCAATGAGGGCAACGCGACCCCGGTGAAGATCCGCGACGTGGCTAAGTTCCTCATGCCGAACGATCCGACGGTCTCTCCGGAGGACTCCGCAGCAGACTCCGAAGGCGAGCAGGTTGTGGCCATGCCGGAGAAGGAGGCCGCCAAGGCCTACGCGCACGACTTCGAAGTGGGCGAGGCCGTCACCATCCTGTCCGGCCCGCTGGCTTCTGTTTCCGCCACCATCTCCGAAATCGACCCGGAGACCGGCAAGATGCAGGGCCTGGTGTCCATCTTCGGCCGCGAAACCCCGGTGGAGCTGTCCCCGACGGAGATCGAGCGCATCTCCTAAAAGCGATTTTGAGCTGGGCGCACGGTGTTCTAAACTTGAACGCCGTGCGCTTTTGCGCATCTTGAAACGTTCATCCTCCGGTGGCCCACAATGCGTGAGCATCCGGACGGGGCGCTGTTATTCATCGTGGCAGCACTCCGGTACCACAGGAAAGAGGTAATTCGATGGCTCCCAAGAAGAAGGTCACTGGCCTGATCAAGCTCCAGATCGAGGCAGGCGCTGCTAACCCGGCTCCGCCGGTCGGCCCGGCACTCGGTGCCCACGGCGTCAACATCATGGAGTTCTGCAAGGCCTACAACGCTGCGACCGAGTCCCAGCGCGGCAACGTCGTGCCGGTAGAAATCACCGTCTACGAGGACCGCTCCTTCGACTTCAAGCTGAAGACCCCGCCGGCAGCGAAGCTCCTGCTCAAGGCCGCTGGCATCAAGAAGGGCTCCGGCGTTCCGCACACCGACAAGGTCGGTTCCGTGACCTGGGATCAGTGCAAGGAGATTGCACAGACCAAGTTTGAGGACCTCAACGCTCGTGACATCGAGAACGGCGCCCGCATCATCGCTGGTACCGCTCGCTCCATGGGCATCACTGTTGACGGCGTCCCGGCTAAGTAATAATTCGATTTAATGCGCGATACGTTCTGTATCGCGCGTGGCAGGGCCAGCTTCGGCCCGCTAACACCACATCAATCCAAGAAAAGGAATTGCACTTATGAGCACCAAGTCCAAGGCATACAAGGCTGCCGCTGAGCTGGTAGACCGCTCCCGTCAGTACCGTCCGATCGAGGCCGCCAAGCTGGCTAAGGAGACCTCCTCCAAGAACTTCGACGCTACTGTCGACGTTGTCTTCCGCCTGGGCGTTGACCCGCGTAAGGCTGACCAGCTGGTTCGCGGCACTGTCTCCCTGCCGCACGGCACTGGTAAGGACGTCCGCGTGGCCGTCTTCGCTGAGGGCGACAACGCTGAGGCCGCTAAGGCTGCTGGCGCTGACATCGTCGGCACTGAAGAGCTGATCGCTGCCATCAACGAGGGCAACATCGACTTCGACGTTGCTATCGCCACCCCGGATCAGATGGCCAAGGTTGGCCGCGTTGCCCGCGTGCTGGGCCCGCGTGGTCTCATGCCGAACCCGAAGACCGGCACCGTGACCGCTGACGTGACCAAGGCTGTTGCTGACGTCAAGGGCGGTAAGATTTCCTTCCGCGTGGACAAGGCTTCCAACCTGCACGCCATCATCGGCAAGGCTTCCTTCGACGCTGAGAAGCTGGCAGAGAACTACGGCGCGCTGTACGACGAGATCATTCGTCTGAAGCCGTCCTCCGCCAAGGGCGTCTACGCCAAGAAGATCACCATCTCCACCACCTCCGGCCCGGGCATCCCGGTCGATGCTTCCGTGGAGAAGAATTACACCGACTAATTGATGTCTGTGTTAACGGCGTAAAGGCCTCGGCTCATTCGTGAGCCGGGGCCTTTTCCTATGCTTCACCTGCGCTTGGCTGCAGAGCACTACGCGCATCTTCGCGAAACGGATTACATTCTTTGTTCTTCTTGTAACTCGCAACGTCTGCGTGCCTCCATCGACGTGCTAGAGGCATCGGACAAATGGTGTCTGATAAAAGGCATCAGTCATAAGGCGTTTTCACGGCGGAAAACGCCTTTTACTCATTGCAGATGGCGTTTTAGACCCAAAGACGCCTTTTACCAGATGCCTGTAGTCAGATGCCTTTTGTAGGACGCCCTCCTGACTTAGGTCAATTCAGTACGGAAGTATCCCATCTCACCGCCGAATAACACTAGGTAGCAGCGGTAGGAGTGGCGTTGTTCATCCGCCCATGGCCTCAATCGGAAAGCCTTCGTATATGCAGGTTAAGCGACTGGGTTTCACTGACAGGTAATTGGCAGTAAAGTGCGATGGCCTTATAAGGAAAGTGCTGCATACTAATTCTTGTGCGTTTGAGAGAGGCGCATGAGAGATAGAGAGAACACCCTGAGTCTTGCAGGGCGGGCGGCGTGAGAAACCGTCTGATAGACAAGACCCCTTACAACGCGGGTTCCGGATTTCACCGGGACCCGCGTTGTGCTGTGTGTCCCAAGTCAGGTGCTCCACGCCGTGGACTTAAGCGGAGATACATCAGGCCTAGGGCAAACGCGGACGCTGGATGTAGATGGTTCTAGTCAAAAGGTTTTCTTGGGGGCAAACAAACCATCTGGGGTAGCGAGGAAGGTTCGTTTGGGGGCAAGTGAACCTTCTGACTGAAACCTCTTGACGGGAACCTTCTGGTGGGAACCATGTGGAAGCGCACCGAGTTATACACCGGCTATCCACTGCCGGTTAAAAGGATTAGATGCATGCGAAGTCCGCTTTAAGGCCGCGGCTTGCCTTTCATCCAGTACACGGACCAGATGACATCCTCGCGCGGTACACCCCAGTCATGCACGGCTATCGAGCGCACTGCTTTCGCCAGGTCCCCTTCGCCGGACACCCACACCGAATCCGGCGCTGTATCCGCGGAGAAACGGGAACTAAGAAGCTGAACGGCGCGTGCGCTGTGTTCGTCGTGTGGAGCGACAATCATGGTGAGCGAGCGAACCTTTCCGCGCCACGTCTTTTCAAAGCCGTCTTCAATTTCATCGTCGTCCGCAATCATGGCAACGACGTCGACGCTGTCCAAGGTTTCCGGTGAAGAGGCTTCGTAGTGCTCCAGGATGTGCCACAGTGCTGGAAGAGCGGAGGCGTCCGCGAGTAGCAACTGTGACTTCTTAGGGGCCTGCCACCGTGCTTGCCCGGTATAAAGTCCAGCGGTATCCCCGGGTTGGGCCTTAAGGATCCACCGCGAGCCCGGGCCATTATCGCCATGGGTCACCACATCGACATCGATGGTGCAGGTTTTATGGTTGAGCCTGCGAATTGTGTACCACCGCAATGCCGGGCGGACGTCGTCGGGCAATCCAGTGGCGGCGGCGCGCACATTGGCATCCTCTACTGGGAAGGGGAAAAACTCCTGCCCGTCCTGGGGCATGAGGAGGCCAAAATACTCATCAGGCCCGGCTAGGGGGTAGGAGCCGAAGGCGGGCGAGTGAAAAGTAAGGCGGTGCAGCCGCGGCTTGAGGCGGGTGTTCCCCGTGAGGGTGACGGGTAATAAGCGGTGATTCGTCAAAGGAATTGTTCCTAGGTATAAGGGAAATTTGAATCCATGATAAAGCAGAGGTTAGGCTAGCCTCAAATAGGTTAGGGGTGCGAACGCTTGTCCGCTCGTTCCCATTGAAGGAAAGGTTTATTCCATGGTTGCTATCCATCGGCGCGCGAAAGCCGTGCTCGCGATTGTCTCGGCGGCAGCGATTGCTCTGACGGGGTGCTCGCGCGGAAGCGGCGAGGACAACGGCGCTGCAGGCAGTGCTGAGGAGGTGCGGGTTGCCAGCCTGGGGCTGGGTGACGCCGATACCGTACTCGCACTCGGAATCACTCCCGTTGCTGTGGCGCCGTGGGGTTCGCAAGGCGACGGCGATGGCTCCGGAGTTGGCCCGTGGGCGAAGGAGCTTTTGGGAGATGCACAGCCCGAGGTCATCTATAACACCGCTTCCGGTTTCACGGCCGAGGTTCTTGAACAGGTCACTGCCTCGGATCCCACGCAGATCATCGCCGTGAACCAGGCAGTGGACCAGGAGGCAAAGAAATCCCTCGAGGATATCGCCCCGCTGACCGTGAAGCCAGAAGGTTTCGAGGACTGGCAGATCCCCTGGGAGGAGCAGGTCAAGACCATCGCCGCTGCTGTGGATAAGGAAGAGGAGGGCGAGAAGCTCATTGACCAAGCGGAGGACGCCTTTGAGCAGTTCAGGGACTCCCACCCGGAGCTGGAGGGCAAGCGAGCAGCCATCGTCATGCCCTATGACGGGAAGCTGGGTCTCTACACGGCAGAAGACGGCCGCGGCCAGTTCATTGAGAACCTGGGCTTTGAGATCCCACAGGAACTGCAGGGCGATGGTTCCAGCTTCTTCGTGGACTACGCACCAGAAAACTACTCCCAGCTCAACGACGTGGACTACCTGTTCGTCTTGGACTACAACGGCGCGGCCGATGAGCTGAAGAAGGATTCCACGTTCCAAGGCCTAGACGTTGTTAAGGATGGTCGCGTTCGCTACCTGGACACGGACACCGGTAATGCGATGAGCATGCCGAACCCGCTGACTATTCCGTGGGCCGTCGACAAGTTCGAAGAGAAGCTCTAAGTGCTCGCGCTACCGAGGAAGGCTGACGCTATCCACGGTGCTGCGGGTGCGCGCCACGGTGGCACGGCAGTCGCGCTGGATTCGAGGGGGAGAAGCCGTGCACTGCTCACCATGGCCCTAGTGGTGTCGACCCTCCTCCTTCTACTGTGCTCATTGGCGGTGGGCTCGAGGGCTATCCCGTTGCCTGATCTGTTTTCTGCCCTCCTCCGCGGAGGCGAAGCAGATATCGAGAATATCGTGTGGGATTTGCGTATCCCCCGCACGTTCGTGGCCTACTTCGCGGGAGCAGCAATCGCGGTATCGGGTGTTATCGCTCAGTCTTGGACTAGAAATCCCCTGGCCGATCCGGGCTTCATTGGTATTACTGCGGGAGCTTCGTTCCTGGTTGCCCTCGGCACGGCGCTAGGTATCGCCACCTCAACCGGTATGCGGACCGCGCTCGCCCTCGTAGGCGCCGGCCTGGCCACAGCATTAGTGCTGGGTGTATCCCGGCGGTTTCAGGATCCCCTGACGCTGGTCCTAGTGGGCGCAGGAGTTGCTGCTGCCTTGAGTTCTGGCGCCATGCTGATCGGCCTGTACTCCACGGATGTCCTCGACAGCATGCGCCGGTGGACCATCGGCTCTACGTTTGGGCGGGGACCAGAGGATGTCGCCATCGCAGGTGCCGGATTGCTCATCGGGTTTATCATCGCCGCACGCGTGGCGCGACCGCTCGATCTTCTGGCAATGGGGGAGGAATCCTCGGTTGCTCTAGGCGGTTCTCCCACGCTGGCGCGGCGCGGCGCTGCCTTGAGCATCGTTGTTCTAGCAGGATGCGCAACTGCGGCAACAGGTCCCATTGCCTTCGTCGGGTTTGCCATCCCCCATCTGCTGCGCCGGTTTACGGGGCCAGAAGTTACCGCGATGATTGCTCCTGCCGCGTTGCTCGGTGGTTGCTCCGTGCTCGCTGCGGATATTCTGGGCCGCCTCATCGCGGGCCCCTCTGAGCTGGAGATGTCCATCGTCTTGGCCTTTGTGGGCGCACCATTTCTCATTTGGGCCGTACACCGTGGGGAGCACAAGCTATGAATGGGCGGGTGAAGGGGGACGTCGCCAAGCATCTGCGTTCCCAAGAGCGGCAGCGCCGGGCATGGATGTGGGGAGCCACCTGTTTCTTTGTTGTGGTCGCGGCAAGCTCCTATGTCCTCCTGCTGGGACAGGGCCCTGTGGCCTTGAGCCCGGGGCAGGTTCTCGAGATTCTCAACGGCGGGGGAAGCCGAAGCGAGATTCGGGTTGTCTGGGACCTGCGCATGCCCGTAGCGCTAGCGACCCTCATCGTGGGTGCCGCGCTCGGACTAGCGGGGTCATGGACGCAATCAATGTCGCGCAATCCGTTGGCCTCGCCTGACATTCTTGGCGTGACTGGCGGCGCGTCCGTCATGGTGGTCCTCGGAACGGTGTTCTCTCGGCCGCTGCTTGCCGACGGGCTCTCCATGTTCTGGTGGCGGGCCGGACTCGCGCTGCTGGGAGCCGTGCTGGCAGCCATCCTGCTGGTGGCGCTTGGGGGAATCGGCACGAGCAACCGCATCGTCATCGTCGGAATCGCGCTCTCCTTGTTGTTCCAAGCGCTGGTGGCGTATCTCTTGCGCGCAGCCGAGCTCCTCCGCGCGGCGCAATCCCAGCTGTGGCTGGCGGGAACCACGGGCTTTGTGCGGATGGAGGTCATTCTCCCTTTGCTTGTGGGGTTGACTCCTTTCGTGGTGCTTGGCCTGTGGTGCGCTCGGGAGTTGCCGCTCCTTGCACACGATGATCTTTCGGCCCTTTCCCTCGGGGTCAACATCACGCGAACACGCGCGCTGCTGCTGGTGGCAGCTACGGGTATCTGCGCGGTGACCGTGTCCGTGGCCGGTCCCATTGGTTTCATCGCGCTTCTGGCCCCGCATGTAGGGCGCATTGTTGCTCGGACGCCCACGCCTGTGCCGCTGGTTTCGTGTGCCGCTGGCGCTGCCTTGTTGAGCGCATGCGCTGTCATTGCTGGGGCGTTGCCGATGGACGCTCCGGTGGGTGCCGTCTCCTCCATCATCGGAGGGTGCGCCCTGGTCATCTTGGTGTGGAATGCCGCGCGGCGGAGAGGATAAAAGCTAGTGAAAGACAGAGTAATTACGGCCGCCGGTATTCATGCCGGCTATAAGGACGGGGAAGACATCCTGTCGGGCGTTGACTTGGTGGCCCGTCCGGGCGAAATCACCACGCTCATTGGGCCGAATGGCTGCGGCAAGTCCACGTTGCTGAAGACCTTGTCTAAGATTCTTCGCCCGCGCCAGGGGAGCGTGCACATCGGCGAGTTGGACGTGCACGCCATGAGCCCGAAAGAAGCAGCAGCCCACGTGGCGCTCCTTCCGCAGCAGCCGACGGCGCCGGATGGGCTGCGAGTGGGAGAGCTCGTCGCACGGGGCCGATACCCGCACCTGGGCCGCGGTCGGGGCCTATCCGCGAAGGACCGCGACATCATCGCGCAGGCCTGCGTGGAGACTGGCATTACGGACTTCATCGACCGTGATATCGCGGCGCTCTCGGGCGGCCAGCGCCAGCGGGTCTGGCTCGCGCTGGCCTTGGCGCAGGACACGCCAGTGCTGCTTCTCGACGAACCCACAACCTTCCTTGATCCAGCCCATGCCATCAGCGTTTTGCAGCTCGTGCGCAAGCAAGCCGACGCCGGGAAAACGGTCGTCGTCGTGCTGCATGATCTTATGTTGGCCGGCCAGTACTCCGACACCATGGTGGTCATGAACAACGGCGAGGTTCTCGCGCAGGGGAGTCCTCGCCAGGCGTTGCGGAAAGAGGTGCTGGCAGCCGCCTATGGCATCGACGTCGAGATCTGGGAGGACCCGCGCAGCGACGCCCCCGTCATCGTTCCGCGTGGGGTGCTCAGTGACTAGAAGTGACTAGAAATGCTCATACACGAGGCTGAGTAGGACACTCCCAGTGGAGCGATTTGGAGTTGTGGCAGGTCGGGTTGTAAAGTACCTAGCGAAGTTTGAACGGCCCCTGAGGCCGAGTCAAAGTTCACCGAAGACCGTCGGTCATCCGGACACCCGGATCGAAGGTTCCTCATCCTAGAGGGCGGCCCACGCAGGAGACACTTTGCGAATAAGCGCGGATTTCCGCGCGCGCCCTGTGCTCTTGCACGGGGCTTTTGTTATTTCGGTTGTCCATCGGGCAAGCGGAGTAGGGAAGGCCCCGGCGGAAAACACAAGAGATGTTTCGAAAGGAGGCGAAGTAGAAAATGGCAAACCCGAAGAACACCGCAGACCTGGCGGCACTGAAGGAAAAGCTCGAGGGTGCAAACTCCATCGTGCTTACCGAGTACCGTGGCCTGACCGTGGGTCAGCTCCAGGAGCTGCGTAACAACCTCGGCTTTGACGTTGAGTACTCCGTCGCCAAGAACACCCTTTTCAAGATCGCTGCCAACGAAGCTGGCATCGAGGGTCTTGACGAGCAGCTGACTGGCCCGACCGCTATTGCGTTCATCAAGGGCGAGGCAGTGGATGCTGCGAAGGTCATCACCAAGTTCGCTGATGACAACAAGGCACTCGTTATCAAGGGTGGCTACATGGACGGCAACGCTCTGTCTGCCGACCAGGTTGAGGCCATCGCCAAGCTGGACAACCGCGAGACCACCCTCGCAAAGCTGGCTGGCGCCATGAAGGGTTCTATGGCAAAGGCTGCCGCCGTATTCAACGCTCCTGCAACCAAGATGGTCCGCACCGCTGCGGCCCTGCAGGACAAGAAGGCTGCGGAAGCTTAAGACGCCAACTACAGGCGCACAACTTAAACACACACACTTATCTGGCTGCCTAGCGCGGCCAGGAACAATGAGAAAGGATGCCAATCATGGCTAAGCTCACCAAGGACGAGCTCATTGAAGCTTTCAAGGAAATGACCCTCATCGAGCTCTCCGAGTTCGTTAAGGAGTTCGAGGAGGTCTTCGACGTTGAGGCCGCTGCTCCGGTTGCTGCTGTTGCTGCTGGTGCCCCGGCTGCCGGCGGTGCCGCTGAGGAAGAGAAGACCGAGTTCGACGTCGTTCTGACCGACGCTGGCGCTAAGAAGATCGGCGTTATTAAGGCTGTCCGCGAGATCGTCTCCGGCCTGGGCCTGAAGGAAGCTAAGGAGCTCGTTGAGGGTGCTCCGAAGGCTATCCTCGAGGGTGCTTCCAAGGATGACGCTGAGGCTGCTAAGGCTAAGCTCGAAGAGGCTGGCGCTTCCGTCGAGCTCAAGTAATTCACCTGAATTACTCAGCTTTCCCGCACAGCACACTCGCTGCGCACCAACAACCCCGTTCCGCTTGTGGCGGTGCGGGGTTGTTCCCGTTTTGATGGGGATGGGCTGTAGAATGAGCCACCATGCTGCCCAAGTCCCGCATCTTCTCCGTCCTCCTGCTTGGCCTCGGCGTTGCGCTGCTCGCTGCCGGCTTGGCGGCGTCGAGCTTCTTGAGCTTTAGTCCGCGCCTGCCGCTGGATATCAAGGACACCACGTGGACGATGCAGGATGAGAACGCCACCGCGCAAGCGCTGTCCGCGGAGGGTGCTTCGCAGTACGAGGGGCCGATGACCTATCAGCTCAACATGGACATCCAGGATCCGGCGGACAAGGAGACCGCAACGCTGCGAGTGGGGGAGTCCGCCATCCGCGGCGGCACGGGCAACGTGGAGGACTTGAGCTTTGCGCGTGTGTGGAATTATCCCGTCGATCGCCTCAGCGGTGAGGCCACGGGCCCGGCGGCGCTCTCCCACACCATGGGCTCGCCCACGGCGGAGGTTCCCGTCGAAGGCTACTGGCTGAAGCTGCCTGCCGATGCCGAGCAGACCACCTACCCGGTCTTTGACCCTGTGCTGCGTAAGGCAGCAGACGCCGTCTTCGAGGAATCTCTCGACATCGATGGCCGCACGGTCTACCGCTACCGCCAGGAGATTGAGCCCACCAACGTGGCTACCCTCTACGCAGGTAACACGACCACCACCCTGAGCAACGAGGATGGCTCCACTGAACAGGGCTACCTCTTCCACGCCGCAACGCGGGATCTTTACGTGGACCAGGCCACCGGACTGGTCGTGGGCATGGGCATTGATGTGCGGGACTACTGGGCTGACCGTGAAGGCAACGAGCGTGAGGTGCAGTTCGCGTTTCAAGGCGCTACCGATGAGGAAGCCCGCGCGGAGTTGCTCCAGCAAGCAGAGCGCTTCCCGCGGAGTGCTGTGGGGCAGTGGCTGCGCTGGGGTGGCGTCGGAGTCGGCGCGCTTCTGGTGCTGCTCGGAGCGCTGGGAGCTTTCCGTCGTCCCACGAGCCGTCACGCCCGCTAGCCGCGCGTGCTAGAGGCCCGCGCGAGCGGATCTGTGTAGCGACACGCCAATAGCGCGTTTCGCCTTTACAAGGCCGCCATTATGCTATAGGCTATTTCGTTGCGCTGGAATCTGGATCTTTAGTGCACATTTAGCCTTTCGAGCGGTGATGGTAAAACCGACTTGACAAGGTGGTTTTGTGCATTCTAAACCCAGTCATTCCACAGCAGACCGAATGCTAAATCTACCAGCGGTTTTGCACCTCACCGGCCAGGGTGGGGCCGCAATCCGCCAGAGGTACTGGAAGGACCCATCTTGGCAGTCTCCCGCCAGACCAAGTCAGTGGCCAACATCCCTGGAGCCCCGAAGCGATACTCCTTCGCTAAAATCAGCGAGCCTATCGCTGTCCCGGGTCTCCTCGATCTACAACTCGATTCTTACGCGTGGCTCATCGGCACCCCCGAGTGGCGCGAGCGCGAGCAGGCAGAGCGCGGCGAAGACGCACGCGTGACGAGCGGCCTTGAGGATATCCTCGAGGAGCTTTCTCCGATCCAGGATTACTCGGGCAACATGTCCCTGTCCCTGTCGGAGCCTCGCTTCGAGCCGGTGAAGAACACCGTGGACGAGTGCAAAGAGAAGGACATCAACTACTCGGCGCCACTGTACGTCACCGCAGAATTCATCAATAACGACACCCAGGAAATTAAGTCCCAGACCGTCTTCATCGGCGATTTCCCGATGATGACCGAGAAGGGCACCTTCATCGTCAACGGCACCGAGCGCGTTATC
Source organism: Corynebacterium sp. HMSC036D02 (assembly GCF_001836165.1). Taxonomy (GTDB): domain Bacteria; phylum Actinomycetota; class Actinomycetes; order Mycobacteriales; family Mycobacteriaceae; genus Corynebacterium. Next base: position 9,859 of record NZ_KV827705.1, on the reverse strand, counting down.
GTCTCGCAGCTCGTGCGTTCCCCGGGTGTCTACTTCGACCAGACCATCGACAAGTCCACCGAGCGCCCGCTGCACTCCGTGAAGGTCATTCCTTCCCGCGGTGCATGGTTGGAGTTTGACGTCGACAAGCGCGACACCGTTGGCGTTCGTATCGACCGCAAGCGCCGCCAGCCGGTGACCGTGCTGCTCAAGGCCCTGGGTTGGTCCGAGGAGCAGATCAAGGAGCGCTTCGGCTTCTCCGAGCTCATGATGTCCACGCTCGAGTCCGATGGCGTGGCCAACACCGATGAGGCTCTGCTGGAGATCTACCGCAAGCAGCGCCCGGGCGAGCAGCCCACGCGCGACCTCGCGCAGGCACTGCTGGATAACTCCTTCTTCCGCGCCAAGCGCTATGACCTGGCCAAGGTGGGCCGCTACAAGGTCAACCGCAAGCTCGGCCTAGGCGGAGACCACGATGGTCTGATGACCCTGACCGAGGAAGACATTGCCGTCACCCTCGAGTACCTCGTGCGCCTGCACGCCGGCGAGCGTGAGATGAAGGCCCCGAACGGTGAGATGATCTCCATCCACACCGACGACATCGACCACTTTGGTAACCGTCGTCTGCGCACCGTCGGCGAGCTCATCCAGAACCAGGTCCGCGTGGGCCTGTCCCGCATGGAGCGCGTCGTCCGCGAGCGCATGACCACCCAGGACGCGGAGTCGATTACCCCGACCTCCCTGATCAACGTTCGCCCGGTTTCTGCTGCCATCCGCGAGTTCTTCGGTACCTCCCAGCTCTCGCAGTTCATGGACCAGAACAACTCCCTGTCCGGCCTGACCCACAAGCGCCGCCTGTCTGCGCTGGGCCCGGGCGGTCTGTCCCGTGAGCGCGCCGGCATTGAGGTGCGAGACGTTCACGCTTCGCACTACGGCCGCATGTGCCCGATTGAAACGCCGGAAGGCCCGAACATTGGCCTGATCGGCTCGCTGGCTTCCTACGCTCGCGTGAACGCTTTCGGCTTCATCGAGACCCCGTACCGCAAGGTTGTGGACGGCAAGGTGACCGACCAGGTGGAGTACCTCACCGCCGATGAAGAGGATCGCTACGCCATCGCGCAGGCCGAGGTGGAGAAGGATGCCGACGGCACCCTGACCGGCGACCGCATCGAGGTCCGCCTCAAGGACGGCGATATCGGCGTGACCGACGCTGCCGGCGTTGACTACGTCGACGTTTCCCCGCGCCAGATGGTGTCTGTGGCTACCGCCATGATTCCGTTCCTTGAGCACGACGATGCTAACCGTGCCCTCATGGGCGCGAACATGCAGCGCCAGGCCGTGCCGCTGGTTCGCTCCGAGGCCCCGTACGTGGGCACCGGTATGGAGCAGCGTGCTGCTTATGACGCTGGTGACCTCATCATCACCCCGAAGGCGGGCGTAGTGGAGAACGTCACCGCGGACCTCATCACCATCATGGATGACGAGGGCCAGCGCGATACCTACATGCTGCGCAAGTTCGAGCGCACCAACCAGAACACCAACTACAACCAGACCCCGCTGGTTTCCCTGGGTGAGCGCGTCGAGGCGGGCCAGGTGCTTGCCGACGGCCCCGGTACCCACAACGGTGAGATGTCCCTCGGCCGCAACCTGCTGGTTGCCTTCATGCCGTGGGAAGGCCACAACTACGAGGACGCCATCATCCTCAACCAGCGCATCGTGGAGGAGGACATCCTCACCTCGATCCACATCGAGGAGCACGAGATCGATGCCCGCGATACCAAGCTGGGCCCAGAGGAGATCACCCGTGAGATCCCGAACGTCTCCGATGACGTTCTGCGTGACCTCGACGAGCGCGGCATCGTCCGCATTGGTGCCGACGTCCGCGCGGGCGACATCCTCGTCGGTAAGGTCACCCCGAAGGGTGAGACCGAGCTGACCCCGGAGGAGCGCCTGCTGCGCGCCATCTTCGGTGAGAAGGCCCGCGAGGTCCGCGATACCTCCATGAAGGTGCCGCACGGTGAGACCGGTAAGGTCATCGGCGTCTCCCGCTTCTCCCGCGAGGATGATGACGACCTGGCCCCGGGCGTCAACGAGATGATCCGCGTCTACGTGGCTCAGAAGCGCAAGATCCAGGATGGCGATAAGCTCGCCGGCCGCCACGGTAACAAGGGCGTTGTGGGCAAGATTCTCCCGCCGGAGGATATGCCCTTCATGGAGGATGGCACCCCGGTGGACATCATCCTTAACACCCACGGTGTGCCGCGTCGTATGAACATCGGCCAGGTTCTCGAGGTTCACCTCGGCTGGCTGGCACACGCCGGTTGGAAGATCGACACTGAGGACCCGGCCAACGCCGAGCTGCTCAAGACCCTGCCGGAAGAGCTTTACGACGTCCCGCCGGAGTCCCTCACCGCAACACCGGTCTTCGACGGTGCCACCAACGAGGAGATCTCCCGCCTGCTGGCTTCCTCCAAGCCGAACCGCGATGGCGACGTCATGGTGGATGAGCACGGTAAGGCCCGCCTCTTCGACGGCCGCTCCGGCGAGCCGTACATGTACCCGGTTTCCGTCGGTTACATGTACATGCTCAAGCTGCACCACCTCGTCGACGAGAAGATCCACGCCCGCTCCACCGGCCCGTACTCCATGATTACCCAGCAGCCGCTGGGTGGTAAGGCACAGTTCGGTGGCCAGCGCTTCGGTGAGATGGAGGTGTGGGCAATGCAGGCATACGGCGCTGCCTACACCCTGCAGGAGCTTCTGACCATCAAGTCCGATGACGTGGTCGGCCGCGTCAAGGTCTACGAGGCCATTGTCAAGGGTGACAACATCCCGGATCCGGGCATCCCGGAGTCCTTCAAGGTTCTCCTCAAGGAGCTGCAGTCCCTCTGCCTGAACGTGGAGGTTCTCTCCACTGACGGCACCCCGATGGAACTGTCTGGCTCCGACGATGACGACATGGACGGCGCTCCGTCCCTGGGCATTAACCTGTCCCGCGACGAGCGCTCCGACGCAGACATCGCCTAGCTTCTTGGTCCGCCGCTTATCAAGGCGGCGGGCATAACGAAACACCACCTACATACAAAGCCATCAACTTCCCCCCTGACGGGGGATGAAAGGGAGACATTACGTGTTTGACGTAAATCTCTTCGACGAGCTCCGCATCGGGCTGGCCACCGCAGAGGACATCCGTCGCTGGTCCAAGGGCGAGGTCAAGAAACCCGAAACCATTAACTACCGCACCTTGAAGCCGGAGAAGGACGGCCTCTTCTGTGAGCGCATCTTCGGCCCGACCCGTGACTGGGAGTGCGCCTGCGGTAAGTACAAGCGCGTGCGCTACAAGGGCATCATCTGTGAGCGCTGTGGCGTCGAGGTGACCAAGTCCAAGGTGCGTCGTGAGCGCATGGGCCACATCGAGCTGGCCGCGCCGGTTACCCACATCTGGTACTTCAAGGGCGTTCCTTCCCGCCTGGGCTACCTGCTGGACCTGGCTCCGAAGGATCTTGAGCGCATCATTTACTTCGCCGCCAACATCATCACCTCCGTTGACGAGGAAGCTCGCCACAATGACCAGTCCACTCTGGAAGCAGAAATGCTGCTGGAGAAGAAGGACGTGGAGGATGACGTCGAGGCAGAGATCGCTGAGCGCGCTGCCAAGCTCGAGCAGGATCTGGCCGAGCTGGAGGCTGCCGGCGCTAAGGCCGACGCCCGCCGCAAGGTTCAGAACGCTGCCGATAAGGAGATGCAGCACATCCGCGAGCGCGGTGAGCGCGAGGTCGCTCGCCTCGACGAAATCTGGAACACCTTCATCAAGCTGGCTCCGAAGCAGATGATCATCGATGAGACCATCTACGAAGAGTTGGTTGACCGCTACGAGGATTACTTCACCGGCGGCATGGGTGCAGAGGCTATTCAGACCCTCATCCGCAACTTCGACCTCGAGGCTGAGGCCGAGGAGCTCAAGGAGATCATCAACAACGGCAAGGGCCAGAAGAAGATGCGTGCCCTCAAGCGCCTGAAGGTTGTTGCAGCCTTCCTGCGCTCGGGCAACGACCCGGCCGGCATGGTCCTGGATGCTATCCCGGTGATCCCACCGGAGCTGCGCCCGATGGTGCAGCTGGACGGTGGCCGCTTCGCCACTTCCGACCTCAACGACCTCTACCGTCGCGTGATCAACCGCAACAACCGCCTCAAGCGCATGATCGACCTCGGTGCTCCCGAGATCATCGTGAACAACGAGAAGCGCATGCTGCAGGAGTCTGTTGACGCGCTCTTCGACAACGGCCGCCGCGGTCGTCCGGTCACTGGCCCGGGTAATCGCCCGCTGAAGTCCCTGTCTGACCTGCTCAAGGGTAAGCAGGGCCGCTTCCGCCAGAACCTGCTGGGTAAGCGCGTGGACTACTCCGGCCGTTCCGTGATTATCGTCGGCCCGCAGCTCAAGCTGCACGAGTGTGGTCTGCCGAAGCTTATGGCTCTGGAGCTGTTCAAGCCCTTCGTCATGAAGCGCCTGGTGGAAAACGACTACGCACAGAACATCAAGTCCGCTAAGCGCATGGTGGAGCGCCAGCGCCCTGAGGTATGGGACGTCCTCGAAGAGGCCATTTCCGAGCACCCGGTGATGCTGAACCGTGCACCTACCCTGCACCGCCTGGGTATCCAGGCCTTCGAGCCGAAGCTGGTCGAAGGTAAGGCCATCCAGCTGCACCCGCTGGCTTGTGAGGCTTTCAACGCCGACTTCGACGGTGACCAGATGGCAGTCCACCTGCCGCTGTCCGCTGAGGCACAGGCTGAGGCCCGTGTGCTGATGCTGGCTTCCAACAACATCCTGTCCCCGGCCTCCGGTAAGCCGCTGGCTATGCCGCGCCTGGATATGGTTACCGGCCTGTATTACCTCACCATGGACAAGGGCGAGGACGAGATCGGTGGCGCGGGAGCTTACGCTCCCGCAGACGAAAACGGACCGGCCCAGGGCGTGTACTCCTCCTACGCGGAGGCCATCATGGCCCGTGACCGCGGCGTTCTGGGCCTGCAGGCCCCGATCAAGGTGCGCATCTCCCACCTGCGCCCGCCGTCAGACATCGAGGCAGAGCAGTTCCCGGATGGTTGGCAGAAGGGCCAGGCATGGCTCGCTGAGACCACCCTGGGCCGCATCATGTTCAATGACCTGCTGCCGTGGAACTACCCGTACCTTGAGGGCGTCATGGTCCGTAAGGGCGGCGCCGGCAACAAGATGCTGCTTGGTGATGTCATTAATGACCTCGCCGCGAAGTACCCGATGATCACCGTTGCCCAGGTTCTGGACAAGATGAAGGACGCTGGCTTCTACTGGGCCACCCGTTCCGGCGTGACCATCACCATGGATGACGTGCTGGTCCTCCCGAACAAGCACGAGGTGCTCGAGTCCTACGAGAAGGAAGCCGAGCGCATCGAGCGTAAGTACTGGGAGCAGGGTGCTCTTACTGAGCGCGAGCGTTACGACCGCCTGGTTGAGCTGTGGAAGGACGCCACGGACACCGTGGGTAACGCCGTCGAGGAGCTGTACCCCGACGACAACCCGATTCCGATGATCGTGAAGTCCGGTGCTGCCGGTAACATGCGTCAGATCTGGACCCTGGCCGGCATGAAGGGCATGGTTGTGAACTCCAAGGGTGACTACATCACCCGTCCGATTAAGACCTCCTTCCGTGAAGGCCTGTCGGTTCTGGAGTACTTCAACAACTCGCACGGTTCCCGTAAGGGCCTGGCGGATACCGCTCTGCGTACCGCTGACTCCGGCTACCTCACCCGTCGTCTGGTGGACGTGGCGCAGGACGTCATCGTCCGCGAGGAGGACTGTGGCACCCGTCAGGGCGTGCGCGTCCCGCTCGGCGTCGAGGTTGCCCCTGGCTCCTACGACCTGCACGAGCTGTGGGAAACCTCCGCATCCGGCCGCGTCGTGGCTAACGACGTCAAGGATGAAAACGGTGAGGTTATCGCCGAGGCCGGCGCCGACCTGACTGAGGAGCTCAGCCGCAAGATCGTCAATGCTGGCGTTCTGGAGATCAAGGTCCGCTCCGTGCTGACCTGCCAGACCCCGGCTGGTGTCTGTGCCAAGTGCTACGGCAAGTCCATGGCCTCCGGCAAGCTCGTCGATATCGGCGAGGCAGTCGGCATCGTGGCCGCACAGTCCATTGGTGAGCCGGGTACCCAGCTGACCATGCGTACCTTCCACCAGGGTGGTGTCGGTGGCGATATTACCGGCGGTCTGCCGCGTGTTCAGGAGCTCTTCGAGGCCCGTAACCCGAAGAACCGCGCTCCTATCGCTTCCGTCGACGGCACCGTGTCCCTGTCCGATGAGGGCAACTTCTGGACGCTGACCATCACTCCCGATGACGGTTCCGACAATGTTGTCTACGAGAAGCTGTCGAAGCGCCAGGGCCTGGCTCAGGTCCGCCGCCCGATGGAGTCCAACCCGGACGCCATGATCGAGCGCTCGCTTCGCGACGGTGACCACGTCACCACCGGTGACCGCCTCATGCGCGGTGCGGCTGACCCGCACGACGTGCTGGAGGTCCTCGGCCGCCGCGGTGTGGAGAAGCACCTCATCGACGAGGTTCAGGCCGTCTACCGTGCACAGGGTGTGGCCATCCACGACAAGCACATCGAGATCATCATCCGTCAGATGCTGCGTCGCGGTACCGTCATTGACGCTGGTACCACCGACCTGCTGCCGGGCAACCTCATTGACCTCTCTGAGGCCAAGCAGGTCAACGCCGCTCAGGTTGCTGAGGGCGGCCAGCCGGCACAGCTGCGCAGTGAGATCATGGGTATCACCAAGGCCTCGCTGGCTACGGAGTCCTGGCTGTCTGCGGCCTCCTTCCAGGAGACCACGCGTGTGCTTACCGACGCCGCCATCAACAAGCGCTCCGATCAGCTCATTGGTCTGAAGGAGAACGTCATCATCGGTAAGCTGATCCCGGCCGGTACGGGTATTTCCCGCTACCGCAACATCAGCGTGAAGCCGACTGAGGCCGCACGCAATGCTGCGTACTCCATCCCGACCTACGGTGATTCCATCTACGGCGACGATGGCTTCGGTGAGTTCACCGGCGCTTCCGTCCCGCTGGAAGAGGACTACACCTTCTAGGACCTAGTCCTTAGCCCCTTAACGGCAAAGGGAAACCAAGACCCGCACTTCACCCACCACACTGGTGGGGAAGAGGTGCGGGTCTTTGTTTGCGTGCAACTCTATTTGGCTTTGCTTAGAATAGTGCCTACGACGCAGTAGACCCCCGCACTCCTGTCAAGAAGGGCCTAACCTATGACCCACGCCAACAAGAGCCTCAAGGATACGAATTCATCCACGACTGTGATTGCAGAAAAGACAAAGGCGTGGACTGGTATTGACGCCCTCGTGGTCTTGGGTTTCGCCCTCATGGGTGCATTGTTGCTGTGGGGCAAAGCCGCTGTCTTTCACCGAGCGGCGACGGGGGAGGGCATTCCCCTCGGTTGGAACAACCTTATGGCTCTGCTCTCTGCGTTATGGGTGCTGCAGTTCATGGGAGCCCTGTGCGCGGCCTTGACCACCCGCAAGCCGGGTGCGGCGTTCGTGGGGTATGTCATGACCGTCATTTTGTGCCGTGCGCTGGTTGGGAGCTTTGAGCAGCTGAGCTGGCCAACAATCCTCCTCACCGCCCTGGCGATGGAGGCAGCCTTTCTCGCCTTCAAATACAAGCGCTTCACCATTCTTACCGGCGCACTGTCCGGCGCTGCCGCGGTGGTCGTTACCGGAATCGCAACCTTCACCACCCACGACCTCGCTCCAGGGACTGCCGCGCTCCAATTCCGCGCCGAAGTCATTCAGCTACTCGTCACCGTTGTGACCGTGGCGCCGGTGTCCTACCTTCTTGCCATGGCGGTGCGGTCGGCGTTCTATAAAATTTCTTAGATTCAACCTCAGGTTGATACCCCCGTCAAGCCCTCTCCATGGGGACCTTGATGGGGGTAACTTTTGTGCGGCCCAAATTACGAACCTAAATAAACCTGTGAACGTTATGAACATGGGAACCGACTGTGGCCTGCAGCTTTACAGAGTTCTACCTACGGAAACTCCGTGACATGCATGGACACCGTTAACCGCCGACGAAATTAGCCCTTGCGGAGAGTGGCGGGGGGGGGTAACGTCTCAGCTTGAGTCCAGTCTGCCTTCAGGAACGCTTAAGAGGCTTCGAAATCTGACCTAGGGCAGCAGTTGACCCATTCCCTAATTGTTCTCATGAAAGGATTCTTCATGAATTTGAAGAGTTTCAACGGTTCCGCTCGTCGTCGCGGTACGACGATTGCAGCCGCCGCGCTCTCTGTCGCGATGGTTGCGCCCTTCGTTCACCCAATCGCATCCCCACAGGCCGCAGCAGTGGCTCAGGCTCAGGAGTCTACCGCGCCTGCTTCCAACAACAATGCGATTGAGGCAGATGCCATTGCGAACGGGTACATTGGTTCTGCCACCGACATGACAAATGCAAAGTCAACGTTGTCTGGTCGCGCCTACATTGATGATGGCTCCGGATTCAGCCCGACCGATGCTGGCAACCTCCCGGTTCCGGAAGGAACCACTGTTTACATGCAGTGGATTGATACGGATGGTGCGGTTTCCCCGGTATACTCTGCTAAGACCTCCGATCAGCTGAGCAGTGACAAGACCTCTCAGGCGGGACCGGGTGCGTATGCATTCGATCTGCGCGAGCCGTGGACGGACGCGCACGGTAAAGAGCACACCTATACTGCTAGTAATAACCAGCGTTACAGGCTTTGGATCAACCCCTTCACTGATGAGCGCAACGGTGCGACAGTTGTTCCTTTCCGGCAAGTTGGTGGATTCTTCCCTGGCGCATTCAGGAACTCTGCCGGAGCATCACAGCAGGGCGCATTTAACCTTATCGGTACAAATATGCAGCGTACGGCAGTGCTCATGCAGAATGAGGGGGATACCTCTTATATGCATAAGCCAAAGGCGGAGTGGGTAGAGGATACCGAGGAAACCCTGTCGAGCCAGGCAACCAACCTCAACATGAAGAACCATGTGGGTGGGCGTGTTTGGCTCGAGACCCGTGATATTCGCGTGGATGGGCCGGATATGACTGGTAGCGACGTTGCTGCTGCCGGTTACAACGTGGTGATGAGTGTTCTCACGCCAGAGGGCATCGGAGAATATGCGGCAAAGGTTGAGACTCTTCCGCTGGCGCAACAGCAGGCTGCCGCAAAGCAGCTGCTAGAGGAGCACCCAGAGTACATTGCAGAAACGGTAACCACCAAGGTTGGTGAGGATGGTTACTACTCTGTCAAGTTCTCGGATGGGAAGCTGACGAACGAGTCGAAGAAATACCTCTACGCCCATGTAGAGTCTCCAGATGGTAAGCCTATGATCGGCTACTCAGGTTGGCGTCTGCCTCTGTACCAGAGCCCAACGGCAAACGGCGGGCGTAACCCCAACCCAATTGCCGCACAAAACCTGGTTGCTAACCCAATGTGGTACAACGTGAATTTTGCACTGGTACCTAGGCATAACGTGTCACTGGATATCACCAACTATGACATGACTGAGAACCCTGCTCGCGCAGGCGACACGCCGGTTTTGGACGTCAAGGGGCCGTTCCCTGTAACTCCTAACAAGATCGTTTGGAAGAAGAACGGCAAAGAGTTCAAGACCTGTGAGGGCATCACTTCTGAGGCAGAGGCTAATAAGTGTGTATTTGTCGTTCCTGAGGACGCGGTTAAGGGCGATGTTTTCACTGCTGAGTTTGTCACCGGCGATGATACGGTGATTGCTGCTGACTCTTTCGTGGTAACGGATAAGCCTTATGCTGAAGAACTCGAGCCGAAGTATGAGGACACGAAGGTTGTT
>NZ_KV827704.1 GCF_001836165.1 Corynebacterium sp. HMSC036D02 | reverse complement strand
ACCCTGGGGTGCGCCGATTACCGCAATGCCCGAGTACCAGGAAGCACTAGCCAGACTCAACGCCGAGAAAGCAGCCACAAAAGCACAGGCCACAACACCAACCCAAGGGTCACCAACACAAACTTCGGCCACAACCCAAGGATCACCGGCCCAAAACCTAGATACAGCGTCAGAACAACCACCAGAGGAACCACCCGACAGCAGCTAACACCCGCAACCACCACACACAGCAGAAACAGAAAGGACAGCGCC
>NZ_KV827703.1 GCF_001836165.1 Corynebacterium sp. HMSC036D02 | reverse complement strand
GGTGTTTAGAAGGGGATGTCGTCGGTGTCGGCATCTGTGTCGGTCTTGCTTTTGTTCTCGGCTTTGGCTTTGGTTTGTTGTTGTGTGTAGTCGTCGAGTTCTTGTTTGAGGTGTTGGGCTTCCTCGCGTACACGTTTCCGGGTGGCGGTGATGTGTTGGGCGACTGTTTGCGCCCACCGTTTCTGCTTTGGCGCTAGTGGCCCGTCAGCTTCGGTGATAGTCCAGGTGCCGTCTTCGAATAGCCAGATGGCATCCCCGCTGTAGGGGTCTAGCAGGTAGTTGAGGGTGCCATCGGTTTTCATGTTGTGATGCCCTTGGCATAAACACGCCAGGTTCTTCGGGTGGGTTGGCCCGCCTTCAGCCCAGTTATGCCGGTGATCTAATTGGCTAAGATAAGCAGGCTCTTCACATCCGCCGACCCGGCAGGTACCGTCGCGGCCTTCGACAATCTTGCGCATGATCAGGCCTGGCTGGTAGCCGTCAGCTTCAGCGATATCACCGGTTAAATCCCGTGTCTTGTCATGTGGCATGGGCTCAGCCCGCCAGCCGAAGCCTTCAATATAGGTTGGTGCATTCTCAATGTCGCGGGCTTGGTAGGTGTGTAACACCACGGTGGCTGGTGGCTTTATCTCACCGGATAGCAGTTTGATGACTGCCTCAGGCACAGTGATGTTTTCTTTGGCGGCGGTTTTATGGATGAAGGCATCGAGTTTAATGCCGGTGTCTTCCCCAACTTGCAGTTCCAGCCAGGCTGAGGTGCCGTTAGAAGAAAACCGGTAGGTATCTTTAGGGCGGGTATCCCGGTAGGCGATGGAGTCATCGAGGGTTTTACATATGTCGCGGACTTTGCGCCTGATTTGGCTGCGAGTAGGAAAAGCCTGATTCGGCTTAGTGGGGGTAAAGAAATCAGCCAGGATTGTGTCGATGAAGTCTAGGGTTTCACTAGTCAAGGCTGTTAGTGCTGACATGGGCTGATCAATAGCAATCAAGGATTCAATGTCGAGCAGGCAGTGGGTGTCTTGTATGGCTTTGACTTTCGGCAGGCTGTTAAGGCGGTGGATGGCGCGCAGGCCGGATTTGATGTGGCCTTCCGGAAGTGACCAGGCTGCCACTAGGGATAGTGCGGTGGTGTTGATGTCTGCGTCAAGGCTGGGCATGGCTGCCTGCCAGGTGTCATAGGTGGCGCGGCGGGCGTTAGCGCGGGCTATAGCGTGTGGGTTATTCGGGTTAGTGGTGGAAAAGAAGAAGGGTGCAGGGCGTGTAGTGGCGGTGGTGGTCATGGAAATCTCCCCCGAGATAAACATGTGTTAGAAGAAATGTTCTAACCATGATTCTAGTACCACACACCCCGCATGGCTATAGCCTGCTCTAAATTCATGTCAAGTCGTTACTATAAACGGGGGTAGTCACCACGGGTTAGCCAGCACGTTCGA
>NZ_KV827702.1 GCF_001836165.1 Corynebacterium sp. HMSC036D02 | reverse complement strand
CACCACCGCTGCTACGGTTGAGCCGAAGTACAACGATGGTGCTGGCCAGCCTGGTACCACCGCGCCGGTTGATGCTCCGACCTTTACTAACAAGGACGGAGACAAGGTCATTGTTCCGGAAGGCACCAAGTTCGCCACGGACAAGGATGGTGTTGAGGTCGCCGAGGATGGTTCGCTGAAGGTTCAGATTCCGGAGGATGCCAAGCCTGGTGACAAGATCACTGTTCCGGTTGTTGTGACTTACCCGGATGGCTCGACGGACAATGTTGATGTCACGGTGACTGTCACCGACCCTGATTCGACGCCTGAATGGGGAGACGGTGAAGGTGAGCCGGGTGACAAGGTTACTGTTCCGAATGAAGGTGGCGATGTTCCGGAAGGCTCTACGGTTGAGGTAAAGGGCCCCGGTAAGGCTGAAATCGATAAGAACGGCAACCTGGTTGTCGACATCGATGAGGACGCTAAGCCTGGTGACAAGGTTGTTGTCGAGGTGAAGGATCCGGAAGGCAACACAATCGACGACTCGACCGTGACTGTTACCGAGCCGAGTGCGCCTGCTGAGCAGCCGGACTGGAAGGACGGCAAGGGTAAGC
>NZ_KV827701.1 GCF_001836165.1 Corynebacterium sp. HMSC036D02 | reverse complement strand
CAGAAGGTCATCGGCAGGATTATCGACGAAATGCCTGTGAGGTGTACACACTACCGTGGTCGGAATGGAAAATTGCCCCTTTAAGGCTTCCGCGGACTTTCCTGGCATGAGACAAAGCCTCGATAACCAGCGATACCCGCATGTGATCGGCGAGTGCATGTCCGACGAGTTTGCGCGAGTAGACGTCGATGACCGTGGCAAGGTACATGTTCTTGCCTCCCTTACACGGCAGGTAGGTGATATCGCCTACATAGACCTGGTTCGGCTTATCAGCGGTGAATTTGCGGCCTACTAAATCTGGCATGACGCGGTGGCCAGGCTTGCGCCTGGTGGTGATGCACCGACGCCGTTTACTAAAGCCTTTCAGGCCCATGGATTTCATGATGCGTGCGACCTTCTTGTGATTGGTCGGAGGAAAGTCCGTATCGTCGTTAAGGCTTGCAGCGATGCGTTTAGCACCATAAAGCCCGTGCTCATCATCGAAGATGGCCTTGATTCGTGTCAATCCGACGGCAACATCACACTCACCACTTTTCTGTAGACATAAGACCTAGACCCCGCTAGACACGTGTAAAACAATGCTAGGAACGGCCCTATTTTACAGGAAACATTCTGCCGCATACCGGCGTAACAATAGGGTGTACCCCAAAAAGACACACCTGATTAAAGACCCACCCCGGCATCGATATAAATCCCCCATGCAGCCAGGGAAAACAACCAAGTGGAACAAAAAGTGCAAGAGGTATGGGATCGCCCATGCGCCTAGGGGGGCAACCTCTTCCTGAGCAGCGAAAAAGCTGATCAAGACGCCCCAAAAAGTTCAAGTAGGCGAGACATCCCTCGCGGGGTGCTGTTGCAAAGTTGGGCGGAGAGCCG
>NZ_KV827700.1 GCF_001836165.1 Corynebacterium sp. HMSC036D02 | reverse complement strand
TACTTCGGCTCAACCGTAGCAGCGGTGGTGTCCTCACCAGGCTCGATCGGCGTCAGCGGACGCTCGTTCTTATCCTTCGGGTTCGTGCCCTTGTCGATCTCCTCGGTATCCAGAACACCGTCACCGTCATCGTCGTCGTCCTTCGAATCCGGCGTGCCATCACCATCGGTATCCAGCTCGAACTTCGCCTTCGCGTCATCCGTGGAACCATCCGGGTACTCAACCGTGACAGGAACGTCGAACTCCTCAACAGTGTCCTTGTTGAGCTTCTCAGGATCCGCAGTCACAGTCACAACACCAGTGGACTCATCAACCTTGACGGTGTAACCCTCAGGAGCCTTGAAATCCTCCGGAATCGAGAACTTCGAACCCTCAGGAGCATCAACCTTCTCCTCAGTCGGGTTACCGTCCTCATCCTCCTTCACAAAGGAAGGAATCGACTCGGCATCCTTACCAGGAACAACCTTCGTGTCCTCATACTTCGGCTC
>NZ_KV827699.1:978-38545 GCF_001836165.1 Corynebacterium sp. HMSC036D02 | reverse complement strand
AAAGTACATTGGCACACTATTGAGTTCTCAGACATCGTCACCACACAGTCATACGGACCGCCTTGAGCGAAACGCAGTACTGCGAGTAAAGAAAATATTTGTTGTCAGGGCCTGTTTTCCTACCGCCACTCTCCAAGAACCTCAGTTCCTGTGGGGCGCTGTCGGTCGCGCTGACTCATATAAAGTTACACACGGCCTCGAGGAAACACAAATTTGCACGTCATCGTAGGTTTTCAGGCGCCTAAAGGTGCGCTTAAACGCACCTTCAAGGTCGCTCTGCGGACAGCACCTAGCGCATCCCGAACCAGCCCATAAGCCCCGGCGCAAATACGTTTGCTTTCTGCGCCATCCGTGGGAGCACTCCCGCCCATACCAAGTAGAGAACACCCATCCCAGCCAGCGCCCACCACACAGAGATCTCAGAGTTAAGCAGCCACGCAAGCAACACGGCAGCAATGGCTCCGGCTGTGGCCGCCGTATAGGGCCATGTCTCTTTATCGGTGATCGCGAAGCTCACTAGAACAGCAACCACTGCAAGGGGAACGATGGTGAATCCGGCGAGGTTTCCAGTCCACAAAAGCATCACCACATCAGTGACAGCTCCCAGGCCCACCGGAATGGCGGTGCACAACAATGTCACTTTGGACCAGGTTGCACGCGGCACGCCAAAGGCCACTGCATCTTTGAGTGAGCTGCGGATTGAATCAGCAACTAGTGGCAGGACAATCAACGTAACAATGGCACCCACGATGCCCACGCCGGTATCCCACAGCTTGCTCACCACGATGTTTATCGCCGTTGCGATGGCTATACCGAATGCAGTCCACATCCACGCGCGAGCTTGAGGGCGCAACACAATCTGGGAGACCGGGGACGCTGAGAACCAGCCCGTCGAAGAATCACCATCGCTGCCTACAACGAGGGAGCTAGTGGTCAGTCGTGATGGCTCGACGCGTTTCGTCATGCACGCCACCCACATGAGCGCCGGCGCTATGAGGACCCACCACGGGAAAGCCCAGGGTGCGCTGACCAGAATGAGCACAAGCGTCAGGGTGGCATTGATGCGCCGGTGTCCGTTCCATACACGGGTACTGAGGCCAAAGGTCAGATAACGCGTGAAGTCAGGCTGCGAAAGGTAAACCATAAGGACCATAAAGAGTGAGTAACCAATGGCCCACTCGTGCCCGCGGCCCATTCCCAGCACCGGAAGGATGACAATCCACAAAGCGTAGAAGAAGCTGTTCCAGCTCAGCGCCATATGCCTATAGAGCTTCATCACGCCTCCCCCAATGCCAGCACTGCCTGCTCGAGGGATACCTCGGTGGCACGCAGCCCCATTTCCTGGGCCATGTCGAAGACGTTGGCGGTGTGGTTGGGGCGGGCGTCGACAAGTGCGCGGTCCGCCACGGCGGAGCTTTCGCGCTCAAGCACCGGGAGCTGCAGGCGCCCCAGCGCGCGATCGAGGGTTTCGGCAGAGCCAGTGAGCTGGACGACGCCTTCGATGAACTCATCGATGGGGCCGGACAGCGGGTTCTCCCCCATCAGCGCCACGGTATCGAGCAAACCAGACAGTTCGTTGAGGTGATGGGTGGAGACAACAATGGTGCGACCATGCTCTTCACGCAAGACGTCATAGAACACCTCCCGCTTGGCGGCGTCGAGGCCGAGATAGGGCTCGTCGAGAAGCATGTACGGCACCCCCGAGGCCACCGCAACGATGAAGCTCGCCGCCGATTTCTGACCACGGGAAAGACCCGAGTAGTTCTTCATCGGAAGCTCGAAGCGCTCGACCAGCTCCTCAGCGCGCGCTGCGCTCCACGTGGGCCAACGCAGACTTGCCACGGTGAAGACCTTCTTCACGTTCCAACCTTCAGGCAGTGGGTTATCTATGCCCATGAGGACAACCTTGTTGAGGACTTTTTCATTGTCATAGGGCTTGTCACCGTCGACCTTGACGCCAGAGCCATTCAGCTGGCCAGCAATCTTACGCAGCAAAGTGGTCTTGCCAATGCCGTTGGGGCCAACGAGGCCATGCGTGAGGCCGTCGTCGAAGGTGAAGTGCGGGGTAGAAATCATGAGTAGAGTCCTCGACTTTCTGCGACAAGGTCGATGAGGTCATGGAGTTGCTTGCGGGTATAGCCCAGGTGCACGGCTTCGTCAATAAGCGGTGCGGCGTATTCAGCCGCAAAGTCTTGGCGACGCCGCGCCCGGATAAGGCCTGCGGCACCAGAGGTGACGAACATGCCGATACCTCGGCGTTTTTCGAGGATTCCGAGATCCACGAGGAGGGTCAGGCCCTTGCGGGCGGTGGCGGGGTTGATGCTGTGGAAGGCTGCGAGCTCATTCGTGGACGGCGCCTGGGCACCCTCAGCAAGGGTGCCCTCAATGATGGCGTCCTCGATGAGCACCGCTATCTGACGGAAGAGCGGCTGCGCGGAGTTATCCATGCAGTCCCCTTAGCTGGTTGGTTACTCATGTAGCTAACCATATAACCAGCCCCATGACCGCCGCAAGCCCTCCGACTAACACCTTCATTACCTGGGAATTCCCTCAAGGTTATCGACGTTTTGTGACTAATGGGGCACACTGGAATACACCGGCCCTAGGCTGGAAGACCTCACAGAAGTGACCTAAGAAAATTAGTTAGAAGAAATAGAACGGAATTTAGGAGCCATGCTTGAACGAACACTTGTCTTCGTCGACACGTCATATCTACTCGCCAGTTTCTATAACTCGTGGGAAACGGGTGCCCGAGCCCAGCTAGAGATTGATTTACCCGAAGTAGTCAGCTCCCTTGGTTCCATGATTGAGAACCAGGTTGGAAACCGCATTCACCGCCAATACTGGTACGACGGAATCCCCGACACCGGGCCCCACCGCTACCAGCGAGCGTTGCGCGTCTGCGATGGCGTGCAACTGCGCACCGGCCAACTCATCGAATGGGGCGAGCGCCGCACCCAAAAAGCGGTGGATACTCGCCTTGTCGCTGACATGATCGTCTCCGCCATGAAGGGCCAAGTCACGGACTTTGTTTTGGTCTCCGGCGATGCCGACATGATCCCCGGCGTTCAGGAGGCCGTCAATAACGGCGTGCGCGTGCACCTCTACGGCTTCGGCTGGGATTCAATGTCTTCCGCTCTGCGCCATGCGTGTGATTCCACCACAATCCTTGATCCGCGCGAGGACTTCGCCGATGCAATGGAGCTCGAGGTTCTCGAAGGCCCGCTGCCGCCGACCATTCGCGAACCCCACAATTCCGAGGACGGCAGCGAGGAAGTGAGCGATGCCGCTAGCGAACTCGCGCCGGAATGCGACGAACCTACCGAGGCGCAAGCCGCCTTCCCCTCCGCGCCAAAGCCTGGGCCTGCAACACCTTCCGCCGCAGCGCAAGACGTGGCTGCCACCGCCTCGCACCCGGAGTCGGCTGCACCGAGCGCCCCCACCGACGAAGAAGAGCCCGCCCCCTGCGGCGAACAAACCACAAAGCCCAGCGCCGCGGATCAGAAGCCCACGGACTCAGAAGAGGAAACGGGCACCGAAGCCCCGAAGCCTGCTCCCAAGCCTGCAGCGCCAAAGCCGTCGATGATGGCGCCGCGCCGCAAGCTGCGCTCGAAGTACGTTCCGCTCCCCGAAGAAGTGTGGAGCTCCGCCGGCTTCCAGTCCCCCTTTGACGTGGGGCAGCAATATGCCTCGTGGTGGTTCGACAACGCCGCGAGCGCCGATCAGCGCGACCAGGCCCACCTGCTCTCGGGCGGTGGCCTGCCACCGGAGATCGATCGCCCACTGCTGCAGTTCGCCTGTGAAACGCTGCACGAGTACACGCTCACCGAAACCCAGCGCGTCAACCTGCGCGATGGCTTTCATTCGGGCATCCGCGGCGTGCTCATCAATATCCGCCGCCAAGATAGCTAAAACACCACAGGGACCTTTGAGAGCATAAGGTGCTGAAACACCCAGACCGCGCTATGCGGCCCACTCTCAAAGGTCCCTTTTCTATACGGTGATGTGCTCCGCGGTGGCTACTGCTTACCCTCGGCGGTGTCCGATTCGGAACCAGCACCAGCTTCGGTGCCGGCCTCAAGCGCTTGGTCGCCAGCGAAGGGAGAACCTTCGATCTCCTTATTCTTGGCCATCTCGGCGCGAATCTCGTCCAAGCGGGACGCGGCGGCCATATCGTGGCCCGCGGCCGAAATCTCCTGAATCCGGCTGCCGCCAGCTGCCTGGTGCAGCTCCTGAGCGCCGAGAGCATCGGCGTAGCGCTTCTCAATCTTGGCGCGTACCGAATCCAGCGTCGGCGTGGAATCATCGGGCTTGAGCTCGTTCATAGAGTCCAAGGCCTGAGCGTTCTTCTCCTGCATCGCTGCCTGATCTGCCTGGGACAGCAACTGGTCCACCTGTGCGAGCTGCTCCTTAAGGCGGGCCTCCGACTGCTGCTGCTGGGCCTTCGCCTGCTCGGCAGCTTGGGTAGCCGCCTCGTGCTGGGACTTCAGATTGGCCAACTCATTCTCTACGGCTACCAGCTGGCTCGCCACGACCTCCGCCGCTTGGTTGTACTCGGCGGCCTTCTGCGGATCCTCAGAAGCATCTGCCAGCTCCAACGCCCGGCGGGTCTGGTCTTGATAGTCCTTCTGGGTCTTCACCAGACGGTTGAGCTGCATTTCCAGCTGGGTTTTGCGTCCAATAATCTCCGCCGCATGTTCGGAAATCTGGCGATGTTGCTCCTTCGCACCTTCCACGGCCTGCTGGATCTGAACCTTGGGGTCAGCGTTCTCGTCGATCTTCTGATCGAAAGAAGCCATCACATACTTCCAGCCTTTGCTAAATGGATTTGCCATCGCACTCACTCCTTAGTGGTTCCTGCAAGAGTATTTAATGCAGCTCTTATTAGTGCCCTATATAAAAAGACGCTTTCCTGCGAGTGTAGCGATACTCACAGGAAAGCGCGCGCGGCGGACCTACCTGAGCCCTCCGCACCAAGGAGAATTCTTCGGGACTATTCCGCCTTCTGGCTCTCCACCTGGGCGCGGACCTCGTCCATGTCGAGGGCCTTAACCTGGCCAATGAGATCCTCCAAAGCTGCCGGCGGCAGGGCGCCAGCCTCACGGAAGACCAGGATGCCATCGCGGAAAACCATCAAGGTAGGGATGGACTGAATCTGCAGCTTCGCGGATAGCTCCTGGTTGGCTTCGGTGTCCAACTTGGCAAACGTAGCATCGGGGTGCTCTTCAGATGCCTTCTCAAATACTGGGCCGAAGCGCTTGCACGGACCACACCATTCCGCCCAAGCATCGACGAGCGTGATGCCGTCGCCGGAGATGGTCTCCTGGAACGTGTCCTCAGTGATGTCAATCGTTGCCATGTTTCTTCCTATCTGTTTCGGGGAAATTTGTAGCTTCTTTCCTCCACCAACGGTACACAAGGCTCGATTATTCCTTGCATATATACCCCAGGGGGGTATACGCTCAACAGTGGAATTACCCACTAGCTAAGGAGACTGATTCAGACCATGAGCACCACCACCTACACCGTTAACGGCATGACCTGCGGCCACTGCGAGCTCTCCGTGAAGGAAGAAATCTCGGAGATCAAGGGCGTCACCGACGTCACCGCTGACCACACCACCGGCGCCGTCACCGTGACTGGTGAGGGCTTTAGCGATGACCAGGTCGCCGCCGCCATCACCGAAGTCGGCTACGAGTTGGCCTAAGCATCATGACCACCAGCCTCACTCTCGGTATCACCGGGATGACCTGCACCTCCTGCTCATCCCGGGTGGAACGCAAGCTCAACAAGCTCGATAACGTTGAAGCCACGGTCAACTTCGCCACGGAATCTGCCTCCGTAAGCTATGACCCAGCGACGACGACCCCCGCCGATCTCATCGACGTCGTCGAAGGCGCCGGCTATGGAGCCTTCACGGTGGACGATGAGGGGGAGGCGTCGGCAAGCACGGCGGACACCGCCCGCGAGGGTGAGGCTTCCGACATCTTGCAGCGCACGCTCGTCTCTGCGGCGCTCTCGCTGCCCGTGATGCTCCTCTCCATGGTCCCGGCCCTCCAATTCCAGAACTGGCAATGGGCGTGCCTGGTACTCACAACGCTCGTCTACGTTATCGGAGGCGCGCCCTTCCACCGCGCCACGTGGGCCAACCTGAAGCACGGCGCCACCACGATGGACACGCTCATCACGTTGGGCACCACCGCCGCCTTTGGCTGGTCGCTCTACGCGCTCTTCTTCGGCAACGCCGGCATGCCCGGCATGACCATGCACATGACGCTGCGCTCCAATGACGCGCAGATGGACCACATTTACCTCGAATCAGTGGGGATGGTCATTACGTTCCTGCTGCTTGGGCGCTGGTTTGAGCTCAAAGCAAAGGGCCGCTCCTCCGAGGCGCTCACTACGCTGCTCACCATGGGCGCTAAAGAGGCCACGGTGCTGCGCGGCAATACCGAAACCCGCATACCCATCGGCGACCTTCACGAGGGCGACATTTTTGTGGTTCGCCCCGGTGAGAAGATCGCCACCGATGGCGTGGTCCTCACCGGCCATTCAGCCGTGGACGAATCCCTGCTCACCGGCGAATCGTTACCGGTTGAGGTTTCACCCGGCAGCACGGTGACGGGCGCAACCATCAACGCCTCCGGGCGGCTTGAGGTGCGCGCCACCCGCGTCGGCTCCGACACCGTCCTTGCCCAGATGGGCGCACTCGTCACCGCAGCACAGACCTCGAAGGCCCCGGTGCAGCGCCTCGCCGACCGCATCGCCGCTGTCTTTGTTCCCATCGTCATCGGCATCGCTATCCTCGCGCTCGTGGTTCACCTGTGGGTCGGCGGAGTTGCCCCGGCCTTCGTGGCCGCCGTCTCCGTCCTCATCATCGCCTGCCCATGCGCTATGGGCTTAGCGACGCCCACCGCAATCCTCGTGGGCACCGGGCGCGGCGCCGAACTGGGAATCCTCATCAAGGGTCCGGAGATTTTGGAATCGACGCGCCGAATCGACACCATCGTGCTGGACAAGACTGGCACCATCACCGAAGGCCAGATGTCGGTGGGAGCAGTCCAACCTACGGCAGGACGCACGCAGCAGGAAGTTCTCCGTCTCGCGGCCGGCGCGGAACAGGGTTCCGAGCACCCCATCGCACGAGCCATCCGCACAGCCTACGACGATGAGCTCCCCGCAGCCGAGGGCTTCCACGAGCTTCCCGGCCAGGGAATCGAGGCAAGAATAGAGGGCTCCCGGGTGCGGGTGGGCCGGCCGCCTGCGGGCTATGACGGCACCGGGACGCAGGTGGGCGTCTACGTGGAAGATGACCTGGTGGGAACCATCGAGCTACAGGATCGCATCAAGGAATCCTCCGCCGCCGCCATCGCCGCAATGCAAAAGCTAGGGCTTACCCCGCATCTACTCACCGGGGACAATGCCGGCGCGGCGCATGCAGTGGCGCGGGCCGTTGGCATTGATGAGGCAGCCGTGACAGCGGAGGTCATGCCCGCAGACAAGGTAGAGACTATCGCTCGGCTGCAGGAACAGGGGCGGACCGTGGCCATGGTGGGCGATGGCGTCAACGACGCCGCGGCGCTCGCGCAGGCGGACCTCGGAATTGCGATGGGCGCGGGAGCCGACGTTGCCATCGAAGCTTCCGATATCACGGTGATGAACAACGACCTGCGCTCCGTCGCCGAGGCGGTGCGCCTGGCGCGTAGCACCCTGCACATCATCAAGGGAAACCTATTTTGGGCCTTCGCCTATAATATTATTCTTCTTCCTGTGGCAGCGTTCGGGCTGCTCAACCCCCTGTTAGCGGGGTTGGCAATGGCCCTGAGCTCAGTATTTGTGGTGACCAATTCTTTGCGGCTGAAAAGCTTTACCCCCGGGGAGTAAGCTTAGCCTGCATGAATCGTCTTGATCATCGCTCTATCTCACGCACGGAGAGGCTCGACCGCCTTCCCGTCACTGGAAAACACAAACGTCTCCTCTTCGGCTCCGGCATCGGCTGGGCGCTCGATGCCATGGACGTGGGCCTCATCTCCTTCATCATGGCTGCTCTAGCCGTGCACTGGGGCATCACACCGACCCAATCCTCCTGGCTGGCGTCCGTGGGCTTCATCGGCATGGCCTTGGGTGCCACCTTCGGCGGCCTCTTGGCCGATAAGTTCGGCCGCCGCCACATCTTTGCGCTAACCCTACTGGTCTATGGCCTCGCAACGGGCGCCTCCGCACTGGCAACCGGCTTGGTTGTGCTCATCATCCTGCGCTTCTTCATCGGACTTGGCCTCGGCGCCGAGCTGCCGGTGGCCTCCACGCTGATCTCCGAGTTCGCTCCGCTCAAGGTCCGTGGGCGCATGGTGGTCTTGCTGGAGGCCTTCTGGGCAGTGGGGTGGATCCTCGCTGCGGTAATTGGAACGTTCATCGTGGGGGCGTCGGAAAGCGGCTGGCGCTGGGCCCTGGCACTTGGCATGGTACCCGCGCTCTACGCCCTCTATGTACGCCTCCACCTGCCCGAATCAGTACGCTTCCTGGAATCGAAGGGCCGCCACGAGGAAGCAGAAGAAATCGTTGCTTCGTTTGAGGCAGAGGTGGATGAGGCGGACATCGACCGCACGACCCCGGCACCGACCTACTCCGAGGAAGATGTCACCGCCACCAGCATCTGGTCGAAATCCCTGCGCGGGCGCACGCTGGCGCTGTGGACCATCTGGTTCTGCGTCAACCTGTCTTATTACGGCGCCTTCATTTGGATTCCGTCGCTGCTTGTCGCAGACGGTTTCTCCCTGGTGAAGTCCTTCAGCTTCACACTGATTATCACCCTGGCCCAACTGCCCGGCTACGCCGCAGCGGCCTGGCTCATCGAGATCTGGGGACGCCGCTCTACCCTGGCGACCTTCCTCGTGGGCTCCGCCCTGTCCGCCGGATTCTTCGGCTTCGCCAGCTCTGAAGCAACGATCATTCTGGCCGGTTGCCTGCTCTCCTTCTTCAACCTGGGCGCGTGGGGTGCGCTGTACGCCATCGGCCCGGAGCTCTACCCCACCGCACTGCGCGGGCGCGGTACCGGCGCTGCCGCGGGCTTCGGCCGACTCGCCTCCATCCTGGCACCGCTTATCGTTCCGCCGCTCATCGCGGTGGCGGGCACGGGCTGGCTCTTCGTCCTTTTCGCCGCCGCCTTCGGCATCGCCGCTGTGGCGGCACTGACCCTGCCAGAGTTCAAGGGTCGGACCCTTGCTCAATAGGGTCGCCCTTGGCGCGTGGGTCGCGGTCATGGTCGCGCTCACCACGCTCAAGCCCTTCTACCAAATCGGCTACCTCTGGAAGCCGGAGAACCAGCGGGTTCGCGACCTGCGCTTGGTGCCACTTGATGAGTTCTCCGGCGGCACCTGGTTTGGCCCGCTTTTTGAGTATGCGGGCAATACCGCCTTCTTCATTCCTTTTGGCATGCTCGTATTCAGCATGTGCCGGTCAGTCAAGGCAACGGCGGCCTGGGGCTTCGCGCTGAGCCTGGCACTGGAAACGGCCCAGTATGCCTTCGCGCTCGGGCGCACTGATATTGATGACCTCATCTTCAATACCCTGGGTGCGCTCATCGGCGCGGGGTTTGCCCGTCTCTGTGGCGAGCGCTTCTTCCCAATGTGGCGGTGGCTGGCGCTCGCCGCGGCTGCGGTCTTCCTGATCTTGGTCATCCTCGGACCACGGTTGGGCGACCCCAACGCCGTCGTGGACCTTTAATTTAACCGTGCGCCATGTTGACGAACTTCGAGTAGTGCAGCTGGTGCGCCACCTTCACCGTGTCAATCGGGCCGCCACGGTGCTTAGCCAAAATGATGTCTGCTTCACCAGCACGGGGATCATCGCGGTCTTGTGAGTCCGGGCGGTAGAGCAGCATAACCATATCGGCGTCCTGCTCAAGCGAGCCGGACTCACGCAGATCCGCCAGTTGCGGCTTCTTATCGGTACGGGATTCTGGGCCACGGTTCAGCTGCGAAATCGCAATGAGGGGAACCTCTAGCTCCTTGGCCAGCAACTTGAGCTGGCGCGAGAATTCTGAGACCTCTTGCTGGCGGGACTCCACCTTCTTGCCCGAAGACATCAGCTGCATATAGTCCAGCACGATGAGGTCGAGCCCGTGCTGCTGCTTCAGACGGCGGGCCTTCGAGCGGATTTCCATCATGGTGAGGTTCGGGGAATCATCGATGAACAGGGGCGCATCCTGGATGCGGTTGAGGGTGTCATCGATCTTGGCCCAATCCTCCGTGGACACGCGGCCACCGCGCATATCCGACAGCTTCACTTCCGCCTCCGCCGACAACAGGCGCATGACGATCTCTGAGGCAGACATCTCCAAGGAGAAAACCACGGAGGTCTTGTTGTGCTGCAGGGAGGCCGAGCGCATGAAGTCCATGGCCAGCGTGGACTTACCCACGCCGGGGCGGGCGGCGACGATAATCATCTGGCCGGCGCGCAGGCCATTGGTCAGGTTATCGAGGTCGATGAACCCTGTGGGCACGCCGGACTCCACACCGTTTTGTTGCAGTGCAGCGAGCTCATCAATGGTGGGATCAATGAGGTCACTTAAGGCCCGGTAGTCCTCGGTGGTCTTCTTCTGCGCCACTGCGAAAACTTCCTGCTGGGCGCGATCCAGCACGGACTCGATCTCCATGTCTTCGGAGCCTTGGAAGCCGAGCTGGACGACTCTTGTTCCGGCGTCCACCAGCTTGCGCAGAACCGCCTTTTCCGCGACGATCTCCGCGTAATAGCGAGCGTTGGCGGCAGTCGGCACCGTGGCCAGCAGGGTGTGCAGGTAGGGCGCACCACCGACGCGCTCGAGATTGTTATAGCGATCGAGACGGGCCGCCACGATCACCGCATCAATATCGGTGCCCGCTGCATAAAGGTCGATCATGGCCTGGTAGATGAGCGTGTGCGCAGGGTAGTAGAAATCCTCCGGCTCTAGTTCCTCAATGACCTCCATGACCGTGTTCGGGCTCAGGAGCATGGCGCCGAGAACGCCTTGCTCTGCCTCACGGTCCGCGGGCGGCTGGCGGAATTCGCCGTAGCGCTTGGGCTCCTCCTGCCGGTAAGAGCGGCGGGGCTCCTCCTCTACCGGCTCCGGGGGTGGTGGAACCTGGTCATCATCAAAACTGGCATTAGTCATTGCTCATTAATCCCACCGTTCATTAATCCCACCCTGGCCGTGTGCCTGAAGTTCTCACTTTTCTCCGCACCGGACGGCCAGGCTTCGATGCAGTGCCAAGCGGCAACCGCGCGTAGTACACAACAGTCTAGCCGAGGGTCAAGACACTACCCCTTGGGCATAACTTTCACAGTTATCCACAGAGACCTGTGGAATTACCAGGTCAGCACGAACACGTTATACAAAGCCAGTGGTCAGGACTGTGGATAACTCCCCAAGCCTGTGACCTGCACATATTGTTTTCCCAGCTCAAAACAGGTTTTTCGTGGTGTGAAAATCCGCACAAAACCGGTGGAAAAGTAGGCCCCTCAACTGGAAATCGCCCCTACCAGCGGGTTAACACCATACGCCGTGAGTAAATTCACCGTTAACTCGCCACCGAGTTATCCACAGATAGTGTGAGTTATCCACAGTATGGCTCTGATCCCAAAGCTCCATCTCCCATTGGCCCACAAAACGGCCTGAGGCCGTGCTTCCTCTCACCACCTCACATAGTGGGAGGAGCACGGCCTCAAGCCTTGCTGTTGTCTTAAGGTCACGTCCTGCGTACCGGCGCCGCGCCTCACACGCGGGCGGACGGAGGGTGACCGTCGTGCGCCTTAATTCTTAGGCAGCGACGACCGAGAAGTTCACCTTGCCGATAACGTCAGCGTGCAGCTTCAGCTCGACTTGGTAGTTGCCGGTCTTCTTGACCAGGCCCTTGGGAAGCACAACAATGCGCTTGTCCAGCTTCGGGCCGCCAGCGGCGGCAACGGCGTTCACGATGTCCTCTGCGGACACGGAGCCGAAGAGCTTACCGGACTCGGAGGTCTTCACCGGGACGTTAACGTCCTTGAGCTCCTCCAGCTGGGTACGGATCTCGCGTGCATGGTCCAGGTCGCGGATTGCGCGAGCTTCCTGGGCGCGCTTGATGCCCTCGATCTGCTTCTCAGCACCGCGGGTGGCAACGATAGCCAGGCCGCGCGGAAGCAGGTAGTTACGTCCGTAGCCGTCCTTAACCTCTACAATTTCGCCGGGGGCGCCGAGGTTCTCAACGGCAGCGGTGAGGATCAGCTTCATGATCCCTGCCTTTCAATTGAGTTAAATGAATACTTGCGTGACAGTCTTAGAACGGGGGTTCTGCATCCGCACCACCAAAGCTTCCTGCTTGGGGTGCCGAATTCCACGGATCGTTGCTCGGAGCCGACTGCTGGGACTGCTGCGGGGCAGAGGACTGGGACTGGTTTCCGGAGAAACCACCCTGGTTTCCGGAGAAACCGCCTTGGTTGCCACCGCCGTAGTTAGCACCACCCTGCTGCTGGCCGCCGCCATAGTTGCCGCCGCCGTTGCCGGACTTGCGGTTAACCTGTGCGGATGCATAACGCAGGGACGGGCCGACCTCATCGACCTCAATCTCAAAAACAGTGCGATTCTCACCCTCACGAGTCTGGTAAGAGCGCTGGCGCAAACGGCCAGTAACGATAACGCGCATGCCCTTGGTTAGGGTCTCCGCAACGTTTTCTGCGGCTTGGCGCCACACGTTGCAGGTGAGGAACATGGCCTCGCCATCCTCCCACTGGGAAGTCTGCTGATTATAGCGACGCGGGGTGGAGGCAACACGGAAATTCGCCACTGCGGCACCCGCCGGGGTGAAGCGCAGTTCCGGATCAGCAACGATGTTGCCGACAACCGTGATGTTGGTATCTCCCTGAGCCATGTCTTTACTCCTTAATATCGGTTACGTGGATTGCTCGAAACCCAGTATCCGCTATTTGCTGTCGGTGCGCAGAACCTTGGTACGCAGAATGGAGTCGTTCAGGTTCAGACGGCGATCGAGCTCGAGAACGGAGTGGGATTCACACTCCAGCTCCACGACTGCGTAGATGCCCTCTTCCTTCTTGTTGATCGGGTATGCAAGACGGCGCTTGCCCCACACGTCAACCTTTTCGACTTTGCCGCCATCCTTGCGGATTGCCTCGAGGAACTTGTCTAGGGACGGGGTTACGGTGCGCTCATCCTGATTAGGATCCAGAATGATCATGACTTCGTAGTGACGCACGGACCTCATCACCTCCTATGGTCTAGTAATTGGTATCGGCCATATCACCTTTGCGGATATGGCAGGAGGGTCTGTTGCGTCAAGCAACTCTCACACAGTACCGCACTGACCGGCGGAAAAGGAAATCCCTTATATCCTCGGCCGCCTCTAGTGGGTCGCCGCGACAAAGATCGCCGAACCAGCAGGAATCACGGTGAGAAACAGGAGGGCCAGCAGCCCCAGCACAATGGGCCAGGTGCGGTCTTTAGAGCGCTGAAAAAGGTAATAGGCGCTCAACACGCAAATAAAACCCAGCGTGATGGAAATGATGCCCAGGATCGTCATAGTCATCGCGCAAAATCCCCCGCCAATGGATCCCTACCGCCGTGCGCAGCACGGACCTTATCTTCCGATTTGCCCCACATCTGACGGATGATCAGTACGCCGATGGCGATGATGAAGCCATCACGGGTAATCACCGCGATATCCAGCATCTCGTGCGGCAGGCCCTTGTTCTCAGCCCCGAGCATGTGCCAGGTAAGGATGGGCCAGAGGAGGGCGTCGGCAAGCGCCCAGCTAAAGATGAGACGCCAACGTGGCAGGGCCAAGAGCGCCGGTACGACGAGCCACAGTGAGTACTGCGGCGACCACACTTTGTTAAAGATCAAGAAGGCCATGATGATGAGATAGATCATCTCAGCCACCCGCGGCGCACGCGGTGTCTTGAGCCCCATGATGGCGATTGCCGCGCAGCACGCCAGGAAAGCCACGAGGGAGAAGGTGTTGAGGAAGTCCGCTTCGAAGCCCACGCCCGTCACGCGGCTCAACAGCGCATAGATCGTGGTCCACTCCGCACCGCGTTCCTGATTGAGCCTGAAGAACTCGCCCCAGGCTTCGGGGTAGGCCAGCGCCACGGGAAGGTTCACCACGAGCCACGTCACAGCGGTTGCCGCGAACATCTTGAAGAAAGGCGCCCAGCGCTTGTGGCGGATGGCCAGCACCAAAAAAGCGCCCAAGATAAACAGGGGCCACAGCTTAAACGCTGTGCCGAGCCCAATGAGGATGCCGGCGAGCCAGTTCTTACGCTTTGTCACTGCAAGAAGCGCGCCCGCCATGAAGGCCACCGACGGGATGTCCCAGTTCGTAAAAGCGTGAATAACCACGAGCGGGCTGGCCGCCATGAGGATGGTGTCCCATGCCCGGTTACCCGTGAGCTGGAAGACCATCACCACCGTACCGACCCACACGAGGGACATGATGAACGCGGTCAGCCCAAAGTACCAGCTGACATCTGCCATCCCAAGCCACTCGACCGCCGGATAGGTGGTGCGCGCCAGCCATCCGACGGCTCCCTGGAAGAGGCCAGCCAGTACCGGGTACTCCATGTAGCGGGTGAGATCGCCCTCAACCCAGGAATAGGCATAGGGGAAGCCCGGCTGATCGAGTCCGCGCCCACCATAGAGCGGGACGATGTCGTTGTAGCAAAAGGCCGTGTATTGGCGGTTGCCATCCCAGTTCAGGCTGATGAGGCCATCCTCGCCCCGGCGACTACCCGCACAGGTTGCCTTACTCAAAAACCCAAATGCCAAAAACGTCCACGCCAGCGTGATAGCCACGCGCAGGGGCGTCCACCACCCGGAATAGGCCGAACGAGCAAAGCGCCCCGTCGGCCCACCCAAGGCGTCGACCGCGTTGCGGGTCATAGACTCAGATGAGAGAGACACGATCTGCGAAGTAGTGTGATGGCTCACCGGGCGATCAATCTCCTATTGACCAAGTAATTGGTCGAGTCCATCTCCATTGAGAATGTCATCGAGCGAAGGGACCTCGGGCTCTGCGGGTTGGGCCGGTTGCTCAGGCTGCGCTGGCTGGCCTGGGGTCTCCCCCCGTCCCTCATCGTGGTTCTCGCCGTCTTCGGCTGGCGCTTCCTCGTCGCCCTCGTTCTCCGGGCTTGCCGGTGCCTGGTTCCACGTGGTGCTCTGGCTCGGGTCATAGACATACCCGGAGCCCCAGCTGCCGACGCCATAGTGAATCGGATAAGCCTGCGGGAAGGACTGCTGCTCGACGTTGGCCAGAGAGGTGTCCAAGATGGACTTCCAGATCTTCGTCGGTGCGTCCGAGCCGTACATGATTCCGCCCCACTGATTAAAGATTGCGGAGGTGTTATCAGCCGTGCCTACCCACACTGCTGTAGCCAGCTGAGGCGTGGAACCAACCATCCAGGCATCTTTGTTTGTACCTGTATCACCCAGCTGGGTGGTACCAGTCTTGGAGGCCGACGGGCGTCCACCAGCCAGTGCGCCATTCGACCATGCCGCAATCGGCTGCATCGCAGAAATAACGTTATTAGCCACGTTGGCGGAGACACGGCGCTCACCGCCATCGGTCGGATTCTCGTAGAGGACCTCGCCGGCGGCGTTTTCTACCTTCTGTACGAAGTGCGGCTGGTGCCAGACGCCCTGGTTGGTCAAGGTAGCCATGGCGGTTGCCATATCGAGCGGACGGGACTGGTACTGGCCCAACACCACGCCTTCGTACGGCGTGCCACCGTTTTCCGTCAGGGTCTTCTCAATCCCCGGCAGGCTGCGGGCGACGCCCAACGCGTGGGCCATGTCCGCGGTGTCCTGCATCTTGTTTTCCAGGTCATCCTGGAGGCGCAGGAAGGACGTGTTATAAGAATTCTTCAGTGCCTCAGCGATGGAACAGCTTCCACAGCCGCCGCCCACGTTGGTCACGGTCTGGGAACCAGGCAGTTGGTAGGGAGCGGAGGAGTAATAGGTGTTGAGGTCAATGCCCTGCTGGAGGGCCGCGGCCAGCGCCATGATCTTAAAGACCGAGCCGGTCTGCAGCGGGGAGTTAGCGTAGTCCCAACCATTCGAGTCATCGCCGCCAAAGTAACCGCGCACAGCGCCCGTTGCTGGGTCGATGGTCACGGCTGCGGCACGAGCGTCCTCCTGCAGCACGGCAAGCTGCTCGTGGGCGGCGTCGGTCGACGCGTTTTGCACAGTCATATCAATGGTGGTGGTCACCTTGAGGCCACCGGTGGCCAGCTGGTCCTCGGTGATTCCCACGCGTGCCAACTCGCCGGTGACTTGGTTCTTGATGTGCCCATAGGCGCCGGGCGCCTCGGTGTAGGCAGAGTACTCGCCCGGGTCGCGCGTCTCCGGGAAGGCCATCTGGGAACGTTCAGCCGAATCCAGCTCGCCCATCTCGACGAGACCATCCATGACGTAGTTCCAACGGGCCTGCGAGCGTTCCTCATCCACCCACGGATCCAACACGGATGGAGACTGGATGAGGCCGGCGAGCACAGCGCCTTCCTCTACGGTGAGGTCCTTAGCGTCCTTGTTGAAGTAGGCGTTAGATGCAGCCTCGATGCCATAAGCATTACGGCCGAAGTAGACCGTATTGAGGTAGGCGTTGAGGATTTCTTCCTTGGACCACTCGTTGGTCATCTTCACCGAGTAGATGAGCTCACGAATCTTGCGAACGTAGGAGTATTCATCACCCACCAGTGTGTTCTTTACGTACTGCTGGGTGATCGTGGAACCACCGCCGGCAGTGCTGTCGCCCGTGAGCTTGCCCAAGACAGCGCGGCCCAATCCAGTGAAGGAAAAGCCTGAGTTGGTCCAGAACTCGCGGTCCTCGGCGGCCAGCACGGATCCCTCTACATAATCCGGGATCTCGTCCAGGGTCACCTGGCGCCGGTTGCCCTCAGGCGGAACCAGCTTGGCCAACTGCGTTTCCCCATCGCCGGCGACGATGGTGGAAATCTGACTCGGCTGCAGCTCCTCGGGCTCCGGGACGTCGTACTGCGTATACGCGAAGCCGAAGAGAAGGGCGGGGATGCCCACCAAAACAAATAAGACAGTGAGCACGATCCACGGCCAGCGGCGTTTAGAGCTCGACGAATGCCGTGCGCTGCGCGAGGGGCTCTTCCTACTTTTACCGGACTTTCGCCCAGAGGTTTCCTTCTCGGTCACTGATCCGTGTCCTCATCAATCCTGTACAGAAACTGTAAATATATGCAGCTTACCGGCGCGAACTGGGAAGCCAAAACTACCCTAGAGCATAGACCGTGGCGGCTCGAAGCAGATGATTCCAGCGGCACGCCGGACACACTTCCACGAAATGCACGGTGAATTCGATTCCCTCGGAGGCTATCTCCGCGATTTCTATTTCGCTCCGCGCGCTGCCTGCTCGGCGTTTCAAGGCATCTCCGTATACCCACCGAGTTAGCCGCATTTCCTCACCGCAGACTGGGCACGGCTTGTGCATGTCGACGCCGTGGTGCTTCGCCGCAGCACGAAGGAGAAAATCGGCATCGCATACCTCTTCGCGCCCGAGCTTCCCCGCACGAAGTTCACGCAGATGTTGCGCGCGCTCCCATTCATAGGAGACCTCATTGCGGTAGGCCACGGCTGGCTTTGCCTTTGCCGGCTCTGCCTTAGACGGAGAATTCACGCCGGACAGTGTAGTGCCGGCGACGCTAACAATCTAGAGTGCTCCTAAACATTTCGTGATAGAACACCTAATTTTTTAAATAACTAACTACCGAACCCCGTGATTCCTAGCTACACTTATTTTCCATGAGTGAAGAAACTATTGAATCCCCAGTCCCCTATGAGGATGCCCTGGAAGTCGCCCGCCAGATCCAGCCGGCGCTCAACAAGCTCATGCTCATCTTCCAGCGCACCACGGAGGGCACGTCCCTGACAACGTCGCAGGTCTCCATCATGAACCAGCTGCGCATGCGCG
Source organism: Corynebacterium sp. HMSC036D02 (assembly GCF_001836165.1). Taxonomy (GTDB): domain Bacteria; phylum Actinomycetota; class Actinomycetes; order Mycobacteriales; family Mycobacteriaceae; genus Corynebacterium. Next base: position 20,582 of record NZ_KV827699.1, on the reverse strand, counting down.
GCCCCTCCCGCGTGAGCACCATCGCGCAAGCAGAACTCATCCGAATGCCGACCGCCTCCAATGCGCTATACCAATTGGAGCGCCAAGGCTTCGTGGAACGGCACCGCGATGAAAAAGACCGCCGCGGCGTACTCGTCGCCCTCACCCAGCTCGGGGAATCCGAGCTGACCATTGTCTCCCGCCAACGCGCGGCAGCTTTGGCTGAGATCCTGCGCTGGCTCGACCCAGAGGACATCAAGGACGCTGACACTTTGGTCAATCTCATCTCCAAGCTTGCCGATGTCTACCGTCCAATCATGGAAGGGAAATAGACCAAAAAGTGCCGGTAGAGCGGATTTTATTTTCCGGCATGAAGGGTCGATAATGAAGAAAACGACCCCGAACTTTTTATTGAATGGCTAAGAATTCTTCACACCCTGCGGAAGGGCCATGCTCCCCGGACGACCAGCTCCCTCCGCTCCGCGTCCTCGTGTCGTGGAGCCCTAGCTCCACCGGCACGGAGGCCATCGAGTTTGCAGCGTGGCTCGCGCGTTCCACCTCCGTTCGGATTCGCGTGGTTTCAACGATTTCGCAGCCCCTCACCGTGACGTCGCTCAGCAAGCTCAGCGGTTCCTACAAGAAGTGGTTCAAGAAGGAGCACGCCACCTGCGAACGCGCCGTCAAGCAGGCCTTGCACGCAGCCGGGGTGGATAAGGACCAGCTCGATAAAAACGTCTCCGTTCTCTTGGCAGGGCCTTCTCGCCCACAGCTCTTGGAGCAGGCGGCTGAGGATTTCAAAGCGAGCGTCATCCTCCTTGGGGCCAATCAATCCGCGCCGAAGGGCCGTTTCTTCTCTGGTTCTACTGCTGACGCGCTTCTGCACTATTCGCCCCTCCCTGTCGGTCTCATCCCGCGTGGCATCAAGCTGTCCAAGCACGGCGTCACCCGCATCAATTTCGCCTTCACCGACTTGGGCAGTGCCGACGACCCCGCCCTCCTGCATGCCGCATGCATTGCACAGCGCGGCGGAATCCCCCTGCGTATCCTGGCGTTTTCCCCCAAGGGGCTTGTCGACGTCCCCCTCGAATACTCTCCGACCTTTCCCTCCGATGCCCCCAATTGGCGCGAGCACTCACTCTCACTGTTGGACCGGGCGCACGATTTCATCGCGGATGCCTACCCCGAGCTTTCGGTCACGACGGCCATCGGCAGCGGCCATGGTTGGTCCGGCGCGGTGGATTCACTGAAGTGGAAGAAGGGCGATCTGCTCTGCTTGGGTTCCTCTCCCATGGGGCCCATCGAACGCGTCTTCATCGGCAGCACCGCCACCGAGCTGCTTCCCCACCTGGGCGTTCCAGTACTGGTCTGCCCCAGCACCTACGATAAAGAAGCACGTTAGACTGACAAACCATGGCAGCAGAGCACCCCGAAAACGATCTCACGTCCGACGCGGACTATACCAACCTGCCTCGCCCTGAGCCTCGCAGCTTTGACGAGCTTGCCGACGAACCCGATCCCCTCACCGTCGCCGAGGCTAATCGCCGTTCCTCGCGCCAAGCGCTGTGGTTTATGATTTTCATCCTCGTCGGTTCGGCGCTCTATGCGCTTCTCCTCGCGGGCATCTTCAAGGTCGCTGGAACCACAACCAACTGCCTGCAAGCCGAATACGCCGCTTGGCTCTGCACGAGGACCCAGCGCGCCGTGTTCGCCACGACGACGCTGATCATCCCCTTCATTGGCATGATCGGCTGCGCAGTCATTATGGTGCGCAAACTCAAGGCTTACGTGCGCTGGCGCGGCTGGATGGCCATCTTCTGGGTCATGGCCGGCAACTTCATGATCTGGTGCATCAACGATATCCAGATCCTGCTGGCCCCGGTTCTCGAAAACTAGGCCTGTGCCTGGGACGCAGCCACCTCGGCGCAATCTGGGCGCCCACAGTGCTGTGTCTCTACGTGCTGGATGCAATCATCACAGATGAGCACCTGCTTGCGGCAGGTGTCCTCATTAATGCAATTGTGGAAGGTATTCGTCCCCTTCCCACAATGCACGCAGTGGCCGAGCTGAATAAAGCCTGGATCCTCTAGGCCCTGGCCAAACTCGTGGTGCATGCGCTTGTCAAAGACATACATCGAGCCTTCCCACAGGCCATCGTTGCCGTACTTTTCGCCGTAGCGGACAATGCCGCCGTCAATCTGATAGACCTCGTTAAAGCCCCGGTTCTTCATCAGCGCGGAGAGGATTTCGCAGCGGATGCCGCCCGTGCAATAGGAGACCACGGGCTTATCCTTCATCCAGTCATACTTGCCGGACTCGAGTTCGGCGATGAAGTCGTGGGTCGTACGCACATCCGGCACCACGGCATTCTTGAATTTGCCGATTTCCGCCTCCATGGCGTTGCGGCCGTCGAAGAAGACGACCTCCTCGCCACGCTCCTCCACCAACTTGTTGACCTCTTCGGGCTTGAGGTGGACACCACCGCCGATGACGCCGTTCTCATCCACCTTGAGCTCGCCCGGCGCGCCGAAGGCCACGATCTCATCGCGCACCTTGACCGAGAGGCGCGGGAAGTCCTCCGCACCGCCCTCGGACCACTTGAACTCCATCTTCTTGAAGCCCGGGTACTCGCGGGTTTCGCGCACGTAGCGCTTGCAGGCCTCCATGTCCCCGCCCACGGTGCCGTTGATGCCGTGCTCCGAGATGAGGATGCGGCCCTTCAGCCCGAGCTTCTCGCAGAGGTTACGCTGCCACAGCATGATCGCGGTGGGATCCTCAATGGGAGTGAAGCAGTAGTAGAGGAGAATCTTGCCAATAGTCACGCCCGCAAGTCTAGGCCCGCTGCGAGGTAAAACCCCAATCTTTTGGGCCCAACGCTGCAACCGCTCTTAACCCAAAGCCCCAGACCTCGATCCCGCAACCTGCAGGTGGGTGGTGGGGCGTCGCCAAGCGCTTGCCGACGCCCACCTGCAGGTTGCGGGTTCCAGGTCTGGGGGAATGCCTACCGAGATAGCGCTTCCCTCCAATGTTCGGGAGAATCTTAACGCTTCTGGTACAGCGCGCTCTTGCGGGCAAAGACCGGATCGGAGGTCACCAGGACGCCCAGGTTGCGGAAGATGCCCTCATCCACCGAACCCAAGATGGTGGTGGTGTGGACATCGCAGCCCTCGAGTTCCTTCAGTGCGTCGAGCGCGCGGCGGGCGTTCTCATCCTTAGCCGCGGAGACAGAGAGCGCAATGAGCACCTCGTCGGTGTGCAGGCGCGGGTTCTGCGAGCCCAAGTGCTTGGTCTTCAACGTCTGGATCGGCTCGATGGATTCCGGGGACAACAAATGCAGGTCATCATCGATGCCAGCGAGGTGCTTGAGCGCATTGAGCAGCGCGGCTGCTGAGCAACCCAGCAACGGGGAGGTGCGGCCGGTGATGATGGTGCCGTCGTGAAGCTGCAGCGCGGCTGCCGGGCCTTGCGTCTCTTCCGCCTTCTGACGTGCCGGGAGCACAACCGGACGGTCGGTGGACTTAATGCCGGCCTTCGCCATGACTACGGCGGCGCGCTCGGATTGCGTGGTGTCGAGGCCATTGCGGGCCTCCTCCACCAGCGTCTTGAAGTAACGGCGGATGATCTCCTGCTGGGAGGCCTCGCGGCAGACCTCATCGTCGGTGATGCAGAAGCCCACCATGTTCACGCCCATGTCCGTCGGAGACTGGTAGGGAACGGTGCCGGTCAGGCGCTCCAGCAGAGACTTCAGCAGCGGGAAGGCCTCGACATCGCGGTTGTAGTTCACCGTGGATTCGCCGTGCGCGGAGAGGTGGAAGTGGTCGATGACGTTGGCGTCGTTCAGGTCCACGGTGGCCGCCTCATAGGCCAGGTTCACCGGGTGATCGAGCGGCAGGTTCCAGATCGGGAAGGTCTCAAACTTGGCATAGCCTGCTGGCACGCCGCGCAGATTCTCGTGGTAGACCTGCGAGAGCGCGGTAGCCAGCTTGCCGGAGCCCGGCCCCGGCGCGGTGACCACCACGAGGTCACGGGTGGTCTCCACATAGTCATTCTTGCCCAGGCCATCCTCGGAGACAATGAGGTCGATGTTGGCGGGGTAGCCCGGAATGATGCGGTGGCGTGCCACCGTCAGCCCCAAACGCTCGAGGCGCTCGATGAAAGCCTCCGCCTGGCTATTGCCATCCTCTAGCTGGGTCATGACGATGTTGTTAACCAGGAAGCCGCGGTCCCGGAAGACGTCGACAAGCCGCAGCACATCATCTTCGTAGAGGATCCCCAAGTCACCGCGCATCTTCTGGCGCTCAATGTCCTTGGCATTAATGCAGACGAGGATTTCTACGTCATCCTTGATGCGCTCGAGCATCGCAATCTTGTTATCCGGGGTGAAACCGGGCAGAACGCGGGAGGCGTGCATGTCATCGAAAAGCTTGCCGCCCATTTCCAGGTAAAGCTTCCCGCCAATTTCTTTGCGCCGAGCATTAATGTGCTCCGACTGCAGCTCAATGTATTTTTCACGGTCAAAACCGATTGCGCGCCCCATAGTATTTAGGCCCTTCCGTTCAACGGGTAGTACCCGGAAAGTCTACAGCAGCACAGCCCCCGCGTAGACTTCCTGACATGCCTGAGGGACACGTTATTCACCGCCTTGCCCGCACACTGAATGCGGATTTCCGTAACAAGCCGCTGGCCGTGAGCAGCCCCCAAGGCCGGTTCGCTACGGAGGCCGCGCTTGTCGACGCCTCTCCCCTCTCCCTCGCCGAAGCCTTTGGCAAGCACCTTTTTGTCCACTTCGATACGGATAACCCGCGCCACGTTATCTATATCCATCTGGGCCTCATCGGTTCCCTGCGCTTTGAGCCTTCTGCCGATGTGTGGGGCCAGATCCGGCTACGCATCGATAACGGCACAACGGCCGCGAACCTGCGCGGCCCGCAGTTCTGCACGCTCATCACGGAGGAGGAGTACCAGGCCAAGGTGGCGAAGGTGGGCCAGGATCCGCTGCGCAAGGATGCCGACCCAGATACCCTATGGGACCGCGTGCATGCCTCGCGACGCAGCATCGGCGCGATGCTCATGGACCAGGGTCTATTCGCCGGGGTGGGCAACATCTACCGCGCAGAAGCTCTTTTCCGACAAGAGCTTTCCCCCTTCATCCCCGGCAACCAGCTCGACCGCGCCGAGTTCGATGCCATCTGGTCTGACCTGGTCGATCTCATGGACTACGGTGTCGAGCACGGCCGCATCGACACGGTCCGTCCCGCCCATACGCCGGAGGCCATGGGCCGCGAGCCGCGCAAGGATGACCACGGCGGCGAGGTCTATGTCTATCGCCGCGCCGGCCTGCCGTGCCATGTGTGCTGCACCGAGATCCGCGAGCAGGTCATGCAGGGCCGCAACCTCTTCTGGTGCCCTACCTGCCAACCCGCGCGCTAGGGTGTGGGTTATGCGCCCTGCTTATACCGTTGCCGCCGTCCGTGCCGCTGAGAAGCGCCTGCTTAAACAGCAGTCTCATGAGGAGCAGCTTATGAAACTGGCCGCCGCGGCGGTGGCAGAGGCTGCTTCGGTGATGCTGGAGGAACGCCCCGGAGCGGTGCTCATTCTTGCCGGTTCCGGCGGCAACGGCGGGGATGGGCTCTACGCCGGTGCGGCGCTGGCCTCGCGCGGGGTTTCGGTCCATGCCCTGGTTCCAGAGCGCTGTCACGAGGAGGCTCTCGCTGCGTTCCGTTCCGCCGGTGGCGCGGTCCTTTCTGCCGACGCGCTGCCGTCAGGCAGCGCGCTGGTTATTGACGCCATCGCCGGCCTCGGCTCCGCCCGGGGCTTAAGCGGCACCGCGCTCTCGCTCTACCGCGAAGCCACCGCTGCCGGGGCTACAGTCTTAGCCGTCGACATGCCCACCGGCGTCGATGCCGACACGGGAGTGTGCGCCGCGGATGCCGTCCGCGCCGATATCACCGTCACCTTCGGCTCGCCGCGCCTCGGCCACGCGCTGGCCGCCGAATGCGGACAGGTCGTGGTCTCCGATCTCTTCTTACCCGGCGCGCCCTCGTTTGCTGCGACCCTCGCTGAACTCGATGAACCAGCGGCATTCATCGCCCACGAGCCCTCCGTGCCGACGCCCTTTACGTGGCAATCGGGCGAACTCGATCTTCCTGACGGGCGCGCATCCCGCCCCTGGCCGGTTGGCTGCACCGGACCCATCGTTGATCCCACACCAGGCGCGCGCTCGGATAAGTATTCCGGTGGCGTCGTCGCCCTGGCCGCCGGCAGCGATATCTACCCGGGTGCGGGGATCCTGTGTACCACCGCGGCGGTGCGCGCCACGCCCTCGATGGTGCGCTTCATCGGCGATAACTCAATCACCTGTTTGCTGCCCGAGCTGGTTTGCCATCCCGATGTGTCCTCCGCCGGCCAAGCCCAGGCCTGGGTCGTGGGCCCCGGCCGCGGCACCGATGCAGCGGCCGCCACCGAACTGCGAAAGGTCCTGGCGCAGGGTCTGCCCACCGTCATCGATGCCGATGCCCTAACGCTTCTGGCACGCAATACCTCCCTGCGCCAGAAAGCCACCGAACACCCGATGACCATCCTCACCCCGCATGAAGGCGAGTTCAGCCGTCTCTATGAGGCCACTTTCGGCTCTGCTCCCGATGCGTCTGCTGGGTGGGCCGCTGCCCTCCACGAGCTTGCCGAAGAGCTACACAGCATCATCCTGCTCAAAGGCCGCTTGACCCGCGTCCCCGCTCCGGGCCAGCCGCTCTATTCTTTCAACGCCGGTCACTCTTTTGCCGCGACCCCCGGCTCCGGGGACGTGCTCTCCGGCATTCTGGGCGCGGTCATGGCCCAGCTCTTCGCCAGCGCCCCCGCCGCGTCCCCTGCCGGGGTCATCGCCGAGGTCCTCCACGCCGGTGCCATCCACGCGCACGCGGCGGCCATCGCGGCCGAAACCCCCGAGGGCTTCGCGCCATGTTCGGCCTCCCAGATCGCTGCGGCTATCCCGCGGGCCATCGCGCGGCTCCTCAACGCCGAGCGCTAGCTCCTTGGCCCGGCGCTAGCTCCGCCGCTAAGTACGTTTCGATCAAATAGCGCCCCAGAAATTCGAAGATCTGGGACCTTGTTTGATCGATCCGTACCTGGCCGCCACCACCTTGGTACGTTTTCTCAACGAAGCCCTAGAATTTCGCGATTTTCGGACCACTATTTACGAAAATGTACCTTGGCCCGGCGCAGAATACCGGATGCGGTACCGACGGACTTGCGCATGAGCCCGCGCGGGCCCACCGCCACCGTGCCGCGGTGTAGTGAGGTGTTCTCCCACGGCCACGTCATCCCGGCCCATGCTGCTGCGACGGCAAGGATTTCCACTGCGATGTAGCCAGGCCATGGGCCGAATAGGTTGATGATGGAGGAGCTGCCCGGCGCGTGGTTCAGGAAGCCATAGTTGCCGTCGGTCTTCGCGTTGACTGCCATCGCGATAGCCATCCACACCGGCGTGACCTTCACGGCGAAGCGGTAGCCCTTCCACGTCGGGCGGTAGCCCAAGCCGAAAGTCAGCGCCAGCGGCACGGCGAGTGCAACAATGTGGAAGAACCAATAGGTACCAAACCGCAGCCACCGCGGGGAGAAGTAGTAGATGACATCCGGCGTGATGATGGCCTGCGGGTTGAGGATGATGCCCCAGAAGTAAGACAGGGTCAGGGCATGCTCATTGCCGGTGATAAGACCCAGCGCCAAGATCGGGCGCAGCACATCGCACAGGTGCAAAGGCAAAGACTCTCGGATATCGAATTGCTTCGGGTCTAAGGAGATGACCGTCCACGCAGTACCCGCCACCAGCAAGGCCCAGCCCACCATCCGGCGGATGAACGCCTCGCGGGAGGTTCCCTTGATTCTGTGAGCAGCGACGATAAAGACCCCGCAGGCCACCACGGTGATGCTCAACATGAGCGCGTGCAGCGCGGTCCACTGCTGCATGCGCGGGTAGTCAGTTGGGCTTACTCGGGGCTTGCGGGGTCGAATCATAACGGGGTAATAATTTACCCCTTTGTATGAACATATGAGAGATAAGCGGGTTCCTACGCGGCTAGCTCGGAATATTCGGAGAGCTTTCCGTCCTTGACCTCGACCACGGTATCGGCATAGTCAAGGAGGCTGCGGTCGTGCGTGATGAACAGCGTTGCGGTGTCGAAGTCATCGGTGACACCGCGCAGGAGCTTGGCAATCTCGCGGGAGAGCTTGGAGTCCAAGGCGGAGGTCGGCTCATCCGCAAGCAACACGGAAGGCTGGCCCATGAGCGCGCGCGCAATGTTGACGCGCTGGCGCTGACCACCGGAGAGCTGGTTCATGCGGCGGTTGCCAAAGCCCTCCAAACCCACGAAGCTGAGCAGCTCGTCAGCCCGGTCACCGCGGGGCTTGCGGCCCTCCATGTGGTCAATAATGAGCAACTGCTCGCGGGCCGTCAGGGCAGCTAGCAGGTTGGCCTGCTGGAAGATGAGCCCGCGGGTGCCGTGCATCTCAACAGTTCCGGAGTCCGGCTCGATGAGACCGGCGGCTACGGAGAGCAGGGTGGATTTACCGGAACCGGATTCGCCGATCACGGCGGTGAGCTCGCCGGGCTTAACGTCCAGGCTCACGCCGTCGAGTGCAGTGGTGCGGGACTGGCCGTCGGGGTAGGTCACCACGATGTCGCGCAGTGACAGGGCGGGAGTAACGGTAGTAGTCATTAGGCGTTGCCTCCTAGGGCGTCGAGCGGGTTGATCTTGGAAACGCGGCGGGTGGCCAGGAAGGCACCGGCGATGCCGAGCAGCCAGATGCCGAGCGCGGGGACGATGACGGTCATGGCGGAGACCTCGAAGGGCACAGCACCTTGGGCGGCAAGGCCCAGCAGCCAGCCGACGAGCGCGCCTGTCCCAACGCCACTCGCCAAGATGATGGCTGCCTGCGCAATAGCATCCTTGAGCAGGTACTTCACGCTGGCCCCAAGGGCACGCAGGATGGACAGGTCACGAGTGCGCTGGATGGTCCAGATGCTCAGGAAAGCGATGGTGACCAGCGCGGAAATACCATAGAGGAAGGCCTGCATGGTCAGCAGGGAACCGCGCTCCGAGCTATAAGCCGGAAGACCGGACAGGGCCTTGCTCATGGACACGGAAGTGTCGGTCGGCTCCTGGGACAGCACGGCCACACCCACCATGTCTTCGGGGGAATGGGAGACCTTCTGCCAGGTTTCGGTAGAGACCCACACCACCGGGGAGTGAGAGTAATACTCATCCTCGACCACTGCGTTCACGTCCAGGTCCACTCCGCCGAGGGTGCCCCGGGAGGGCGCGTTCAGGGCCTCGTCGATGGATTGGCTCAAGACCATGCCTTCCTCCGGAATCACGGTGCTGGAGCCAGGAATCTGGGTGCCGGCGGGCAAACCGATAACCGCCACGCCGCCGTGGCCCTCCAGCTTGGTTTGGGAGGTGCCCAGCGGAATACCAGAAGCGGGAACGTCCTCGGCGAAGATCTCCGACTCGGTGAAGGAGGGATCTTCCGTCGAGAAGGTCACATAAGGATTCTGCTCCCCGAGTGCCTCAAGCGCGGAGGTGTTTTGCTTGGACAGGCCTTGGGTCAGGCCGGACAACATAACGAGCAACAACGTAATCAGAGCCACGACGCCGCCGATCAGGAAGAACCGACCGCGGGCTGTGACTATCTCTCTCAATGCCAGGAACATACTATTTATCCTGCGTGTGCGGGCGCCGAAAGTAATCGGGTAGCCAGTTGAACCTCCACTCAACCAGTTGGTTGATTCGCGCTCCCCCACCTAGGCGATAGGCTGGTGCGTCGTGATGATGAGCAACAAACTGTGGACCGTGGGACTGCACACCATGTTCGGTTTTCTCCTCGTCTTCGGAGTGCTCCGCGCATGGGCCGATGAGCGCCTCGACGCCCGCGCCCTCGGCCTCTCCATCGCACTCGCAGTGGTCTACACGGGATTTGCCATCTTCGGTTCCCGCACCATCGCCCGCCCCATCCCCACCACGCTCTGGCTCGCCGCCCTGTGCCTGTTGTGGATCGGGCTTATGGTGCACGCCCAAGACTTCATGTGGCTCGAGTTCCCGCTGGTCTTCGTCTTCATCCATGCGCTTCCTTTCTGGCCAGGAATCGTCGCCAGCGTGATCCTGTGGGCCGTGGCCGCCTTCGTCCCCGCGTGGATCCACCCGCAATTCTGGACCGCGGCCGCGGCCATCGGGCCATTCATCGGCACGTGTTTCGCCGTGGCCGTCTACCACGCCGCCCGCCGGGTTCAGGCGGAAGCGGCACACCACGAGGCCGTCGCCAAGCAGCTGCGTGAGACCCAGGAAGAACTGGCCGCCAGCGAGCACCAAGCCGGGCGCCTCGAGGAGCGGGAGCGGCTCTCCCGCGAAATCCACGACACCGTGGCGCAGGGGCTGTCCTCCATCGTCCTGCTCAGCCGCGCCGCCAAGAACACGTCGACGCAACAGGACGTCACCGAGCAGCTCGCGCTCATTGAGAAGGTGGCCCAGGACAACCTGGCCGAGGCCCGGCGCTTCGTCAAGGAGCTCGCGGCCCCTGCCTCCTCCATCGATAAGGAACTGCGCACACTCGTGGATGAGCTCCAAGCCCAGGCCAAGGGCCTCGGGCTGCGTACCTATTTTGGACTCAAGCTCACCGGCAGCGCCGACGTCCCCACCGAGTTTTCCCACGTCATCCTGCGCGCCGCGCGCGAAGGTCTCACCAATGTCATGAAACACGCCGACGCCGACCGCGCCGTGGTCACCCTCGGTTCTTTCAAGGATGAGATCACCTTGGATGTCGCCGATGACGGCCGCGGCATCGAGGGCCCGCGCGGCTTTGGGCTCACCGGCCTGGAGCAGCGAGTTCGCAGCGTCGGTGGCAGCGTCCAGGTAGAATCTTCACCCGCCGGCACCGCGCTCGCGGTGCGAATCCCAACAGGAGGCAGCAGCAATGGTCAACGTGATGCTCATCGATGATCACCCCGTGGTCCGCGCCGGGCTGCGCGCGATTCTTAACGCCTTCCCCGATATCGAGGTGGTGTTGGAAGGCTCCGATGGCTCGGCCGTCGAAAAGCTGGCGGATGCTGATGGCCCCCATATCGATGTCGTCGTCTGCGATATCCAAATGCCGGACGTCGACGGTATCGCCGCCACCCGGCGCGTGCGCGAGCTCGATGGGCCCCCGGTGCTCATCCTGACCACCTATGACACGCAGGCGGATATCTTGGCCGCCGTGGAGGCGGGCGCGCTGGGTTACCTGCTCAAGGACGCCCCCGAGGAGACGCTACACACCGCGGTGCTCGACACCGCCGCGGGCAAGCGGACCTTGGCGCCTGAAGTCACGAACCTCCTGGCGGAGCGCTTGGCGCAGCCGGAAACCGCGCTGTCTCCCCGCGAGCTGGAGATCCTGCAAGCGCTGGCCACGGGAGCCTCCAACAAGCAGATTGCCCAGCGGCTTTTCATCTCCGAGGCCACGGTCAAAACCCACCTCATCCACGTCTATCAGAAGCTCGGCGTGGAAACCCGCACCGCAGCCGTCTCCGCCGCCCGCGAGCGAAAGCTCATCCAATAGATGCATACCTACGATTGCATCGTGGTGGGTGGCGGCCAATCCGGCCTGGCCACCGGCTACTACCTGCGCCGCCAGAAACTCGACTTCCTCGTCCTCGACGCCAACTCCTCCCCCGGCGGCGCCTGGCAGCACGTGTGGGATTCACTCACACTCTTCAGCGATGCTCAGTCCTCCACCCTGCCCGGCTGGCCCATGCCCTCCTACCCGGGCTTCCCGCCGGCTTCCCACGTGGTGGACTACCTCACCCGTTATGAGCAGCGCTATGACCTGCCGGTCCGGCACGGGGTGGCAGTGGAGCGCGTGCTTGACGACGCCTCCCGCTTCCGCCTCCTCACCACCCACGGTGAGTTCCGTGCCCGCACCGTGGTAGCCGCGACGGGCACCTGGTCCGCGCCCTTTGTCCCCTACTACCCCGGTGAATTTCAGGGGCGCCAATGGCACACGGCGAGCTACCCGGGGTGTGGTCCTTTCGTAGAGCGCGGCCACAACAATCCTGTAGCCGTTGTCGGTGCTGGTAATTCCGGCGCGCAGATCGCCGCCGAGCTCGCCCTCGCCGGCGTGGACACCACGTGGTTCACCGCGCACCCTCCGCGCTGGATACCGGATGATGTAGACGGACGCGTGCTCTTTAGCCGCAACCGTCAGCGAATGCTGGCCAAGCTTCGGGGCGAGCCGGACCCGGGCCCCGAAACAGAACTGGGGGATATCGTCATGGTCCCGCCAGTGCTCAAGGCCCGTGATAGTGGGCTGCTGAGCGCCACCAGCATGTTTTCCTCGCTCGATGAGCTAGGCCGCGAGGGCTTTAGCGATCTCATCTGGGCCACCGGCTTCCGGCCGGCCTTGCGCCCATTCCCTGGGTTATTGGCAGAAGGAAAGCCCACGGTGGAAGGTTTCTTCCCCGTGGGCTATGGCTCGTGGACGGGCCCAGGCTCGGCCACGATTACTGGAGTGTCACCCTATGCGCGGCAGGTGGCGGGGGACGTCGCTAAGCTCGTGCGTACGCCCAGCTAAGTACTACAGCGTCACCATGGCGAGGAGCACCACCGCTGCCAGCGCAAGGAGGAATCCCAAGCGACGCAGGATCTTTGTCTGCCCTTCGCGCCGCAAGCGCGCCATGAGTACGGCGCCGAGGACAGAGCCCACGGTGTTGTAGAGAAGGTCATCGACATCACTAAAGCCCAGAGCAAAGATGTATTGGGCGCTTTCTATGCACAGGCTGGCCATGAGGCCGATGAGCATCGCCCCGCCCAGACCCCATTTAATACCCGACAGGTTGCGTCCAACTACGTAAAGCGCCGCCCCCAAAGGCATGAAGAGAGCGATATTTCCCACGAGGTCGGTCCACGCGCCGTACCACACGGAGGCGTTCTCAAAACCACCAAAGAGCTGTGTATTTACCTGGCGCACCGCATGCGCGGAACCATCCACCACACCGGGGATATCCATGAAGGGCTTGCCCACCGTCGCCAACATCACGACCATCAAGGACAAGGCCGTGACCAGGAAGGAATCACGACGCAGGTGCGGATATGGATCCGGCGCGGGCCGCAGCCTATTGCGCGAGTGTTGAGCTTCTATCCCAGTCATGCGCTTCACCCTAACGATGTTCTCTGGACGCTGGCTGAAGCATTAGCCGGAAAACGCTGCTTCACATCCTCTGTACGATAGTGCCCATGAGCACACTCATTGTCACTCGCACGGATTCCGGAGTAACCCATTCCTTCCAGGAGCAGCCCCTGCTCGGGGAAGGTGACACGGTCGTAGATGTGCAGTTTTCTTCCCTTAATTACAAGGACGCCATGGCCTTGGAGGGAGATAAGGGTGTCATGCGCATCGATCCCCTCGTCCCCGGCATCGATGTCGTGGGCATCGTGGCGGAAACTTCTGATTCTCGCTTGAACCCCGGCCAGCTGGTCGTCGCCTGCGGCGATGGCTTGGGCGAATTCCGCCACGGCGGCTACACCACCCGCCAGCGCGTCAACGCAGAGGCCACCATCCCCGTGCCCCAGCGCTTCAGCGCACACGATGCCGCCGCGATCGGCACGGCCGGCTACACCGCCGCTATCTGCGTGAACCAGCTGCGCGCGCACGGCACCACGCAGGGCCATATCTTGGTCACCGGCGCCACCGGCGGCGTGGGCTCCATCGCGGTCCAGCTGCTCAAGTCTTCCGGCTACGAGGTCACCGCCGTTACCGGCCGCGTGGAATCCCAGTCGGAGTACCTCACCTCACTCGGCGCGGATCACGTGCTTGACCGCGCAGCGTTGTCCGAGACCGGCCGCCCGCTGCAGAAGGCGCTGTACGACGGCGCCATTGACACCGCCGGTTCCACCGTTCTGGCCAATGTGCTGGCACAGGTGCGCTGGGGCGGCGTGGTGGCCGCCACCGGCATGGCGGCTGGTCCGGATCTTCCCGCCTCGGTGCTACCGTTCATCCTGCGCGGCATCGTGCTGGCCGGCGGTAACTCCGTCGACGCGCCCCGCGAGGTGCGCGAGGCAGCCTGGCAGCTTCTCGACGAACACCTTGACCTCACCATGCTGAACTCTATTACCGAAACGGTTCCGCTGGCCGATGTCGCCACCGCGGCCACCGAGCTGCGCGCCGGCTCGCGCCACGGGCGCACGGTGGTTGAGATTTAAGCGGGCGCAGAGCTCACCGCGTCCCGCTGTTTAGTGCACGCGGTGGGACAGAGATTCGTCGTCTGTGCCGGGGGCATTGCCCAACTCGCCCGTGGTGTCATCGTCACTGCGGGCCAGCCAGATGGAGGAGAGCACCAGTCCGCCCCAGATGACGACGACGAAGAGGATGAAGAGCAGGATTGCGCTTGTAGTCATTGTCGTTGACCTTTCCTAATACTCGTTACTTGTCGTCAGTGTTCGGTGCGGCTGTAGTACCCGTGGCAAGCGGGTTCGGGGTGCCGGCTGGACGCCCACCTACGGGGACGCCGTAGTCCGAGGTCTCCATGCCATCCAGGTACTTGTTCCCGCGGAAGGCCACCAGCGGCATGAGGAAGCTGGCAAGCAGGATGATTCCCAACACCGCCCAGCCAAAGAGGCCAATCTGGGTGGAGGAGTAGCCCTCATAGCCCTCGCGGGCGATGGTGAGAATTTCGTTGACTAGGAAGTAGACCAGCAGCAGCGGGGTGGCGATGAAGGTCAGGAACTGCCAGAAGCCACCGACCTTGAACTGCGATACCGCATTGAGGTGCTGCTGAATCTCGCGGCGGCGGCCGGTGACCCAGCCGACGACCACCAGGGCGCAGATGGAGCCGAAGACGATACCCAGGTTGTTGGTGAACTTATCCATGATGTCCAGCGTGACCAAGCCCGAGGACGTGGAGAAGAGAACACACGACACCACAGCCATGGTGCCGCCCACGGTGATGGCGGAAACGCGGCGGGAAATGTTGAACTTATCTGCCACGGCGGAGACGACGACTTCCATGATGGAAATCAGGGAGGTCACGCCGGCCAGGAAGAGAGAGCCGAAGAAGAGGACGCCGAACAGTCCGCCGAGCGGCATGAGGTTGATGATCGTCGGGAAAGCGATGAAGGCCAGGCCGATGCCGGAAGATGCCACCTCATCCACCGCCACGCCCTGCTGGGCGGCCATGTAGCCCAGGGTGGCGAAGACGCCGATACCGGCCAGCACCTCGAAGGAAGAGTTAGCAAAGGCCGTAACCAGGCCGGTGTTGGTGAGGTTGGTGCGCGGCTTGAGATAAGAGGCGTAGGTAATCATGATGCCGAAGCCAATGGACAGGGAGAAGAAGATTTGTCCGTAGGCGGCAATCCACACCGACGGGTTGCTCAGCACGGACCAGTCCGGGGTAAAGAAGGCGTTGAGGCCCTCGGCGGCGCCGTCGAGGAAGAAGGCACGGATGACCAAGATGATGAACATGACGGCCAGGACAGGCAGGAAGATGGACGTCAGTTTGCCGATGCCTTCATTGATGCTCGTGGCCAACGTGGCGATGCAGACGATCCACACGAGGATCATGACGCCAAGGATGGACGGGACGATGTGCCCTGAGTAGGTCGCCTCCGGCTCTGCTTGGAGGAAGTCACCCATGAAGTACTCCGCGGGATCATCGCCCCATGCCTGGGTCACAGACTTGATGGTGTAGAGCGCCGCCCAGGCAATGATGGCGGCGTAGTAGATGGCGATGAAGAAGTTCACGCCGACCTTGAACCAGCCGATTCCCTCCCAGCGGCTACTGATACGGCGGAATGCTAGCGGTGCAGAACCGCGGAAGCGGTGACCAATGGCCAGGTCGAACCACAGGATGGGAATACCCGCGGTGAGCAGGGCAACCATGTACGGGATGAGGAAGGCGCCGCCGCCGTTCTCATAGGCAACGTAAGGAAAGCGCCAAATATTTCCCAGGCCGACGGCGGAGCCGATGGCGGCCATGAGGAAGACAAAACGCGTATTAAAAGTATCGCGCGTCGAACGAGTCTTATGCGTGGTCAATGTAGTCATGAGAGAACTTTCTTCTTGAGCAAATATCGCGCACGGCAAGACCGTAGGAATCGTTTATACGGGCCGCGTACGACGAGTATTAGCGAGAAGCATAGCCTACCTGCCGACCTATAGGTACCGTTTTGAATATTTATTTCTAGATCTTTATCTCTGACCAAACCCCATGGCCAGGGCCTCAAAACCACCACTCCCCTTCAACGCCTAGCTCCTGTCCGGAACGGTAAATCCGGAAGAGGCCCGAGCGATGAGGCCTGATATCGTGCAGAGTCATGGCTAAGCTGAGACACTCAGCGTGCGAGCCAAGTCACACAATCGCGGCCGGTTTCTTTTATCATTACTGTCATGAAAGAAACTAACTCGGTCACTGGCTCCGTCATCATCGTCGGCAGCGGCCTCGCCGGCATGGTCGCCGGCTACGAGGCCCTCAAGGGCGGCAAGCACGTCATCTTCCTGGAACAGGAAAACCGCAATAACCTGGGCGGCCAGGCCTTCTGGTCCCTCGGCGGGCTGTTTTATGTCGACTCCCCCGAGCAGAAGATGATGCGGGTCAAGGACTCCGAAGAATTGGCCTGGCGGGACTGGGCCAATTCCGCTGACTATGACCCGGTGACCGAGGATGACCGGCACGATTTCTGGGGCGCGAAATGGGGCCGCGAGTACGTGCGCTTCGCCGCCAATGAAAAGCGCGGCTATCTCAAGTCCTTGGGCCTCAACGTCCTGCCCACCATCGGCTGGGCCGAGCGTGGTTCGGGCGATGCCTCCGGCCACGGCAATTCCGTACCGCGCTTCCACCTCACGTGGGGTACGGGCCCGGAGGTCGTGCGCGTCTTCCGCGAGCCGCTCCTTAAAGCAGAAGAACAAGGCCAGGTAGAGTTCCATTTCCGCCACCGCGTGGATGAGCTCGTCGTGGAGAACGACGACGCCGGCAATCCGCGGGTCGTCGGCGTGCGCGGCAGCGTCCTCTCCCCCACCAACCAGGTACGTGGCGAGGCGAGCCCGAGGGACGTCGTCAAGCACTTCGAGCTGCGCGGCTCCGCCGTGGTCATCGCCACCGGCGGCATCGGCGGCAATCTGGAGAAGGTACGCAAGATGTGGCCCACTGAGCGTTGGGGAGAATGCCCGAACGAGCTGGTCACGGGTGTTCCCGCGCATGTCGACGGCCGCGGCATCGACATCGCCCAACAGGCCGGTGCCTCCGTGGTCAACACCGACCGCATGTGGGCCTATACCGAGGGCATGACCAACTGGAACTCCATTTGGCCCGGCCACGGCATCCGCATCATCCCCGGGCCCTCGGCGCTGTGGATCGACGCCGAAGGCAACCGCCTGCCCACCAACCTCTTCCCCGGCACCGATAACCTTGCGGCCTTGGCCCACATTGGCCAGACCGGCCACGGTTACTCCTGGTTCGTGCTCAACAAGGCCATCGTGGACAAGGAATTCATCTTCTCCGGCTCCGAGCAGAATCCGGATCTTACGGATAAGGAATTCAAGAAACTCGCCGGCAAGCTCGGCCCCGGCACACACGTGGCCGTCAAGGCATTCATGGAGAACGGAATCGACTGGGTCGTGGAAGACAACCTGGAGGATCTCGTCGCCGGAATGAATCGCATTTCACCGGAGGGCTCCCCCACCATTGAGGTAACCCAACTTAGAAAAGTCCTGGAAGACCGCGATTCCCAGCTGGATAATCTCTTCAGCAAAGACGCCCAAGTCAACTACCTGCGCGTGGCCCGTGGCTTCTTAGGCGACAAGCTCATCCGCGTTGCTCCCCCACACCGCATCCTGGATGACAGCAAAGGCCCGCTCATCGCTGTGCGCCTGAAGTTCCTGACCCGCAAGACGCTCGGTGGCCTGGAGACCAACCTGGACGGCCAGTGCCTCAACCCCGATGGCACGGCACTCCCCGGCCTCTATGCTTGCGGCGAGGCCTCCGGTTTCGGAGGCGGCGGCATGCACGGCAAGAATGCGCTGGAAGGCACCTTCCTCGGCGGGTGCATCTACTCTGGCAAGCGCGTGGGCGAAGCCTTGGCGCGCGAATAGCACGGTTTTCTAATACTGTCGGGCACTATGAACCTCGCTAGGAACGTCCGTATCGACGTGGAGAACCCTTTCTTCACCACGGCTCGCTTTGTCGCCGCCCCCGCGGAACTCACCGTGGGCGAGATGATGATTATCGTTCACGCCGCGCTCGGCCTTGAGCCCTCTCATCCGGGAATCCTCGTGGGCGAGGAAGGAACGCCGATCGACGTCCTCACCATCATTGACCAGGACTTTTTCGAAACATTCCGGGAAGTAGCGCACTACCACCCCTCGGAGGGCGCATGGAATATCAGCATCAGCGTGGCGGACACCTCGCGCGTCGTCATGGGCCTGCCAGCCCTCATCGCCGGTGAGGGCCCCGATCTTATGAGTGAGCTGGGCAGTGCCGAGGCGATGTTCAAGGTGGTCCTTGATGTCCAGGCGACCATGGCCTACATGGCTGTACCTACCGAGAGCATGGAACGCATCTTCGCGCTCTTCCCCAACTACACGCTAGACCAAATCCATCAGCGCCTCACCACGTTCTTCCCGCCAGCAGTGGCGCAGCGCCTGGCCACCATGGGCACGGAGGCCGCCAATCTGGAAGGCGGCACCAAGCCCGCGCTGCCTGGGGATCTCCCTCTTGATCCCTTCCGCTCCACTCCTTTCGAAGACATGCCGGTGCCGTCCTCGGAGATCCTGGAGCAATGGCGCGCGGATATCCACGAGGCCTACCCGGAGCTGCGTCCTGACTACGAGCTGCCAGCGCTTGACGACGCCACCGCCCACCACGTAGGCCAGCGTATACGCGAATACCTCGAGGTCATCGAGGAGTATCCACGCCTGACCGGGGCCGGCTACCTGAAGCAAGCGGCCGTCGCGCGCCTCAAGGAGGGACTGAATAGCCCCAATGACTTTGATGAGGTCAAGCGCGAGGACTACCACCAGCCGCTGCTGAACTTGCGGGGCTTCTTGACGGACCTGGATTGGCTCAAGACCACAACGACGCAGATCAAGCTCACCAAATATGGCCGCAAGGCCATGAGCGATCCGCTCTGGGCAACGCAGGTCATCATGAACAACATCCCCTATGCCTACGCCGAACCGGAGGGCATTCCTCAGCTCTCCTTCGAACTAGTCCATTTATTCCGCGGTGAGTGGGAGTTCAATCCGGAATACGACTACACGCACGCCATCACCCGCGATCTGCTGTTCACGCTGGGTGTCATCGAAGATGACTCCACATTCCCCATCATCACCGATGGGTGCGAGGGCTTCCTCGGCGCGATCATCACTAACGTCCGCCAGGAGCTGAACCAAGAGCTGGATTAGCCCTGGTTCAGCCCCCTCCAGGCCGCATGCCGCTGCCTACAACTACCGCGAACAACTCACAACAACCTCGAAACAACTACAAAAACCAGCAACAACCCTTTTGAACTGCCCTTTTCCAACCGATGGGAGTGCTAAACCAGACACAGTTGTTGGCAAAGTTGTTTAAGAGTTGTTTTTCGCGACACTCAAGCCTCAGAAAAACAACTTCC
>NZ_KV827699.1:339-878 GCF_001836165.1 Corynebacterium sp. HMSC036D02 | reverse complement strand
ACTCAAGCCTCAGAAAAACAACTTCCTGGGGAAATGTACAATAAGAACATGGACTCAACAGTTCCCGAGCTTGATTTTCTCCCCGCCCACGTCCGCGATGCCCTGGATGCAATCTGGGCCGGGGCGAAGGCCGACGCGGTGGAATCAGAGGTCCTCGAATTCAAAGAGGGGGCCTGACCCCCCGGAAGGTAGACACGTCGGGGGTTAGCTATGCTGCTTGGGTCAGTGTAGCTGATGTGAGTTCTTCGAAGTCATCGGGGGCTAGAAGGTTGCACCAGGAGTGTCGTCTGCGCGTGTTGTAGCGCATGCACCAGCGGAAGACTTCTTGGCGGCAGATGATGGGATTGTCAAAGACTTTCCGATCACGCAGAACTTCACGCTTTAGGGTGGCGTTAAATGATTCTGCCAGGGCATTATCGGCACTCGTTCCCACCGCTCCCATGGATTGGCGAACACCAAGTACAGCGCAGTGCTCTCTAAATGCCTGTGAGGTGTACACACTGCCGTGATCGGAATGGAAAATTGCCCCTTTAAGGCTT
>NZ_KV827699.1:0-239 GCF_001836165.1 Corynebacterium sp. HMSC036D02 | reverse complement strand
GTAGGTGATATCGCCTACATAGACGTGGTTTGGCCTGTCAGCTGTGAATTTGCGGCCTATTAAATCTGGCATGACTCGACGGCCAGGCTTGCGCCTGGTGGTGATACATCGACGCCGTTTACTAAAGCCTTTCAGCCCCATGGATTTCATGATGCGTGCGACCTTCTTGTGATTGATCGGGGGAAAGTCCGTATCGTTGTTGAGACTTTCAGCGATGCGTTTAGCACCATAAAGCCCGT
>NZ_KV827698.1 GCF_001836165.1 Corynebacterium sp. HMSC036D02 | reverse complement strand
GGTGGTGCATGCGCTACAACACGCGCAGACTGTTCAGAAGACTGAAATGGTAGCGGTGTGGTGAGTATCTGGTAGCGCCTGAGTGAGTATCCGGTAGCGGTGTCTCACTCAGGCGTTGTTGGTGGTTATGCGTTGGTGTTCAGGCGCATGTTTGGTCCTTCGAGTGTGATGATCTCGGCGCCGGAGACGAGTCGGTTGAGGATTGACTCGGAGATCACGGCGTCGGGGATGGACTTGTACCACTCCAGTGGGGTGAATTGTGAGGTCACTATCGTTGAGACTTTGCCTTCACGGCCGGCGAGGATGTTGAGAAGTTGGTGCGCAGTCGCGGCATCAACAGGTGTGGTCAGGAGGGCCTGACCCCCGGAAAGTAGACACGTC
>NZ_KV827697.1 GCF_001836165.1 Corynebacterium sp. HMSC036D02 | reverse complement strand
CATCATCACCCTCAACGAGCTAGACCAGATCATCAACGGCGACGGCGATGACATCGAACTCAACCTCACCAACGGTGGGCGCATGACCGGCGCAGAATTCTTAACCCACAAGTTTGCCGAAATAGGCTATGCCACCCTCGTCCACCCTCTTGAAGGCCCCATCAACACCTGGCGACTAGAACGTAGAGCAAACCTCAACCAACGCCTTAGCCTGCACGCGGAATTCCACACCTGCTCTAGACCTGGCTGCAATAAACCAGCAGACTACTGCCAGGTCCATCATTTGGTGCCCTGGCAGGCCGGTGGCTACACCAACATCAACAACCTGACC
>NZ_KV827696.1 GCF_001836165.1 Corynebacterium sp. HMSC036D02 | reverse complement strand
ATGTTCACAACTCCATTGGCAATAAGGGGAGGGTGGCGCAGGCTAGTTGTTGAGCGGCTTGCGGGTCGCGGCCATGTGCTTGGCGCGCTCCACGTTGGCGGGCAGGAGGACCAGCGGTACGTCGTACTCCACCTCGCGGTCGCAGAACTCGGTGAAGCTCAGCGAGCCGGAGCCGGTGTACATCTCGGCGAGCTTGGCCACGATGACGTGGTCATTCTCGGTGGTGCCCTCGATAGGCCAATCGCGGTCGAGGGCGGGGGAGCCGGAGTACATCTCAATCTCCTCATCGGCCGGCGGGGTGTAGGAGCCGGCCAGGGTGGCGGCCTCCTCCATAGCGCGGGCGAGGACGTGGTCGTAGGACATGAGCACGACATCATCCGAGGACAAAAAGCCAGCCTTCTGTGCCTCGAAAGCAGACGAGAAGTTGCGGGCGGACGCGATGAAATCGAAGGCCTTCTGGTGATAGTCTTCGACACCGGCCGCCTTGAGGCGCTCCAGCGAGGAGATGGTGCCGGTCCAGCCGGGGTAGAGGCCCACGGTGCGCTCCGGGAAGCCAAGGCGGGTATCGGCGTGGGCCACGATGCGGTCGCAGGCCAGAGCGGTTTCGAAGCCGCCGCCCAGAGCGACGCCACGCACAGCGGCCACGACCGGAACCGGGGCGAACTTAAGGGCGCGTAGGGTGGTCGAGCCGTCCGAAAGGAGGGATTCGACGAGCGAGGCATCGCCGGACTCACCAGCGGAAGCGATGGAAGCGAGGTCTGCGCCCGCGCAGAAAACCGGCTTGTCATTACCAATAACCAGCGCGACGAGGTTCTCCGAGGTCACGGCGCCCAGAGCGGCACGGATGACTTCGAGGGCGGGCGTTGGCAGGGAGTTCATCGGGGTGTGTAGGTCGATGATGCCGATGCGGCCAGCCGGGGTGGAGACCGCGTGGACAGCGCCCGCCTCCTGAGACACGATGGTCTCCGCATCCAGAGAAGCCAGGGTGACAACACCCTCGCGCGGCGCGAGTTCCTGACGTTCTCCCTGAGAAGAGAGCACCGAGCCCTTGCCGTAAAAACCGCCCGCCGAAGCCGCGGCGGAGACCAAGGCCGGGACGTTGGAGCCGTAGGCGGAGGCGACATGGTCGATGCCGATGGCGTCGGCAAGCGCGAAGATGCCCTTCTTCCAGCCGAATCCCAACGTCAGGCCCTCGTCGATGAGGCCCACGTGGTCCGCGATGGATGGTGCTACCTCGCAGCAGTAGGCCAGCGTGTCGAGGAAGACGGCGCGGGCAAAACGGCCGCCCGGCGAATCGGTCTCCATGACCTCGCGCGGATCTTTGAGTCCCACGACAGGATCGGTGGGCTGAGTGCGGGGTACGTATTCGTAGGAGGCGTTGATGACCTCGTCACGGCCGCGGTAAAAGCCGCCGTCACCGGTGCGGCCGGTGAGCCCTCGAGAAACGAGACCTTCGATAAAGGAGTCATCGCCGAGGGGGACGTCAAGAAGCGGATCGCCCGCCGGCAGGGCCGTCTCCAAAGACTTCCAAATCGGCTTGACCAGCTGGAGGCCGATGTAATCGAGCAGCCCGAAAATACCGGTGCGCGGAATGCCGAAGGCACGGCCGAAGGAGGCGTCGGCAAGCTCGTAGCTCACGTCGAACTCGCGGGCGCGTGCCACACCGGCGGCCATCCAGTAGCAGCCCACGCGGTTGGCAATGAAACCCGGGGTGTCGCGGCATTCGAGCGCAATCTTGCCCAGGGTTTGCTCGATGGTCGTGCGCAGAGCGGCCTCCGTGGAGCCGGAAGCGATGAGCTCCACTAGACGCATGACCTTCGGCGGGTTGAAGAAGTGCGTGATAGCGAACTTCTCGCGGCGGGCCTCCGGCACGCCCTCCAGGAGGGAGGCCAGCGGCAGGGTCGAGGTGTTCGAACTCAACAGAGCATCCGCAGACAAATAAGGCTCGATGGCCTCGTAGAGCGAGTGCTTGGCGCCGAGGTCCTCGAAGATGGCCTCGATGACCCACTCGCGGTCCTCCAACAGCGCGTAGTCATCGCTGGCGCGCACGCGCTCGGCGAACTCTGGCAGGTGGAAGCCTTTGCGCTTGAGCTGGACATCGACGCCCTTTTGAGCGCCCTCCACATTCTGGTCAAGCAAGACCACGTCCATGCCTGCGGACGCGCAGAGTGCTGCGATGCCAGAACCCATAGAACCTGCGCCGATAACGGCTACCTTGGTGATGCTCATTTACTTCGCTCCATTCTCAATAATCATGGCGATTCCCTGACCGCCGCCGATGCACATGGTGACCAAGCCATAGCGCTTGCCCTGGTGGCGCAGCGCATAAGCCAGCTTGGTCAGCAGGATGACGCCCGTCGCACCAACCGGGTGGCCATGCGCGACGGCGCCACCGTAGACGTTCGTCTTGGCCGGGTCGAAGCCCAGCTGGTCCTGCACAGCAATGGCTTGGGCGGCGAAGGCCTCGTTGGATTCGATAAGGTCGATATCCGCCAAGCTCAGGCCTGCCTTCTCCAGGGCCTTCGGGACGGCGGCGATGGGGCCAATACCCATGCGCGTCGGGTCTACGCCCGCGATGGACCAAGACACAATCTTCGCCAGCGGGTCCAGGCCACGCTTGGTCACTTCCTCCGCGGTGGCCAGCACAGCGGCCGCTGCGCCATCGTTGATGCCGGAGGCGTTGCCGGCGGTGACGGTTCCGTCCTTAACAAAGACCGGCTTGAGCTTCGCCAGCTTCTCGACGTCCGTCTCCCTCACCCCCTCATCAAAGTCCAACTCACCGACCGGGACGATTTCCTCTGAATGCACGCTCTCCGCGCGGGCCTTGGCGGCGCGCTCTTGGGATTCAGCAGAGAATTCGTCCTGGTGTTCGCGGGAGATGTTGTTATCCGCGACGACGTTTTCTGCGGTCACGCCCATGTGACCAGTGCCGAAGGGGCAGGAGAGTGCGCCGGTGAGCCAGTCGTAGAGCTTGCCGTCACCCATGCGCTTGCCAAAGCGCGCGCCTTCGACGGAGTAGGGCGCGTTGCTCATGGATTCCGCGCCGACGGCAAGGGCCAGGGAGCCGTCGCCGGACTGCAGCAGCTGCGCAGCGCTGATGACTGCCTGCACACCGGAGCCGCAGAGGCGGTTGACACCCATGGCGGTGGAGGAGTCCGGCATGCCTACGTTTTTAGCAATGGTCCGCGAAAGGTAGAGGTCCTTCGGCACGACGGGCATGACGTTGGAGGCGACGACGGTGTCTAGATCTTCACCTTTTAGGCCCGAACGGTCAATCGCCGCGTCGGCTGCGAGAGAGCCAAGTTCGATCAGTGAAAATTTAGAAAGGCTTCCACCAAATTTGCCGATGGGCAAGCGTGCTGCACCCGCAATGTAGATGTCCTGCGTCATGGTTCCTCCGTGGAGAATACGAATGATGATTAGTTAAATTAGTATCCTAGGTCACTTTTTGGAGGGGCGCAATGGTGTCGTCTTGCGGGGGTGTGTGGGGGCATTCAGTTTTGATGGGGTGTAACGTGCGCCACCCCCGCGCTGTTTACAGATTGTTCAACAACCTCTATGCTTTCACCAACGTTTAATGCGACCTTCGTCACGAAAGATGCCCAACAATGAGTTCGGACCCCACCAAATCCTCCGCTTCCCAAGAAGCCGCTCCGGAAGCTTCCCAGGAAACAGCTCAAGGAGCCGCCCAGAACGCGCCGCAAGAAGCCCAGGCCCCCAAGGGCATCGGCGCCATGGCCGGCGCCATGTTCCTCATGGCCACCTCCGCCATCGGCCCCGGCTTTTTGACCCAAACCTCCGTCTTCACCGTGCAGATGGGCGCAGCCTTCGCCTTCGCTATTGCGCTGTCGATCATCGTGGACATCGCCATCCAGCTCAACGTGTGGCGCGTGCTCGCTATCTCCGGCATGCGTGCCAACGAGCTGGGTAATACTGTTCTGCCTGGCCTCGGATGGTTCCTCGCCATTCTCGTCTTCATCGGCGGGATGGTCTTTAACATCGGCAATATCGCTGGCTCGGGCTTGGGTCTTAACGCCCTGCTGGGCATCGATGCCCGCATCGGCGGCCTCATTGCTTCCGCCATCGCCATCTTCATCTTCTTGTCCAAGCGAGCCGGCGTCGCACTTGACCGCATCGTCGCCGCGCTGGGCGCCATCATGATTCTGCTCATGCTCTACGTGGCGATTGTCTCTCAGCCGCCGGTGGGTGAGGCGTTGAAGAACACCGTCATGCCAGAAAGCGTTGACTTCTTCGTCATCACCACCCTCATTGGTGGCACCGTGGGCGGCTACATCACCTTCGCCGGCGCGCACCGCCTCATTGACTCCGGACTGTCCGGCCCGGAAAACGTCAATGCGATTACCAAGACCTCTGTCCTCGGCATCATCGTCACCGGCATCATGCGCGTGCTGCTCTTCCTCGCGGTCCTCGGGGTTGTGTCGACTGGCGTTGCGCTCTCTGAGGACAACACGGCGGCCGATGCCTTCCGCCACGCTGCTGGCGAATTTGGTCTCCGCGCCTTCGGCGTTGTCCTCTTCGCTGCCGGCCTGTCCTCCGTTATCGGTGCTTCCTACACCTCGATCACCTTCGTGACCACCCAGAAGGTCAGCCCGCGCACCCGCAATTTCCTAACCGTAGGCTTCATCGTTGTCTGCGCTATTCTCTTCGGCATTCTTAATTCCGCACCGCAGAAGCTCCTCATTTTCGCGGGCGCCTTCAATGGCATCATCCTGCCCATCGCTTTCGCCATGGTCATGTGGGTGGCGTTCAAGCGCCACGACCTCACGCACGGTGTTAAGCAGCCGATGTGGCTGCTCATCGCTGGTGTCCTGGCGCTGCTGTTGGAAATCTTCATCGGCGTTAAGTCCATCTCGGGAATCGTTAACCTATGGGCATGATGCAGACTCCCGCAGAAGTGCGCGCCTTCGCCCGCGCCCACGACATGACCACCACCGCCGGCCACGCCCGCGGCTTCATGCAGGCTAATCTCATTGCGCTGCCGCGCGAGTACGCCTTCGACTTCCTGCTCTTCGCGCAGCGCAACCCCAAGCCGTGCCCCATCGTGGGCGTGCTGGAGGCCGGGCAGTTCACCTCTGAACTCATCCCGGGCGGCGATATCCGCACGGACATTCCCGCCTACAACATTTACGAGGACGGCAAGCTTACGCAGACGCTTGGCGACGCTTCCCCCTTCTACTCCGACGACATCGTCTCCTTCCTCATCGGTTGTTCCTTTACCTTTGAGAATGCGCTTGTAGAAAACGGCATTTCCATCGCTCACATTGACCAGGGCCGCAACGTGCCGATGTACCGCACTTCGATTCCTTGCGCGCCGGCGGGCGCCTTCTCGGGGCCGATGGTGGTCTCCATGCGTCCCATCCCCGCGAGCCAGGTTGCCGATGCCGTCCGCATTACCTCCCGCTATCCGGGAGTCCATGGTGCCCCGGTTCACGTGGGCGACCCAGCTGCCATCGGCATCGAGGACCTGTCGCAGTCCGATTTCGGCGAAGCCGTCGACATCCCGGAGGGCACCATCCCGGTCTTCTGGGCGTGCGGCGTGACTCCGCAGGCCATCGTGATGAACTCGCGGCCCAGCCTGGCCATTACGCATGCCCCGGGCAAGATGCTGGTCACCGACATCCCGGACCGCGATTTCCTCATCCCGTAGTTTCTACGCAAGCGGCTGGAGTGCTTTTGAGCCTCGTCGCTCCGTTCCACGCCGCCACGGCCCCTGCCGTGACTAGGCACCTCACAATAGTCGCGGCGCACCTCCGACTACGGCGCCGAGCACGCTGCCGCGTGGCCCGACAGCAGATGGCATCTCACAAAAGGCATCCCGCAGATGGCATCCGCCAAAAGGCGTCTTTGGGGCTAAAAACGCCATGTGTGCAACCCAAAAGGCGTTTTTAGGCGTGAAAACGCCTTTTGACTGATGCCTTTTAGAAGATGCCATCTGCGAACTGTGCCGAAGCCCGGTCAATAGCCGTTTGCGCGGGCGAAAACGGAACCGCAGGCGAAGAGAGCCCGTAAACACAGGGCAGGCCTGCTGGCGAAAACGGAGCCGCGGGCAAAGAAGTACCTGCAAACGCGGGCGGTCCTGTGCCGCGGAGGCGCGGTTAGAGGACCCGAAGAATCGAGTCCATCGCGCGCATCAAGTCTGCGCGGCAGGCATCGGCGGCCGCCTCGCGCTCGCCTTGCGCGATGAGGTGAGCCAAGTCGATGTTGGCTTGCACGTGGTTATCGTGAATCTGCGGGTAGCGCTCCAGCGTCAACAAGAAGGTCAGGCGCATCCGCGCCAGCAGGTGCGACATTGAGCGGTCCAGCGTCGGCGAGCCCAAGCCAGCGACCAGCTGCCGGTGGAAGCGCTGGTTGATGAGGGGGCGGGGAGCGCCGTCTTGCACGGCGGATTCGGTCAGCCGCACCAGCTCGCCCGGGTCTTCGAAGGTGGCGTAGCGCGCCGCGGCCGGTTCGATGGCGGCGCGCGCCAGATAAAGATCGCGCACGAAATCGGTATCCGGGGTGGCGATGAAAACGCCTCTGTGCGGAATGCGCTCCACGATGCGCTCGGAAGCGAGCATGGCGAAGGACTCCCGCAGGGTGTTGCGGGAGCATTCGAAGCGCTCGGCCGCGCGGACCTCGCTGAGCTGCTGCCCAGGCATGTACTCGCCCTCGGAGATGGCGGCGCGGAGCGCGGAGGCGACGGAATCTGCAAGCATGCGACTTACAGTAGCCCGCCGCTTAAGAAATCGTGGCGATTACCGCGCCGGGTTCCAACCTCGAGCCCTCCTTCGCAACACGGCTCAGCTTGCCCGCGGACGGAGCCTTGACCGCGGATTCCATCTTCATGGCCTCAATCGTGGCGATGGCCTGGCCTTCCTCGACCGTCTCGCCGTCCTCGACGTTCCATGCCACGAGGTTGGCCTCGTAGGGGCTGGTCACTTCGTTGCCACTGGCGCTGGCACCGGAGGCCGCGCTTGCCGACGCCCCCTTCACCTGCCCCTGCGCCAACATATCGGTGGGGAAGCCCACGCTGACTAGTTTGCCGTCGATCTCCAGCGCAACGCGGGTGCGCTGCGCGTAGATGGCCTCGACGGGGACGGTAGCGCTCGTGGCTTCCGCGGAGGGACGGTAGTTGTGGTCGAGCCAGTCGGTGTAGATGCCGGCCGCGGCATCGGCATCGCCGTGGTCCACGAGGACCTGGGAGGAGACCATATCGCGGTGGAATGGAAGGACGGTGCGAACACCTTCGATGTCGAATTCCTGGAGGGCCTGCTGCGCGCGCTTCAGCGCGATCTCGCGGGTCGGGCCCCATACTAGGAGCTTGGCCACGAGCGAGTCATAGTAGGGCGGCACGATGGAGCCGGAGCGTACGCCGGCGTCCACGCGGATGCCAGGGCCGGTTGGTGGCTCGAAGCGCACAATGGTGCCCGGGCAGGGAGCGAAGCCGTTGAGGATGTCCTCGGCGTTGATGCGGAACTCGAAGGCGTGGCCGTTCGACACGGGGTCCGATGCGGAAGCATCGGACGTTGCGCCGGACGCGAAGGAGAGGGGTTCCCCGGAGGCGATGCGGAACTGCTCCGCAATGATGTCCACGCCGGTGACCATCTCAGTCACCGGGTGCTCCACCTGCACGCGGGTATTGACCTCGAGGAAGGAAATCGTGCCGTCCTCGGAGACGATGTACTCGACGGTGCCTGCACCGGTGTAGCCCACCTTCGCGCAGATGGCGCGGGCACCTTCGTGGATGCCGGTGCGCTGCTCGTCGCTAAGCGCAGGCGCCGGGGCCTCCTCAATGAGCTTCTGGAAGCGGCGCTGCGTGGAGCAATCGCGGGTGCCCAGCACGGCGACGTTGCCGTGCGTATCAGCCAGAATCTGCGCCTCCACGTGGCGCGGGTGGGTCAGGAACTTCTCCACGTAGCACTCCGCGCGCCCGAAAGCCTCCTTGGCTTCGCGGCCGGCGGAGTTGAACGCGGCCTCGATGTCCTCGAGGTTCTCCACCACCTTCAGACCGCGTCCGCCGCCGCCATAGGCAGCCTTGATGGCGATGGGCAGGCCGTGCTCCTCAGCGAAGGCTCGGGCTTCCTGCCAGTCATCGATGGGATCGGAGGTACCCGGTGCCAGCGGGGCACCGACCTCCTCGGCCACGCGGCGCGCAGCAATCTTGTCACCGAGCAGCTCGATGGACTCCGGCGAGGGACCAATCCATGTCAGGCCGGCCTCGGCCACGGCGCGGGCAAAGTCGGCGTTCTCCGAGAGGAAGCCGTAGCCCGGGTGAATGGCATCCGCGCCTGCGCGCACGGCGATATCGAGGAGTGTTGGGATATTCATGTAGGTATCCGCCGCAGAGTTACCGGGCAGCGCGTAAGCTTCGTCAGCCACTTGGGTGTGCAGGGCGCCGGCATCGGCCTCGGAGTAAATGGCGATGGAGCGGATGCCCAAGTCACGCGCGGTGCGGGCGATACGGACGGCGATCTCGCCGCGGTTAGCAATAAGGACTGCAGAAATCATGTGTGGTTGTTCCTTAATCAGTGTTTAAGCGAGTTCAAAGCGGACCGTCGCCCCCGGCGGGAGCTGCGCGGCAATATCAATATCTTCTTCGAGGACCGTGGCGATGACCGGGTAACCGCCGGTCACGGCGTGATCGCGGAGGAAAATCACGGGCTCACCGCTCGGCGGGACCTGGACTGAGCCAGCCACCATGCCCTCCGAGGGCAGCTCACCCTGGCGGGCGCGGCTCAACGCTACGGAACCCTCCGGGCCGACCAGGCGCACGCCCACGCGGTTGGACTGTGCGGTCACAGTCCACTCGGTGGCCAGGAAGGCCTCCAGGCTCTCAGGCGTGAACCAGTCATCGCGCGGACCGAGCACGCAGCGCAGCACGCCCTCGGTCTGGCCGTGCGCGCCTTCGCGAACGCGCATCGGGTTGCTCAGCTGGGCATCGGTCATCGCGGTGGAGCGGGGGAGGACACCGATTACGTCGCCAAGCCGCACTGGTGCAGGCCCCAGCCCGGAAAGCACATCGGTGGAGGCCGAGCCCAGCTCTGCATCCGCCACGATGCCGCCGCGGATGGCGATGTAGTTGCGCAGGCCTACCGCCGCGGGATCCACAGTCACAGTCGAACCAGCCGTGACGAGCACTGGGCGCGCGAGGTGCACCGGCATATCGTCCAGCAGGACGCGGGATTGGGCGCCGGTGACGCACATGACGGCGTCGGTCAGCGCGCGCAGGCGGATGCCGCCGATATTCTCCAGCACGGTGGCACCGCGGGGGTTACCCACCGCGACGTTGGCGGTGGCCGCCGCGGCTAGGTCGGCTGCACCCGAGGGCGTAACACCCAAGTTGCCGCGGCCGGGGCGACCCTGGTCTTGGAAGAGCGTGAGCAGCCCGGCATCGAGGACCTCCAAGCGCGGCAGGCGCGCCGGTGTGCGGCGGCCGAAAGGCGTGGTCGACACAACATCTGGGAGCGAGCTCACCGCGCGGTAGCGCACGCGGTCGCCTGGCTGGACCAGCGCTGGCGGGTGGGCATCAGATTCCCACATCGGGGTCGAGGTAGTGCCCAACAGCTGCCAGCCGCCAGGGGAGACGCGCGGGTAGACCGCAGAGAAACCGCCAGCAATACCGACGGCACCCGCCGGCACCGCGGTGCGCGGGGTGGCGCGGCGCTCGATGTTGAAATTCTGCGCCGGGTCAGCCGGGGTGCAATAGGTAAAGCCGGGCGCGAATCCGCCGAAGGCGGCGAGCCACTCGGTAGACGTGTGCCAGTCAATGAGGCCTTCGCGCGACATCCCCATCAACTCGGCGGCCTCGTCGAGGTCCTCGCCGTCATAGAGAACGTCGATCTCCACGAAGCGCGGATCCTCGCCCGCCTGCGCGGTGGGGCGGAAGTCCTGCAGCTTCTCAGCGGCAGCTGCGGCGGAATTCGGCGTGGCAAAGGTCAGCAGCAAGGTGGTGGCGGCGGCAATGGCGTCGACTTGGTCCTTGAGCGGATTGGCGTCGAGGGCCGCGTGCCACGCCATGACCTGGGACAAGTCCTCCAGTTCTATGAGCAGCGCGCGCGTTCCTACGGGGTGAATATGCATCAGATGGCGCTCCGAATCTCAATCCCGCGCGCCTGCAGTTCCTTGACCACACCGCGCAGCAGTTGCACCGCGCCGGGCGAATCACCGTGCGTGCACACCGACTGGGCATCCACGTTGAGCACGGAGCCGTCGATGGCCGTGATGGATCCGGTTTCGGCGACCTCGAGCACGCGCTTGACGACGTCCCCCTCATCACCCATCACCGCATTCGCCTTTCGCCGTGAGACGAGCGTGCCATCGGGGTTGTAGTTGCGGTCGGCGAAGGCCTCGCGGATGACGGTGAGTCCCTTCTTTTCGGCGATGTCGACGGCGATGCCGCCGGGCAGCAGCATGACGGGCAGGTCGCCGAAGGCCTTGATGCCGTCGATAACCGCGTGGGCCTGGGCCTCGTGGTGGACGATGGTGTTGTACATCGCGCCGTGCGGCTTGACGTAGGCCACCTGGGTTCCGTTGGCCTGGGCCAGGGCCTGGAGGGCACCGATTTGGTAGGTGACTTCGTCGGCAAGCTCGGCGGGCGCGTAATCGATGAAGCGGCGGCCGAATGCTGCTGGATCGTTGTATCCAACGTGCGCGCCGACAGTAACTCCTGCTTTTGCGGCCGCCTTGAGAGTGCCCGCGATGGAGTGCGGGTCGCCCGCGTGGAAGCCGGTGGCGACGTTGGCAGAGGAGACGAGCTGGAGCATCGCGGCGTCATCGGCCACGGGGTTGCCGGCGGTGGTTTCGCCGAGGTCAGCGTTGAGGTCTATGTGCAGCGCGCTCATAACAGGAGGACACCTCTTCTATAGTTCCCGAATTGTTGAACAATCTATGGGTGCCTAGTGTAGCCCGCATCACGTCGGTTTGTGAAGTGTGTCCCTCATCTGTGTAGTCGTGGGAAGTGAAAGCACCCCCATCGCGACGGCGATGGGGGTGCGGCTGACTGGTGCTGTCACTGAGATGTTGCTGGGGGTGTGGGGTAAAACGCAAAGGCCGCGTTCCTCTACCTTGAGAAGGGGAGGAACGCGGTGTGCGGTGCCTGTTGTGTTTAGGCGAAGAACTTGCGGCGAGCGGCGAAGGCGCCAGCAGCGATCATGGCTGCGAAGGCCAGTGCGGCGAGGCCGCGGGCAACGGTGTTGGAGCCGGTCTCAGCGGAGATACCGCGGGACTGTGCCGGTGCCTGTGCGGCGGTGTTGTCAGCAACCTGGCCACCCTGAGCGATGACCTCGTCCTTGTTGGCGTTGAGCATTTGCTCGGAAGCGGCCTTCTCCTCAGCGGTCGGGGTGCCCTGCTGTGCAGCCTCCTGGGACTTCACGTAGGTCTTGCCGTCCTGGGACAGGTACCAGGTCACGCCACCGATGACGAGGGCTGCCGGCAGAGCCAGCCAAGCCAGCTTCTTCTTGTCGAAATCGGACTCGGAGGAGGAGTCCTCGTCTTCCTCGACCGGAGCTTCGTCTTCAGGAGCGTCCTCTTCGGGAGCCTCCTCTTCAGGATCCTGCTGAGCCTGCAGCTGCTCCCAAGCCCACTGTGCCTGCTCTTCGGTCAGTTTGGTGGTTCCGTCCAGCTCGCCGTCCTCGTTGCGGTGCGCGTAGGTACCGTCGGCCTGCCTCTGGTAGGTCACGCCATCGAGTTCAAACTCGGCCGGGGCCGGAATCTGGGCAGAGGCAACGGCGGTGCCGCCGAGTGCGAGGGAGCCAGCCAAGACGGCTGCGGTCAGAGTGCGGTTGATGCGCTTCATAAGTTTCTCCTTGTGAGGATGGTGAGAGTGATTCGATCCAACGTGAACCACAATAGTCACAACTTTCACATAGGTCACAAGGTTTGGAGAGTTTGTTTCGCTAGCATGGCGGTCGCTTATCGCGTTAATTGAACTGCGTGTTCGACATGTGGAAGCTCGCTCGATTGGGCTCATGGTGTCTGCTGACCTGCAGGAATGTGCGTAATGAAAACAGGCGAACTGGGAAAATGTTCGATAAATGTGTGGCGAGCTGGTCATCCCCCTCTATGGGGGTATGTCGGGTGGATCTAGCCTTGGTCTGCGGCGGCTTTAGGTGTTTCAGCTACGCCTTCAAACTGCCATCCCACCACGGCATTGCGCACTGCCGCTGCTAGAGGGTTGGCTGGCTGGATGCAGCTGATGGTGAGCAGGCGACCAGGCTGGGCATCGGCGCCCCAGATGCTCTCGTCCTGCTCAAGACCGTCCTTTGAGGGATCGTGCAGATCTGTTGCGGTGTACACCAGCCACTGATCCCCGGAGTTCTGTGTGCGCAGGTATAGCTTGTCGCCTATAGACGCCTTGTGCTCATCTGCCCGGCCGTCATAGAGATTATTAAAGACTGCCGGTACGCCCGCGCCGGTATGGCCAGCAATGACCACGATGTCCTGAGCATCCGTGCCGGGTAGTGAATAGGGTTTATCCTCCGCCGTGTAGGTGCAGGCCTTATTCATCGAGTCAGGGTTGATCTTGTTGTCTTTGATTCGGCAGGATCCTTCCTCGAAATCTGTGCGCACGTCAATCGCGGGGATGTACATTTCGATTGCGGGGGAGGGCTCGATGACTGCGGTGGGTTCTGCGACCACGTCGGTGGGTTGCGGTGCGGGGGCCTCCGGTTCCTTATTGAACTTAAGCGCGGCGACAATCCCGATGAACACCAACGCCAGAATCAGGAGAACCCCCATCCCGCGACGGCTGACAGGCTGGCGATGGCGCGCTGCGTGGCGCCGTGGTGAAGTTCCTTGCTTTCTCGTCGGCGCTGTTCGTGTTGGTGTTTGTTGGGCAGCTGCCGATGGGGAAGCAGAGCGCCGGGAGGGGGTGGATACCGATGAGGAAGCAGCTGATCGTTGCTGACTAGGGTTGCGTCGTGGCTGGTAGGGCGGGCGCTCAGGGGTAGCGGCCGCGCGGCCTTGAGGAGAGCGGCTGCGGCGTGCACGTTCAGCACGAAGATCAATACGGATCCCTTCTTCCGGCAGGCGGTAGCTATCGCGCTGCGCCGAGTAGCGAGAATCCATGGTGAGCTCCTGAGAAGAACGATAATTAGAAAATTACAGTACTACTCAGTAAGTGACTAGTCCGTAAGTACGCGTCGAGAAGCGCTTGTTACCGAAGCTCCTCCACGGGCTTTCGTTCACTGGCGAGTTGAAAGCGTAGTGCGTAGGTGATGAGCCAGTGGGTGGACATGAAGTGGCCGTCGATAAGCTGTGGTTGCGCACTGGCCGCCAGCGCTTGGGCGCGCGGCAGGACGGAGGCGTCGAAATGCTCGGCGAGCTCAACGAGCATCCATGCCCTGGTCAGTGCCAGTCCGTAGCGGTGGGCGAGGAGGCCATCGGTTGGATCAAGCACCTCTGGGATTGTGGTCAAGAAGTCCAGCGCTTCGGAACGACGGGGGAGAAAGGCATCAAACCAACGCGGGAAATCCGGCAGCACGCGGGACATGAGTAGTGCTTCCGATAGTCCGTTGGAGAGGAAATCGTGCCCGGAAAGCTCCCAGTCCAGTGGGTAGTCGCGGTCATTGCCGAAAAGGCGGACGGCAGCCCCGCGCACCGAGCTTGCCAGTGAATCTAGCCCGATCTTCTCCGCGGCCTCGAGGATGAGGAAAAGGTTGAAGGCTGTATTGGAATGCATGCCGTGGCGCACTGGTTGGTTGAGCGACCCCAGCCAGCCATGGCAGTGCTGTGCGGTTAGTTCAACGAGTTTGTCCATCGCTTCAGTGGGGCGAACCGAGGCGAGCTGCAACAGCCAGGCGCGTCCATAGGGCATCTCATACCCGGGGTGCTCAAGGAGGTAGTTGTATTCGATGGTGAGGGTTTGGGGGCTGAGGCGATCGTCGAGGAGCGCGGCAAGACTGATGGGGGACTCCGGCCCGAGAACCTTGTTTAGTAGCGCGCCGGAATACTGCATGTGGACGCTGGAGTGCCAGTCGAAGCAGCCGTAGAAACTGGGGTGCAGTTCGCGTGGGCGCACGGTGCAGTCATCCGCATTGGTGCTCGTGTGGTGCATCGCGGTGGGAAACTCGCGCTCGAGTGTGGCCACAATTGCTTCCGCCCAGGTGCTGGCATGAGTCTCTAGCGTGGTCATGCGTCAAGTATGGCAAAGCTGAGGGTGGGATGTGCTTTTCAGCGCAAACGTCGAACATATATGCGAAATTGTGGTGTTGGTGTCCGGTCACCCTCGTAGTCTTTGGGCAGGCATCCAAGAGGTGGGGGATGCACGGACCGCATATGCGTGGTCAAGCAAGGGTGTCTGGAACTGCTGGCAACACCTTTCGTGTTTGGGGTTGCCACTATCGAAGAAGGGGGAACTGTGGAGTTCTTGGAAAACAGGCCGACGACGTTTAGTAAGAGACAAGTACATCGAATAGGTAGTGCGTTGCGCACTGGGCAAGAGATCGATGAAGAGCTATATCGGCGCATACTCATACATCAGTCTGCTCTTTGTGACCATCTTGAGTCCTTGGCAGCGTCGACACTGAATGAACTGAGCGTGCCGCTGGAGCGCTCGACAGATTCCGTTGTGGAACCGGACTCGAAACGATTCCTTATAGGTTCGCGGGTCAAGACTCGGCCGGTACTCGTAGAGAAACTGCGGAGAATGCCGAGCTTTCCGCTGGAGAGCATCCAAGATTTTTCAGGAGTGCGAACGGACTTTGATGTGACGCTCTCCGAGCAATCAAGACTGGCGGAGTTACTTGCTCAAGACTTGGAAGAAAGGGGAGCTGACCGCGTCAAAATTCAGGACATGAGAGAAAAGCCGCACTCTGGGTACAGAGCGATCCATTTACACATTTACTCTCCAGCAGGCAGGGCTGAGTTTCAGCTCCGGACGGCGCTCCAGTCACGATGGGCTAACCTTTATGAACTTGCTGGTGACTTGTACGGTCGCGGCATCCGATACCTTGAGTTCGGAGAGCACGTACCGTTGCAATTTGAAACCCAGGTCCGCTCACTGCATGGGCTTTCAGAAGTGGTACATAGAGTAGAAAAATACTTCGATGTGCTTTCTTCTCCGTTTGCCGAGCACCCCGTGGAAACGGTGGAGTTGCGTGAAGCCCGGCTATTGCGGCAAAGGACTTCTAGGATGTTAGATAGGCTAATTAGTGAGCTCGACCGGAGACGGACAGAAAACGAGTCGGAAGGGAGTAAATAGTATGCCGGCTTTTCTTATTAAGTATCACCGTCCGACGGGTGCACTGAATGTCACGGAGTTTGAATCCCTAACTGCGGCAACTCTTGCCCGTCACGACCTCGATCAAATCAACGATGACCCAGACGTTGAGCTCGTTGCCATTGGTGCTGAAAGCCTAGAGTCCGTTCGGCACACGCACGCGCGCTACTTCTTCCGTGAGAAGACCGCGCCGCCGTATCCCTTTGTGGATTAAGCTCAAAGCTTTGAAGAGCGTAGTTGTCGAAAGCTAGCCGCGAAGGATTTTCTCCATGGCTTTTCCTTTGGCTAGCTCGTCAACGAGCTTGTCCATGTACCGAATATTCTGCATCAGTGGGTCCTCGATGTCCTGGACACGGTGCCCGCAGATGCTGCCGGTGATGAGGGAGCGGGATGGGTTCAGGTGCGGGGCCTGCTCGAAGAAATCCTCGAGGGTGACCTCTTGCTTCCGGACCCGTTCCAGCTCCTCAACCGAGTAGCCGGTAAGCCAAGTGATGACTTCGTGAAGCTCGCCGACACTCCTGTCTTTGCGCTCTACCTTCTTAACGTAGTGCGGGTAAATATCGGCGAAGGGCACTGAAAAGATGCGGTGAGACATGCGTGCAGTATATCGGTGGGCCTCATGGCGCGAGGAGGCCGTTCGCTATCGTGGACTTAGCCGTGCCAGAGCGTCGAGATTGGCATTGCCCAGAGGTTTTCACCCATCGGCAGGACGTCCTTGCCCGTGTACAAGACAATTCCTGCGCGGAAAGAATCACCAGCTACCTGCTGAAGATAGCGCAGGCCAGCAAAATCCTTCGGCTGGATCGACATCGCGGCTTTGACCTCCACGCCAACAACGTCCCGGGATCGTGATTCCAGCACAAGGTCAACCTCTTTGCCGGTAGAGGTCCGAAAGTGGAAGAGGCGATAATCAACCGATGACCATGCCTTCTGCTTCAGAAGCTCGTTGGCAACGAAGGCTTCGCAGATACCGCCGGTAAGCGTGCTGGAATTGTTCATTTCCAATGCCTCTGGCTCGAGGCCTGCCAGGCTTGTAGCAAGAGCGGTATCTGAGGGGAAGACCTTGGGCTTAGAGATAGCTCGCTTCTCAAGATTTGTTCCCCATGATGGTAATTGGTTAATCAAAAAGACATCACTCAGCGCAGTTACATAGGTGGGGACTGAGCGTTCGGGAATGTCGAGTGCACGCCCAATGTGCGCCGCTACAAGTTCCGCGGTGCCTTGTGCAGCAAACTTGGCGAGAAGATTGTGTAAGCGGTCAGGGAATTGAATGCCGTAGAGCTCGGCAGCGTCTTTTGACAAGACTCGCTCAATATAGGCGTCGAACCATCGATGCTGCCGCCGCCGAGCAGAATCCCTAAGCCCTGGAAAACTCGGTGTGCAGAAGAGCTGGAAGTAGTCGGCCCGGGAAGGGGTAGATGCGGGTTGTATGCCTGTATCTTTTAATGACCACATTCGGCCGGCAAAGTCTTCGTGGATGCCTAAGCGTTCGCCCACGCTGAGGCCGTAAAGGCGAATAGTTTCTGCGCGGCCAGCGAGAGATTCTTCAGCTCCCGTGAGACTGAGGAGGTTGGATGATCCGGTAAGGATAAAACGCCCCGGCCGCCGATCTTCTTCGAGTGCGCCTTTAATCGCGCGAAACAACTCTGGTGCGCGCT
Source organism: Corynebacterium sp. HMSC036D02 (assembly GCF_001836165.1). GTDB lineage: Bacteria > Actinomycetota > Actinomycetes > Mycobacteriales > Mycobacteriaceae > Corynebacterium. The sequence goes on along the minus strand of NZ_KV827696.1, from coordinate 57,860 downwards.
GAATTTCATCAATGGCCAATGTCCCCTCGGGGAGCTGTCTGACGAACCCGTCTGGGTCTGCTTTTGCAGAAGCCAGCGAAGCGCTCTCATCAAGGTTAAAGAACCTATGTTCTCTACCTTCGAGCAATTGATGGACGAGGGTACTCTTTCCTACTTGGCGCGCGCCGGAAATAGTCAGCACAGGCGTATCTGACAGGATTTCTTCCGCCAGATCTTGTGCGTTTCTATGTAGAAAAGAATCAGTCATGGAAGTCAATCTACCTGCGGTGTTGCGGTTCTGCAAGGGTCTCATTGCGGTTCTGCAATGCTCTCGTTGCGGTTCTGCAAGGTGTTAATTGCGGTTCTGCAATGCTCCCGCTGCCGTTTGATCACGCTGTGGAACGTCAAAAGAGGGCACCCGCAGCCGTCGTGAAACGGCTTGGGGTGCCCTCTTCTGTGCGGCCTGGGGAGGTGAGCTAGTCCCAGACGGGGGCGCTACCAAGCTGCAGCTCAGAGTAGCGCGCCTCCGGAACGGTGGCGGAGTAGGGCTTGCCCACGGCCTCCCATTCTTGGTCGGTGTTGCAACGCACGTCCTGGCCGTCGGTGTCGAGCATGGTAAAGCCCCACACCAGCTTGCCCTGGGAGTTTGCCGGCAGCGTGTACGGGCCAACCTCCTGGTTCAGCTTCCAGTGCTGCTCGTGCACGTAGTTGAAACCATAGGTCTGGGTCAGCACCTTGGCCAGCTCGCCCTCGCCCTTGATGGAACCGGAGACCTCAATGGTCTGCGTGCGGGCCTGGGTTACGGTGTGGCTGACCGGCACGGGCTCATCGTTGCGGTTGGCCACGCTGGTGGCATCGGTCTGCTTGAACCAGCGGCGGGTGGCGGTGACATAGGTGCCGTTCTCACCGGGTGTTGCGCAGTGCGTGCCCGGCTTGAAATCATTATTCCAGCGCTGGGGCAGCTCGAAGTCCCCACCGAAGTCCGCGGCGTAGGCCACGGGAGCGGCCGCCAGCAGGCTGAGCGCGGCGAAGGCGCTAGCGAAGGCACTCGCGATGGACTTCTTCAGCACGTCTTAGCCCCAATCGTTGTTGTCGCGGGTGGAGACCTCCACGTGGCGCTCCTTCGGCAGGGTAGCGGTGAAGGTCTCGCCGTTGGCCTGCCAGGTGTTATCGGAGCCGCAAATGGTCTTCTGTCCCTCGAAGTCGGAGACCACCCAGCCGGCGCGCATGACGGCGGTCTTGCCCGGGGCGATGTTGTACGGGCCGACCTGCTCGCCGACCTCATAGGACTGGGAGTCGGTGTAGCTGGAGGAGAAGGTGAAGTTGATCAGATCCAGCAGCTTGAAGTCAACGCCGGCGGAGACGTTCCAGGTCTTGGTCTTGGTTTCCTTGATAGAGCGGGTAACCGGCAGCGGCTCGTCGTTGTAGTTGGAGATGGTCCAGGAACCAGCGGAGCCGTCGAAGTAGGTGCGCTTGATCTTTACGGTCTGGCCGGTATCGCCCGGGTTGGCGCAGTGCTCGCCAATGTTGGTCGGGTTGGCCGGGCCCAGGTCACGTGCCGGGAGGGCGTTGGCGGCCGGGGTAGCGATCAGGCCGCAGGCGATGGCCACGGCAGCGGTGGTGGAAGCAATCTTGGTCTTGAACATGGTGAATTCTCCTTGGAAAGTAAGAAGGGGGATTAGTAGATGGTCTGGGTCGGGACTGGGAGGTTGTGGTACTCCTCCGGGGTGACGTCCTCGGTGCGGGTGGAGCCGTCCTTGCTTGTGATGGTGGCCTCCGCCCAGAAGCCGCTGGGTGCGGTGGTCTGCTTGTAGTTGGAGGTCAGACTGTACTTTCCGTCCTTGCCGCAGTGGATTTCGCGGTAGTTGATGCGGGTCATGGTGGTGCCGTACTCCACGCGAACGCGCTCACCAGGGGCCAAGTCGACGTGCTCGAGCTCAGTTCCCACCGGCATGTAGGCACGCTTGACTGCACCGACGGATTCCAGCCAGCCCTTCGGGATATCCCCGCGGTTGTCCTGCCAGTTGGTGTAGGGCGAGTGCTCCGCACCGACGACGAAGTCAGTGACCGGTGCATACTCGTAGTCACCCTTGGACCAGTTGAGGAAGTCCGTGGAGTAGCCCGGCTTGCGGAAGGTCGGCGTCACGGCAGTGATATCCAGCGGGTACCAGGAGCTATCGCGGCCCTCGCAGGTCTCGCCCTCCTTGGGCCAGGATGGGTCGCGCTGCAGGTCCTCGGAAGGCTGCATGATTTCATCCTTCTTCGGGTCTGCGATTTTCTCCAGGCTGGGGCCGGATACGGAGGTGTAGTTGCCTTCGATGGGCTTGGAGTTCGCGCCCGGGGAGCGGGAAGGAATCTCCATGGCCAGGTCCGAAATCGAACCATCCGCCTTGATGATGTAGGCAAAGGCATAACGCTCGGCCGGGCCTTTGCCGCGGATGACGTTGGCGCCGGGGAGGTTCTCCAGACGGTCGTCGTTGCAGCCGACGAACATGGAGATGAAGTCCTTTTCCACCACGCCATATTCCACGCGGAAGGATTCGCCCGGCTTGAGCGTGATGGGGCCGAAGGTTTCCTTCTCCTGCCAACCGTTGCTCAACTTCAGGCCGATATCGGACTTGGCGGTGGTGTCCCACCCGGAGGGCATCGCGGCCTTGGAGTTGGCCTCAATCTTGTGGTTGGTGCCGGTTTCCACCGAAGCGGTATAGGGCACCTCTTGGTCAGTGGTGTTCTTAAACTGCAGGGTGCCGTCGCTCAAGTAACGGCGGCCGGTTTCTGCGAAGTGCCATTCCGGCGTGGGGTTATCTTCGCCTGCTGCGCTGCAGCTCTTGTAGAGGTTCGTGATGGGGTAGGCCTGTGGCATAGGCGGAATATTGGCCGCCTGTGCCACGGGCGCAATGAAGGCCGCGGTTGCCATCGCGGCAGTAGCGGTCAGCGGCGCGAGCGCACGCAATCCCTTGATGTGCACCTGGATACCGTCCTTAAAGAAACTCAAAGAATGATGTGGAACTAATTTAATCCTGAAACAATCTTAGGTGCCGGAAGCGCACTCCTAGGAAAAGTGGGAATGATATTTCTTAGGGCGGTGGGCAGGTTAGCGATGCCAATATGATGACTGCCAGTGTTTTGACCTTTCGTGCACAATAATTTGGTCGACCCCATACGGGGTTGGAGAAATCCTACGGTTTCGATCAAATCCGCTGGCAGTGGGCTTCACTCTGCCCGTTTTCTACCGTGAGGTTGAGGGGACTTAAGGTCCTGCTATGTCCGAATCTCTCACCCCGGGGTGAGAAACGCGCGGAGGCACTATGGTGCATTTGGCGCTGCGCTTGGCGACGTCCCCCTCACCCCGCCGCCTGCACTCCCCTCATGCGGGGCGGGGTGCGTGTTGAACGATGCGAAAGTATATTCCCATCGGGCTGTTAGTAATCCACCGCCTCGCGAACATCGGGCAGGTCATTCAGTGCCCGCCACCACGGCCGCTAGGGATAAGCTCGGTGTGGGGATTCTTGCCTGGGCGGAAACAATTTCGCCCCAGTGAGAGAATTCTGGATCGCAGTGCTAAGTCCGGAGGAAGAAACTTGTGAATGTTAGACCGCAGTGTTGAGGGTGCTTATTGTCATCGATTGTTGATGTCCCAACGCCTTGTCGAGGTTGTTAGTATTGACCACGTAAAAGTCCCACTGCGTTGTGTCTAGGGGATCATCTGATGAAGCTAGCAGGTGTTTGCGGCCGTAGGCGTGGACGAACGCCCGTGACAACGATTAGCCCGAAGACGCCGGATCATCGCCCGGACCTGGTGCAGCGAGAGTTTCGTGCACAAGCACCAGGAAGGTTGTGGGTTGCCGACATTACTTACGTTCGCACCCTGTCAGGATTCGCCTACACCGCGTTTGTCGTGGATGTCTACAGCCGAAAGATTGTTGGTGTTGCTACACGCTCGACGATGCGTACCGATGCGCTGCCCATGGAGGCTTTGGAGCATGCGTTAACGACTGCTGGGCGAATCCATGGAAACCAGCTGATTCACCATAGCGATCGGGGCGGCCAATACGTGTCACTGAAGTATTCCACCGCTCTCGCGGATTCCGGAATCCGGCCGAGTGTGGGAACAGTCGGCGATTCTTATGACAATGCTCTACCCGAAACAGTCAATGGTCTCTACAAGGTGGAACTGATTCATGCCCAAGGACCGTGGACATCGGTGGGGGAAGTTGAACTGGCCACCTTGCGGTGGGTGCATTGGTGGAACATCAACCGGCTTCATGAAGCTTTGGACTACGCCACCCCACAGGAAGTAGAAACCGAGTACTATCTCACCCAGCCCATCAACACAGGGCTGTAAAAGAAGCGGAACTAATCCTAGGGCGCTTCACGTGCGGTCTTGTCACGACCAATGGCTCTGTCATGGTATCAAGCCCGTGACATGTGATGAGATACTGCAAAGGAGCTCGCCGACCTCCGTGCAGGGAGTTGAAATGAGCAAGACTCCAAGCGGACCTTTTCGATAGTCTGATGGGCCGCTTCCTCCCTGAATTCGCCCGAGTACTTTCTAGGCGGGCCTGGCTTCCGGAAAGCAAATACTACAGTGGTCGGCCCCGCTTGACTGAAGGCAAGTTTTACGCCGTGTGGAACTTCGACTGCTAAGTGTGTCATGCAGGTGCTGCGGTAGTCTAAGACCCAGCCTCTCCACCGTCAGTGTATGGAAAGCTGGGTCTTTGGCCGTTGACACCGGCTAAGTTTACACCCGAATAGATAGGTGTGTTCTTTGATTGAAAGCCGCTTTAGCTGCTTGCCAACCCTCGTGACTTTCGGGCAATGCAAGGTGGACAAACAACTTCAAGAGTTAGAAATGGACTCATCACCACTTTGAGATGCCATCCAACTAAGTAGTCAATACGGGCCTTACAGGTCTCTAAAGTTTTTAGCAATGCTTTGCCCAACTGCGACAATCCGATCGTCTACAGCGGACATCTTGGTGAGCATTTCCTCTTCGCTTTGGTCGGAAAGCGTAGCCCAGAAGGCCATAGTTTTCGGCGACGCCTCAGGATGGAATTGAACTCCAACCGCTGAACCGATCCGAAATGCTTGAATTGCGTTTTCGCTGGATGCCAGCAGCACTGCTCCTTCGGGGATTTTGGTGACAGAGTCGTAGTGCGATTCTGCTGCCAAAAACTCACCTTTAATTTCCGAAAACATCGGGTCAGAGAGACCTTCTTCGGTTAGTTCAATTTTGAATGGTCCGTCCTCTACACCCGAGTTCAAACTGACGTCCCCGCCAAACGCTGTCGCAAGGATTTGATGTCCTAGGCAAATCCCCAGAACCGGAACCCCTTGGGATACGGCTTCAATCAATAGCTGGCGCAGATCTTCCAACCAATCACCATCAATGGCATTCATCCTTCCACCAAGCACGATGATTCGATCGCCGCAGTCCTCAAGCGAAGGTGTTGGAGGGACAATTTCGTACTCATCGTCTAGCCAATTTTCAAACCTATCCAAACCTACGATGGGGTCTGGTTGAATGACAGTAATCATAATTCTCCCTTTCTGTTCCACTTACGGTGTAACTGTTATTCCTGGATCGTCTTCCTGCGAGTTTTGTCTTACAACAGATTCTGAGTGAATGCGCTCCACCGAACCAAGATTTTGGCTTCTCTCCTCCCAAAAGTCAGCATTTTTGATACCGACACGTTTAGGATCAAATTCTGGGTCCACTCCACGCTTTTTCTGTTCCACATAGTCTTTCAAACAGGTGATCGCCGGTGCTTGAAGAGCAAGAATGACGAGAATGTTCATCCAAGCCGTAGCACCCATGCCAATGTCTCCAAGTGCCCAAGCGACTGTCGGAGTAGAAACTGCCCCTACGAAGACAGATGTCAGCAATAGAATCCTTAATGTCCATATGAGTCCCCGTCGGGCCTTCAGACTGCTTACCCATCGATTGAAATAGCTAAGGTTCACTTCTGCCGAGTAATAGGAACCAAGAACGGTAGTAAAGGCAAAGAACCCAATCGCAATCGCCACAAAGGACGATCCAAAACCATGCAGGACGGTATCAAGCCCGTTCTGAATGAAACCTGGACCAACAGCTACATCCTCAGGAAGATTTCCGCGGTAGCGGACGGGACTCTCTTCTGAGGGTTGTTCGAAAACTTTAAACATCCCTGTCGAAATGATGATGAATGCCGTCGCGGAGCAAACAAACAATGTATCGACGTAGACCGCGAAAGACTGCACAAATCCCTGCTTTGCAGGATGTGAAACTTCTGCTGCAGCCGCTGACTGAGGAGTAGTTCCCTGCCCAGCTTCGTTGGAGTAGGCACCTCGTTTGACGCCCCACATAATCGCGGAGCCCAAGAGTCCAGCGAACAATTGCTCCTGCCCGAAAGCAGATCTAAAAATTAGCCCAAAGACCTCTGGAATTTGTTCGAAGTTAACGCACAGGATGACTATTGCGAAAACGATATACAACCCTGCCATCGGTGGAACGACAAGAGAAGCGAAGTTCGCAATCCTCTTAATTCCACCAATGATGATGATTGCAATCGCAGTGGTAAGAACCACTGCTGAGACCGTAACATTAATCCCCCAAGCGTTATCTAGTGCTGCAGCTACACTATTCGACTGAATCCCCGGCAAGAAGAATCCCGTAGAAAGAGTGACCACCAGCGCAAAGATGGCCGCTAGAGCCTTCATGAAGGGTGCAAACTTCGTCCCGCGATACGCTTTTTCAATATAGTAAGCCGGACCACCGCGATACTCACCAGTATCGCGGTCCTTCTCCTTATAGATTTGCCCTAATGTGCATTCAATGAAGGATGAAGCGGCACCCATGATTGCAACGGCCCACATCCAAAAAACTGCCCCCGGACCACCAAAAGCGATTGCTGTCGCTACGCCAGCCATGTTTCCAATGCCTACACTGCCGGCTAGGGACACCATGAGCGATTCAAGTGACGAGATTCCGGAAGATGACTTCTCTGAGCTCCGAATCTGCCTTAGCATGTCGGGAATGCATCGAATCTGTACCCCCTTCGTCGCAATCGTAAAATACAAACCTGCACCAAGCAGTAATACAACTAGTGCCGGTGACCAAAGCACTCCACTTATTGCACCTAGAACTTCCATTACGAAGAAGGACCTTTCTGTAATTCTCATCCCAACAAATCGGTTATTAGGATTATGGTCACGTCATAGTGTGAATGTGCGGTAAGTTACGTTAAGGTTGCGGGGTGTTAAAGATGTAGATCGTCGATTCTGCGAGAAAATAGTGGTCGCAGGAAAGTTTTGGTCACTTTTCCATTTTTGCTAACTTTTAAAAATCAACCGATGAGCCGTAGAATCACCCCCATACAGGGGTTAGATTTTTCTTGCTTACTGAAGATTCGGGCACTCCCTGATTTGAAGAGCCGATCTTCTTTCCTCCGTCTACTTCTCGCTTCTGCAATCAAGCAGTTTCAACGCAGCCCCACAACACTGATAAGGGGCGCGTAGCGGGTGCGTGAGCTCGCTACGTGGGGGGGAGTGCTTGATTGTGTACTGGAATGCCTCGTCGGGCTTAGCAGGAGCAAGTCCCTTGAGCAGATATCGCTGTGGAAGGGCTCTTGCGGTTGCGTTGAGGAGGGGAGTATAACCTGCGTGAATTTCATCCCATGGCATTGTGCATGGTTATGACAGCGACTGGACTCTCCGATGAAATGGCGCTGACCGCTACGCCGTGTTCATCTAGCTGCAGAGCAATCTCCTCCTTGCACCGGTCGGCGCGGGTCAACATATCGATGGGAACGACCTGCTCTGACACGCGGAGTGGTAGCCGGTGAGCTTATCCACCCTCTCTTCGGAGTTCGACCACCAAGTGCCTTCTGGGATGGCTTTGGCATAGCCCAGGCTCTGGACTGTAGTGCGGTACTTAACGGGCTGCTTTGAGGAGCTCGTTCGCGGGATTCGATTCCGAAGTTTTGTAGTACCGGACGTTGACTGAAATTCCGCTGGTGAGAGTCTCTAGTGATAAAGATTTCATTTGGATTGCGCTTCGCCAATACGCGGAGGAATTTCCAGTGGCCGGCGTGGAAACCTGAGCTTCGTCGACGAGCGCGTGAACAAATGCACCCTCCGTGCCGGTGCGATGCTCTACAACGTGTATCGCAACTGCTGTCACAGCAGGATAGGGCAGTTTCAAAGGAGAAGTGCACTTGGCGGAGGAGTACTTCATTACTTCCTGTATGGCCTTGCACTCAGCGCGGGTCAGGGGCGTACCGCGTCCGGTCCGTCAGGTAAGGGGACAGGACTTTTCGTTTTATCTCGAGCGTAAGGATCATCGCCGCGTACTCCGGCGAGAGGAACGTGGTATGTGCCTTCACCGATGGCAGCGCGTTTTCTTTCAGAACTGAATCTTCCTCCCATAGACGCATTTTTCAAGGTCACCGAGACCGCTAGGCAGGACATCCGCGTCCATCCCCAGCGCGCTCTTCAATAACGTAGCCTGCTCGGTGATTATGCATCTTGAACACGCTGAAAATCAGCGCATCGATGTCACAGTCCACAGTCTCGACGCCCTGTGGTCTGCGGATTCCGGGAGGGGGGAATGAAAGTTATTCATCTGACCCTTGAGCGCGGCGGCTAGCTTTCGAGTATATGTAGTGAGGGAAGCAGGCCCCTTCGGGTTTTAGCAGGTGCTTCGCGCGATGTACCAGTACTGCTGGAGCGTTCCCGTATAGAATATGTGTACAACTGGGGTCTCGAATAAGGCTGTGATAGTTCCTTCTGGCGGTCCTTTGGGCGTCCGGATTAGTAATCCACCGCATCGCGAACGATTGGGCAGGTCATGCAGTGCCCGCCACCGCGGCCGCGGCCTAGTTCAGCCGACCCAATCTCGACGACCTCGATGCCGGCAGTCCGCAGCTTCTTATTGGTGTGCTTATTGCGGTCATAGGTCACCACCACGCCGGGCTCAATGGCCACGACATTATTGGCGTCGTCCCATTGCTCACGGGCGGCGGTATAAACATCCCCGCCGGTTTCGATGACCTCGAAGCTTCCAATGTCGAGTGCCTGGGCAACGACATCGAGGAAGGAGTCGGTGGGCAGTTCGACGTCGAAAGGCGCCGTGCTCGTAGAGGGGTGCAGAACGATGGGCCGAATGGTGTCCACGACCTTGGGATAGACGGTGACCTTGTCCGCATCCAGGAAGGTCAGGACGGTATCTAGGTGCATCGAGGCGCGGTCGGCAGCCATCGCCGCGATGATGATCTTCTCGGCCGCGCCTTCCTCGAAGAGCCGCATGGCCAGCTGGCTCACGCCCTGCCATGTGGTGCGCTCACCCATGCCGACGAGAACAATGCCCTTGCCAATCGGCATGATGTCACCGCCTTCTAGCGCTGCCAGCCCCGGTTCCTCATCGGTATTGCCAAACCAGAATTTGAAATCCGCCTGCGCAAACCGCGGGTGATAGTTGTAAATAGCCCGGGTCAGCAGCGTTTCCTGGTGGCGCGCGGGCATACGCATGGGGTTGAGGGAGACCCCGCCATAAATCCATGCCGAGTTATCGCGCGCGTACTGCGTATTGGGCAGCGGGCGTAGCGCAAAAGCATCAGGTCCATAGACCTCACGCATGGCGTCGATGGTGCCGTGGCCGAGACCCTTCGGGATTTCGGCGAACGGCAGCCCGCCAATGAGGAGCTCGGCTAGGCGCGCGTTGGGCATCTCGTTGAACCAGTGGCGCAGCTCGCCGCCGATGCCCACACCAACGTTCTTATCCAGCAGCTTGAAGTCCAAGATGAAGTCACGCCCGCCAGGGGTGGCCAGGGTCTCCTCCAAAAGCTTGTGCATCTCCAGCACCTCGACGCCGTAGCTGCGCAGCTGGGCGACGAACTCCGCGTGATGCTTCTTGGCTTCGTCGACCCAGAGGACATCGTCGAAAAGCAGCTCCGCACAGTTGCTCGGAGTCAGCCTTTCGTGTGCGAGCCCGGGTGCGCACACCATGACCTGGTGGAGCTTGCCAACCTCGGACCACACGCCCAGCGGGGGAGTTGTCATCTGCGTGAACCTTTCTTTGCACGCGGTGAACCGTGTCAGCAACTTATGTAGTGAGAGGTGGCACCACAGGAGATAGTTGTGAACTAGATGACAATTCTAAGATAAGTTTGAACTTTTCAAGGTCCCGACAGTGAGGAAAAGTCCACGTAGGTGCAGGTTTTGCCACTGTATGCATACTATTATCTGCGTTTATTCACACGGTCCTGGCGCGCACGTGGTGCGGTTCCTTGCAGCGCTTGCCGACGTCCACCCCTCCACCACTGCGGCAACGTTGAAGACGAAACTCCGAGTGCCTGGAGGGCGTAGCTGCCGATTGCGCACGGAGTTTCGATTTCTCGCGAGGATGTCTTCGACGCCCGGTAGCATTCGACAGGTATCCCGGAATGGAAGCTCCGTCTTTCCAAAGGCTCACTTTAAGGAACGCTACATGACTACGCACAGGAATTACGCTGTCATCGATTTTGAAACTACAGGTTTTGGGTCTACTGACCGCATCCTAGAAATCGGAGTGGTGCTTCTCAATCAGAATCACGAAGCTACGGGAAAGTGGGAATCTCTCGTTCAGCCGCAGCGAGAGATTCCCAACAGCTTTGTCCACCGTATTAGCCCGTCAGACCTCGTGGACGCTCCGATCTTTGAAGAGGTGGCAGGGGAGCTGGCAACTATCCTCGAAGGGCATACGCTCGTGGCCCATAACGCTGCCTTTGAGGCTCGTTTCCTTCAAAAGGAATTTATGCGTTTGGGGCTAGAGTGGCCACACTTTGGTGCCTGGATCGTCGATACCCAACGTTTATTCCGGCAGAAGTATCCAGATGAATCGACAACCCTGGCTCATGCTTTGGAGCGGGTGGGAATTACTAATCGGCGTCCGCATTCCGCACTTGCCGATGCCGAAGCGACCGCACAGCTCTTTGCCACATTGGCTTCAGAAGGCTCCAACTTGTTGATGAGCGCGGCTCCACTTAAGCTGCCGCCTTTTGACTATCCTGCGGGCCGAAATCCGCTGCCTCGTGCGAACGTTCCGGCACAGGCAGCAACAAGCAAGGGCGAGTGGCTAGCCCGACTTTCTGAATCGGTGCCACGGACCGCGGCTGGCGGCGCGGGGAACTACCGGAAGACACTGACTTCGGCTTTGGCGGATAAGCAGTTGTCTAAATCAGAGATTGCACAACTTAGCAGCCAAGCGCAGGCGGATGGCCTCAGCGCAGAAGATTTGCTCAGTATCCATGAGGAATTTATCCGCCAGCTAGCGATCGAAGCGTGGCTTGATGGCCAGATCACTGATGAAGAGCGGGAGACGATTACTGAGCTCAATGAACAGCTGGGTCTGCCATCGGAGCTCGCGACGGAGCTTCTCACCACGCCGCAGCAAGGTGTTTATGATTTGGGCTTGCAGCTTTCTGCCGGTGATCGAGTGACGTTTACCGGCCAGCTTGATCTGCCCCGCGAAGAGTGGGAGAAGAGAGCTACCGCAGTCGGCTTAAACGTCGGAGGAGTAACGAAAAAATCAGCTCTGTTGGTCGCCGCCAACCCAGACTCCATGAGCGGTAAAGCACGGAAAGCTCGGGAGTACAGCATTCCCATCGTGGGAGAGAAAACCTTTGCGCAGCTACTTCAATCCTTGGGTGGTGCAACGGAAGCGGAATCGCAGGATTTGTCATTGGGGGAGCCCGGAGTCGAGTCGACGGGGTTCTCACATATCTTCGCGTGGAGCACCGTCGATGCAGATGCAACCGACGCGGAAATGACTAAGACTCAGCAATTGGCACGGCAGTGGTGCGTGGAATACCCGACTCGTCCGCTCAAAGAGATTTCCCCGCAGCTTACCTCGACGACGCCCATCGAGGCCCAGGGTTCGCTAAAGAGGAGCTACTCCCAATGGTTCGCGCGCTTTCCCGAACCGCTGACCGCAACTGTTCAAGACTTGCAGGATTTGCCCGGTGTGGGGCAACACAAATTGACCGCTATGGTCGAAGCCGTCATTCTCGCCGCCATTGATAATTCCAGCGCGGAAATGCTGGTGGATATTGACAGGCTTAATGATGTGTACGTGGATGAAGAGTTGGGCGAGGCCACCGAAGAATTCTTGGGCCTTCCGGAAGCCCCTAGCATTAACCCAACTGACCTTGCTCTATACGTCGGGTGGCTACAACTGGTTCATCCCGATGCTGCCCTAACCGATCTACCGGATAGCGTGAAATCAGAGATTCCCGAGCTGTTGAGCCAGATGGAAAAGGCTGCACCTTTAGCAACGCTTTTTCAACGCGCCACGGATGAGGTTACTGCCGCCGCGGAAGGTGATGCCCGGAAGATCGAGATTGTGAAGAAGCGCTGGGTTGGTGAGGCAACTCTCGAGGAAATAGGTACAGAATTTGGGGTGACCCGGGAACGCGTGCGTCAATTGGAAAACCAGTGGCGCAAGAACTTTAACTCGCACAATGAGCTTTTCCAGGCGATCACTGCCGAGCTTTTCACACACCTCGCACCGGTTCGCTCGGTGGAAGAGGTTCGACGCGAGTTCCCTGCTCTGCTCATGCCTGCGAAAGAATTTGATTGTACTTTCGGTGAGCTTTTTACCGCAGTGGGAAAGAAGTGGACGGTTCGTGACGGCTGGGTTCTGGAGCCTAGCTTCGATGAAGATGTGGCCCAGAAGCTCAGCGATTTAGCCGATGATTACGGCGTGGTGAGCTTGGATGAGTTGGCTGACTCGCTTGGGACCTCGCATGAGCTCATTGAAGAATTCATCGTGACTAATGACAAGCTTCGGGTCCTAATTCTCGATGACAAAGTGTTGACAAAGGCAGGAAGCTATCAAGACCGTGCAGTTAGTGTGCTTGCTATTAATGGTGAGCCGATGACCGCTGAGGAGATTATGGATTCCTTGGGTGGCGGAAACTTCCGATCGGCCTCGAATCAATTCTCCATTGATCCGCGCCTTATCAGGGTGTCAGCAGATCAGTGGGCTCTTCGGGACTGGGGTGGCGAAGAGTTCCGGAACATCGCTAGCTGGATAGGGGAGAGACTTGATGCCAGCGAGCACACCTACTCAATCGGCGAGGGCGGCTCTGCAGAGGAGGTACCAGCTGTCCCGTTGGATGAACTCCTCGCGGAGAAAGAGCGCCTCCGCATTGCGGAGGCATCAATCCGCCAGTATGCATCACTGGGAGAATTCGAAACCCGCGGCGGGATGGTGTTCAGACGCATCGATGACTCCGCCAACGTCGTTGAAGGTGACATTGAAGAAACCCGGGATGTGTACTGGCGGGATGGCTCGTGGCAGCTTTTGCTTACCGTGAACAAGGACCATCTACGTGGCAGTGGCTTCCCCGTCCCGCTAGGAGTAGCTGCTTATTATGGCATGGAGGTCAACGGAACTGTCGCCCTGAGGAGCAGGCTCGGTGAGCAATTTGTACGCGTCAACCGTTTGAAGCAAGCGACTATCTCGACGATGCGGCGCTTCCTGGAGCAACTCGGCGTTGATGAGGGGCAACGAGTGTGGTTGAAGCTGGGCTCGGACAAGTCCTTTGACGTCACCCGCGCGCCCGATGAGCAACTGGGCCTTAGCGGGTTCGAGCTGCTCTACAACTTTGTAGGCCTTGACCCGCAACTAATCGAGCCTTCTGAAGCAGTGGAGGATTCGCTGGCACGAGTCAATGAAGTCCTCGGGTTGAGTCCTAAGGCACCACGCCGCCGGACCGTTGCTAGATTCCGCCATCGCCGCCAGGACGATATTGCTGATCTGATTCAAGAATTATAGGAGCGGATTGTCCAGCTCCTAAGCGTCAAAGCCATCAGTCCTAGACTCGGCGGGTTCAAAGCCTGCGCCCGCGATCTAGTGCGGCGTAGCTTGAACTCTGCGTGCGGTCACTTAACGCATCTGCAGAGATGCGGAGCAAACCGTGGCCGGGGAGAGCCTTGACTCACACAGGTGAACTGGTAATAACTAGTAATTAAGGCCGGTTATCAAGAGAGAACCGGTACCTGCTACAAGAAGGACTAGAGAAATGTCCACAATAAATAAGCTCCTTGCACCCGGAGCTGTTGAGCTTAACGGCCACGCGAGTGATTGGCGCGGGGCCATTCGCCTCGCCGGAAAACTACTGGAACGCTCCGGTGATGCCACGCAGGCATACACGGAAGCGATGGTGAAATCTGTCGAAGACAATGGTCCGTATATCGTGGTTGCCCCCGGTTTCGCTTTCGCTCATGCCCGCCCATCGGAGGCAGTAAAGAACACAGCGTTGTCGTGGGTGAGGTTGGCTGAACCAGTGGAGTTTGGCCATAAGTCGAACGATCCGGTCACTCTCGTGGTGGCGCTTGCAGCACGTGACGCATCAGAACATCTTTCGGCCATGAAGGAATTGGCAGGGCTGCTGGGTAACTCCGCTACCCGCAGCGCCTTGGACAATGTATCCACAGAAGAGGAACTGCGTGAAGTCCTTGACTCTGCGGGTGTAAAGAAAACCCCAGAACAAAAGGCCGCTGCTACGAGCACTCCGGCGGCATCGCAGGCTGCGCGGTCTGAAAAGAGCAGCGATTCGGTGCCGTCAAAAGGCAAGATTCTCACCGTTTGTGGAAATGGATTAGGCACCTCGCTGTTCCTCAAGAACACGTTGGAACAGGTCCTCGACGCCTGGGGTTGGGGCTCTTACCTTGACGTTGAAGCAACGGACACTATCTCTGCGAAGGGGCGCGCAAAGGAAGCAGATTTCCTCCTGACATCGGGTGAGATTGCTGCCACGCTGGGGGATGTCGGCGTTCCCGTCCACGTCATCGAAGACTTCACCAACATGTCCGAAATTGATGGGGCTCTGCGCGAGCTTTACGACGTTTAAGGTGACCGAAAATGGACTTCCTACTATCAATTGCAAACTTTGTTGTTAATGAAATTCTCTCCGTTCCGGCATTCCTGATCGGTCTCATCACCGCGGTCGGCCTTGCAGCCATGGGCCGCGGCGTGGGCCAAGTGCTGGGCGGAGCTATCAAGGCGACGTTGGGCTTCCTGCTCATCGGCGCCGGTGCTGGTCTCGTCACTGCTTCCCTTGAACCGCTCGGAACCATGATTGCCGGTGCAACTGGCGCACAAGGTGTCGTACCCACCAACGAGGCAATCGTCGGTATTGCGCAGGACCAGTTTGGTAGCCAGGTTGCCTGGGTCATGATTCTAGGCTTTGTGGTCTCGCTGCTTCTCGCGCGCTTTACACCGATGAGCTATGTCTTCCTCACCGGCCACCACGTGTTGTTTATGGCCACCATGCTCACCATGGTGCTGGCCCCGGCTGGCTACTCTTCATGGATCGTCGTCCTCTTCGGCGCCGTTTTGCTCGGTGTCCTGATGGTTGCCTTGCCGGCGATTGCGCATCCGTGGACTCGCCGCATTACTGGTGATGACTCGATTGCCATCGGCCACTTCGGCACTGCCGGCTACCTCGCCGCGGGTGCGGTGGGCAAGGTCGTTGGTGGCAAGGGCAAGAAGATGTCGCCGTCGACTGAAGAACTCAAGCTCCCTGAGGGACTCCGCTTCCTCCGTGATTCCATGGTGGCCACCGCGCTATCCATGGCGCTGATGTACATCGTCTTGGCCGTGCTGTTTATTGCACGCGCGGGTACTGAAGAAGCATTTACTGCTTTTGAGGGCGGTGCCACCAACGTAGGTAACTATCTCATGCAGTCCTTTACCCAGGGCCTTCAATTCGGTGTTGCCGTGGCAGTGATTCTGTTTGGTGTGCGCACAATTCTGGGTGAGCTTGTTCCGGCCTTCCAAGGCATTGCTGCCAAGGTGGTTCCCGGTGCTATCCCAGCTCTGGATGCACCTATCGTCTTCCCGTATGCCCAGAATGCCGTGTTGGTGGGCTTCATTTCTTCTTTCGTTGGCGGCCTCATTGGCTTGGCGGTTCTTTCCCTGTGGCTCAACCCCGCCTTTGGCGTTGCTCTGATTCTCCCTGGCCTGGTTCCGCACTTCTTCACTGGTGGCGCGGCTGGCGTTTATGGCAATGCGACGGGTGGGCGCCGCGGAGCGATCTTCGGTGCTTTCGCTAACGGTTTGCTGATTACCTTCTTGCCTGCGTTCCTGTTGGGCGTGCTCGGTTCCTTCGGTTCTGCCAACACCACCTTTGGTGATGCCGACTTCGGCTGGTTCGGCCTCCTTTTGGGCTGGTCCACGCGTGCCGACGGTGCCCTTGGCCTCGTCTTCGTTGCGCTGTGCGGTGCGGCTGTCTTCGCGCTGGGCTGGGTATCGCAGCGCAAGCTTGTCGACGGGCACTGGGACCCCACCCCTTGGCGCCCCACGCCGGGTGAAGGATCGGGAGCCACCACCGAGAGTGATGTAGAACCACTCGCTGCCGGCCAGACTGCAGCCTCCAAGAAGTACCCCAAGGTTCTGCCGCCTGACGGCGCACCGGTTCCGCCTGCACGGATCTCCTAAGCCGGGTCTAGGCTAAAGAACATACGCGAATCACCGAGTGCCGCGCTGCTGTTAATAGGAAGAGGCGGCGCGGCCTCAGAGCGATAGGGGAAGTGAGGCGGACGCCTAGTGTCTTGCATATTCGCACTGACCAAATAGCGGATTAAGGTGTTTGTATGACTCAGGACCCAATAGTCCCGTTAACGGAACTACCCCGTGGCGAGTTCGCCTTCCCGAGCCCGCTTCGCGACGCCCTCGTCACCGCCATCCTGGACGGCACGAAAACCACCACGACATCCTTACTGGTTGAGCACCCGCGTGGCCATAACCCACGCGAGGATGTGGGCACCCTTGAAGCGGTCCTCGACTCACACGACAACGTGGTGTGCGTCATCCGTACTACCGAGGTCCAGGTCTGCCGGCTCGCGGACGTCAGCGACGAGCACGCCATCGCCGAGGGCGAGGGCTACGCCGATGCCAGTGAATGGCGCGCCGGGCATGAAGAGTTCTGGCGCTCACCCGAGTTCGTTGAATATATCGGGCAGTTAGACATCAACAATGACACCCAGGTGGTGTGCCAGCGTTTCACCATCGACTCGCGGTACCCAACCAGGGACTTAGAGCCGTGGAACGCCGAAACCTAGGAGAGTTGGTACACCTCGTAGTCGCCCGGAACTCCTGCGCCGGGGACATGCTGAAGTCCGAGCTTTAGGGCTAGGGCAATCGACGCCTCATTAGTGGGATCGATGATGGCTACCACAGGGAGCTGCGGGAAACGCTCGCGCGCACTGGCAATCGCAGCGGCTGCGGCCTCCTTGGCATAGCCCTGGCCTTGCGATTCGGGTGCGAAGCGGTAGTAGAGGTTGAGCACTTCCTCACCGGCTTCCTTGCTATGGCGCACACCGGTGAAGCCAATAGTGGTGCCATCAAGCGTGGACACCACGTAGTAGCCCAGCTGCTTCTCGCACCAATTAGCTTGCCATGCGCGTGCCAGCTCCACGGCTTCCTCCCTGGACTTCATAGCCAGTTCGGGGCGGTGCTCGTAGGTGCGAGCATCCGAGTGAATGGCGAAGATGGCATCAATGTCGGCATCTATTGGTGTTGACAAGCTGAGCCGCGGGGTGCGGAGGGCGTGAGCATCATTCATTGCGACTCCTAAGATTGAAAGCTACGGTCTGTCAAGGCTACCCAATCTGGACATGTGTAGTGCAGGCGTTCTTGATCGAAGGTTGCGTTGCTGCGCTGGTCGGTGAGAAAACGATGTTGCCTCAGACCTCTGATACGGGTCCCTCTACCAATTGGCCTGGTTCTTCAAGGGCTTCTTCCTCGAAGAACGACGAGTCTTCCACAGCGTTTCCTTCGCTGACATCGCGTTGGACCGTCTTCTTCAGGGCACCTTCGATGAGCGTGCAGAGTGATTCCCTTCGAAGTCCAAAGAACGCATCAAAGTTGTCGCTGCGCAGTGCTTCGGGTGAAATGAGGTGTCCGCGGAGAACGTCGTCCACGCCGTCGGCATCGAAGCCTGATTCGCTCTCAACCTTGGACAAGTATGCCGACGGTGCGACGCCACCGATGACACGGTTGGTGCGTGCGCTCAGCGTCGTCTTGTTGACGATAGATTCGCGGCGCTCGTCATCAATTCCGTTCTTCTTGCACCAGTCCTTCGGGAAAATATGGTGAATATCCACAGCCATGTCCCTGTACTGGAAAGCACCGAATTGTTTTCCTTCGACCCAGTCCGTTGAGCCCTGTGCCATGATGAGCGCGGCAATGCCTTTATATGCAGCGGCATTGCGGGTGCGCAAGGAATGAAGGCGGGATTCAGCAAAAGTAGCGTCCTGCACGGTGCGCGGGGCGGTAGTTTCTTCACCCATCGCCCAAGCGGGCACCCCTTCGAGGTCACGCACGAAGCGTGTCTCAATGGCAGCGCCATAAAGCTCGCCCAAGACTCCGCTCCAGAACCACTGCGTGATTTTTTCTTTCACGTGGTGCTTGTCTGCTTCCTTGCCAAGGACAACGGCGATGGCAGCTAGCGGCACTAATTGCTTCGGGTAGGGGACATCCCTGAATCGATAGATGTGCAGGTCTGCGAGGAAGCCTGCCGCCCAGATGAATCCTTGGCGCAGGGCGTCGCGCCAGGTGAGGTAGTCGTTCAGCTCAAGCCTTAAAACGTCTTCCCTCTTGGCAGACAGGCCGACTTTGCGGCTTACCGAGGAATGCTTGCTTCGCTCAAGAGTCGTCAGCATGGTGATTGCTTGGAGGAAGTCAGTGTTTTCCACCTTGTGGAGGACATCATGTTCTTTCCACAGCTCCTTGGTCTCCACCCAGTCATCGTTGAGGCGGAAATCGCGCTGGTACTTGTCGTAGTACTCTGCATCGCCGGCAAACACCGCCGTGAGGAGCTCAAAAACGTTGAGTGGGAGTCCACCAACATTGACCTTTTCGAAGACAGTGGCCACCGCTGCCTTGTCCGTCTGCTTGTCCAACTCAATCGCAGGAATCTTGTATTCGTTGACCTGACGGATGATCCCATCGCTGAATGCGGTCATGAGCTCGGTATCGCCCAACTTGCCGAACCATTCGAAAAGCCCCATCTGATCAAGCAGTAGCGAAACGGGGATATAACCCGCTTCGTGTTGCTTCTCCATGCTGCTGAGATCAAGCACGATATCGCGGTTGAAGTTGGTTCGAATTACCCCATCAGCTGGCACGGAGATCACTGCCTCATCCAGCTCGAAGGGATCCTCAATAGACTTCTGGATATTGATGAAGTACCTGCGGTCGAGGCGCTTGCCGCGTGAGTCTTTGGTATGAACCACGCCATCACCCTTGAGGGCTTGGGTAAGCGATGTCAGTCGTTGCTGACCGTCGAGAAGCAAGAACTTGGGCTCGGAAGTGGCAGTAGCCTCGGTGCTTTCGATGGGCCGTGGCTTGAACCTGACAGAGGAGTTGCCAGTTTCCAATAGCATGATGATGCCCAGTGGATGCCCACGGAAAATGGTGATGAGGAGCTGGCGAACGCGCTCGTCCTCCCACTTGTATTTTCGCTGAAAATCGGGGAGCTGAATCTCTCCGTTCTCGGTATTGCGCATCAGCGCCGATAGTTGGTGCATGTTGGTGTTGAAACCCACCGGAGCCTCCTCTGTGGCGAAAACAGTCCTTTCCAGCATGCCTTAAAAGGGACAAAGGGGGAGGAGAACTCGGGAGATTTATTTCGGCTAAAAGCTGTGTTCGGTGTTGGGCTTAGCTAGGTGAAGTGTTCTCGAACTCCTGAGCCACAATCTGCCCAATAAGGTCCATCCCCGCTGATACCTTGGACTCCATGAGCCTTTCCGACTACTCCCAGCTCGCCCCCGGCGTGACCATCTCCTGTCGTGACGAGCACTGGCTGGTCAGCAGCGTCGCGCGCACCACCGACGGCTTCCGCATCCGCGCCCGCGGCGTGAGCGACTACGTGCGCGATACCACCGCCACCTTCTTTACCGCGCTCGATGACATCGAGGTCTTCGACCCCGCCAATGTCACCGTTCGCCCGGATGAGTCACCGCAGTTTCGCCACACCCGCCTGTGGTTGGAGTCCACGCTGCGCCGCACACCGGTGCCGCTGTACCAAAAGCAGTTGGAGGTAGCCACGCAGATGCTGGCGGACCCGCTGGATTATCAGCTCTCCGCTGTGAAGTCGGCGCTGTCAGATGAGCGCATCCGCCCGCGCGTGCTGCTCGCGGATGCTGTCGGCCTGGGCAAGACTCTGGAGATCGGCATGATCCTCGCGGAGCTCATCCGCCGCGGCAGGGGAGAGCGCATCCTTGTCGTCACGCCCAAGCACGTCATGGAGCAGTTCCAGCAGGAGCTGTGGACGCGCTTCGCCATCCCGCTGGTGCGCCTGGACAGCCAGGGCATCCAAAAGGTCCGCCAGAAGCTGCCGGCGTCGAAGAACCCCTTTACCTACTTCCCGCGCGTCATCGTCTCCATGGATACGCTCAAGGCGCCAAAGTACCGCGCGCAGCTGGAGAAGGTCCGCTGGGATGCCGTGGTGATCGATGAGATCCACAACGCCACCAACGCCGGCTCCCAGAACAATGAGCTGGCCCGCACGCTGGCGCCGACCACCGAGTCCCTCATCTTGGCGTCGGCCACCCCGCACAACGGCCGCGAGGAATCCTTCAAGGAAATCCTGCGCTTGCTCGACCCTCTCTCCGTCCTCCCAGACGGCTCCATCGACATGGAGGCCGCGAAGAAGCTCATCATCCGCCGCCACCGCAATTCACCGGAAGTCGCCTCCGTGGTGGGGGAGAAGTGGGCCAAGCGCGGCGAGCCCCGCAACATCCTGGTGGATGCCTCCCCGGAGGAAAACGCCGTGGCGCGCGCCATCGCCGAGGATTGGGTGAACGGCCCAGCCACCACGGCGAATGATCGCCTCTTCCCCTGGACCTTGGTCAAGGCTTTCCTGTCCTCCCCGGCGGCACTCGCGGAATCCATCGCCGCGCGCCAGAAGCTCGACAAGCCCAAAGAGCAAGCCAACCTGGCGCGCCTTAAGGAGCTCAACAACAAGGTCACCGAGGAAAACTCCAACAAGTTTGCCGCGCTCATTGACTATCTCATGGAGATAGGCGTCAAGAAGGGCTCCGATCGCCGCGTGGTCATCTTCTCGGAGAGGGTGGCTACGCTGCGGTGGTTGCAGGAGAACGTCGCCAAACATCTCAAGCTCCCGCAGGGCGCGGTGAAAGTCATGCACGGTGGCCTGTCAGATTCGGATCAGCTGGCGCTTATCGACGAATTCAAGCGCACCGACACCCCTCTTCGTGTGCTCATTACTGGTGACGTCGCCTCCGAAGGCGTGAACCTGCACGCCCAATGCCACCACCTGGTGCACTATGACATCCCGTGGTCGCTCATTCGCATCCAGCAGCGCAACGGCCGCATCGACCGCTACGGCCAGGAACACGAGCCGGAGATTACCTCCCTGCTGCTGGACCCGAAGGATGCCGACGTTGCCGATTCCATCGGCGAGCTGCGCGTTCTCACTCGCCTCATTGACCGCGAGTATTCCGCCAACCAGCTCCTCGGCGACGCCGCCCCACTCATGGGCAAGCACAACCCCAAGGCGGAGGAGGATGAGATCCGCGCGGTTCTCATGCATGAGCGCGACTTCGATGAGGTCGTGGCCTCCCCGGAGGAGATCCTCACCGGCGCGCACGCCAAGCCCGCGCGTGCCACCGAACCCGAGGAGGCCGCTGCCCCCTCCGGCCTGGGCGATGACATCTGGGCACTACTCGCCGCCGCTGCCACCAACGGCGCCGATGACGCCGAGAGCGCCGATAACCCCGAGAGCACCAACGACGACGAGAACAGAGAATCCTCAACGCTTGGCGCTGTCACCCCCGCGCCGTCACGCCGCACAGCGCGCCACAGCCTCTACCGCGCGGAGAAGGACTACCTCGGCGACGCTCTGGCGGAGGCCTACCAAGACTCCGCAGACAAATCTCTGAGCGCTGGTGGCGTGGACTACGTACAGCACGATAATGACATCGTGGAGCTGACTCCTCCGCGCGATCTCTGCCGGCGCTTCGATTACCTGCCGCAGGACTATGTGTCCTACCGCAAGGTCACCGAGCGCCTCATGCTGGCCACCTCCGCGCGCCGCGGCAACCAACACCTCAAAGCCGCGCGCGAAGGCGATTCGGAGAAGTCCTGGCCGCGCGCCCACTTCCTCAGCCCACTGCACCCGGTCTCCGAGTGGGCCGCGGACCGCGCTCTGACGAACATGGCACAAAGCGAAATCCCCGCCGTACTCGGTGCGGTGGATACGCCCACGCTGCTGCTCATGGGAACCCTGACCAACTCCCGCGGCCAAGTGCTTTCCCGCACTTTCCTCACCGCCACGGAAGGCCCCTTCGGCTTCAACGTCCCCGCCGGCATGCAGGCCGTGGACATTGAAATCCATGAAGATGTTTATGCCTGGCTCAACCGCATTGGGCTTAGTGACAACGCCATCAACCCCGGCGAGTTCGCCGTTCCTGATACCGCAGCACAGCTCATCGCTGCTGCAGTAGAAGCCGCCCACAGCCACCTCACGGTGGTCAAGAACACCAACTTGGACCACGCGCAGGACCGCATCGCCGGCTGGCAACAGCGCGCCGATCACTGGCAACAGGCCAACGATGGACAGCAGACAGTCAGGATCAAAGACACCAAGCGCCTTATCCACCAGGACGAGGAACTGTTGAAATCCATGGCTCCGGAGCGCTCCCTCGTGCGCCCACTCGCACTCATCCTCCCAGACACTGACCACTCCAATCCCAACGAAGCAGAGGCACGCTAATGGCAGACTTCGATTCCATCATCAACGTCGAGGAATGGATCTCGGATTACTACCTCACCACCGATGACAAAGGCAGCTCCTTTGGCAAGCGCGTGGAGGAGGCCGTCAAAGAGTGGAAGGCAACGGATAAGGATGCCAAGAGCGCCGGCCACGAGCACACCCAATCCCCGCTGTTGCGCCTGACCTCCCGCAGGGAAGCACTGCATACCAAGCTCTCCGCGCTCTCCATGGAGGCAACCGAAGACGCACTGCACGAGGTCTATGACCTCGTCTCCGCGGCCTTTGGCTACCCGCAGCCACAGCGCCTGGAATTCTCCCGCAACGGCCAGCCTCTCACGCTGACTGCCGCCGCGGATAAGAACCACTCCCTGGTCATCCTGCGCGCCGGGCAGATGGACTCCGTGGAGGATCTCACCACCGTGCCGCTTCTCGGAGTCGACCCGGAACTAGGCCACCAGAACTCCAGCGGTGAGGCCAAGGCCCTCGACATCACCGCCGCCAAGCTGGTTGGTGAGCTCTTCCTCACCGAGCAAGCCCCCGACCTCATCCTGGTCCTCGCCGGCCGCTGGGCAGTCCTAGCGGAGCGCGAAACCTGGCCGCTGGGCCGCTACCTCGCCGTGGACCTAGGCCTGGCCGTTGAGCGCAACGACCAGAAAACCAAAGGTGAGCTTCCCCGAGTTGTTTCCATCCTCGCCGCCGAGCACACCATGCGCGGCGCCGACGGCACCACCTGGTGGCTCGACACCCTAGCCCAAGCCCGCGAGCACTCCGTCAAAGTCTCCGAGGAACTGCGTGGTGCCATCAAGGCCTCGATTGAGATCATCGGCAACGACGTGTTGCAGCGCAGAGCGCAGCAGCACACCAACAATGAAACACACATCACCACCGACATCGACGGCAACGAACTGGCCAACCAAGCCCTGCGCTACCTCTACCGCATCCTTTTCCTCCTCTTCGCCGAATCCTCCCCGGAACTTCAAATCTTGCCCACCGGGGACAACGACTATGACGAAGGCTATGGCCTCTCCCGCCTGCGTGACCTCATCCTGACCGAGCCCACCACGCACCGCACCCAGAACGGCACGCACCTCTACGAAAGCCTCCAGCTGCTCTTCGAGCGCGTCAACCGCGGCCACGATCCACACGATGAAAGCGCCGAGCTTTACGACGCCAACGCCACCGAAGACGGCCTGGAATTCCGCAACCTCGACGCGGACCTGTTCAAGTCTGAAGCCACCTCCTACATCGATGAGGTCAAGCTCTCTAACCTGGCACTGCACAAGGTCCTGCAGAACCTCCTTCTCACAAAAGAAAAGCGGGGCAGTGACCGCGGCTTCATCTCCTACGCCACCCTCGGCGTGACTGAGCTGGGCCAGGTCTACGAGGGCCTGATGTCCTACACCGGCTTCATCGCTCAAGAAGACCTCGTGGAAGTAGCCAAGCACGGTGATCCTTCCAAGGGCTCCTGGGTGGTCCCCGAGCCACAAGCACGCACCCTCCCGCAGGATTCCATCGTCTACGAAGACCGCGAAACCGAACACGGCGGCGTGGAACGCGTCCAGCGCACCCACGCCCGCGGCAGCTTTGTCTACCGCCAATCCTCTCGCGACCGCGAGCGCTCTGCGTCCTTCTACTCACCACCCGTCATCACCGAGTTCACCGTGGGCCAGGCCATCGAGGAGCTCAAAGCAACCGGCCGCATCGACAACGCCGATGACATCCTCACCCTCACCATCTGCGAGCCCGCCATGGGCTCCGGCGCCTTCGCCGTGGAAGCCGTCAACCAGCTTGCCGAGCTCTACCTGAACAAGAAGCAAGCCGAACTGGGCAAGGAAATACCCGGTGAGGACCGCACCCAGGAGCTGCAAAAGGTCAAGGCCTCCATCGCCCTGCACCAGGTCTACGGCGTGGACCTCAACAAGACCGCGGTGGAGCTCGCCGAAATCTCCCTGTGGCTCAACACCATGACCAAGGAGCTCAAGGCCCCCTGGTTCGGCCTGCACCTTCGCCACGGCAACTCGCTGGTGGGTGCCACCCGCTCCACCTTCAGTGCCAAGGAAGTCTCCTCCACCGCCTCGAAGGCAAAGGGCACGCAGAACTACCTCACGCTCACCCCGCAGCACCACCCGCTAAAGGAACTGGCCGATGCCATCGATGCCAACGAGACGGACCAGCACCCCACCGGGCGCATCCACCACTTCCTTGTTCCTAGCCACGGCTGGGGAAGTGCGGTGGACGCCAAGGACCTCAAGAACCTTGCGGCGGAGGAAATCAAGGCCATGAAGGCCTGGCAAAAATCCATCTGCAAACCGCTGAATAAAACGCAGACCAAGCTCGCCACCGCACTGTCCAACCAGGTTGAGCGACTCTGGGAACTCTCCCTTATCCGCCTGCGCATCGCCGAGGACCAAGTCCGCCGTGACCTGGATCTGTGGGGACAGGAACTCAATACTGACAAGCGCACTGACGTGGTCACCCGCGCCCAAGTGGAGGAAGAACTCCTCCACAACAACGAGGGCGCCTACCTGCGCCTGCGCACCGCGATGAACGCCTGGAACGCTCTCTGGTACTGGCCGGTCACCGCCACGGAAGAGCTTCCCGATATCACCGAGTATCTCGCCACCATGCAGGACCTCCTCGGCATCCCCAACGAGGGCCAGAAGCGTTACCGCAAGGACAACCAGTACGCCTTCGGCTTCGACATGTCCTGGGATGAGCTGGACTACGTTGAATCACTCGACCGCTCCACCTCCGGCCGCCTGCGCTACGAGGACGTCCTTGAAGCCCACCCCTGGCTGACAACCGCCAACACCATTGCCCAGGAACAAGCCTTCTTCCACTGGGACCTGGACTTCGCCACCGTCATGGCCAAGGGCGGCTTCGACTTCCAGGTGGGTAACCCGCCGTGGGTGCGTCCTGACGTCAACTTCGATGACCTCCTCTCCGAGTTCGATCCGTGGTTCAGCCTGGCGAACAAACCAACGCAAACGGAAAAGAAGGCACGCCGGGAAGCGCTTGCCGACGCCCCCGGAATCCTCGAATCCCTATCCAAGGGCGCGGGCGAAGCAGTAACGACTGCAGCAGTGCTTCGCGACGTCACCCGCTACCCGCACCTCAAGGACCAGCGCCCGGATCTTTACCGTGGTTTTATGGAACGCACGTGGGCTAACGCCGCCGAGAACGGCATCATCTCACTCATTCATCCCGAGTCGCACTTCACGGAGAAGAAGGCTGCAACGCTGAGGGCTGGTGCTTATCGACGGCTTCGTCGGCACTGGCAGTTCATCAATGAGCTTGTGCTGTTTGATATTGATCACCATAATCCGTACGGCATTCATATCTATGGGCAGCGCGAGGAACACACAAACTTTCTCTCAGCCGCATCGCTATATCATCCACGTACCGTCATCGATTCCTTCAACCATGATGGCACCGGAAACCTTCCTGGTTTCAAAGACGATGACGGTAAATGGGATCTGCGTCCACACCGCGACCGCATCATTACGGTCGACGAAGACACACTCAGAGTGTGGAGATCGATCATTGAAGAGCCGGGAACTCCATTGCTTGAAACTCGCACTGTTTATTCAGTGAATAGCGAAGCAGCACAAGTATTGGCAAAGCTTGCTGCGGCACCACGCATTAAATCCCTAGGTTTGCAGTATTCGGGTGGATGGAATGAAACGACTGCTAAGAAAGCAGGATACTTTGAGACGTCGTGGCAGCATCCAAAGTCTTGGGATGACGTAATCCTTCAGGGGCCACACCTTGGCGTCTCGACTCCTATGATTAAACAACCGAATCCCACGATGAAGAATAACCAAGACTGGTCTGAAATCGATCTTGAAGCTATCGCAGAAGACTTCATTCCAGCGACTGCGTATGAACCTGATCGTATTAACCGTGATTATGACGGTGATTACGGTGCATGGTCTGATGGAATTCAAACTTCGGCTGTTCGGGAGCACTTCCGCGTTGCTTGGAGGCAAATGGCTGCGTTAACTGGTTTCAGAACGTTATATCCGGCCCTGATCCCTCCAGGTGCAACGCACGTCAATGGAGCAATTTCCGCTGGACATTTGGAGTCGCCGGTATCAGTGAAAGTACCTCTCGCCGGTGCTTATTTTTCATCTTTGCTGAGTGACTTTCTAGTAAGAAGCATTGGCTCCAACCTATGGCCGTCGGTCGTTCAAAACACGGCTGTTCAGGATGGTTCCAGGTTTGCTCGTTTGATTGAAAGAAGATATTTGGAGTTGAATTGCTTGACAAAAGCATATGCTCCGCTTTGGGAGGCAACTCTTGAAAATTCCTGGAGCGTTGATTCTGCGAAGCGCAACGCCCGCGACCGTTTTCACGCTCAGAACGAAATCGATGCCATGGTGGCGCTGTCACTGGGCGTGACGCTGGATGAGTTGTTGATGATTTACCGGACGCAGTTCCCGGTGATGAGGCGTTATGACCAGGAAGATTTGTATGACGCGAACGGTCGCAAGGTGCCTCGTGATGTTCTGAAGCTGGAGAAGAAGCTCAAGGATGGGCAGCAACTCTCGGAAGATGAACGCACGTGGACGCATCCGCAGTCTGGCGTGGAATACGTCTTTGAGTATCCATTTGCGCCATTGGACCGTGAAGCGGACTTGGCGGCGGCGTATGAAAAGTATGCTGCGATGATGAACCAGCAATAGTTCCGGAAGCCAGAAGCGAAGCGAAGACCGAAAGTATTGAAGTAGCACCTTATGTCGAGTCTTATCCCTACTTACGCCTCCACCCACATTGTTGATGGGTTATCGGAGTACCTCACCACGACCTTCTCGCTGGCTGAGGACCTGACCTCCCAGCAGCTACGGGAGTTCCTCAACGATCCGCAGGGCGGTATGTTCTACGGGCCTTACGTGCGCACGCGCTTGCCGTATGCACCGGCGAAGTCATGGGATGGGATTCTGGGCTGGCTGCCGTCCGGCTTCAAGCCTTATCGCCACCAGGCTGAGGCATTCGAGCGGCTGTCCTCGTTTGATTACTCGACGGGGTCGAAGCGGCGACCTTCACCGACGTTGGTGGTGACGGGTACGGGTTCCGGTAAGACCGAGTCCTTCCTTTATCCGATTCTGGATCATTGCCGCCGTTCTAATGGCAGCGGCATCAAAGCGTTGATTCTGTACCCGATGAACGCGCTGGCATCCGATCAGGAACGCCGTTTGGCCAAGCTGCTGCATGCAGAGGCTGAGCTCACCGGGGTAACAGCTGGTATTTACACCGGTGAGGTGGTTTCTGGCGGACGCAGGAAGGTATCGAATGATGGTCTGATTTCTGACCGTTCGGTGCTGCGGGATACCCCGCCGGATATCTTGCTGACGAACTACAAGATGCTGGACCAGTTGCTGCTGCGTGAGCAGGATCGTGAGCTGTGGGAGAAGTCTGCGCGGTCTTTGCAGTATTTGGTGCTGGATGAGTTTCACACTTATGACGCAGCGCAAGGCACAGACGTGGCGATGTTGCTGCGCCGACTCGGATTGATGCTGAAGAAGTATCAGCCCGAAGGCTTCCTTACTCCCGAGGATGAAAAGCGTCCTTTGGGTAAGGTAACGCCGGTGGCGACCTCCGCAACGTTGGGGGACAAGAGCCGCGAAAGCGCCGAAGGTACCGCAAGCACCGGAGCCACCAAAGACTCCGGTCCAGATTCGGCGGCACCGCATAGCGACATGTTGTCGTTTGCTTACACGGTCTTTGGCGAGCAGATGCCGCCGGATGCTGTGGTCGGGGAGACGCTCATGACCGTGGAGGAGTGGCAAGCCACGGTCGGACCATTGGTGGCGAAGTTGCGTGCCGTCGTTTCAAACGACGAAGACTCGTCGAGCTCCGATTCTGCTGACGTGCTTCCGCCAGTGACGCCAACGCCTTCGGTTGAGGTTATGCAGAACGTCGTTGATGAGGTGGCGGCTGCGGTTGCTGCTTCAGGCTCTGTTGAAGATGCATCGTCATTTGATGTGGCGGTGTTTGAGGCGATGAGCCGGCACGCCTTCGGTTCTTTGCCTGGCTTGAATTCTTGCCCGGACTTGGCTGACTCGGTTCTAGCGATGGCCGGTAATGAATTGGTGTGCGCGATTCTGCGGGAGGCGGCAACGCCAGTGCCGCTGGAACACGGTGAAGCTGGTGTGCCGGGTACCGATATTGCTGCGGTGGAACCGCTGGTATCGCGAGTGTTCCCGGCCAGCGTGCTGCGCAGCCACCGCGAGTTGGCAGTCGAGTTCTTGTCGCTGACGTTGTCCTTCATTGCTTATGTGCGCGCGGAGCTCGGTGCCGCGTTGGGCTGGGATGGGAAGAAATTCCCCGGTGTGGAGCTGCACCTATGGGTGCGTGAGATCTCCCGCATCGATAGGGCAGTGGCGTCAACCTCGCGTTCTTCGGTGTTCAGGTGGTCCGATGATGGCGGCATGGGCGCGCACACGGTGCAGGCTGCAGGTGATGCGCCGAAGGCGTGGTTGCCGGCGATCTACTGCCGCCACTGTGGGCGCTCCGGATGGATGCTGGCGGAGCAGCCTGGTGGGGATACGTATGTCACCACACCGCAGGAGATTCGCCGCATTGCTATCAGCGCGCCGGAGCGCCAGCGCCCGCTCATTGATGCCACGAGTGAGGTGGCACAGGGCGTTACCCGCGCGGAGGGCGAGAGCTCCCGCGTGGCGTGGTTGAATCTGGACCTGCCGGGATTAACGCCGCAAGCACCGGATGAGGAGACCATGGAGGAGTCCCCCGTGGTGCCGGTGCTGGTTTATTCCGGTGAAGATGCGGAGGAGCGTGCGAAGGCGCAGCAGTGCCCGTCCTGTGGTGAAGACGACGCGATGCGCTTCTTGGGTTCTTCGGTGGCCACGTTGCTTTCGGTGGCGCTGAGCAACCTCTTCGGCATGGATGATTTGGACTCTGCGGAGAAGAAGACTCTGGTCTTCGCGGACTCTGTGCAGGATGCCGCGCACCGCGCTGGCTTCGTGCAAAGCCGTGCGCGCGCTTTCGCGTTGCGCGCGCGAATTTGGCGCGCGGTTCGCTCGTTTGCTGATTCCTCTGAATCGTCTTCGTCGTCTGAAACGATGGCATCTTCGTCCGCAGGCGTGCCGTTGTCGTCGGTGGCCGCGCGCATGGTGGAGCATGCGCGTGCGGAGTCGGAACCGGCGGTGAGGGCGCGGGCGCTCTATGAGTTGTTGCCGCCGCAGTTGAAAGAGTCACCCCGCTACCGGGCGGTGTGGGAGAAGGATGCTGGTGCTGCGGAGCAGCGGCGTGCGTTGTCGGCACTGCATTCGCGCTTGGACTTGGACTTGGCGCTGCAGTTCGGTGACAGGGTGGATCTGCCGCGCTCGTTGGTGACGACGGGGACGCTGTCGGTGTCGGTGGGCGTTGATGATGCGGTGCTGCTGTCGGCGGCGCGCTCGGTGGCGGGGACGCTAGCCACGGATGCGGAGCTGCTGGCTTGGGCGCGCGGCGTGGTGGAGTACATGCGCATTGCCGGTGGCATTGCCCACCCATGGCTCAAAGAATACCTGCGCCAGGACTGCAACCCGTGGTTGCTGAACCGCCGTCAGGCGCGTGCCAAGGGAATACCTGCGTTCGTGCGCGGTGGTGCACCGAAGTTCCCGCGAGCGGGGGCAGCGCTCAAGGGGGCGTTGGGCAAGCGCGATAACAACGCGACGATGCCACTGGACTCCCAGAAGGGCTGGTATGCACGGTGGACGAAGGCGGCGCTGGGTGCTTCGACAAGCAGCGCGTTTGATGCAGCTAACCAGGTGGCGGAGTTGTTCAAGCAGCTCGAGTTCGAGGAGGTGGTGTTCTCCGTGCCGACGGCCACGGGCGGGCGCGTGTATGCGCTGGACCCGGAGAACATCATCGTGCGCGAAGAAACCGAGCCGGGGCTGTTGGAGTGCCCGGTGTGCCACCTGCGCGTGGGCGTGGATGCTGCGGCGCGTGAGGCGATGTCTTCGGTGGCGTGCTTTACGTTGTCCTGTACCGGGCACTTCGGTCCGGTGGGTGTGGAGGATAACTACTACCAGCAGCTCTACCGCACCACGAATACCCGCACCGTGGTGGCAGAAGAACACACGGGACTGGTGCCCACGCCACGGCGCAAGGAACTGGAGGATGAGTTCAAGCGGCCCTTTGCGGAGCAGTCCGCCTCGGCGCCGAACGTGCTCGTGGCTACGCCGACGCTGGAGATGGGTATCGACATCGGTGACCTCTCCACGGTGATGCTGTCCTCCATGCCGCACACGGTGGCAAGTTACGTGCAGCGCGTGGGACGTGCCGGGCGTTTGACGGGTAACTCGCTCATCGTGGCGCTGGTGCGCGGGCGCGGGCGCGCACTGACCACGCTGGAGCACCCGCTGGAGACCATCGCTGGTTCGGTGACAGCACCTGCGGCGTATCTGTCCGCGCGCGATATCATGCATCGCCAGTTCGTGGCCTACCTGCTGGATAGCACTGATGTGGCGAGCTCAGTAGAGCAGCTGCGTAGCGCGCGCGATGTGTTCACGCATGCCAGCTACTCCGTGGTGGATGCGCTGGTTGAGCTCTCGCCGGCGGTGGTGTCGGCGTCCTATGAGAGTTTTGCTTCCACGGTGGCGCAGCATGCTTCGGCGGAAGTGTTAGAAGAGCTGCGCGGCTGGTGCCTGCCGGGTGAGGACGGTGCTTCGTCCGGCATGGTGGTGGACCTGCAATCCGCGCGTGAGCGCTGGGGTGCAACACAGAAGCTGCTGTTGTCCCGCCGAGAAGTGCTGAGCAAGCGCGTGACGGAGTTGAAGGCACGCGTGGAGGCCTCCGCGGTTGAGGATGAGGAGCTGAAGAACCAGTATGACGCCACGGTGGCTTCCCAGAGGTTTGTGCGCAAGCAGCTGGAGGACCACGCCGATGAGTATTGGATTAGCGCTTTGGAGCGCTTTGGGCTGCTGCCGAACTTCACGTTGCTGGATGATGCCGTGGAGTTCAACCTGGCTGTCTCCTCCTTCAACGAGGAAGTGCAGAAATTTGAGACGGAGACCTATAGCTATAGCCGTGGTGTCTCTTCGGCGCTCACGGAGCTAGCCCCCGGCAATACCTTCTACGTGCAGGGCGTGGGCGCGAAGGTGGACTCGGTGGAGCTGGGCGAGCACCATTCGGCGCTCACCCAATGGCGCCTGTGCCCGGAGTGCTCCTACTCGGAAGCCACCGGTGCGGTGCTCTCCAGCGATGAGGATGTGGCCGTGGCCGCCCCACGCGTCGGTGCGTGCCCGGAGTGCGGGTCCAAGGGCTTTGCGGATCGGAACCAGCTCATTGATGTGGTGGAGATGACCAAGGTCTACGCCACCGTGGACGCGGCGCGCTCCGCTATCAATGACATCACCGATGACCGTACCTCGCTGCGCTTCCAAACCCAGCTGAGTTTTGACGTGCCCGAGGGCGGGCGCGGTAAGGCCTGGTATCTGTCTGATTCCGGTTTCGGCATGGAGTATTTGGCGCATGTGGAGATGCGGTGGCTGAACCTCGGCCGCATAGGCGGCGGCAGCCGGCGTACCTTTGCGGCAATAGAGCGCGAGGCACCGCTGTTCCGCGTGTGCGAGCGCTGCGGGCACTTGGATTCCGATGTGGGTGCTAACCGCTGGCAGGACCACGCACCATGGTGCGAGTACCGCAACGCCGCTGAAGAGCACTCCATTAGTTTTGCGCTGGGACGCAGCCTGGGCACGCAGGCGGTCCTGGTGCACCTGCCGGCGTTGCTGGGCATGGTGGAGTCCACCACGCTGCCTTCGCTGGTTGCGGCGCTCAAGCTCGGCTTCAAGGAGTACCTCGGCGGCAACCCGGACCACTTGGACGTGGAGCCGGTGCGCGTGGATTCCGATGGCAGCCCGGTAGACATGTTGCTTATTCATGACACCGTGCCGGGTGGGACTGGTTACCTAGCGCAGTTCACGGAACCGGCGCACGTGCGCCAAATGCTGCTCGTGGCCTATCGCCGCTTGGCCTCCTGCCATTGCGCTGAGGAGGTGCGGCAATGCTGCCCGTCCTGCCTGCTGCCTTTCGCACGCAGTAGCCAGATTCCGCAGACCTCCCGCGAGGCCGCGGTGGTGGCGCTGCGCAAGATTCTGGCCGATGACCTCCATGTTTCCATTGATGCTGATCCGGCTTCCTTTAGCTGGGAAGGCCACCTGACGGAGGAGCGACCGGAGCGTAGCGAGCAGTCAAAGCTGGAGCAGCGCTTTGTGGAGCAGCTGCGCGCGGACTTGAAGGAATGCGGCGCCACGGTGGTGGAATCCATGAAGGGCAACCATGCGCAGTGGGACATCAGCTTTGAAGGCTCGCGCCATGATTGGGTCATGGAGGAGCAGAAGCAGATTGGTGGCACCATTCCGGACTTTGTCTTCTCCACGCGCGATAGCGCTATCCGTGACGTCGCTGTTTACCTGGACGGTGCTGCCTTCCACGCCAGTGCGGTGCACAACCGCGTGAAGGACGATTTTGATAAGCGCAATGGTTTGTACGAGTTGGGATACTTGCCTTGGTCGCTGACATGGCAGGACATCGATGCCCATCAGGCAACTGTGCGCAACGAGCCGGTGGATCCGCCGGTGTGGGTGAAGCCAGACCTACGACCACCCATGGCAAAGAAGTACAACGCATCCCAAGACCTGTTGAATCGCGTGGACATGGATCCGATGGGGGTGCTGCTTGCTCTCTTATCTGAGCCAGTCAACGATTGGGCCACGCTGAGCAAGACTGCGCTGCTCGAGGCATCCTTTGGCGGTAGGCAGGTCCCGGATGGATTTGAGAAGAACTACCTGGGAACCGTTACCGCGGGTGTGGGGGATGCCCACCGTCGCGTGCGGTTCGATGCCAGCAATGTCTCCGAAGACTTGGAAGCCTGGCGGCTGTTCTTGGGCTTGAGCAACATGGCCTATCTGGACCCTGATCTTGCACAGGTCGAGGTGAAGGAGTCCGTGGTGGAGGAAGTGGTGGCGCGTGGCGTGCCGCCGGTTGTCCCGCCGTCTGCTGAAGAAACAGACGAGCGTGTGCTGCGGGCTGGGGATGAGCCTGCGGATTCTGGAGTGGAATCTGCGGTAACGCCTGGCTGGGCCGAGGCACTGGATGCCTTTGCCGACGAGCCGGAGGTGCACGCAGCATTGCGGGCGATGGCGGCGGCAGGCTTGCCCGAGCCGGATGCTGATTCCGTCGGTGGTGAGGTCTCCGGTATCCCGGTGGTGGCGCAGTGGCCGCAGCAGAAGGTGTTGTTGCTCTTTGCTGAGGATGTTGAAGACTTGCGCGAAGACTTCGAGGCTGAGGGCTATGCAGTCTTCGGCGCTGACTTCGATTCCGTTCCGAATTCCCTGACCGCGGCGCTGAGCGCCTCCTGATCCGCTGACTTTTAAAGAGAGGAAAGCAATGGCAACGAGCCTGTCCTTCTACCGCCGCATTGAGGACCGCTACAACCTGGGAAACCAGATCTTTGAGTTCTGCAACAAGTTGGTGGAGGATCCCACTAACCCTTCGCTGCACGTGGAGCCCATTAAGGACGCAGCGGATAAGCGCGTGCGGACCGCGCGGGTGAACCGCAAGTACCGCGCGGTGCTCTTTGAGCTGCACGATGGCAACGACACCATGTTCGTGCTCATTGACATCCTCAACCACGATGATGCCTATGCGCTCGCCACGTCGAAGACGCTGGTGGTCAATGAGGTCTCCGGTGTGCCGGCACTGGTGGATGCTACCGCGCCGGAAGCTTCGGTGGCGATGTCGCAGGCGGAGATTGAATCACGCGCCAAGCGCTTGGCGGCCGAGCAACTCGCCGCCGAGGCAGCAGCTGCAGAGGCAGATTCTGCAGCGGGCTCTGCAGCAGAGTCTCCGGCTGCGCCGGCGGGGGATGCTTTGGCTTCTTCGGAAGCGGAGCCGTCGGGCACGCCTTCGGCGGATACCTCTGATGACGGTGAGGGCCTGCGGCCGTGGGATGTGGTGGGCGTCGCCAAGCATGAGCTCACCGATGGCCTGGGCTTGTCCCCGCAGACCGTAGCGGTGCTGGAACAGGCCGCCACAATCGATGAGGCCCTGGAGAAGTCGGAGAGTGCGCCGGATTGGGAACACCATGCGGTGGTTGGCCTGCTGTCAGGGATGAGCATTGCTGAGGTGCGCGAGGAACTGGGCTTGGACCTGGTGGAGCCCGCGGCGGTGGCTGATGCCAGTTCCGACAAGGCACTGGTGGAAGGTATCAAGTCCCCGGCTGCCCGGATGGACTTTGCCATCGACCCAGGCGAGGAAGAGCTGGCAGCGATCCTCAAGGGCTCTTTTGCCGAGTGGCGCGTCTTCCTTCACCCGAGCCAGCGCCGCGCGGTGGAAGCGGAGCACACTGGCTCCGCGCGCATCACTGGTGGTGCTGGTACCGGCAAGACCGTGGTGGTGGTGCACCGCACGAAGCATCTTCTGCAGAAGAATCCGAAGGCGCGCGTCTTTTTGACCACATATACGCGTGAGCTGGCCAACGCGCTCAAGACGCAGATGAACGAGCTGTACCCGGCCTTCCCGGAGGCCTCCGTGCATGGCGCGCCGGGGCTGTGGATTAGTGGCGTTGATGCGCTCGTCTTCGACGTGCTGGCGAACGCACAGGCAACGGAGCGCGCTGCCGCGATGGCTGCGGTACTTAATATCGATGCGGACTTTGTACCCCGCGGCTTGGACGGTGTGGAGGAAAAGCGGCAGTGGCAGGAGGCCGCGGAGCTGAAAGGCAGCTCCTTGCCGCGGGAGAAATCCCACCCGACGTTCTTGGCACAGGAGTATTCAGCGGTGATCCTTACGCAGGGGATCACGGATGAGAAGACCTACCTGCGTGCGCGGCGTACCGGGCGCGGCACGCCGCTGACTCGTGCTGAGCGCAAGGCAGTGTGGGCGATTGTGGAGTACTTCCACGCGGCGTGCGCGTCTATTGGGAAGCTGACCTATGCGGCCGCAGCGGTGGTGGCCGCGCACATCGTGGAGCA
Organism: Corynebacterium sp. HMSC036D02; assembly: GCF_001836165.1. Lineage (GTDB taxonomy): Bacteria > Actinomycetota > Actinomycetes > Mycobacteriales > Mycobacteriaceae > Corynebacterium. The sequence continues at coordinate 22,138 of NZ_KV827696.1, read as the reverse complement.
TCGCACCGGCACGGAGGGCATGTTTGATCACGTGCTTATCGACGAAGCCCAGGACTTCCACGCGGGCCACTGGAAGTTCCTGCGGGCGGTGGCCAAGCGTGGACCGAACGACATTTTTATCGCGGAGGATTCGCACCAGCGCATCTATGGCCAGCGTTTGGTGTTGCGTGACTACGGGATCGAAACGCGAGGGCGTGCCACGAGGAAGCTGCGGGTGAATTACCGTACGACCCGGCAGAACCTGGGCTATGCCACAGCGATTTTGGAGGGCACTGAGTGGATTGATTCGGAAGAGGATATCGACGATCTGCACGGCTACCGCTCGGTGCGCCAAGGCCCAGCGCCGGTGGTGCTGAGCTCTGCCAGCAAGGCGGAGGAAGCTGAGGCTTTGGCCGCGCATATCCGGGACTGGACCTCTGGGGAGGAAGATGTCTCCATTGGTGTGCTGACCCGTACCAACCCTCGTAAGGATGAGATTGCCACTCAGCTGGGTGAGTTGGGCGTGGCGGTGAGTACTGGGCGGCGCACCTCCCGGGAGCGCCCAGTAGCGGTGATGACGATGCACAACGCCAAGGGCCTGGAGTTCACGCACGTCATCTTGCTCGACGTGAGCCGCGAGGCGCTGCCGCAGCGCTACCTCATGAAGGGGCTAGCGCCGGCCGAGGCCGATGAAGCGCTGCAACGCGAGCGGGCGTTGCTCTACGTGGCGGCCTCCCGCGCCCGCGATGTGCTCGTGGTGAGCGTGGTGGGGGAGGCTTCCGAGTTGTTGCCGGGATAAGTGGCTTGGAGCTAATGGAGGTGGGAGCCGTTTGGGTTTCGCTTCCTTGGCTGTATCTCCATCTAATACGTGATTCCGCGTGACCGGAGGAAATCCAAGTAGGTGGAGCAGTGAACTCCTAATGCAGCAGCGGCGTCGGGAAGCTTGACTCTGTTGACTCTGCGCGGTTGGGATTTCTCATCGGTGATGATTGATAGACTCCGTGCGTGAGCTGAGGCCACTAGCCATGAATCGGCAGCGTCATTGAGAAATTCTTGGACTGCCGCTTCATCAAACCGAGGCTTGCGATCGAAGGCTACCCATGTGGAAAGGCGCCGGTATGACTCAATTTCAGCGCTATCGACATGCAAAATTTGGTCATGAGGGACGAAGTCCTGGAACCATGCTGAGACAAAGTCTTGTCTTCGTTCCAGTTCTTCTTGAACTGTGTCGTGGAAGAAAAACGATTTGGTGGTCACAAAGCTTTCTAATGAGTCCCAATAACTCGGGAACACGTCGCGAGGATACATCCGAACTGCATTGATAATGATGTTGGAATCGATCAGGTAGCGCGTCATGACAGCCCCTGATAGCGATTGACCAGAGCCTCAATCGTGCTGATCTTCTTAATACCGAGCTGGCGGGATGCTTCGCGTTCACCGATTCTGCCTTCGGTGAGGGCTCCAGTGACGGCTTCCACAAAGAGCCCGCCCAAACGGGAGCGAAGGCCAAGAGCGAAGTCACCACCGCCGGACTGGTGCATTGCCGCGGGGCGAGGAGTTTCGTCGAGGAATCGCTGACCAACCTCCCGGGGGAGAGCCCTGCTATCTACGAGGAGCCATACAGTGACGTCGCGGCTGACGCCAAAAGTCTTGTATGCCCATTGGCACACTGCCTCTAAGTCCTTGGCGTTAGACCATTGTTCGAGCAAGTCTTTCGTGGAGACAAGAAGTTCCGCCGCGAACTTATTACACCAACGTTCGACGGTCCGCTGATTGAGTGGGCCGCCGGAAACACCCGGCTTGCCAAGAAGAACATGTCCGAACTCGTGGGCCAAGCTAAACAGTTTTCCTACACCGGAGTCAGCGCTGTTGATGAAGATCAGACCATAAGATTTCCGGATCAAAGTAAAACCACGGAATTCATTAGGATTGAGCTTGTGGTGGGTGTTGTTGCCCACGATGGAGCTGCGCATGACCAAAATACCGGTGCGCTCGATAGCATCAGCCAGGGTGGCCACGCGGTCTCGACTTCGTTCTCTCTTACCAGGAGCCCAGTCCAACAGGGAGCATGCCCACTCCGTTGCTTGATTTACAGGTGTATCCGTAGAAAAGCGGCTGATAAAGCTAGGCGCTGCAATCCCATTGGTGATGGCATCTTCTGCGTACCACTCTAAGCGCCGCTCGCAGGCATAAATTGTCTGCTCAAGTGCTGGGCTGAACGCGGATAATGGGAAGCTCCCAGGAGTCCTGAAATCAGGAAGGTGCGGGGCGCGTTTGAGAGGTTCTTCGAGAAGCAAGTAGCCAAAAGGAATTCCAGCAAGCTTAGCCAACTTCTTTGCTTGCCTAAATGTGGGTGCACTTTCGCCTACAAGCCAAGAACGCAAGGAATGAAAGTCAGATCTTTTCTCCAACTCATTGATGGGAAGCTGCGTTCTTTCAACAGCCCATTCGAGGACAGGTGGGGACATCGGGACGCGTACGGTCATAGCCCCTCCTATCGTGGCGTACTGTTCAACTCGTTGCCTGTTAAGGCAAGTTTAGAGGACCAATTGCGAGTACGTGCAGTATGGGATTGAGCCTGCTTAGTTGTAAGACTTATTTGAAGTTTTGGCCGCGGCACAAAAGGGGGCCTGCCCTTAACTCGGAGAGCGAAAACGGGCTGAGCGCCTGTGAAGATGAATGACCCTTAGTTCACAGGCGCTCTTTAGCAGCAAAGTACTTGAATCCTACCGCCCAAAGTTCTGCACAGCATACAGCTTGCCATCAGCACCGACGGCCATGCCGATGCCCACGGACTTGGCGCGGGGATCGAGCAGGTTCGTGCGGTGGCCAGGGGAGTCCATCCACAGTTGGACAACGCGGGCGTCGGAGTAGTCGCTCCATGCCTGGAGAACATTCTCACCACCGGCTGGCAGGCCGGCGGGGTAGTGGGTCCAGTAGTTCCGGCGGTGTCGGGTCTTGCCATCGCGGCTCAAGGTGTTGGCCCAATCTTGTGCCAAGTTGGTCAGATTCGGGTCAACACGCAGCGGTGCGAGGCCATTGGCCACGCGTTGGGCATTGGTTTGCTTAATGATGCCTTGAACGCTGGCGGATGCGCGGGGAGCTGGAGCCGCCGGGCCGGCAGCAGAGGGCATGGCGTTGATGAACGCGGCTGGCGTGGAAGAGCCGAAGGAACTTACGGCCTGAGCAGGAACGTTGAGGGAGCCGGCGAAGAGTGCTGCGGCGGCAGCAATCGGGGTGACGATCTTTGTGGCTTTATGTCCGAATGAAAGGCGGAACATGGCTGGGCACCTCTTTCTACTTCAGGGGCTAAGTGGCGGCATTGTGGCCGCGTACCGAGCGGTACTTTCACCTAAAATTAAAGCTCCTAATCGGGTGCAAAATCCGTTTGACCAGTGGTTTTAAGCTTTGTCTGTGCGTTTATATTGCTTCGCGCAAAATATAGTTTGCATTTATCCATCTGTGGGGAGGTGTTGGCGGAGGAGGCGTCGGCAAGCGCGGCGAAGAGCAGGCAGAAGGGCTGTGTGTGCTTTGAAGTGGAGATTGAGGATTAAGAAAATCAATCGAACCATTAAGGCGGGCTATCCTGACGGTGCCTGGTGGTTGCTGAATCGTTGCTAGGCTGATGCGCCATGGCACTCTTTGATGGGCCGCTGCTCTTAGATGGTGGCCTCGGAACCCACCTTGCAGCCCAGGGGCATGACATCGCAGGCCCGCTGTGGTCGGCGCGGGTGTTGCGGGAGAACCCCGCGCTCATTGAGTCTGCGCACGTGGACTTCTTCGCCGCCGGCGCTCAGGTGGCCACCACGGCCTCCTACCAAGTCACCTTTGATGTGCTTGGTGAAGAAGCGGAGAAGCTTCTGCGTCGCAGCGTCGGAGTGGCTCGTGGGGCGGCGCAAGTGGCCGTCGACAAGCGCGCTGCCCACGGTGAACTGCTTGTCGCCGCATCCATCGGTCCTTATGGTGCCGGTCCGGGGAAGGGGACGGACTATGACGGCGCTTATGATCTGCGCCGTGATGAGCTGCAGCGCTGGCATGCCCGCAGGGTAGCGGTACTCGCGGATACTGATGCCGACTTCCTTCTTGCGGAAACCATTCCCAACGTCGAGGAGGCCGCAGCACTGCTCGAACTCCTTGAAGCACAGCCTAAGCCTTTTGCACTAAGCATTACCGGCGCCATCGCGGCGGGCCTGGCGAAGCTCTCGCAGGTTATTGAGCTGGCCAACCAGTCACCCCGTCTGGGAGCCTTGGGCGTAAATTGCGTCAACCCATCGCAGGCATGCGGGGTGGTGGCGCACGTGCGCGGTGCTATCGATAAGCCGCTTCTGGCCTGCCCCAACAGTGGTGAGGTCTGGGATTTTAGTGCCCACGACTGGCAGCCTGCTCCGGCTAGCGAAATGAGCTTGCCCGAAGCGGCGTTGAAACTTCGCGCCGCAGGAGTCAACGTGCTGGGCGGCTGTTGCCGCGTTGGCCCTGCGGAGATTCGGCAGTTGCGCAAGGCCATCAGCTAAGCCGTCTGGTTAATGCCGAGACAATCCTGTGGTATGGGGATAGAGTGTTCCTATGAAAAAGTTTCCACTCCTCGCTGCAACCGCAGCGCTGTTCATCACCACACTGACCGTACCCGCCGCCAACGCCGAGCTGACCCAGACCGAGCGGGATCAATTCCGCACCGATCCCGTCGGGGCAGTTGCCTGGCAAGCCATCAAGGGCTCCTCGGAGTATGTGCGTGCCGACGGCAACACCATGATGGCCGCCTCCTTCTTCTCCGTGACGCAGCCGGGGCAGAGCATCGGCATGCCGACACTCCAGAACTGCGCCGAGCGCGTCGGCTCCTCCTCGCCGGCGGGCGGCGTGCGCTACGTCGCGGCTGCCCTGTGTGCGACCTTCGACCCACAATCCCGCGGTGAGGTCCAGCGTGGCGACTTTGGCTACGGGCCACTGGGCTAAGCCGAACTGTGTTCAGCCGTGCTCTGTCACGTAGTGCATAGCGCCTAAAATCTGGTGGCGTGTGAAGGAGGAATGATGCGCAAACATGTCGTGATCATGGGAGTCTCAAGCTGCGGCAAGTCTACGGTCGGGGAGTTGCTGGCGCAGCACACCGGCCTCCCCTTTCAGGACGGGGATGACATGCACCCGGCGGCGAACATCGAGAAGATGGCCTCGGGGCAGGCGCTTGACGACGATGACCGGAAACCCTGGCTCGAATCCATCGGGCGCTTCCTCGCGGACCAAGAAGATGGAGCCATCGTCGGCTGCTCCGCGCTCAAGCATTCCTACCGTGAACTCATTCGGGCCGCAGCGCCAGATACGGTTTTCGTGCACCTGCACGGCTCTTATGATCTGCTCAAAGAACGCATGAGTAAGCGTTCTGGGCACTTTATGCCTGTATCCCTGCTTGATTCGCAGTTCGAAACGCTGGAGGAACTGCGCCCAGAGGAAGCAGGAGTAGTGCTCGATGTCAGCGCTAGGCCGGAGGAGCTGGCCGCCGCGGCGGCAAAGTACCTTCAGAGCTAGCTAAAGCAGCGCGGCGGCACCGTAGAAGATAAGGACAATGCCGAAGCCAATAGAGGAAATGAGCGCCTGGTTTACAGTCCACGTTCGCAGCGTGGTCGACACATCCATGCCCATGAGCCGGCCGACGAGCCAGAAGCCCGAGTCATTGACGTGGCTACCAAAGACGGAGCCAGCCGCGGTGGCCAGTGTGATGAGGACCAGCTGGATTTCGCTGAAGCCACCAGCTTCGACGGCGGGTGCCATGAGCGCGGCGGCAGTGGTGAGCGCAACGGTGGCTGAGCCTTGTGCCAGGCGCAGGGCTACCGCGATGAGGTAGCAGGCCAAGATAACGGGGACACCGAGGTTGGACATAGAATCCGCGAGCGCATCACCAATGCCGCTGGTACGCAGCACCCCGCCGAACATGCCGCCGGCACCGGTGATGAGGATGACGGAACAAATCGGTCCGAGCGAGGACTCCATGGTTTTCTCAATGACGCTCTTGTCTTCCCCGCGGCGCAACCCCAGCACGGCCATCGCTGCAAGCGCGGTGATGATGAGCGCGATCGGCGTTTGCCCCAGGAAGATGAGGAAGCGCACCCATGTAGCAGAAGGATCGACAACGCCAGCCGTTCCCAGCGTGCTCAACCCGGTATTGCCGAAGATGAGGACCATAGGGATGAGTAGGATACTGATTACTGAAGCCGGGGAGGCGGGGCGATCCGGCAATTCGGCATCGCTGACCAGCGCGCCGGTTATGGCCTCCTCAAGACGGTAGGGGTACTTCTTGCCCAGGTGGAGCCCGAAGCGGTAGCCGGAGAGATACCACGTGGGCAAAGCCACGAGGAGACCGAAGATAAGGATCAGGCCGATGTTCGCGCTGAAGAACTCACCTGCTGCGACGGGGCCTGGGTGAGGTGGCACGAAGACGTGCATGACGGAGAAAGCACCGGCCGCGGGAATACCATAGGCCAGGACTGGGCCATCCAAGCGCCTGGCAACGGCAAAGATGACCGGCAGCATCACCATGAGGCCTGCGTCGAAGAAGATTGGGAAGCCCATAATGAGGGAAGCCACGCCCAACGCCAGGGGCGCTTTGTTTTCGCCGAAGAGTTTCACGAGGGCGTCGGCAAGCGTTTTGGCGCCACCGGAGGTCTCTGCCAAGCGCCCGATCATGGCGCCCAGGCCCACCAACAAGGCCACGGAACCGAGGGTCGAACCGAAGCCGCTCGTCATGGTGGGAACCACGCCATCCAGCGGGATTCCCGCTGCCAAAGCGGTGAGCGCGGAGACCGTGACAAGGGTGACGAAGGCGTGCACCTTGAAGTGGATGACGAGGATGAGGATGACGGCAATGGCCGCCACCGCAATTCCAAGTAGAGGTCCGGTGCCCAGCGTGGGCTCCCAAGTATCCATGACATTCATGAATGCTGATTTTACGTGTGCGCTGCGTGGTGATCTAGAGCTCACACGCTTCAGTTGTGTGCGGGATCGCCGGTGCTAGTTCACTCCGAGTGCCGGGCCCACCGTGGCCCAACTGATGGCTAGCTCCCGGCGGAACAGCCCCCACGTGTGGCGCCCGGCCGGAAGCTCGTAGTAGTCAAGATCAACGCCAGCGGCGGTGGCTCGCTTGGCGTAAAAGGAACTGCACCAGTAATCCAAGCGTTCGTTGAGGCCCAAGGCTGGGAGTGGTGAGTCCTCAATATCGACGTCAAAGTCTGCTGGGCCACCGCGGGAGACGATGACAAAGGTCTTCCGCCCCTTTTGTTGTTCGAGATTGAGAACCGGCGAATGCTGTGCCCATGCCGGATCCCATGGTGCGCCGAAAGAACGCGCTGGGTCCGTACCGTAGAAAGCCGCGCTTACCCATGCGAAAGACTGCGCAAGGATACCTGTGGTCGAAGGGCAGCCGGAGAAGGAACCAGCCACCTTAAAGCGCGGATCATATGTGGCGAGCTCCAGGGCTGGGCCACCCGAGTTGCTCACGCCCGCGATGCCGTCGCGGCCGTTGCCGTGAAACTCGGCGTCGATAAGCTGCGGGAGCTCCTTGGTCAGGTAGGTAGCCCACTTGTATTTTCCGTGGGTGTTATGGGGCTGCGACCAGTCGGACATCATCGAGCCATAAGCACCGCGGGGTGATACGACATTCACGTGCTTGTCGCGGAAGAACTCGGAAGCTCCTCCACCGTCCCACCACAGTGCGTCCTCGCCTCCACCAGCGCCGCCCAGGAGGTAATAGGTCGGGCGAGGCTGAGTATTGTCTAATCCTCCCGGAGGAAGAATGATGTCGTTGGTGATGACGCGGTCCATGGCCGGTGAATAGGCCTTAAGTTCCCACACGTTGTCTTGGATATGTCGCAGCTCGCGCAGTTGTGCCGGTGCGGTGGTCGCCGGTGGGCGCGTAGCGTCCGGTGCTACCGTCGGGATTCTCAATTGCTGAAGCAACTGCCCCCAGGCAGCGAAGATATTGTCGGCAAAGAGTACTGGGGCTAGTGGGCCCAGTGCTATGGGATCGAGGGCACTGGAGTGTTGATCGATGTTGGCGATATCGCTGCTCATCGTATCCGGTGTTTGTGCGTGTGCCGGCTGCGTGTGAGTGGGGGAAAGGACCAGCCCCACAGAAAGAAGGACCGCGAGTGCGGTGCGAGAGAAATGCATTTGTTCACAATAGCCAACTAATTGTGTACCGCGAAATGCCGTCTGCGTTATGAGAGCCTCGTGAAAGAGTCTCTGGGCATAAAGAAACCCCGACCGCGCGTGGCGGTCGGGGTCCTCTCACTCTCTCATTGCCGGATGAAGCACCGGCGGGCTGTGCACTCTCTGCAGTGGGCGAGGGGTGTTGCTTAGAACAGGCCCTCAGCCTTCTTGCCGGTGTCCTTCACGGTGATCTCGCGGGAGTCAACGTTCTGGTCGTTGTCGGTGGACTTGTCACCGTCGAGGCGGGAAATCTGGGTGACCTCGATGTAGTTCTTCAGGCGGCCTTCCTTGGTGTTGCCGTCGCCGAAGTCCAGGTTGGCAACGCGAGCGGACTCGCCAGCGTTAATCGGGTTGGCCAGGGTGACCTCGAAGGAGCGGGTGGAGGTCTTCTCGTCGAAGCCCAGGTCGCGGATGTGCGCGCCGTTGGAGGAACGCGGGGTGATGAGGCGGTCAACGCCCTTCGGGCCCTCGGCGGTCTTGACGTCAACGCGGTACTGAACAGCCGGGAAGTCGCCGTAGTAGCGCTCGGTGCCGACGTTCTCCAGGCGGAGAGCAACGGTGCCAGCGAAACCTGCGTGCTTAGCGCCGGAGGTGGTCAGAACGGGCTTCAGGTCCAGCTTCTGCTTAGCCTCATCGGTCTTGCCGTTCTCGACGTCCTCCTGGACCTTCTTGTCGGCTTCCTCTTCCTTATTGCCCTCAGCCTCGGACACGGCCTTCTCCTCCGGAGCGACCTCGTTGTCCTTGATGACCTCAGCGTCAGCCTCCGGGGACTTCTCCTCCTCAACAACCTTCGGATCGTTGACGTCGGTGGTGTTCTGAGCGTCCTTGTTCGGAGCGTAGGAATCAGCGATGTCGTCGTAGAGCTTGACGCGAACCTCGTTCTTCATCGGCTGCATTGCGGACCAGAAGGTCGGGGTGGACCAGGTGCCGTTCGGCTTGCAGTACTGCTGGGTGCCGGTCATGTTCAGAACGCGGAAGCCGTAGGTGGCCTCACCGGTGTGGTTCGGCGGAACATCGTATGGGCCGATGGACTGGCCAGCCTCCCAGGACAGGGAGTAGGACGCAGAAGCGCCGAGCTTGGTGGCGATCTCGTGGGAGATGCCGAAGGAGCCCTCGGAGTTCTTGCCGGAGCCCTTGCCGCCTGCGTTCATGGAGGTGGTCTCAGTGCGGTCACCGTTGACGGACAGGGAGATGGACTGGGACTTGGACAGGTCCTGCTGCAGCGGGATGTCCTTCTTGGTCTGGTTGGTGGTGGAGATGGTGCCGGCCGGCATGAAGTTATCGGTCACCTTGTACACCACGGTGCGGTGGTCCTCCCACGGGTTGCAGACCGGGCGCGGGTTGAGCACGTTGGCCTTCTTGTGGTCGGAGCCGTGGGTGGTGTGAACGATCGGCAGCTTGGCGTTCACGGCCGGGGTCTCCGGGTAGGACTCGGTGTGGGTTGCTGCGGATGCAGCCGGTGCGATGAGGGCGGAGCCCGCAATCGCGAGGCCAGCGATAAGGCCGGCGGAGCGACGACGCTTGGTCATTATTGTTCTCCTGGATGAAAAATTATGGGGCAATGTGGTGACGCACTGTGGTGGCGCTGTAGGTGAGCTGTAGTGCCCAGTGCGTGACGTGTTGCAACGATAAGACGCTTTTCAGGATCACGCACCCTTAGAATTGTCCATATTTTTGCCCATGAAAGTAAGTGTCGATTGGGTGACCCTAGGGTGAACATTTTGCTAAGAAATTTGCGAAGACCTTGGTTTTGTCCAATTAGACCGTATTCTGCGAAAACGTCTCTTTGACCGTTCGTTCACAAACTAAAGAATGACCCCATATAGGGGCGTATAGGGGTTGTTGGGTGGGGTGTCAGTGGGTAATTCTGGCCACCAGGGGGCGGGGGAATGGGCGCGCGGCGACGCGACGCAGGCTTAAAGGTTTCTTATAAAGGCCGGGTTAGTCTTCTTCGATTTCTGGGTCCTCTGAACGTGCCTGTTCGAAGACCTCCGCCGCTGCGCGCAAGTTGATCGTGCCGATGATGAGGCCGACGACGATATCCGGCCATGGACTTGCCCATGCCAGCATGAGCAGGCCAGCGCCAAGGATGAGGATATTGGCGGCGACATCGTTGCGTGCAGCCAACCATGCCCCGCGTGTGAGTGCGCTGCCGTGGCGAAGCTGCAGCAACAGCACTGCGCAGAGCAGATTGATGAGCATGGCGGCCACGGCCGTACCCGATAGCGTGAGTGGTTCAGGGACAGCGCCGTTGATGATCTTCCAAATCGCCATGCCATAGGACGCCACCGCGGGGATCAGGATGAGCCCGGCTAGCCCATAGCTTGCTTTGCGACGCCCCTCCACCGACCAACGCAGCGCTAACAACACGAGCGCATTGATGAGGAAGTCCTCGAGGAAGTCGGCGGCATCAGCGAAGAGCGAGGCTGAGCCAATGATGCAGGCGATGATGAACTCGCCGAAGAATCCGAGGAGGTTCAGCGCGGCTACCCAGGCGACAATGCGCCGGGCGCGAGCGTTCAGTGTGGAGGCGGAGAGATCATGCGACACGGCACCTGAGCTTAGTGGGCTGAGGTGCCGTGTCCCAATTTGTTTTTCTTATGAACCGTTTCGGATTAGTCGACGATGGCGACGTCGTCTTCTCGGCGGTGTTTCTCGCCAGCGAAGCCGCCGAAGGCTGTGATGAGGGCGGTCGCGGCCAGGATGATGATTCCCGGTGTGGAACTGGGGGTCTCGTTGGAAGCGTTCAACGCGGTGGCAAAGAAGGGGAGCAGCCCCGATACTGCTGACGCGATATTGGCGGAGATGGCCACGCCGGAATAGCGGACGTTGGCGGGGAAGACCTCTGAGAGTAGGACGCCTGACACGGAATAGGTGATGGTGACCAGGGACAGCCCAATACAGACGGCAAGCGTGAGGAGTACGGCATTGCCGGTATCGATCATCGTCCACAGCGGCCACGCCATGATGGCGGTGGCCAGCGCGCCGTATCCGATAACGCGACCGGGGCCGATCTTTTCGCCGATGCGGCCGAAGATGATGTTGATGAAGATCTGGCACACAGCGCCGAGGAGGGTGGCGTTCACGACGGTCTGGCGGTCGAAGTCCAGCGTGGTTGTGGCGTAGGAGAGGACATAGGTGCTCATGACGAAGAAGCCGCCAATGCCTAGGAAGGCCGCCGCGGAAGCCAGGCATAGTTGTGGGAAGTGCTGCGTGAAAAGCTCCTTCAAGGAGCCCTGGTGTGCGGCTTCGTCGGCTTCTGCTTCCTCTTCGAGGGCTTTGTAGACAGGAGATTCTTCAGCCTTTGTGCGAATCCACAGTGCTACTCCAAGGAAGGGGAAAGCGATGAGGAAGGGAACTCGCCAGGCCCAGGAGCTCACCGCGTCATCATCGAGCATGAGCACAAGCGCGAAGGCGCCGGAGGAGAGCAGCGTACCGGCGGGGGAGCCGATCTGCACGAAGGCTGCGTAGCGGCCGCGCTTTTCAGCCGGTGCGTGTTCAATGGCCATGGTTGTGGCGCCACCCCATTCGCCGCCAACGGCGACTCCTTGAAGCAAGCGCAGGATGACGAGAGCGATGGGCGCCCACATGCCAATGCTGTCAAAGGTGGGCAGTAAGCCAATGATGCCGGTGGCCACGCCGATGACGACGATGGAGATGATCAGGGCTGGTCGGCGCCCCATCTTATCGCCGATTTGGCCGAAAATAACCGCGCCGAGCGGGCGGGCAAGGAAGCCCACGCCGAACGTGGCGAAGGAGGCTAGGGTGGCGCCGGTACCCGACATTCCGGAGAAGAAGAGTTCGTTGAAGACGAGCGCTGCGGCGGTGCCGAAGAGGAAGAAGTCATACCATTCGAGGGCCGTGCCGACGAATGCGGAACTGGCGATGCGGAAGACGTCCTTTGACTCGACCTTGATTTCCTCGGCGTCGGATTGGGTCGCGGCGGCCGACGCTGCATGGGTAGTCATATCGAGATGCTCCTTATGTGAAGTGCATTACCTTTCCATGGAACATTAGGCGCACGTCACCTTCGGGTGAATGGCCTGTAGGTTTTCCTATGCAACGACCCACTACACGGTGTCCGGGGTTGTGTCTGTGCACAAGTGCTATCGGTTCGTGCGGTGTAGCGCCAGCAAAACGCGCGCGGCGTCCTTGGGGCGAGTGATGTCAAGACCGGTGAGCTCCGTGAGGTGGCGTAGTCGGTTGAGTACCGTATTGCGGTGGCAGTGCAGCGCTTCGGCGGAGTCCTTGATGGAGCCGCAATCCAGGTAGGTGGTGATGGTCCGGTAGAGCGGCATGTTCTTCAGGCGCAACTCGGCGATTGTCTGCGTGAGCTCCGTAATGCCACTGGCGCTGAAGTCTGCGAGAGCATCTCCTGCGACGGCCCAGAGTGCATCGGCTGCTTCGGCGAGTTGGCTCAGTGGCCCGGTGGCGTTGAAGATACGCGGCGCTTGCTGTGCTGCTGCGCGCACTCCGGCTAGGCTGATGACGTTCCGAAAGAGGACTCCGGGGATCTCTGTTAGTTCTGTTGTTGGGAGGCCGGCGGCATGCTCGCTGGAGCATTGCTCCTTGGGCCAGAAGGCCACGAACATCCCGCGCACGCCGTGGCCGAAGGCTTCGCCGGAGGAGATGGGTTCGCCGAGAAGCGTGCGCAACTCCACTGCTGCGGTGGGGTGGGCAACCACGACGTCGAAGTGGCACTCCGCATCCAGGTTGAGCGCGCGGGTGATTTCCGCGATGCCGAGCGTGCCCAGGGATTCAGCTGCAAAGAGCCTTTCCAAGTGCCGGGCGTGAGCGCGGTGCACGTCATACTGCCCGCGTGCTTCTTCTAGGCGGTAGGCATCGCGCACCACCAGGTTGTACATCGTCACAATAGAATGCACCTGCGCTACGTGGTCTATGAGTACTTCCTGGTCCGTGCCGGCGGCCTGGCGCAGGTGCTCCCAGAGGACCGTGAAGTCGAGCTGGATGGCGTCGATGAGCGTGCCGAGCTCCACGCCTTGGTGTGCGCGCCGCCGACCCAGGCTCTGCGCGTGGGCGCGCAGCTCTTCCTCATCCATCGCGCCGACCAGCACGTCGGTGATGCGTGCAAAAACCTCGAAAGCGGTCAGGCGCAGTTCGTCCTCGCTCACCAGCGAGTCGCCATAGCGCCCCGAGCGAGTAAAAGCAGCGAGGAAATCCTCCACCAACCGGGGGATGGTGCCGTGGACCTCCGCGACGATGTCATGCCAGCGTTGTTCGTGCATATGCACAACGCTACACGGTGACTACTGGTGAATTGCCCTCACCGCGGAGAGGTATATCACTACTCGGTTTAACCTGTGGGGGCAAGCACAGCACGCGCCGCGTGCAGTTCGTCGGAGAAACAGGAGAACACAGGAGGACGCATGATCACGCGCATCGACAACGCCCACATCCTGACCCAGGATCCCGCGCGGCCGGTCACGGATGCGGTGGCCTTTGCCAACGGCCGCATCCTGGCGGTGGGGGAGGCAGCCCGCGCCCTGCCTGCTGAACAGACATGGGATGCCGGTGGGCGCACGCTCACCCCTGGCTTTAATGATGTGCATTCCCACACCGTGTGGTTCGGCCAGACGCTGTTGGAAGTCGACCTCTCTCAGGCCACAACGCCCGGGGAGGTCTATTCCGCCTTGCGCGAGGCCGAGCCGAACCCCGACGGTTGGGTGGTGGCCGCAGGATTCCGCCCCTCCGGGCTGGATGCCCCAGTGGAGATCGCAGAACTTGACCGCGCGACCGGCGGTGCTCCGCTGCTGATCAAGCACAATTCGGGCCACGCCTACACGGTCAACACTGCGGCCCTGCGCGCGGCGGGCGTCGATCCCGCCAACCCGCCCGAGGTGGAAGGCGGCGAGTTCGTCCGCGATGCCGACGGGCACTGCACCGGCCTGCTCGATGAAAACGCCATGCGCGCCATCCAGGAGGTAACCCTGCCGGAATCCGGGGAGGAGATCGCCCGTGCCTTGGAATTGGCCACGCGCCGGTACCTGGAGCGCGGTCTGACCTCCGTCACGGATGCCGGGGTGGCCGGCGGCTGGATCGGGCACAGCCCGCGCGAGATCGCCGCCTACCAGAACGCCACCCTGCATACCCGCATGCAGGTGATGGTGACTATGGATGTGCTCCACGAGATTCCCGGACACGCCTCCGACGGCCCTGGTTGGGGCCTGGATGGTGGCCTGCGCACTGGATTCGGCGATGAGTGGCTGCAGATCGGCCCGGTCAAGATCTTCAGCGATGGCTCCCTGCTGGGGACCACCGCCGCGCTGAGCGAGAATTACGCCTGCTGCTCCCATCACGGCTATTTCCAGGGCGACCCGGAACAGATGCGTATCCGCGCGCTGCAGGCAGCGAATTCTGGCTGGTCACTGGCCATCCATGCCATCGGAGATGCGGCGGTGGATTTTGCGATAGAGACGCTGGAGGAGGCCGTCGCCAAGCATGGTGTGCCCGCCATGCCGCACCGCATCGAACACGGCGGCGTGGTGCGCCCAGACCAGATCGAGCGCCTGCGCGGCAAGCCCATCGTGGTGGTGCCACAGCCGCTGTTCATCAAGGCCTTCGGCGACGCGATGGCGGATGCCCTCGGCCCGGAGCGCACCGCGTGGAGCTACCCGGGCAAGCGGCTTCTCGACGCCTCCCTCATCCTCCCCGGCAGCTCCGATCAACCCGTAGCCCCCGGCGTGCCGCTGGAGGTCATGCAGGCCTTCGTGGATCGGCGCACCGCCTCGGGCCGGGACTATGGGCCTAAGGATCGTCTGACCCCCGCCGAGGCTCTCTACGCCTATACCGCTGGCTCGGCCGCGGCGACGGGCTGGGCCGGGCGCAAGGGGCAGGTGATGCCGGGACAGCTGGCGGATTTCGTGCTGCTTTCCCAGGACCCGCTGCAGACTGATGACCTTTCCACCATCGACGTGGCCGCCACCATCGTGGGCGGCGAGCTGCGCTACGGAAGCTTTTAAGGAGTAGACATGCGAGCAACCACCAACGAACAATTCCTGTCCGATTTCCAGGCCATGTCCGCCAACGGCGCCACTGCGGGCGGCGGCGTGGAGCGCCAGGCTGCCAGTGCCGGCGATAACCTTAACCGCGCCTGGTTCCATGAGGTCCTGGAGTCCCTCGGGGCACGCGTTATTTACGACGAGATTGGCAACCAGTACGGTCTCTTTGAGCTCGCCCCCGGCGCCGAGTACGTGGGCCTGGGCTCGCACCTGGATTCACAACCCTTGGCCGGCCGTTTCGACGGTGCTTATGGTGTGCTGGCCGCGGCCCATGCTGCCGGACGGGTGGCGCAGTCGAGGGTCAAGGCACGCTATAACCTGGCGGTCATCAACTGGTTCAACGAGGAGGGCTCGCGCTTTGCGCCCTCCATGATGGGCAGCTCCGTGTTTGTGGGAACGCTGGCGCTTGACCGCGCCCTCTCCGCCACCGACCTTGCCGGTATCACCGTCGCGCAGGCCCAGGAGGAAGCTGGCTGGTCCCCGCGCGGTGAAGCTCCGAGGCTCGCGGCCTATGCGGAGATTCACGTCGAGCAAGG
This sequence comes from Corynebacterium sp. HMSC036D02, assembly GCF_001836165.1. GTDB lineage: Bacteria > Actinomycetota > Actinomycetes > Mycobacteriales > Mycobacteriaceae > Corynebacterium. The sequence goes on along the minus strand of NZ_KV827696.1, from coordinate 6,411 downwards.
TAAGGAACTTGAAGCCGCCGGCAACACGATTGGCCTGGTCACCGCCACGTGGGGCGCGAAGAAATTCCAAGCGGTAGTCTCCGGTGAGCAGGGCCATACCGGCTCCACGCTGATGGCCGATAGGAAGGACGCGCTTTTTGGTGCCTCCCTCATTATTGCCTCAGTAGAGCGCCTCACCCACGAATTCGATGAAGGGCAGCTGCAGGCCTCGGTTTCGCAGTTAACACTGGAGCCAAACTCGCCAGTGACCATCGCCCGCGAGGTGCGCTTCAACGTGGATGTGCGCTCGCCCTCCACTCAGGTGCTGGACAAGGCCCAAGCGCGCCTGCAGGAGATCATCGCCGAAGCAGAGGAGGAGTCTCGCACCTCGGTTGAGTTGTCCCCGACGCACGAGTGGGCGCTCAACCCCTACCCGGCAGCCGGCGTGGCGCTGGCCCGCGAGGTCGTGGAGGAGCTGGGCTACTCGCACCAGGAGATCTACACGGTGGCCGGCCACGATTCGACCAACCTCAAGGAGGTGGTGCCGACGGTCATGCTCTTCGTCCCGTCCGTCGACGGCATCTCACACAACGAAAAGGAGTTCACCACGGAGGAAGACTGCGTGGCTGGACTGGACGTGCTAACGCACGTGGCGCAGAGCCTCGTGGAAAACGGTTGCGGGGAGGACTAGGTACCTAGCGCGGCCGGCGCGCTAGTCCTCATCGCTCCACGGCACATACCCGAAGGCCTTCAGCGCGGTCTCGAACCCACGTTTCATGGTGGTTAACTCTTCCTCGCTGAACTCATAGGTGCGCAGGCGCGCCGGGCCAGTGAGGGGGACGTGGAGCAGGAAGCGACGGCCTTCCTCTGTGATGCTGCACAGGCGGCGGCGCAGGTCCTCCGGATCGTCATCGATGGAAATGAGCTCGTCACGCACTAGGCGCTTGACCGCCTGCCCGATGGTGGCGGGCTGCCATCCCAGCTCCTTGCGCAGTTGCAGGATGGGAATGGGGCTCTTCTTATCAATGAGCCGGAGGAGCGAAAGATGTGAACCGGTGATACCGTATTCGCGGCGTGCTTCGGTATCGAATCGCGCGCGGGCACGCTCGAAGCGGCGGTATTCCGCGATGGTCTCATCGATGAGGTCAAAATCCGTCACATGCTCAAGCCTAAGAGCTCCGGGCTGGTGTCCGCAAATGTTTACAGCGGAAATCCTAGCCAAAAGTGGACGGATCGATGGGGCGTTGCGAACGGGGGAGTTTTTCTACTACGAGGCGGTAGGAATCCGTCACGAGTTCGGCCAGAAGTTCCGAGGTCAGCTGGGGATCTGGGTGCACCGACACCCAATGCCGCTTATTCATGTGGTAGCCGGGCGTGATGAAGGAGTGCTCGCTACGCAGCGCCTCGGCATCCAGAGGCTCGGCTTTAAGGATGGCTTGGTGCTTGCCAGTGACTGCGGTGAGGAGAAGGAAAACCTTGCCGCGCACCTTAAACACGTCCCAGTCTGGTCCAAAAGGATGCGTCAGCGTGGCGCTGGGGAGCTCCATGGCGCGGGCGGTGGCGCAGGAGTGAAGGTCCAGGATGGCGGAGCCTCTTGAGCTGGAATTCATGCGGTCCAGCCTAGGTGAAAAACACGGGTTAAGAGTCAGAAAGTGTGTCTGGGATCGGGGATTTCTAGGTTCTGACCTTTAGGTTCTCGCAGAATATACGTTTGGGGAGCATATATCTGGCTTTGGGACGCTAAATCCACGGTGTGGCTGCCTACCTGTGGTAGTCGGCGGTGGTGTGGTGATTCAATGCTAGAAATCGACCACACTAGCACTGCGGCGGCGATACAAAAAGCAACGAATCGAACAGCTGAGGCTTCGACCGATGGCGGTATAAACCAGGTGATTCTCGGCCAACAAGATTCCCGCCGATGTCACCAATGCAGCACCATTTGCCCAGCCCATCGCCTGCTGCGCTGCGCCGAGAACCTGAACGGAACTGGCTCAATGAAATGGCTCTAGTGTCGCGCACGTTGGGACGGTGGCGTAGTAGTTGCTGCCTGTCCGGCGTTTCCTAGCGCACCGTCGGCCGTACCGGCTATCTCAACGACTAGGACTTCACTAACACCGTCTACGCCCAGTCAGCCGGCCTGGAAGTGGCCAAATCTAGCCCCGGTGACACGCCGAGCCAGACACACATTTTGGGGTTAAGGGTCAGAAAGTGTGTCTGGAATCGGGGATTTCTAAGGTCTGACCTTTAGGTTCTCGCAGAATATACGCTTTGGGAGCATATATCTGGTCCTGGGACGCTAAATCCACGGTGTGGCTGCCTACCTGTGGTAGTCGGCGGTGGTGTGGTGGCCCAATGCCAAAGAATCGACCACGCTGTCACTGCGGCGGCGATACCAAACGCAATGGAACGACCAGCAAAGGCACCACCCGATGGCGATGTACGTCGCTTTATTAGGTGTACTGACCGGGTACGTTGCGGGCACGCCGGTTCGGCGCACCGCCACAGCCGCTTGCGCCACACCAGCAGCACCGGCCGCCCCGCCGAGGGGATGTCACGCACCAGATGCTCACGCCGGCCGTGGGCCACCGCGACCACCCCGCACCGCGGGCACCCGGTCACCGACTCGGAGGTCTCCACCAACAGCTCCAGCTCACCGCCGTACTCACCGACGGCAAGCACCACCAACCCCGAGATGCCGAGCATCGCAGCGGGCAGGACGGTAGCCTCAACACTCACCTGGGACTCCTCTCGATCCGTTGCTTGGTCGCTACGAATCGTGGAGTCCCAGGCCCGTCTTCACCAGCCCAACCCGGTCAGCGCGTCGCAACCCGGCTACCACGCTTGGTGAGGAAAAGCTGCTAACATGGTTCGGCGACGGCCCGGGCACGTCCTTGTTCCTAACCGTCGTGCGCTGGGGTCCGCGTGGACCGCTCGGCCAGCGTCCATCCAGTCAGGAGGCAGTCAGCAAATGTTCGACGACAACGGCTCATTCCTACTCGCCATGTTCGAGTTCTTCATCTTCTTCGCATGGTTAATGTCCCTGTGGTGGATCTTCGGAGATCTCTTCCGCAGCAAGGACCTCGGCGGCTTCGCGAAGGCGCTGTGGGTGGTGTTCATCCTCGCGCTGCCGTTCATCGGAATGCTCGCGTACCTGCTTGTTCGAGGTCGGGGGATGACCGACCGCGCGGTCGAGGCGCATCAGGAGCTCCAGCAGCGGCAGGATGAGTACATCAAGTCCGTCGCCGGCGGCTCCGCCGGATCGAGCCCGGCCGATGAGATCGCCTCGGCGAAGGCCCTTCTCGACTCGGGAGCGATTACCCAGCAGGAGTTCGACCAGATCAAGGCAAGGGCGCTCTCCTCGGTCTGACCCTGGTCCGCTCCCTCGCCAGCCGCAGCGTCGCGGTCCGAGGGCGGCCATCCGGCGCGGCCTAGGTATTCGCCAAGTGTGCGGCTTGCGCGCGCGAGCAGGCGCATACCGGGCAGAGGGTGTCCGATTGTTTGTGTGCGGGGGGTGGTTTACAAGTAGTCCGCGAATCGGTCGGGGTAAGCCACGGCTAGTTGGTTGATGGCTTGTTTCCACCCGGTGGCTTTCGCTCCTTCAATATAGCCGTTGCACTCAATGTTGCACTTTGCTTTCTTCGCCCGCTGGGCGGCACGCTTGTTCGATGTTGCAGATCATCAGCCACAGCGTTTTCTGCGCCGCGGTATCGTTCGGGAATTGGCCCCTGTTGCGGGTAGCTTTACGCAGTTCAGCATTCAGCGACTCGATTGAATTGGTGGTGTAGAGCACCCGGCGTGCCGCCGGCGGAAACTGCAGAAACGGCACGAACCGCTCCCAAGCGTCGCGCCAGACTTTGACCGACTGTGGGTATTTCCGGCCCAGTTCACTGGCTTCGAACGCATCCAAGGCGGCACGGGCGGTGTCCTCGTTTGCGGCCGTGTAGACCTCACGCAGCGCCCGGGAGACACCTTTGCGGTCCTGATACGACACCCACCGGTTCGTAGCCCGAATCAGGTGCACAATACAGGTCTGCACCATGGAATTCGGCCAGGTTGCCTCCACGGCTTCCGGCAAGCCTTTGAGCCCGTCGCAGCACACAATGAACACGTCCTGGACACCGCGGTTAGCCAGATCCGCACACACCGATGCCCAGAATGCAGCGCCTTCATTGTCGGCGATCCACAATCCCAGGATGTGCTTGATGCCGTCCATGTCGACACCAACCGCCATATAGCAGGCTTTGTTGACCACGCGGTGGCCGTCACGGATTTTCACGCGTAGCGCGTCGAGGAAGATCACCGGGTAAAACTCGTCGAGCTGGCGGTTTTGTCAGATCATGACCTCGTCTAACACCGCATCGGTAATGGTGCTGATCGTATCCGGGCTCATATCCACCCCAAGGGTGGTCGCGAGGTGATGCTGGATATCGCGCACTGTCATCCCGCCGGCGTAGAGCGAGATAATTATGTCGTCGAGTTCTGTGAGCCGGCGTGCGCCCTTGGGCACCATCCGGGGAGTAAACGTGCCGGCACGATCCCTGGGCACGGTCACTTCCACCGCGCCGTAGCCAGAATTGACGGTCTTGGTGTACGACCCGTTGCGGTGATTGCTCTCCTGCGCGGTTTCCACCTGGGCTTTGGCCTTGCGGTCGGAATGGCTATAGCCCAAATGCGCATCCATCTCTGCCTTAAGACCAGCGTTGATCGATGCCTGCAACAAGCCTTTGACCAGCTCGCTGGCATCATCAGCAGTGGTCGACAGCTCGCTGATCAGGCTGGCGAGCTCAGGATTTTCCATCAGCTTCTCGCTGATCTCGTTGACCCTCGCCGGGTCATGGTTTTTCTTCGGTGACACCGTAGCCATTATCGGTGAAACTCCTTCTAGATCAGAGCCTCACACTGAAGCGTCCTGGGTTTAGTTCCTACCTCTGCTAAGGAAGGATTGGCACTATGCCCAGAAAGTATTCCGCCGAATTCAAGGAGAAGGCGGTCCATCAAGTCCTAGAGATGGTCCGTCTGGAGTCTTGCTCACGGCAACGTGCGTACGAGGAAGTCGGAGAGCTCCTTGGCGTGTCCCACCACACGTTGCGCGCCTGGTATCGCGACAGCGTCGCCCATGAGCAGGCCGCACCAACAGGTGGCGAAACCATGGAAGAAGAGCTCAAACGGCTACGCCGGGAAAACCGCGAGCTGAAGCGAGCCAACGGAATCCTCAAGACTGCCTCGGCTTTTTTCGCAGCGGAGCTCGACCGCCCCACGACCAGATGATCTCCTACATTGACGAGCACAAGGAGCAATTTGGGGCCTGGGCCATCTGCCGTGTTTTGAAACAGGCAGATCGTGGATTCATCACCTCTCGCGGCTACCGTAAAGCCATCACCCGCGCCCCGAGCGCCAGGGCTTTAAGCGATAGCCTGCTTATCCCAGAGATTCAGCGCGTCCATGCGGAAAACTTCTCGGTCTACGGCATTCGTAAGATGTGGCACACCATGAACCGTGAGGGCTTTCATATCGGCCGCGACAAGACTGCACGACTGATGAAGCTAGCTGGTGTTTCCGGCCGCAGACGTGGACGCACCCCGGTCACCACGATCAGTCCTAAAGTTCCGGATCATCGTCCGGATCTTGTGCAGCGAAACTTCCGGGCAACAGCCCCCGGGCGGCTTTGGGTTGCCGACATTACCTATGTTCGCACCCTGTCAGGATTTGCGTACACCGCGTTTGTCATTGATGTCTACAGCCGCAAAATAGTTGGTGTTGCCACCCGGCTCTACGATGCGCACTGATGCGCTGCCGATGGAGGCACTGGAACATGCATTAACGACTGCCGGTCGAATCCATGGCGACCAGCTGATACACCACAGTGACCGGGGAAGTCAGTACGTGTCACTGAAGTACTCCACCGCTTTGGCCGAAGCCGAGATCCGGCCGAGTGTCGGCACAGTCGGAGATTCCTATGACAACGCGCTGGCCGAGACTGTTAACGGTCTCTACAAGGCTGAACTTATCCATCCTCAAGGCCCGTGGACATCAGTAGGAGAAGTTGAGCTCGCCACCCTGCGGTGGGTGCACTGGTGGAACACCAAACGTCTTCACGAGGCGTTGGACTACGCCACCCCACAGGAAGTAGAAACCGAGTATTATCTCACCGAGCCCATCAACACAGGGCCGTAAAAGAAGCGGAACCAAACCCAGGACGCTTCAAAAGCCTGCGGAGCCTCGGTCAACAAACGCCGGCCAGATGTCACCAAAGCTGCTACTTTTACCCAGTTCATTGAGCACTGCACCACCACAACCTCACTGGAAGCAGTGGCCGAACGAAATGGTGTCAGCGCCTCCACAATGAAACGCCGTTTTAGCTGGTGGTGGCTGGTTGACGTTCCCGACCCCACTATCGGTCATACGGACCTGACCCCTGTTTGGTAGACACCT
>NZ_KV827695.1 GCF_001836165.1 Corynebacterium sp. HMSC036D02 | reverse complement strand
GTACTAATAGACCAAAACAAACACACACACTCCGAAATATCGAGAGTGTGTAAACAACAAAACATGACAAACAATTATCACACTGTCGCTTGCGTCCACTACACAGTATCTGACACAACACACGCAACCAGGCACACAGATTGCCTCGAGTGTTTGTCGGTGGCCTATAGCAGCAGGGAAACGCCCGGTCCCATTCCGAACCCGGAAGCTAAGCCTGCTAACGCTGATGGTACTGCAACCGGGAGGTTGTGGGAGAGTAAGAAACCGCCGACACCAAACAACAAACCATAACTCAATACAACGAAAAGGACCGTTGAAGCAGCACCGCTTCAACGGTCCTTTTTCACGGTTTCCGCCTCACTACCAACCAATAGCCGTGCTAGCGCCGAAGTCGGCTCTTAGCTCTTAGCGCCCAGAGCGGTATGAGTTACCCCACCGCTGTTGGGCCGTTGTCCTCGCATGCGAAGGACCTGACCCCTGTTTGGTAGACACC
>NZ_KV827694.1 GCF_001836165.1 Corynebacterium sp. HMSC036D02 | reverse complement strand
CAGGTGTCTACCAAACAGGGGTCAGGTCCGCTTGACTGATCGACATACCTGCACGCACCAACCCAACAGCCTCATGGACAAACGGATCACGCAAACGACTCGCACGCCTGCCGGGAGGTTCGACACCTCTTCCCCTCAACCAACCGTAAACCGATTCGGGGCCTACACCCACATCACGCGCGACCAGGCTAACTGCCTCGCCTGCAGCCACTCGCTCAATAGCAGCATCCTTAACATCCTTCGGAGTCCAACGCGTCACAACTACCTCCCGGTCGAAGTGGCGCATTCACCCCTTGACAGCACGCAGGTCACGGATCCTGGGCTGTTGGCGTTTGACGACTCCCACCTGCGGGTCTGTGTTTTCGGGTCTGTACTTTTAGGCTGTGTGCGAAAACGACGACGAAGCCCGTCACCGTTGAGTGGTTG
>NZ_KV827693.1 GCF_001836165.1 Corynebacterium sp. HMSC036D02 | reverse complement strand
TCAACAGTCTTCACATCGGAATCATCAACCGAGGTCTTTGCAGCTTCAACGTCGAAGGTAGCATCAGCGCGAGCAACAATGCGGCCCTGGGTCTTCGGGTTGCCCTCGTCGTCCTTTACAGGGTCGCCGTTCTCATCAAGAACCGGAACCTTCAGTTCCTCGTTACGCATGATGACTGGGAACTTGAAGGCCTTGCCAGCTTGGTCAGCGGTCGGCTTGAAGGTCACCACACCGGTCTCCGGGTCAACCTTGACCTGATCCTCCTTGACGCCCTCAGGCAGCTTGCCGAGCTCAAACTTAGCCTTCTCAGGCTTGGTTTCCTCAGGCTCGGTTTCTGGGTTGTCGAACTTCGGTTCAGAGGTAGCCTTTTCGTCGGCCTTCGCATCAACTGGCTTGTACTCGAGGTAGTCACGGGAGACTGCAAAAGCGTCCAATGCGAGAACCAGATCGTTCTTCGGATCTGGCTCGCCGTCAGCAACCTTCAGACGAGCCGTAAACGTATCACCCGTCTGAGCATCCGCCGGAACCTCGAACTCACAGCTCGGGATCTCGGTTGCGGAGTCAGCCTTGACAGCATCACACTTCTTGACAGAATTGCCGCCCTTGTCAAACCACTCAATGTAGTAGTTCAGGTCATCCGAGATCGGAAGGCCAGCAGTATAGGTCTGGACCTTGTCACCGAGCTTGGCCCAGTTGTCCGTAGTGTTCTTATCAACAACGTCGAACTTCAGGGCCTGCGGAGCAAGCGCGATGTTCCAGCCAGTGTAGCCACTAGTAGTGTTACCAATGAAAGCACCATCACCACCGAAGAGCTGCGCGTTAGCACCAGCCTTCAAATCACTACCGAAGCCCGGACCAGCCCACTGGCCAAGCGACCACGGGTACAGCACACCAATGTTGTTCGGCAGCGGCTTACCGTCCTTGCCAAGAATGCTGACGTAGCTCCAATGCATATTGACGTGCTTGGAGTCTTTCCAAGGTAAAGCCCACTTGCCTTCGCCATGCGAGCCGGCAAGCTTGCCGAACTTATCTTCAGGCACCAATCCACGCGTCTTGTGGTCATAGCCATAGAGGCCCTTCCACCGCAGCTCGAACGTGCCGTCAGCGCCAGTAGTGGTCGTCATGGTCTCTGCGATCCAGCCTTCTGGATCAGCAGCAATCTGTTCATTGATCCACTTCTGCAGCCCCTGCTCATCAGCAGGGGTCCAGCCCTTGCCGCGCAGCGTCTTGCCCGCGAAGTTATTCTTCGCGTACGCCTCGATCTTGTTCACCGCGTCATCGGTGAGGTAGGAACCGACAACCTTCATGCCAGGTGCAGGAAGGTCCTTTCCGCCAAAGGCGCTCACAGTGTTATGGTTCTTAGCGCCCTGCAGCACGTCAAGGTTCCAGAAAGCTCGACCCGCGTAGGTACCACCGTTACCACCGGCGCCGGTGCTTTCTGCCCATTTATTCTCTGGGAGATGCTGCGGCAGTTTGTCCTTCTGGGCGTACTGGATGGTCATGCCCGTGATCTTGTGGCCGCCCCATACGCCATCGCCCTGGGTGGTCGGCGTCGTGTTTGCGCCGATGCCCGGGAAGATACCAGCCGCCGGCTGGTGCACCAGACGGTACTTATCCGTCATGTTCTCCGGAAGCTCCGTCCAGACACGGATCTTCTCGCGCTTTTGATCGCGCTTGCCCCGGTCATCACCAGTGGTCAGGCCGGCAGATGCATCCGCATCAAAGTGACGGGTCTTACCGAGAGCATCGGTGTACGGCCCCATCTTGATGGTGAAGTTACCGTTGGCATCAGACTCGGTGTAGTACACCGGCGAGGAGTGCTGAGTGTTTTCACCCTCGTACCACTGGGCGTAGACCTTCACACCTTCCAGCGGGTTACCGGAATCCTGGACATCACCGAAACCAACCTTGGCCTCAACAATCTCCTTCACGGAACCGGAGATGGTGCCCTTCTGATCAGCCTGGCCTGGCGAGTAGATGGCCTTATCCTTATCACCACCAGCTGCCGGAGCCTCAGCATCCGGCTGGTTTTCCTGTGCATTGGCAACCGCAGCGAAGGGGGATGCCGGAGTTACTGCGTGGACGAAAGGGCCCACCATAGCAATAGAGAGCGCAGCGGCAGCAAGAGTAGTGCCGCGGCGGCGTACAGCAGTACGCTTTATTTCCTTCTTGTTCATAGCAAGAAGTCCTTTCCTTAAGTCTTGAAAGAGTGATCACGTTAGGGATACGTGACCGCGCAAGGGATAAAACCGGCTTACGCAACCGAGAGCAGCTCATTTCAGTCACCTTGGAAGAAGGTCAGAGGTTCCAAAGGTCTATGAACAAACTCGCCCCTAATGTTAGCCCCGTTTACGAATTAAAGAAACCGTACGGCATCCTGAAAATTTCATAAACGGAGTTTTCTGTCGTCGACCAGAAAAGGCACATGTTTGACCTGCTCTTTTCGAACGACTGCGACACGCGGCTGGATTGTTAAATAAATCACGTCGTCACTTTGGCAACATTTGCCCCAGGAATGCACTCCTAACGGGGGTGTTTTATAGAGGGCTGTGTCAGGTGGGATTGCGGGAGGCGTCGCCAAGCAGGGCACCAAGCAGGGCATATTGAGCGCACAAATGGAGCCACAGAAACACAAACCGCCCCGCTCTCCCCGCATCGTGCATATCGACAATTGTGTCCACGATGCTGTGGGAGAAACGGGGCGGTGGTTGTTGCGCTGTTTCTACGGAACGCCGTCGCCGTTAGGCAGTTCCTAGGTTGGTTTATCTTGGACCGGCCTGCGCCTTACTGGTCTTGCATGACGTCGTGGCGCACGATGGTCTGGTCACGGCCGGGGCCTACACCGATGTAGGAGATGCGGCAGCCGGAGAGCTCCTCCAGGCGCAGGACGTAATCCTGAGCCTTCTGCGGAAGATCCTCAAACGTCTGACAATTAGTAATGTCCTCATCCCAGGCCGGCATGGTCTCAAAGATGGGCTCGGCGTGATGGAACTCAGACTGGGTCAGCGGCATCTCGTCGTAGCGCTTGCCGTCGACGTCATAGGCCACGCAGATGGGGATCTCACCGATGCCGGTGAGCACGTCCAGCTTGGTCAGGAAGTAATCCGTGAAGCCGTTGACGCGGGTGGCGTAGCGGGCGATCACAGAGTCGTACCAGCCGCAGCGGCGCTTGCGGCCGGTATTGACGCCGATTTCGCCGCCGGTGGTCTGCAGGTACTCGCCCCACTTATCGAAAAGCTCCGTGGGGAAAGGACCAGCGCCCACGCGGGTGGTGTAGGCCTTGATGATGCCCAGGGAGGTAGTAATGCGCGTCGGACCAATGCCGGAGCCCACAGCGGCGCCGCCAGCAGTCGGGTTCGAGGAGGTCACGAACGGGTAGGTGCCGTGGTCAACGTCCAGCATGGTAGCTTGGCCGCCCTCCATGAGGACGTTCTTGCCTTCATCCAGTGCCTGGTTCAGTTCCAGCTCAGCCTCAATAACCATCGGGCGCAGGCGGTCGCGGTAGCTCAGGAAGTACTCCACTACCTGCTCCGGATCAATTGCCTTGCGGTTGTACATCTTCACCAGCATCTGGTTCTTAATGTCCAGGGCGGATTCAACCTTCTGGCGCAGGATAGACTCATCAAAGATGTCCTGCACGCGGATGCCGATGCGCGCGACCTTATCGGCATAGGCCGGGCCAATACCACGGCCGGTGGTGCCGATGGCGCGCTTGCCCAGGAAGCGCTCCTGCACGCGGTCCAAGGTCTGGTGGTAGGGCGCCACGAGGTGCGCGTTGGCGGAAATCTTCAGGCGCGAAGCGTTAGCGCCGCGGGCTTCGAGACCATCGATTTCATCGAAAAGGGCCTCCAGGTTAATCACCACGCCGTTACCCAGGACCGGGGTGGCGTTTTCAGAAAGAATGCCGGCGGGAAGGAGCTTCAGCTCGTACTTCTCGCCGCCGACCACGACGGTGTGGCCGGCATTGTTACCGCCGTTGGGCTTCACTACGTAATCGACTTTGCCGCCGAGGATGTCAGTAGCCTTGCCTTTGCCTTCATCGCCCCACTGGGCGCCGACGATGACGATCGCTGCCATGTTGGTGTCACTTCCTATTTATTGAAGTCAAATACGCACCTACTTTACCCGCCATGGTGGAGCAGTGTTGAGTTTGTGACATGGTCATCAAGAATTGCTTCGTTGGCGAGGCTTGGCAGAGTCCGCAGTGGGTTTAGTACGTGACTGGCTAGGCGGTTTCGGTGGCCGAGTCGTTGCTGCCAGAGCCCTCGTTATCGAAGTAAATGGTGTCATTAGTGAACATCAGGCGCGACTTGTCTGGGGTGCTGACGATGATGCTGTCATCAACAACAGCGATTTGGCCTTCAATGTCACCGACGCCGATTCGGTAGAGCCCGTTGCCCTCAATCTTCGTGCCGTTAGTAGGGATTTCGTCGTCATACTGAGTGAACTCAGTGCTGCCCTCTAGCGGCAGGAAGGTCACCAAGTTGAATTCCATGCCCTCCGGCATTGGGGTCTTGGCACCCTTGATGGCCCAAGTCCCGCCGTCGCCATGCGCACAGTCAATGGCGTTGTTTTCCTCAATAATGCCGCAGACCATGTTCCAGCCATCGGCGGAGATGGTGAAGAGCTCTTCGCCGCGGAGGTCTTCTTCATCCTTAGCCAAATCCGCGGACTCGGCCGGTTCCGAATCCACGTCGATGAAGAAGATGTCCGAATTCACACCATCGAAGGAGTTTTCCATGGACGTGGCTTCGGTACCCGGGCGCTTGTTTACTTTGCCCTCGACACCAACGATGTCGCCATCGGTCTTGGACTCATAGGTATAACCTTCACCATCCTCTTCTACCTCTAAAGAAGAGGACGTGATGTAAAGGGCATCCTCGTCCTTGAGTTCGCCCTTGGAGAAGAAGACGGGGACTTTGACATCCTCCCCATCAAACTCGCCTTCCAGCACCACGTAGCTGAGGAATTTGCAGGGATCGTATTCATCCTCACCGACGCTGACGTCCTCAAATTTCTCGGTGGAACCTTTCACGTAGGCTTCTTCATTCTCCAGGATCTTGCTGAGTTCGGTGTCCTCGAGGTCTTTCTTCTCCTCGCAGTCAGCGTTGGTGCTCGATGAGGATGCACTGCTGGATGTCGACGTGGCCGTCGAAGAAGTAGTCGTCGCAGAACTCGTCACGGACTCGGCGGCGGCCTCGGTGAATCCAGGCTCCTCAGCTTCCGTCAGGGAGCCGCCGATGAAGCTGCACGAGCTCATCAGGAGCCCGGCGGTGGATACAAGTGCAAGAGTTGTCATTCGGGTGGACATGGTACTTACCTCCGGCTGTTAGGGGCTTAAGAATTGGTTGCTAAGACGTTGTGTATTGCCTCGGAGCCTACCGGCGTACTGTGATGTGCACTACTTTTCTGGGGAAAGCTCCACTGTCTGCACGCCGCGCATGGAGTGTTTTAGCGAAGCTCTTTCCACGCTTCTATGCTTCTTGTATGATCTGTGCGCTTGTAGACTGCGGCGGCCACCTCACTGACGCCCACACCACTGCCCTCGTTGAGGCCTCCCAGCGCGGAATACGCGTCGAGCACTTCCGCTTCGCAGAGGTTCCCAGCCGGCAGGAGTTGAAGGCTATTGACACCCTGGCCAGCGAGATTCTTCCGGAGGATCCCACCCCATCGCTGGATGAGATTGCCGCGCAGCCAGACGTGAGCCACCTCGGCGCACCGGGGCCAGCACCCCAGGCCCCGTTCCTGAGCGAAACGCTGCGCATCGTGGTCATTGGCAACGATGCCGCGCTGAGCGCCGTGCTGACCCGCATGATGCGGGCGGATTACCTGTGGGCCGAGGTGGGCTACGTTCCCACCGGGGAGCACTCCACCGCGGCGATGAATTGGGGCTTAAAAGCTAGCGAAACGGGCCAGGGCCGCCAGGGGCTCGGCGACCATGGAGCAGTGATGGAGGAGGCGCTCTCCTTTGCCATGTCCGCGCCCGTCAAGCCGGCGCCGCTTATCCGCAATGACGCGGGCCTCGCCGTGGCGGGCTCGGCAACGATTGCGGAGTGGTCGAACGAGGAGATCACTGGTGAGATCATCGTTGACGATGCCGTGCTGCTGCGCGCGGACCGCGAGAAGGATGTCTTCGGCGCAAAGCTCGTGCCGATGACGGATGCGCCGGGCATCGTGGCGGCAAAGGCGGTGACCAGTTTTGAAGCGGACGAAGCGCCGCGTCGTGGGCTCCTCGCCCGCCTGCGCAAGCCTGCCCAACCTGGGCAGCTCGACCCCGCCAGCGTCATGCAAGGCCGGGCGGTACAGGCTGGCGGGCCTTCGCTCAGCGTCAGCGTTGATGGAGTCCGCGCAAAACGGCCGGTCAAGCGCGTGACGTTCTACCGCCACCTGCGGGACCTACAGATAGTGCGGCCCTAGGCAAGTACAGCCCTAGTTCTCTTCCCAGACCTCCGGCGGGTAGGCCGGGTGCTTGGAGGTGGGCACGAGTTGTGCCACGGCTGACTCGCGCGACATGCCGCACACCATGAGCAGGTCCACGATGATGGAGCGCGTCTGTGCCAGCACAGCATAGGCGGAGAGTACGGCTTCCTCGCCGGCGATGTCCATCGAGCAGCGCGCCCCCAGCTGGCGTAGGCGGTTGACTATCTCAGGAATGGCGTGCGCCTCATCCACGCGGCGCTCACGCGCGGTTTGGTGGGTATAGAGATCGGAGAGCTTCATCGTGATGTCAGCGAGTTCATCGATGATCTCAACTTGCTCGGCCGTGGGCTGGTCGCCGTCCTCGGCGAGCACGAGTGCACGGCGGGAGAGCACGCGGGTGCCGCGGACCATGTTGTCAACAGGAGTGAGAATGCGTTCCAGGGAGCGCACGGTGCGCTGCGTGCTCCACAGGAAGGGTGATAACCGTGCGGTTTCCGCGCCGCCCTTGGTGGCGTTGAGCATGTTGTTGATGTCATCCTGCGTGCCGCGCACGGCATCGCGGGCCTCCGTGATGGTCTCGGGATCGTTTTCTTCCAGTCCCTTAGCCACGTCGGAGAGGACCAGGGAGGTAATACCCAAGACCTTCGAGACTTCCGAGCGCCCCGCACGCAAAGGCGAGGAGGGAATCAACACGATCATTGTGATGCCAATGACCGCACCGATGATGGCGTCAACAGCGCGGGAGAGACCACCCATATCTTCCGGGGGAAGGATGGTGGCGATAAGGATGGCAGCGATGACGATTTGGTTGCTCACCATCTGCGAGCCCGTGACAAAGGAGCCGATCACTAGGGCAAGGCCGATGATGATGGTCATGTGAATGGGGCCGGTCCCGAGGGCGTCGACAAGCAGCGTGCCCACCAGCACGCCCACGATGCCGCCGATGGACATGTCGACCGCGCGCTTGAGGCGGTCACTGCCCGATAGACCAAGGATGATGATGACGGCCATCGGGGCAAAGAAGGGCTGCTCGTGGCCGAAGAAATCGTGCGCAACATAGAAGGCCAGACCCGCGCCCAGCGTGCACTGAATCATGAACACGAGCCGGTTGCGGATGCGCGTGAGGCGCGCCTTGAGCGACTTATCCACCAACCGCAACTGCTCGCGGGTGGTCTTGCGAACACGCTTGACGGTACTCGACGAATTCGACGATGACTCTTGCGCTTCCATGACTCCGGTATTTTACGCGTTCTGGCGGCAGCTTTGGATGAACAAAGCCACCCCTTTGAGGTCAAGGGGTGGCTTGTTGGCATGCGCTGACGCAGCTTAGAGCCTGCGGCTGCTAAGCAGCGGCGTCCAGGAGGGGCCGGTGTCAGCTGGGCATTAGATTACTTAGAAACGGTCTTGCCCACGGAGTGCAGGTCGGTGCAGGCCTCAACCACGCGGTCCGCCATGCCCTGCTCAGCCTTCTTCATGTAGGAACGCGGGTCGTAGACCTTCTTGTTGCCAACCTCGCCGTCGATCTTGAAGACGCCGTCGTAGTTAGCGAACATGTGGCGGGCAACCGGGTTGGTGAAGGCGTACTGGGTGTCGGTGTCAACGTTCATCTTGATGACGCCGTAACGCAGGGCCTCCTCGATCTTCTCCTTCTCGGAGCCGGAGCCGCCGTGGAAGACGAAGTCGAAGGGCTGGGAGCCTTCTTCCAGGCCGAGCTTCTTCACAGCAACCTTCTGGCCCTCGTCGAGGACCTCCGGGCGCAGCTTCACGTTGCCCGGCTTGTACACGCCGTGGACGTTGCCGAAGGTAGCGGCCAGCAGGTAGCGGCCCTTCTCGCCGGTGCCGAGGGCATCGACGGTCTTCTCGAAGTCCTCCGGGGAGGTGTAGAGGTTTGCGCCGGCCTTGGCCTGAACGCCGTCCTCTTCGCCGCCGACGACGCCAATCTCAACCTCGAGGATGATGTTGGCGTTGTGGGCCTTCTCGAGGAGCTCCTGAGCGATCACAAGGTTCTCATCGATCGGGATAGCGGAGCCATCCCACATGTGGGACTGGAAGAGCGGAAGCTCGCCGCGGTCAACGCGCTCCTGGGAGAAGGCGATCAGCGGGCGCACGTACTCATCCAGAACTTCCTTCTGGCAGTGGTCAGTGTGCAGCGCAACGTTAATGCCGTAGTTCTTAGCAGCCTCGTGAGCGAAGGCAGCCAGTGCCTTGGCGCCGGCAACCTTGTTCTTCACGGACAGGCCGGAACCGAACTCGGCGCCGCCGGTGGAGAACTGGATGATGCCGTCGGACTCAGCCTCGGCGAAGCCGCGGAGTGCGGCGTTGATGGTTTCGGAGGAGGTGCAGTTAATTGCCGGGAATGCGAAGCCGCCCTTCTTGGCGGTATCCAGCATCTGGTTATAAACCTCAGGGGTTGCAATAGGCATGAAATTCCATCCTTTGGAGTTGCTGTGCAGTAAGCCGTGCCGTCTCACAAACCAGCGAAACAACACGTTCCAACATCCAAGTATGCCTGTTATTGTGGTTTTCCGCCGCGAGATGAGGTGTGACCTCACTTAAACCGCGCCGCGCACGAGCATTTTCAGCCCGCCTAACTGGGACGATGCCGCTTTTATTTGGATTCTGACTTGTACTTCACAATCCGGGTGCAGGCCTCCAACAACATCCAACCGGACAACTGAACGGACAAATCGCGCTCAGCCACGCGGATAATTCCCATCTTCTGGCTCAGCGAAGAGGGCCCAAAACCGTAGTTATGAGGCAGCTTCGCATCCGCGGTCCAATCGGACCCGAAGATAGGCAGGCCGTCCACTTCTAGGCGGTGTTCCCACACGGATTCTGCCGAGGCCGTCACGAGGCGAGCGGCCAGCTTCTTCGTCGCGCGGTTGGCCGGGGAATCACCCGGCAGGCGCACCGCCACGTCCGCGAGGTAGCGGGCGAGGATGCCCTTGAACAGGCCCCCGTCGCCGTCGCCAGTCTGCCAGTCGATGACTCCCGTGTACGTCGCCATGCCCGTGGCCACTGCTTGGACAAGGCCACGGATACGCGTGGTGTAATCCATCATGTCCGCGGCGAGCTCGGCCTCATGGACGGAGTCGATATCCTCCACGGAGCGCAGGCCCGTCTGCTTCCGCAGCGCCAGCACAATCTCCAAGCAAGCACCGAGCACCACACCCTGGCAGTAGGGGTGAATGTTGCGGACGATTTCCTGCCCATCCATGCGCATGCGGATGCCGTCCATGACGAAGCCATCGTCATCGATGAGGTGATCGTAGATCCAGTCCACGATGTGGCGGGCCTCCTCCACGCGCCCCATGCGGGCCAGCATGATGGCGCCCGGGCCGTTGGAGGGAACGTTGAGGAAGGTCTCGCCTTCGCGCCAAGGCAGCACGCCTACTTGGGAGTCGATGCCATCGCGGATGTTGTTCTGCAGGGTGCCCAGCTTCTTATAGGGGCGCTGCTTCTTGAGCTCACCGGCCCGGGCGATGGCCAGGGCGAGCCATGCTTTGTCGTCGTAGTAGCGGTTCTTCGTCAGCGCGCGGAGGTTGCGTACGTGAATGCCGCGGATGGTGTCAGCGATGCGCGCGCGGCGGGCCTTGGTGTTTTTGCGCAGGGCGGCGTCGACAAGACAGTCCAGATAATGCGCCTGCCACCAATAGTGCCAGTGCACAAAAAGCGATTCCTTGGTGGTGGGTGGCCAACTCACCACGGCAAGGTTGGTACGGGGCAAGCCCCACACGGCCTGCGCGTGGCGCTCATTGATGGCTGTTTCCGCAAGGTCGGCGCGGTGGGACCATTTCTCTAACACTTTTGTCTCATCATTCTCACAATGTGAATTCGTTACCTAGATGTAAACACAGTGCGCAGGATCTCACCAAGCTTTTGATAAATCGGCGTGCTGTCGAATCCATGCATGCATGGCGATGCCCGCGGCCACGCCCGCGTTGATGGAGCGAGTAGAACCAAATTGCGCGATCGAGCAGGTCATTACTGCCGCCTCCTGGGCTTCCGGGCTGACTCCCGGGCCTTCCTGTCCGAAGAGGAGCAGACAGCGCTCGGGCAGCTCCGCGGTTTCTAAGGGGACACACCCGGGGGTGTTATCGATGGCCACGACGGTCAGGTCTTGGTCGGCCGCCCAGGCCATCAGTTCGCTCACGTCCGCGTGGTGCATGAGGTGCTGGTACCTGTCGGTGACCATGGCGCCGCGCCGGTTCCAGCGGCGGCGTCCCACAATGTGGACGGTGTCGACGGCAAAGGCGTTGGCGGTGCGCACCACGGTGCCGATGTTGGAATCGTTCTCGAAGTTCTCGATGGCGATGTGCAGCCCATGCCGGCGCTTATCGATGTCCTCCCGGATCGCCTCGCGCGTCCAGTAGCGGTAGGCGTCGACGACGTTGCGGCGGTCTCCCTCCGCGAGCAGTTCGGGATCGTATTTCTCCGCTTCGGGACCTTCCGGCAGCGGGCCTTCCCAGGGGCCAACGCCGTGGCGGCCCTCATTCCACTCGGTGGGTCCTTTGGCCTCCGCCTCTTCCTCGGGCTTAGGCAAGGTCGAGATCCTCAAGGCCCAGCAGGTAGCGGTACTCCAGACCCTCGGCGGCGATAGCTGCGCCGGCATCGGTATTACGGTCCACCACGGTGGCCACACCGACGACCTCGGCGCCTGCCTTGCGCAGAGCCTTCACGGCGGTCAGCGGCGAGTTGCCGGTCGTGGTGGTGTCTTCGACGACGAGCACCTTCTGACCCTCAACGTTGAAGCCCTCAATCTGGCGCTGCATGCCGTGCTTCTTGGCCTCCTTGCGGACAACGAAGGCGTCGATATCGCGGCCATCGGCATGCATGATGGCCAACCCGACCGGGTCCGCGCCCATGGTCAGGCCACCGGCGGCGGCATAATCCCAGTCGGCGGTGAGCTCACGCAGTAGCGAGCCGATAAGGCGCGAGGCCTCGTGCTGCAGGGTGGCGCGGCGCAGGTCTACGTAGTAGTCAGCCTCCTTGCCGGAGGACAACGTGACCTTGCCGTGGACGACGGCCAGCTCCTTCACCAGTTCTGCTAGGCGTTGCTTCTTCTGCTGATCCAGGCTCATCGCTCGCTCCTTAAAGTCTGTGGCTGTTGCGCCGTGAAAAATCCGCCCTGTAGTTTACCCTCTTCCCGCACGGTTGCCTGCGACTAGTCGAAGATGGAGGAGCCGCCATCAAAGCGACGCGGCAGGCGGGCCTGGTTGTTTTCGTGGGTGGGGCGTTCGTGGCCGTCGGCAATCGCGTCGACTTCATCTGCACCCAGGCTGGAGTGGTCGATGGTGCCGCGAGCCTCGCTGGTGGTGCGGCTCGGCATGACCACCGGCTCGGTGGGGCGCTGAATGGTGGGGGCGTCGAGGGAATCATCGCGGTCCGGAACCGCCGTGGGCCCGGTGGGTTCCGGCTGCGGAGGCTCCGGGATATCGCGGCTAGGATCCAGCTCATCAACGCGCAGCACCTGAGCAGCCTCGGAGCGCGGTGGGAGCACGCGGGCTGAATCGGCGAGCGTGGCCAGCGGTTCGAGCAGCGCTTCCCACTCGGCGCTGCGCGCCTGCCGAGTGGTCTGGGCAAGCGCCCACTCCCCCTCCATCCACACGGCGGTCACCGCAGCGGGTAGATGATTCAACGCCGTGCTCACGCGGGCATCGATGAAGCGCCGTCCCACGCCAGCATCGGAGGCAAAGACCTCGAAGCCTTCCTCCTCACGCACGTACAACAGGTCCTCGGAGAGGTTCTCCATCTCCTCGCCTGCTCTGCGGAAATCCACCACGATGTCGGAGGCCGCGCCGGTGCGCATGGCCATGACGGGGATGGCCCCCATATCGAAGAGCAGCGTCTCGTGCCCGCGGACGGTTCCGGCGACGATGTCGCGGGGCTCGTGGCCGCGGGCGGCGGCACCGCGGGTCCACTCATCCGCCAGGTAGGAATCATGCTTGAGGTATTCCCAGCCGCGCTGCTGGCCAAAGGCCTTGCGCTCACGGCGGGCACTGCCCGGCACGAGGTACTTGGCGCGCTCTGCCCGCTCCGCAAAGCTGGGTGCTGCAGCCTGCGGTTCGGCGGATGGCTCCTCGATGGGCTCGGCGGCCGGTTCTTCAGCGGCATCCGCAGTTGGCTCGGTTGCCGGCTCAGCCACGGGTTCTGGCTCCGGCTCGGGTTCTGGCTCCGGCTCGGCGATGATATCGGGCTCTGGAGCAGGCTCAGGTTCCTCGTCGAGCGCAGGCTCCTCGGCGAGCGCGGGCTCTGAGGGGGAGTCAGCGGTGAGTTCTGGTGCAGCGGTATCGGCTGCTGCGGTAGGTTCGTCGGCGACATTCTCGTCGGCGGAGAGCGTGGCGCGCTGGCGCTGGTCCAGCCAGAGCACGATGAGACCAGCCGCGAGCGCGACGGCGGCGAGGGATAAGAGTACGAAAGGCATCACTGCCTGACTCTAATCGCCCGGCGCGCTCGATCCGCGCTGACGCGCTGGTCACGTGCGGATTCTAGACGTGCTCGCGGTCGCCGCGCTCCACCGGATTCTTCGGGTTGGCTGACCACTGCGACCATCCGCCCACAAAGTGACGCAGGCCGGTAAAGCCCACGTGTTCCAGAACGGCGATGGTGAGCGCGGAGTGATTACCGGAGCCGGAATAGATGATGGCGCCGTCCACGTTTTCCTTGGTCACGCCGTGTTGGTCGAGGATCTCCAGGATCTCTTCCTTGGACTTCCACACGGTGATGTCCTGCGTGTGGAAGAGGCGCTCCGGAAGGTTAACCGCACCCGGGATGTGACCGGCCTTCAAGTCGAGGTTCTCGCGGCGGCCGGCGAAGCGGTTGCGCGTGCGAACGTCGAGAAGCAGGCCCTTGTGTTCCTTGACCTCATCGATGGTGGCCGTGGGCATCGAGCCCGTAGTCACTTCAAAGTCTGAGGGCATGCCCAAGTTACCCGGGCCGGTAAGTGTGGGCAGGGACTGGGCGCGCCAGTTGGACAGGCCGCCGTCGAGGATGCGGACGTTATGGATGCCCGCCCATCGCAGCGTCCACCACGCACGGCCGGCGAAGAGGCCGCGGCCTTCGTCGTAGACCACGACTTCACTGTCCTTCTCCAGGCCCCAGTGGTCGATCCACTCTTGAATCTTCTCGGTCTGCGGGAGTGGGTTGCGTCCCACCTTGGAGCCGGGCAGGCCCACGAAGGCTGACGCGGCGTCCGCGTACTGGGCGGTTGGAATGTGAAGGGAAGAAAAGAGATTGAAGGCCTCGCCTTCCCCTGGAGCCCAGAGGGAAGCGAGGATGGTCGTCTTGTCACCGCGGTAAATCTTCTCACTCAACTCGTGAGGGGAGATCAAAATGCTCATGCCCCCAGATCATAGGGGCATGAGCGGTTGGTGGCGACCGGTGAGCGCGGTGAGCGCGGTAAGTACTAATCGTGCTCACCGGTTAGTCGGCGGTTTAGGCGGTGCGGGCAGCTAGCTCGAGGTGCGCGCCACCGTCGGCGACGTCAACGTGCACGGTATCGCCGTCCACGATGTCACCGGCCAGCAGCTTCTTGGCTAGCTGGTCACCGATGGCCTGCTGGATCAGGCGGCGCAACGGGCGGGCGCCGTAGGCCGGGTCGTAGCCGCGCTCGGCCAGCCACAGCTTGGCGGCGTCGGAGACCTGCAGCGTCAGGCGGCGGCCGGACAGGCGCTCGGCCAAGCCCTTGAGCTGGATATCCACGATGCCCGAGAGCAGATCCGAGGTCAGCGGCTCAAACATCACGACATCATCGAGACGGTTGATGAACTCCGGCTTGAAGCTGCGCTTGACTGCCTCCATGACCTCTTCCTTGGTGCCGCCGGCACCCAGGTTCGAGGTCAGGATGATGACGGTGTTGCGGAAGTCCACGGTGCGGCCCTGGCCATCGGTCAGGCGGCCTTCATCGAGGACCTGCAGGAGCACGTCGAAGACATCCGGGTGGGCCTTCTCAACTTCGTCGAAAAGCACCAGCGTGTACGGGCGGCGACGCACAGCTTCGGTGAGCTGGCCGCCGGCATCGTAGCCCACGTATCCCGGAGGGGCACCGACAAGGCGGGCGACGGAGTGTTTCTCACCGAACTCGGACATGTCGATGCGAACCATCGCGGATTCATCGTCAAAGAGGAAGTCCGCCAGAGCCTTCGCCAGCTCCGTCTTGCCCACGCCCGTCGGCCCCAGGAAGAGGAAGGAACCGGTCGGACGGTTCGGGTCAGCCACACCGGCGCGGGCGCGGCGCACGGCATCGGAGACCGCGGTGACGGCCTCCTTCTGGCCCACCACGCGCTGCCCCAGCACGGACTCCATGTTGAGCAGCTTCTCGGTCTCTCCCTGCAGCATCTTGCCGGCCGGGATGCCGGTCCAGGCGGAGACGACCTCCGCGATGGTGTCCGGGGTGACTTCCTCGCTGAGCATGGTGTTGTGCTGCTGCGCGGCCTTCTCCTCGGCGGCAGCCAGGTCCTTCTCCAGCGGCGGGATCTTGCCGTAGTTGATCTCGGAGGCCAGTGCTAGGTCACCATCGCGCTCCGCAATCTCTGCCTGACGGCGCAGATCCTCCAGCTGTTCCTTGATGGTCTGCACATCATCGATGGCCTTTTTCTCATTGGCCCAGCGGGCCTTGAGCTCACCGAGCTTCTCACGCTCATCCGCCAGCTCCTGCTGAAGGGCAGTCAGGCGGTCCTTCGAGGCGGCATCCGATTCCTTCTTGAGAGCCAGCTCCTCAATCTCGAGGCGGCGCACGATGCGCTCCAGCTCATCGATCTCCTGCGGGGAGGAGTCAATCTCCATGCGCAGGCGAGAGCCGGCCTCATCGACCAAGTCGATGGCCTTGTCCGGCAGGAAGCGGTTGGTGATGTAGCGGTGCGAGAGCTCCGCGGCAGAGACCAGGGCTGAGTCCTGAATGCGCACGCCATGGTGCACCTCGTAGCGCTCCTTGAGGCCGCGAAGGATACCGATGGTGTCCTCCACGGAAGGCTCGGCGGCGTAGACCTGCTGGAAGCGGCGCTCCAGAGCGGCATCCTTCTCGATGTACTTGCGGTACTCATCGAGGGTGGTGGCACCCACCAGGCGGAGTTCACCGCGGGCCAGCATGGGCTTAATCATGTTGCCGGCATCCATAGAGCCCTCACCGGTGGCACCGGCGCCGACGATGGTGTGCAGCTCATCGATGAAGGTGATGATCTGCCCATCGGAAGCCTTAATCTCATCGAGGACGGCCTTGAGGCGCTCCTCGAACTCGCCGCGATACTTCGCGCCGGCGACCATGGAGCCGAGATCCAGACTCAGCAGCGTCTTGCCCTTGAGGGATTCCGGTACGTCACCGGCCACGATGCGGCGGGCCAGGCCCTCCACGATGGCGGTCTTACCCACGCCGGGCTCACCGATGAGCACCGGGTTATTCTTCGTGCGGCGGCTAAGAACCTGGACCACGCGGCGGATCTCCTGATCACGGCCGATGACCGGGTCAATCTTGCCCTCGCGGGCGCGAGCGGTGAGGTCCGTGGCGTACTTCTCCAAAGCCTGGAACTGTTCCTCGGGATTCTCCGAGGTCACCTTGGCCGCGCCGCGCACGGAAGGGAAAGCGCCCTTGAGCGCGTCATAGGTGGCCCCCCGGGAGGTCAGCAGCTCGGCGGCATCCGACTTGGAGCCCGCAATAGCGGCGAGCAGCACCTCGGTGGAGACGTACTCATCACCGAGCTCACCGGCCAGCTCTTGGGCGCGGGTGAGGACGTTGAGGGCGTCGCGGTTAAAGTTCGGGTTCGCCATGTTGGCGCCCTCGGCCTTCGGGAGGGCGTCGATAAGCTGGCGCGCCTCCTTGAGCACCGTCTCCGGATCCACACCGGTGGCCTTGAGCACCGGGGCGGCAATGCCATCCTTCTGCTCGAGGATGGCTGCTAAGAGGTGCGCCGGGCGGATGTCCGGGTTACCGTTGGCGGAAGCCGTCTGCAGTGCTTGCTGCAGGGCCTCCTGGGTTTTAGTGGTGGGGTTAAAAGAACTCATTATTGTGTTTCTCCGTTTCTACTGTTTATCCAAACCTCCCTGCGGCTACAGCAGGGAAGGAAGCTTCACTGTCTATAACGCTACAGAACTTGAGTCTATTCCACTCAACTAGAACTTTTTTAAATTTCCGCGTCTACGCCAGGTTGATCGATATACACTCAAGTTTCCCTTTTCCGCTGATTGTGTCACGCCGTGGACACAAGAAAACCGGCCCCTCCGCCTGCTGGATTCAGCAGAACGGAAGAGCCGGTGTTTATCTAGTTTATCTACGATTAAACGGGCTAAACAGTCTGCGGATGCTTGCCGGGAAGATCGTAGGCAAAGGTTGCTAGGACCACGCCCGTCACGAGGTAATAGATGGACCACTTTTCCTCGAGGTCGATACCACGGAACTCACCCATAGAAGCCAGGTGGCACATGCCGTCAGCACCGGCCCATAGGGTGAAGTTCTTGACATAAACCAGGCGATCCTCCGGTTCGTACCCGGCCTCCCGCAGCGCTTCGCGGGCAAAACGCATCAACAACGCGAAGGACACACCCATCTTGGTCTGTTCCTCGCCATCCGCACTCAGCGGCACCACGGACCCAGAGGCAGCGGCGATGCAGGCACTATAGCGTTCGGGGTACGTCACCGCGTAGTCAAAATAGGCCACCGCTACGCACAGGAGCTTGTCGACGGCCGATGCATCCTCCGGCAGCTGCTCCAAGAGGTAGAGGCTGCGGGCTTCAAGCTCACAGTCGGTTTCCTGCTCCACGGATTCACGCAGCACGAAGTCATTGTCCACCAGCGAGGCAATGAAGACATCGGAGACGTCGAAATACTCGGCCACGTTCTCAATGGTTACGGACTGCAGGCCCTCGCGTGCAGCCAGCTGGATGGCACGTTCCATCACGGCCATGCGTGCGCGCTCTGCGGAAAGCTCCTGCAGGTCCTCAATCGCGGAGATATCCAGGGAGATGTCACGGTCCGGAACAAACCCAGCGAGCAGTTCGCGATACTCCTGCATCGGGCTGCGCAGATCCGGCATCTCCAAAGATTCCGCAGCCTTAAACAGGGTTCCGATGAGCGCCTTGCATACCTCGCGGAGATTGAAGCGCCGCACCACCGAGTGTTGGTGCCGCAGTACGCCGAGAACACTGAGATGCGCCATGCCATGAACAGTGGCCAAGGTAGCAACGCTGAGCTTTGCCACCGATTCAAAACACACATCGCTTCCAACCTGGATTTTTTCCTCCGTCGCGATGAGCGCGATGGTTTCATAGATCAGGTCCAAGGTCCGGTTATAGGACAAATTACCCTGTAAGAGAGCCTGCCATTCGTCCTCGAAGACATAGGCCTTCTTTTCAAAGAGGTAGCGGAACAGCTCCGGCTCACGCTCGGCATACTCGTAATAGGCCTCAGTAAAAGTTGTCAGTTTGGTAAAAAGATCGGCGTAGCCTGGGGCCGCATCGAGCGTTTCCTCAAGAAACTTGACCTTGCGGTCAGTCACATATTCGGGGATCGCCCGCACGATGGCCTCGCGGTCAGGAAACTCCGCAAGCACCTGAGCAGCACTAAGCTCCGCCAGCTTGGCCACGGATTCGACGGAGATGGCCTCATCTCCCTCCGCAGCTCCGATATGAAGCGCAGACTCGAGTACAACCTCACGAGGTGAGTCTTCATAAAGAAAATGCATACAGCTTCCTAAGTTTGCGCTCTCCTAGTGGAAGAAAAAGAAAGAATGAGAGAGCACCACGCTAACAACTTCCTGAATTTTATCCCCATTCTCCGCTAAACAGCAATGTAATCAGTGAACACTGTCCCCGTAATGCGCATCACGCCGAGAATGAAGAAAACCCCCAGGCCACACTGCCTGGAGGTTGCGCAAGAGATGGTCAGCGTCTACTTCGATGAGCCGACGTGCCCAATGCCTTCCTTGAAGATGGTGCCGCGCGGCGGCATCATTCCGGTGAATTTGAACACGAGGTAGATGACCACCGCGATGCCCAGGGAGATCCAGCCAAAGCCAGCGGTGAAGCCGTACATAACGGACAGCGGCGCGATGATGGTCCAGGAAATCTCGAAGGGACCGAAGCCGATGTAGGCCATGCCGTACTCCGACAGCGTGCCGGACTTGAGCTTGGGGTCCACGATCTTGAGGATCGCAATGCCGGTAGCCACGGTGGCCGTGGCCCAGCCCCAACCGAAGATGCCGCGCTCAATCCAGCGCTCACCGAAGAACTCGGCGGGGAACCACATCAGGAAGAAGATGCAGTAGATGGTGCCCAGAACGAAGAGCAGCAGCAGAGCCTGCCAGTAGGCTGCGACGGCTGCCGGCACGATGGCCGCCACGCCAAAGGCAATGAGGTAGTCAGTCGCCGCACCGGAGACCGAGCTGACCGTGTCCTTATCCAGGTAGTCCTTAGCACCCACCATGTTCATCACGGCACGGAAGAGCAGGCCCACGACCATGGACATGGCGAACAGCGGGATGGAGACGTTCTCCCAGATGGAGGCGATGCCCTTGTTAATGCCGTAGGCGGTCATCACGGTCAGGGCGATGAAGCCAACGTGGAGGGTGATGGGCTCGATGGCGGAGGGGTTCGTCGTCGCGCGGCCCAGCGAGGGGCGATCCTCCAGGCGCGAGATGTAGCCGCGGCGCAGCTCCTCTGGGAGCTGCTTCGGAACGTGCGAAACCTTGCCCTTGCGGATGCCCCAGTTACCCGCAATGATGCCGCCGACGATGGCGGCCAAGGTGCCCACGGTAGCGGAGGTAAAGCCCAGCGAGGAGGCCGCCTCAGCGCCCACGCCCTCCAAGGCACCGCCGACGGCCGCGGCGGTACCGAAACCACCGGTAAAGCCGACGGGCAGCATCATGCCGAACCAGTCAGGCGTGTCAAAAGTGGGCTTAAACAGCAAGAGTCCAAGGATGATGAACAAGCCCCACTGGCCGGTAAACATCATGGTGGAATAGCCCCACATGTTGCGAGCGCCCTTGCCCATGTTGCCGCCCATCTCCATGGAGAAGGCCATGGAGGCGAAGACCACGGCGATGAGCAGCGAGGTGTAATCGCCGAGGTTGTCGGAAAAACCGATCCACCCCAAGACATTGGGCCCCAAGAGCAAGCCGAGCAGACCGGCGGTGATGGGGGCGGGCAGCAGCAAGTCCTGGAATACGAACTTGATCTGGTGGCGCAAAACGTTGCCGATAACCATGAGCAAGGAAATCCAGCCCACGTCGGTCATGATTGTGTACGCAGAGAAATCTTCCATGCGAGATCTTCCTTCCATGCCGCGCATCGCGGCATCCTTGAGACGAGACTCACCCACTTTCGGGAAATGAACCGTAGATTACACTACAACTCCCTCCCCACTTTGCCACCCCTGGCATATAACCCGAGGGTGATGTGGCACTACCCCCAGGCGCTAGGATGGGCGAGCATGAGGGAACTGGGTGAGCACCTACGCAAGCACGCGGAAGACTATCGCGACGCAGTACACGGGCACTTTTTCGCCACCGTGGCCGAATCCCGCCAAGTCTTTGCTCTGTCGATGAAAGACACGCACCCCTCCATGGCCCCGGCACTCGCGTGGGTGCTGGAAAATGTGGAGGACGGTGAGGTTCGGGGGGACGTCGCCAAGCGCCTAGCCCAGATGGGACGTGATCATCGCCGCCACGGTTTCCCTCCCGAGATCTATCCGAAATTTGAGGCATCGCTGGTGCACGGGTTGGAGGTGCTAGGACTCACCCAGTATCAGTACGATGTCGCCACGCGCACTATTTCCCACGTGTGTTCCATCATGCGCAGCGCCGCCGAGGAGGCGGATATCGCCGGTCTTCCCCCGGCTCACAGCGCCCAGGTGGTGGCGGTGGAGAAGCCCAACCGGAACACCGCTGTGGTCCGGCTGGAATCCGGTACGGCGCTGGACTATCGCGCGGGTCAGCACGTGCCGGTGACTTCGCAGCTCACGCCGGGAACCTGGCGTCCGCTGACGCCGGCTGCGCCTGCTGATGATTCCGGGCAACTCATTTTCCACCTCGCGCTGGCCGGTGAGGCCTCCTCCATGCTGGCCAAGGCGCAGCCGGGAGATTGGTGGACGCTGGGCATGCCCGCCGGTGAGCCGCCACAGCTCGATTCCGAGACCACACTGATCTCCTTCGGCACCGGGTGGGCGGGCGCCCGGGCGCTGCTTCTCGACGCCCTGGAGAACACCCTCCCCTCTGGTCTCCAGGTCTATGCCGTAGCCCCTTCGCCGGGCGAGCACTATGACACGGAATTTCAGGCCAACCTGCAGGCTTTGCTTCCGAAGCTGAAGCTGCACCACATCGTGAGGGAGGGCCAGGACCCTTGGCTGCTGGGTGCGCAGCCGGCTGCCCACGGGTTTAAGCCCGTGGTGGCCAAGGAGCCGATGGAACCGGTGCTCGCTGAAGGGACGGACCGCCGCTTTGTACTCATCGGTCCGGCCGACCGCGTGGAACTAGCGCGCGCGGCCTTGCTCGCAGGTGGCGTCGCGGAGGAAGCTATCACCACGGATAGCTGGCAGCGTGGCCACGAGTGGGCGGCCTCCGCCGCCGAACTCGACGGCTGGGGCGATGACTGGGAAGCCTGGGCGGCGTGGAAGAAGTCCCAATGGGTCTAAGCGCTATAAGCGCTTAGACGTACAAGCGGAGCTTAGGCGTCCAGAACGGGGAGGGATTCACGGACCTTCGCCACGGTGCCTGGGTCCACCTCTCCGTAGAGGATTTCCGGCTCATAACCAGCTTCGGCCAGGCGCGTGCCATCCGGAGCCACGAGGACGGAGTGCCCGATGCCCGTGGGCCCGGAGGCCTCCCCTGCTTTAGCCTCGCCGCCGGGGCGTGCCTGGCCTGCGGCCAGAATATAGCTCGTGGAATCAAGCGCGCGCGCAGCGCTCAGCAGGCGCCACTGCTCCAGCTTGCCCGGGCCATCGGCCCAGCTGGTGGGCACGACAATGAGGTGAGCGCCCTGGCGGGCAAGCACCTTGAATTGCTCAGGGAAGCGGATGTCGTAGCAGGTGGCGACACCCACGGTGAGGTCACCGGCATCGAAGGCAACGAGTGACTCACCCGGGCGGACAGTATCGGATTCCTTGTACTTGAAAGCGTCGTAGGTGTGGATTTTTTCGTAGCCGCCGAGAACACCAGGCCCGGCGATGAGCGCAACGTTGGCCACGCGGTTGATGGTCTTCTCTCCACGCTGAACGGTATCTGCTGGGGCGAACATTCCCAGCACCACGTACACGCCGAGTTCTTCTGCCAGCGCGCGCACGGCGGTGGCAGTGGGGCCGTCGAGACCTTCTGCGTGTGTATCGAGGCGCCCGGAATCGAAGCTCTGGGTGGTAGCTTCCGGCAGGACGATGAGCTGCGCGCCGTTGTCTGCGGCTTCCCGGATCTTGTCGAGTGCAACGGCGAGGTTCTCCTCGACGTTTCCGGTACTGGTCAATTGAACTGCTGCTACCTTCATGCGGCCCACGGTAGACGAGCCCGGACTAGTTATCCACAGATTCCGTGGATTCACGGTTGCCGCTCTTTACGGCGATAGGACAGTTGGCGCACTCTCGATGCTATGAACCACCTTGACATTGACAGTGCTGCTCGCGAGCAGATCCGCGACCTCTTCGGCCATGCCTCCCCCACCGCCTCTCCTTCCTTGCTAGAGCCTCCTCGCACGGCCCACGCGCTAGCTCTCCTCGGCGCGCGGTGGGAGGATGCGCGGAGCGCCAGCGAACAGTCTCGGCGGGCGCGTTTAGAAGAGCTTGAGAGCTTCGTGGGTGTGACCCAGGATCTTGATTCCGAGCTTTCCACACGTCTGGCAGGAAGCAAATGAGTGCGGCGGCAGAACTGCGCGCGGAGGCCGAACGGATGAAAGGTTCCGCTTCTGAGCTTGAGCTTTATATCGCTGACTCGCGCCATCATTGGTCAGGCCTAGCGCTTTCCGGTACAGCCTCCGATGCTGCGCGGCGGGCATTGCAGCGCGCCACCGACACGCTGTTAGAACCCGCGCAGCAGATGCGCCTGGCCGCGCGGATCCTGAGCCTCTATGCGCCGCTGCAGGAGAGGATTGAACAGCTGCGCGCACGCGCCCTGCAGCTCGCTGCGACCCCTGCATTTGCTGAGCCCACCAGCGTGGCGCTTGGGCAATTAGATGCGTTGGCCGACGTCCTCGATTGGGCCTGCGCCCGCCAACTAAACGCCTTGTGCACTCCAGAGATGGCACAGCCGCCGAGCCGCTTGGAGGATTTCAGCGACCTGTCTCTCACTGAGCTGCACCAGATCCAACTGACCATGGCTAGCGAGGAAGTTCGCTCCCTCGCCGCGGCCAACCCGGATATCACCGTGCTGGAGGCCAGCCCCGGGCGATTGGTGGCGCTCGTGGACCCCGAAGGTATCGGCACTCAGGCCGCGCAGGTGAGCACGTTTGTGGGCGGAGTAGGTTCTTCTGATGCAGCGAGCTGGCCCACCGCCGTGGAGCGCGCCCGCGCCATCGCGCGCGCCACCAATGGCCCCACGGTGGCGTGGATTGGATATGCCGCCCCGACCTCGCTGCCCCGCGCTGCACACGAGGACCCAGCGCGCCGCGGTGCTACTGAGCTGGGCCGCTTCCAGCGCGCTTTGCGGCAGCGCTTTCCTCACGCGCAGCACATCCTTCTGGGTTACTCCTATGGCTCCGTGGTGGTGGGCAAGGCAGCACAGCAGGACTATGTTGCGGATGACATCGTGCTCATCGGCAGCCCGGGCGCTTCCGTGGCTAGCGCCTCGCAGCTGCACGGCCGAGTGTGGAGTGCGCGGAATACCGAGGACCCCATCGCGATTGCCACCGGCCCGCACGGCGGAATCCACGGCCCCGATCCCTCTTCCCCGACCTTCGGCGCAACGGCCGTGCCCGGCACGAGCGGCCTGCCGGGGGATCATGGCTCCTATTGGAAAGACCCCGCATTTCTGCGGGGTCTGGGGGTCATAGCCAGCAGGTATTAGAACAGACCAGCCTGCTCCTCAGAGTAGGACACCAGCATGTTCTTCGTCTCCTGGTAGTGAGTGAGCATCATGAGGTGGTTCTCGCGGCCAATGCCGGACTCCTTGTAACCACCGAAGGCGCTGTGAGCGGGGTACACGTGGTAGTGGTTGACCCACACGCGGCCGGCCTGGATTTCGCGCCCGGCGCGGTAGCAGGTGTTCTGGTGGCGCGACCACACGCCAGCGCCCAGGCCGAAGTTGGTGTCATTAGCAATCTGGATGGCTTCCTCGAAGTCCTTGAACGTAGCCACGGAGAGTACTGGGCCGAAGATTTCCTCGCGGAAGATACGCATGTCATTGGTGCCGCGGAAGACGGTCGGTTCAATGTAGTAGCCGTTCTCCAGGCCCTCCACCTTGTTCACGTGGCCACCGATGAGGGTCTCCGCACCTTCCTTCGGGCCGATCTCAAGGTATTCGGCGATCTTGTCCATCTGCTCCTGGGAAGCCTGCGCGCCCATCATCGTTTCGGTATCGAGCGGGTGGCCGATCTTGATCTTCTTCACGCGCTCCACGGCCAGCTCCAGGAACTTGTCCGCAATGTCCTCATGGATGAGCGCGCGCGACGGGCAGGTGCAGACCTCACCCTGGTTGAGCGCGAACATAACGAAGCCTTCGACGCACTTCTCCAGGTAGGCATCGTCCTTGTCCATGATGTCCGCGAAGAAGATGGACGGCGACTTGCCACCGAGCTCCAGCGTGACAGGAATGACCTTGTCCGCAGCGGCCTTGTTGATGATCTTGCCCACCGGGGTGGAGCCAGTGAAGGCAATCTTGGCGATGCGATCCGAGGCAGACAACGCCACGCCCGCTTCCTCACCAACACCGTTGACGATGTTGAGCACGCCCTTGGGAAGGAGGTCCTCGATGATCTCAATGAGCAGCAGGATCGATGCCGGGGTCTGCTCGGCCGGCTTCATCACGATGGTGTTGCCGGCGGCCAGCGCCGGCGCAATCTTCCACGACGCCATCAATAGCGGGAAGTTCCACGGAATGATCTGGCCCACCACTCCCAGCGGCTCATGGAAGTGATAAGCCACGGTGTCCTGGTCAATCTGGGAAAGGCGGCCCTCCTGGGCGCGGATGGCGCCGGCGAAATAGCGGAAGTGATCTACGGCCAGCGGGATATCAGCGGCGAGGGTCTCGCGTACGGCCTTGCCGTTCTCCCAGGTTTCCGCGACGGCGATCTTTTCCAGGTTCTCCTCAATGCGGTCCGCGATGCGATGCAGCAGGAGCGCACGCTCGGCCGGGGTGGTCTTGCCGAAGGTCTCGAAGGCTTTCTCAGCAGCGTCGATGGCCAGATTGATGTCGGCTTCCTTGCCGCGGGCCACCTGGCAGAAGACCTCACCGGTCACCGGGGTGATGTTGTCCATGTATTCGCCATCAACCGGCGGAACCCACTCGCCGCCGATGTAGTTGTCGTAGCGCTCACGGAAGTTGACGATGGCATCAGGGGTTCCGGGGTTTGCATACAGAGTCATGTGCCTACTGCCTTTCTAGTGGGTTCAGTTTCCTCACGGCGGCCGCCCACACAAATCTTCAGGAAAGTGATGGGCAACACAACATTGAATGCGAGTGTAGCGATCAGTTTTGCCAAACTCACGTTTTCAAAGAAGAAAGCTTTTGGGGTTGTTACCCAAAGGCTCCCGAACCTACTGCCCTAACTGCCCTCGTTGCCAAAGTTTCACGGTCCAGAGCAATTTTGAGCACGAACTTTGGCAACAATGACACTTGTTAAGCAAAGAGCATGAAGACTTCAGCCAAGCAGGCTGTAGATGGCCAAAACAGCAGAACCCCCCTCCATAGAGGAGGGGGGAAAGCGCCTAGCTGTCGCGGCGCCGGTTGCGGCGAGGTGTCCACATCACCACGGAGGTCGAGCGCGGTACGTGGACCAGCTCGCCGCGGGAAGGGCGGGCCTGGCTGCGCAGGCGCTCAACTTCTGCCTGCAATTCATCGCGCTCGGCGGCGAGGCGGTCGCGCTCCGCAGTCAGCTCGATGATGGACTTAATGCCAGCCAGGTTCACGCCATCGTCCTGCGAGAGCGTCTGAATCTTGCGCAAGAGCTCAATATCGCTCTCCGAATAACGGCGCCCACCCCCGGAGGTGCGGGCTGGGGAAACCAGCCCCATCCGGTCATACGTGCGCAGAGTTTGAGCATGCATGCCGGACAGTTCCGCGGCCACGGAGATGACATACATCGCCTTGGGCTGCGCCGCATCACTTCGGTTTGTTCTGTCCTTGCTCATCTCACACCTCCTTTAGCGCGCTACCGTGTTACCGGCCCAGCCGGCACGCGGATCAAAGCCGGAGTCCTTCTCCGCCTGGGCGTAACTGCGCAGCGCCGAGGAGGCCGCCGCATCCAGCGTAGAGGGCACCGTAACTTGCACGGTCACCATGAGGTCACCGGCCTTGCCGCCGCGCTTGGCCACACCGCGGCCCTTCACGCGCAACGTGCGGCCATCGGGGGTGCCCGCCGGTACCTTCACGCGCACGGGCGAATCGAGGGTCGGCACCGTAATGGTGTCCCCTAAGGCCAGCTCCGCGAAGGAGACCGGGACGGTCACGTGCAGATCATCGCCTTCCCGGGTGAATACCTTGTCGGGCTTTACCGTGACCGCCACGAAGAGGTCACCGGACGGCGTGCCGTTCGGGCCGGCTTCGCCTTGCCCGGCAAGGCGCACCTTCTGACCATCGATCACTCCAGCGGGGATACGCACCGTGATGGAGCGGGTGCGGTGCACCGTTCCGGACCCAGAGCAATCCGGGCACGGATCCTCGGCGCGCTGGCCGGTGCCATCGCAGTCCGTGCACGGCGCCGAGAAACCGAAGGTACCGCGCTGCTCAGAGGTGAACCCGGTGCCATCGCACGTCGAGCACGTCGTCAGCTTCCCGCTCTTCGAGCCGGAGCCGTGGCACGTAGTGCAGGGAGCTTCGCCACTGAGCTGCAAAGGAATGGTCGTTCCCTTCGCTGCCTCGCGGAAGTCGAGGGTTATTTGCGTTTCGACGTCGGCCCCCCGCGACGGCCGAGCTGTGTGGCCAGCACCACCGCCGCGGTTGAAAACGCCACCGAAGATATCCCCAAGACCGCCGCCTTGAGACGCTCCTCGAGCGGATCCTCCGAAGATGTCGGAGAGGTCGAATTCTTGCGCACCCGGTCCACCCATGTGCGTGGATCGAAACCCGCCGGGAAACCCGGCGCCTCCTCTCCGTCCAAAGCCGCCACCGCGCATCATGGCCTTGAACTGGTCATAGTCCTTGCGGGTAGCTTTATCAGAGAGCACATCATAGGCCTCCGCCACCTGCTTGAATTTTTCCGCCGCCGCGGGGTTATCCGGGTTGGCGTCGGGGTGGTTCTTGCGGGCCAGCTTGCGATAAGCCTGCTTAATCTCTTCGGCGGTTGCGGACGAGGAGACCCCCAGATCCGCGTAATAATCCTTGTCTGCCCATTCTGGCTTAGCGTTCACTGGGCATCTCCTCCTTTCAGGAGAGTCGATAAATGGTTAGGGTTTAAGATTTTTTGCTAAGTAAAAATGCTAATTAAGTAATGAAAAGAAGCGTGGCGCCAAGGAACACTGAACCCTGACGCCACCTGCGATACCTATTCTGCGCTATCCGAGCTATCCGGACTGTCAGCGGTATCGGCTGACTCGGCGGGGTCGGCGATAATCACCATGGCGGTGCGCACGACGCGCTCGCCCACCGTGTAGCCACGGCGCAGGACCGTGCCGACGACCTGCTCGTCACCAGTCGAGAGGTCCTGGACTGCTTCGTGCACCTCGGGGTCGAAGGCGTCGCCCTCGGCGCCGAACGGGGCCAGCTGGTTATTAGTCAGCACGCCCGTGAGCTTGTCTGCGATGGCCTTGAGCGGCCCCTCGTTGAGGTCACCGTGCTGGCGCGCGAGCTCCAGGTCATCAAGGATAGGCAGGAAATCTGCCAGGACCTTGGCCTTGGTGGTCTCGATCACGGCCTGACGGTCACGCTCGGTGCGACGGCGGTAATTGGTGTACTCCGCGTTGAGACGCTGCAGGTCCTCGGTGCGCTCAGCCAGCTGAGCCTCCAGGGAGTTCTCAGCACTGGCGTTCTCATCAGCGATGTCGCGAGCGGCATCCTCAACCGCAGCCTCTGCCTCAGCGGTGCCCGCGGTGGCGTCATCCACGACGCCGTCGGCAGAAGCAGCCTCAGCGGCGGCAGCCTCCGCAGCCTCAGCGGAGGTTGCATCAGGGTCGGTGTTGGCCGGGTTGCCCGGGTCCTGAGGGGAGGTCATGGTTTACTTCTCCTTGTTCTCGTCGTCCTCGTCGACAACCTCGGCGTCGACGACGTTCGGGTCACCAGCGGCGTCGCCAGCAGCGGCACCCTCGGCGCCCGCCTCAGCAGCCTGTGCCTCGTACAGGGCCTTGCCCAGCTCCTGGGACTCGGTGCCGAGCTTCTCGACGGCCGACTTAATCGCCTCGATGTCATCGCCCTTCAGCGCCTCATCGACGGCATCGGCAGCCTCGGTCACGCGGTTCTTCAAGTCCTCCGGCAGCTTGTCGGAGTTCTCATCCATGAACTTGCGGGTCTGGTAGGAGGTGGACTCGGCCTGGTTGCGGGTCTCCTGCTCCTCGCGGCGCTTCTTGTCTTCCTCGGCGTGTGCCTCGGCGTCCTTGACCATGCGGTCGATCTCTTCCTGGGACAGGCCGGAACCATCCTGAATCTTGATGGTGTTCTCCTTGCCGGTGGCCTTGTCCTTAGCGGAGACGGAGACGATGCCGTTGGCGTCGATGTCGAAGGTGACCTCGATCTGCGGCACGCCACGCGGTGCCGGGGCAATGCCGCCGAGCTCGAAGGAGCCGAGCAGCTTGTTGGCGGAAGCCATCTCGCGCTCGCCCTGGTAGACCTGAATCTGCACGGAAGGCTGGTTGTCATCAGCCGTGGTGAAGGTTTCGGACTTCTTGGTCGGGATGGTGGTGTTGCGCTCGATGAGCTTGGTCATCACGCCACCCTTGGTCTCGATGCCGAGGGAGAGCGGGGTGACGTCGAGAAGCAGCACGTCCTTAACCTCACCGCGCAGCACGCCAGCCTGCAGAGCAGCGCCGACTGCCACAACCTCGTCCGGGTTCACGCCCTTGTTCGGGTCCTTGCCGGTCATTTCCTTGACCAGGTCGGACACGGCCGGCATACGGGTGGAGCCGCCGACGAGGACCACGTGGTCAACCTCGGACAGGGACAGGCCAGCATCCTTGATGACCTGGTTGAACGGGGTCTTGGTGCGGTCCAGCAGGTCCTGGGTAATCTTCTGGAACTCGGTGCGGGACAGGGTCTCGTCCAGGAAGAGCGGGTTCTTCTCGGAGTCCACCGTGATGTACGGCAGGTTGATGTTGGCGGACTGGGAGGAGGACAGCTCAATCTTGGCCTTCTCAGCAGCCTCACGCAGGCGCTGGACAGCGCGCTTATCCTTGGTCAGGTCGACGCCCTGGGAAGCCTTGAACTTATCCACGAGCCAGTCGACAATGCGCTGATCCCAGTCATCGCCACCCAGTGCGTTATCACCAGCGGTGGCCATAACCTCAACCACGCCATCACCAATCTCCAGCAGGGAGACGTCGAAGGTACCGCCACCGAGGTCGAAGACCAGGATGGTCTGCTCCTGCTCGCCCTTCTCCAAGCCGTAGGCCAGTGCAGCGGCAGTCGGCTCGTTCACGATACGCAGGACGTTGAGGCCTGCAATCTGGCCGGCCTCCTTGGTGGCCTGACGCTGGGAGTCCTCGAAGTAAGCCGGGACGGTAATAACGGCGTCGGTAACGTCCTCACCCAGGTAAGCCTCGGCGTCGCGCTTCAGCTTCATGAGCGTGCGGGCCGAAATCTCCTGCGGGGTGTACTTCTTGTCATCGATATCGATGGTCCAGTCGGTGCCGATGTGGCGCTTGACGGAGCGGATGGTGCGGTCGACGTTGGTGACCGCCTGGTTCTTCGCGGACTGACCGACGAGGATTTCGCCGTTCTTAGCGAAAGCCACGACAGACGGGGTGGTGCGGGAACCCTCGGAGTTAGCGATAACGGTGGCCTCGCCACCTTCCAGTACGGATACGACCGAGTTGGTGGTACCGAGGTCAATTCCTACTGCGCGTCCCATGATCTTTTCTCCTTGCTTGTTGGGGTTTTTCTTAAGTTGATAATGCGCGACTCAACTTCTGCCGCGTCCAGTCAGCGACTCTAACAGAAGCGACACCCAAAGTCATCCAAACCTGAGTGCTGGTCACTCAACCTACGCAACGGCACCAACGCCAAAGTTGTTCCCGCCCGACTCAACTTTCTTTTTCGCCCCTCCATTTCCCCAGCTCAACAGGGCTATGCCAAGCGGAAATGTCATGCAAATCACAGCTCTCAGGAAACGGGGCTAGCCGAACGTGACCTAACTGCCCCCACGCTGGAATGAGTGATAAGGATTTCATATACTGTCCGCACATTCGACGCGACACATCATTCAGGCCCTCGCCGTCGCGCCTGAAGTACCCATTGAGAAAAGGGACACGGATTCGATGATTTCTCCTGTGCTGCGCACCCGTCGTGCTGGCGACCGACCGCCGGTCCACCCGGCTTAGCCACCTGACCTACCCACCACCAACACAGAAGGAATCCCAATGACAAACGCTCACACCCCCGTGCCCGAATCCACCGACATCGACGCCGCGCTGATCGACGCCGCCGCGGCCCAAGCCCACTCCTGGCTCGCCTCCACCGCCGACGAGCAGGACCCGGCCACAGAACAGCTCGCTGACTTATTGCGCAACCCGGATGGAGTGGCTTTCACCATGGACTTCGTGGACCGCGTCATGCGCCCCGAAGATGACAAGGTAGCCGCCCACGCGCTGAAGTCCGTCACCACCACCTATGACGCTTCCTTCCTCGGCCTCATCAACGGATCGCTGGTGGGCCTGGGCGGTTTCTTCGGGCCTATCCTGCCGAACCTGGTCATGCCACTGGCCCGCATGCGCATGCGCCAGATGGTGGGCCACCTGGTGCTCGATGCCGAGGGCGAAGCCCTCAACAAGACCTTGGACAAGGCCGCAGAATCCGGCGAGCAGCTCAACCTGAACCTCCTCGGTGAGGCCGTGCTCGGTGATAAGGAAGCCCGCTCCCGCGCTGACCGCACCTTGAAGCTCATCCAGAACCCGCGCGTGACCTACGTGTCTGTCAAGGCTTCCTCCATGGTGGCCCAGCTCAACCCGTGGGACATCGAGGGCTCGCTGGTTCGCCTCAAGGAGCGCCTGCGCCCGCTGTATGAAGCCGCGGTCAAGCGCCCGGACAAGGTCTTCATCAACCTGGATATGGAGGAGTACCACGACCTCCACCTCACCGTGCGCCTGTTTA
This sequence comes from Corynebacterium sp. HMSC036D02, assembly GCF_001836165.1. Lineage (GTDB taxonomy): Bacteria > Actinomycetota > Actinomycetes > Mycobacteriales > Mycobacteriaceae > Corynebacterium. The sequence continues at coordinate 136,439 of NZ_KV827693.1, read as the reverse complement.
CTGAGCTCCTCAGCGAGCCGGAGTTCATGCACTTGGAAGCCGGCATCGTGCTGCAGGCTTACCTGCCCGATACCTTCGACGCCTTGGCCCACCTCGCGGAGTTCGCCAAGAATCGCGTGGCTGAAGGCGGTGCGCACATCAAGATTCGCATCGTCAAGGGCGCCAACCTTTCTATGGAGCACGTGCAGGGAGAAATCCACGGCTGGCCGTCTGCTCCCTACGCCACGAAGGAAGAGGTGGACGCCAACTACTACCGCCTACTCGACTACATTCTGCGCCCCGAGTTCGCCGACTGCGTGCGCATCGGCGTGGCCACCCACAACCTCTACACCGCGGCTTTTGCCTACAAGCTGGGCACCAAGCGCGGTGTCATGCGCATGATGGATTCCGAAATGCTCCAGGGCATGTCCCCGGCCCAGCAGGCCGCGGTCCGCGATGCCTTCGAGGGCCGCCAGATCCTCTACACCCCAGTGGTGCACATGGAGGACTTCGATGTCGCGGTCTCCTACCTGGTGCGCCGCTTGGAGGAAAACTCCGCACCACAGAACTTCCTTTACGCCCTCTTCGCCCCGGAGGAGCAGGCGCTTAAGGACCAGGAGCAGGTCTTCCGCGAGGCCGTCGAGCAGCGCTGGGATACCTTCGCCGGCCCGCGCCGCACCCAAAACCGCCTGGAGGAGGCCGAGCAGGCTGCCGGCCGCCAGGCACCGCGCACAGGGCGCTTCGCCAACGAGCCAGACACCGACCCGGCCCTGGAAGCCAACCGCGAGTGGGCGCTTAAGGCCCTGGCCACCGACCCGGGTGAGCACGGGGTGGAGGAGGTGACGGATGCGGGGGTCGTCGACAAGCACGTGGCCCGCGCCGCCGAGCTCGGCGCCGAGTGGGGCGCGCGCCCTGCCGAGGACCGCGCCCGCGCCCTCGAAGCCGTGGCCGATGAGCTGGCCAACCACCGCGGCGAGTTCATCTCCGTGGCCGCCTACGAGGCCAACAAGACTGTCACGCAGACCGACCCGGAAATCTCCGAGGCCATCGACTTCTGCACCTACTACGCGCAGTCCGCGCGCTTGCTGGAGAGCTACGCCGCCGAGTTCACGCCCCACCGCGTGACCGTGGTGACCCCGCCGTGGAACTTCCCGGTGGCCATCCCCACCGGCGGCATCGCGGCAGCCCTCGCTGCGGGTTCCGCCGTCATCATCAAGCCAGCGCCGCAGGTCGTGCACTGCGCGAAGCTCGTCGTGGAGGCCTTCCGCGCCGGTCTGGAGGCACAGGGCCTCGACCCGGATCTGGTCCAGCTCGTCTTCACCGATGAGGGTGACGCCGGCCGCGCGCTCATCTCCCACGACGATGTCGACGCCGTCATCCTCACCGGCGCTTCCGATACCGGCAAGCTCTTCCGTTCCTGGAAGCCAGAGCTCAACATCATGGCGGAGACCTCCGGCAAGAACGCGCTCATCATCACCCCGTCCGCGGACCCGGACCTGGCTATCCAGGACCTCTACCTCTCCGCCTTCGGCCACTCCGGCCAGAAGTGCTCCGCATCCTCCCTGGTCATCTTCGTCGGCGCGGCTGGCGAGTCGCAGCGCCTGCGCTCGCAGCTTGTCGACGCCGTCAAGACCCTCATCACCGGCCCCGGCTACGACATCACCACGACGATGAATGGCCTAGCCGAGGCCCCGGGCGAGAAGCTGCTGCGCGGCCTGACCCAGCTGGAGCCGGGTGAAAAGTGGCTGGTGAAGCCGGAGAAGCTCAACGAGGAGGGCACCCTGTGGTCGCCGGGTATCCGCGATAACGTGCGCCCAGGTTCCTGGTTCCACGTCAACGAGTGCTTCGGCCCGGTGCTTGGCATCATGCATGCGGAGACCCTGGATGAGGCCATCGAGTGGCAGAACTCCACCGGCTACGGCCTGACCGGCGGCATCCACACGCTGGATAACGACGAAATCGATTACTGGCTCGAGCGCGTCGAGGTGGGCAACGCCTACGTCAACCGCGGCATCACGGGCGCGATTGTGCAGCGCCAGTCCTTCGGCGGCTGGAAGAAGTCCGTCATGGGCCCGGGCGCCAAGGCAGGCGGCCCGAACTACGTGACCCAGTTCGGCACCTGGTCCGAGGGTCCGCTGCGCCCCTTCGACGTGGACATCTCGCAGCCGGTGGCAGCCCAGCTGCGTGCCTTTGGAAATCTGGAGCTCTCGGAGGAGGACACCGCCTGGCTGTGGCGCGCGGCGGAGCTCGATGAGCTGGCTTGGCAGCAGGAATTCGGCCGCAAGCACGACCGCGCCGGCCTGGTCTGCGAGGCCAACGTCTTCCGCTACCGCCCGGTGCTCACCCCGCTCCAGGTGCGCATTGGCACTGATGCCGCGCTTCGCGACGTCTCCCGCCTCGCCCTCGCCGCCACCCGCACCGGCTCCCCCGTGCGCTTCAGCGCCGCCCCGGTAAAGGCCGCGGAGCTGCGCGAGCTGGGCTTTGACGTCGATGCCGTGGAGGCAAGCGCCTTCGCCCGCGAGGTTTCCGGCTTGGAGTCCGCGCGCATTCGAACCGTGGGTTCTGTCGAGCCGGGTGTTTATGAGGCCGCGGTGGAATCCAACTCCGTGGTCCTAGACCAGCCGGTGCTGGCCGACGGCCGCCGCGAGCTCCTTCCCTTCCTCCTCGAGCAGGCGGTCTCGGTGACGATGCACCGCTTCGGCATCATCCGCCAGGTAAGCAGCATCCGCGCATAGTTCGTTTTCTGCGCTCATATGAGAAGATGGAGCGCATGACAAACAACAATGATGACGGTGCCCGCTCGGGCACGTCCTCCACGGCCTCTGGCGCGGCGGCTTCTGCCGCCGCGGAGCCCATTAATGAAGAAGCTACCCTCCCGGTGTCGAAGACCGATGACAAGTCTCGCGTCCTCGGGCGCGATGCCATCTCCTTGGCCAAGGTGTGCTTGATTTTCATCATCGTGGTCGCGGGCGTCGGCCTGGCCGGCTACCTGTTGAAGTTCATCTGGGTTGGCCTGTTGCCGGTCATCCTGGCCATCCTGGTGTGCACGGTGCTTTTCCCCGTGACCAACTGGTTGCGCGCGCACAAGTTCCCCCGCGCGCTGGCCTCCATCACCACGCTGTTGGGATTCTTAGCCATCATCGGCGGCGTGTTCGCGGCGATGGCCCCGGTGGTGTCCTCCCAAGGTGCCTCCCTGGTCAGCCAGGCCGAAGGCGGCTTAAACAAGCTCGTCGATATGGCCAAGGATCTGCCCTTTGAGATTGATGCGGCGAAGGTCCAGGAAGTCCTCGATGATGCCATCACCTTCATCAAGGGCCAAGCTTCCAACATCGCCACCGGGGTGATTTCCGGTGTATCGATGGCCAGCTCCATCGCCATGGCGCTCGCCATCATGCTCTTCGTAGCCTTCTTCATCCTCAAGGACGGCGATAAATTCCTGCCGTGGCTGCGCACCTACACCGGCTACTCCGCCGGCTGGCACGCCACCGAGCTGCTGACTCGCGTGTGGAACACGTTATCTGGCTTCATTCAGGCGCAAGCAGCCGTCGCGGCCGTCGACGGCATCCTCATCGGCCTCGGCCTCTGGGTTCTCCAGGTACCGCTGGCCCTTGTCATCGGCGTAGTTACGTTCTTCGCCAGCTTCATCCCGGTCATTGGCGCTGTCACTGCGGGCGCTTTGGCCGTCATCATCGCGCTGGTCTCCGATGGGCTGACGAAGGCCTTGCTCGCCTTGGCTCTCATCATCATCGTCCAGCAGGTGGAGGGCAACGTCCTCCAGCCGATGCTGCAATCCAAGGCCATGGGCCTGCACGCGGCAATGGTGCTGCTCTCCGTCACGGTCGGCTCCGCCTTGGCCGGCATCATCGGCGCCTTCCTGGCTGTGCCGGTGGCTGCCACCATTGCCGTGGTCTTCCGCTACCACCAGGAGATGGCCAGCCTGCGTGCCGGCGAAATCGAAGCTAAAAACATTAAGATTTCCACGGCGGAGGGCCATGAGGACGTCATGGAGCTCTACGAGAACCTAGAGGCCAGCGGCGCCCGCTAGCCACACAACCGGTGCATGGCTCTAGCCCTGGCCGTGCAACTGCCCTAGTTGCCAAACTTCTCCCCCACCACCCGCGGCGGGAGCGATGGTTTTGGCAACTAGGGCACTTTCCGTATGTGGGGTCTAATCCGCGGACACCGTGCCGAAGGCGGCGGCCAACTCCTCCGCCGCGCGGTCGAGCACCGAGGCCCACGAGCCATAGGATTCTTCGTTAGCGGTGTCCGAAACCTGCTTGAGAAGCGTGCACGGCACACCAAACTTTCGGCACACCGCAGCGATGGCGTAGCCCTCCATATCGCACAGCGCAGAATCCTGGGCAAGGCGCGTGCGGGTCGGGGTATCCGAAATAAAGGCGTCACCCGTGGCAAGCGTGGCGGTCGGCAGCTTACCGGAAGTCTCTAGCTCGATGACCTCCGGGAGCAGATAGCGGGAGACATCGCTGAGCACCTCCAGGTGAAAGTCGTGCTTGCGTACGTGGGAGATCTCGAAGACGCCTGAGAGATCGTCGCGAAGCGCGCCCGCAGTACCGATGTTGATGACACGCTCCGGCAACACCTCTGCCGACGCCAGCACCGTTGTCAGCTCGATGGCGGCGGGAACCGTACCAATACCCGTGATGAGCAGCGGCGCTCCCTCAGGAACATGCGTGGCTTCGGCATCCACGGCGGCGACGAACAGTGTACGACCAGACAGATTCTCCATGCCTGAGAGACTACCCGCTGACCCGAGGAATGCTCTCCGTAACTCTGGCCGGGGTCTCTGCGGCCTTTGTAGGGTCTGGAACCACACCGAGACCTCAGAAAGGAGAACACAATGTTCACACCACGAGTTTTCGCCGGAGCCGCACTACTTTGCTTCCCCCTCATTGCATGCAGCAGCCCAGAAGAGGTTCAGGCTAGCCCCGTCGCCGAAGTCTGCGAGGCTGGCAATGCCCACGCCGCATTCGCCGACAACATCGCCCAGGTTCCCCAGTGGAATGGACATGAATGGGCACTGGTTGATTCCGCCCACTTCGATCCGTGCGCGGAGCTGAGTTGGCAGACCATTTCCGTCGAAGGCGCAACTGCCTCCTCACCGCACCACATCATGCTCTTCCACTACGGCGAGTACATCGGCACCGCCACCGCCGAGCCCTACGCCTTCTTCCCCAGCGTCGAGCAAGTCAATGGCAGTGAGATTTCCGTGACCTACCACTGGCCGCAAGAAGGCGACGCCAATGCCGCTCCGACGGGCACCACGGAAGCAAACTTCCGCTGGGACGCCGCCCAGAACAAAGTCGTCATGAGCGGTGACGTTCCTCCTCGCTAAAATAAAACTAATCGTGCGCCTCACACGAGGCGCACTTTTTATGGAAGGAAAAATAATGCTCAGGCCTGCCTTTGTGGGCGCTATCCTCATCTGCCTCCCACTCGCTGCTTGTGCGCAAAGCCATCAGGACGAGGCAGAGACCCCTATGTTCAGTGCGGTCCACAACAGCTCGGCGAGCGTTGCCGCCGAAAGCACCACGGAAGAGGAGATAAGCCCTGAGCCGACGAGCAACGAGGCACCTTCCCCTACCCAGAGCGCGGACAAGTCGGAGTCCTGCGAGGATATTGACGCCGACGAGGCCTATCAATCAGGCATTGGCAGCATCGCGCCGTGGAATGACTACGGCTGGCAGCTTTCCTCTTCCGCCGGTTTCGACCCTTGCGCGGCTTTGAGCTGGCAAATTATCACCATCGAGGGTGCCACGGCCTCCTCACCGCACCACATCATGCTCTTCCACAAAGGCGAATACCTTGGCACCGCCACCTTCGAGCCTTATGGTTTCTTCCCCACCGTCGAGCGAGTGAGTGACACTGTGATCGCCGTGACCTACCACTGGGCGCGTGAGGGCGAGACCACCGCCGGGCGCACCGGCGAAACGCATGCCGGATTCCGCTGGGACGAAGACCAGCAGAAAACAGTCATGAGCGGTGATGTCCCACCGAATTAAACCCCTTATTGTGAGGGTAAATGCGGCTATAGTGTGACACGGCTTCCTGTGGAAGCTGCTGTCTGCCGCCCCCGTTTTCAGGAGCTTCCTGCGTGACTAATAGCAACCCCTGGGCCCCGCCAAGCAACGAGGGCCCGGAACGTCCTGCACGCTCGGGAAGCATTGTGATCATCGCCGTCGTCGTACTCCTTGCGATCATTGCTGGTGTCACGTGGCTGTTAATGTCGCGCTCCTCTTCTGAAACCACAGAGCAGGAGGCCCTCTTTACGCAGGTGGCCCCGAGCACCAGCACAACAAATGCTGAGGCCACCACAACAAGCAGTGAAACCCGCACTACCAGCGTTAAGACGAGCACTGCGAAACCCGTGACGTCTAAAGCCACACCTCAGAAGGCAGACAGGTGCGGTACAGCAGCTGAAAAGACCAGGAACGATATTCCCCGCCCGATGACGCTGTTTTGCAATGACGACTGGCTCTACCTCGCCTCAGAAAACAGCTCCTCTTTTTATCTCTATTCCTGGGGCGGCGGAGAATGGGTTTCCTATAAAAACGACGGCCTCGTTGACTCAACGACGATCAAATGCTGGGATTCCAACCGCCTCAGTGCCGACAATGTCCCGAAGCAAATCACGGATGACATCCCCCTCTGCGAGCAGAGCACTGAGGACAGCGCTGAGAGCACACAAGCGCAAGAGACCTGCGATGGCCGCTATATCCTCATCGTGGACTCCCTCCTCGTCCCTTATGGCGAGTCCCCGCAATCCGAAATCAACCGCGTGGAGGCCCACTACGCCGGGGTCAAGATCATGCCGGGAACAGCATGCAGCTCGCTGCGTTCGGAACACGAAGGCAAGCAGGTCTATGCGGCCTACTACGACGCCGGCCACAGCGTGGATGAGGTCTGTAAGCTCAAGGCGCGATACGGTGGCAACGCCCGTTCGCTCAATAACAATGCAGATTTCAGCGATCCCTGCTAACCCCTCGAAAGGACTTTTCGCCTCGTGGCACACTACAACCTCTATAACTCCCTCAACCTTGACCCTTCCGCTGATTCCGCGACCCTGACCTCGGATATCGAGCGCCGCCTCTCCGCGACTGACCCGTCCAACGCCGCGCTTTACGACGAACTCTCCACCGCCCACAGCATCTTCTCCCGCCAGGACCGCCGCGAGCAGTATGACCGAGCTATCGCGGATCCCTTTGGCCCCGAGGTGGACGTCGCCCGCATCCGCGAGATCGCCACGTCTGGCTCCGGTGTGCAGCTCATGCCCCAGCCTTCGACCGCCCAGGCTTCCTCCAACTTCAACGTCGACCTGAGCAACTTCTCCTTCGCCGTGGAGCCCTCCCGCCAGCGTGCCCAGTCGATCCAGTGGTGCATCGTGTGGGGTCTGCTGGCCTTCATGTGGATCATCTCCACCATTCGCGGCCTCGGTGCCCTCGCGGAGGTCGGAAACGCCAGCGGCGTCGAGCTCCTCTACGGCGCTGATGACTACGTCGACGAGGCCTGCTCCGCCGGCGCCTTCTTCTTCATGGTCGCCGGCGGTACTCCGGTCTACCTGATGATTGCGGAGTTCATCTGGTCCCTGCGCAAGACCTTGGGCCGCAAGCAAGCTGAGAAGAACGTTTAAAACGCCGAAACCCGCGGCCATCTAGCCGCGGGTCAGGGGGGGATTAACGCAGGCGCTGGCCCACAAATCCTGCTGCCAACGTGTTGCCGCTGGACTGATCGATGAGCAGGAAGTTGCCCACCGCGCCGCGGGCGGCATAATCCTCCACGGGAAGCTCCGCCTGTGTCTGGACGGTGATGAACGCAATGTCATTGAGGGCTGCTGATTCCGGTGCCTCAACATCCGCCACGCCATCAAGGTCGAGGATGCGCTCCACCGATGCCACGCGCGCCTTGACCAATGCGGCACCATAACGCAGCTTCACCATCTGGCCCGCGCGCAGCTCCTTGTCCGTGAGGACCACCGCGGTGGCGGCGAATTCGCGCACCTCCTCCGGGCGCTGCGAACCGGCGATGAGGTCGCCGCGGGCCAAGTCGATGTCATCGGCCAGCCGCAGGACCACGGAATCCCCGGCGCGCGCCGCCTCATCCGAGCCAAGCGGGCCGTCGGTGGTATCGATCGCGGTAACCGTCGAGGTTCGCCCACCCGGCAGGGTCACCTCATCCCCCACCGCCACGTGCCCGGCCTTCACGCGGCCGGCATAGCCGCGGTAGTCGGAGGCGTGCTCGCGGATGACGTACTGGATCGGGAAACGCAGGTCCAGATCATCGGCGCGGCCGGTGGCCACGGGGACGGTCTCCAGCGTTTCGAGGACCGTCGGGCCCTCGTACCAGTCCATGGTGGCAGAGCGTTCCACCACGTTATCGCCCTTCAACGCCGAGATCGGGATGGCCACCGAATCGGTGATACCCAAACGCGCGGCGACCTCGTTGAACTCCGCCTCAATTGCGCGGAAGGTGGCCTCGTCATAGTCCACCAGGTCGATTTTGTTCACGCCGAGGATCACGTGGCGCACGCCCAAGAGTGCTGCCACGTTGAGGTGGCGGCGGGTTTGTTCGACGACGCCATTGCGGGCGTCGACAAGCAGCACCACCACCTGGGAGGTGGACATGCCGGTGACCGTGTTGCGCGTGTACTGCACGTGGCCCGGGGTATCAGCGAGGATGAAGGTGCGCTTGTCCGTGGCGAAGTAGCGGTAGGCCACGTCGATGGTGATGCCCTGCTCGCGCTCGGCACGGAGGCCGTCGACAAGCAGCGAGAGGTCCATGCCGTCGAAGCCGCGGTCAGCAGAAGAACGCTCCATGGACTCCACCTGGTCCGCCAGCACGGACTTGGTGTCATAGAGCAGGCGGCCCACGAAGGTGGACTTGCCGTCATCGACGGAACCGGCGGTGCACAGGCGCAGGGTATCGCGCTGCTTGAGCGCGCCGACATTCGGTGCGAGGGTAGTCGTCATCAGAAGTAGCCTTCCTTCTTGCGGTCCTCCATGGCGGACTCGGACAGTTTGTCATCGGCGCGGGTGGCACCGCGCTCGGACAGGGTGGAAATGGAGATTTCCGCGAGCACCTCATCGGGCGAGGCGGCGGTGGATTCCACGGCACCGGTGCAGGACATATCCCCCACGGTGCGGTAGCGCACGGTGCGGGTCTCCAGCGGCTCGTCCTCGCGCGGGCCGCCCCACTCGCCAGGGGTCAGCCACATGCCGTTGCGGTTGAACACCTCGCGCTGGTGCGAGTAGTAGATGGAGGGAAGCTGCAGGTTGCGCGCGCCGATGTACTCCCAAATATCGGACTCGGTCCAGTTGGAGATGGGGAAGACGCGGACGTTTTCGCCGGCCATCTTGCCGCCGTTGTAGAGGTCCCACAGCTCCGGGCGCTGGCGGCGCGGGTCCCAGCCGCCGAAGGAATCGCGGATGGAGAAGATGCGCTCCTTGGCGCGGGCGCGTTCCTCGTCGCGGCGGGCACCACCCAGGACGGCGTCGTAGCCGCGCTCGGCGATTGTCTCCACCAGCGGCACGGACTGCAGCGGGTTACGGGTGCCATCGGGGCGCTCCTGGAGGTCACCGCGATCGATCCAGTCCTGGACGTGGGCGACGTGCAGGCGCGCGCCGGTCTCCGCGACGAGCTGATCGCGGAAGTCGATGACCTCCGGGAAGTTGTGGCCGGTATCGACGTGGATGAGCTCGAAAGGCACGGTGGCCGGCGCAAAGGCGCGGCGGGCGAGCTCGAAGACGACGACGGAGTCCTTGCCGCCGGAAAAGAGCAGGCCTACCTTGTCGAATTGCCCGGCGACTTCGCGCAGGATGTGGAGGGATTCGTTCTCTAAGTCTTTAAGGTGTGGTGAAAGAGTCATTATTCGTGCAACCCGCATTCTGTCTTGCCGTCAGCGAAAACGCGCCCGGAGCGCGCGTCCTCGCCCTCGCCTACCGGGAAGGTCAACGGCGCGCAGCCGATGGAGCGGTAGCCCTGGAGGGTGAGGGGATGGATGATGAGGTCGTGTTCCTTGATATAAGCGTCAGTGTCATCGAGGTCCCAGGTAATAATCGGGGAAATCTTCAGCCGGCCCGTGCTGTCCAGGCTCAGCGCCGGCGCGGTGGCGCGGTGCTCGGAATCGGCGCGGCGCAGGCCGGTAACCCACCCAACATAGGGGTCCATGGCCATGTTGAGCGGCTCCACCTTGCGCATGCGGTTATAGGCCGCAACGTCGCGCGCATACAGGCGCGGGCCGTAAATCTTGTCCTGCTCCTCGGGGCTCAGCAGCGGGCGCACGGTCACCAGCGGCAGGTCCGCATAGCGCTTGGCGACGTCCCCCGCCACCCCCAACGTCTCCGGAAAGTGCCAGCCGGTATCGATAAAGAGTAGGTCGGCGTCTAAGTGGGCGCGGTGCGCGAGCTCGGCCAGCACGGTGTTTTCCATGGACATCGTGACGGCGAGGCGGCCGGGCGCGTGCTCGGCGGCCCATTCGGTGATGGTCTCGGCAGAGGCGTCATAAAGCTTGTCGGCCCACTCGTCGACGAGTTCCTGGTTGCGCTGGGCCACGGCAGGCTCGAGCGGCGCGGTGTCGCGGGTGCCTTCGGGGCTAATGCTGGGGTCGCGGTAGTCGCTGCGGTCCAGCAGGTTAATCGGTTCGGTCATGACACCTCACATTAAAGGGAGGCGGGCGTGTGCGCAGCCCCACAGTGGGGTGCGAGGGCTGTGAGCTTGGGTAGTAGGGAGAATAAAAATTAGCCAGAATGAACCGAGCGGACTAGATTTACAGACTAGACAGTCTATCTCTACCGAACTGAAGAGGTTCTCATGCAGCGTGTCGCAATTGTCGGGGACAGCCCCGCCGCGCTCTCCACCGCCGAACGGCTCATCAGGGCCGGGCTGTGCGTGGACCTCTACTGCGAGCGCCCCGCGCCCTTCGGTTTGCTGCGCCGCTTCGCCGGGCTCTCCGGCGCGGAATCCGCTGCCGCCCCCTGCCCGAAGGGGACAACGCCGCGCCTGCGGCTCATCGGCAACGTCCGCGTGGGCTATGGCCCGGACGCGGACATCAACCACTCGGATCTCAACCAGCTCTCCGCCTCCGGCGACCGCCACCTTGTTCTTTTGGAACTCATGGCCCGCGGCGTGGCCATCACCACGTGGGAGGGCCTGTGCGGCCCCACCGACGACGTTGAGGACTGGGCCGCCGTCACGGCCCGCGCGCAGCGCGCACCGGTCTGCTTCTAACGCGCGCGAGCTAAACGCGCGAGCTCAACGCTCGCGCAGGGAAATGGGGAAGCCTGCTGCCAGTCCTTGCACCACCGCACTCGCTAGACGCGCAAGCTAGACGCTCGCGCAGGGAAACGGATAGACTTGCGCGGTCATTGACCTTTGGCCTTCCAGGCCGCTCACACGAAACGTTGGTCTATGGAACTCCTACGTATCCTCATATCCCGCTCGAAGCCGTATACCGGCTACGTCATCGCGGTGCTGCTTCTCCAAGCACTGTCCACCGCAGCAACGCTTTACCTCCCTTCGCTCAACGCGAAGATCATCGACAAGGGCGTTGCCCAAGTAGACATCGACTACATCTGGCACACCGGCGGCATCATGCTCATCGTGGCCTTCATCCAGGTCAGCGCCGCCATCGCCGCTATCTGGTTTGGATCCCGCACCGCCATGGGCCTCGGCCGCGACCTGCGCTCCGAAGTCTTCCGCCGCGTCACCCGCTACTCCGCCGAAGACATGAGCAACTTCGGCACCGCCACCCTCATCACCCGCGGCACCAACGATGTCCAACAGATCCAGATGGTCTACATGATGATGCTCAACTTCATGGTTGCCGCACCGATCATGTCCATCGGCGGCATCATCATGGCCATTCGCGAAGACGCCGGCATGTCCTGGCTCGTCGCGGTGTCCGTCATCGTGCTGCTCGCTGCCATTTCCGTCATCATCGTCCGCCTCATGCCGCTCTTCCGCGCCTGGCAGGGCAAGCTCGACGTCATGAACGGCACCCTGCGCGAGCAAATCGCCGGCATCCGCGTCGTCCGCGCCTTCACCCGCGAGGAACACGAGTCCGAGCGCTTCCGCACCGCCAACCGTGACATCACCAACCTCTCCCTGAAGGTCGGCCAGCTGTTCATCCTCATGTTCCCCATCATCACCGTCATCCTGAACGTAGCCACGGGCGCGGTCCTGTGGTTCGGCGGCCACCGCGTCGACGATGGCCTCGTGGAAGTCGGCTCCCTGACCGCCTTCCTGCAGTACCTGCTGCAGATCCTCGCGGCCGTCATGATGGGCACCTTCATGGCCATGATGCTGCCCCGCGCCGTCATTTGCGCGCGCCGCATCACCGACGTCCTCGAGCACGATCCCTCCATCGTCGAGCCCGCTACCCCGCTCACCCCGGAGCGCTCCGAGGGCGTGGTCGAGTTCGACAACGTCACCTTCCAGTACGCCGGCGCGGAAGCGCCCGTGCTTCACGACGTCTCCTTCACCGCCACCCCCGGCACCACAACCGCTCTCATCGGCGCGACCGGTTCCGGCAAAACCACCGCGCTGTCCCTCATCCCGCGCCTCTACCTCCCAACGAAGGGCCGCGTGCTTCTCGACGGCACCGATATCGCCGATATGGCACGAGGGGACGTCGTCAAGCGAGTGGGCCTCGTGCCGCAGAAACCGTACCTGTTTAGCGGTTCCGTGGCCTCCAACCTGCGCCTGGGTGCGCCGGAGGCCAGCGATGAGGAATTGTGGGCGGCGCTGCGCGTGGCGCAAGCTGACTTCGTTGAGGACCTCGACATGCACATCTCCCAGGGCGGCACCAACGTCTCCGGTGGCCAGCGCCAGCGTCTGTCCATCGCGCGCATGCTGGTGGCGCGACCGCTGGTGTACCTCTTTGATGATTCCTTCTCCGCGCTCGATGTCCTCACGGATGCCGCGGTACGCGACGCCATGCGGGAATACACCGCGGAGGCGACGACCATCATCGTGGCGCAGCGCGTGAGCTCGATTGTGGACGCGGATCAGATCCTGGTCATGGACGCCGGGCGCGTCGTGGCCCGCGGCACGCACGAGGAGTTGCTCGAGTCCTCCGAGACGTACCGCGAGATTGTGGAATCCCAGAAGACCTCGGAGGTGGCCTAAATGACTGAGCAGGATAACGCTACTTTGAATGAGGACACCACCGCCGAGCTCGAGGAGAAGACCGGCGAGAACGCCCCGCGCAAAGCCAAGAACTTCTGGCCCTCCGCCAAGCGTCTTTTTGGTCTGCTCGCGCCGTTCAAGGCGCAGCTCTGGGCAATTGCCGCGATGAATATCATCTGCGTGTTCCTCGCTGTCGCCGCGCCGAAGGTCATGGGCATGGCCACCGACGTTATTTTTGCCGGCGTCATTTCCCGCCACCTGCCCGCCGGTATGACCAAGGAGCAGGCCATCGCCGCTCTGCGCGCGGGCGGGCAGGACAAGTTCGCGGACATGGCCTCCGCCATGGACTTGAACCCCGGCTTCGGCATTGATTTTTCCAAGCTGGGCACGATCATCGGCATCGTGATTGCGATGTATCTCGTGTCTTCGCTCTTCCAGTGGTGGCAGGGCTACCTTCTGAACTCGCTGGTGATGAAGGTCGTCTTCGATCTGCGTGAACGCATCGAGGCGAAGATCAATCGGCTGCCGCTGAACTACTTCGATACGCAGTCGCGCGGCGACCTTCTGTCGCGCACCACCAACGATGCCGACAACGTCCAAACAGCCCTGCAGCAGGCCATTTCGCAGCTGTTTTATAACCTGCTCATGGTCGTCGGCATCACGGTCATGATGTTCACCGTGTCCTGGCAGCTGGCCCTCGTGGCATTGCTGGCGCTGCCGCTGACCGGTGTGGTCATCGGGGTCGTCGGCTCGCGCGCGCAAAAGCAGTTCAAGGCGCAGTGGAAGGCCACCGGTGACCTCAACGGGCAGGTCGAGGAAGCCTTCTCCGGCCACGACCTGGCCACCGTCTTCGGGCGCATCGACTCCATGACGGAGGATTTTGATAAGCGCAACGAGGAGCTGTTCCGCTCCGCCTCGCTGGCGCAGTTCCTGGCGGGCATGATGATGCCGATCATGCAGTTCATCTCCTACCTGTCCTACGTGGTCATCGCGGTGCTCGGCGCGCTCAAGGTGGCCTCCGGCAACCTCACGCTGGGTGGTGCCCAGGCCTTCATCCAGTACTCCCGCGAATTCAACCAGCCGCTGGGCCAGCTCGGCGGAATGATGCAGCAGGTGCAATCAGGCGTGGCGTCGGCCGAGCGCGTCTTCGAGTTCCTCGACGCCGAGGAAGAGCCGGCCGAAGAGCCCACCTCCCGCTTGGGTGGGCGCGCGAAAGGGCTCGTGGAGTTCGACGACGTCAACTTCTCTTATGACCCCGACAAGCCGCTCATCCAGGACCTCAACCTGCGCGTGGAGCCGGGCCAAACCGCGGCCATCGTCGGCCCCACGGGCGCTGGCAAGACCACGCTGGTCAACCTCATCATGCGTTTCTACGACATCGATTCCGGCACCATCCGCCTCGACGGCGTGGACACCGCGCAGATCTCGCGCCACGAGCTGCGCTCCCAGGTAGGTATGGTGCTGCAGGACGCCGTCGTCTTTGAGGGCACCATCATGGACAACATCCGCTACGGCCGCCTCGATGCCACCGACGAGGAGGTCATCGCCGCCGCGAAGGCCACCTACGTGGACCGCTTCGTCCATTCCCTCCCCGACGGCTATGACACCAAGATTGACCAGGATGGCGGCGCGATTTCCGCTGGCGAGCGCCAGCTCATCACCATCGCGCGCGCTTTCCTGGCGCAGCCGGCGCTGCTCATCCTCGATGAGGCCACCTCTTCCGTGGATACCCGCACCGAGGTGCTCGTTCAGCAGGCCATGAATGCGCTGCGCGCGGACCGCACGTCCTTCATCATCGCGCACCGCCTGTCCACAATTCGCGACGCCGACCTCATCATCGTCATGGAAGAAGGCCGCATCGTCGAACAAGGCACCCACGCCGAGCTTCTCGACGCCCACGGCGCCTACTGGCGCCTCCACCAGTCCCAGTTCCGCGAGGACTAGCTGAATCCTGACTCACTGATTTCGGGGCTAAGGATTTAAGGTAGGAGGCACGCACAGCAGCAATTAAAGGAGCGCGCATGTTCGGCTGGGTTGCCATCGCCGCATCGATCCCGGTGTGGCTGTACTTCATCTACCGCCTGACGGCACTGTTTCGGTTTATCCGTTCCGGCGGTCCCACGCAGCTGAACCGCACCGACCGCCCCATGGCGCGCCTCGGCCGCGTGCTCATCGAAGTCTTCGGCCATACCCACTTCAAGGGCCGGCCGCTGGTCAATGCCGCGCACTGGCTCGTCATGGTGGGCTTCCTCTTCGGCGCCATCGTCTGGTTCGAGGCCTATATCCAAACCTTCGCGCCCGATAAAGGCTGGCCGTGGCTGGGCGACTGGCCGGTCTACCACTTCATCGAAGAGGTCCTCGCGATCGGCACCGTGCTGGGCATCTGCTTCCTCATTGGCGTGCGCCTGAAACTCGGCCACACCGAGCGCGGCAGCCGCTTCTACAACTCGCAAGTCTTCCCCGCACGCCTGGTGGAGGCCATCGTTCTCCTCGAGGGCCTAGGCATGCTCGCCGTCAAGGCCTCCGCCATCGCCACCTATGGCGGAGGCTCACCGTGGGCTGATTTCTTGACCATGCGTGTGGCGGGGATTATGCAGGCGTCGCCAAGCATGGTGCAGTTCTTTGCCCTAGTGAAGCTGCTGACGGGCCTGGTGTTCATCGCCTGCATCGCGCGCTATTTCCAGTGGGGCGTGATGTGGCACCGTTTCATGGCCTTCTTCAACATCTTCTTCCAGCGCAACGCCACGGGTGAAAAGGCGCTGGGCTCAGTGCCCACACCCGACCTGGAGGACCTCGAACCGGGGAGCTGGAAGATGCTTCTCGACGCCTCCTCCTGCACCGAATGCGGCCGCTGCCAGGACCTGTGCCCCGCATGGAACACCGACAAACCGCTGAGCCCGAAGAAGCTCATGATGGACCTGCGCCAGAGCGCGCTGGATAATTACAACCCGCACGAGGGGCTCAACGTGTTGGCGATGGCGGGCACGATTGATGATGACGTCCTGTGGGCCTGTACCAACTGCGGTGCGTGTGTGGACCAGTGCCCGGTGGATATCGAGCACATCGACCACGTGGCGGACCTGCGCCGCTTCAAGGTTCTGGCGGAGTCCGACTTCCCGTCAGAGCTGACCGGGCTGTTTAAGAACATGGAGACGAAGGGCAACCCGTGGGGCCGCAACGCTTCGGAGCGGCGCACGTGGATTGATGAGGCGCGCGCCGATGGCATTGAGGTGCCGATTGTCGGCGAGGACGCGGAAAATTTTTCGGACCTGGAGTACCTGTTCTGGGTCGGCTGCGCGGGTGCCTACGACGACAAGGGCCGCGCCACGACGCGCGCGGTGGTGGACATGCTCCACACTGCGGGCGTGAAGTTCGGTGTGCTGGCCACGGGCGAGACCTGTACCGGTGACCCGGCGCGGCGTGCCGGCAACGAGTTCCTGTTCCAGGTGATGGCGGAGCAGAATGTTGCCACGCTTAACGACGCCTTTGCCGGCGTCCCCAAAGGCCAGCGCAAAATCATCACGACGTGCCCGCACTGCTTCAATACGATTCGCAACGAGTACCCGGACTTCGACGGCCACTTCGACGTGCTGCATCACACGCAGCTGCTCAATCGTTTGGTGCGGGAGAAGCTGCTCGTGCCGGTGCCGCGTTCCCCGGAGAACCGCCGCCCCGTTACGTATCACGACCCATGCTTCCTGGGCCGCCACAACAAGGTCTTCGACCCGCCGCGTGAGCTCGTCGAGGCGACCGGTGCATCGCTGGCGGAGATGGACCACAACCGAGATGAAGCCTTCTGCTGCGGTGCCGGTGGCGCGCGCATGTTCATGGAGGAAAAGCTGGGCAAGCGCATCAACGAGTTCCGCTCGGAGCAAGCCGTGGCGACGGGCGCGGAGCAGATCGCGACGGGCTGCCCGTTCTGCAATGTCATGCTGACGGGTGGCGTGAAGTCCATTGCGCCGGAGACACAGGTCAGCGATGTGGCGCTCATGCTGCGCGAAGCCATTGCCCCCTCTGGCGACCTTCCCGCCCCGCGCGAGAAGGCCTTCCTCGACACGCCTCGCCGCCTGCCCGTGGAAGATTCCGACGCGCCTTCCCCGGAAGCACCCGCTGCACAATCTGCCCCGACAAGCTCCCCACAGGCCCCCACCGCTGCGCCGTCCGCACCAAGCGCTCCCTCTGCGCCGCAAACACCTGCAGCGCCGACGCCACCTGCCGCCCCCAGCGCTCCTGCAGCACCCACTGCGCCGCAAGCTCCGTCCGCGCCAACCGTGCCTACTGCTCCAACGGTTCCTTCCTCCCCTGTCGCTCCGATTGCACCGGCGGCTCCGTCGGCACCGCAACCTCCAACTGCGCCTAGCGCTCCCGCCGCGCCGTCCGCACCGACACCACCGGCTGCCCCAACGGCTCCATCCGCCCCTAGTGCACCGGCGGCCCCCAGCACATCTCAGGCACCCGCAGCCCCCACCGCTCCCGCAGCTCCGTCTGCACCAAAAGCGCCGAGTGCTCCAGCGGCACCGCAACCTCCAACCGCCTCCAGCACTCCCAAGGCACCGTCCGCGCCAAGCGCACCCCAAGCACCCGCGGCGCCGGTTGCTCCAAACACGCCGAGTGCTCCAGCGGCACCGCAACCTCCAACTGCGCCAAGCGCTCCCGCCGCGCCGTCCGCACCGACGCCACCGGCCGCCCCAACCGCTCCTTCCTCCCCTGGTGCACCGGCGGCCCCCAGCACACCTCAGGCACCCGCGGCGCCGGCGGCGCCAAGTGATCCAGCAGTGCCGAAGGCGCCGGGGGCGTCGGCAAGCAAGGGCGACTAGTGCGACGTCGGCCACACCACCAACGCTCGGGGTAGGCGTGCCTGATGACCCACAGGTACGCTCTACCCCATGCAAACTGACGTAACCTACGTCCTCGCCTCGGGCGAGACCAACTACACCAACTCGCTGGTGTCCTTCGCATGGATTATGGCGGTGGCGCTGTTGGCGCCGTTGGTGTCTCATGCCCTGGGCAAGAAGATGCCGGCCGTGGCGCTGTTGATTTTCTTCGGCATGCTCATCGGCCCATCGATGTTGGGCCTGGCCCATGAAGACCCCGGCATCGGGATGCTCAAGGAACTTGGCGTTGGCGCGCTGTTCCTGCTTGCGGGCTTTGAAATCGACCTCGCCAGCTTGAAGTCGAAAGAAGCCGCGACGGGGCTGTCCACGTGGCTCATCTGCATGGTGGTGTGTGGCGTCGGCGCGTACTTCCTCATGGATGACATTCCCGGCGCCATCGTCATGGCAATTGCTTTGACGTCGACGGCCCTGGGCACCATTACGCCGATGCTCAAGCAGGACAAGCTGCTTGGCACGCGGGTGGGCGATTCCGTGGTCATCCACGGCGCCATCGGTGAGGTCGCGCCGATTACCGCGATGGCGCTCCTTTTGGGAACGCGCTCCACGTGGACAACGATGTTGATTCTTCTCGCCTTCATCGCAATCGCGGTGGCCGTGGCCATCATGCCCTTTGCCATTACGACGCTCATGCCGTGGTTCAAGGACGCCTTCATCTCTGGTGCGGGTTCCACTAATCAGACCATCATGCGCCTCATCATTTTGATTCTGGCGATTCTCATGGCGGTCACGGCGGTCTTTGAGCTCGATATCGTGCTGGGTGCCTTCGCGGCGGGTATCATCCTGAACCGCATCGTGCCCGATGAGTTCCATAAGGGCTTGGAGAACCGCCTCGACGTGGTGTTTTATTCCATGCTCATCCCCGTCTTCTTCGTGGTCTCCGGCATGGCGATTGACTGGAAAGTCATCGTGAACGAACCCCTCAAGGTCCTCGGCATTCCGCTGCTCATCTTGGTCACCCGCGGCCTGCCGGTGTTCCTGCGCGAAAACCTCCACCAAACCGGCTCCGACGTCGAAACCACCCGCGAGCGCATCCAGGTGGCTCTTTACGCGGCGACCGGCCTGCCCATCATCGTGGCGGTGATGACGCTTGCGGTGGGTTCGGGCATCGTCGATACAGAAATGGCCTCGATCTTCATCGCCGGCGGCGCGCTCACCGTCGCAATCTTCCCGTTCCTATCCGGCCTCGTTCGCGAAAAGGAGCAAGCTAAATAGGCTGTTAGGATGGCTATTGTGACTAATCCTTTCAGCATGCGGCTTTCCGACGCCGAACGGACCAACGCCGTCAACGACCTCGCCCAGGCCTTGGGTGAAGGCCGTCTATCGATGGACGAGTTTGAACAGCGCACCGACGCGATAATGGAGGCGACGACTCGCCGCGAGCTGGCGGCCGTCTTCATGGATATCCCCACCAAAGCCAGCACGGAGCTCAAGATCTACTCCCAAGGTGAAATGGAGCGCGCCTACCAGGCTACGAAGAAGCCTCGACTGGCCACGGCCATGGTAGGCACGCTGGGGTTGTTGTTCGGCTCGATTGCATCTTTCGGTGCCATGTCCGGCGTCACCGCCGCGCTGACCGGAACGGGCCTGCTTTTCCTCATCCCCGCGTTGTGGATCATGCTGTACGTGGCCAAGGTGGGCCCGGAATCCTGGCATCGCCCGTCGCCGCGCCAGATCGAGCGCCAGCGCATGCGCGAGCTCAAGGCCGCGGGCGCGGAGGAACGCGCGCAGATGCGGGCGTTGGAGCAGGCGCAATGGGCGGAGAGGCGTCGCCAAGCAAGCGAAATCACCGGCGATGCGATGAATCTGGCCAAACGCAAGCTGGAGCAGTGGAACCAGAAGTAACATATCCGGCATGACACACAACCGGATTTTTGATCAATCCACCAAACTACAAGGCGTTGCCTACGATATTCGCGGCGAGGTTTCCACGGAGGCCGAGCGCATGGAGCTCGACGGGCACAGCATTTTGAAGCTCAACACCGGCAACCCGGCAGTGTTTGGTTTCGATGCGCCGGACGTCATCATGCGCGACATGATTGCGGCGCTGCCGACCTCCCAGGGCTACTCCACATCGAAGGGAATTATCCCGGCGCGTCGCGCGATTGTGACGCGCTATGAGCTGGAGGATTTCCCCAGCTTCGACGTCAATGACGTGTACCTGGGCAACGGCGTCTCCGAACTGATTTCGATGGTCACGCAGGCGCTGCTTGACGACGGCGATGAGGTTCTCATCCCCGCCCCTGACTACCCCCTGTGGACGGCGGCGACGTCGCTGGCGGGTGGCACGCCCGTGCACTATTTGTGCGATGAAGAGGATGATTGGAATCCGTCCATTGAGGATATTCGCGCAAAAGTAACGGAGAAGACCAAGGCAATTGTGGTCATTAATCCGAATAACCCGACGGGTGCTGTGTACTCGCGTGAAACGCTGCAGAAAATCGTTGAGGTAGCACGCGAATACAATCTGCTGATTCTGGCGGATGAGATTTATGACCGCATTCTTTATGACGGTGCGAAGCACATTTCGATTGCCTCCCTGGCGCCGGACTTGCTGACGATCACGTTTAATGGCCTGTCGAAGGCCTACCGCGTGGCCGGCTACCGCGCGGGCTGGATGGTGCTGACGGGCCCGAAGTCCCATGCCCGCGGTTTCATTGAGGGCCTGGATTTGCTGGCGGGCACGCGCCTGTGCCCGAATGTACCGGCGCAGCACGCGATTCAGGTCGCACTTGGTGGGCGGCAGTCGATTTATGAGCTCACCGGTGAGGGTGGTCGCTTGCTCAAGCAGCGCAATATTGCCTACGAGAAGCTCAATGAGATTCCGGGTGTGTCGGTGACGAAGCCGATGGGCGCGCTGTACTGTTTCCCGCGTCTGGATCCGGACGTGTATGAGATTCACGATGACTCGAAGCTCATGCTCGACATCCTGCGCGCCGAGAAAATCCTCATGGTGCAAGGCACCGGCTTCAACTGGCCCACGCCGGATCACTTCCGCGTGGTCACGCTGCCGTGGGCCTCGCAGTTAGAGAACGCGATTGAGCGCCTCGGCAACTTCCTGGTGAGCTACCGCCAGTAGCCCTGCACGCTACTGACGGCCAGGCTTCCCACGATCGGGCAGGCGTAAAGAGGCGCCGCTCGGCACACAAGCGTGCGCGCCCCCTGCCTCAAGCATTAGCGCTCGGGCGGGGCGGGGCTGCCCGGCTCGGAACGTGCCGGCGGCGTCACGGGTTCTGTGGTGCGGGGAGGGGCGTGTCCATAGCCCGCGCTTGCTGTCTCATGCTTGCGGATGCGCTGGGCACGCGGCGCGCGATGCGGGTGGGCCGGTTCACGCGGATCGCGGGGCCCAGCCGGTACCCATTTAATCTTGCCGTTTTCGCGCACGATCCGGCCCCGGCCCGGCAGGCCGTTGATGGCGTTGTGGTACTTGCACAGCGGAGTGAGGTTTTCGGGATTCGTCTCGCCGCCGTGTCTCCATTCCTTGATGTGGTGTATCTGGCAATAGTCGGCGCCGCACAGGCAGCGGCCCCAGGCACAGGTGGGTTGCTCACCGCTGGCCATGATGCGCTGTTTCTCGGAGGCTACGCGCTGGGTGCGGTGGAGTTCGACGGGGCCTTTGACGCGGTCAACGAGCATCACGAGGCCTTCTTCAGCGAACTCGCGCTCGATGAGCTCCTGACCAGTGATCTTGGCGCCGTTCGATAACTGAATCACGATATCCCCGAGGTCCGGCGCCGCGGGCGCGGCGGAGTCGGGGCGCGGCGTGGACGGGTCGCCCAAGCGGCCCAGGATCTTGGCGTACTCGGGAAGCTCCATGACGGCGAGGGTCTGGGGTACGGGGCGGGCGAGACGGCCCTCGCGAAACGCAGCCGTAAACGAGCCGACCGGATCGTCTTCATCGATGTTGGGCCGCAAATCCTCGATGAGCGCGGCCGGGGCCGTGAGCGTGAGCTTGGATAGCTCCTTTCCCCGGCGAATTGTCACGCCAGGCTTCGGCGCGGGCGGCGGGCTGAGCTCGCGAATTCGCTTGCTGGCATAGCGGGCCACGGCCTTCTCATCGCCAGCAATTCCGCAAAGCTCAATGCGCAGATCCCACGCCTCACGCTGTTTCTTCAGCCTTCCTGCGAAGCGTTCAATGAGCAGCAACGTGGGAAGGTCGTGCGCATTATCGCGGGCCGCCGCAATGGCACGCGCTTGTTTGCGGGTGAAGGAGGTGGAGGCAAAGTAGACGTCGAAAAGCGCCAGCAGAGAACGCGCCACGGACTCTGGACCCCACGCCCGCAGCTGCTCAAAGCTGAGCCCCGCAACGCCGGCGACGAGCTCGATGCCTGCCGCCTGGCTGCGTAGATGCGCTTCAACAAGGTTCATGCCAGCAACGCTAAACGCCCCACCCGCACCGCACAACGGCGCCGCCGCCAGCCTGTGGATAACTTGTTGATCGCGTCATCATTAGTTTTCTTTTTAATGAAACTCATTCACAATGATAGGCATGACTAACCTGAATCCGTGGCGTACTGGGCTCATCAGTTTTCTTAGCCTCACCGCTCTGATAACGCTTGCGGGTTTGTTTCTACTACGCCCCACCACCCCGCCATCCGAGCACACCAGCCCGGACTTTTCCACCACCTACGCCCTCAATCATCCACAAGTCGAAGGCACCGTCGAGACCGTGGATAACCACCTGTGCTCCGATCCCCACACGGGCCGCGCCTTCGATGAGGCCCCGCTCATCCCCGCCGAGGGCGACGACACCTCCTGCTCCCGCGCCCTCATTGACCTGACCTCCGGCGCAGACGCAGGCCGCAAGACGCAGCTCGTATTCTATGGCGTGGCCAGTGACCCGACCCTCCACCCCGGTGACGAGGTAATTCTGACAGTTTCCAGCGACGGCACCTATGCCTTCGCTGATTTTCAGCGCAATGGAAACCTTGCGTTGTGGGCTATCATCGCGGCCCTTGTCATCGTCGGCTTCGCCGCTTGGCACGGACTGCGCGCATTGGTGGGTCTTGTAATCAGCTTGGCAATCGTCTTCTTCTACCTCATCCCCTCTCTCATTGAGGGCCATTCGGCGCTGCCACTAGCGCTCGTGACCTGCGCGGCCATCCTTTTCCTCGCCGTTCCTCTCGTGCACGGCGTGAACTGGAAATCCGCCTCCGCCCTGGGAGGAGCATTGGTGGCGCTGGCGTTGTCGGGGGCGTTGGGGTGGGCGTCGATAAGCAGCACGGCGCTAACAGGCTCGAGCTCGGAAGATAACCTCAAGTTACTGCTCTACATGCCAGGGGTTTCCGTGGTGGGCGTGCTGCTGTGCGGGTTCATCATCGGCGCGCTCGGCAGCCTCAACGACATCGCGGTGGCGCAGGCCTCCACCGTGCGCGAGCTCCACGCCGCCGACCCCGCAGCCGGGCCCGGCGCGCTTTTCATGTCAGCCATGAAGGTGGGCCGCGACCATATCGCTTCCATGGTGTATACCATCGTGCTGACCTATACCGGCGCGGCCCTGCCCCTGCTCATGCTCATCACGGCGGCGCAGCGCCCAGCCCTGCAGATCCTCTCCAGTGACCTCGTCGCCACGGAGGTTCTGCGCTCCCTGCTGGGCGCGATGGCCTTGACACTTGCGGTACCGCTGACCACCGCGATTGCGGCGTTTACTGTGCCGGAAGGACGCGACCAAGCGCCTCGACGGTCCAGCCAGCCTCGCGCCAAGCATCGACGCTGAGCACGTTGCGCCCATCGATGATGTGGCGGCGGGCCACGAGCTCACCGGCCTCCGCCGGGTCAAGGTCGCGGAATTCCTGCCACTCGGTGGCGAGGATGACCAGTTCGGTGTCCTTGAGTGCCGCGCTTGCCGACGCCACGTAGTTTAACGTCGGGAACACCTTCTTAGCGTTCTCCATACCTTGCGGGTCATAGACCGTCACAGCGGCACCGGCCAGCGAGAGCGAACCGGCCACGGAGAGCGCCGGCGAATCGCGGACGTCATCGGAGTTGGGCTTGAAAGCGCAGCCCAGCACGGTGACGCGGTGACCCAAAAGGGAGCCGTCGAAAGCCTGCTTGGCTAGGTCCACGACGCGGTCGCGGCGGCGCATGTTGATGGCGTCGACCTCGCGGAGGAAGGTCAGAGCCTGGTCCGCGCCCAGCTCGCCGGCGCGCGCCATGAAGGCGCGGATGTCCTTGGGCAGGCAGCCGCCGCCGAAGCCCAGGCCCGCACCGAGGAATTTGCGGCCGATGCGCTCGTCGTAGCCGATAGCGTCGGCAAGCTTGACCACATCCGCCCCTGCAATCTCGCAGATCTCAGACACGGCGTTGATGAAGGAAATCTTGGTGGCCAGGAAAGCGTTGGCGGAGACCTTGACCAGCTCGGCGGTCTGCAGGTCGGTCACGATGAACGGGGTGTTCTGCGCCAGCGGCTGGGCATAGACCTCGCGGGCGAGCTCTTCGGCACGCCCGGTCTCGCCAACGCCAAGGACGATGCGGTCCGGGGTGATGGTGTCCTTGACGGCGTAGCCCTCACGGAGGAACTCCGGGTTCCACGCAATCTCCACGCTGGCGCCTTCCGGGGCAAGCTCATTGGCCATCTGCTGCAGCTCCGCTGCGGTGCCCACGGGGACGGTGGACTTACCGAAGATGATGTGCTCGCCCTTGAGGCGCGGCACGAGCTCCGTGATGACGGCCTTCACGTAGGTTAGGTCCGCCGCATAGGAGCCGTGTGCCTGCGGGGTGCCGACGCCGAGGAAGTGCAGGTTGGCGAATTCCGCTGCGTCGTCATAGCTGGTGGAAAAGCCCAGGCGGCCGGACTCGATGTTGCGCTCGAGCACCTCCGGGAGGCCGGGCTCATAGAACGGCACGCGGCCGTTCTTGAGAGCTGCAATCTTGCTTTCATCAACATCTACACCGAGTACCTCGTGGCCGAGCTCCGCCATGCAGGCGGCGTGCGTCGCACCCAGGTAGCCGGTACCAATCACAGTCATACGCATAACCGGGAATTTTAGGCGCGGTTGACCTGAAGCGCGCGGCGAGAACGAAAAGTTTAACGGAAGTTCAGATAGGACTTCGACGGTGTAGGCCCGCGCTGGCCCTGGTACTTCGACCCCAGTGCGCCGGAGCCATACGGGGCCTGCGCCGGCGAGGACATCTGGAAGATAGCCAGCTGGCCCACCTTCATCCCCGGCCACAAGGTAATGGGCAAGTTCGCGGTGTTAGACAGCTCGAGCGTGATGTGTCCGGAGAAACCCGGATCAATGAATCCGGCCGTGGAGTGCGTCAGCAGGCCCAAGCGCCCCAGGGAGGACTTGCCTTCCAAACGACCCGCGAGGTTGGCTGGCAAAGTGAACTTCTCCAGCGTTGCGCCCAACACGAACTCGCCGGGATGCAGGACGAAGGCATCGCCCTCGGCCACCTCCACCTCGCTGGTGAGGTCCGGCATTTCCTGCTTAGGGTCGATGTGTGTGTAGCGCGAGTTATTAAACACGCGGAAGAACTTGTCCAAGCGCACATCGATGGAGGAAGGCTGGACCATCTCGGCGTCGAAAGGCTCGATGCTCAAACGCTCGGGAGCATCAGCGGCGATGGCGGCACGGATATCACGATCAGAAAGAAGCACGGCACACAGTCTACCTCCCCACTGGGCCTTTTATGGCCTCGGGCGGCGGCGGTGCTAAGCTTTACTGCGATGCACAATCTGCATTGCGCCGACGTAGTTTAATGGTAGAACTGCAGCTTCCCAAGCTGCTGGCGCGGGTTCGATTCCCGTCGTCGGCTCCACTTGTTTTCCCAGTTCATGGACTAATTTCATACCTACAGGATGGACCATGACAGCCCCTATCTTCACGCCCAACACCACAGCGGAGCTTCGCGCTGAGCGTGAGCATGTACTTCAAGATCTTGCGCCCCGCACAATCGATGAGCTCCGCGAACAGCGCGCGGTTGATCAAGTTTTAGCCATCGACGAGAACACTCTGAATCGGTATGAAGCCCTGTGCTTCGTTATCGGCGACTAGACAGACACGTTTTCTCTCAGAGCTACTTTCCCTAGCCTGAGATTCGAAAACTACCCCCACGTCAATACCAGGGCGTGCGGCAACAGACCCCCACACAGGCAGGACACAATGGGCAAGCACGAACCAGCGGAAAACACCGACGCACCCAAGAAAAAGGGCGTCAACCCCAACGCCATCATTGCGTTAATTCTGATCCTCGTCGGCCTCGGTGTCTTGCTCTACCCCGTGGTGGCCACGCAGTGGAACAACCACACCCAATCCCGGGCCGCGGAGGAATACGCCAAGCTGGAGAAGCAAGCCCCGCCTGAGGTACTGCACACCGCGTGGGACGAGGCGCAGTCCTACAACGCGCAGCTGGGCCACATCAGTGTGGAAGACGCTTGGACCACCACCGATGACGAGAATTCTCCCGAGTACCAGCGCTACCGCCAATACCTGTCTGTGCTGTCGGAGACCGATGCCATGGGTCGCATCGTCATCCCCTCTATTGATTCCGATCTGCCCATTTATCACGGCACCTCAGAAAGAGCACTCTCCCGCGGCGCTGGCCACCTCTACGGCACGGACCTACCTGTCGGTGGCGTGGGGAACGGCGAGGGCAGGCACGCAGCGCTCTCTGCTCACACTGGCCTACAAAACGCCACGCTGTGGGACAATCTAACCAAGGTCAAGAAGGGTGATGCTTTCTACATTGCCGCCGGCGGCGAGAAGCTCAAGTACGAGGTGCACGATATTCGGGTCGTCGAGCCTGCGGACACCAGCTCGCTTCACCGTGAGCCTGGCCAGGACCTCGTTACGCTCATTACGTGCACTCCCTACGGCGTAAATACCCACCGCTTGCTCGTCACAGGCCACCGAGTGCCGATGGATCCGGAAGACGAGGCCGCATTCAACAGCTCGGGTGTTCACTGGCAGTGGTGGATGTGGGCCATCCTGGCTGCCGCTGCCATCATCGTGCTTCTGCTCATCTACTGGTGGCGCAAATATGTCAGCAACGCCAAGGACACCGCGCTTAACGACGACCCGCAAGACTCCTAACCGCCAATGAACATGCAATAAGGCCCGCCCTTCCCTGGAAGAGCGGGCCTTTTCTAAAAGTCGCCGCAAGCGCTGGTTCTATACCCAGCGGCGTCGCAAAGCGAGGCACCCTGCCGCGACAATCGCGGCGCCAGCGAGAGCCCACAGGCCTACGCCCTCACCACCGGTCTTGGGCAGTGCACCCTTGGTGATGTCGGCGACCTGAAGGATGCCGACCTTCTTTACGCAATTGGCAGCGGTGTCGGACTCAGCGCACCTATTACTGGTGATCGCTGTGCCTCCGGAGAGAACCTTGATGACTGCATTGCCGTTCTGATCCCACTCCGTCGAGAACTTGATCGGCGCGGGCAGCAGGTTATAGCCGTCCGGCGCCTTGGTCTCGATGAGGTAGTACACGCCAGGGGCATCCAAGCCTTCGAGCTTGACGCGGCCTGTGGTGGTGGTCGTGGACTGCTTCACTACGGGGTTAGCATCAGTATTGACGGTGCCATCCGCGTTGAGCTTCAAGTTGCCGTCAGCGTCACCACGGTGGACGGTGAACTGCGCGCCGCCGAGCAACCCGTCGGTTTGAATCTCGTCCGGGTTGTCCGGGTTATAGCTCGCCTTTTCGAGCAGAACGTCCATCGTTTCCTTGGTCTCCAGCGGGATACAGTCAGTATCCTTCCAGCCACCCATTTCTGCCTCGTTCATGAGGCCAAAGTTGGGCTCGTGCAGGCCATCCTTGGTGTAGCAGCGGGTGTTTCCTGCAGGTTGGCTCGGGTAGCCGGCTGGGACGGAGGTGCTGTCCAGTTTTGAGCGATCCAGCTTGAAGCGCACCGTTACCTCGTAGACGTGCTGCCCGGTGCTTCCATTGACGCCCTTGGGTTTAATGATCTTCGGAGTGTCATTCTTGTTGAGCTCAAAGGGGCCGGCACCTTGGTACGCACGCGGCTGGCTGGTCTTGTTGAACTCGTCCTTGAAGATCACAGTGGCCCCAGTAACCGTGGCAGCACCAACAAACTTCGGGGTGTCCGTGAGCTTGCCGTAGATCACGTCGTTGGTGTCGAAGCCAGGTGCGTCCGGTGCCTCAACTACGACGTTGTACTTCGCGGTATATTCATTCGCTGCACCAGGAACAGGTTGCGGTGTGCTGTCGACGGCAACCTTATTGAAACAGGCTTCAGTAGCGACGTTGTCATCTTCAGGCGGGCTAGACTCCCCGTCCGTAGCCTGGAAAGCAACCTTGTTCGGACTACATACCGTCTTGAGGTTCCCGTATTCATCTGTTCGCACCGGCGCAGAGACGACATACTCTACCTTCGCGTGCCCTGGAAGAGTACCAACATAGCCCATCATGTATCGGGACTCACCGTCCGCTCCGGATGGGACAATCATGCCTGCATAAATACCAGTTCCCGGCGCAATCTGATCAGGCCCGGGCTTTTGACCGTTGACCTCGGTAGATCCTGCTCCAAATCCCTCGAATTTCGCAGTGGGACCGGAAGCGTTCACTCCATAGTGAGTATCCGTTGGTAGGTATTCCCAGAATGTGCCGCCCGAACTGGTGTTATCCGTGGTGTTTTCCACGGAGATGGTCCAGAAAGTACGCACCTCTCCGTTTACCACCTTGGTCTCCGAGCGTTGCTTCTTCACCGCAATATTTGATTGCAGCCCTGGCGGTGGCGGCACTAGGTCGGAGGCGGCGTCCGTGTTGAAAGAAGCCGGCAGGTTATCCATGATGTTGACCAACTTGAACGTCGGACTACCGGAATCCGGATTACTGATCTTCAACTCAAAGCCCAGCTGACTCGCACGCGCACTACCCGAGCCAAAACCCAGGTTTCCATTGGAGTAGGTCCACGCCTTGCCCCAAGAAGCAGAGGGGTTCGAGATCGTGCGCCCATCCAAAGTCTTGATGCCGGTGAGATCCCAGGTCGTGATTGCGCCGGTCTGTGTGTCAATGCGTTCGAGAATAAGCTTATCACCTGCCCTGTCCCTACTCTGGAAACCCCACATATACTTCTGGGCTTGCGGGAGCACCGCCCAGTCCTCCGAAAAAGACCGCTGGTTTCCGAACACACGTTCAGCAGTGACTTTGTCGACGTCAACCTTATAAAGGTGCCGAGTACCAGAGGTAGACGTATTGCCCACGAAGAAACCCTCGCTGGTATACACGCCCGCGTTAAGCACATCCCGATCGTTGCTCGTTTCGAAAGGGGTACCGGTACTTCCGGACGTAAGGATAGGCCCAAGGTTATGTACCACACCGGTCGCCGGATTAATCTGCAGGAGATTTCCGGCTGGATAACAAGGATCAACGGGCTCGCCACGGTACTGGCTGACTGCATAGAGCCAATTGTCACTCGAGTCAAAGGCGAGAGCGTTGTACACCCAGGGAGTGGACTCTCCCACCTGGCGAAAGTCTCGGCCTTGATTTACTTGCCGGCTCAGGATAGAAGTATTTCGGCGACGATCCTTTGGCTCACTTGTAACTACATAGACTGGGCTGCCGTCAGTGAACTCCTCCGAGGTCAACTGACGGGCGGGCTGCTTACTAACAACCTTCGCGTCGGCCCTGCACTCTGGACGTGGAATTGTAAGGGTAAAAACGGTGTTGGGTCCTCCGCGGTGAACTCCTTTGAACTGGATCTGAGCATTACCGCCGATGGTGATCTGCGGCAGGGTGACCCGGTATTCCGTACCACTGATTCTTTCGTACTTGGCCTCAGCCTCGTACCAACCGCCCTTGAAACCTGTGTAATAGATTGTCATGTCCGCCGCGTTGGACGACAAGTAGCTAGTGATATTGGACTTGAGGGTGACGACCGTACCCGCCGGAATAGTGAGAGTACCTGCAGTAAGCTCATCGGAAGGAATCTTGAAGTTCGGAATATAGCGGCTTCCCTTGGGCACATATCCATCGTTCTGGATTGTGATGGTGTGGTCACCGGCAGCGTACGGAGTAATGTTCGGTGCTGCCATCAGGCGTGCTGGGGCCGCGTCGACGTCAGAAACCTCCAACGACTCGCCGTCCTCCGCGGGCGCTTCCGAAGCTTCGCTGTCTTCATTTACAGGAGTACTAGCGTTTTCCTCGCCTAAACCAGACGCATCGACGGATATCCCGCTCAGCTCGGATTCCTCTGCGACCGCCGGGGTGTTCAATGAGAAAGCTGCTCCTGCGGGTACATCGGCTTTGAGTCCGGTGACGCGGAAAGTCACTGCATTGCTCGTCGTATGTACAACGAGATTGTCGCCTTCGCGAACGGGGATCTCCTCACCGTCGATTGTCAGCGTGAATGCCGCGCCTTCGAATTCAAGCTGCGAAACCTTGGCACTGAACTCCAGCTCCTCCACCGTTCCGCCATTGACGAAACGGCCTTCAAATGTAGCGCTGTCGCCAGCGGGAATGCTCAGCTGGTCTGCGGAATCAAGCTCGACACGCAACGCTGTGGTTTGTGCCTCGGCGACAGCGCCAATGAAACCTGGAAGAGCAGCCGGCGCAGCGACGCTAAAAACTAGGGCCAGCACTGCAGCGAACGCCCCTACGACGCGCCAGCGATACGCTACCGGCTCGACCAGATGAGAATCTGTCCAGGACATTACCGTCCCTCGCTTTCTGAATTCTTCCTACGGCTAAAGGCAATCATCACGAAACCAGTGGCAATCAATGCCAACGCTGCGGCTACTACACCGATTACCTGTGCACCGGTCATCGCCAATGAGCCACCATTGCCCGACGGCGTTACTGGGGTTGAGGTCTTACCGGCACTTGGAGTACCCGGCGGCGTTGTCTCGGGTTGGTGAGGTGGCTTCCCTGGTTTAGTCGGTGGATAGTTCGGAGGTGTTTGCGGGGTATCCGGGCGTGACGGCGGAGCGCTCGGAGCAGATGACGACGTGGGTGGCGTCGGCGTTTCACCCGGTTTGTGGGTCTTAGCCACGATTACTCCTGGTGCTGGTTTCGGGTTATCTACCACCGTGTGGAATGGAACCGCCACCACAAACGGGTTTATCTCTCGGTAGGAATCATCCGGCGCTGTAGACGTCACCACATAGAAGCCATGAGCTAGACCATCAAACGTCACCTCGCCATTGGCATTGGTGACCAGATCCACGTGCACATCGGTGCGCCAATCACGAACCTCGTCGAGATTCGCGTTCCGTACGCGGGCTGCGTCGTCAGCGTTGGTCGGGTCCAAGCCGGCAAGCCGGTCCAGATGAATTGTGACACCTTGGATTTTTCCCGAGGGCGGCTGGCCATCGTCGTTGGGATTGCCTTGTGTCAGCCGGATTGTCACTGTATCCGTAGCCGAAGTGCGTTCCGCACCAGTGGACTGCTGCCCGGCAACCTGCACCGCTTCTGCAGCAACGACGCCCGGCCCTGCGAACGCAACCGCACACGCTACTCCGACGGCAACCACTCGGGCCGACCATGCATTTGTCAACCTCTTCATCGCCTTACTCCCGCACGCTACTTTCCTTATTAATAACTTCTTGCACCCCGGTAGCCGCCTTCTGGCGACGCAGCCACCACACCAGCCAACACCCAATGACAATCACCGCAGCCAACAGCGCGTACATCCACCATTGCCAGCCCGGACCATGGGAGTTTTCAAACACCGACTCCTCCCCAGGCTCCATAGGAACCTGATGGCCACGCACCAGCAAGCGATGCGTGTTGATCCCGTACGGGGTGCACGTAATCAGTGTGACGTAATCCTGATCAGCGACTGGCCGTAGGCCATCTACCTCGCTCGGCAGCACAACTTGAATGTCGTCTACGACGTACTTCAATTTGTGGCCAGCAACCTGGATATAGAACACATCTCCCTCGGTGGCAGAGTCGAGGTGATCAAACATCGTCGAATTTGCCAGACCCGTATGCCCCGTAATGACGGAATGGGTTCCTGATCCACCGACCGGCAGGTCAGAACCATACAAATGCCCCAAACCACGCTGCAGTGTCTTATCTGCGGTGCCATGAAACACCGGAAGATCAACGTCTACTGCTGGGAACACGAGGCGGGCCATCGCTTCGGTCTCACCCAACTGCTTCAAATAAGCCTCATAGTCGGGATTGTCTACCCCGATACGGTTCAGCCACGGATCCAAGATCGGACCCGACGTATGTTCTTCGTTGTATGCATGTGCAGCATCCCACACCGAATCCTGCACCTGCGCCGGTGTCTCTTTATCCAGTCGCGCATATTCCTGCGCCACTCTTGAGGCGTTCCAATTGTTCCATGCGGTCGAGACCACTGGGTACAGCATCACCAACAACCCAACGACAACGATTACCGCCGGAAGGACTAGGCCTCCACGGCGCCTGTGCCGTCGGCCTGCATTTTGGCCTACCACCGTAGTCAACGACCCGCACCACCCAAAAGAATGTCCCACGCGCTAGCGCAGCGCGACCGGGATTACAACGAAAGAGAATGAAGGGGACTGAAGTCTATACCTAGCCCAGTCCCCTCACTGGGTCGAGCACCATATTTTGATTACCCGACCCGCAGCGCAGACCATCATGGACAGTCTGCGCCACCGGAACTATGCCCGGCTATTAGTTGCGCGCGGTACGACGAGCGAACCAAGCACCAGCAGCAACAATCGCTGCGCCAATAGCAGCCAGGATGCCCACACCGGCACCACCAGTATTCGGCAGGTTCGGGGTATCCTGCTTGACGTTGTCAACGTTAGCAACCAGAGTCACCGCGTCGTCACCTTCTCCGGTAGCTGCGATGTCGTTGCGGGTGAAGTTGATCTCCACCGGCTTGTCCAGCTTGGCGTAGCCAGCCGGAGCCTTGGTCTCCTTCAGGCAGAACTTCTTCGCGTCAGTGACCTGTTCGTTGTCCGCGAAGTCGGTGACATGCAAGCCATCGATGGTGAAAGTACCGTCAGCGCCGGTAGTCCATTTGTCCTGTTCCTTGACAGTCAGCTTCGCGCCCAAGTCATCTTTCGAGGTGCACTGGTAGAGCTCGAACTCAGCGCCTTCCAGGACCTTACCGGCCTCCTCGCCGTCCTTCTTCATAACCTTCAGCTTGCCATGGTAGGTCACGACCTCGTTGGTCTTGTTCTTGACCTCGTTACCGGTATTCGGGTTGTTGAAGATGACGTCAGCCTGGTTCTTCAGCTCAGTGGTTTTGCCAACCTCCTTGCGCTTGACCTCGAAGGTCAGCGAGAGCTTGTCGCCGGACTTAACCTTCTGCAGGCCCTGGTCGGTCAGCTTAACGACGAGCTTGTTTCCGTTCTCAGCCGGATTGTTGACCTCGTAGTCACCGGCACCCAGATCGGTCTCTCCAGCCTTGACCTCGGTGACCTTCTGGAAGTCCAAACGCTGGTCCAGCTGATCCTCGAAGCGGAAGGCGGTCAGGCTCTTACCCGCACCCCAGGTCGGAGCATCCGCGTTGATGGTGTAGGTGTACGCGTCCTGGATGTTCTGATCTGCATCCTTGACAGTCTTCTTGGTCGTGGTTTCCGTGTTCTTCGGGTACGCGATGACGTCGTAGTTCCAGGCATCCGATGCCTTGTTAACCATCGGCACCGACACGATGAACGGAGCGCCGGCAACGATGCCGTCCGGAGCGTTAGTTTCCTCTACCAAGTAGATGCCCAAAGGCAGATCAGTGAAAGCTGCCTTGCCATCAGTGCCGGTGGTTTCTTCCTTGGTTTCCGCAGTCTTCTTGTCGTCCTTGACGTCAGCAGCCGACTTCGGGAACGCCGCCCAATCATCCTTCTGCAGGTCGTAATCGAGCTTGGTGATCTTGTAGGTCACGCCAGACAGAGCCTCACCCGGAACGCCTGCCATTTCCTTACCGGTAGCCGCAGTACCAGACTCAGCACCCTTCTTCTTGAAGAGGGTGATAGAGCCCTTTTGGTTGAAATTGATGTTTGCCTTGTTCACGGCGCCCTGCTCAGCAGCAGGCTGTGCATCGACAGCACCGTCTTGCGCCAGGGCCCCCGGAGCGGAGATACCCATAGAGAGGCCAACGACGGCAGCGAAGGTAACCGAACGAGCGGTACGAGAGATCTTGTTCACGGAAATTGGTCCTTTACACGAGTTCTGAAATGAGGCACCGCGCCCCATTGGCTGTGTGCAATCCATTCCCCACGGTTCACGCACCATGACCTGACTCGTTGCTAAGTATCTTTCGCCTGCCGAGAGTAGTTTTCAGGTTGAAACGTCTACGCAGGCCCCAACCTTAACTAACGATAGCCTGTGGATTACATAACTATATTCTACCCCAGCGTGTTGGGCAAAGTCCCCGACTAAAGCTCCTCCCCCGCAAAACCGGCTAAACTTCTCAAGAATCCGCACGGTCCACCCAAACGTGAAGACTCCTTCTGCAGTTCAACTAATGTTTTCGAGACGTCATCTAGTTTTGTGTGAAACTGAACACATTACCCCTTTAAGGGGGTAAGCCTGCTCGATTTTACACCCTTTACATAGAATGCAAGCTTCACGCAGGAGAGTAGCTTCCCAGAGAGCACCTTCCAACGACGACGAAACGAACCATATATGCTGCCAATACCACCAGGTAGAGCATCCCCTTTGATGACCCATAAAAGGAAGCGTCACCAAGAGCGCTCAAGGTACCCTGAACTCATTTAGATTCTCAGCCTTCAACAGCCCACGTACCAAAGAGTTAATAGCGTTAAGATTCCTGACAAGAGCTCTCTACGTACTCTGAGCCTCGTCGACAGCACGAAGAAGCGCCGCATAGGCACCGCCGCACGCAAGCAGCTCGGCGTGGGTGCCGCGCTCGACCACGCGGCCAGCGTCGAGGACGATGATCTGGTCGGCATCGCGGATAGTGGACAGGCGGTGGGCGATGACCAAGCGGGTAGCATCCGCGCCAAGCACTGCCTCCTGGATGGCGCGCTCCGTCTCGTTGTCGAGGGCGGAGGTGGCCTCATCCAAGATGAGCACCCGTGGTTGGCGCAGCAACGTGCGGGCAAGCGAAAGGCGCTGCTGCTCACCGCCGGAGAAGCGGTAGCCGCGCGAGCCCACCACTGTGTCCAGACCTTCCGGCAGCGCGGCGATGACCTCGTCCACGCGCGCGGCGTTAAGCGCCGCCCACATCTGTTCCTCACTCGCATTCGGCTGCGCGAAGAGGAGGTTCTCCCGCACCGTGCCGTGAATCAGGTAGGTCTCCTGGGAGACCACGCCAATGACCTCCGCGCGCTGCTCAGGTGGAATATCGCGCAGGTCGACCCCGCCCAGGTGCACGGTGCCTTCGGTCGGATCGGCAAGGCGCGCAAAAAGTGCGGCCACCGTGGACTTGCCGGACCCGGTATGCCCCACTAGCGCGGTGGTGGTGTGGGCGGGGATGGAAAGGGAGACGTCGGAAAGCGCGTCGGTGTCGGTGCCGGGGTAGCGGTAGGAAACGTTCTGGAGGGTGAGGGTGGCGTCGGCAAGCTGGGCGGGCTCGGTGGCTTCTGCGAGCTCGGGCTCCAGGTCCAAGTACTCAAAGATGCGGCTGAACAGCGCCATGGACGCCACCCACTGCGCGCCCACGTTGAGCAGCCCAGTAATCGGGCGGAAAATCTGGGTCTGCAGAGTAGAAAAGGCGATGAGCGTGCCAATCGTAATCCCCGGGCGCAGACCAGCCACCAGGTAAATTAGCGCCGGCATCACGCCGAAAATGATTTGGGTCAGCGCCATACGCCAGCGCCCGGCCAGCTGCGATTCCAACTCCAGGCGGATGAGGGAGCGGGAAGTCTTCTCAAACCCGTCATAGACCCGCTCCTGCGCGCCCAGCGTGGCCGCCAAACGCATGCCGGAAACGGAGAGATTCTCTGAAATGGTCTGCTGCAACGTCGCCTGCGCGCGGCTGTTTTTCTCCATGAGACTGCGGCGCAGAACAGCGGCGCGGCGGGTGAGCCACACGGCAGGCGGCAGCACCACCAGGGACAACAGCGAGAGGGTTGGCGAGAGCGCGACCATCGCCACCAGCGTGGCCACCGTCATGGTGAGGTTACTGGCCACGGACGTCGCCGTGGTGGTGACCATGCCGCGCATCGCCGCGATGTCATTGGTCAGGCGCGATTGAATCTCGCCGCCGCGGTTATTGGTAAAGAACTGCAGGGATTGGCGCTGCAGGTTGGCAAAGACCTGCGTGCGCAGCTCGTGCATGATGGTGTGCCCCACCCGCGCGGACAAAAAGGACTGGATAACGCCGATGGCCTGGGAGACCACGGTGATGGCCAGCATGCCGCCGACGAGCCACAGCAGCAGCGCGGTGTCGTGTTCAGGAATAGCCTCATCCACGGTGCGGCGTACGAGGAAAGGCTGCACCACCGTCAGCCCGGAGGTTGCGATGATGAGTGCCACCACCAGTAGCAGCGTGCCGCGGTGCGGGGCAAACAGGCCGGCCACCCGGCGGAAGGCAACCGGATGCTGAGCCAGCTGATCGACGTCCGCCGGGTCCTTCACCGCGGTGTGCATCGGCCGGGTCATGGCTTAACCGCAGGTAACGATGGGCTGCGGGTCATAGACCGTGGTGGTGGTCTCCCGGGAGATTTCCTTGCCGGAGAGGTCCTTGATCACGCGGGTATCCGAGGTGGTGAAGCCCGGCGTGCCAGACGACGGCGAGCAGTCCTCGCTCACCGACTTGCGCTGCGGCTCGGTCTTGGCCCAGCGGCCGTTGTTGATGGACTCGACCTCAACCGTCTTCACGCCCTTGAAGCGCACGGTGATCTCGTCACCAAAGCTGGTTTCGATGCGCACCGGGTGGTTGGAGGTGTTCTTAAACTGCAGGTCAATTGCGCCTTCGTACACGGTGGCCTCGCGGCCAGCCGGGTAGCGCGAAATGTAATAGGAGTGCGGGGTGTGTGCCACGTCCTCCATGCCGGCGAAGTAGGCCGCGTTGTACAAGGTGGTGGCGAACTGAGAGATGCCGCCGCCCACGGCCTTGCCCGCGTGGCCGTCGATGATGATGCCGGATTCCACATAGCCCTGCGCGGTACCGCGCGGGCCGGTGTAGCCGTTGAGGGAGAAGGTCTCACCCGGGTTAACCACGGCACCGTTGACTTGCTGGGCTACCAGCCGGATGTTTGTGCCGGAGGCCCCGGAGAAGCCGCCAGTGGAGAACTCAGACATGGTGTCATCGAAGGTGGCCTTCTCTGCCATCTCCGTGGTGAAGTCCGCGGGGTCCGGCTTGTAGTCGGCGTCCCATTCGCGGTCGTCCTCGCTGCTTACGCGGTCTTCGAAGCCCTCGAAGGTCTTCTCCCAGTCGATGATGGAGCCATCCACCGAGGGCGTGATCTGCTTGTCATTTCCGCTGAAGGAAATCTTGGCGTTGGTGCCGGGCACCTCGGAGCCTTGCATGCGCTCTTGGAAGAGCTCGCGTGCGCGGTCTTTATCCACCTTGAGACGCAGCTCGCCGTCTTCGGCAGCGATGGAGACAAATTGGGAAATCTCCGGCTTGCGCAGGGTGCCGGCGGTGTTGTTCTCGCCCTTCAGGGTCAGCGGGTTATCCAGCGCGCGGGCGGCATCCCCGGTGCGCATGGCTTCAATCGCTTCATCATTAATCTGCGGCTCCACCACCATTGGCTCAACCTCGACGCCCTCGGGGTCGAGCCAGTGCTTGACCACACCCTCGTGCAGCTCCCCCTCTTCGACTGCCTGGCCGAGCTTGGGTTTGGTCTCCTTGAGGGAGCCGTCGATAAGCTCCAGGTTTCCGTCCTCCGGTTCGATCTTCAGCTCGTTGCCGACGCGCTCGAGCTGGCCGGAGAGCTGGCCTTCATCGATGTCCACGGCGACAGGGATTTCCTGGGTGGGCTTGATGAAGCTGTACAGGCGCGAGAAGGGGTTCAGGGAGGCGTCAGGAATGCCGTCGACGGCCTTCTGATAATTCAGGCTCAGGCCAGCATCTTGAGGGATAAGCTGCGAGCTTTTCTCCCCGGCGCGGATATCCACGGGCTGGGCCGCGACATCCCCGAGTTCCTGCTCCAGCTTCTCCACCGCAGCGGTGCGCTCCATGCGGGAGATGTCCACGCCGCCGACCGACGTCGCGCGCGGAACCTTGTGCTGGTTGGCCATGACGTCCCACGCGTAGGCGATGCCGGCGATGAGTAGGAGGCCGACGAGCACACCAAGGGTCACATGGAGCCCCTTGCGTCGCTGCTGCCTATGTCCGATTGCCTTTTTCACGTGTACGAGATTAACGGCTGCCAGCTGGTTTTTACTAGTCGCCCTCGTGCTGGGCCACGACTTCGGCGGCCGCGTCGATGACCGCGTTGATGTCATCGTCGGTGGACCACAGCGGCATATCGGCACCTGCGGCAAGGGCTGCGGCCACGGCCTCCGGCACGCTGAAATTCTCCGAGATGGAAGCCATACCTCCCAGGTCATCGGTGTAAATCGTGCCCTCGAAGCCCAGCTCCTCGCGGGCTAACTGGTAGGCCCGCGGGTTGAGGGAGGCGGGCTCATCGCCGAGGCCTGGTACCACGAGGTGCCCCATCATGAGGGCCGCATCCGGCGCTTGCGGGATTGCCGTGTGGAAAGGCACGAACTCGTGACCAGAGAGCTCCTCCAGCAGCGGGGTAACGGCCTCACCCAAGTGCGTGTCCCCGGAGGCGCGCCCGTGGCCGGGGAAATGCTTGAACACGGCCTTCACACCGGCAGCCTGCAGCCCGCGGGCAAAGGCCGCGCCATACTCGCCGGCGGCCTCCGGATCGGTGGAGAAGGCGCGATCACCGACGACCTCGAGGTCTCCCCCATCCACGTCGAGCACTGGTGCAAAGTCCACCGTCACGCCGTGTGCGCGCAGGCTGTGCCCGATTTCTGTGGCCAAGGCCTCGACCTCTTCTGGGCTATGCCCCTCCGCCATGGCCTGCGGGGAGGGGTAGTCGCCCAAGATTTCGGAGAAACGCTGCACGCGCCCACCCTCGAAATCGATGGAAACTTCAAAGTCACGGCCCATCTCCTCGCGCAAAGCGTTTACTCCTCGCGGGCCATCGCTGAGTAGCTCAGGATCTGCCCAGCTCGGGATAAAGAGCCCGCCCACGCCGGCTTCGAGCTTCGCCCGGGCATCCTCGTAGTTCAGCGCCGGCGGCATGAGTGTGGCGGCGGCGCGGGCGCGGACGTCTTCCGGCGCGACATCCGGTGGTGCCGCGTCTCCCGACGCGGCACTAGTGGGCGCGGCGCGGGTTTCGCTCGGCGGGGCGTCGGAAAGCACGGATTCCTCGCTACACGCGCTCAGCGCACAGCTAGCACTCAACAGGAGGGCGGGCATTGCTTTTCTCATGCCCACCAGTGTGCCTGAAGCACCCGCGCGGGCAACACCTGGTTGTTAGGATGGCCACATGAATAACGGAGAGACCATGCTCATTGCCTATGACGGCTCCGACCGCGCCGACCGCGCCCTCGAGTACGCCGCGAGGCTGCTGCGCCCCACCGACGTCGAAATCCTCACCGCGTGGGAGCCGTCCGCACGCCAGGCCGCCCGCGCCGTCAGCCGCACCGGGCTGCACCAGTCCACGGTCTCGCCGGAGAGCGTGGAAGATGATCCGGCCTACGAGGAGGCCCTCGCCATCTGCCGCCAGGGCATCGCCAAGGCGGAGACCTTGGGGCTGCGGGGCCATGCCCACCTGGTGGAATCCGTGACGACGATTCAGAGCGCGATTGTCGACGCCGCCCAAGAACTCGACATCGACGTTATCGTCACCGGCACCCGCGCGCTCACCGGCTTCCGCTCCTTGTGGACGAATTCCACGGCGGAGTACATCGTGCGCAATGCGGGCCTGCCGGTCTTCATCGTGCCACCGGAGAACGACGATGAGGACGACGCGGAAGAAAGCGACTCCTAAAGGCAGCTTTTAGCTGCTAGAATCTGGCGCCATGGCATTCGACAGCGATTCCCTCAACAAGCGCACCCTGGGTCCGGCCCTGGGCAGCGCGGTCGTCGGCGTGGCGTTGGGAGTCGTGACCATCCTGGGCATTGCCCAATTCTCGCAGGCCGATGCCGTGCCGAACGATAATTCCGTCAAGGCCTCCGACGCCGTGATGGGCGGGCCGGAGTACGGCTCCCGCGAGTAAGCGTGCGCGCACGCATCGGGGGGCTTTTCTTTTTAGCCCTCGTGGTTCTGGTGCAGCCGTGGGGGTTGACTGCTGCTGATACCAAGCACGATCTGGTGGCCAACCCCGCGCATTTCTTGCGCTGCGCGCTGCATGCTTATACCGATACTTTCACGCTGGGCCAGCTGCAAAACCAGGCCTATGGCTACCTCTTCCCCCAGGGCTTGTTTTTCCTGCTGGCGGACCCACTTCCGGATTGGATAGCGCAACGTGCCTGGTGGTTCCTGGTCCTGGCGGTGGGCTTTCTGGGCTTCTTCCGCTTGGTCCGCACGGTGCTTCCCGCTGCCCCTAGCTTTGCCGCGCTGGCAGGCGGAGTGCTCTACGCGCTCTCTCCGCGCACGCTGACCACGCTGGGCGCGATTTCCTCGGAGACCTGGCCGGTCATGCTCGCCCCCTGGGTGCTGCTGCCTTTCCTACGGCCGGGCCGGGTGGACTGGCGGGATGCCGCGCCCTCAGTAGTGGCGGTGGCGTGCATGGGCGCGGTCAACGCCACAGCCACGCTGGCTGCCTGCCTGCCAGCGGGCTTGATTCTGCTGTGGCGGCGCGCGGGCAAGACCGGCCTGGTGTGGTTGGCCGGATGCGCTGCGGTGTCCACGTGGTGGATTACCCCACTGCTCATCCTGGGCCGCTATGCCCCGCCTTTTACGGAATTCATCGAGTCCGCCGGGGTGACCACGCGCTGGCTCAACCTGGCGGAAATCCTGCGCGGCACCACCAGCTGGGCTCCCTTCGTGGATACCGAGCGCGTCGCCGGCAACGAGCTGGCCACCGAGCCGGTCTTCGTGCTTGTCACCGTGGCCGTTGCCGCCTTGGGCCTCATAGGCCTGGCCCGGCTGCCGCGCGAGTGGGCCTTCATGCTGTTGGTGGGTGTGGCCGTGCTCGGCACGCATGCCGCGTGGTACCTCGACGCGCTCGATGGCCCGCTGGCCGCGCTGCGCAACGTGCATAAATTCGACCCGCTGGTGCGCATCCCACTGGTACTCGGCGTGGCCGCGATTGCTGCCCGGGTGAGGTTGCCGCGGACGTTGGCCCCGGGGCGTCGTGAAGCAGCGGGCCTTCTGGTGTGCCTCGTGGTGGTAGGCGCGACCGCCCCCGCCTGGGCGGGCCGTCTGCTGCCGAAGGGGGCGTACGAGGAGGTGCCTGCCTATTGGCACGAGGCCGCCGATTTCATGAACAGCTTGGATACGCGCGTGCTCCTCTCCCCGCCGGCCTCCTTTGCGCGGCAAGACTGGGGATGGACGCGCGATGAGCCGGCGCAGCCGCTTCTCGACGTCCCCTGGGCCGTCCGCGATGCCGTTCCCCTCATCCCGCCCGAGACCATCCGTGGCCTGGACGGTGCGATGGCGCAGATTTCCCGCGACCCAACCACGGCACCCGTAGTGTTGCAACGCCTCGGCATCGGGGCAGTCGCGGTGCGCCACGACCTCATCTCTGGTTCTTCGGACCACATCCCGGGCGAGGTCCACACCTTCGGGGAGGTCGACGTCGTAGTTTTCGACCGCGACCTCTCCATGAACCTAGCGCCTGCGGATCCGCCGCGCGTGGCGGGCGGTGGGGAATCGCTCGCGCTCCTCTCCGGTCCTCACGAACTGGTCGCCTCCGACGCGGACATCGTCACCGATACGCCTGTGCTGCGTGACCGCAACTACGGCACGCTCAGCGGCCCGGTCTCCGCGCCGCTGGCCCCTGATGACCCCTCTACCGTGCGCAACCGGCTGCGCGATTACCCCTCCGCCGGCCCGCTGACCCAGGTGGTGGAGCACGATGGCCGGGTCACCGCGTCCTCGTCTGCCGCGGATGCCTCGGCCTTCGGCGGGGCGAACCCGGCGCGTTCTCTTACCGCGGCCGTCGACGACGAGTACTCCACCGCATGGTGGCCAGCGCCTGGCGATTCCGGCTGGTTAGAGCTGCACTCCGATTCCACGTGGACCTCGCCCACGCTGCGGCTGATGACCACCGGCACGACTGAGGTCACCATCCACAACGGCGACTCCAAGGTGACGGTCACCATGGAGGCCTACCGCGCCCGCGATATCCGCGTGCCCGGCGCGAAAGCCTCCACCATCCGCATCGAGCCGCAGCGCCGCACCGGAATTGCGGAAGCCTCCATCGTGGATCAGCCCACCCCGCGGCGCATCGTCACCGTGCCCGATACCTCGCCCGATGCCGAGCAGTTCCTCTTCCAGCAGGACAACGAGCACATCCTCATCCGCTCCTTTACTACCCCGCGCGACATGACAGTGCGGGTCACGGGTGAGAAGACAGTGCTTATCGACGGCTCCCCCCACGC
Source organism: Corynebacterium sp. HMSC036D02 (assembly GCF_001836165.1). Taxonomy (GTDB): domain Bacteria; phylum Actinomycetota; class Actinomycetes; order Mycobacteriales; family Mycobacteriaceae; genus Corynebacterium. The sequence continues at coordinate 94,049 of NZ_KV827693.1, read as the reverse complement.
CCCCAACTCCACCCTCAACCTGCCCGCCGGTCAGCACCTCGTGCGCACCACCGGCGATTGGGCGGCCCTGACCGATACCGCGTCCTCCCTGCCCGCGCCCCTTCCCGCTTCCTCTGACCGTCCTTCAGCTGCAGCCGGCGCTGCCCCATCGGCCGCATCGGGCACTGACCACGGCTATACCCCGCTCGCTGCCGGTGAGACCATCGAGCCCGCCGACCACGACCGCCTCCTCATCACCGGCCGTGCCTTCAACGAGGGCCTGCGCGGCGAGCTACGCTCCCCCAGCACAGCCGCGGTCTCGACGCCAGGTTCAGCACAAGACTCAGCACAAGATTCAGCGCCGGACTCGACGCCGGCCTCCAGCTCGGAACCGTTGCCCCTCGAACCGCGCTCCATCGATGCCGACACGCAGGCCTTCCTCATCCCCGCCGGTGCCGGCGGCACCTTCCACATGTCTTTCGCTGCCGACCGCGCCTATCGCGTCGGTCTGGGCCTCGGCGGCGCGCTCGCCGCGCTGACCACCGCGCTGTGTCTGCTCGTCATGGCCCGCGGCCCCCGCTCCCAAGCCGCTGCCCCCGCCTCGCCTACTGCTTCCGCTGCTTCGTCCGAGGCGTACGCAGCACACGACACAACCTCGACCAGCCCAGTCGCCGATGCCGCCCTGCCGGTATCCTCCGCAGCTTCCCAAATGCTCTCGCCCGCCCGTGTTGCTCACTCGTCTACCTCGGCGCGTGTCCTGCTAGCCCTGCTCATTGCGGCAACGATGGCTCTCGTCGCAGGTCTGCCCGGTGTGGCCGCCGCTGCCGCGGCGTGGGCCATCACCCGCTGGACCACGCTGCGCTCCGACTATCTGGCGGGTATGCTCACCCTTGCCGCGGGCGCGATGCTCGCCCGCGCACCTTGGCCCGCGGAGGGCTACGCCGGCGACTCGCTGCTCGTGCAACTGCTCTGCGTCGCGGCCATTACCTGTGCCTGCCTCCCGCCCCGCAGCACGCCCTAGGTACCCTGCCTCACCGCATATGGTTCCCCTCAAAAGGCATTAGTCAGAAGGTGTCTTTGGGGTCAAGGAAACCATCTGCGGCGATATAAAAGGTTTGTTTGGGGGCAAGGAAACCGTTTGACTAATGCCTTCTGGAAAATGCCATGTGTGAAGTGCCGTCTACGACCCCACCGAACCGGCGGAATCATCAGAGCCAGCAGGGCTGGCGAGGGATCCGGAACTGGCATTGCTCGCAGAAGCGGAGCCGGCAGGGTTATCTGCCTGGCGCGGCAACGAACGCGGAACGGCGATGCGACCGCGCGTAAAGGCGAGGGAGCGGATGAGGTCGCGGCCGGGGACCTCGACAAGCACGTAGGTCGCAGCAGACAGCACGCAGCTGACCACCACCGTAAAAGCCAGCACCACCGCGAAATCCCAGGCAGCACCCGAGAAGGCAGACACACCCAACAGCGGGAAGGCGATGGCCAGCACCGCCACATGCCACATGAAAACCCCATATGACCAGCGGCCCAGCGCTCGCATCACCTCGGAAGAAAGCCAGCTTTCCCGCGGGGCCAGCGCCACCGGCACCACGATGCACGCCCCGCACACGGCCCCCGCCGCAATGCGCCGCGCAAACTCACCCGGTTCTGGATGCACCAAGCCCTGCGGGCCGAACCACTCGCGGCTGGCCAGCCACACGCAGCCCGCCGCCACCGCCCAACAAGCGGGCCGCACAATGCGCCCGGCGCGCACACGCACGCCAGCTGCCTCCGCCTCCGCGGCCAACATTCCCACCGCAAACCACGAGAAATACGCGGGCGGCCAAATCTGCGTATTGACATCGCCGGATTCATATCCGGCCACAAACGACAGAAAACCCCAGAACAAACTCAGCACGCCAGCTCCAGCAATAAGTGCAACCCGCGGGCGCGCCGAAAGCCTATCCAACAACCACGCCAACAGCGGCAACACCGCATAGAAGGCGAACTCCACGCACAGCGACCACAATTGCGTTAACCCGGGAACCAAGCCGTCAGCAATATAGAGCTGCGTGCCGGTCAGGTTGGTGATGACTTGCGGGAAGGTTAAGGGGGAAGCGTCGGGAAGCAAGGCGAGTACCGCCACCACGCACACCACATACAGCGGTGCCAAACGCGCCACACGAGAAAGAAGATACTGCCCCGCCGTGTGCGCATGCCGCCGGCGCCACAGCAAGAAACCGCTGAGCACGAAGAAGACCGCCACCCCATAATCCAAGCGCTCAGCCCAGGCCCAACCGGTTGCCGTCTGGAAGGACACGTGCGTGATCACGACTGCCAATGCAGCCAGCGCACGCACGCCTTCGAGCTCAGGGAGAAAGCGCATGGCCCACTACGATACTATTTCTGCAGTGAATCCCTCGACCGATCGGAGCTGACGTGTTCCTTCGCTCCCGCCTAGCGCAGGTGACGATTGCCGCCGCGGTGTTCCTCATACTCGGGTCCATCCTTCCGCCGCTGTATAACAACCAGTCCCGCCCGCTGCCCAGGGACCTCAGCCTAGAGATCCACGCGGAGCATGACGGAGCCACGTTTAGCCGCCACACCACCACCGCCCCCGCGATGAAGGATTCCGTGGCCCGCGCGCAGTCCACCGTGGACCTCACCTTCAACGGCGAAACCATCGCGCACATCACCGAGGAATCCCAGCTCAACCGCGAATCCACCTACCCGGTGGCGGGGCCGAACACGACGCAGCACATCGAGCTGCCCGCCTTCGACGTACAGGTGGAAGACCGGGTGGAGCGCGACGGCATCAGCTACTTCTTTCCCTCCGGCGCGGAGCAGCGCTCCTATCCCTTCTTCGATCCGCTGACCCAAGACACGGAGCCCATCGATTTCCTGCGCGATGAAAAGCTCGATAGCATCCCCACCTACGTCTTTCACCAGGATGTCGCGCCGGTTTCACTCGGGGAGATCTTCGCCTTCGACGCCCACCGCTCCGGCCCCGCAGGCGATTTTTACTCCGCGGAGTCCCTGGAGCGCTACAACCTCAAGCCGAAATCGCACGTCATCCTCGAGCCTTTCTACGCCGTGAGCCGCACCGTGTGGGTGGAGCCCACGACCGGCACCATCGTCAACGAGGAGGAGCACCCGCGCATCTTCTGGGCCACGGATGCGCGCCAGGCCCAGGCGATGGTCGATGCCGATGACACGCACGAGCGTGCGCTTCTCGACGTCCCCCTCTCCTGGTCCGATTCCACCCGCACCGAACGCCTCGACTCGGTTCGCCGGGTGATCGACACGGTCAAGATCTTGAGCATTGTCAGCTGGCTGGGCAAGGCCATCGGCGTGGCGTTGTTGGCCGTGGCGGCCGCGATGTTCATGCGCCGCCATGCAGCGCAGAGCGCGTAGGCGCCCGTGGCTGTGTCCCGAGCATCCCTTGCGGTGCGCACTGCCCTCTGCGCCTGGGGCGTGGTACTCGTGCTCGCGGTGTGCTGGCCCTTCGTGCTGCCCGGCGAGTTCCTGTGGCGCGACATGGTGCTGCTTGACCGCCCAGCCCTGAGCGCTGCCGCCTTCGGCGCCGGTGACCTTCCCGCCCGCAATGCACCGCAGGACGGGGTGCTTGCCTTATTCGGCGGGGCGTGGCTGGCCAGGGTCTTCATCCTTGCTGCCGCGAGCGCCTCGGCGTGGGTGGCGGGCCGGTGGGCGCGCGAGTCCAGCCCGTGGGCGGCAGCCGCAGCGATGGCATGCGCGGTGGCCAATCCTTTTATCATCGAGCGCCTCCTGCAGGGCCAGTGGTCGTTGGCGGTCGCCGCCTGGTTAGCGCCCGTGATCGCGTGGGGTTGCCTCCATGCGCGCCCGCGCGTGGCGTGGTTGACGCTGTGGGCCGCGTCCTTGACGCCCACCGGCGGGCTCTTCGGGGGACTCATCGCGGTTGTCTGTGAGCGCGAAGGGCGAAGAAGATGGCTCTTCGCGGGCGGCTCAGTCTTGCTGTGGTTGCCGTGGCTAGTTCCAAGCCTCATGGCCGGAAATCCGGGAACCCACGGCGACCCCGCCGCCCAGGCCGCGGCCTTCGCCCCGCGCGCGGAGGCCTACGTGGGTGCGGTCGGCTCGCTGCTCGGCTTCGGCGGCATCTGGAATGCCGCGGCGGTACCGGCCTCCCGCGAGCAGGGCTTCGCCCTGGCAGGCCTGGCCGTCGCCGCCCTCGCCGTCCTAGGTGCTGCCCGCCTTCCCCGGCGCGAGCTGCGTCCGCTCGCGGCCCTGGCGGTTCTCGGCATGGGGTTGGCCATCCTCGGCGCACTCGCCCCCGGTCTCATCGCCTTCGCCGTGGAGCACATCCCCGGCGCGGGCCTGGTGCGTGATTCCTCCAAGCTCACCTTGCTCGCCCTGCCGCTGGCCGTGGCGGGTATCGCGTCCCTGCGCCAGCTTCCTGCCGCACTCGCGCTGTGCGCCTGCCTGCTGCAGGCCCCCGATGCACCGCGGGAGCTCGCCGTGTTACGCCCACGCGAAACGGGCATCGACCGCCAGCTCGTCGAAGAGCTCGACGGCCGCCTGACCTTCTTCGCCGACCGCCCAGCCATGGTGCCGCTTGACGGCGGCATTGCCCTCGACCCCTACTCCAAGGCCGCCAACAAGCTCGACTCCGGCGAGCTCACCGTCGACGGTGTGACAGTGGATGAGCCATCGCCTCGCTACCTAGCGGCCGCCGATGCCTGGAACAACCGCGACCTCGACCGGATGGAGGAGCTCGGTGTGGGCGCGGTCGTCGAGGACGGCCGCATCGTCGCCACCACCAACGCACAACCGGCACCCGCCCCGTGGGGGCTTAGCGCCGCCTGGTGCGCACTTCCGCTTCTAGCAACTCTTCGAAGCGCGCACCGGTTTTCTCCCACGAAAAAGTAGCCGCCAACTCGCGTGCCGCGTTGCCTAAACGGTGGCGGAGGGAGGGGTCGTCGACAAGCATGCGCACCGCCGGCGCGAACTCCTCCTCGCGCCGCACCAGCACACCGGTCTTGCCGTCGATAACACTGTCTTGCAGGCCAAATGCATAACCTACCGTGGGCACCCCATGTTGGGCCGCCTCCATGACTGCCAAACCCCAGCCTTCTTTTCGAGACGGCATGAGGTGGACATCAGCGCGCGCGAGCAGCGCATGCTTATAATCCTCCGTCACCTGACCACGGAAGCGCACGCGCTCCTCCACCCCGTGGGCGCGCGCATACTCGCGCAGGTGGGATTCCCACCAGCCGGAACCGATGACGTCGAGAAGCGCGCCCGGAATCCGCGCCACGGTGTCCATGGCATGCTCAATTTGCTTGTGCGGCACGAGGCGCGACAGCGTCACCAGGTGGATATCGGCCTCGCGCTCCAAGGTGGGCACGTGTGACGGCAGGGGGTCCACGCCGTTCTCAATGATGTGCGCGCCGTGAATCCCCAGCTTCTCCAGGTCGCGCTTCGAAGCCTCCGAGACCGTCACCCACGTGTTCTCACGGTAGATCCTTGGCACCACGCAGGATTCCAGGACCCACCCCAGCCGCGCCAGCACGGGCCCGGCCACCGGCCACTGCTCGCGGTGACAGTGATGCGTCAGGATGACCACGGGCGCGCGAGTGGCCAGGCGCGCGAAGAAGGGAATGCCGTTGTGGGTATCCACCACGACATCAGCGCCGCGCAAAGCGCGGCGCCCCAATAAAATCGACAACAGTGCGCGCGGATACACGCTGAACTTGGCCCCGGCGCGCGAGTAGAGCACGCCGTTGCGGCGCTCGCGCTTGGCGGCGTTCATGTGGCGCGCGGTGCGGAAGACCACCTCGTGGCCCTGGGCAGCGAGGTAGTGCCCGACGCGCTCGAGGTAGCGCTCGGAGCCGCCACCCTGCGGGTGGGGGGAATCGCGCCAGCACAAAAGAAGGATTTTCATGTCGAGGAACTAGCCTAGTGGGTTATGAAACGCACCCGTAGCTTGGCCACACTGCGCCGCTCCTGGCGGCTGCTGCGCTCCTTCCGCTTCGAGCAGTCGGCTCCCGCGGTCTTTTATGGCGGCTTAGCCCAAGACACCGCCGCGCTTGTCGACGCCCTCTCCCACGACCATTCCCTCTCCCTCACCGGCGCGCGCGTGCTCGACGTCGGGGGCGGGCCCGGCTATTTCGCTTCCGCCTTTGCCCAGCGCGGGGCCAGCTATGTGGGGCTGGAGCCGGACGTGGGCGAGATGGCCGCCGCCGGCATCGAGGTGGCGCAGGCTGTGCGCGGCGACGGCACTAGCTTGCCTTTCGCGGATGACACCTTCGACATCACGTATTCCTCCAACGTGGCCGAGCACATCCCGAACCCGTGGGACATGGGCGAGGAGATGCTGCGCGTAACCAAGCCCGGCGGGCTGGTGATCGTGAGCTACACGGTGTGGCTGGGACCCTTCGGCGGGCACGAAACCGGCCTGTGGGAGCACTACGTGGGCGGCGAGTTCGCCCGCGACCGCTACACCCGCCGCCACGGCCACCCACCGAAGAACGTCTTCGGCACCTCGCTCTTTGCGCTCTCCGCCCGCGAGGGCTTGGACTGGGCGCGACGTGAATCGTCGCGTGGTTCGGAGCTCGTCGCAGCTTTCCCGCGCTACCACCCGTGGTGGGCCTGGTGGGTGCTCAAGGTGCCGGTGCTGCGCGAGTTCCTCACCTCTAACCTGGTCCTCGTCCTGCGCGCTTAATCCCCGAAAACGCCGAATGCTCCCCCGCAGGGGAGCATTCTTTAGATGCGAAGACTAGGAGGCAGACTCAACGCGCTCCTTGAGGGCGGAGAACTGGTCCCACACCTCAGACGGAACGCGGGAGCCCAGGAAGGTCAGGTACTCCTTGTTGTCTTCCATGTCGCCAGCCCAATCGGCCGGGTTCACGGCAAGCGCCTCGCGGACGTCCTCGATGTCGAAGTCCAAGCCGGTGAGGTCGATATCCTCTGGGCGGGCGGTGTGGCCCACGACGGTCTCAACGGCGTCGACGTTGCCCTCGATGCGGTCCACGATCCACTTAAGAACGCGGGAGTTCTCGCCGAAGCCCGGCCACAGGAAGCGGCGGTCCTCACCGCGGCGGAACCAGTTCACCAGGAAGATGGCCGGCATGCGGTCGCCGCCCTTTTCGCCCATATCGATCCAGTGCTGCAGGTAGTCACCGGCGTTGTAGCCCATGAACGGCAGCATGGCCATCGGGTCGTGACGCAGGGCGCCGACTTTGCCCTCAGCGGCAGCGGTCTGGCCGGAGGAGAGCAGGGCGCCAATCATGGTGCCGTGGTTCCAGTCGAAGGCCTGGGTCACCAGCGGGACGGTATCCGCGCGGCGGCCGCCGAAGAGGATGGCGTCAATCTTGACGCCCTTCCAGTCATCAAACTCCGGCGCAGCGGACGGGCACTGGGTAATCGGCACGCAGTAGCGGGAGTTCGGGTGCGCAGCCTTGGTGGTCGAAGCCGGGGTCCAGTCGTTGCCATGCCAGTCGATGAGGTGCTCCGGGGCCTCGCCCATTTCCTCCCACCAGACATCGCCGTCGTCGGTCAGCGCGACGTTGGTGAACAGGGTGTTTCCCGGCTCCATCGTCTTCATGGCGATCGGGTTGGAGTCGTAGTTGGTGCCCGGTGCCACGCCGAAGAAACCGTTCTCCGGGTTGACGGCGTACAGGCCGTCTTCGCGCAGCTTCAGCCACGCGATGTCATCACCCACGACCTCGGCCTTCCAGCCCGGGATAGTCGGGGTGATCATGGCCAGGTTGGTCTTACCGCAGGCGGACGGGAAGGCGGCCGCGATGTGGTACTTCTTGCCCTCCGGGTTGGTGAGCTTCAGGATGAGCATGTGCTCTGCCATCCAGCCCTCTTCCTTCGCCATCACGGAAGCGATACGCAGCGCGTAGCACTTCTTGGCCAGGATGGCGTTGCCTCCGTAACCGGAACCGTAGGACCAAATCTCCTTGGTCGCCGGGAACTGCGTGATGTATTTCTTCTCGTTGCACGGCCACGCGACGTCCTCCTGACCCGGCTCCAGCGGAGCACCAACGGAGTGCAGGGCGTGGACAAAATCGCCGTTCTCACCAATCTTGTCCAGAGCCTGCTGGCCCATGCGGGTCATGATGCGCATGGAGAGCACAACATAAGCGGAGTCGGTGAGCTGCACGCCGAGTTTGGGGTCCGGGTCGCTGATGGGGCCCATGCAGAAAGGCACCACGTACATGGTGCGGCCCTTCATGGAACTGCGGAAGGCCTCGGTCATCTCTTCCTTCATGGCTGCCGGCGGGGCCCAGTTGTTGGTGGGGCCTGCGTCCTCCTCAGTCTCGGTGCAGATGAAGGTGCGGGACTCCACGCGGGCGACATCCGACGGGTTCGAGCGAGCCAGGTAAGAGTTCGGGCGCTTCTCCTCGTTGAGCTTAATCAGGGTGCCCTTTTCCACTAGCTCGGCGGCGAGGCGGTCAGCCTCCTCCTGGGAGCCATCTACGAAGACGACCTCTTCCGGCTGGAAGAGCTCGACGCTCTCACTGATCCACGAAATAAGCTTCTCGTTCTTCGTGGGCAGTTCACCTACAAGGCCCTTAATGGTTGCGGTCATCTCACATTCTCCTGTGGTCGGTGTGGCCAGGGTGCTCTTAATCATCGATGCAGACGGTTGCCCCCATCGACGTTTCACCAACCAGAGTACGGGCACTGGTGATCACAGAATGTGTAATACAGCCCACCCTGGTTATATCCACCCTGGTCACCCCGACTAATCCAAGGACAACGAAGTGTGAAATAGGGCACGCCACCATCAATTACACCCCCGCACAGGGGTAAATAACCTTTGGCTTAGCCATCCCGTACGCCCGTCCCATTACCCCCACACCGCTTAAACCTCCGTCACACAGCCACTTACCCGTCCACGGCGCGGCACGTTGCCCCTCACCCCTGCTTAAGGGAACAATGTCAACTGATGAATAGCGCAGACTCTTCCCAGAATCCCGCCGCGCAGATGCCTCACGGCCGCGGCCTCCAGACGGATTTCAACGCCGAGTTCAATAATGATTTGGACTACCCACGCCTCGGCAACGTGACCTTCCGTCGCGGCACCCTCACTGACAACCAGAACGCCCTCTTCGAGGAGCACTGGCCTCAGTTGGGACGCCTGCTTGCCGACGAACCCCTCGACATCCCCGCCTGGTTCGGCCGCGAGGGGGCGAAGACCATCGTCGAGATCGGCTCCGGCACCGGTACCTCCACGGCTGCAATGGCCCCGTTGGAAAAGGACACCAACATAGTTGCCGTCGAGCTCTACAAGCCGGGCCTGGCCAAGCTGCTGGGCTGCATCGTCCGCAACGATATTGAGAACATCCGCATGGTCCGCGGCGATGGCATCGAAGTTCTCATGCGCATGTTCGCGCCCGAGTCCCTCGACGGCATCCGCATCTTCTTCCCGGACCCGTGGCCCAAGGCCCGCCACCACAAGCGCCGCATCATCCAATCCGGCACGCTCAACCTCTTCGCTTCCCGCCTCAAGCCGGGCGGCGTGCTCCACGTGGCCACCGACCACGCCGGCTACGCCGAGTGGATTAACGAGCTCGTCGAGGTTGAGCCCTCCCTCGACTACAAGGGCTGGCCCTGGCCGGAGTGCCCCATCCTCACCGACCGTCAGGTCATCACCAAGTTTGAGGGCAAGGGTCTGGATAAGGAACACGTCATCACCGAGTACCTGTGGGAGAAGAAGTAATGGCCGGCACCTACCTTTTGGTGTGGGATGCGCCCAACATGGACATGGGCCTCGGCGCCATCCTCGGCGGGCGCCCCACCGCCGCCTACCGACCACGCTTCGACGCCATCGGCCGCTGGCTGGTGGAGCTGGCCTTCGACAACGACGCCACTCCCGAAGCCGCCGTCTTCACCAACGTCAGCCCCGGCGGCGCCGACGTCATCCGCCCCTGGGTGGAGGCCATCCGCAACGTCGGCTTCGCCGTGTTTGCCAAGCCAAAGCTCCACGAGGACGATGATGTCGACCCCGACATGGTCGAATACATCAAGGCCAACCGCGAGAACCTCTCCGGTGTCATCGTGGCTTCTGCCGACGGTCAGAACTTCCAGCACCTGCTGGAGCAGCTCACGGCTTCCGGTCTGCCCACCTGCGTGCTCGGCTTCCACGAGCATGCTTCATGGGCGCTGACCCACCCCGATATCGAGTTCGTCGACCTCGAAGATATCGAGGGAGTCTTCCGCGAACCGCTGCCGCGCGTGAACCTGGACAACCTGCCTCCAGGCGGCGCCTGGCTGCAGCCTTTCCGCCCGCTGTCCGCGCTGCTGCCGGACCGCGCGCCCGAGCACAGTTAGGAGCCGCATGTTTTATTCTTGGGGCCGCTTCTCCTATGCCCACCGCAAGGTCATCCCGCTCATCATCGTGGGTCTCATCCTCGGCCTCTTCTTCGGCTTCGGCACGCGCCTCGAGGAGCGCATGAGTCAGGAAGGCTGGGAGGACCCGGGGGCGGCGTCGACAAGCGCTGCACAGATCGAGCTCGAGACGTTCGGCCGCGATAATTCCGGCGACGTCATCCTGCTTTTCGACGACCCCGAAACCCACGCCGCCGAGGCCAAGGCCTTCCTCGACGAGCTCCAGACCCAGTATCCGGAGCAGATCGACTCCGTTACCAGCTACTTTGATAAGCGCAACCCGAACCTCATCACGCAGGACCACTCCACAGCCTTCGCCGCCATCGGGCTGAAAGGCGACGGCGAGCAGACCCTCAAGGATTTCCGCGCCATTGAGGAATCCCTGCACTCCAGCGGGCTGCCTGTGCAGGTAGCGGGTGCCACCGCGGTGGCCGATGCGCTGGATGAAGGCATGGCCAAGGACATCTCCCGCGCGGAGAAGGCCGCCCTGCCGCTCGTCGGCCTGCTGCTGCTCATCGTCTTCGGCTCCGTCGTTGCGGCCTTCATGCCGCTCGTCGTGGGCGCTTTGTCCATCTTGGGCTCCCTGGGTATCCTGTCCATCCTGGCTGGCTTCCAGCAGGTCAACGTGTTCGCGCAGGCCGTCGTCACGCTGCTGGGCTTGGGCCTGGCCATCGACTACGGCCTGTTCATGGTCTCCCGCTTCCGCGAGGAGCTGGACAAGGGCCGCGATACCAAGGAGGCCGTGGCGATCACCACCGCCACCGCCGGCCAGACCGTGGTCTTCTCCGCCGCGATGGTGGCCGTATCCCTCTCTGGACTTTTCCTCTTCCCGCAGGCCTTCCTCAAATCCGTGGCCTATGGCTCCATCTCCGCGGTGGGCCTCGCCGCACTCCTGTCGGTGACGGTGCTGCCCTCGCTATTTGGCATGCTGGGCCCCAACATCGACAAGTGGACCGTGCGCAAGACTTCGCGCCGCGGGCGCCGCATCGAAGACACCTGGTGGTACCGGATGCCGCGCTGGGCCATGGGCCTCGCGGGGCTAATGACCACCGCCATCTGTGCGCTGCTCATCGCGCTGACCCTGCCGGTGCTGGGCGTGAAATTCGGCGGTATCAACGAGACCTACCTGCCACCCAACCAGGACGCGCGCGTGGCGCAGGACCAGTTCAACGAGCAATTCCCGTCCTTCCGCACCGAGCCGGTCAAGCTGGTGGTGAAGAATGCGACGAATGAGCAGCTTGTGGACGTCGTCATGCAGGCCCGCTCCATCCAGGGGCTTACCGAGCCGATGGGCCCGAAGACCGCGACCGTCGACGGCACCACCGTCCTCGGCGCCGGTATTCAGGACCGCGAGGACTACGCGCGGATCGTCCACGAGCTGGAGAACATTGAGGCACCGGAGGGCGTGGAGCTCTACGTCGGCGGCACCCCGGCCATGGAGGTCGAATCCCTCGACGCGCTCTTCGACACGCTGCCCTGGATGGCCCTCTACGTGGTGCTAGCCACCTTCATCCTCATGGCGCTGGTCTTCGGCAGCTTCATCCTGCCGCTGAAGGCCATCATCATGACGCTGCTCTCCCTAGGTGCCACGCTGGGTATCTTGACGCTCATGTTCGTCGATGGCCTCGGTTCCGACCTGCTCAACTTCACCGCCGGCCCGCTCATGAGCCCGATTTTGGTGCTCATCATCGCCATCGTCTTTGGTCTGTCCACGGACTACGAGGTCTTCCTGGTCTCGCGCATGGTCGAGGCCCGCCGCCGCGGCGCTTCCACGGACGAGGCCATCGCCGCGGGTACCGCGCACACGGGCGGCATCATCACGGCAGCCGCGCTCATCATGATTGTGGTGGCGGGGGCCTTCGGTTTCTCCGACATCGTGATGATGAAGTACATCGCCTTCGGCATGATTTTTGCACTGCTTATCGACGCCACCATCGTCCGCATGCTCCTCGTCCCCGCCGTCATGCACCTGCTGCGCGAGGACAACTGGTGGGCCCCGCGCTTCCTCACACGCCTGACCCACCGCCTCGGCGGCGAGAACTCCCCAGCTGCCGAGCCGGTGCCCACCGCCCCAGTACTGAACAACGAAGAGGCCGCACCGACTGAACAGGCTGCGCCGTCCCCCGCCGTTACTACCGAGCGGGACGAGCCGCGTTCTTCGACTGGGTCCACCGAGCAGGCCGACGCGCCCCATTCTCCCGTGACTCCGGCAGAACAGGTTGAGGAGGCGTCGCCAAGCACGGCGAACGAAGCCGCCGTACGCGGGGACCGCAGCGCCGATACTGACGAGGAGCTCATCCCCTTCTCCGAGCTGGTCAAGCGCCTCAATTCCACGGATGGTCGATGAAGAAGAACTGGCTGACCTGGATAATCTCCCTGCTGATTCTGGCCGCGCTGGCGTGGTTCTTCCGCGACCAACTGGACTTCATCTCCGAGGGATTGCGTCGCTTGCGCCACGCCGAACCTTTCCCCGTGGTGCTGGTGGTGTTCTTCGCGCTGCTGTCCATCGCGGGCATGGCGGAGGTGATGAAGCGGCTCATCGGCGCGGGCGGCGTCAAGGTGCCGCTGCGCGAGACCTACGCCATCACGCTGGCCTCCAATGCGTGGTCCACGACTCTGCCGGCGGGCCCCGCCTTTTCGGCTTTGCTCACCTTCCAGGTGCAGCGCCGCTGGGGTGCGTCCGTGGCGCTGTGCAGCTACTTCCTGTTTTTATCCTCGATCATTAGCTCGATGTTCCTCGCGCTCATTGGCTTGGGCGGGGTATTTTTCCTCAACGCGGATATGGCTCTGGGATCGCTGATCACCACGGTTGTCCTCATGCTCGCGGCGCTCGGGGGCATCTTCTGGCTGACCTCGCACCCGGTGACCCTTGAGCGCTGGCTGCGCAAGCTGCGGCCCGGCCCGAAGCGGGACCGTGCGATTCAAGAGGTGCGCAACTTGGGCGAGGTCCACCTTTCGCGTGGCCCCTTTGCTGTGGTTGCTGGGACGTCGCTGGTTCACCGCCTGGCCGATATGGCAGCGCTGTGGGCCTCCGTGTGGGCGGTGACCGGGGAGATTCCGTGGCTGCGCGCCGGTGCCGATGACACCACCCTGGCCGGTGTGGCCCTGGCCTTCCTCGCCGCGAAGCTGGCTGGCTCCGCACAGGTCACCCCGGGTGGTGTCGGCACGGTGGAGGCCGCGCTCATCACCCCGCTGGTGGCCACGGGCCTGACCGTGGTGCACGCCACCTCCGCCGCCATCATCTACCGGCTTATTTCCTTTGCGCTCATCACTATCATTGGATGGGTCATCTACTTCGCCCATTACGCCCGCGATGGCTTCTCTTACGCGGCGTTGAACCGGAAGGAATCCTAAATGCGCGTTGCCCCGCTTATCGACGTCCTCGCTCTCGCCCTCTTCGCCATCTTCGCCCGCCTGGCGCACGGGGGTCTGAGTTTTAGCTCCTGGGTTGATGCCTTCTGGCCGTGGACCGTGGGCGCGTTGGTTGGCTGGGTCATCATCATGGCGGCGAAGCTGAGCGGCCTGTAGAAGGAGGGCGTCGTCGTGTGGCTGAGCGCCATCATTGGCGGCATGGCCCTGTGGATGCTGGTCAACGGCCGCCTACCGCACTGGTCCTTCCTCATCGTGGCCACCGTGATGTCCGCGCTGTTCTTCTTTGGCTGGCGGGCCATCGCGGCCTTTGCTTCCCGCTCCCGCGCCTAGAATCTTTGCCATAGTCGGCTACCCGTCGACCTACTTTCACCCCTTTACGCCCTTGCAAATGAGCGTTTGAGCTGGGAGTTTAGCGTTCCGGTTGCGGGTCGGTTCGGGCCGGTTTAGTGTGTGTGGCATGAAGTTGGGGGACTTACTCGGGGTACTCGCTCGCGGCATGCACGTCGTGTCCTTGTGCGCTGGCCACACCCGTGAGGAGATGATGGCGCTGGGTGCGACGCCGCGCGTGGCGCGGCAGCTCGAGGGACTCCACCGCGTGTATTTTGGCCAGACTGCTTTCAGCGCCAAGCAGCGCCGCGCCCGGGAGACCAACCATGCGCTGGATACGCTGCTGCAGATTGAACGACACGTCGCGCGCGTCAAGAATTCGCGCCAGGCTTGGGACCTACGAGTGGAATTGTGCGCTACTCCGGAGAGTGAGATTGCGGACGTGGCGAAGCGCAGGCTCGCGGAGCTCACTCCCGAGCCCACTCCTGGCGTCCGCGTGCGACGCAGCACGGGCGGCATGCACAAGCTCATCATCACGGATCGCCCGCGCGCGATTGCCAATTTAGTGGGTACGCTCAAAGCCACATCAGAGGACCTGCTCAAGGCAGTCCACGAGGTCTTTTCCGGCAGTGGCGCGCCGAAGCCGGCATTGCATGCGCACGTCATTGTGCGTCTTGAGCAGCTGGACAAGATTGTGCGGGGCGAGGGCGATGACATCCTTCTGCAGGCAACCGACGGCGGCACGATGACGGGCGCGGAGTTCCTCCGCACGACGTTTGCCGAGCGCGGCTTCGTCTCCCTCTTTCACCCGGTGGAAGGGCCGGTCAATGTGTATTACGGCAGCCGCTTCGCCAACGATAAACAGCGGCTCCTGCTCTGCGCAGAGCATCCGACGTGCGCCTGGCTCGGCTGCACAAGACCGGCCGCGGAATGCCAGATGCACCACATCAGAAGGTGGCAGGATGGCGGGCCGACGAACCTCGACAATCTCGTGCCGTTATGTAAGTACCACAACGCCATCAATGACGATGACCCCGCCCGCCCCACGTATCGCGGACGCATCGATCGCATCGAGGGACGCATGGCGTGGCTGCCTCCCGACGGTAGACCGCCAGTCCCCCTCCCCAGCCCGGTCTGGGATTAAAAAAGCCCCTCCGCAAGGAGGGGCTAGAAGCGCTGGCTTACTTCGAGCTCAGTGCGCCAACGTTCACGCCGGCCTGGTTGAGAAGCATGATGACGAGGTTGATGATGTCACCGCTGAGGTCAAGAACGCTAGAGAGCATTGGGTTTCTCCTTTGATTGAATTCCTAGTCTTTAGGCTTATCGGATAAAACAGGCTCACATGTTACGCCGAGACACAAAATTCAGCGCGATCCGCAGGCCTTCTTCGCCCGCCGCCAGGCTTAAACGACGCTAGAGCGGGGAGATGGTGTGCTTCTTGGGCAGGTCCTTCTCCTGCTTATCGGCAAGCTGGCGCAGCGCGCGGCGCAGAGCCAAGCGCGACTCAGAAGGCTTAATCATGCCGTCGAGGTAGCCACGCTCCGCGGCGACATAGGGTGCGGTCATGGTCTCGTCGTAGAAGTCCATGAACATCTTCTTCGTCATGGCGCGCTGCTCCGGGGTTTCGGCGGCCTCGAGCTGCTTGCCCGCAATCATGACCACGGCGGCGGCCGAGCCCATCACGGCAATCTGGGCCGTCGGCCACGCCAAGTTGATATCACCGGTCAGGTTCTTCGAACCCATCACGGCATAGGCGCCGCCATAAGCCTTGCGCACAATCAGCGAGACCTTCGGCACGGTAGCCTCCACCACAGCAAAAGCGAACTTCGCACCGCGGTGAATCAGACCGGCCTTCTCCTGGTCCACGCCCGGCAGGTAGCCCGGCGTATCCACCACGAAGACCAGCGGGATGTTGTAGGCATCGCAGATACGGATAAAGCGCGCGCCCTTATCGGCGGCATCCGCATCGATACAGCCCGCCGAATGCATCGGGTTATTCGCCACAAAGCCCACGGCCTTGCCGTCAATACGCCCAAAGGCGGTGATGACATTGGGGGCGTAGTTTTCCTGGATTTCGATGAGCTCGTCGTCGTCGCCAAGCTGCGTCAGCAGGTCCATCATGTCGTAGCCGGCGTTCGTGTCATCCGGCATGAAGGAATCCAGCTCGGTGTCCTCAGCCACCTCCTCATCAGTAGGTGCGTCGAAGACCGGGGACTCGTCGAAGCAGGTCAGCGGCAGGTGGTCCAGCAAATCGCGCACCAAGTCAAAGGCCTCATCCTCGGAAGGCACCACGACGGACACGTTGCCGTTGAGCTCCTGCTGGCGCGCAGAGCCGAGGTCATGGGAAGAGATCTCCTCGCCTGTGACTTCCTTGATCACGTTCGGACCCGTCACGTACATCTCCGCCTCACCATCGACGGCGATGATGAAATCCGTAGTAACCGGCGCATACACGGCACCACCGGCGGACTTGCCCATCATGATGGAAATCTGCGGGCTGCGACCGCTAAGCGGCAGCTGGCGGCGGGCAATCTCCGAGTACATGGCCAGCGACGTCACCGCGTCCTGGATGCGGGCACCACCGGAATCCTGGATGCCGATAACCGGGCAACCAATCTTGATGGCCAAATCCATGATATCCGTGACCTTCTTACCAAAGGTCACCCCCACGGAACCGCCGTAGACCGTCTTATCGTGCGCATAAATGCACACCGGGCGGCCGTTGATGCGACCGTGGCCGGTGACCACGCCGTCGGAGTAAATCGCGTCCGGATCACCAGGGGTCTTCCCCAGGGCGCCGGTCTCGACGAAGGAGCCTTCGTCGAGAAGCGCGGCGATGCGTTGGCGCGGAGTCGAGCGCCCTGCCTCATCGCGGCGGGCCCGGGAGCGTTCACTGCCGGGATCCTGGGCACGCTCGAGGCGCTCGCGTAGGTCCGCTAGCTTGTCAGCGGTACTAGTCACTTCCGAATCTTCTCCTCGATCCAATCCTCCATGTGCTTGCCCACGATACCGATTGCCGGCTCGTCAGGAACCGCCAGGTGGTCGCCCGGCAGCTGCACAATCTCCAGATCCTTCACGATAACGCCCCAACCGCCGTCCGGGTTAACTTCGGCGTAGGCCGGCTCGAGTTCGATGGCGCCGTCATGCATGCGCTCGGAGCGGAACAGGATGACGGGCACGCTTACCGACGCCCACCGTCCCATATCCAGCGAGCCCAGAATCTGGTTGTCCACGAAGGATGCGCGCTGGTGCTCCAGCACACCGGCGGACAGGCCGTGTTCGGAAGCGTCGGTGGAGCTGAGGAATTCCGCGAGCATGGCCATGAGAGCATCTTCGCCCACGGTCTCCAGCATCTCGTAGGGCGGCTCGAAGTCCAGGCCGTAGGTCTTCTTAGCAAAGGCGGCGTAGCGGCCCCAGCGGGCCTTGGTTTCCTCCAGCGTCTTCGGGGCCGGATGGGCCGGCTGGGTGGTATCCAGCAGAGCGATGAAGGCAACCTCAGCAGTATCCTCGCCGCGGGCTGCGCGCTCCTGGAGCTGGTAGGCCACCTCATAGGCCAGCGCGCCGCCGAAGGACCAGCCGCCGAGCACGACCTTGCGGCCGCGCGCGTAGTGCAGGATGTCCTCGATGTAGGCGGCGGCGCGATCCTCCAGGCTGCCCTCGAGGCGCTCCACGCCATAGACCGCGACATCCGCCGGCAAACGACGGGTCAGCGGCTGGTAGACCACGGTGGTGCCGCCGGCCGGGTGGAACATGAAGACGGCGGGGCCATCGGCCTCGCGCAGCACACGGATATTGCCCTCGACCTCAGTCTCCAGGCCCTCGCGGACCAGATCCGCGAGGTTCTCCAGCGCTTCGGCTTCGTGAACCTGCTGCGCGGTGACCTCGATGCCGGCGCGCTCGGTGAGGCGCTCGGCGATCTTCTCAGCTACCTCATCACTGACCTGTGGCAGCGCGGACGTCACGCCGGCCGCGGCCTTGCCGGTGAAGGTGGCCCAGGTGCCGAAGACCATGCGCTCCGAGGCATCGCGCGGGGCGACGCCGACGCCCACGGTCGCTTCCTCGGCTGATTCCGCAGCGTCCTTCGCGCTCACCGCGGACGAGTCGGCGGGCGCGGAAGGTGCGTCGGCGGCTGCATCGGCCGGTGCCTGTGCGGCAGAACCGGGCTGCTCGGACACGGCCTCTTCAACCATGGTGATGACGTCGGCGAGGGAGGCGTCGCG
Organism: Corynebacterium sp. HMSC036D02; assembly: GCF_001836165.1. Classification (GTDB taxonomy): domain Bacteria; phylum Actinomycetota; class Actinomycetes; order Mycobacteriales; family Mycobacteriaceae; genus Corynebacterium. Next base: position 75,792 of record NZ_KV827693.1, on the reverse strand, counting down.
AAGCGCCTGCACCTGCAGCGGCGGAATCTGGAAGTCATTCTCCACGCGGTTCTTGATGCGCATGCCCATGAGCGAATCCAGGCCCAGGTCAATGAGCGGCAGCTCGCGCGGGAGATCGGAGACGTCGTAGCCCATGGACTCCGACACGATGAGTGCCAAGCGCTCCTCCACGCTCTCCGTCGCCGGGTCCCAGCGCACGGCATCGGCGCCCACGTCGGGGTCCGCGAACTGCGGCGCGGTCACAGCCTGCGGCAGGCTCGGCTCCGGGGCCGCAGCGGGTTCGGCAAGGTTGAGAGTCGAGGCAAAGCCCTCCGCGACAAGCTTGGTGCTTGCTCCATCCACGTAGTGCACCGCCACCGACAGCCCGCCCAGCGTGCGGCGAACAATCGTGGTGACCTCGCCCTTCGCGGGCAGATCCAGGTGCTCCTCGCTCGCCGCGATGTGGGCGCCCGGGGTGACTGCCTCGGCGGCGGCCTCCAGGATGGCCAGTGCACTCGGCGCTTGGTCGGCGTTCGTGGAGAACGCCACCGCGCCTTCCGGCAGGCTCACGCGCGCGCCCGGCAGACCAGACACACCAGAGGATGGCCGAGCGTTTGTCCATAAACGCTGGCGACGGAAGCGGGTGTCCGGGGCGGCGACAAGCGCGCCGGAACCAAAGACCTTGGTGTAGGTCACCGGAGTTCCCGCGACGTAGAGCTTGCCCAGCAGGTCCAGCAGCGACTCGGTGGGGTCCACCTTGCGCTTCAGGCTGTAGAGCAGCTGCGCATCCGCCTTGCCCGCAGCAAAAGCGGTGGACATCAGGCCCATGAGTGCAATCGGGTTCGGGGAAATCTCAACGATCTGCATGTGGCCCGCCGCAAAGGCTGCCTCCGCCGCGTCCTGCAGGTAGACGGGCTTGCGGGTCATGCGGATCCAGTAATCCTCATCGTGCAGCACCGTACCGGGGCGGTAGACCTTGCCGCGGTCCACGGAGGAGAAGAGCGTCGTGTGTAGCGGACGGGTCTCGATACCAGCGATTTCCGCGTAGAGCTCACCCAGGAGCGGGTCGACGGCGGAGGTGTGGCCCGCGCCCTTGACGTTGAGCGCACGGGCGAACTTGCCCTCGCCCTCGAGGCGCTCCACCAGCGTGAGGACCTCCTCGCGCGGGCCGCCGACGGTGGTCATGCCGGGGCCGGTGTACACGGCAGGTTCGATGGAACCCGGAAGGGCGTCAATCTCCTCGGCGGAGAGCTCGACGACGGCCATGGCGCCCTGCTGATCGTCGGGAAGCAAGGCCTCGCCCTCCCCCATCAGGCGTGCGCGGTGGCAGGCGATGAGCATGGCGTCGGCCGCCGTGATGCCGCCCGCAGCATAGGCCGCGCCGATCTCACCCATGGACATGCCGATAACGCCGGCCGGGCGCACGCCGAAGGTGGCGAGCAGATCCGTCAGCGCGATCTGGATGGCGGTGATGGCCACCTGCGCGGTTTCGGTGTTGTAGGTCTGGGCGTCGTCGTGCACCAGCTCCAGGATGGACCAGCCGGATTCGCGCTGCACGATGGCGTCGAGCTCCTCCAGACGCTCCTTGAACAGCGGCGAGATCTCAATCATGTCCTTGGCCATCTTGCGGTGCTGGGAGCCGAAACCGGAGTACATGAAGACGGGGCCGTGGACGGAGGGAGAATCCGCGGCGGCGATGCCGACGGAGACGGTTCCCTCGGCAACCTGGCGCAGGCGCTTGACAGCTTCCTCGCTTGACGACGCCACCACTACCGCACGCGAACGCCCATGGTTGCGGCGCGCAAGGGTGCGGGCCAGGGAAAGCAGGTTCGGGTTCTCTGCCTCGATATAGTCCGCCAAGTCGGAGGCCGCTGCGGCGCGGCGGGAGGGCAGCAGGCCGGAGACCGGCAGGGCCACTGGCTGGTCTTCGCCGATGGCGACCTGCGGGGTGTCCTGGTGGGTCAGCCCGCGGTAGTCGGTTAGAACAACGTGCGCATTGGTGCCGCCGAAGCCGAAGCCGGAGACACCCGCGACTTTCTGGCCGGAGTACTCGGGCCATTCGCGTGGGTCCTCGACTACTTCGAGGTGCTCGGCGTCGAAGTCGATATAGCGGTTGGGGCCCGCGTAGTTGATATTCGGCGGGATGACGCCGTGGCGCATTCCTTCGATGACCTTGATGAGGCCCACCACGCCGGCGGCGGACTCGGAGTGGCCGATATTAGTCTTGGCAGAACCCAGCAGGGTCGGGTTCGCGGCCTGGCGGCCCGGGCCCAGCACTCGGCCGAGTGCGGTGGCCTCGATGGGGTCACCGAGGATAGTGCCGGTGCCGTGGGCCTCGACGTAGTCCACGTCCTGCGGGCGGATGCCGGCGTCGGCATAGGCGCGCTCGAGGACGTCGACCTGCGCCTCCGGGTTGGGGGCGGTCAGGCCGTTGGAGTGGCCGTCGGAGTTGACCGCGGAGCCCTTGATGACGGCGTGGATGGTGTCGCCGTCGCGCTCGGCGTCCTCGAGGCGCTTGAGCACGAGCACGCCCGCGGCATCCGCGCGGACGATGCCATCGGCATCATCGGAGAAGGCGTGGATGGCGCTGGTGGGCGAGGTAACTCCCAGTTCGCTAAAGCCGATGGAGGCGTGCGGCGAGGCCAGGATGTTCACGCCGCCGGCGAGTGCCGTATCAGCCGCACCCACGCGCAGGTCCTTAACCGCCTGATTGACCGCCACGAGGGAGGCGGAGCACGCGGTATCCACGTTGATGGAAGGGCCGCGCAGATCAAAAGCGTAGGACAAGCGGTTGGCAATGATCGCCGAGGACGTACCCGTCATGGCATAGGGGTGCATCTCCGCCGGGTCGGCGGTAATCAGCATGCCGTAGTCATTGTTGGTGGAGCCCATGTAGACACCGGTGGCGGTACCGCGCAGCTGGTTGGCGGGCACCCCGGCATCCTCGAGGGCCTCCCACGCCACCTCCAACAGAATGCGCTGCTGCGGGTCCATGTTGGCCGCCTCCAGCGGGGAGAGGCCGAAGAACTCGGCATCGAAGGAGGCGATGTCCTCGATGTAGCCGCCGTCGGTGTTTTGCTGCTCCATCTTCTCGTTGGTAATAGGGTCGGAGGAGTACTCCGACCAGCGCCCGACGGGCAGTGGACCGGTGCCCGCACGGCCCTCGACGAGCATGTTCCAGAACTCGTCGACGTTCTTGGCTCCCGGGAAACGGCCGGCATAGCCGATGACGGCGATATCGCCGCCCACGATGGCAGTCGAGCGCGGTGCCGCCGCTCCCGGCGCGCTTTCTGCCGGGGCGCCGGCTGCGCCGTTGACTAGGCGCTCAGCCAGCTGCGCAATGGTGGGGTACTCATAGGCCACCGTGGGCTCAAGTTTAATGCCGAGGAGGTTTTCTAATTCGCCGGAGAGGACTACTGCGTCACGCGAGGACAGCCCGAAATTCTCCAGCGGTTTGGTGTCCGTGATTTCCTCTGCCGACAGGCCGGTGGTCTGCGCAACCCAGGTGCGCAGCCAGCCACGAAGCTCTTCAACGGTCATAAATCTCTAGCTTTCTTACGCGGACTAAAAATATCTAACTCTGCATTCGATTTTGCGCAGCACAAAAGCGCGCACGTCGAAGCGTACATAGGGGTTATCGACCAACTATCTCACTTTGTTAACTTGGGTTTCATAACCGACATACCCACAAGCAGCGGCAACCCCCGCTCCGCGGTTGCGCGGAAACGGGGGGCGAAATGGTGTGGTTTAGGAAGGCCTAGGAAGCGAGGTAGCTCTTCTTAGCCACGCGGCGGGCAATCTTGCCCGAGGAGGTGCGCTTGATTTCGTTGGCGTTGAACCACTGGATGACGGCCGGGGTCACGCCGTGGTGCGCGGAGACTGCGGAGCGGATGGCCTCAGAGGCGGCTGCATCATCGGCTGGGTTGGCACCATCGGCGCGCTCAATGAGCAGCACGAGCTCCTCGGTGCTGCCACCCTCCACAGAGAAGGCCGCGATGGAATCCGCGCGCACGTGGCCCGAGGCCTCCTGCACGGTGCCCTCGATGTCCTGCGGGTAGTGGTTACGGCCAGCCACCACGATGAGGTCCTTGAGGCGACCGGTGATGTAAAGCTGGTTATCCACGATTGCCGCCAGGTCACCCGTGGCCAACCAGTTGTTATCCTCCGGCGCGTTCGGCACGCGAGAGCCCTCCGCCAGACGCTCCCCCAGCGTGTTGTGGAAGGTCGAGGCGGTTTCCTCCGCGCGATCCAGGTAGCCGGCGGCACGGTTCTCGCCGTGCAGCCAAATCTCGCCCACGCGGCCATCCGGCAGCTCTACCTTGGTCTCCGGATCCACGATGGTCAGGTGCTGCGCCACCACGCCCTGGCCACAGGAGGCATAGGCCACGGAGTCCGCGGACTTCTCGACGATGACCGCTTCGCCCTCGGCCAGACGCTCGCGGTCAAAGTGGGAAATAATCGGGCGCTCCGGGGTCTGCGGGGTAGTCACAATCAGCGAGGCCTCCGCCATGCCATAGGAGGGGCGCAGGGTCTCACGGCGCAGGCCGTATTCTTCCTTGCCGAAGGTCTCCCAGAAGGAATTCACTGCAGACTCCGTGACCGGCTCCGAGCCGATCACGATGCCATCGACGTTGCTGAAGTCCAGCGTTTCACCTTCTGCCGGTGCGCCGTAGCGCGCGGCGAGCTCGAGGGCGAAGTTGGGCACCACGGCATAGGTTCCCTGCAGCTGTTCATCGATGGGCTGGCGCTTGAGCTGGTCAATCCACCGCTTGGGCTGCTGCACGAAGTCACGCGGCGTCATGATTTCCAGGTTGAGGCCCAGAATCGTCACGAAGGTTGCCAGGATGATGCCCATGTCGTGGTGCATCGGCAGCCAGGACACCACGCGCGCCGGCATCTTGATCTGCACCGCGGTGAAGATCTGCAGCACGTTGGTCATGATGTTGCGGTTGGTCAGCAGCACGCCCGCCGGGGTGCGGGTGGAACCGGAGGTGTACTGCAAGAAGGCCGGGTGATCGATCGGCGCGGTCTGCAGCGCAGCAAGAGCGGCCTTCCCCTCTTCCGTCTCCAACGGGTTCACCCAGCTCTGCGCCAGGGAATCCGGCAGAGAGTCAATCGAAATGATGCGCGGGCGCGCAGACGCTGGGCGGTCCGCGAAATAAGCCCGGTTGGCCGCAGCAGAAATGTTGTTGGTCAGCACGATCGACGGGTTTGCGTCACCAAAGACTGCCCGCAGGTGGTCGGTGTGGCCGGGCTCGTTCGGATCGTAGAGCGGAAGCGGCGTCATGCCCGCGTACATCGCGCCCAAGAAACCAAAGATGTACTCGGGAGAGTTGCCCGCCAGGATGGCCACGCGGTCCCCCATCTTGCCCACCTGCTGCAGGCGTGCTGCTACCGCCTTGATGCGGGTATTGACCTGGGAGCGGGTGATATCGCGCGGGGTGCCCTCCGGATTATCGCTAAAGACCCACTGGCGCATGACCGGGCGATCCGGGATTCCCGCCTGCTGCTCCGAGGCATAGACGTGTTCGGCGAGCCCCGCCAACGTGAGGTGAGGCGGCAGGGCAATGTTGCCCTTCTCGTCGAAGAACTGGCCGATCAAGGCTTTCAGGTCCATGTGGGAAAGCTCCTTTGTAGGGTAGAGAGGGGCACGCACCCCTACTTCACGTACTTTTGACATTGAAAATATCAGAAGAGATGTGCCGAGCGTTACATGGCGCGCGGTGAGGTGGCGTGCGGGGCCGTCGCCAAGCGCTAGTGCGCGTCGATGGTGTCCTTAGCCCACTGCGTGACCCACTGGTTGGTCGTGGTCCCTTCGATGACGTCCGGATTGTAGGCATACAGTGCATGAACGCCGTTGGCGTCGATGAGATCCCGGGCGCGCTCCAGTCCGTTGCTGACGTCCAGCGGTGCATCACAAATCGAGTCATTCGGCGCGCAGATTTGGAAGGTGCGGTCCGCCAGCTCTCCGAAGCCGTTGGCGCGCTCACCGCGCATCGTGGCGCCCGGGACGATGCCCTGAATCAACGTCGAGACCGGCTGCAGGGCAATCTCCGCGCCCACGCCGCCGACGTGCGCGCCCGGGTTAATGCCCACGCCGTCCTGGCGCCGCCCGTCCGCGATGAGTGCGACACCCGCCACGCTCTCTGCGGGCACGGGCCCATTGCCGCCGCCGATTCGGTCCGCCACATCACCCGCGATGACCGCGCCCTGCGAAAAGCCACTCAGGATGAACTTCGTGTCCGGGCAGGTCTCGTGCATATAGGACAGCTCGCCCTCTAGGCGAGAGGTTCCCTCGTTGCGGGAATCGTCGTAGCTCATCTCGTGCTGCGCATTGATGTTCTTAAACTGCGCGGTATAGGGCAGCGTCCACACCTTGACGTCCTCGGGGACGTAGGCCTCCTTCAAGGGATTCGTGATCGACAGCATGAAGGAATTCGGGTTCGCGCCTGGGTTAATGGGATCGTCGTCCGCGGCGGATTCCCACGTTCCCGGCGCGGAGATGAATTCCACGCGCGGGCACCAGTCCGGTTGCTCGGGACTCGTGTCCCCCTCCTCCTGGGAGGGGGCGGGCTCCGCCAGGTTCCCTTGCTCTCCTTCCTCGCGGGTATTGAGGAAGTGGACCGCTCCCCCGCCAATCACGGCCAGGAGAACAACGACAGCAAGGACGGTGAGTGTTTTACGCATGAAGAAATTTCTACCTTGACAAGGCGCGGGATTGGCTGGAAAATCCCTGCCACATTACTGAGCGCAGAGCTTGTCGCCCTGCTCGGTGATGAGCTGGACTACGTCCTCGTGGCTGAGTTCCGTGCGGCCCTGCTCAATGAGCTGCCCGGCCACAGCCGGCACGGTGACGGCATCGCCCTGGCAGGAAGCCTGCGCAGCACCCACCAGTTGGTCTTCTACGCCGTCGACGTTCACGCCTTTCTCAGCCACTGCAGACAGGAAGTCTTGGTCCGGGCCTTGCGGGGGCGCGGGAGAGGGGATTTCGGAGATCTCGCGCGCACCGCGGTCTTCCGGTTCCTCGCCTGACGTTCGCTCGGCGGGTGCGGATGCAGAGCTTTCGGACGCCTTGCTTGCCGACGACTCACCACTCGCCGCCGAGGAGCGCTCCAGCGGCGCCACGGAGGTTTCGGTGGCATCGCCCTCGTCGACGGTGGCGGAACCGCAAGCGCTCAGCAAGGTACCGGCCGCAAGCAGCACCGCCGCACCAGCTGCTGCGGTGGGACGGGCAGAGAAAAGACGCATGGCAGTTCCCTACTTCTTATCCGCCTGGACCTGGCCCATGACCTCACGGATGACGCCGTGCTGGAAGGACTGGGTCAGCCCGCCTGCCGGAATGGAGGCGTAGTCCTTGGTGGGCCAGCCAAACTCGCCCTGCTCCCAGCCGTGCTTGCCCCACTCGTCGAAGATCTTGCCCTTGAGGATGTAGTGCGCGCCGGAATCCATGGACCAGTAGATGTTGCCGTGCTCGAATTCCTGGAAGAAGCCGCCGTTAACGGCCTTCTCCTCGCCCACCGGGTAGCCCAGCTCGGACTCGGCAGCCTTCAGCTCCTTGTACTTCGCGCCGATAGCACCGTGCACGATGTGGGTGGAGCCATCCGGGTTGCGGGTCAGCACGCCGTTCTCGAAGTCCTGGACCTCGCCCTCGCCAACCTTGCGCGGCTCGGATACCGGGTACTTGAGGTCGCCACCCTCGAAGCCGTTCTTGCCCCAGGCGTCGAAGAGCTCCTTAGAGATCGGCCAAGCACCGGTCTCCGGGGTCCAGTAGATGGAACCGTGCTCGAAGTGGACGTAGCGGCCGCGGCCGTCCGGGGTCTTCTCCTCACCGGTCTTCGGGAAGCCCAGCCAGGAGGTCGGGCCACCGAGCTCGGAGTAGCGGGCACCGATGCGGCCAATGACGGCGTGGGCACCGGTCTCCGGGGACCAGTAAGCGGTACCGGCCTGGAAGTCCTGGGCCTTGCCGCGATCGGCAACGTCATACTCGTTGTTCACGCAGTTACCGATGATGCCGGACTTGGTGGCTTCAGCGATAGCACCGATCGGGGTGCAGTCAGCGCCGCGGTCGCTCTTGTCCAGGCCGAGGGAGTCAGCGATGTAGGGCCAGGCCTCGGTCATCTCAAACTGCCAGTATTCCCAGCTGTGTACGCCGGTCGGGCGGAACTTGACCACCGGCTCCACGCCAGCGCGCTTGGCGTAATCAACGAAGGTCTGGGTGGACATGCGGGAGATGGCCTCTAGGCCCACGCCGGCCAGGTTGGCCTGACCCTTGGCCACCGAGCCGATCTGGCCATAGTCATCCTTGCCGTTGCCGGCGGAGACGTAGACCTTCATGTCCTTGAGATTCTCGATACCCAGCTTCGGATCGTGGTCGATCCAATCCTGGGAGTAGAGGTCACCCCACATGTTGGTGGAGGTGAATCCGCCGGCATCGGCCTGGGCGGCGGTAATTGCCTCCGGCATACCGGTGGTGGTGGTATCGAGGTAGCCCGAGAAGGAGCCGACGTACTTGAAGGCCCAGGGATTGCGCTCAGCCAGGTTCATGGCGGCGGTACCGCCCATGGAGATACCGGTGACGGCGCGATTGCCGTTGGAACGGTAGCCCTTCTCCAGAACCGGAATGAGCTCCCGCATCAGGAAGGTCTCCCACATGTAGTGCCTGCCGTTGTCTTCCTTCTGCCAATCTGAGTAGAAGGAGGACTCGCCGCCCACCGGCATGATGAGGTTGACGTTGCGGTCAGCATACTGGGAGAGGATGTTGGTCTCGATGGTCCAGCCGGACTCGTCATCGCGGGCACGCAGGCCATCGAGCGCCCAGACCTCCGGGAAGGTCTTATCCGGGCTGGAGTACCAATCGCGCGCGAGCTGGATCTGCACGACCTGCTCCTTGCCCGGCATGGCAGCGGACTTGATGTAGACCTTGAGGTGGCGGTTGGTCAGGTACTCAACGCGGGAGACGGATACGCCCTCCGGCAGGCCCTCAATCTCCGGGTATTCGGTATCTACCGGGGTACGCTGCGGCGGATTAGAGGGAGCGAAAGAATCGGAGAGGTTGGAGCTGCCCAGGAGATCAGTAATGCCCTCGGTAGAGGAGCTTGAAGACTGCGCGTTGGCGATAGGCAGCAGCGCAAAGCCCACTGCCACAGCAGTAGGCAGTGCGGCGATGGTCAGGCCCTTGCGGGCTGCGGACGGGGAACGCAGGCCGGAAACTTTGGCGGACCGGCGGGGCTGAGTTGACGCAGTGTTCGGCATTGAAGAGTCCTTGTAGGGGTAAATCGAGATGCGGGCACGCGGTGCCGCAAGCGGGGCTCCGCAGGTTCCCCTCCTGCGGAACTCGCCGCCGCACGCGTGGTGAGCGGTCTAATGTGTTCTCAAGTTTAAGTTTAACTTGAGACTTTCGGTAGGGGGACACGCCCAGCAATCCAATGAAAAAGCCGCCGTACACAGTGGCACGGCGGCTAGGCAGTAGATACTTACCAGGCGTTCATTACGTTAAGCACCTGCGGCTTGGAGCGCTCGAGTTGGTATCCGAACTGCTCCCAGTTGTGCAGGCCCTGGGCCGGGTAGTTCGTCTGCAGGCGAACACCCGAAGCGCGGGCCCTCAGCTCCCACAGGCGGGTCGTGCCGTTAGCAAAGCCCTCCAGCGCCACGCCGGCCGCGATGTGCTCCGGACGGTAGCGCTGCTGATCCAGCGGCCCCGGGATGCCGGAGGCGGCGGAAACATACACGTCCGTTCCGTTCGCAGCCAGATCCGGGATCAGGTTGAAGGGGTCATTGCTGAAACGCTTCGGGCTGATGATGGAACCGTACATGGCGTTGATGTTGAAGCCGCCGGCGTCGAGAAGCGCGAGGCGCATAAAGGTCTGGGCACCCGGCAAGGTCGTGGTGAGGTAGCCGGAGTAAGACAGTGCCTGACGGAACTGCTCCGGGTGCTTGCCCGCGAGGGTAATAGCCGCGGTGGCACCCATGGACAGGCCAGCAATGGAGTTATTGTTGCGAGCCACGCCGAAGTTGCCCTCAAGGTAGGCCGGCAGCTCCTGCGTCAGGAAGGTCTCCCACTGGTAGTTGACCGGCTTGACCAAGTCGTAGGTAGCCGGACCGTTCCAGTCCGCGTAGAAGGAGCCAGCGCCGCCCACCGGCATCACCAGGGTGATGTTGTGATCCACATAGGTGCGCGCGGCGTTGACGTCATTGACCCAGGCGTTGGTGGAATCGGTGGCGCGCAAGCCATCGAGCAGGTACAGACCCGCGTTACCGCCGTTCTTAGCGGGCTGGATCTGTACTGGGATGTTGCGACCCATGGCCTGGGACCACACGTCGCAGCGCTGTACCCAGTATCCGACGCGATCCCATTCGCAGGCGCCGGTGGCGTCTCCACGCAGCCAGTCACGGTGCGCGGCGGATGCTTCTTGCGTACCCGCGGTCACGACCAGGCCCAGAGCCACAGCGATAGCTGCCACCACTGAGAGGACCCGAGTCCGCAGGCCAGAGCTTAGTGAACTCATGTTTCTCCTTAACGTTTCTACTGCCACTAGTACATCGCCAACACGCCAGCGATAGTTACAGATCAATAACAGGAATCTTTCGTAGCGTAACGCACCCTGGCAATTTTCGCCTACCCATGGGGGTGCTTTCCAGCTCACACCAAGCTAATGGACAGGATAATCGCTCGGGTCAGACGGCAACATGAGCGTGCGCCCCGAGGTCAGCGAGAAAGCTAGATTCGCGCGGAAGCGCTCCCACGTCAGGGGCGCACTATAGGAAGCGATGAGCTCCTGCACTTCTGGGCTGTCCAGCGCGGCGCGCGCCTGGCGGGTCTTGTCCTTGTCATACCACGGCGGGAGATACTCGATGTCCGCGCCCGTGAGTGCTGCTTGCCATTCCAGCTCGAGGGATTTGTCGTGGCCCACGCGCCCGCCTTCCTCGCGGGGCATGCGTGCGGCCATCGGCGTGGCCAGACCAATCGTGTCGAGAACCCGGACATTGAGCGGCGCGTTCATCGACGTCATGCCCAAGTTCACCAGGTAGACCGTCGGCGGCTCGTTCATTCCCGGCTCGCGCGGAACGGTGAGCCAGTTGAGCAGGTCCTTTTCTTTATCCTCCACATAGATGGTGGCCAGGGCATCTCCGCCGACGAGTTTCTCGCCGGCTTCTTCATAGCCGCGCATGAACTTCATCCCCAGGTAATCCCGCGCCGAGCGCGGCGGGTGGCCCGCCTCGCGGTTGGTGGCATAGGTCCAGAAATCACGCTCGTCCACGATGGACAGCGGCTTTTCATAGGCATCCCAATCCGTCGGATGCCCGCGCAGCACGATGATGAATGCCCACACCGCACAGAAGGCCACCGCGAGCGAAGACACAAGGCCCTTGAGCGGCAGCACGAAAACGGGGAGAAGCGCGGCAAAGAGCGGCAGCAGCAGCATGCGGCCGTGCATGAAGTCACCGCCCACACGCAGCACGTACAGCACGTGCACCGCCGCGGCCCCCACCATCAAGTAGGTCACGGTGGTGGAGCTGCGCAGGGCTGCCGGGCGCAGCTGGGCACGGAAGGTCCACAGCGCCGCACCCGCCAGCACAAGAACGGGCAGGTACAGGGCATATGGCCCCACGAAATCCTGCAGGTAGTTCAGGCCGCTGTCCCACGCGCTTGACGACGCCGACTTGGCCACCGCCGTGTGCGGAGTCAACAGGCCGTAATAGCCCATGCGGAAGAATTGGTAGCCCGCCGGGATGGGCAGGGCCGCACCGAGGATCCCGAGCCAGACTTTCCAGTTGCGGTGCGCCGCCAAAAGCAGGAGTCCGGCAAGCCCGCCGTAAAGTGCGAACTCCGGGCGCACGAGCCAGGACAGACCAGCCCACAGCGCGAGCCAATAAGCACTATTATTCGTGCGGGATTGCGCCCAGTGCTGCAGCAGCGCCCAGAGGCCGGCGAGGTAGAAGATGGACAGTCCCCATTCCAGCCCGGAGGTGAAGAAATCACGGGCCGGGGGCAGTGCGAGGTAGACCAGCGCGCCTGCGGGAACCACGAGCGGTGCAGCAAACTGCCCCGATCGGTAGAAGGCCCGGGCCGTGGCCCACGCCCCCAGCACCATCGCCGCGACCGCCAGCAGGAGGCCCAGGTTGACGGCGATGGATTCCAGCGGGGCATTCGTTAGCCACCGCACGAGGAGGATGAGGTATTGCCACAGCGTGGAGGTATTGGCCTCCACGCGCTCGCCCGCGTTGAAGACAGGTCCATTGCCTTCCTCAAGGTTGCGCACCGTGCGCAGGACGATCAGGCCGTCGTCAGAAATCCAGCGGCGGGCGAAGCCACCCCAAAACGAGAAAACTCCGATCACGATAACCGAGGCCAGCGCGCTGAGCGCGGCTGCGGTACGTGTATCGGATTTTCGCATGAGGAGAGAGTCTAGCCCATCACTGCCGGCATGATGTAGACCGCCATGGCGATGCAGGCCAGCCACAGCAGAGCTAGGATCTGGAGGACGCGATCCTCCAGGGCAATCTCATCCGGAGCGCCGCCGTTGCCGCGGTCCACGTCGGCGGCATAGCGCAGGATCGCGATGGTAAACGGCACCATGGACACCTGGTACCACACGCTGGCCGGGCCATCAGACTCGTTGGAGAGCTGGAAACCCCACAGCGAGTAGGACATGACCACGGCGGTAGCGGCCAGGGTCCACACGAAGCGCAGGTAGGTAGGCGTATAGCCCTCCAGAGATTTACGGATCTTGGCGCCCGTGCGCTCCGCCAGAAGGATCTCCGAGTAGCGCTTGCCCGAGGCCATGAACAGCGATCCAAACGCGGCCACCAACAGGAACCACTGGGAGAGCACGATGCCCGCGGCCACACCGCCAGCCATGGTGCGCAGCATGAAACCGGAGGACACCAGGGCGATATCGATCACCGGCATGTGCTTCCACCCGAAGCAATAGCCCAGCTGCAGACCGATGTAGATGGCCATAACGATGGCGAGCTCTAGGCCGGCCGTGGCCAAGAAAGACAGGCCAATCGACCCGATGATGAGCACCGCCGCCATGATATAGGCCAGGTTCACCGGAAGAACGCCCGCTGCGATCGGGCGGAAGCGCTTCGTCGGGTGCGCGCGGTCCGCCTCCACGTCGCGGGCATCGTTGATGAGGTAGATGGAGGACGCGCCCATGCAGAAGACGATGAAGGCGAGGAGGACGTCGAGAAGCACGCGCGTGTGGAACAGCGACTCCGCGCCCGCAGCCGCAGGGGCTGCCAAGACCAGCACGTTCTTGACCCACTGCTTGGGGCGCAGGGCCTTCACCATGCCATCGGCGAGGTTTTTCGGCGGCTTGCGCTTGCGGCCGGTATCGATACCGGAGGTGTGCGGCTCAGAGTGGAAGACTCTCTGCTCACCGTCGTCGACGCGGTTAGGACGTTCGCTCATGCGGTCTTCCTTTCATAGCGATGGCATGCTTCCGCGGTGGCGGCTCCCAGCAGGGCGCCGATCGCCGTATCGGATGGGTAATGTACCCCGAGCACCATACGCGAGGCCATCATGACCGGCACACCAACGAGCGGTGCCGGGGTTCCCAGAACGTGCGCGGCGCCCACGAGGAACGCGCTTGTCGACGTCGCGTGGGAAGAAGGAAAGGACAGCTTAGAAGGGGTTTTCACGCCGACTTTGACGTAGTCATAGTCCGGGCGCTTGCGCCGCACAATGCGCTTGATCACAACGCTGGCCGCATGCGCCGTAAAAGCGCCCACGCCGACGGCTACCCACTGGCGGCGGCGCGCCGGCTTCTGGTAATTCACGGCGGCGCCCAGACCAGATAGAGCCAGCCAACCCAGGGCGTGCTCGCCGAAGTGACTTAAACCCCGCGCGGTGGGCAGAACGCCGGGCGCATCGAAGGCCGCATCCTGGATCTTCTCGAGGACACGGGATTCGGCGACAGAAAGCTTATTGGGCATCGAAGACCTTTCGCCAGGACTCACGGGAGGTCAGCTCCGGCAGGGCCGCGCGGTACTCCGCGCGCAAGTCATCGAAGTTCTCCTCGATTTCCTTAAGCAGCTCGCGGGTGGACTTCACCAGCTCGAGGGCCAGTTCGCGGTCGCGCTTGCGGAAGGCCACGCCGGTGCCGCCCGCGGTGGAGACGGTGGCGGAATCCACGCGGGAAAGCGTGAACCAGCGGGCCTCCTCCGGGGTGAGATTGAGCTGCGGTGCTTCGTGGTGCGCCGGGTCTTCCTTAGTGACCAGGTGCTTGGCGGACTTGATGAGCCACGGAATCTTCTTGATCTTGCCCAGGCGGCCGCCGATATTGCGGGTGGGCACGCCCGGCGCGCCGGTGGGCGCGGGCAGCTGATCCGCCGAATCGATGATGACGGCGTCCGGGAATTCCTTGCGGATTGCGGCGATGCGCGGCAGCGAGGACTCCAGGATGTCGAAGAGCTGATCCGGGCCGGCCAGGAAGTCCTTCATGGCCTCCAGCTGGATGGCCATGGTGGAGTACTCCATGCACATGGTGTGCTTGAGGGTGGACTTGAAGATGGATTTGGTAATCCCGCGTGCATCGCCCTCGTGGTAGAGGGCCGCCACGATGAGGCGGTTGCGCAGGTGGAAGTAGGCCTGCCAGTCGATGGCATCGTCCTTATCCGCCCAGGCCATGTGCCAGATGGCAGCACCTGGCCAGGTCACCGTGGGGAAACCATGAGCAGCAGCGCGCAGGGAGTATTCGGTGTCATCCCACTTGATGAACAGCGGCAGCGGCTGCCCAATGTTTTCCGCCACGACGCGCGGGAAGAGGCACATCCACCAGCCGTTGTATTCCACGTCAACGCGGCGGTGCAGCGCGCGGGAGTCATACTTCTTCGGGTCGAGGTGGGACTGCGCGTCACCGATAGCGCGCAGCGGGTACTTGGCAAAGTCGTGGTCATAGACGGCGTGCTCGGCCGCACCCCACATGAAGTCGGCGCGGTTCACGCGCTCGCCGGTGGTGCGCAGCTGGGAACGCTCCTGCAGGTTGAGCATCTGGCCACCCACGATGAAGGGCTTGGCGGCGTAGCGCGCTGCCTGAACCGCACGGAGGATGGAATCCGGCTCGATGGCGATGTCATCATCCATGTAAAGGATGTACGGCGAGTCGGTATTCTCCAGCGCCTCGAACATGATGCGGGAGTAGCCGCCCGAGCCGCCCAGGTTGCCCTGGCGGAATTCGCGGAAGCGCTCACCGAAGTGCGCTACGGCCTCGTCATAGCCCGGCTCGTCCGCCGGGTGCTGGTTGCCCTGGTCCGGCATGAGGACATAGTCGATGATGCCGTCCACCACCGGATCCTCCGCCAGCGCCTGCAGCGCCGCGACGGCGTCGGTGGGTCGGTTGAAGGTCGGAATGCCCACGGCCACGCGCTTCTCCTGCGCCGGGTACTCGCTACCGTCCGGCAGGAGCTGCGGGTTCGGGGCGTGGGGGGCGCACCAGGCGACGTCGGCAAGCACGGTGTCCTCAACGGCAGAGGCATCGAACCACAGCAGGCCGCCGTCCTCGAAGTTCTTCAGGGGCAACTCAAACTCGTGGTGGCCGGTGGTCACCACGTGGTTGGCCACGGCGATGCGCTGGCCGTCTTGCTTGGAACGGTAGAGGGAAATGTTGGCTTCGCCCTCGACGTCCATGACCAACACGATGGACTTCAGCTGGGACCAGCGGCGCCAGTAGGCGGCCGGGAAGGCGTTGAAGTAGGTCTCGAAGGAGGCCTCTTCGCCGGCCGGGATGGTCACGGAGGTGCGGCCGCTCCAGCTGAGGCGCTCGCGGTTTTGCTCGGACTCGATGAGGTAGAGCATGCGGACGTCGACCGGCTCGCCACGCTTGGGCAGCAGGATGCGCTGTACGGGTTCTAGCGTTTCGCGCACAGCAGAATTGTTGGCAGTCACGATATCTTCGGTTCTCCACACAGATTTCGACAGTATTCAGAAACCAAGATTAGTGGTTAAGTACTGCTGCGCTGAGTTCCCACGCGGCTGAGAGCTAAGCCGTGACGGCCGCATCCTCCGAGATGGGCTCGATACCCAGGCGGTTAAGCATGTAGAGCACGCGGGCGCCGAGGTCATCGGCCAGCTCGCGGGTCTCCTCTACGGTTTCTACCGTAGCGATATCCCAAATCTTGATGTCCTTGCCGACTTCGTGCGGCGCCAAAAGGAAATCGACCTCGATGGTCACGAACTCGTGGCCGCAATTGTCAGAGGCTCAAGAGAGTGTCGAATCGGAGGGAGATTGAGAAAGTAGAGAACAATACTGACTAATTTTTCGCTAACTGACAACTATTAACTCTGTACAATAAGAAGGATACTCCTCATAGCAACACCTGATCAGAGTGTCTTTCTTCCTATTTCAGTCAGCTCAAAGAGTCGACTTTAGCGAACCTCTTCCCAACTGCTCCCCAAGTGAGATAAACGCCGGTACAAACAAGAAATGCTGCAAAAAGAACGCCAGCAAGGGAAAACGAAACCTTCAGAGAAATCCCCGCCATCACATGCCCCAATGAGGAACCAAGGATAGCCAGATGCAATGTAGAACTCAGCACAGCGAAAACTACCGACAAGGCCATTGACAAAGTCAAGTAGCAAAAAGGCAAGCCGATGAACCGTGCGACATTGATCATCGGAGTTGCAACACCAATTCGCGCGAGCCGCTCAGTGGTGACTTTAATCTGGTCCACCCCCCGCGAAAAAAGAAAAAACAGATAGCAATCCAACGAATAGCAAGGGAAGACCAAAGATGATAAGAAAATCCCAGTCTTGAATGCCCTGGCCAAACTGCTCTAATGCCAGCACCTCTGTCTGGGAAACCGACAACACAATAGCGGGAATGCCAAGCACGTAGCACAACGGGAGAACTATCGCCTTTGTCGCTGAATGAAGCTCGGCCGAAAGAGCACCAACTATTGAAACACCCGCAGCAATCTTCGAAAAAGACGCCAATAACCTTTCAAGAGAGACAACTACAAAAAGCACTGTTCGACTGCCCACCCGCGGAGTTGACAACCTATATAGGAACACCCCCGACGAGGTGACGAGAATCCCCTCGTCGCTGTCGGACGGCGGTTTCTCGACCGGTGGCCCGGCCTCCGGCAAACCTCACCCGCGGCCGCCCGGGCCCTGTCCATGGACAAGCCCGGTCTGGTGCCCCCCGGCGCCAACGACTTCCGGTGCCACCCCGGGACGGTGAATTGCCCGTCATCCTCATTCCCGGGACCGGGTCGTCGAACAGCTCATCGGTACCGGTGCCTCGAACCACGGGCCCCGGGAGCACAGCGCAGCCGATCGCTTTGACGTCCACCCCGAGATGCGCCACGGATACTCCCGAAACGCCGGCAAAACGAACGCGCTTACCTGGGAACAGCAGATCTCCGGTTCCATGCTGCTGAATGAGCTGACCATCGGCGACATCACTCGACCGAGCGTGCGGTACACCTTCCTGGGCACGCGGCACGACAATGCCGTGCTCCCCCACTAAAACTCCTTCGTGCGGGAACCCGGCGTCACCAACATCACCGTCCAAGACGTGTGCCCCGCCCACCACACCGAGCACTACGGCTTCAATTACGCCCCTGTCGCCCAGGGCATCGTCGAGGACCCGCTGACCGGGACGGCGTGGCGGGACCACTGCACCGGTACCGGACCGGAGCGATAGTCCTCGACGGACGAGGATCAGGCGCCCGGGGAGCCTCCCGTCCGGCACGTCCACGACTCGGCGTAGCGGCCGCCCTTCGCCAGCAATTCATCGTGCGTGCCCCGTTCTGCGACCGTCCCGTCCTCCGAAAGCACGACGATGAGGTCGGCATCGCGGACGGTGTGCAGGCGATGGGCGACGACGATCACGGTGTGATCGCCGCGCAACGCTTCCATCGTGCCGACAATCGCCCGCTCAGTGGCCGCATCCAGCGAGGACGTTGGCTCGTCGAAAAGCACCACCGGGGAATCCTTCAGAAGCGCCCGGGCGATGGCGACGCGCTGCCGCTCGCCTCCCGACAGCAGCGTCCCCTCCTCCCCCACCGGGTTATCCCACCCGGAAGGCAGCAGCTCCACGATGCGGTCCACCCCGGATCGCCGGGCGGCCTCGCGCAAGCGGTCTCCGTCGCCGGGCCTGGAACCGAATCCGGGGTCGGCGAAGACCACGTTGTCCCGCACGGACGCGTCGAAGAGGAACGTCTCCTGGAACACCGGGGTCACCAGCGAGTTTACGCCGTCGGTGCCGATCCGAGGCAAGGGCACCCCGCCAATGAGGATCTCCCCCGAGTCCGGATCATGAAACCGCGACAGCAGCCGCATGACCGTCGTCTTGCCCGCCCCCGAAGGTCCCACTATGGCGACCAGCACTCCCTGAGGCGCACGGAAGCTGACGCCGTCGAGGACCTTCTTCTCCCCGTACCCGAAGCTCACGCCGCGGAACTCCACGTCATGCCCGTCGGGCAGCTCCGGTGCGGCCGGTTCGGGAAGGGCGGGGATCGCCCGCAGGTCACGCAGCGCAGCCAACGTGTTGCGGCCCGCGCCGAAACCGCCGGACAACGCTCCCGCCGTGGTGATCGGTCCGGTAAACTGGACGACCACAATGAGCATCGACGCCAAATGCGCCGGTGACATCCCGCCCGTCGCGGCGACCGCCACGGCGACGACCACCGCCGCCGTGAACACCGCATGGACGACCGAGCCCAACCGTCCGATGGCCGCGCCTTGCGTCGACGTCGCCTTCGCGAACGCATCGTGTTGGGCCTGGATCGCCTCATCCACCATCGCGTCCGCCGCCGAACCGTCGCCCGCGGCGCGAATCACCTGCTGGCCGCGGGTGAACTCGATCAGCCTGCCGGAGACGGCAGCGACGGCATCAGCATGCGCTTCGTCCGACTCCCCGCCGACTCGGCCAATGGCCCGGTAGGCGAAGAAGAGCACCGGCGCCGACGCGACGAGAACCAACCCGACGCGCCAATCCACCGCCAGAATTCCGAGAGCGATGACGGTCGGCGCAACCACAGCAGCGATGACGGGCCGCAGGATCACGTGCGGCACGGACGCCGCGAACGCCATGCCCGAAGACGCCATCTCCGAAAAGCGGCCGGCCGTGGACTTGGTGACGTACCCGAGTGGCAACGTCAGCACGCGTTCGCCCAGGGAACGCAGCAGGGACGACAGCACCGCTGCGGAATTCGCCCTGCCGACCGTCCCCGCGGCGAGGGACAGCACCGCATGGGCGGCCGCGAGGCCGGCGATGACACCGGTGAAACGCCACGCCGTCGCATCATCTCCCACGGCCAGAGCCGACAGCAGCGGCAGCAGCGCGACGAACGCCGCTCCCTGTGCCAGCGCGGCAAGCGCGGCCAACGCAATGAGCCACGCCAGCGTCATCTTCGAGCGCCGATCCGTCATCGACCACAAGTCCCGGATCATCGGTTCCCTGCCTTTTCATCGTCTGCTTCAGTGCCCCGCGGGGCGGATGGTTCGTCGTCGAGCGCGAACGCGCGCCACAGATCCCGGTAGCGGCCACCGCGCGCAAGCAACTCGTCGTGGGTGCCCGCCTCCGCGACCGCTCCCCCATCGAGAACGAGGATGCGGTCGGCGTTGCGGATCGTGCTCAATCTGTGCGCAATCACGATCACCGTCCGCGAACGAGCCAAACGCTCGATTGCGGACTGAATGAGGGCCTCGGAAGCCGGATCCGCGTAAGCGGTTGCCTCGTCGAAGATGAGCACCGGCGCGTCCGTGACAATCGACCTCGCGATGGCCACGCGCTGCGCCTCACCACCGGAAAAGGTCACGTCGACGTTGACCACCGAATCCAGGCCCTTCGGCAGCGCCGCGATGACCGTATCGAGGTTCGCGAGCTTCGCGGCCGCCATGATTTCGCCGTCGGTGGCGTCTCTCCTGGCCAGCCGGATGTTCTCCCGCAAGGGCAGCGTGAGCAACTGCGGATCCTGGAACACCACCGACACCGTACGGTGCACGTCGCGCACGGCGATGTCGCGAAGATCGTCGCCGCCCAGCAGCACCGAGCCTTCGACAGGGTCGTGGAAACGCGCCAACAGCCTGGCGACGGTGGACTTTCCGGAACCGGAGGACCCCACCAGCGCCGTGAGGGTCCCCGGTTCGAACGTCGCGGACATCCCGTCGAGGACCCGCGGCCCATCCCCGTAGGAGAAGACCAGGTTCCGAACCTCGAGCGCGCCTCCGTGCACGGGCACCGGCTCGGCGGACTCGGTGATCGGCGGCGTGCCCAGCACCTCCGCGATGGACTTCAGGGCGGCGATCCCCGCGATGATGGGTTCGGAGTTCATAGCCACCCTCACGATCGCCGCGGAGAGTCCAAGGCCGAGAACCAGCCCGGCGACGAGCCCCTCCGGTTTGCCGCCCGCGGTGTCCCTCAAAGCGAGGCCGGCGCCGCACACCACTGCGAGGACCGTGATCGGGGACGTCACCACGTCGATGAGCCCGAGATAGATGTTCGACTGCCGGGACCAGGCGGACCACGCGCGGACGAACGACGACGCCGCGGCATCGTAGCGGCCCGCGCCCTGGCTGGCGCGTCCGAAGGACTTCATCACCGGGATGCCGCGCACCAACTCGATGACCGCAGCCGTCACTTTTTCAGAGGCTCGTTCGTAGTCGCGCTGAAGACCGGCTCCGCGCGAAATCATCACGCCCATCAGGGCGAAGGTGACCAGCACCGGGACGACCGCCACCGCCGCGATCCGCCAATCGACCGCGACGAGCGCGATGAGGGAAAGCAGGGGAACCAGCACCGCCACCACGGTCTCGCCAACGGTGTGGCCCATGAGCTGGTGGACGGCCGCGACGTCCTTCTCAACCGACCCGATGATCCCCGACGAGCGCCGGGCGTCCAGCCAACCCAGCGGCAGCTTCCGGATATGGGCAACCAACCGGCGCCGGAGGTAGAGCTGCAGGTCGTTATCCGCCCGGTGCGAGAGCATGCCGGCGGCGCCGTCCGCAGCCATTCGCACCGTCGCGGCGACGACGATGACAACCACGGCCAACCACGTCCGATGCACCGGGGCCTCCGGGTACGTCATCGCGATGTCGATGATGCCGACCAGCGAAGCGACGGTAGCCACCGACGACAGGACGGACAACGCGACCACCGCACGCATCCGGGTCCGGATCGGGGCGAGCAGCGACCACGGGCCGACGGTCCCGTCCACGGCGCTCACTTCCCCGCCTCCCCGATCGCGCTTTTCTTCGCGAGAGTGCAGAAATACACCATGCCGGCGCGTGAGGCTCCGTCCAGCTTCAGCCCGTTGGCTTCGGCGAGGTCCTCGAGCTCGCTGCCCCGGAACACCCGGTGGCCCATCTTCGCCATGACGGCCATGTCGACCCGCTCGTTCACGTCGGGATCCTCGACGAACGTCTGCACGTAAGCGATGCCGCCGTCGGCGAGCAGCCCGGAGACCCTGCCGAGCGCGGCTCCCGCATCCTTCATTTGGTGGAGCGCGCCACACACCCAGATTTCACAGGCCCCGCCGGGCTCTCCCGCGAGCGGCGTGAGGATGTCGGCAACGTGGAATTCCGTCCGGGCCCCGAGCCCGTCGGCGGCGGCGCGTTCGCGGGCGATGCGGATCGCATTGGGCGACAGGTCGTAGCCGACGATGTTCGCCCTGCGATAGCGAGACTCAGCGGCGAGCGTGCGGGCGAGCCACCCGGTTCCACAACCGAGGTCGAGGACCCGGGCCGGCGCATCCGGCCCGGGATCCAGCGCACGGAGCTTCCGGTACACGGCAGCGACGTCCATCGGTTCGCGCGCATAGCGGCTTAGGAACCTCGGCTGGACCTTGTCCTCGTAGGCCGCGAGGAGCCTGCGGTTGTTCTGGACGATCTGGGCGATCGACTTCATCTGGTTCTGTCTCCGGGTATGTGGGCCGCGTCCACGCGGCGGTTTCGGGTTAGATGCTCGGATTCGCGGGCCGTCGTCGGCGGCGATGCCCCCGTGGACGTACCCGTCATGCAGACTCCCCCGGCCTCGTTTTCACGGCGATGCCCCACGCCGCGAGCACGGCGATACCAAAGAACCAGGCCGCGCAGACCACCAGACCCGCAGCCCCGGTGCCGTTGACGGCCTCGCCGGCCGCGGATACGGGGGTGTGCCCGGCGATTCCGCGCAGGAGGGGACGGAAGTGGTCGGCGGGCATGAGCACCGTGTTGACGAACATCGCAACGATGATTAACGGGATGAGGGCCACGGATCCCTGGGGGCTGGTGATGGAGAACGCGATGTACGTGCCGGTGCATGCGGCCGCCGCGGCAACCATCGCGCCGGTCACCGTGATCCTCCACCACCAGGACACCTCAGGGGGGCTGTCGGAAAGCAAGGCGGCCACCGCCGCGACGACGACCGTCATCGCCATGATCCGGATGAACTCGGCGATGATCCGTGCGGTCGGCACGGCCGCGTACGGTGCCGGCATGGTGATCAACCGCTCGTGGAGGCCATTGCTGCGTTCAACGAACACAGTGGACGATCCCGTGATGGCCAAGATGAACGCCCACGTCGTCACGACCAGGATGACCGCGTTCGGGAATTCGAACTCTCCGGTGAGCTGCCTGACCAGGCCACCGAACATGCGGTTGACGATGAACAGGTACACGAGCGGAGCAATGAACGTCATGAACCAGAAGTCAGGGCGCCGCAGCCAAGTATGGACGATGCGCCGCAGATGCACGAAAATGGCGTCGATCATGATTCGCTCCTCAAGGTGAACCGGCGGATGAACAGGACGATTCCGACGACCGCCGCGACACCGAGCCACAGGGCGGCCTCTTCCCCGGCGTGATCCGGGAAGGTGCCCGGGGACGCCGCCCTGATCACCTCGATCACCGGCGAAAAAGGCATGTGGCGCACGATGTCGCGCAGGGAGCCGTCCAAAGCGGTCGCCGGAATGAACGCGGTGGAGAACATGAGCAGCAGCATTTCCAGCGCCTGGATCGATGAGGCTGTCGACACCGGGGCGGGCACCATCAGGATCACCCCGTCCGTGACCAGGGACAGGACCGCGGCGGCGAGCAGTGACCACAGGACTGTCCACGCGACGTCACCGAGAGCCATGTCGAGGCTGCAGGACCACGCGACGACCAGCAGCGCCGCGATCGACGCGGACATCCGCAGCACATCGGTGGCGAGCCTGCCGGCGACATAGCCGCCTGTGGCCCCGGGCAACACGCGCACGCGGTCAACGAGCCCGGATTCGACGTCCTGTCCCACCGCCATCGCCGACGCCGCGGCGGTGAACATCGCCGCCTGGAACAGGCAGCCGCCGAGCACGAAACGCAGGTACCCGAAGCCGGATTGCCCTGCCGAGTACCCAAACACCGCGTACAGGCACAGCAGGAAGAGGGGAGGAACGACGAACATGGAGATCAGCGACGCGGTGTTGCGTCGCAACAGCAGCAGATCCCGACGGAGGAACGCCGCGACCGACGTCGCACTCATCGCGCCGCACCCCCTGCGTTCATCGATATGAATACCTCGTTGAGGGTGGGCGGCGACACGCTCAGCGAATCCGGCAACGCTTCCGAGGCCTCCATCGCCTGCGCCACCGCCTCGAGGACCTGCGGTCCGGGGTCGACGTCGAGGGACACCGACTTCCCCGCGACGCGGGCGCCGTCCAGGCACGTTCCTCCGAGGCAGCGGGCGAACGCCTCCGCCTCGGCGGTGGTGGCAAAGGACACGCGGAGCACGTGCGACCCGAAGTCGCGGCGCAATTCCTCCGGCGTTCCGCTGGCGACGATGCGGCGGTCCTTGAGCAGATGGACGTGGTCGGCCAGTGCCTCCGCCTCTTCCAGGTACTGGGTGGTCAGCACCAGGGTCATTCCGTCGTCCCGCAGTTGCCGGATGAAGCCCCACAGCTCTTCGCGGCTGACCGGGTCCAGCCCCGTCGTGGGTTCGTCGAGGAACAGCAGCCTGGGCACGACGCACAGCGACGCGGCGATGTCGAGGCGGCGCCGCATGCCACCTGAATAGGCCGACGCCAGCGTCGAGGCACTGTCTGCGAGCGAGAATTGCGCGAGCAGTTCCGTCGCGCGGGCGGCCGCGTCGGCGCGGTCGAGTCCGCGCAGACGCCCGAAGAACTCCAGGTTCTCCCGGCCGGTGAGGTTCTCGTCGATCGCCGCGAATTGGCCGGTGGTGGCAATGTCGGCGCGCACGCCCGCCGGGTCCTCTTTCACATCGCGCGAGAAGATGCTCACCTCGCCGGAGTCTGCGGTGATGAGCGTCGACAGGATTCGGATGAGGGTGGTCTTGCCTGCGCCGTTGTGGCCGAGGAACGACACGATCGACCCGGCGGGCACGGTGAAGCTCACGCCGTCGAGCACATGCTTGCGCATCCGGGCACCGCGCTTTCCCTTGCGCCCGCCGTCCGGCGGAGCACCTGCCCCGCCTTCGGGCGCGGTGCCGGCTGTGCCCGCAATAGGGTAGCTCTTCGTGAGGTCGCGGACGACGATCGCCGCACCCCGTTCAGCTTGATCCGTCATCGTTTCTCCTTTTCTTTGGTGTCGCAGTGGGCCGCTGCCGGCAGTGGCCCCGTGGTCGGGTTGTCATGCGGCGTTTCGATATGGATGCCTGCATCGCGGGCGAAGGCGAGGACCGGTTCGAGGAGCCGGGGGTGGCTGACGAGATCCCGGCACCCCGGCGCGACCGGCTTCCCCGCGACCGACGCAACGGTGGCGGCGGCAATGGCCGCGGTCATTTTGTAGGAACCCGGGCCAGTCGCCCGGACGACGGTTGTCTCGGCCGCCGACCCCGCATCGCCCGCGCCGGCGGAGGACAGTGCGATGACCAGCTCGGCGGGTTGCGGAGTGCCGTTCGCCCGCGCCTTCCGCGACGTCACGGCCGCCCCGAGACGGGCGAGCAGACCGGAGACGACGGGCATCGCGTACAGTCTCGACGTGCGGATCTTCTCCACCGACTCATCGGGGAGAGCATCGAAGGCGACGTGGTAGGAAAATCCGAGGATCGAGGGGCACACCCCGCGTACGACGTCGATGTCCGGGCATTCGTAGCCGATTCCGCTTTGCGACGACACCAGGTTGCGCCGCACTTCGACGATGGCGCCGCCGAGCATCGCGCGGTATCCGCCGCGAATAGTCCGGAACATCGACTCGACCGACGCGGCCCCGGATTCCTGGTCGGCGCCAATTCGCAGATCGACCCGCACATCGCGGACCTCTTCGGCCCCCGCAGCGCAGGCCCCGAGCATCAACAGGGCCGTCGACAAGCCTGGGCACAGGCCGAACCCGGTGAGCACGGGAACCCCCTCCCGCCGAGCATCCCCGTCGAGGGCCATGATTGCGCGGCGGGCGTCGATCGAATCGTTGACGTCGATGTACCCGGTGCCTGAGTCGATGCAAGCACGGGCGAGTGAGTCTGCATGCACCTCGAACGGGCCGATGCCGGCTTCGGCCAACCGAGTCGCAGCCGCCACCGCCTCCGCATGGACCCGGCCGTACGGGACGAGGACGTCCCGCCGACTCTCGACGAAGGTGATCCCCTTCTTCGTCTCATCGGCCTTGTCCCGAGGCACGTCGCTGATGGTCCGGATCGTGTTCACTGGTACCTCTTTCGGTTGTCGGCGCCATGCCGGTGCCGGGCGGACCGGGCCCGCATGGCGCGACCCGGAGGATGTGTCTGAAGGGTTGAAGCAACTGGGTGGGGCGCGTCTCCGTACAGGCTCGGAAACGCTCGCGGGCTCGGGGCCCGCCGGTTCCGGGTGCCCGTCAAGTCACTGCGGACACCAGGGCGGCAACGAAGGCCGCGGCGGACGCTGCGGCCGCGAAACCGTCACGCACTCGCCAGGGGTGATCGGTGCGGAAGGTACGCCGCGGATGGCGGCCGAAGTTGCGCATCGCCAGGGTCAGGGACAGCTTTTCGGCGCAGCGCACGGCGCTGACGAACAGGGGAAAGGCGATGCGCGCGGGCGTCGTCGCGCGAATGAAGCCGGAGCGGAAAGACTGCCCCGGTCGCATCGAGCGCAATCTAATCGCCCATGTCAGCTGGGGGATTTCGCTGCGCAGGAACGCCGCGATGCTCACCCCGGAAATCGCTATGGTGCACCATGTGTAGGGCACCCGGAGGCGTTGCACCATGGCGTCGAAAAGCTCCTCGACGCGCATACACGCGGAGACCAGGACCGTCCCCGCAAACACGGCCGTCAGTAGCAGTCCGTGATGGATGCCGTGGCGGACAGCCTCCGCCGGATCCCCACTGCCGTAGAACTCGGAGCGCCACCCGAGCAGGCCGAAGAACACCCCGATCAACAAGACGAGGAGGACCTTCCCCGCCGTCGCCCGAACGTCACGTTCCGCGATCGCAGCGAGTGCGAGGAACGCGACCCCCGTCAGAGCGAGAACGGCGTCTCCGCCGGAGAGCAGCCCGGCGACGAGGACGAGCATCACCGCCGCGACAATCGTGATGGCGTTCAACCCCGCGCGCCTTCGAGCGGCGGATCCACTGGTCCAGGGGCTTTCGTCCAAGGACGTCCGTGCGCCGGCCGCGGGCAGTGCGCGATCCCGCCGGGACGACTCCGGGGAAGCCGGCACGTCGGCTGCGGGACCGGACCAGGCGACCTTC
The DNA here is from genome assembly GCF_001836165.1 of Corynebacterium sp. HMSC036D02. Classification (GTDB taxonomy): domain Bacteria; phylum Actinomycetota; class Actinomycetes; order Mycobacteriales; family Mycobacteriaceae; genus Corynebacterium. Next base: position 49,231 of record NZ_KV827693.1, on the reverse strand, counting down.
CCTTCGGCGACGATGCTCGCCCGATCCGCCCACGTTCGCGCAGCACGGCGGTCGTGGCACGTGAACACAACGGTTCCGCCGGCCCCTGCGTATTCCGCTAGGGCATCCAGTACGATGCGCGAGCTCGGCGAATCCAGATGCGCCAACGGCTCGTCGAGAAGCAGCAAACGGCGATTGGCCGCCACCGCCAGGAAGATGCCCAACCGTCTTTTCTGTCCGCCCGACAGGACGAACGGCGAGACGGGGTCAAGTGCCCGGGGGCACAAGGCTTCCCGCAGTTTCCGCAGCTCATCGGCGCCGAGTGGTCCGTGCGGGTCCGTGCCGGCCAGCGCGGAGTCGATTTCCGCGGCGACGGTCGCGCGGGTGAACTGGTGCTCGGGGTTCTGGAACGCCAACGACGCGAAGGCGTCGGGGACGCGCCGGGCGGACGCGCCGTCAATCCGGAGGTCCGCTCCCGCCTTCATCTGGCCCGACAGCACCGCCAGCAAGGTGGACTTACCGGCTCCGTTGGCACCGACTAGGGCATGAATCTCGCCCCGTTCCAGTGTCAGATCGGCCCCGTTCAGGATCCGCTCCCCGCCCCGGGCCACGTTGGCTCCGGTCAAGGCCAGCAGCGGAACGGCATCCGCCTCCGATTCCGGATCGGCGCCATTCCCGGCTCCCCGGGACCTTCGCCGCCGGTCCGGACCGGGACGGTCCGGCGCCCCCGTGCCCGGCGTACTGGCGTCCGGCGTTCCGGCGGTCGCGGCCGTCGTCGCAATGTCCTTCACCGCGATGCCATCCGGCGCTCCGTGGGCGGCGACGCTCCCGTCCGCATCGAGGATCGTCACCGTGTCGACCCACCCGTCGAACGGGCGGAGGTCGTGCTCGATGAGCAGGATGACGCGCCCCGGGGCCCGCAAATCACGGATGGCGGCGAACAGCGACCGGCGACCGTCCTCGTCGACGTGGGCCGCAGGCTCGTCGAAGATCATGACCTCCGGCGCCCTGGCCACCGCACCGGCGATGGCCATCCGCTGGCGTTGCCCGCCCGACAAAGCCCACGGATCCTTCTCCGCGAGCTCTGACAGCCCGAGCTCTGATAGGGCCGCGGCTGATCGCTTGGCGACGATGTCGGCTTCCACGAGGGAAAACTCGAGGGCCATGGCCACGTCATCGACGACTCGGAGCGTGAGCACCTGCGTCGCCGGGTCTTGCCCGACGAAGGTGACTCGGTCCCCGTCCACGGGGCATTCGGTGCCGTCGACATCAACGATGTGCACGGATCCGGCATGGTCGATGGGGATGTGCGAGGGGATCAGTCCAGCGATGAGGTGGGCCAGGCTCGTCTTTCCGCATCCCACGGGTCCCGTGATGACATTGATCGTGCCGAAGTCGAAGGAGAGATCCACCATGTCGGGTGCCCATCGCCCATCGGCGTGCCGCACGCCAGCGCCACTGACCCGTAACCGGGCCGGGGCCGTCCCACGTGTCGCACCGGCGCACGCAGGTGCTCCGCCGGTCACTGGGTGACCCCGCGGCTGCGAAGCCCCTTTGCGACGGCAAAGCCCAGGACCAAAAACACCAGGCTCGATGCCAAGGCTACGGCGAAGCTGATCAGGGTCATGGGCGTGGTCGGCGAGTCGACGCCAACTGCGCGCGGGGCCATCGTTCCCATCAGCGCGGAGAACAACATCGCCGACGCCACGAACTGGGTACGCGTCCACCGCCGGTACAGGGTGACCATGAATGGAAGCTCGATGAGCAATCCTTCCATGATCAGCGCCCCGATCGCGGCGACGCCGAACGGGGTGGTCGCCGCGGACACGACGCCCATGGCAAGGCACGCAATGAGGCTCGCGCCAGGCTTGCGGACGACGATGAGGGGAACGACGCACTGCAGGAACCACAACCCGAGCGTCGCCGCGACGAGATAAACGTGGGCGATGCCGGCGAACACCTGCAGGTAGGTCAGGGGCACGACGACGAGAGACCCCGCGACGCCGATCGCGGCGGCGACGAGCATATCGCGGGTGGATGGTCGGCCACCCGCTGCGACCGGTGCGACGTGTACCAACCGCCCGTCGTCCGTCTGCGACGCCACCGCGTCGCCGTCGCCCGTCCCGTCCGGGCCCGCGTCCCCGACTCCCCCTCCGGAGAGGGGTTCTCTGGTCGATCCACGTTTTCTGTTCATCGTCGCCGCCTCGCTTCCGTTGCCGATTCCCGATCGGAACATAACTTGAAACAGTATTAGGTTAGGCAATCCTTATCAACTTATGCCAGACTCGAACTATTGACTTTGCCCCCGCTCCCCCCATTACGTTGTTAGCAGTTCCACCTCAGGACACCGAAGATTCATAGCCTGTCCACCCGATTGGGCTGGTTATGTTTATTTCCGGTCCCTCCGTCTGAAAGGACAGTGGAACTAGTCGCTGGCTTCGGTATGGCTTATTCCTGTCCCTGTCTGAAAATGATCCGGGGGGTGATGTCGCCGAAGACAGTGACATACTCAAACTGCTAATAGGAACCTGACCCAGCCCAGGTGGTATGAGGTCTCACAGTAATGTGGATGCCAGTGCAAGTATGTCCGACCAACCCCAGCGATGAAGCATAAATAATCCAACTTCTCATTCATCGCTAGGAGGCATACACCCATGGCCTATGACTTCGTCATTGGCGTAGACGTCGGCAAATACTTCCACCACGCCTGCGTCCTCGATCCCCAAGGCAGGCAAGTCCTGTCCAAACGCATCAATCAGCATGAAGGCTCGCTACGCAAGCTCTTCGGCCAATTCCTCGCCGACAACGCCTCGGTCCTTGTCATTGTCGATCAGCCCAACAACATCGGCCGGTTAACCGTCGCAGTCGCCCAAGACATGGGGGCAGATATTCACTATCTACCAGGGCTTGCGATGCGACAGCTCTCTCGCATCCACGTCGGCAACTCCAAGACCGATGTACGCGACGCCTACGTCATCGCCCATGCCGGTCTTAACCTTCCAGATTCCCTGCGCAGTGTCGACCGCGTTGAGGAAGTCTTTATCCAGCTGATTTAGGCCGTGACAGCGGCATCCTCCGAGATGGGATCGATGCCCAGGCGGTTGAGCATGTAGAGCACGCGGGCGCCGAGGTCATCGGCCAGCTCGCGGGTCTCCTCCACGGTTTCTGCCGTGGCGATGTCCCAGATCTTGATGTCTTTGCCGGCCTCGTCGCGCGGGATCTCGCGGCCCAAGTACACGATGTAATCCGGGATGGTCACCAGACGCAGATCCTCGACGTAGCGGTCCGGGTGCTCCGCCATGCCGCGCTCTTGAAGCACGTGGGCCATGTGGGAGTCGGGGTCGTTTTCAGGGTGGGCTACGGCGGCATCGACGAGCAGGGCCTCGCCGGCGTACTTCTTCGTCAGCGCCACGGCAGCCTGCGCCAGCGCGTGGTCGGTTCCCGCGGCGAAACGCACGTGGATGCGGTGCGTACCGAAGTGCTCGCGCACCTCGCGCTCCACCATCACAGGAATGAACTCTTCTAAAGTCGCACCAGCTTCGTGACGCTCAATGGTGGCGTCGAGAAAGGAATCAATCTCCTGCGCGGTGTATTCGTGGCCATAATCTGCGTGCAAGTCGTGGCGCAACGTATCGAAACGGCGGGCGTTAGGGGAAGTCATCTCTAAACTCACTTTCTGTTCGCCTATTGTTAACCTGCTGTTAACTTTAATCAATCGTTGAGCGCCCGACAAGTTTTATGTGCGGCATCCCGGCCCCGTGCGCTGGCGAAACCTCCCAAAGAAAGGCCAAAGGCCCGCCGGGTGTTCCGGCAGGCCTTCCTGGATTGTTCCTTCTTCTTATCGGGAATGCGCGTTGCGCGACTGCGCAGCTTAAGGTGTTCCTCGAGCCGCTCCGGGGACATCTTCCACATGCTGCGGTCTGCGCGCTTCTTCTTGCGCTGAGCCATGCCGTCACCTCCTTCCATCGAGGTGTCTCAGCATAGCGCGCCACGGGGATTAACCCGTACAGGCCGCACGCGGCGGGCTAGTGGCCGCGCTCCTGCGTGATGGCTTGGCCATCACGGAAATATGGAGCCAGCTTGTTATCGAACATGCTCAGCGCGGACGCGATAGCCATGTGCATGTCCAGGTACTGGTAGGTACCCAGGCGGCCGCCGAAGAGGACCTGGTTCTCGCGGGCCTCCGCGGCGGCGAGCTTGCGGTAAGCCTCCAGCTTGGAGCGGTCCTCCGGGGTGTTAATCGGATAGTACGGCTCATCGCCCTTCTCGGCAAAGCGCGAGTACTCCTTCATGATCACCGTCTTGTCCTTGGGGTACTTGTCGGCGCGCTCCGGGTGGAAGTGGCGGAACTCGTGGATGCGGGTGTAGTCCACGTCCGCATCGTTGTAGTTCATCACCGGGGTGCCCTGGAAGTCACCGGTCTCCAGCACCTCCAGATCGAAGTCCAGCGTCCGCCAGCCCAGCTCACCCTCGGCGAAGTCGAAGTAGCGATCCAGTGGGCCGGTGTAGACCACCGGCGCGTTTGGCGACGCCTCTCGCAGCTCCTCACGCACGTCGAACCAGTCGGTGTTTAGCTGGACGTCGATAAGCTCGTGCTCCGCCATCTTCTCCAGCCAGGCCGCGTAGCCGTCGACGGGCAGGCCCTCGTAGGTGTCGTTGAAGTATCGGTTGTTGAAGGTGTAGCGCACCGGCAGGCGCGTGATATTGCCGGCCGGCAGCTCCTTCGGGTCGGTCTGCCACTGCTTGGCGGTGTAATCGCGGATGAAGGCCTCGTAGAGCGGGCGGCCAATGAGCGCGATAGCCTTCTCCTCCAGGTTCTTCGCCTCATCCACGGCGAACTCACCAGCCTGCTCCTTGATGAGCTGGCGCGCCTCATCCGGGGAGTAGTAGCGGCCGAAGAACTGGTTAATCAGACCCAGACCCATCGGGAACTGGTAGGCCGTGCCGTCATGCATGGCAAAGACGCGGTGCTGGTAGTCAGTGAAGTCGGTGAACTGGTTGCAGTACTCCCACACGCGCTTGTTCGACGTGTGGAAGAGGTGCGCGCCGTACTTGTGGACCTCGATGCCGGTCTCCGGCTCGGCCTCCGAGTAGGCGTTGCCGCCTAGGTGCTCGCGGCGCTCGACGATAAGCACCTTCTTGCCCAGCTGGGAGGCTGCGCGCTCGGCCACGGTCAGGCCGAAGAATCCAGATCCAACAACGATGAGGTCATATGCAGTCATGAGCATCAGCTTAAAGCAGTAACGCGCATAGAACGGCGGGTGACACCCAAGCGAGAAAACTCGCGTGTCACACCCCCTTTCACTCCAACACCTGACGTAACATCTGTCCCGTTAGTTAACTTTTTGCGCTCCTCTTAACCTCGTGGCGCACACCATCCTAGGGAGTAACAGTGCACCTCAAACGTCGTCTTGTTCCCGCGAAATCGATGTGGTCCACGCCGGTTATCGCTACGGTCACCTCGATCGCTGTAGTTGCTGCCGCAGCCGTGGGCGGCCAAACCCTTATCCACACCCAGGAAGCGGGCAGCGGCCCCATCGAAGTGAGCTCAGCCTCCGAATCCTTCGGGTCCGGCGAAACGGTCGTGGTGGATGACCCGGCCATCGCCGCCCAGGGCGAGGGCGAAGGTCCCCGCGCCGTCAAGCAATTCCACCGCGATGAGACCTTCTCCTCCTTCGCCGTCACGTGGAAGGGTTCGCGCGATGTCGCGGCCTTCGTCCGCGCGAAGCAGCCAGACGGGTCCTGGTCCGAGTGGTACGACATGGACGCGATGTCCTACAACAACGATGACCCGAACGCCACGAACGGCACCGAGCTCATCTTCGTGGGCGATACCAACGACGTGCAGGTCTCCATCAACAACGTGGACCTGGTGACCGGGTCGAACTTGGATGAGAAACTCACCGAGTCCCCCGTTGAGGACGCCGCGCTTGACGACGCCCCCTTCAACGTCGGCGACATCGCCCCCGTTGCCGAGACCGAAGAGCTTCCGGCCAACAGCGACGTCGAAGGCCTCGAGGCTGTCTTCATGGACGGCAACGCCCAGGAGGGCGAGGGCATTGAGCCAACCGCTGAGACCGATGGCATGCCGCGCGTGGTTTCGCGCGCCGGCTGGGGCGCGAATGAGAATATCCGCTGCAAGGGCGCCGACTACGACGACGGTGTGAAGGCCATCGCGCTGCACCACACCGCGGGTTCCAATAACTACACCCGCGCGCAAGCAGCCGCGCAGGTGCGCGCTGCTTACCAGTACCACGCCCAGAATTTAGGTTGGTGCGATATCGGATACAACGCGCTGGTGGATAAGTACGGCACCATCTACGAGGGCCGCTACGGCGGGCTCGCTAAAGCTGTGCAGGGTGCGCACATCGGCGGTTTTAACAAGAACACGTGGGGTATCTCCATGATCGGCAACTACGAGACTGCGCAGCCGACGGAAGCCCTCTTGGAATCTGTCACCGACCTCGCCGGCTGGAAGGGCGCGATTTCCGGCGTCGATCCGTCCTCCCGCGTTTCACTCCGCTCGGAGGGCTTCAATGGCTCGCGCTACCCTGCTGGTGCCTCTGCCCCGGTTTATGGCCTCTTCGGGCACAGCGACGTTCACTTCACTGCCTGCCCGGGGCGTTACACCATCGCCCAGTGGCCGAAGATCCGCGAAGCGGCGCACAAGAAGTACCGCGCCATCAAGTCGGGTGCGTCTGGTTCGACCTCCACGAACTGGGGCAGCGGCAATACCTCTACCCCAGACTCCTCTGGCTCCGCGCCGACCGGAAACGCACCTTCCACTCCGGCACAGGAGGCAACGTCCTCGCTGGGCGATACTGAAATCCCGATGAGCACCATCACCGCACTAGTCGGCCTGGCTGGCACCCTCTTCACCATCCTGTACTCTCGCTCCGACCAGCAGGTTGACATGGATAAGACGATTAATGGCCTGCCGGTGGAGCAGATCCCGGGCATCGTAACCAAGGTGTTGTCCCTGAGCAAGAACGAGGGTTTGAAGGAAACGTGGACGGCAGTCCTTAACGCCTTTGGACCAGCGCTGGGTCTGGCTGTTGGCGGCCCGGATGAGTCGGCCGGCATCATCTACCAGCTCTTCCAAAACGGCGTCGTGCTCAGTTCCGAGGACACCGGTACGCACGCTCTGGTGGGACGCATCGCCAAGGAATGGGCATCTGGCAACAACTCGGCAACGCTCGGCTTGCCGACGTCCGACGAAGTCCCCACCGGCCTAGGCAAGGAAGTCCGCGTGCAGTTCCAGGGCGGATCCATTGTCTACGACCCGGAGACTGAGCAGATTCAGGTCTTCACGGACTAATCCCAGAGCACCCCTAGCCGCGTTGGGCTAGGGGTCTCGCCGTTTTATAGCGCTCCGGCCATCAGGCCGTCGCCTAGCGTGCGCACTGTGGGATCGCCGATGTAGCGGGAGCCACCTTGCGGCTTCCGCTTCGGCATTTATGTGGGATTGGGGTTTAGGTATCCGGCGGTACTGTGTCGAGTAAGTCCCCGCTTGCCTGCTGTTTCAATGCTGCTTGCGCTGCCTGGTACGCCGGCTGGGAAGTAATCGGCTCCGCCCAGGGTGGTACATAATCCACCCCGCCCCGCAACCTAAAGACATAACCCGCACCGGTCGGCTTATCCGGATCATCATCATTGATGCCATTGTGATAGGCACACAGCATCGTCAAATTCGGCGGATCCGTCGCCCCACCAGCCTGCCACGGCACCAAATGATGCACCTGACAATAATCCGCCGGCTTATTACACCCTTCACGCGCACACGTCGGATGCTCCGCACTGGCCATTAACCGTTGCTCAAACCCCGCCAAACGCCGCACCCGATGCAACCACACCGGCCCAATCGTGGGATGCACCAACGTCACATACCCGACCTCGGCAAATTTATAGGTGACAAACTCCCGACCGCTCATCCGCCCACCATTGGTCAGATGGAGCTCAATATCATCGCCCTCGCCCCGCACAATCTGGTCCAACTCATCCAAGGTGACCACCACATTGGTCGCTACCGCAGGCTTAGTGCCCCCATGCGCCTTTTCAAAGAACACCCGGCCTGCCGCATCCAACAAATCAACCGGATTAATCGACTCCAAGGTCCCGCGCATCTCACTAATGCGCAACGGTGAATCAGTAATCGTCAACGAATGCGGCCCCACCTTCCGGTACGTCAACCGCCCCCCCGGTTCAGGCACCCGCCGTGGCCGCAACTGCTTCAAGCGTTCCTTCGCTACCTTTGGGATTTGGTGTGCTGGAGTCCCTGCCAACCTGACACGCAGATTCCACGCATCCAACTCCTTTTTCACCTTGGCAGTATACGCCTCAATCAAGTTCAACGACGCCACATCATGTCGTTGGGCAACCGCAGCCGCACGCGCTTGGCGCTGCTTGCCCGTAAAACGCGTCGACCCAAAATACACACGATGCAGCCCAGCCAACTCCACCGCATCAGCCAATGAAGCGCCACGCGCGCGCAAATCATCCACACTGCCCACCGCAAGCCCCACAAGATCCAACCCCGAACTGCGGTAGGAGAAATAAGTCTCCAAATCCCCCATGCGACAAAGACTAAAACACCACCACACACCCCGCAACCGGAGATATCAGAACCAGCGCTCGAGGACCTTTGCCACACCTGCTTGATGGTGCGGCAGTGTCACTGCATCTGCAGCCGCCACGACGTCCGGATGCGCATTCTCCATGGCAACTCCGCACCCGGCCCACTCAAGCATCTCGATATCGTTGGGCATATCGCCGAAGGCGACGATGTCTTCGCGGGCGATACCGTGATGCTCGGCCAGCCACTTCACTCCGCGGCGCTTCGTCACGTTGGAGGCCGCAACCTCTAGAACGCCCTCGGACATCGAGTACGTCACGTGGGCAAGCTCGGAATCAATGTGCGGCGCGATGAGCTCGTAGAGTTCCGGCGCCGAGAACGCGGTATTACGAATCAGCAGCTTGACCGCCGGTCGGGACACCAACTCCCCCACGCTCACCAGCCCGAAGCCCTCAAAAAGCGCGTTCTCCGAATAGTGCGATTCCACCACGAAGAGTTCCTCAACCGGGTCCAAGACCGAGCCGCCCGCACGCTCCGCACCGAAGCCTACGCCGCCATGAGGTTCAAGCACCTTCGCGGCCACCTCCACGGTTTCCGCGAGGGCCTCCGGTGAGAGCTCGTGGGCTGAGAGCACGCGGTCTTCTGCCGAGTCATAAATCACCGCACCATTTGATGTCACGCAGACTGGGCGCACGGTCAGCTGCTCGAGCACGGGCATGATCCACCGGAAGGGGCGCCCAGTTGCCAGCGCAAACTCGCTGCCCGCGGCGACCGCACGGGCCACAGCTTCGCGGTTTCGCTTGGGCACCCGGTGGTTTCGGTCCAACAAAGTACCGTCGATATCGCTGATGATGAGGCGCGGAGCGTGGTCCGAGAATACTTCATTGGCCATAGCCCCGAGTCTACGTCAGGTTGAGACACACGACGGCACGGATAAGCGCCCAACGACGAAAGCGGCCGCCACGAGATTACTCGTCACGGCCGCGTCCTCGTGCGTCGTTCAGGTCTTAGGCAATCACGTCGTCATCGTCCACGTCTTCCCAGTTCAGGGAACGCTTGATGGCGCGCTTCCAATCGCGGTAGAGAGCCTCAACTTCTTCCTTTTCGCGTTGCGGCTTCCACACCTTGAAGTCACCTTGCTGGGAGCTCAGCACGCTGAGATCATCCCAGAAGCCGGAGTCAAGGCCCGCAGCGAAAGCAGCACCCGTTGCGGTGGTCTCCACGTTCTTCGGGCGGTGCACCTCCACGCCAAGCATGTCCGCTTGGAACTGCATGAGCAGCTCGTTCATCGTCATGCCGCCGTCGACGCGCAGCTCGGTGATCTCCACGCCGGAGTCCGCCACCATGGCATCGGCGACGTCGCGAGTCTGGTACGCCGTGGACTCGAGGACCGCGCGGGCCAGGTGTTTGCGGTTGGCAAAGCGGGTCAGGCCCACGATGACGCCGCGGGCATCCGGGCGCCAGTACGGGGCGAACAGACCAGAGAAGGCAGGAACGATGTAGACGCCACCGTTGTCCTTAACCTCACGGGCCATGTTCTCGATGGAGGCAGAGTTCGGGATGATCTGCAGGTTATCGCGCAGCCATTGCACCAAGGAACCGCCCATGGACACGGACCCTTCGAGCGCATAGACAGGGCGCTCGCCCTCGCGCTGGAAGCACACGGTGGTGAGCAGGCCGTTCTCGGAGAACTTCGGGGTAGTACCGGTGTTGAGCAGGAGGAACAGGCCGGTACCGTAGGTATTCTTGGCGGAACCCGGGCGGAAGCAGCCCTGGCCGAACATGGCGGCCTGCTGGTCACCTAAAATGGCGCGAATCGGCACGCCGGCCAGCGAGCCGCGCTCGCGCACGGTTCGGAAGTCACCCAGGGACGGGCGGATCTCCGGGAGCATGGACGTCGGGATACCCATCTCCTTGCACAGTTCCTCATCCCACTCGAGCTTCTCGATGTCCATGAGCAAGGTGCGCGAGGCATTGGTGACGTCGGTGGCGTGCAGGGCCTCCTGGCCGTTGTCACCGTCGGCACCACCGGTGAGGTTCCACAGCAGCCAGGTATCGATGGTGCCGAAGAGCAGCTCGCCCTTTTCAGCGCGCTCGCGCGCACCCTCGACGTTATCGAGGATCCACTTGACCTTCGGACCGGCCGGGTACGAGTTGATGATGAGGCCGGTGCGGCGGCGCCACTTGTCCGCACCCTCGTCGCCGGCGAGCTCCTTACAAATCTCTGTGGTGCGGGTGTCCTGCCAGACAATGGCGTTGTACACCGGCTTGCCCGTGTTCTTGTCCCACACAACGGTGGTCTCACGCTGGTTAGTAATACCGAGGGCGGCGATGTCTTCGACGTTGATATCGCCGTTGGCCAAAGCCTCACCCACCGCGCGGCGGGTGTTGCTCCAGATTTCCTCCGGGTCATGCTCGACCCAGCCTTTCTCCGGGAAGATCTGCTCGTGCTCGAGCTGGCCAACGGACACCTGTTCGCCGTCGTGGTTGAAAATAATGCAGCGGGTAGACGTGGTTCCCTGATCAATTGCTGCAACGTAGCTCTTGGTAGACATTGTTTTCTCCTTGTCGGGGTTGGTTTAAAGAACCATGGACAACAGGCCAACGGCGACGGCCGCCAGCGTCGGTGCAACTACCGGGACCCATGCATAGCCCCAGTTGGCGTCTCCCTTGTCCTTAATGGGAAGGACGAAGGCGTACATGATGCGGGGGCCAAGGTCACGGACCGGGTTAATCGCGTAGCCGGTGGCGGTGCCGAGGGACAGACCAATAGAGACGATGACGAAGGCAACACCGAAGTAGCTCAGCGGCCCCAGCTCTCCTCCGGTTGGGCCGAAGGCGATGAACATGAGCAGCACGCAGGTAGCGATGAACTCGGTAACCGCGTTCCACCCGTTATTCGGGTGCGCGGGCTTGGTAAAGAAGATGCCCCCGGTGTTCTTGTTGGCGCCGGTGACGTTGCCGGCTTCGTCGAGATTGTTGGCGTCGAAAAGCTGCTTAAAGGTAGCCCAGGCAAGGAATGCACCAAGCATGGCGCCGAGAATCTGCCCCAGCAGGTAGTAGGGAACGAGGCCCCACTCGAGGGAACCGTTCACGGCCAGCATGATGGTGACCGCCGGGTTGAGGTGGCCACCGGTGGGGTCGGCAACACTAGCGCCGATGAACACCGCGAGGCCCCAGCCCATAGCGATGACGATCCAATCCGAACCGCGTGCGCCCGAGGTTCGAAGGTTAACAACGGCGCACACGCCGTTACCGAGCAGGAGCAGCAGCGCAGTGCCGATGAACTCCCACAGGAATGCATCCATTCCGGTCATAAGATGTCCTTTCTTATCTGCCTAGGCCAAGGGCCCAGCGAGGAAAACCACCTCTCGCTGGGCCCTGTGACTTTTAGGCTTCTTCCTTGGTGGCTCGTGCGCTTCCTGCGCGCTCGAGGATGTCGTTTGCCTCACGGTCGGTCAGCGCTGCCTCTGCGGCGAGCTCTGCCTCGGTGTGCTTGGTGAAGTGGGAGACTTCGCGCTCAATATCGGCCTGATCCCAGCCCAGCAGCGGGGCAACGAATTCAGCGATCGGCTGCGCAGCGGCGACGCCGCGGTCGGCGAACTCGATGGCCACGCGCAGACGACGGGCCACGATATCGTCGATGTGCAGGGCACCCTCGTGGGTTACGGCGTAGCGAACCTCAGCCCAGATGTAGCTCTCCGCGCCTGGAACCGGCTCCAGCAGCGTGGCGTCCTCAGCAGCCGGGGCCAGCACCTCACCGATCAGCGAGCCATAGCGGCCGAGCAGGTGCTCGATGCGCTCTTCGCTGAGGTTATAGCGGCGAGCCAGCGCCGGTACCTGGTTGGCCAGCGCGTGATAGCCATCCGCGCCCAGAATCGGGGTGCGCTCGGTAACGGACTCGGACACCTTAGTACCCAGCTCCTTCACGGCCAGGTCCACGGCATCCTTACCAATGACGCGGTAGGTGGTGTACTTGCCGCCGGCGACGGAAACCATGCCCGGTGCCACGCGGGCCACGGCGTGGTTGCGGGAGAGGTTGGTGGTGGAGTCGGACTTGCCGGACAGCAGCGGGCGCAGGCCGGAGTACACGCCAACGATGTCATCGCGGGTGATCTTGTTGCGCACGCGCTGGTTGACCTGATCCAGGATGTAGTCAATATCCGCCTTGGTCGGGGCCGGGTCCGGCAGGGACAGGCCCTTTTCCCAATCGGTGTCGGTGGTACCGATGATCCAGTACTCACCCCACGGGATGACGAAGAGCACGGACTTTTCGGTGACGAAGCACAGCGCGGCTTCCGCGTCGAGAGCATCCTTCGGAACCACGATGTGCACGCCCTTGGAGGCATGAACCGTGAACTTTCCTTCGACGCCGGCCATCTGCTGAATCTTGTCGTTCCACACGCCGGTCGCGTTGATGAAAACCTTGCCTTTGACGGTGGCCTCGCGGCCGGTTTCCAGGTCGCGGACCTTCGCAGCGGTGACGCGTCCGCGGGCGTCCTTCTCAAAGCCAATCACCTCAGTGCCGGTACGCACGTTGGCCCCGTATTCGGCGGCGGTGCGCAGGACGGTCATGGTGTGGCGGGCGTCGTCGACAAGCGTGTCGTAGTAGCGCACGCCACCGACGACGGCATCCTCCTTAAGACCCGGGGTCACTTTCAGCACGCCCTTACGGGTGAGGTGCTTCTGCATCGGAACGCTCTTGGCGCCACCCATGAGGTCATAGAGGGTAAAGCCGCCAAACATCATGACGCGCTCCCAGCCGCGGTGGGTCAGCGGGAAGATGAACTTCAGCGGCTTCACCAGGTGCGGTGCAAGAGTGGACATGTTGAGCTCGCGCTCCTTGAGGGACTCCGCCACCAGGCGGAAATCAAACATGGCCAGGTAGCGCAGGCCACCGTGGAACATCTTGGAGGAGCGCGACGAGGTGCCAGCGGCGAAGTCGCGGGCCTCGAGCACAGCCGTCTTCAGGCCACGAGTGGCCGCATCCACGGCGGCGCCGGCGCCTACGGAACCTCCGCCGATGATGACGACGTCATAATCCTCGGTGGAGTAGTCGTTCCAGGTCTTTTCAAAATACTCAGGGTTGAAGCTTGTAATACTCGTCGTGCTCATTGTTGACTGAGTCTCCTCTCTCGCTGCACGGCGTCAGAAAGTCCTGTCCAGTTGACGGAATGCGCAGCATATCGTGCTCATCCACCACGAGCGCCCTGCTCACCGATACCTCGGCTACCTGCCCGAAAGGCGGATGAAGAAGAAGTTTTCTCCCAAAGCCAATGCTATATATCACCTGGATTTCTCTCCGGAGACGCTACTCACACGTAGGTTTCGTTGCCGTAAGCTGGCATTTTCAAGAAGCTTCATAGGTTAACAAAATAAAATAACACCCCCTTCCGGGGGTGTTAACGGGCGTCACGAACTCTCCACAAGTCCAGGGATATAAGGACCTATTCCTTCTCTCGTTGCAGGCGCGCCATCGCCTCCAACACCTCAGCCATGCCATAACGCTCCGAGGAATACGTCACCGCACGGGCAGCCTTAATCACCTCAATGGGGGCGGTCTCCAGCGCCACCATATGCACAGCGACGCCTTCCCCACCCTCCGCAAAGGTCTCATCCCCTGGCTCGTTGGCAAAGAACAAGAGATCCTTGGACTCGGCGCCGATCTTCTTCACCACGGCTGCCAACCCCTCCGCAGGCGAAGACGCGGTCACCACTGCGCCGCCAGGGGCATCGTTAAACTGCACCCCTTCGGCCCCGTCCGCGCAGGCAATGCGCCAGCAGGTTTGGGGGAGATCCCCAAAAGCCGCAGCGTCCAGCACCTCGCCCTGCGGCGAAATCACGATCACTTCCTCAACCTGCGGGTGCAGTTGTACAAGCGCCTCCTGGAGCCGCTTCGAAATCTCGCCGTTCTCCATACTCAACGCACTCTGATCTGCCGCAATCACCCGCGGCGCTTCAGAGTATTCAGCCTTCACCCGGTGAGGCAGGCGGGAAACGATGATGCGCGATTGCGTCGCCGCAGACAGCAAGCCCTGCTCCACCACGGATCCCGCGAAAATCTCCTTGCTGCTCGCCGTCATCGAGGCCTGGGCTTCCATCACGTCGGATTTCAGTTGCGCCATGACCTCCGTGACCTTGTCGCGGCCTTCCCCGACGCCGCGCATGGCTTCCTCAACCACCGAGTTGAGGTTCTCCTTGATCCACTCGAGGGTTTCCGGCGCAGTACGCGGGCGATTCTTCTCTGCGGCATCGGCTCCAGCTTCTGCAGTACCGGTTTCCTCGTTACTGCCCGGCTTCATCAGCGCCATCCGGTCGCGCATGAGCTCCACCGTGGCCTCGGAGACGCGGTCCTTAAGGCTTGTCAGATCATCGCGCAGCCGACGCACGCGGTAGCGCTCACTCTCCACCTCGGAGTCCTGGGCCTCTGCCTCCTCCAACGTCGGGGCGCCGCCGCCCTTGCGTGCCGGCACCCAGAACTCGCCGGCCGGCATCGGGCCAAACTCCGCTTCGTAGTCGGCCCACAGGCCCTCCAGGGCCTCCTGCATCCGGCGGCGTACCTCAGCGATGTCCGCGTCAAAGTCACCCGTCGTGTAATAAGGCTCCAAGGCCTTAATCAGCACAGGCGTCTTCGTGCGGCCCAGGTGCTTCTTCTGCCCCTTCGTCCACAGGCGCTGGGAGCCAAAGATAACCTGCGGAATAATCGGCACCCCCGCGCCATGAGCAATCCGCGCTGCGCCATTGCGCATGCTGCGAATCTCGAAGCTGCGGGAAATCGTCCCTTCCGCGAACACCCCAACGAGCTCCCCGCTCTTGGCCAGCTCAATGCCCTTCACAATCGACGCCCCACCATCGATACGATCCACCGGTACATGGCCCATCAGCCGAAACAGTTGCCCCGCCACCGGCGTCTTAAAGATAGAGGCCTTAGCCAGGTAGCGCACCAAGCGGCGCTTGCGGTACGCCAGGAAAGCCCCAAAGAGAAAGTCCATGTAGCCGGTGTGATTGCACACGATGACGGCCCCGCCCTTATCCGGGATATTCTCCTCCCCGGACAAGCGCATCTTGAGCCCCTGAGCAATAGTCACCCCGCGCCCGATGTGCGTGATCTGCCGGTAGAGGAAGATAGCCACAGCGCTCATAGTGCTCCAAATGCTTAAGACCTCGCCGCCGGCGGAAGGCAGCAAGGAGGGGACAAAAGTAAGCGGCGCGCGAGCCGCCGCGCGCCGCGTTCTTCTAGGAGTTTACGGGGTACAGAACGTCCTTGCCCACGAATGGGCGCAGTGCCTCCGGAACCACGACGGAGCCGTCTGCCTGCTGGTGGTTCTCCAGAATGGCCACGAGCCAGCGGGTGGTCGCCAGGGTGCCATTGAGCGTGGCGGCGTACTGGGTCTTGCCGTTCTCATCGCGGTAGCGCGTGGACAGGCGGCGCGCCTGGAAGGTGGTGCAGTTCGAGGTCGAGGTGAGCTCGCGGTACGTGCCCTGGGTGGGCACCCACGCCTCGTTATCGAACTTGCGAGCCGCAGAGGAACCCAGGTCTCCGCCCGCGATATCGATGGTGCGGTAGGGCAGCTCCATCGCCTCCAGCATGTCCTTTTCCATGTTCAGGAGCTTCTGGTGCATCTCCTCGGCGTCTTCCGGCTTGCAGTAGACAAACATCTCCAGCTTGTCGAACTGGTGCACGCGCAGGATGCCGCGGGTGTCCTTGCCGTGCGAACCTGCCTCGCGGCGGAAGCAAGAAGACCAGCCTGCATACTGCAACGGCCCCTTGGACAGGTCGATGATTTCTTCCTTGTGGTAGCCAGCCAAGGCCACCTCGGAGGTGCCGACCAGGTAAAGATCATCCGCCGGAAGGTAGTAAATCTCATCGGAGTGCTGGCCCAAGAAGCCAGTTCCCTGCATAACGTCCGGGCGCACGAGTACCGGCGGGATCATGAGCTGGAAACCGGCCTCGCGGGCTTTCTGCGCAGCCAGCATCAGCATGCCCAGCTGCAGGAAGGCTCCATCGCCGGTGAGGTAGTAGAAACGTGCGCCGCCGACTTTGGCGCCCCGCTTGACGTCGATAAGCCCCAGCGTCTCACCCAGCTCCAGGTGATCCTTCGGCTCGAAGTCGAACTGCGGCTTTTCACCGACCTCTTCGAGGACGATGAAGTCATCTTCGCCACCCGCCGGAGCACCCTCCACCACGTTGGAGAGCTGATACTGCAGCTCCGTTACCTTGGCCTCGGCCGCGGCCGCTTCCTCGCCGGCCGCCTTGACCTTCTCCTTCAGCTCGTTGGAGCCCTCCAGCAGCGCTGGGCGCTCCTCGGGGGAGGCCTGGCCAATCTTCTTGCCAAAGGCCTTCTGCTCCGAACGCAGCTGGTCTGCCTTCACAATGGCCGCGCGACGCTCCTCATCGGCGGCGAGCAGCTGGTCCACCAAAGCGGGGTCCTCCCCACGGTTTACCTGGGAGGCGCGGACGACATCGGGATTTTCGCGAAGAAACTTGAGATCAATCACGCCGGATAGTCTAGCGCACGATCATACCTTTGCGCTGGTCATAACCAGCGGATTATCATGGGTAACATGGCACCTCACATCATTACCGACGGCCCCGTGCCCAAGCACGCTCAGCTGCGGGATATTCTCTCCGAGCTCTGCCGAACCACCCTCAAACCCGGTGACATCCTCCCCGGCGAGCGCATTCTCGAAGAAACCTACGGCGTCTCCCGCATCACCGTGCGCCGCGCCATCGGTGACTTAGTGGCTGAGGGCCGCCTGCGGCGGGTGCGTGGCAAGGGCACTTTCGTGGCACCGAACCCACTGGTCTCCCGGCTCCACTTGGCCTCCTTTTCCGATGAGATGGGCTACCAGAAGGTGCAGGCTTCCTCGCGAATCCTGCTGGGTGAGCGCAGCACCGCGCCCGGTGAGGTCTGTGAGTTCTTCGGCACCGAGACCACAGTTGCGCATACCCATCTGCGGCGCCTGCGCTTGGGCGACGGCGAGCCTTATTCCATCGACGATGGCTGGTATAACTCCGCTTTTGCGCCAACGCTGTTGGAAAATGACATCTATAATTCCGTCTACTCGATCTTGGATAACACCTTCAAAGTGCCCATCACCGAGGCCGAGCAGACTGTCACCGCGGTGGCGGCGGAGGAAGACATCGCCGAGCTTCTCGACGTCTCACCGGGCACCCCACTGCTGCACATCACCCGCCTCGCCCGCTCTGGGGACCGGCCGGTTGAATGGTGTTCCTCGGTCTACCGCACTGACCGCTACCGCCTCACAACACACGTCTCCCGCGCGCGTATGTAGCGGCACCCTCGCCCCGAACGGCGCCGGGCGGGCTAGAAGCCAGGGCCGTTAAGGGAGTAGTATGAGGAGTTCTATGAGCACTTCATCTGCGTGGCGCTCCGCCTCTGCCATCCGCGTCGTCCTCGTTGCAGCCGTGGCCGCGGCCGTCTTCATGGCGTCCTACGGCCTCTTCAGCGGCGAACCAACCGGCACCGATTCGGCCGGACGAGGCTCCGCTAGCTCCAGCACCGACGATAACCAGGCTGCTGATCCTTCTGCCGTCGACGGCGAAGCTGCTCCCTTCACCACCGCCTCCGCGGGCGCGTGCGTGACGTGGGGCATCGCCCCGGACGGCACCGCCACCGGTTTTGAGCAGATCAGCTGCGATAAACCGCACCGCTTCGAGGTCTCCGCTCGCGAGGATCTCAGCGCCTACCCCACCAGCGAATTCGGCCCCAACGCCAAGCGTCCGGACATCACACGGCAAAACGCTCTGCGCGATGAGCTGTGCGAAGCTCCAACGGTGAGCTACCTCAACGGCAAATGGGATCCCAACGGACGCTACGACATCGCTTCCATCCTTCCGCCGGCCGCATCCTGGGATCAGGGTGACCGCACCTTGCTGTGCGGCCTGCAGACGACCGACGTCAACGGCGTACCGCAGGAATCCACCGGCAAGGTCAGCGAGGTGGACCAGGCGGTCGTCGCCAAGCCCGGCGAATGCCGCAAGGTGGATGATAAACAGGTGCTCAATACCGTGCCTTGCCAGGAACCGCACCAGTTGGAGACCGTATCCGTCATCAACCTGGCCGAGAAGTTCCCCAATGGCTACCCCAGCGATGAGGACATGGATAAGTTCCTCTCCGAAACGTGTACCCAAAACGCCATGGATTACCTGGGCGGCGAGGAGAACCTTTACCAGTCCACGCTGCAACCTTTCTGGGGTGCGATGAGCCGCGAGACCTGGGAGAGTGGCTCCCGTTCGGTGAATTGCTCACTGATCCACATCAAGGACGGCCACTTCTCCGAGATCACCGGCTCTGCCACAGGGGGACGCGAGGCCCTGAGCATTAACGGCGCCCCACCGACCGAGCAGCCGAAGCGCAACCCATTGCGTGACTCGAATGCTCAGCCGGGCGGCGAGAATGCCGAGCCAGCTGGTGCGAGCGCCGCTCCCGCCACCCCTGAAGCTGCGGCACCGGCCCTCTAAGCCCGGCCCTTGAACAGGAAGTAACCACATGTACGAGGTCAGCGAAGAACGCTTTGAGGAAATGGTCGGCGAGGCCCTGGATAAAATTCCGGATCGCTTCGTTGATCAGATGCGCAACCTGGTCATCCTCGTCGAGGAGGAACACCCGGAGAACCCTGAACTGTTGGGGCTTTATGAGGGCGTCATGCTCACGCAGCGCACCGCCTCACACACCGGCTACCTGCCGGATACCATTTCCATTTACCGGCAGCCGTTGCAGGCCATCAGCAACTCGGAAGAGGAGCTCGCCCACGAAGTCATGGTGACCGTCTTCCACGAGGTCGGGCACTATTTCGGATTTGAGGAAGACCGCCTCCACGAGCTCGGCTGGGGGTAGGTGCCCGGAAGGGCACCTACCGTCGCCAAAGCGAACTAGACTTCTGTATCCGCCCAGCGCTTGAGCGTCCACTGGCCAAAAGGCTGGCCCTGCGGCTCCATGAGGGTAAAACGGCAGTTCGGCATATAACCTGTATAAGCAAAGTCTGGGTCCACGCAGCAGGCATGCTTCGTCACCACGCGAATGGCGGCGCCGTGGCTGACGACGACGATATCTTCATCATCCTCCAGCTCGGCAGCGAGATCCTCCAACACCGGTTGGTAGCGCTCGAGCACATCCACGTAGCTCTCGCCGCCAGGCATCCGGGCGGTCTCGTCACCGTCGAGCCAGCCGCGCAGTGCCACCATGTATTCGCGGTGGGTGTCTTCGCTGCCGCTCATTTCATGATCACCTGCGAAAACCTCGTGCAGGCCCACCCGCACTTCCACGGGAACGTTGCGCTCATCGGCGGCCTCGCCGAAGGTACGGGCGGCCAGCATCGCGGTCTGCTGGGCGCGTAGGGCAATAGAACACACAAAGCGCACGCGGCGACCCGCGCACAGCTCAGCCAGCTCGCGGCCCACATCTTCTGCCTGGCCGCGGCCGCGCTCGGTGAGCTCGGCGCCCGGAGGCCGGGTATCCATAACGCGGTCAATATTGGAAAAGGTCTGGCCGTGGCGCAGCAGGATGATTCTTCCGGTCATGCTTCACCACACTATTGGCCGGTGCGCGCCTGCGCTACCCATTCATCGGCCTCTTGCAACCGCGCCAAGTTCCGTGGCGCCTCCCCTTGCGCCACTACGGAAGGCCAGGAACCAACGAAAACGACGTCCTCCGCCCGCAGCCATAGCGCCCGCAGAGCCTCCGCCACCGGCTGGTCCTCAATGTGCCCAATGAGGTCGGCGTGGAAGCGGTAGTTGCCGAAGACGGTGCGCAGCGGACGGGATTCGATGCGGGAGAGATCCACCCCGCGATGCGCGAATTCCTGCAGGGCCCCCACCAGGGAGCCGGGCTCGTTGGGCAGAGTGAAGATGACGGACGTCCTGTCGTTGCCGGTCCGCTCGGTCGGCTTTCCAGCCGGTCCCACGAGGACGAAACGAGTCGTGGCCCCCGCGACATCTGCCACGCTCTCCGCAAGAGAGTCCAGCCCAAAGACCTCCGCTGCCCGTGCCGGGGCGGCCGCGACATCCACCTCCCCGCGCGCCACGGCCTGCGCCGCCGCGCCATTCGACGCCGCCGGAACATACTCCACGTCCGGCAAGTTCTGCTCCAACCAACCGCGCACCTGCTGGTAGGCCACGGGATGTGTGGAGAAGGTGCGAAGATTCTCTGCGGTAGTGCCGGGGCGCACCAGAATGGAGAAGGACACTGGCAGGTCTACCTCGCGGTAGATCTGGACCCGGGAGCCGGCGGCAAGCGCGTCAAAGGTGGCTGTCACCGGCCCGTCCACGGAGTTTTCGATAGCCACGCAGGCATAATCCGCCGCACCAGTGCGCACCGCCGCCAGCGCCTCGGCCGGGGAGCTCACCGGCAACCCCTCGGGGGAAGCAAAATCTGCGGCGAAATGCTGCATCGCCGCTTCCGTGAAGGTTCCGGCGGGCCCGAGGAATGCGATGGTGGTGCTCATGACAGCAACTTTATCTCACACAACTACTAAACTGAGCCGCCATGGAGAGCACCGAGTTCACTCTGGACAAGCTGCGCGAGGATCTATCGACCCTAAGCCCTGTGGAGCACGGCTTCACGTACCTCGACCTCGAGCGTCGGCCGCTAACGCACGGGCGCTTAAGCGGCTGGATTCTCTCGGTCAAGGACCTCAACGATGTCGCCGGCATTCCCACCACGCTTGGCCATGCCGAGCGTGCCTACGTGGCGGAGGAGACCGATCCTTTCGTGCAGGAGCTTATCGACGCCGGCGCGCTCGTCATCGGCAAATCCGCCGCACCCGAGCTGGGCCTGCGCGTGGACACCGAACCTGTTGGCCTGCCGCACCCGGATAATCCGCTCTACCCGGGTCATACGCCGGGCGGTTCCTCCGGCGGGGCGGCGGTCCAGGTGGCGCGGGGTCTGCTGCGCGCCGCGCATGCCTCCGACGGTGGCGGCTCCATCCGCGTGCCGGCTGCCGCCTGCGGCGTCGTCGGTTTTAAGCCCGGCGGCGAGGACCTCTCGGTACAGGGCTTCATCACGCGCAGCATCGCCGATACCGCAACGCTGCACGGCCTTCGCCCGCGTGCCCGGCGCGCCCGCATCGGCGTGCTGACGGATCCCCTCTTCGCTAACACCGAGGTGGCCCCGCACATGCTGCGCGCGATCGCAGAGGCCACCGCCACCTTTGAAGGCGCGGGTTTCGAAACCGTGGCCATTTCCCCCTATCCCCAGGCCGCGGCTACCTTTGAGGCCTTTCAACATATCTTTAGTCGCCGGCTGGCCGGCCTTGACTTCGCAGCAGGCTACGCGGAATGGATCCGCGCGAAGGGCCGCCGCGTCACGGATTCCGAATTTGCCGCGGCCCGCGCCCACGCCGCTCAGCTACCGGAAATGCTGGCACAAGAGTGGGAAGTAGACGCCATCTTAAGCCCCATGCTGGCCTTCGATCCGCCCCGGCGCGGGCACTTCCTGGCGCTGGATCACCAGGCCAACTTTGATGAGCAAACGCGGTGGTCACCGTGGGGATCGTTGTTCAACGTAGCGCAGCTGCCCGCCATTTCCGTGCCGTGGCCGGTGCGCGATCATCCGCCCGTAGGCGTGCACTTAGGTTCGCTCACGCTTGACGACGCCTCCCTTCTCGGCCTCGCCCAGGTGCTTCACCCATGAACGCGCGTTCACGCCTGCAGGCGGAAATACTCATCGTCCTCACCATCACCTTTGGCATTTCTGGTGTGCGCGCCGCGTTGCGGCTGACCGATTCCCTGCTCAACCCGGCGCCGCTCAACGAGCAATCGGTCACCATCAACGCCTCGCAGTCGACGACGACTCTGCTCGACCTCGCCTTCCAGCTCTGCAGTGCCGCGGTTCTCTTCGCGTGGGGAGCGCTTGCTCTGTACTTGATTTCCTCTCCACCCCGCCCGCAGTGGCGGGACGGCCTGCACGGCGCAGCGCTAGCGGCAGTCATTGGCCTTCCGGGGTTGGTACTGTATTACGTAGCGTTGCACTTCGGTTGGACCAAGGAGGTCGTCCCAGGGGCCTTCGATACGTGGATTGAGATTCCTGTGCTGCTCATCAAGTCCTTCGCCAACGCCTGGGCGGAGGAACTGGTGGTGGTGTACTGGCTCATGACCAGGCTCAGGCAGTCTGGGTGGGCCTTGCCCGCAACACTGGCTGCTTCCTCTATCTTGCGTGGCTCCTATCACCTCTACCAGGGCGTTTCCGCCGGCTTTGGCAATATCATCATGGGCGTGCTCTATGGCTGGTACTTCCACCGCACGGGGAAGGTGTGGCCGCTGGTCATCGCGCATTTTCTGATCGACGCCGTCGCTTTCGTGGGCTACGCACTGCTCTTCGGGGCTTAAGCACGGGCCAAGAGTTCGTGGCGCCACAAAGACTACGCCCGCACCCTGTGTGATAGATGGGGCGGAAGTGATTTCGCGGTACAGTGTTCCCCATGACCTACCAAGGACGCGACCCAGAGCGCGAAGCTCGCCGTGCCGGCGAGCCCCACGGCACGCCGCGCCGCGCGGGCTCCGCTGATTCAGCGAACTCTTCCCGCCCCCACGACCCGGCTGGCCCGCGAGCTTCGCATGCTGCCGGGCAGGACGCAGGCGAATTTGTCCTTGGTGCCGACGGGCAGCCCTTGCGTGATCGCTATGGCCGCCCCGTGCGCCGCCGCCCCTCCACACAGCGCAGCACGCCGTCCCATCATTCCGCACGCGCCCAGCGTCCCAGCCCGCGTCGCTCACGGCCGGAGGAAACCCGCTTCGACGTAGATGCCTACATGGCTCAGCACTCTCCCGCACGCCCGGCGCCCCGCCAGAGCGCGCCCACCCGGGAGCCTGCCGCCGACGCCTACCGGCGAAGCCCCGACGCACCGCCGCGCAGCTATTCCCCGCAGGCTCCGTCCCGCGGGCGTCCCACGGGGCGCCCGCATAGCCGTCGTAAAAAGGTCAACCCGGCCAAGCAGGCTTTCGGTTGCCTGGGCTGGCTTGTCGTCATCGCCCTCGTCTTCATGGTGGCCTTCACCTTGTGGACGGATTCACGCCTGACCCGTATTGACGCCCTGCCCACCGAGCAGGTGGCACAGACCTCCGGGACGAACTGGCTTTTGGTGGGTTCAGACTCACGCCAGGGGCTCACTGAAGAGCAGCAAGCGGAGCTAGGTACCGGTGGCGATGTAGGCGTCGGCCGCACCGATACCATCATGCTGCTCCACATTCCCGCATCCGGAAAGGCCCAGCTGGTCTCCATTCCACGCGATAGCTACGTCGACGTGCCTGGCTTCGGCATGGACAAGGTCAACGCTGCCTTCACCTACGGTGGACCGCAGCTGCTGACCCAAACCGTGGAACAAGCCACCGGCCTCCACATCGATCACTATGCGGAGATCGGCATGGGTGGCTTGGCAAACGTCGTGGATTCCGTCGGCGGCGTGGAGATTTGCGTCAAGGAGCCCATCAACGATCCGCTCGCGGGCATCGACCTCCAAGCGGGCTGCCAGAAGCTCCGCGGCCCAGATGCCCTCGGCTATGTGCGTACCCGCGCTACCGCGATGGGTGACCTGGACCGCGTCGAGCGCCAGCGCGAGTTCTTCGCCGCGCTGCTGGATAAGGCAACGTCCTTCTCGACAATTGGCAACCCCTTCAAGGCCGTCTCCCTGGTCAACCACACCGCGGATTCCTTCATCGTCAACGAGAAGGACCACGTCTGGCACCTCGCCCGCGTGGCGCTATCCATGGCCTCGGGCGTGGAGACGAAGACGGTTCCCATCGGCGGCTTCGAGGACACGGTCGTGGGCAACGTCGTCCTCTGGGATGACGCCGAGGCCCAAGCGCTCTGGGACTCCATGCGCTAAGGCTTCGGCCGGTCGTTTCGATCAAATAAGGCTCCAAAACCTTGTGGTTTTGGAGCCTTATTTGATCGTTTCGTACCCGCGCCTCGGGGGCGAAGGCACCGAAGAATTAGCGCAGCGTCACCTGACGGGACTTGATGTTCTGCAGCTGCTTGCGCTCATCGGCGTCGAGGTTAGCGTCGTTGGAAATCTCCTCCTCCAACGCCTTGTTCACGCGAGACAGCTCAGCCTCGTAGGAGTCGTGCGCAACCTCTGGGTCAAGGTCAAAGACCGGGGCGATCAGGCCGTGGGTGCGGAAGACACCGGCGAACTTGGTGTTCTCGCCCAGGTTGAGCTCACCGCGAGCGGCAATGCGCGCGAGGGCGTTGAGGAAAGCATTCTCGTCATCGCACGGGCGGACCCAGCGGATGTGCGCCTTGCCGCCACCGGCGTTAGCCCAGAAGGCGGTGCCCACAAAGCCCTCGGCCTCCTGGCCCACCTGGTAGGACTCAATGACGGAATCGTTGGCGCGCTGCAGAGCCTGCGCCATCTGCGGAGGAACTTGCGCGCCCTCCGGCATCCACCACGCGAAGTCCTGGTAGACGTTGATCTCCAGCTCGGCGTCCTCCTCCAGCAGCTCCTTGAGCTCCGGCTGGGAGCCATCAGCAGCAGTGGATTCCAGGGTGGAGCCCGGCGCGTTGTTCTTCACCCAGTTCAGGGCGAAAGCCAGGTCACGGCCCGGGTTGTGCGTGTGGGACTGCACCTGCAGGCCCACGAAAGCCTCACCACCGGACTCCTCTTCACGGATGAGCGCCGCGGTAGCACCAGGCAGCACAGTGGCGACATAGACATCCTTGTCAAAGCCCTTGACGGACAGCTTCGCCGTTGCGGAAGGAACAAATTCCTGCAGGGCGACGAGGCTAGCCTCAGCGGCGAGCCCACCGAAGGGGCGAGGGTCCTTTTCCAGGGCAGCGCGCTCGGCGGCGCGGGCAGCGAGCTTAGCTTGGCGGCGGGACATGCCCTCCGGCAGCTGTTCGTTCTTCTTTTTCTTCTTGGCCATACTGAACAACTTACCTGTTCATTACAGCTCAATGGCATGCAGGGCCACTTCCGGTTGGTTCGTGGCGAGAATATCCACCCCATTGGCCCATGCCCACTTCATGTCCTCAGGTTTATCGATGGTCCACATGTACGTGGGCAGACCATGCGCGCCGATGGCACCAGGTTGGAGCTTGCCGCGCAACAGCGACATACCTAAGCCTGTGGGCTGCGATAACAGGATATCTGGGCGATTGAAATGGCGCTCCCAATCGCGACGCAGATAGATGCGGTCGACGTGCGGGGCGAGCGCTGCCATTCGACGGATGGCCCGGTGGGAAAAGGAAATCATGTGGATCCGGGGGTCGTCGAGAAGCCCGGCGTAGCGCAGCCGCAGCACCATCTGTTCTTCGAGGATGTCGCCCTGCCCCGAGGGATGCTTGGTCTCAATGTAGAGGTGGTGCTTCTTTTCCCCGAGCATGTCGAGGAGTTCGTCGAGAATCAGCATGCGCTGGCCGCCGCCAATCTTGAGGCGGCGCAGCTCCTCCCATGTCATGCGAGACACTCGACCTGAGCCATTCGTGGTCCGGTCCAGCGTGGGATCGTGGTGAACCACCACCTTGCCGTCGCTGCTCAGGCGGATATCGCACTCGATGCCGTGAATGGGAAGCTCGAGCGCTTTTTCAAAGGCAAGAGGGGATAGCTCCGGATATTTCCCGGAGTATCCCCTGTGGGCGACAATCTTCACTAGCCGAAGATTTCTTCCTTGATGGTGTTGAGAGTGTTGAAGGAGTTCTCGAAGCGCTCCTTCTCGTGCTCATCGAGGGCCAGCTCGATAACGCGGTTAACGCCGGAGCGGTCAACGATGGCCGGGGTGCCGATGAAGACATCCTCGTGGCCGTACTCGCCCTGCAGGTAAGCAGAGACCGGAAGGGCGACGGCCTGGTTCTGGATGACCGCGCGGGTGATGCGGGCCAGGGCCATGCCGATGCCGTAGGAGGTGGAGCCCTTAGCGTCGATGATGTGGTAGGCGGCGTCCCGGGTGTCCTCGAAGATCTTCTCGATGCGCTCGTTGTAGCCCGGGTCCTTCTCAGAACGGTGGGACAGGGAGACACCTGCGATGTTGGCGGAGGAGACAACCGGCAGCTCGGAATCGCCGTGCTCGCCGATGATGTAGGCGTGGACGGAGGTCGGAGCCACGTCATCCATCTCAGAGAGCATGTAGCGGTAGCGGGCCGAGTCCAGGACGGTGCCGGAGCCGATGACGCGCTCGTGCGGGAAGCCGGAGGCCTTCCACACTGCGTAGGTCAGCAGGTCCACCGGGTTGGAGGCGACCAAGAAGATACCGTCGAAGTCATTCTTCATGACGTCCGCCACGATGGAGTTCATGATCTTGACGTTCTTGTCCACGAGCTGCAGGCGGGTCTCGCCGGGCTTCTGTGCGGCACCGGCGCAGATGACGACCATGGAGGCGTCCTTGCAGTCTTCGTAGGTGCCCTTGGTCACGCGAGTGCGGGACGGGGCCCAGACGACGCCATGGTTGAGGTCCATGACGTTGCCTTCGAGCTTCTTTTCGTCGATGTCGATGATGGCCAGGTGATCAACAGTGCCCTGGTTGACCAGAGCGTAGGCGTAAGCAACTCCAACATCGCCAGCGCCGATGAGTACTACTTTGTTTCCAACATGATTTCCCATGACTCCTATTGTGCCCCTAATGTCCGAGTTTTGCTCGTTATGCGCCCGAATTCACAGGTTCGGTAGTCCGATCTCACATTTTTACGCCCGATTGGGTCTGATTAGTGGCATCACTGCACGTCCGCCCCAAAGCTGGTTCAATGGCCAGCATGCGTCAACTTGCGCGCCGCATCGCCCTCAGGACCGCCCGCACGGGACTTCAGGCTGCCATCTTTTCGCTGGAGCTCATCAGCGATCTCACCCCCGGCATGCGCATGACCGGCAGGCGGCGCCTGCCCCAAAATATGTGGCCCGGGCTCTTCGGCGCCGAAGTCGCGACCTGGGCAGCTGTCTCCCCGTCGCTCTTGCCACGCCCGTGGTGGGTTACCGCTGCCAACGTGGCCATCGGCCAAGGCGCGGGACACCTCGCCGCCACCACCGCGGCTTTCGCGGCCAAGCGCGCGCTACACCACGCTGGCCGGCGCCCCCAGGACCGCGTCGGCCCTACCACTCGGCGCTTTTCCTACTACCTACTGGGGCTCGGAACCTTCATCGCGGGCATACGCTCCCTGCGCAACCAAACGGAGCAGGCCCGCCTCGTGGGCAAGCTCAATGACCGCGGCCCGCAATCCGCCGCACTAGGCATGGTGGCGGGCACCGCCGGCTACGGCGCTTTGCTCATCGTGGGGGAGGCAGCCCAGCTCACCGTCACCCAGCTTTCCCTCCAGGTCCAGCGCTGGCTGCCCCGGTGGATTGCCTGGCCCCTAGCCGGCGGCGCGGTGGGCTTCGCCGCGGCTGTGGCCAGCGACCGCATGGTCTGGCGCCGGCTGCTCCGCAAGGCCACTATCCAGGGCCTTGCCCTCAACAAGCTCGTCTATCCGGGCTCCGTCATGCCCTGGGAGCCGGAGCGCTCTGGCAGTCCATGGTCCCACGAGCAGTGGACGGCTGTCGGCTCTCAAGGCCGGGTTTTTCTCGACCGCGGCCCCCGCGCCCAGGACATCAAAGAGGTCATGCACTTTGACCGAGCACGCGAACCAATACGCATTTACATCGGCCTCATCCGCGGCCGCGGTCCGCACGCCGCTGCCCGCCACGCGGTGGCGGAGATGGACCGCACGGGGGCCTTCCACCGCGACACCATCGTGCTGCAGATGCCCTCCGGCTCAGGCTGGATCAATAATTATTCGGTCAGTGGCTATGAATTCCTCACGCGCGGCAACTGCGCCACCGTGGCCTTGCAATTCGACTACCTGCCCTCCATGTTTTCTTACCTGGTGGATAAGAACCTCTCCCGCACTTTTGCGCGCGAGCTCATTGCCGCCGTTCACGCCCGCCTCGAGCTCTTGCCCGAGGACAATCGCCCCAAGCTGTACTTAAGCGGCGAATCCCTGGGCTGCTATGCCATCGTGGAAAACTACGAGACGGTCGAAGAGTTGCTGGCGGCGTGCGATGGTGCGGTTTTCACTGGGCCGCCCCGGATGACCAGTTTCATGCGGCGCCTGCACCGTGAACGCGGCTCCTTGGAGCGCTTGCCGCTTGTCGACGGCGGCCGGCACCTCCGCTTCGCCGCTGTCCCCGCCCACATGGAACACGATGCTTTCGGCGAACCCTACGGTCCCTGGGAGCGCCCGCGCGTGGCGATAGGACAGCACGCCTCCGATGCCATCGTGTGGTGGGATAGCAAGCTCATTTATGCTCGCCCCAACTGGATCCACGAGCCGACCCCGCAGACCTTGTACGCAGATACCTTTAAAAACCTGCGCTGGCACCCGTTCATCACTTTCTGGCAGGTAGCACTGGACCAGATCAACTCGCTCAACGTGCCGGGCGGCCACGGGCATAACTACTTCGAGGAAACCTTCTGGTACTGGGATTCCGTCCTCGGATCCCAAACGCGCACCCAGCTCACTCCGGAGCTAGCTGAGCGCATGCGGGATTTTGTGGAGCGCGACCAGCTCAATAAACCTTCTGACTTCCGCACGCACGTACGCAAACAGCTCTAGCCGCACGCACGTGCGCTCACTGCGCTAGCCACACTTGACGCCGGTGCTGTGGTGCGGGCAGTAACCGTTGGGCACCTTGTGCAGGTACTGCTGGTGCTCGTCCTCGGCCAGGTAATACTCCCCCGAGTCCGTCTCGCTGAGGAGGGTGACTTCGGTGGTGGTGGCGCCGAAGCCGGCGTCGGCAAGCTTGCCTGCGTAGGAATCCACAAGCTGCTGGATCACCTCGCGTTCCTCCTCAGTCTCTGGATAAAAGGCCGAGCGGTACTGCGTACCCACGTCGTTGCCCTGGCGGAATCCTTGAGTCGGATCGTGAGCTTCCAAGGCCTTGACCACAAGGTCGCGCAGGCTCACGCGCTGCGGATCATAGGTAATCTGCACCGCCTCCGCGTGGTTGGTCAGCCCACGGCACACCTCGTAGTACGTCGGGTTAGGGGTGGTACCTCCCGCATAGCCCACGGACGTGGACTCCACGCCCTCAGTTTCCCAGAACATCTTCTCCGCGCCCCAGAAACAGCCGATAGCGATGATGAGGGATTTTTGTCCCTCTTTCCACGGGCCGGTAATCGGAGTGCCTAGCACCGCGTGGGGCTGTGGGTTGTCCAGGACGGGCTCGGCGCGCCCGGGAAGGGCGTCCTCCGCCGCCACCAGCTTGGGTTCTGGTGTGAAAAGAAACATGCTGGGTTCTCCTTCGCTTAGTCTTGCCCTCCCCTTATACTCCGCTGCGCTGCCCACAATCCAGGTTTTTGTTCAGGGCCTCTCCCATAGAAAAAATATTGTGGCCAAATCCTCATCCGCGCCCTACCATGGGGCCTCGTACCCCAAAGAAAGGATGACACAAATGGCTGTTTACGAACTTCCGGAACTCGACTACGCATACGACGCTCTGGAGCCGCACATCTCCGCTGAGATCATGGAGCTGCACCACTCCAAGCACCACGCTGGCTACGTTGCTGGCGCTAACGCTGCGCTC
The DNA here is from genome assembly GCF_001836165.1 of Corynebacterium sp. HMSC036D02. Classification (GTDB taxonomy): domain Bacteria; phylum Actinomycetota; class Actinomycetes; order Mycobacteriales; family Mycobacteriaceae; genus Corynebacterium. The sequence continues at coordinate 19,173 of NZ_KV827693.1, read as the reverse complement.
GAGGCCCTGGAGGAGCAGCGCAACGGCGAGGCTAACGCTGACGCTATCCGCGCACTGTCCAAGAACCTTGCTTTCAACCTGGGTGGCCACACCAACCATTCCATCTTCTGGAAGAACCTCTCCCCGAACGGCGGCGGCGAGCCCACCGGCGAGCTGGCTGAGGCTATTAACCGCGACTTCGGTTCCTTCGAGAAGTTCAAGGCTCACTTCTCCGCCGTTGCTACCGGCCTGCAGGGCTCCGGTTGGGCAGTTCTGGGCTACGACCACGTTGCTGGCCGCCTAATTATTGAGCAGCTGACCGATCAGCAGGGCAACATTTCTGTGAACTTCACCCCGCTGCTGATGCTGGACATGTGGGAGCACGCCTTCTACCTCCAGTACAAGAACGTGAAGGCTGATTACGTCAAGGCTGTCTGGAACGTCTTCAACTGGGATGACGTTGCTGAGCGTTACGCTGCTGCCACCAAGTAAGCACTGTGGCCTCCTTTAAGGCCATGTAGCTTCGACCGCGCTGAGTTCTCTTCATTGAGGCTCGGCGCGGTTTCGCGTTTTCATCACCGTCTGCAGACCGTGGGCGGTGATGACCTACACCCCTTCTGCCCCACCCGCCCCAACTTTCCCTATAGAGATTTAGAAATTAAACCCACCTTCAGAAAATAGCTATGGCATAATTCACACCACCTGCACGCAGGGATGCGTATTACAGGCTTGATTTTCTTGCTGAGGAGTCAACGCTGATGCGCCATCTCAATTGACTCTCTTCAGGTGGTTTTGTGAACTCACTACTTCTCGTGTTTATCGGACTCGCCATGATGTTGGCGGGGTACTTGTTGTACTCGCGCTTCCTCGCATCGAAGGTGTACCAACTCTCCGAGGGCTTTTCCACGCCCTCCCACACCATGGAGGACGGCGTCGACTACGTCCCCACTAACAAATACGTGCTGTGGGGCCACCACTTCACCTCGGTTGCGGGCGCGGCTCCCATCATCGGCCCCGCCGTCGCCGTGATTTGGGGCTGGCTGCCAGCCTTCCTCTGGGTCACACTCGGCACGGTCTTCTTCGCCGGAATGCATGACTTGGGTGCGCTGTGGGCTTCCCAGCGCCACCGCGGGCAGTCCATCGGCACGCTCTCTGGACGCTATATCGGCGCCCGCGGGCGCGCGCTCTTCCTCGTCGTGATCTTCTTGCTGCTGCTCATGGTTAACGCGGCCTTCGCCGTGGTCATCTCCAACCTGCTGATTTCGACGCCCACCGCCGTCATCCCCACCTGGGGTGCCATCCTCGTCGCCCTGCTCATCGGCCAGGCCATCTACCGTTTCCGCTGGAACCTGACCATCGTCTCCATCGTGGGGGTCGCCGCGCTCTACGCGCTGATGATCATCGGTGACCGCGTCCCGCTGGCCCTCCCGGAAACCGTCCTGGGCATCCCGGACCGCGGCGTGTGGATCATCCTGCTCTTCGTCTACGCCTTCATCGCCTCCTTGCTCCCGGTGTGGGTCCTGTTGCAGCCGCGTGACTACATCAACGGCCTGCAGCTCTTCGTCGGCCTCATCATCCTCTACGGCTCTTTCCTCGTCACCCGCCCCGAGGTTGTCGCTCCGACCGTGTCGGATCACGTCCCGGACAGCACGCCAGGCATCTTCCCGCTCCTCTTCGTCACCATCGCCTGCGGCGCCGTCTCTGGATTCCACGGCGTGGTGAGCTCCGGTACCTCTTCCAAGCAGCTGGATAAGGAAACCGACGCCCGCTTCGTCGGCTACTTCGGCGCCGTGGGCGAGGGACTCCTCGCACTCGGCACCATCGTGGCCACCACATCTGGTTTCAAGACCGCCGCCGATTGGGAAGCCGTCTACAACGAATGGAATGCCGGAGGCGTCGAGGCCTTCGTGCAGGGCGGCGGTGCCCTCATGAACGAAGGCCTGGGCATCCCTACTTCGCTCTCCGCCACCATCCTGGCCACCATGGCCGTTCTCTTTGCCGCGACGACGATGGACTCCGGCGTGCGCCTGCAGCGCATGGTGGTCTCGGAGGCTGCCGAGCTCATGGACATCAAGCTCAGCGGCCTGGTGGCCACCATCATCGCCGTCGCCTGCGCTTTGGGCCTGACCTTCTCCACCGGTGTTGACGGCTCCGGCGGCATGCTCATCTGGCCGCTCTTCGGCACCACGAACCAGCTCATGGCCGGCCTCACGCTGTCCATCATCGTGGTCATCCTGACCCAGCTGCGCCGCCCAACGTGGCCAGTGCTGCTCCCGCTGGTTTTCGTTACCGCCATGTCCCTGTGGGCAGCGGTGCTACAGCTCAAGACGCTGTTCCAGGCCGGAAACTGGCTCCTGCTAGTTATCGATGCCGTCATCATCGTCGCCGCCATCTGGGTCATCGCCGAGGCTATCACCGCCATTTCCCGTGCGCGCACGGCCCCGCAGGTGGTGTGGAAGGACGAAGACATCGAGCCTCCCCTGCCGGTCGATGCTCGATAAACTGAAGGCTTTTGGGCGCGGTCTGGACGAGTTCTACTCCGCGCCTTATCGGCGTTCCTTTGCCAAAGCGCAGCAGGAGGAAGACGATCTCTTCATGTTGTTGGTCCTCTCGGAAGCCCTCGGCCTGCCGAATCCGGCCAGCTACTACACCCTGGAATTGCTGCCGCTGATGTATGAAGACTTCCATGCCTGGCACACGCGCATGGGCATGGAGCGCTCACCGTTGAACGGAATCTCATGTTGCTAGCCCCCATCATGTTCTTTGGCGGCAAGGGCGGGGTGGGTAAGACCACGCTGGCCACCGCCACCGCCCTGCGCCTGGCCCAGGAAGGCAAGCGCGTGCTGCTGGTATCCACGGACCCGGCGCACAACCTGGGGCATATCTTTGGCACCGCGCTTGGCGACGTCCCGACAACCATCCGCCCCCACTTAAGCGTCATCGAGATCGACCCGGCGCGGGCAACGGAGGAGCACCTGGAGGGCGTCGCCAAGCAGATGCGTCGTTTCATGCCGGAGCGCCTCCACCGCGAGGTCGGCCGGCACGTGGACCTGGCCCGGCACTCGCCTGGCACGCACGAGGCAGCGATGTTGGAGCGCATCGCGCAGCTCGTCGAAGAGCAGCAGGCTGGTGGGGAGTTTGAGCACATCATCTTCGATACCGCGCCCTCCGGCCACACCTCGCGGCTCATGGCACTGCCGGAGATCATGGCCGCGTATACCGATGGACTGCTGGCGCGGCGCGAGAAATCCGATAAGTTCGGCGCGGTGGTGCGCGGCATGACCTCGGCGGAGAAGGCCGTATCCGCCAGCTCGCAGGACCCGGTGGACCGCCGTAACCAGGAGATCCGCTCCACGTTGCTCAAGCGCCGCCGCCGCTTCGAGCGTTTGCGCTCCGTGCTTTCCGACGAAGCCACCACGTCCTTCTTCCTCGTCCTCACCGCGGATCGCACCCCGGTGTTGGAAACCTCCGAGTTCTTCGCGGAACTGAGTTCCCATGGCGTGCACTGCGGTGGACTGCTGGTCAACCGCCGCACTCCGGAAAGCACGGAAGAGTTTCTTCAACAGCGCCGCTCCTCAGAGGATGCAGCCTTGGCGCTGCTCGCTGAAAAGCTGCCGGGCCAGCCGGTACACACCTTGCCTTGGCTGCCGCACGAGGTATCCACCCCCGAGGCGCTCGCCGCCCTGGCCGCCGAGCTTCCCTTCGGCAGCTAATCGGCCTCGACCAAGCTACTGCCCTCGGCGGTGCGGGCCACCACGAAATCCTTGAAGTGCTCAACCGGCGGGGCATCATCGCCTTCGCGCCACACCAACCCCAGCTCGCGATAGGCCTCGGGTTCTATGGGAATGAGGTTGCGGGCTTTCAGGTACGGGTCATCAAGCGGCAGCAACGCCGATCCCAGTCCGGCGGCCACGAGGCCGGCCACGGTGGTCAGCTCCATGGATTCGAAGACGAGGCGCGGGCTAAAACCGGCCTCGCTCGCTAGGGAATCGAGAAGCATGCGTGTTCCATAGCCAGGCAACATGCCGATGAAGGGCTCATCGCGAAAGCCTTCCATGCGCACACTGTTTCTTCCGGCAGCCCAATGCCCTTCCGGCACCGCGAGTCCGAGTCTTTGCAGCTTGAGCTGGTGCCAGCCCAGCGGGCCCGGGCTTATAGGCCGGGGACCGACGAGCGCCAAGTCGGATTCGCCGGCCGCTACTCTGTCCACGAGCTCGCGGGCCGCGCCCTGGTGCAGGCGAATATCCACGTGGGGGTGCCTGGCGCGATAGGCCTTGAGCAGCTCCGGAACCATCCACGTGCCGAGGGAATGCATGAAATCGAGGCGCACGGTGCCGCGCTCCGGATCCATAAGTCGGGAGACGGCATCGCGCGCGGCGGCTTCCGACAAGAGCATCCGCCGCGCATGGTCCACGAAGGCCCGGCCGCGCGCATTGAGCCGCAGGCGTCGGCCGCTGCGCTCAAAAAGGCTGGCCCCCACGGCCGTCTCGATACGCTGAACGCGGCGGGTCAACGCGGATTGGGAGAGCCCGAGGGAGTCGGCAGCGGCGCCGACGAGGCCATGGTCGGCCACGGCGACGACTCCGCGGACATCCTCCAGATTCATGCACACCTCGCATGATTTATGTAACTTTCGGACATTTTACACATAATCCGCGCTAGGCCATGCTTGGTGCATGACCAGAACGCGGCGCGCCACCATTGCCATGCTCTTCGTGGGCCTGGCAATTTTTTCTTGCCTCTACCCCACCCAAGCCATGCTGCCTACCCTGGTGGAGGACATGGGCATGTCCCCCACGGAAGCCGCCATGACCATTTCCGCGGCCACGGGTGCCCTGGCTATTTGCGTCATCCCCGTGTCCATCATCTCCGAGCGCATCGGCCGCGGAAAACTGCTGCTCGTGTCCACCATCGCGGCCACGCTCATCGGCATGCTCGTTCCGCTGGCCCCCAATCCAGAGATCCTCATCGCCACCCGCGCGCTCCAGGGGGCCGTCATCGCCGGCGCGCCCGCTACCGCCATGGCCTGGATCTCAGAGGAACTGGAAAGCTCTTACGTCGCCCGCGCCATGGGCTTGTATATCGCCGGCACCACCATCGGTGGGCTCACCGGCCGCCTCATCCCCACCGGGCTGCTCGAGCTCACATCCTGGCGCTGGGCTCTAGCGGGCTCCAGCCTGGTCACGCTCATCCTCGCTATTATCGCCGCTATTTTGCTGCCCTACCAGCAGAATTTCACGCCCAAGGAAATCCACTTTCGATCAGAGCTGCGCGCGATTTTTCGCCATGCCCGGGATATCCGCCTTATCCCCTTGTTCATCGTGGCTTTCGTGGCGATGGGTACCTTCGTCTCCCTCTATAACTTCCTAGCTTTCAGGCTCATCGACCACTTCCATCTCTCGCCGGGCTTGGCCGGCTTGGTCTTCCTCTTCTACCTCACCGGAACGTGGTCCTCGGCGCGCGCTGGCCGGCTGGTTAGCCAAGTGGGCCACGCCAACACCTTGCTGCTGTCGTGCCTGCTTTTTGCCGTGGGCATCGCGCTCTGCATGGGGTCGCTCATCCCCACCCTGTTGGGCATCGTGCTCTTCACCATCGGCTTCTTCGCCGCGCACTCTACTGCCTCGGGCTGGGTGGGCCACATCGCTACCCATGACCGTGCGGAGGCTTCCAGCCTTTATGTCTTCTTCTATTACCTCGGCAGCTCCATCCTGGGCGCGCTGGCCGGCGTGCTCTTTGATTCCCTGTCGTGGACCGGCTTCATCGCCGTCTACGCTGCCCTCGCCGCTGGTATCGCGCTGCTGAGTTGGATGGTGAGAAAAACCGGATAAACTCGTGTTTTATGGATAAGTGGTCGCCGCGCACGTGGCACAGGAAAGCATCCCGCCCTGTCAGCCTGTGGATGATGGTTTTTCTTCTCGCGGGCGCAATCCATACCTTTATCCCGAACTACCGTTGGGTCCTCATCCACCTTTTCACGCTGGGCATCCTCAGCAACAGCATCGTGGTGTGGTCCCAGCACCTCACCGAAAAATTCGTGCAGCTCAAAGTTCCGATGTCGGCCCGCCCGAGGCAGCTCGCACGCATCTATCTGCTGAACACAGGCGTTATCTTCACCCTCGTGGGTCAGCTCCTTACCGAATTCTGGGATCTGCACTGGGTACTCACGCAGATCGGCGCCACACTTGTGGCTCTTGCGGTGTCCTGGCACGGGATGACCCTCTTTATGTTGTGGCGCCGCGCGGAATCCAAACGATTCCGTCCCGTCGTTGCCGCTTACGTGGCCTCAGCCCTCTTCCTTGCCGTGGGTGCTTGTCTCGGCGCTTTCCTCGCAACGCATCCCTCCCATCCGCGCCTGCTCATCGCGCACGTGGCCGCCAATATTGGCGGCTTCGTGGGTCTAGCGGCGGCCGGTTCACTCACCATCTTGTTCCCGTCCATCTGGCGCACCAAAGGAATCAATCCGCGCATGGGCCTAAGCTTTACCCTGCTGGGCCTGGGCGTCATCGCCACTCTGGTGGGCAGCATCTGGAATATTCCGCAGGTAGGCCTCATCCTCTACTGCCTGGGCTGGGCGCTCAGCCTGCAGGGCTGGCTAGTCAACGTCCTCACCGTGCTCCATGACCCGCGCGGACGCATTAGCTTCCCGGCACTTTCCGTGCTCTTTTCCTCTTTCTGGCTGCTCGGCGGTCTGATCTATTTCACCACCCAGCACTTCTTCTCCAGCGAGCCAAAGATTCCCATGCTCGCGCTCGTCGTAGGCTTTGGCGCTCAACTGCTCATCGGCGTCATGGGCTACATGCTCCCGACCACTATGGGCGGCGGCCCCTCAGCGGTGCGAGCTGGCCTGCGCGAGTATAACCGCTGGGGCCTGGGGCGCTCCGTCTTCGTTAATGGCGGACTCGCCCTGTGGCTAGCCACCTCTAGTTCCCTCACCATGGTTGCTGCCTCGCTGCTCTGCCTTGGTTCCCTGGCTGTCTTCCCCATCCTCACCGCCCGCGCGGTCAAGGCCCAGAAAGCCGTGCTGCTCAAGAAGGCTGAAGGTCCAGCCCCGACGAACACCACAGACTGGGACCAGGCCTGGGTGGCCCTTGCGGTACTCATCATCCTCGGCGGAATCAGCCTCATTGTGTAGATCCCCAGACCTGAAACCCGCAACCTCCTGGTGAGCGGTGGGCGTCGGCAAGCGCTTGGCGACGCCCCACCTGCAGGTTGCGGGTTTCAGGTCTGGGGGTGTGCAAACAGGAGATAAGGCGGGCCTGCTAGGGCTCGAGGGGTAATACTCCCGGCGCGTCATCGGACATCCACTCTCGGACGGCGTGGGTAGCGCGCACATCGCCCGCGTTATAGCGCAGAATCTGTGCACGCGCGTCTGTGTCACCGGCAAGTGCGGCGCGGCGGGCATTAACGGATTCCTCGCCGTCAAACTCTTCCGGCCATTCGAAGCCCGCAACCGGTGCCACGGTCTTCAGACCCAGCCCCGCAGTACCGGCGAAACTGCGCCTGACGTGGACGAACATATCTACCCATTCTTCCGAGGAGATGAACTCTTCCACCTCCTGCAGGTTCGGTGTAGAAAAGCGCTGGGCGGATCTGCGCATCCAATGGTTCTCACCGTGGGCGGAGTAGCAGTAGGCTGCGAAGGTCTTTCCAGCCGCATGTGCCTCAGCACGCACCCCCATGAGCCACTCCCAGAACTCGGCAAAATTTTCCGCCTCCGCGCGGCCACCGAGCGGTTCCCATGTAACGAATGAATGGTACTCACCGTCCAGGAGCGCACCCCAGAGGTATGCGCCTTGATCCAGGTAGGCCTCCATGTCGACATCAACTTCGACATCCGCTCGGGGAACACTAACCCGTTCGCGGCGCAACAGTGGGATGTCTTCGCGCCAGGCAGCGGCGAGGGCGGAGGGGGCGCCGAGAGAGGCGTCGATAAGCCCTTGCACCGTCGTGATGCCACGCTCGCGGTAGGGGTTAGCGCGGTCGCCCGGCAGGAAGAGGGAGATATCATCGCGGGCTTCGAGCTCCTCCTGACACAAGGGCCAGAAGCGGCAGGAAGCGCACTCTTTGACGCGGCGCGGCTCAGTGGGAAGTGGCTGCGCCAATGCCTCATCAATAGCGAACCGCGAGGTATCCGTGACAAAAGCTTGGCTACGGTCCTGGCCAATCGCCGCGCCCCTGCCAGAGTTCAGGCCCACTTCCTCCAAACCCCGCGCGGCCAAGGCTAAGCGGTAGCCGTCGACGGCATGGTGTCGAATTTTGTATTTCGCCGGGAGCGGCTCACTCAACCCCAAGCGGTGGGTGGGAACAACCAGCGTGCGCGATCCCTCGTGCGGGCGGGCCACGCGGTGATCGGAGACGATGACAGGACTGTATTTATCCCCGTCACGCACGAGGAGCTCCACACGCACCATCCATTCGGAGGTCGAAAAGACCGCGTTCGTAATGTGCGTATAGCCGCGAACAAGTGCTTCCAGCGTGGCAAGCGCCCGCTCGAAATCATCCCCCTCCAGGTCGATCCGGCGGAACCGGCCCGGCCCCTTTTTGGGGAGGCGGCTAAGTGCAGCATCAATGGCCGCGGCGTGGCGCTCCGCCCGGGCTTGGCTCACCGCGGTGCGTGGGATCTCAGGATGCGCGCGGCGCTGCACTAAGCGATAACGGCAGCCCACAAGATCCGTGGCAACGAGCACATCCTTCACAGCAGGTGAGCTTAGTAGACCACCTTGCTAGAGTTGTAGCGAGACCCTAAAGATAGCTAAATAAAAGGACGTTTCAATGGGCATTATGAAGAAGATCCGCAAGGCCCGCCGTGAGGCCCGCGCTGAGATCAAGGCCGCTAAGACCCGCGCAAAGGCAGAGGTCAAGGCTGCGGATAAGGCCAAGCACCGCCAACAAAAGCTGTTGGCTAGGCAAGAGAAGGCGCTTATCAAGTCTGAGGAAAAGGGCCTGAAGAATCGCCGCAAGCACGAGTACAAAATGGCCAAGAAGGAACTCGAACGCATTAAGCAGGGCCGTTTTAATAAGAACAACGTCAAGCGTTATGCCGGCGCCCTGCGTACCGCAGCACCTCTTCTTTTGCCCCTGCTTTACCGCGGCATCACCGCTGCCCAGCGCGAGGTGGAGAAGAAGCGCGCGCAGAAGGCCGGAGTCAGCGCTGAGCAGCTAGCGTCCTTCTCCGGTCACGGCGCGCCGCTCAAGGCCCGCACGGCTGGCATCCGCAACTCCCTCAAGGACGCGCAGCTTCCCGCTGGCTTCAAGCGCGACGTCAAGGAGCGCCTCAACGAGCTTGACTCCGCGATTGACAATGCCGAGTACATGACCGACCAACAGCGTCAGCGCGCGCACCGCTCCATCTCCGGAGAGATCGACTCGCTGAACGAGGAAATCCAGTCCAAGCTGCGCGCTTAGCCTTGTGGCGCGCACGCTCTTACCTCCAGGCCGCACTTACCTTCCCCCGGGCGGGGAGGGCAGCCGTCGCGGCGCATCATCATTGTTAAGCCAGAATGGAGATTCATGGCCCGCCGCGAAATCACTCAATTCTTTGACGATATCGATAACAAGCCCCTCAGCGAGGAAGAGCTGATCGTCATCCGCTTTAGCGTTGACGGTAAGGACTATCTCCTCGACGTGTCCCAGGACAACGCCGACAAGTTCCACGCGGCACTGGAACCCTTCGTGAAAGCTGCCCGCCACCCCGTCAAAAAGGACACCCGCCGCTATAAGCCGGCCGATGTCCGCGTGTGGGCTGCCAAGCACGGCTATCAGGTAGCTGAGCGCGGAAAGATCCCCAACGATGTCATCTTGGCGTACCGCAACGCCAACAACCTTTAAAGAACGCCCTGCTCGCGGGCAGCAGCCACGGCGGAGGTGCGGGAGCGCACGCCCAATTTATCGTAAATATGGACTAGGTGGGACTTCACCGTCGCCTCTGACAACATCAGCTCCACACCGATCTCACGGTTGGAGGATCCTGCCGCCACCAGCTTCAATACTTCAAGCTCGCGCGGGGTAAGGGAGGTGCGCGGGGTGCGCACGCGGGTCATCAGCTTATCGGCCACCACGGGCGAGAGTGCCGAATCTCCTTCGGCCGCCGAGCGTACCGCCGCGAGCAACTCGACCGGTGGCGCATCCTTCAGCAGGTAGCCCACCGCTCCAGCCTCGATCGCTCCAAGGATATCCGCGTCGGTGTCATAGTTGGTCACCACGAGTACCTTGGGGGGATTCTCCATGGAGTAGCGGATGGCAGCGGTTGCCTCCGCGCCACCCATCACGCGCGTGCCTTCGATGCCCGCACCAAAACGCAGGTCCATGAGGAGGACGTCGATGCCGCCCGCCTGCGCCGCGGACACAGCAGCTTCAGCCGTAGCTACCTCGCCCACTACCTCGATATCCTCTGCCCCCTCGAGCACCGAGCGTAGACCTAGGCGTACGATCTCGTGGTCGTCGGCAAGCAAGACCCTAATCACGGGCTTCCTCCTCATTGGTACGGTGTGGACAATTTCCTAATCTACATCGTTATCTAAGGGCACACTAACTGAGACCGCCGTGCCGCCGCCTGGCGTGGATTCAATCACGACTTCTCCGCCGAGCTCCTCTGCACGCCTGCGCATGGCCGATAGACCAATATGCCCCAAACCCGCCGGCTTATTCTCCACCGCCGCGACGTCAAAGCCCTGGCCGTTATCCACCACGTCCACGCGCACCTCATCCGGCGCATAGGTCACGGTGACCCGCGCCTTGCTGGCATGGGCATGCTTGACGACGTTCCCCATCGCCCCCTGCGCAATCCGCAGCAACGCCGCTTCCACCTTCATGGGCAACTGCTGCGTATCGCCCTCAACGTCCACAGACACGTCGACCCCACCGGTTGCCGCGAAGTTATCCGCCATCCGCGTCATGGCAGCTCCCAGGGAAGTTTCCGATAGTGCCGCCGGCTGAAGTGCCGCAATCATGGCGCGCGCTTCATGAAGGTTATCCGCTGCGGTGCGCCGCGCGAGCTCAATGCGCTCTTGTGCTTTGGGAATATCTTCTTGGTCGAGGTCACGGTCAGCGGCATGCAGCAGCATCTGGATGGAGGACAGGCCCTGCGCCAGGGTGTCGTGGATTTCGTGGGCGATGCGCTGGCGCTCTGCCGTCATTCCGGCCGTGCGCTCAGACTCCACGAGTTGCGAACGGGTCTTCACCAATTCTTGGTTCATACGGCTCAGCGCGCGGAAGGCGTAGGTAATCGCGATTGTCACCAGGGCCGATACCGCGGGGCCCATGATGCCGCCGAAGGACAGCCCACCCGGTATCTGCACCAGCACGGTCATCACCGTGGCCGCGATAACGCAGATGACACCGGGGATCATCTCCAGCACGTAGAGGTAGACAAAGTACAGGGAAAACACCAGGTAGATGGCCGCGGGCGCCACTGCCAAATCAGCGAGCCACAACACCGTGAGGATGACCATCCAGCCATAACGCGCGACGCGCGGAAGGACCTCCAAGTAAGCCGATCCCCCGAAGTAAACCACAGCAAAGGAAACCAGGAGCAGGAGGTTCAACACGCCCTGCCACAGCGGTAGGCGCACCGTGGTAAAAATCGCCACCACCAGCAGCGTCGCTGTCAGGACGTGAATACCATTGCGCAGGGCATCCGATTCAACTGAGCGCTGGTCTAATGTGGACGTCATGCGCCACAGCCTACTTCCCTCGTTTGCCGCCTGCCTGATCGGTATCGGCTTAGCCACCGTGGGGTGCTCGGAGGCTCAGGACCTCACCAACAGCGCCCACACCACCAGCCCCGCGCCAGAACTCAACGCAGGCGACGGCCTGCCCGCGGACGCTACCGCCGAGGTCAGCGACTGGGAAGACTGCCCTTACTTGGATACCCAGTGGGTGGCCGATACGAATGGACAAAGGATGACACGGTGGGGCGTCGACAAGCGCTTTAGCACCCCCGCCTGCGTGTTCTGGTCCTACCCTGAGGACCCACAAGCCACCGTCCTGGTGCGGCAGATGCCCAGCGTGGAGGAGGCCCGGGCGGTCGTGGATTGGGCTGCACCGGTGGAGGACACGGAGCTCGCCGAATTCGATGGGTGGTCAGGCGGACGCGGTGTCTTTGAGGATCACACGGTCTATGCCGTGCAGAAGGACAACCATGCCGTCGTGGTGTGGTCGAATCAGCTGCAGACCCTCAAACCCCAGCTCATAGCGCAGGAAGCGATCAACCGCTTAGGTCTATAAAGACCTAAGCACGTAAACACCTAAACGGTAAAAGGCCTAAACGGCGACGTCGTTATAGGGCATCTGCGCCGCTACCCAGGGGAAAATAACCTCCATGAGCAGGAAGAAAACCCCCGCGGCAAGAGCCAGCGCCAACAACGCCTTCACCGCGGTGGGGCCAGGCAACAAGTTCCAGAGTGCGCGATACATTAGTTCTCCTCCAAGACGGCGGGGCGGTCATTGTCATCTGAGCCGGGTGCTTTAGCTTCCCGGTCGGTCTCCATCGCGTGAATGATCATGCGCTCCGCATTGGAAAACTGCGGGTGGCAGGTGGTGAGGGTGAGTAGGGATTCGCTGGGCTCAACCCCCTCCGCACCGGGGATGGGCTGGAGCACGCTGACATCGCCCGGCAGCGTGATATGGCGGCCCTGCACCGGCTGGTACTCCGGTTTGGCCTGTTGCTCTGGGCTAAAACAGTCGCCCGGGACACCATCAATGGGCAAAACACGGTAGGTGATCCACTCCGTTTCGGTTTCGATGACGATGGCATCACAGGTGTCCAGGTTTCCCAGATCATTAAAAGGAGCGCCCTTGCCCACGCGGTGCCCAGCTACAGCAAAGTTTCCCGGCTCACCGGGCATCTGCGTCTCCGTGTAGCGGCCGGGTCCACGCAATAGGTCATCCTCGTTGGTACCTTCCAGGACCGCGAAAGCGAAATCCGAGCCAAAGGCCGGTATGTAGAGGCGCGCGAAGGCCTCACCAAGCTTCGGGGCGTGACCCCCTCCACGCGGGTTGTGCCATTCTTCCTCAAGCGTCTCATTGGCTTGGTCCTGCATCTGGCCAGACTTAATGTTGGTCCAATAGGACTCATAGAAAGCGAAAAGCAGCAACAGCACGCCGGCCGTCAGCATAAGCTCACCGATGACGGTACCTACGGTCGGTCGAGTGCGTGCAGTGGGGTGAGGCATACCAGCATCTTAGCTTCCCTGTAATGTGTAGATGCTCCACCACCCTGCAGGAAAAGGAAAAGGCGATGATCAGCATCTTCATGTACCCGGTCTCCGGAATCATGAAACTTTGGAACCTACTATTTGCTTCTTTCCTGGACGGTTCGATGGCGTGGATTCTCACCATCGTCTTCTTGGTACTCACAGTCCGCGGAATCATCGCCCCGCTCAATTGGCTCTCGGTAAAACAAGGCCGCATTGGCGCTCTCATACGCCCGGAGATGACCAAGCTCGACGAACAGCTCAACCAGGCTGATTCGGTCGAAGAAGCCGTTACTATCCTGACCCAGCAGCGTGAGCTCAATAAACGCTTTCAGCACAACCCTGCGGTGGGATGCTTTCCCATATTTCTCATCACTCCGGCCTTCATCGGGCTCTACCAAGTGGTGCTTAGGGTTTCCGGTTCCACGAATGAACCAGTAGGAATGCTCACGCTTGACGACGTCTCCTCATTCCGCAACTCCACAGTTTTTGGGGTCCCCCTGACCGATTTCGCTCGCGAACATCACGACTTGATCCTGCCGATGCTTCTGGCGGCGCTCGTGTTTACATCCCTCAACACCCTGATCACGCTCTACCGCAGCTACCTCACCACGCGTTTCGATCAGAAAATACCGCGCCGCCTGCTATGGTTCATGGCACTCATGGTGATTCTGATCCCTTGGATGTTGTGGTCAGTGGCCTGGAACGGCCCCATCCCCGTGACAATCATCTTCTACTGGGGCTGCACCTATCTCTTTACCCTGCTACAGACCTTGGTGTATGAATTCATCCTGCGCCGCCGTTATCCTCTACCAGAAGCTGTCCACGAACTACGGCGCGAGAGCATTCGACGCTGGCGGGATAAGGAAGAGAAAAAAGAGAAGAAGGCCGCTAAACGGCGCCTTAAGGAAGACCCCAAACACAAGGAAGAAGTGGCTGCTGCCCGCAAACGCCACTCAGCGATTGTGGCGGAGGCACGAAAGATTCTTAAATCGAATAATCGGCCGGAGGCGCCGACAGAAGCTGAATAGCCAGCTGCTTCGCGGTAACGAGCGGGGCAACGTCGCGGGTCAGGCGCGCGCCGGCCAGGCCACCATCAAGGAAGATAAGAATCTGGCTCGCCTGCTCCTCTGAGGGGTAGCCATTCTTAGTGTTAAGCAGCACCGTGATGGTGGAATGAATCCACGTGCGGTGCTCTACGCAAGCAGACACAATGCCCCGCTCGGCGTCTGTCTCTGGGCGTGGGTATTCGCCAGCCGCGTTAAGGAAGTGCGATCCGCGAAACTCCATGGCTGGCTGCTCTTCGATGGCCTTGTCAAAGAAAGCCAAGATCTTGCTCTCTGGGTCGGTGGCGTCCTCGGTGCGTTTTTGCCAATCCGCGCGGTACTCCTCGTCAAGGGCCTCGACGTATGCGATAACGAGGGCATCCTTGGAGCCGAAAAGAGAATAGAGCGAAGCCTTTGCCACATCTGCCTCGCGCAGAATGCGGTCGATTCCGATGACGCGAATACCTTCGGTGGTAAAGAGCCGCGTGGCGGATTCGAGTAGTCGGCTACGCGGACTCGGGCGATTGCGTCGCGACTTCTTTTCGGCCATTTCTTCTCCTTACATGACAAAACCGGTTCATCTATACAATATAGACAAACCGGTATGTATGCGAATTATTATTTCTTGCGGCCCGTAATGGCTCCCACAATCCACAGCAGGATACAAGCGCCGACGGTCGCAGTGATAATCATCAAGAACCAGCTATCACCAACGCTCTTGTTAAAGAGCGCCAGCAAACCGCCACCAATGAGGCCGCCGATAACACCAACGATGAGGTTAGTGAACAGCCCCTGGTCACGCTTCATAATCTTCTCTGCGAGCCAACCCGCAATGATGCCAACAACAATCGAACCAAAGAAACCGAGACCAAGTCCCATGTCACTCACTCCTTCTCTAAACAGTAAATAGCTTTTATCTACGTACCCCCACCGTACGCGTTAAAACACCAAAACGACCCGGGCCCACCATATATCCAATAGATGGGTCCGAATCGTTATAGCGGGGTTATGCGATGGTTACTCCGAGTCCGGACGTACCACCATCATCGGGCACGGTGCGGACTGCAGCAGCGCGCGGGAGGTGGAGCCAAGCAGCATGCCCTTGAAGCCACCACGGCCGTGGGAACCGACAACCAGCAGCTGTGCACCTTCGGAAGCCTCGGACAGCGCACGGACCGGGCGGTCACGGGCGATAACCTTCTTGACCTGAACATCCGGATACTTCTCCTGGAACTCAGCCAGGCGCTCAGTCAGCAGCTCTGCCTGCTCCTTCTCCACCTCAGCCCACTCAGCCTGTGCGGCGGAGAGGCCGGCCAGGGAAGCCTGCACCTGCATATCCATCCACGTGTGAACGGCAATCAGCTCTGCGCCACGGGCATCCGCTTCCTTGAAGGCGTAATCCGTCGCCTTCTGGGATACCTCGGATCCATCGACGCCGATGACGACAGGACCATACTTGGTGGACTCCGTGACGTGGTTATCCTCACGGACTACGACCACCGGGCATGAGGCGTGGGAGACCACGGAGGCAGAAACCGAGCCCATGACCATTCCAGAAAGACCACCCATACCGCGAGAACCCATCACAATCATGGTGACGTCCTTGGACATCTCCAACAGCATGTCGATCGGGGAACCCTCGGCCACGGTGTGACCAATCTTCAGATCCGGGGCAACCTTGTGGGCCTCGGCGCGGGCCTCCTCGATCTTCTGCAAGGTTTCCGCCTGGAGGTCATCAAAAAGCTCCTTCGGCGGGACCATGCCTTCGGCGTAGAGGAACTGCGGCATCGTATAACTCGATGCGATACGCAGTGGGATACCCCGCTTCACCGCAGTGTTGGCAGCCCAGCGGACGGCGTTCTTCGACGCTTCCGAACCATCGACGGCTACGACGACAATGTCTTCCTTTGCCATGACCTTTCCTTTCGAAGTGCTTACACTTTCAGTCTAATACCTATTACTAGACCTGTGGGGTGGTCGCAGCATCTGCGTTGGCAGGGAAAAGAAGATTGTAGGCGGCCACGACAATGTCACGAATCACGGCACCGATACCATTGGAAAAGAAATCGATGACGGGCGCGAGAATAGAGTTGAAATCCATGGGAAAAAGAATATCGCAAAAAAGGCGTGGCGCAACACCACTTCCTATCCGCGATGGGCTAAACCCTACCCACGCTCGCGTGCCCGACGGACCAATCACCGCGTGGGACTTCGTACACAATCTCATCACCACGCAGCGCCATCGTCATCCCGAGGACAACGAGGCCGCTCTTCAGACACGATTCGACGCCAACGAAGTTGTGCGCCAAGATGGTTCCCCTCTTCGCCCCGACAGCATCCTCGCCACCAACGCGGTGGTGTACTTCTATCGCATACCCGCTCCTGAGCAACCCGTCCCTTACGGCATCCCAATCCTGCACGAAGACGAGCACCTCCTGGTCGTCGACAAGCCGCCCTTCATGGCCACGATGCCTCGCGCCCGCCACATCACGGAGACTGCCACCGTCCGCCTGCGTCGGGAGACCGGGAACAACGACCTCTCGCCTGCGCACCGTCTAGACCGTCTCACCTCCGGCCTCCTCGTCTTCACCAAGGACCGCTCTGTTCGGGGCGCCTACCAAACGCTGTTCGCCGAGCGCCGCGTCACCAAAACTTACGAGGCCATCGCCCCGCTTGCCGACGTCTCCCCCGGCACCATCTGGCGCTCCCGCATGGAGAAGACCCCGGGGGAGCTACAAGGGCGCATCGTCGAGGGCGAGGTCAACGCCATCACCGAAGTAGCCGCCGTGGAACCAGTAGATAAGAACCCCTACGAAATGCTGCATGGGTCGCTTCCGGCGTTGGCGCGATACACGCTCAAACCACATACCGGAAAGACCCATCAGCTCCGCCTACACATGCTTCAGGCAGGCATCCCCATTATTGGTGATCCCATATACCCGGTGATTTTCCCGGCAGAGGCCGAAGACATGCGGATTCCCATGCATCTGACGGCAACACGCATTTCCTTTGTCGATCCTTTAACAGGAGGGCCCCGAGAATTCTCCTCTCAACTACCACTTGAATCCCACCATTTTTTGAGCCCGTAATTAGGAACCTTTAACCACCGTTAAGGGCTTCGTCTCACCTTTCGAAGGCCGGAAGCTCGCTTTCATTTCCAAGGGCACGCCCGGCCGCCTCCCACCAGGTGCCCGTGTCCCGCGCGCCCTTCCAGCCGGCAACGTAGGCCACCACCAAGCCTGCGAGCGGAATGACGACAGCGCCAATCGAACTGAACAGAGACGCCACGAAATCAATCACATGGTCAATCTGGAAGAACTCAAACACCATGCCGTAGAACTCACCCCGGCTATGCATGTCCGGAACACGCTTAGCCACGGGGTCAATCACTGGTTCTAGGCGGTCACGAATCGCCGGCCCGAAAAACAAAAGAACGAAGGACAGCGCCGCCAATGCGAACTTCCTGCTGACTTCCCACGCGCCCGCGCGATGGGGATGTGTGGCTAATTCAACGCGCCTCTGCCGTACTGACTCGTTGCCAACAGGAAGAAAGTCGATCCGCTTAAAGCCATCACGGAGTCTTACCCGCGCCGCACGACTACCGGGCTCAAGGACATCTACAGTCTTGCCCGCGAAGAAGTGGCTCAGGCCGTCCTCTTCCCACCCTGACGCCGCGTTCTCCCTGAAGACCAACGAATGATCAACGTCCTTCACGCGCGAAACGACCTGCCCCTCACGTATAAGACATGCAGCCGGCACCTTATCCATCAATCCACGGGGTATGGAACACTGTGCAACCCGCGACCGAATCTCGCCCGAAGTAGAAAGGCTTAAAGTGTCGTCTAAATCTGTTAAAGCAGAAACGATCGCCCGTGCTGCAAAACAGGACGTAGACAGTCTTCCCCTCATAGGGAAGTTCCCAAAGGTCAAACGTGTCGCTCAAACGCAACGCCCCCAACTTTGACGGTCTGCGCTAATTTCTCCAGTCGCCACAGCCGTAACTGTAACTGACCCTGCCGAGGAAGCCGAACAGAACAGCTTTTCTCCAGGACCGACAGACGTGGCCCAGCTGCGTGCACCAAAACTTTGTTGGACGGGCCTGGGCCTGGCCACGTTGGACTGGGTTCAGCAGGTTCTAAATGTGCAGACCTGGATGTGCATACTCGCAGGGCGGAATCAAGCGGTGGATGCGCCACGCTTGAATAGTTCGTTGAGTATTTCACGTGGGGTTGCGCCGCCGAGGATTTGTCGGGGTGTTTCGTTGAGCTCATTTTGCACCCACGCGACATGTTCGGGTGTGACGGTGGCAAAGTCGGTGCCCTTTTTGTAGAACCTGCGCCTGTTCTCGCCGTTGGTGTTCTCGTTGGTTGGTCTCTGCCACGGTGAGTGCGGTTCACAGAAAAACACCTGGCAGCCGTCTTTAATCTGGACTTGTGCTGTGACAGCCATTTCTGCGCCTTGGTCCCATGTGATGGTCTTTAGCTGCTCGGTGTTGAGGTCTTTGACCATGTCCTGCAGGGTTGCGACCACGGTGTGTGAACTGTGCTCATCGGGAAGGTGTCCAAGCAGGGTGTAACGGCTGGTGCGCTCTACTAGGGTAATCAGCGCGCTTTTGCCACCTTTACCAATGACAAGGTCGCCCTCCCAGTGCCCGGGGATAGCCCTGTCATCAGCTTCCGGGCTGCGGTGGGTGATCTCAGCACCTTTGATCCAAGGGCGACCGGTTAACACGCCAGCGTTTCGGGCACGACGCTTGCGTGTTGCGCCGCCGCGGATAAGTACGTCTTTAGTCTTCATGACTGCTTCAAGCTCGGCTCGCAGGCTGCCTTTGCCTTGAATGTATAAGGCACTGTAGATCGCTTCGTGGGAAATACGCATGCTTTCATCATCGCTGAAAGCATGCTCAAGCCATGCACTAATGCGCCCGGGCCTGACCCCCGGAAAGTAGACACGTC
>NZ_KV827692.1 GCF_001836165.1 Corynebacterium sp. HMSC036D02 | reverse complement strand
TGGGTGGCAACCTGGCGGATGCGGTGTGCGGGTGTGGCGGCGAGTTTGACTCGCAGGTTCCAGGCGTCGAGGGTTTTCTTCACTTTCGCGGTGTAGGACTCGATGAGTGTGAGGGTGCCCAGGCTGTGTTTCTGGGCGAGTGCTGCGTGGCGGGCTTTGCGTTGCTTACCGCTAAAGCGGGTGGGGCCGAAGTAGACCTGGTGCAGGCCTGCAAGCTCGGCAGCATCGGAGGCAGAAGCT
>NZ_KV827691.1:114140-149593 GCF_001836165.1 Corynebacterium sp. HMSC036D02 | reverse complement strand
TAAAACAGCTCCCGCAACCCCGCAACCGGAAGAATAAACACCCAGCTCAGATGTGGGTGAAGAGTCAATCACGGGCGCGGGGCTATATGCGCTACAGGTGTTGGGGTGGACAGATTCGCGTTCTGGGGGAGCTGACCGCCGGGGAAAGAATGCCACTGGCGTGCGGGGAAATGCTGGCCTCAGGCGCAATTGCTGGGTGCGGAAACGGAACGGGAAAGCCCCACGAGGAGGGGCTTGGAACCTTAGGCTCTGGTAGGGCCCAGCGGCATGGTGCGCTTGTGGGCGCCGCGACGCCAGAGGGTTTCGATGCGCTCGCGGGCGTCGTCAGGCACTGCCTTGCCCTCGAGGTAGTCATCGATGTGGGCGTAGGTGACGCCGAGCGCTTCTTCGTCGGAAAGCAAGGGGCGGTCATCCTCAAGGTCGGCAGTGGGGACCTTCTTCCACGTGGATTCAGGAGCCCCGAGGTACTCGAGGAGTTGAGCGCCTTGACGCTTGTTAAGCCCGGCGAGGGGCAAGACGTCGGCAGCACCATCTCCCCACTTGGTAAAGAAGGCGGTGACGTTTTCGGCGGCGTGGTCTGTACCGATGACCAAGGCCCCGACCTCGCCGGCCAGCGCGTATTGCGCAGACATGCGCAGGCGAGCCTTGAGGTTGCCTCGATTGAAGTCCCCCAGGGAGTCCTGTTGCAAGGCGTTGGCAACGACGCCGTCGAGAGCTGCGGTGGCCTCGGCAATGTTGACGGTGAGGGAGTAGTCAGGCTCGATGAAGTCGAGAGCGATCTGTGCGTCATCCTCGTCGGCCTGCACTCCGTGGGGAAGGCGCACGGCCCAGAAATGCGCCCCGTCGACGCGGGCCACCGCCAGCTGCGCCAAGCGTCCGGCCAGGGTGGAGTCCTGACCACCAGAGATGCCCAGGACAAAGCCCTTCGCGCCGGTGGTGCGGAGGTAGTCCACCAAAAAAGCGACGCGGCGCTCAACCTCTTCTGCTGGATCGATACGGGGCTTTACGCCAAGGGCCTTGATGATGTCGTGCTGGAGGTCTGAGGATTCATGTGACATGACGACCATGGTAGCCGCCTGCGACAATAGGAACCCGTGAACAAAGATACGTACGTCATGATGGTCGCAGGCATAGCCGCCCTGGGCGGCTTGCTCTTTGGATATGACACCGGAGTGATGTCTGGGGCCCTCCTCTTCGTGGGGCCGGAATTCGGTATGTCTGCCCATGAGGAAGGGCTCGTCACCTCGATGCTGTTGGTTGGCGCGGCAGTCGGTGCGCTGGCGGCTGGGCGTGTGGCGAGCGTAATCGGGCGACGCCGAACCCTCATCGCCGGCGGACTCATCTTCGTGGCTGGTTCCGTGTGGTGTGCGCTCGCAAACTCGGCCGCGGACCTTGCTACCGCCCGCACATTCCTTGGTGTGGCGGTGGGCGCGGTGTCCATCGTCTCTCCGATGTACATCTCTGAGATCACCCCGGCGGCTGTGCGGGGCCGGATGGTCTCCCTTAACACGCTCATGATCGTCATCGGGCAGCTGCTCGCGTACGGGGTGAACTCGCTGCTGGCTGCAAGCGGCAGCTGGCATTGGATGCTCGGGCTGGCCGCGGTCCCGGGCGCGGCGCTGGCGCTCGGCATGGTCTTCCTCCCTGATACCCCGGCGTGGCTCGCGGCACAAGGCCGAACGAGCGAAGCTGCCGCAGTCAGCGCTCGGGTAGGCGCGCGGGGAGCGGAGTTGGAGCATAGCGCGCGGCGGAGCACGGGTGAATGGCGAGCTTTGCGACGCCACCGCTGGATGCGCTCGGCCATTGCGCTTGCCATGCTCATGGGGGTGACTCAGCAGATTACGGGTGTGAACGCCATTGTGTACTTCGCGCCCACGATGATGAACCAGGTGGGTATCTCCACTACCAACTCGGTGTATACGTCGATGGTGATCGGTGCGGTATCCGTCGTAGCGTGCCTCGTGGGCATGCGCGTGATTGACCGACTGGGGCGCCGCCGGCTGTTGCTAGCAGGCTTATGCGGCAACGTTGTTTCGCTCGTGGTTCTAGCTGTGGCTTATCACTTCGCTTATGATTCCACGCCGCTGGCTATGCTGGCGCTAACATGCATGGCGGCGTTCATTGCCTTCCAGCAGGCGGCGGTCTCCCCGGCCACGTGGCTGCTGATGTCAGAAATCGTGCCATCCGAAGTTCGCGGCTTGGGCATGGGAATCGCCGGGCTGGCGCTGTGGGTGAGTAACTGGGCGGTGGCGCAGTTCTTCTTGCCGGTGGTCGAGTGGCTCGGCGGCTCGCTGGCCTTCGTAATCTTTGCGGTCTTGGGCCTCGTCGCGGTGGGGTATACCCGCGCCCTCGTTCCGGAAACGACGGGGAAGAGCCTCGAGGATGTTGCCGAACAGCTTCGCTCCCGCTACTCCGAAAGCTGAGTGTTTTGGTTATGACGCGCGCGTGGGGTAACATTTTTCCTCGTGTCATTGCTGGGTGTCTGCCCGGCTGTGCTTTGAACTAATCAATCGCATCTAGATTGCGCATAACGAAAGGAGCGCCCGATGAAGGTTCGCAAGTCGCTTCGGTCGCTGAAGAAGAAGCCGGGCGCCCAGGTTATTCGCCGCCACGGTAAGGTCTTCGTGATCAATAAGAAGGATCCGCGCTTCAAGGCTCGCCAGGGCTAAGTCGCACGGACTTAATTACCGCCCCGCTTTAGCACGCTTTTTGCCTGCTGGAGCGGGGCGGTTTCTTTTATTCTCCGAAGTCCTGTGAGCTTAAGGGACATTTCGTGTGGATGTGCGAGAGGCGAAACCAGGCCCCCGGGTGGTGTTTGTCACAAACTAAGTGAATCTTTGGTAAACGCGCAGGGAATATCACTCGTGTAGTTACCGCCGTGGCAGTGGGCGGAGTGATGGGGTGTCAACATGTGGGGTCGAGTCGGGTTACATCCTGGGAATACCACCCTTGTAACTACTACATGTGGTGCTAGTTGCGGGTTTCTGGCACAAAGTATAGTGTCGTTGATGTTGCTTGAGCGGCGGTTCTATATCGCTGCTCAGAGCTTAAAAGCAGAGCTGCTCGATGCTCTGCTCGTATCGAATTCAACAGTCACTCCGCGTGTAGCGCCGAAGGAAGCCAAAGGAACGTCACATGAGCATCACCCTCTACACCAAGCCCGCTTGCGTCCAGTGCAACGCCACCAAGAAGGCTCTCGACCGTGCTGGTCTCGAATACGAGTCGGTGGATATCTCGATGGATGATGATGCCCGCGACTACGTCATGGCTCTGGGCTACGTCCAGGCGCCGGTCGTTGAAGCTCACGGCGAGCACTGGTCTGGCTTCCGTCCCGACCGCATCAAGGCTCTCTCTGCCATGGCGGCGAGCGCCTAGGGTGCAGCCATGTTGGTCGTGTATTTCTCTTCCGCTACGGAAAACACCCACCGCTTCGTCGAGAAGCTCGGCCTTCCCAGCGCCCGCATCCCGTTGCGTCTTAATGACGAGCCCCTCACCGTGAACGAACCCTACGTCTTGATTTGTCCGACGTACGGGGGAGGGGCGTCGATGAGCGGGCGGAACACCCGGCCTGTCCCCAAGCAGGTCATTCGTTTCCTCAATGACGAGCACAACCGCAGCTTTATTCGTGCTGTCGTAGCCGGAGGTAATAGTAACTTCGGCAGTGACTTTGGTAAGGCGGGCGACGTTATCGCCGCCAAGTGTAAGGTTCCTTATGTGTACCGCTTCGAGCTTCTCGGAACCGAGGAAGATGTCACAATTTGCCGTGAAGGCCTCTTGGCCAACGCGGCCGCTTTAGGTTTAGCCGCCTAAAGCCTCATTTCTATTATTTTGTCTCTCCATTTCGCCATAGCAAAGAAAGGCCCGTGAACGTCGTGACCACGCAATTGGGTAAGACCGTCGCTGAACCTGTGAAGCCAGAGGAGCAGCTGGATTACCATGCGCTCAACGCACTCCTGAACCTGTATGACGAGAACGGCAAGATTCAGTTCGACAAGGACCGCGAGGCCGCGAACCAATTCTTCCTCCAGCACGTCAACCAGAACACCGTCTACTTCCATGATCTGGAAGAAAAGATGCGCTACCTGGTGGACAACAAATACTACGAGCCGGAACTGCTCGAGCAGTACGACTTTGATTTCATCAAGTCCCTGTTCAAGCGCGCCTACGCCTTCAAGTTTCGTTTTAAGACCTTCCTGGGTGCTTACAAGTACTACACCTCGTACACGCTGAAGACTTTCGACGGCCGCCGCTACCTCGAGCGCTTCGAAGACCGCGTGTCCATGACCGCACTCTTCTTGGCCGATGGTGACACTAAGGTGGCTGAGCACCTCGTGGATGAAATCATGACCGGCCGCTTCCAGCCGGCTACCCCGACCTTCCTCAACGCCGGCAAGGCTCAGCGTGGCGAGCTGGTGTCCTGCTTCCTGCTGCGTATTGAGGACAACATGGAGTCGATTGGTCGCTCCATTAACTCCGCTCTGCAGCTGTCCAAGCGCGGCGGCGGCGTGGCGCTGTTGCTGTCCAACATTCGTGAATCTGGCGCGCCCATCAAGCACATTGAGAACCAGTCTTCCGGCGTCATCCCCGTGATGAAGCTGTTGGAGGATTCCTTCTCCTACGCGAACCAGCTGGGTGCCCGTCAGGGTGCTGGTGCGGTTTACCTCAACGCGCACCACCCGGACATCATGAACTTCCTCGACACCAAGCGCGAAAATGCGGATGAGAAGATCCGCATTAAGACTCTTTCGCTTGGCATCGTGATCCCAGATATCACCTTCGAGCTGGCGAAGCGGAACGATGACATGTACCTGTTCAGCCCGTACGACGTCGAGCGCGTCTACGGCAAGGCTTTCGGTGATATCTCCGTTACTGAGCACTACGAAGAGATGGTTGAGGATCCGCGTATCCGCAAGAAGAAGATCAACGCTCGCCACTTCTTCCAGACCGTCGCGGAGCTGCAGTTCGAATCCGGTTACCCCTACATCATGTTCGAGGACACCGTGAACCGCGCCAACCCAGTCAAGACTGGGCGCATCAACATGTCGAACCTCTGCTCGGAGATTCTGCAAGTCAACTCCCCGTCGGAGCTCAACGAGGACCTCACCTACAAGACCTTGGGCAGCGATATTTCTTGCAACCTTGGTTCCTTGAACATCGCCGCCACCATGGATTCCCCGGACTTCGCGCTGACGGTGGAGACTGCTATCCGTGGTTTGACCGCGGTGTCGGATAAGACCGCCATCAACTCTGTTCCTTCCGTGCGCAAGGGCAACGATGATTCCCATGCCATCGGTCTGGGCCAGATGAACCTGCACGGCTACCTCGGCCGCGAGCACATTGAATATGGCTCCGAGGAAGGCTTGGACTTCACCAACGCCTACTTCGCCGCCATCATGTACGCTGCGCTGCGCGCATCCAACAAGCTGGCCCGCGAACGCGGCGAGTACTTCAGCGAGTTTCCCGAGTCTGACTACGCTAGTGGCGAGTTCTTCGACCGCTATGATCCGGCTGATTTTGCTCCCCGTACGGAGAAAGTTAAGGAGCTCTTCGCCAAGTCCTCGATCCACACCCCGTCGGCAGAGGAGTGGGCGCAGCTGAAGGCGGACGTCGCCAAGCACGGCATTTACAACCGCAACCTGCAGGCGGTGCCTCCGACCGGATCGATTTCCTACATCAATAACTCGACCTCTTCGATCCACCCGATTGCCTCCAAGATCGAGATTCGTAAGGAAGGCAAGATCGGCCGCGTCTACTACCCGGCGCCGCACATGGACAACGACAACCTGGAGTACTTCAAGGACTCCTACGAGATCGGCTACGAGAAGATCATCGATACCTACGCCGAAGCCACGAAGTACGTTGACCAAGGTCTGTCGTTGACGCTGTTCTTCAAGGACACCGCCACTACCCGCGATATCAACCGCGCCCAGATTTACGCTTGGCGCAAGGGCATTAAGACCCTCTACTACATCCGCCTGCGCCAGATGGCTCTGGAGGGAACTGAGATTGAGGGCTGCGTTTCCTGCATGCTCTAGTCTTTATTCGCACGCGCCTCAATGAGAATGGCGCGTGCGATTTTTTCTGCCTCGGGGGAGTCACCGCGGTGGATTGCCTCCGCTAGATCGAGGTGAAGCTGGGCGGTGCCGGCCGTCGGGTTGCGTTTGCGGGAACCATAGAGGGAGCGCCCGCGCACCATGGAGAGCAGATAGGGGCTCAGTGCCGAGAACATCTCATTGCCCGAGGCGTGGAGGACCATGGCGTGAAAGCGTAGATCTGTGGCGAGGTGCTCGCCGACGCGCCGCGTGGGCGTGACTTGGAGGCGGTGGGCCAGCTCCAGAATCTCTTCCTTATCTTCTGGGGAAGCGTGCTGCGCGGCTAAGCCCGCGGCGACAGGCTCGATGGCGAGGCGTAGATCATTAAGAGAGGTGCGCTGACTATCGCGCGATTTCTCGGAACCTAAACGCCAAGAAATGATTGCGGGATCGTAGACCGCCCATTCACTGATGGGGAGCACTGTAATACCTACTCGGCGCGACGAGGAGACCATCCCTAGGTGCTCGAGCGCGCGCATGGCTTCGCGGGCTACGGTTCGGGAAATACCGAAGCGCGCGCAGAGATCAGTGAGTGTAAATCGATCACCGGCTGCCAGCGTGCCGCTGACGATGCCCGTGCCCAAAGCGTCGAGCACGGTGCTGAGGAGGGGGGCGGAGGAGTCAGTCATTCCATCGAAACTCGGGGTCATGAGAACAGGGCTTAAGTATAAAACACGCTGGAATTTTGGCCCCTAGTTTTAGAGGGTACGATGGCACCGAACCCCCAAAAATACTAGCAAGACGAGGTGACGTGCGTGTCTCACGAGTACGACGATTACATCGCTAGCCACGAGGCTCCGGTGAAGGCAATTAACTGGAATACCATTCCAGATGAGAAGGACCTTGAGGTGTGGGATCGCCTGACCGGTAACTTCTGGCTCCCGGAGAAGGTTCCGGTGTCCAACGACATCCCGAGCTGGAAGACGCTCACGGAGAAGGAACAGGAGACCACCATGCGTGTTTTCGCTGGCCTCACCCTGCTCGATACCATTCAGGGCACCGTGGGTGCGGTCTCGCTGCTTCCCGACGCCGTCACGCCCCACGAGGAGGCCGTGTACACCAACATCGCCTTTATGGAGTCCGTCCACGCGAAGTCCTACTCCAATATTTTTATGACGCTGGCGTCGACACCCATGATCAACGACGCTTTCCGCTGGTCCGAGGAGAATGAAAACCTCCAGCGCAAGGCCAAGATCGTCATGTCCTACTATGAGGGGGATAACCCGCTGAAGAAGAAGGTAGCGTCCGTGCTGCTGGAATCCTTCCTCTTTTACTCTGGTTTCTTCCTGCCGATGCACTTCTCTTCGCGAGCAAAGCTGACGAACACGGCCGATATCATCCGCCTCATTATTCGCGATGAGGCCGTTCACGGCTACTACATCGGCTACAAGTTCCAGCAGGGCTACAAGGAGCTTTCGGAGCCGGAGCGGGAAGAGTTGAAGGGCTATGCCTTCGACTTGCTCTACGAGCTTTACGAGAACGAGATTGACTACACCGAGGATCTCTACGATGAGCTGGGTTGGACCGAGGATGTGAAGCGCTTCCTGCGCTACAACGCCAACAAGGCGCTGAACAACCTGGGCTTCGAGGGTCTCTTCCCTGCGGATGAAACCCGCGTGTCCCCAGCGATCCTGTCCTCGCTGTCTCCGAACGCGGATGAGAACCATGACTTCTTCTCTGGTTCCGGCTCTTCCTATGTGATTGGCAAGGCCGAGGAAACTACCGACGACGACTGGGACTTCTAAACCCTCCCCGTCGGTGCCGCGCACCTCCCGAGAGGATCAACCGAAAGGTTGATTCTTTCAGGGGGTGCGTTTTCGGCTTTTGGGGGCCTACAGAACGCGCCTTCTGTGTTCTAGATCACCGAGCGCTAAGGCGTGCCGCGGCGGGTCGGCCGCGTACAAGGGGTTATCTGCTCCAAACGGGGCTAGCAAGGGTAGCGGAAAATAACAGAGCGCTGGAAATTTGGCCCTGAGGTGGCCTAATATAATGCGAGTAAACCTAGGTGTTTGATCGCTGAGCGTGTGGCGCGTGAAAACGCGTGATACCGATGTGGTTAAACGCTTGTTCTTCAGGAGGATTTTATGACCGCTGTGGCGCCACGGCTCGACGATTATGTCGCGCCTACACGTCCGGAGCCGACTGGTAATGCAAAGACCGGTTCCAAGGCGTGGACGTTGCTAACCACCACCGACCACAAGCAGCTGGGCATCATGTACATGATCATGTCCTTCAGCTTCTTCTTCCTCGGTGGCTTTATGGCTCTGCTTCTTCGTGCTGAGCTTTTCACCCCGGGACTGCAGTTCCTGTCCAATGAGCAGTTCAACCAGCTGTTCACCATGCACGGCACCGTAATGCTGCTGCTGTTTGCAACACCAGTGGTGTGGGCATTCGGTAACTACGTTCTGCCCCTGCAGATTGGTGCACCGGATGTGGCCTTCCCGCGTCTGAATGCTTTCGGTTTCTGGATTACCCTGACCGGCGGCATCGTGATGCTCGCGGGCTTCTTGACTCCGGGCGGTGCTGCTGACTTCGGCTGGACCATGTACATGCCACTGGCTGACTCGGTTCACACCCCGGGCATCGGCGCGGACATGTGGATTGTCGGTGTGGGTGCTACCGGTGTCGGTACCATCGCTTCCGCCATCAACATGATCACCACGGTCCTCACCCTGCGTGCGCCGGGCATGACCATGTTCCGTCTACCGGTCTTCACCTGGGCTGTGTTTACCGCTTCCATCATCGTGCTGATGATCTTCCCGCTGCTGACCGCCGCAGCGCTGGGCGTTCTTTATGACCGCAAGCTGGGCGGCCACATCTATGACTCTGCCAACGGCGGTGCCATCCTGTGGCAGCACCTCTTCTGGTTCTTCGGCCACCCGGAGGTCTACGTCTTGGCACTGCCGTTCTTCGGCATCATTTCTGAGGTTGTGCCGGTCTTCGCCCGCAAGCCGGTCTTCGGTTACATCGGCCTGGTCTTCGCCCTGCTGGCCATCGGCGCGCTGTCCATGGCCGTGTGGGCCCACCACATGTTCGTCACCGGTGCTGTCCTGTTGCCGTTCTTCTCCTTCATGACCTTCCTCATTGCGGTTCCGACCGGCGTGAAGTTCTTCAACTGGGTTGGCACCATGTGGAAGGGCCACATCACCTGGGATACCCCGATGATCTTCGCCATGGGCTTCCTGGCTACCTTCCTCTTCGGCGGTATGACCGGCATTATGCTGGCCTCCCCGGCGCTGGACTTCCACCTTGCTGAGTCCTACTTCTTGATTGCTCACTTCCACTACACCCTGTTCGGTACCGTGGTGTTCTCCGCTTTCGCTGGCCTGTACTTCTGGTTCCCGAAGATGACCGGACGCATGCTTGATGAGCGCCTGGGTAAGATTCACTTCTGGCTGACCTTCATTGGCTTCCACGGCACCTTCCTGGTTCAGCACTGGGTGGGCAACATGGGTATGCCGCGTCGTTACGCCGATTACCTGGAGTCCGATGGCTTCACGGTCTTCAACCAGATTTCCACCATCTTCTCCTTCGTCCTGGGTGCCTCGGTTATCCCGCTGGTCTGGAACGTCTTCAAGTCTTGGCGCTACGGCGAGATCGTCACCGTGGACGATCCGTGGGGCTACGGCAACTCCCTCGAGTGGGCCACCTCCTGCCCGCCGCCGCGCCACAACTTCGTATCCCTGCCGCGCATCCGCTCCGAGCGTCCGGCCTTCGAGCTGCACTACCCGCACATGGTTAAGCGCATGCGCGAGGAAGCACACTCCGGCCACTAAGCACTCACTAGCTGAGTACTCCTGATAACGCCGCCTCCCCATCACAGCGATGGGGAGGCGGCGTTTGCCGTAGGTGGAGATTCCGGGATCGCGGTGTGCGATAATGAGGCCCGTGGATAATCACAGTGAACAAGTCTTTGCCGTTGTCACCGCCTCTGGCCCTGACAAGCCAGGCGTATCGGCCGCCTTCTTCCGAGTCCTGAGCTCCCACAACGTCGAGCTCGTCGACGCCGAACAGGCTATCTTTTCCGGCCGCATCTCCCTTTCCGCGTATATCCGAGTGCAGGGTTCCCGCCTCAAAGCACTTGAGCAGGGCCTGCGCAACACGTTGAGCATCTATGCGCAATCCATCAACGTGGACCTTCGGGAAGAAGAGGCGACCTCACGGCCGCGCTCTACGCACGTCGTCGTGGTGCTAGGGCGCCAGCTCAACGCCAGCCATATGTCGGCGATTGCCAAAGAATTGGCCAATCTCAACGTCAACATCGACCGCATCCGCGGGCTTTCTACGTACCCGCTCAACGGTCTCGAGCTTTACATCACGATTGAGGGAGCCTCCGACCCTGTCCGCGCCATGTTGGCGCGTCTCGCCACGGAGCAAGGCGTGGACATCGCCATCGAGCGCTCCGGCCTGCAACGCCGCTCAAAGCGCCTCATTTGCTTTGACTGCGACTCCACCCTCATCACCGGCGAGGTCATCGAGATGTTGGCCGCCCACGCCGGAAAGGAAGCGGAGGTTGCCGCGGTGACGGAGCGCGCGATGCGCGGCGAGCTGGATTTCGAGGAGTCTCTTCGCGAGCGCGTGGCCACTTTGACAGGATTGCCGGAGTCAGTCATCAAGGAAACTGCCAACGATATTCAGCTGACCCCAGGCGTGCGCACCACCATCCGCACGCTCAAGCGCATGGGCTACCGCGTGGCAGTGGTCTCGGGCGGCTTCATCCAGGTACTCGAAGACCTAGCTCAGGAGCTCGACCTCGACTATGTGCGCGCCAACACCCTCGAAATTGAGGACGGTAAGCTCACCGGCCGAGTCATTGGGGACGTGGTGGACCGCAAGGCCAAGGAAATGTTCTTGCGCGAGTTCGCCGCGGATTCGGGTCTGAGCATGCTGCAGACCGTTGCGGTCGGTGACGGTGCCAACGATATCGACATGATTTCCGCCGCCGGCTTGGGCATCGCCTTCAACGCCAAGCCTGCTCTGCGTGAGGTCGCGGATACCTCCGTCAATCACCCGTACATGGATGAAATCCTGCAGATCCTGGGTATCCCAATGGAGGAAGTTGCCAGTGAATAACCTCCGTGAGGCCCATCGCCGCCTCACGGTAGCGTGTAGCGAGCGCAGCTGGCGCGATGATCCTGAGGACCCGGATAAGCCTGAGACGGTCCAGGCGATGCAGATTGCGCTCAACCTACCCAAGCAAGACCCGCCCAAGCGCACGGAGGTGTTGGAGGCGGCAGCGAGGGGCGTCGTCAAGCTCTGCCTCGACGATCGGGCTGGACAGGATGGAGCCTTCGCTGAGGCCTTGGGGCAGTGGTATGGGCACCGCATTCGTAAGGTGGCGCGGCGGGCGCGCAACAAGGCCTGGCGTGATGTCCAGGCCCTGCCGGGCGTCACCGTGGAGAACCGCGCGCGTGTTTTCCTCCCCTCAGCGGTACAGGATGTGCACCCGCTCGTGGCCAAGCTGCAGATTGGCCATACCGACCTCCCGAAAGATGAGCAGGAGCCCGCGCTTGGCGACGCCCCCGTGATCTACATCGACGCGTCCCTCGCGATGAGCGCGGGAAAGGCCGCAGCACAAGTAGGGCACGGTTCGATGCTGTTGGCCGCGGCGATGAGCGCCGAGGAAGTAGAAGACTGGGCAGCACAGGACTTTGCGCTGTCCGTGCGCGAAATTCCCCATGAGGAGTTTGCCGTGGCTTGTGCGCGTCCGGGAGCGGTGGTGGTGCGCGACGCCGGCTTCACCGAGGTCGCCCCGGACTCAGCCACGGTGTGCGCGCTGCGCCGCCCCTAGCGGGCCTCAACCAGGCGCTTGAGAGCGCCGCGTACAACCTCAGGGTCGCTCGTGGGCCACATCTGCGGCATCGAGGCGCGTAGGTAGGAGCCATAGCGCTTGGTTTCCAAGCGGCTATCGAGGACCGCGACGACCCCGCGGTCGTTGGCGGAACGCAGCAGGCGGCCCGCGCCTTGGGCCATAAGCAGCGCCGCGTGCGTAGCGGAAACCTCCATGAAACCATTGCGCCCAGCCGCCTTGGCGGCTTCGGTGCGGGCCTGCATGAGGGGGTTATCCGGGCGGGGGAACGGAATGCGGTCGATGAGGACAAGGGAACAGGAGGGCCCCGGAACGTCGACGCCCTGCCAGAGCGTAAGCGTGCCGAAGAGACACGAGTTTTCGTTCTTCGTGAACTTATCCACCAGCGCGCCGATGGAATCCTCGCCCTGAAGATAGATATCGAAGGGGAGCGTGGGCTTGAGTTCCTCAGCTGCCTGTTGCGCGGCCCGGCGCGAGGAGAAGAGCCCGAGAGTGCGCCCGCCCGCAGCCATAATGAGCTCGCGGATTTCCTTGAGCGTCTCCGGGCTGAGACCGTCGCGGCCCGGCTGCGGTAGATGCGAGGCGGTATACAAGATGCCGCTGCGAGCGGGATCGAAAGGATATCCCACATCGAGGCTGTCCCATGAACCTTTGGGCAGGCCCCATTGCGCGGCCATGGCGTCGAAGCGACCGCCCAAGGCCAGTGTGGCGGAGGTCAGCACCACGGTCTGTTCGCCGAAGAGTTTTTCGTGCAGCATTCCGGCGATGGAAAGCGGGGCCACGGCGAGGGTGTCGTTCAGCGTGCGCTCATCGCGCTCCAGCCAGACCACGTCGGCGTGTGCTGCGGGGTCACCGGTGGCGAAGACATCGAGGATGCGAGCGATAGCTTCGACGAGGCTGGCGAGGTGATTGGCCAGGTTCTGGCGCTCGGCAGATTTTTCCGGGTCTTGGGCCTGCTCGCCCTCTGGGGCGCGGGCGATGGTCTCGCGGCAGTCAGCCAGCGTGTCCGCCAAGCTCATGAGTTGTTGCTTGGCTTCCTCTGGCAAGTCGGTCCAGCGTCCGGGCGCGAACTCCCCGAGGAGCTGGCTCAGCTCGTTGGCCTGCTCGGTGAGACGTTGGTCTTTGCCGTTGGCGCCGAGGGACTTGGCGCGGCTGGCCGCCATCTTCAGGGCGCGCCCGGTGATCTCGGCGGTAGAGACTGAGGTGATGCGGCCATCGAGCTCGTGGGCCTCATCGATGATGACGACATCGTGCTCCGGCAGGATGTTGATGTCTGCTACTGCGTCGATGGCGAGTAGCGCGTGGTTGGTGACCACGATATCGACGTCCGCCGCGCGGCGTCGCGCAAGTTCCGCGAAGCAATCCTCGCCGTGCGGGCAGCGCGTGGCGCCAAGGCACTCGTTGGAGGTGACGGAGACCTGCCGCCACGCTAAGTCTGGCACGCCTGGTTCCAAGTCCTCGCGGTCACCCGTCTCGGTGTCTTCCGCCCACTCGTAGACACGCTGGACGTGGCGGCCGAGGTGAGAAACAGCGTCTTCGTCGAGCAAGGCGTCCTCATCCTCCAGTTCGGCGGCGCGGGAAACCTTGTTGAGGCAGACGTAGTTGGAGCGGCCCTTCATGATGGCGAAGGTCGGCTTCTTCTCCAAGTGCGGCTCGAGGGCCTCGGCCAAGCGCGGCAGGTCTCGCTCAACGAGCTGGCGTTGGAGCGCCAGCGTGGCGGTGGAGACGATCACCGTGTGGCCAGTGCCTTGGGCGTGGCGGAAGGCGGGAACGAGGTAAGCCAGGGACTTACCTGTACCAGTTCCCGCCTGCACAGCGAGGTGGCGTTCCTTTTCTAACGCGGTGGTCACGGCCTCCGCCATGCGTACCTGGCCGGCACGCCGCGCGCCGCCGAGGGCGGAGACGGCGGCGTCGAGAAGGTCAACCGTTGAGTCGTGCATGTCAGGCAGTGTAGTCGGTCGCCACCGCCTGCCTACTTAGGAGTCGAAGCCGATGAAGCGGGTCGGAACCGCCGGCTCGTCGCGGGTGAGAGCCAGGCCTTCCCACGGCAGGGTGGTGATGGCCTGAGCTAGATACTCGCGGGATTCGTGGAGAGTGGGCAAGTTGTCCACGATCTCTCCATCGCGCATGAGTGGCACCGTCATCTCGCGGGTGCGCAGCGTGCCCGTGTCCGGGTCCTCGGCGGAGAAGGGGAGTACGAGCTCCTCGACGGCCACTCCGGAGGAACGGTAGGCGCGTAAGGAACGCTTCGCCCCACCCTGCGACTTCTTCGAGGAGGAGCGCTTGGCTACTCGGTGGCCGTCGACCTCGACGACCTTGTACACCATGCTGGCCGTCGGGGCGCCAGAGCCGGTGACTACCGAGGTGCCCACGCCGTAGACGTCGACGGGATCGCCGCGCAGGCCGGCGATGGCGAACTCGTCGAGGTCGGAGGACACCACGATTTTGGTGTTGTGATTGCCCAAGTCATCGAGCTGCTTGCGCACGCGGCGGGTGACCGCGGCCAAGTCGCCGGAGTCGATGCGCACACCGCCCAGCTCGGGGCCGGCTACGCGCACGGCGGTTTCTACGCCCTTGGTGATGTCATAGGTATCCACGAGCAGGGTGGTATCCACGCCGAGGGTCTCGATCTGGCTGCGGAAAGCCGCCTCTTCGTTCGGGGTGCCGTCCTCGTTGACGTGCGCCAACGTCCACGCATGCGCCGCGGTGCCAGAGACTGGAATGTCGTAGCGGTAGCCGGCTTCCAAGTTGGAGGTGGCCTGGAAACCTGCCAGGTAGGCGGCGCGGGCGGCGGTCACGGCAGCGTATTCGTGGGTGCGGCGCGAGCCCATCTCGATGATGGGGCGGCCATCCGCAGCCACAACCATGCGTGAGGCCGCAGAAGCCACCGCGGAATCGGAATTCATGATGGACAGGATCACCGTTTCCAGGATCAGGCATTCACCAAAGGTGCCGCGCACGGTCAGCAGCGGCGAATTGGGGAAATAAAGCTCACCCTCGCGGTAGCCATCGATATGCCCAGAGAACCGGTAATTGGCCAGGTATTCCTTGGTTTCTGCATCCAAGAAGTCCATCTCTGCCAGCTGCTGGGCGGTGAAGCGGAAATCCCGTACGGCGCGAAGGACGCGCTCGGTGCCGGCAACGACACCATAGCGCCGCTCGTTGGGGAGACGGCGGGCGAACACCTCGCAGGCAACCTGGCGGTGTGCAGAGCCATCGCGTAGTGCTGCTTGCAGCATGGTCAGCTCATATTTATCGGTAAGGAGAGCCGTGGAACGATCGCTAGGTTCGAACCCAGAACCCTGGACATTGTCTGAGATAGTAGTCACATCGAAGATGCTACTCAGGCAGTACCGAAAAATCAGCTCTTCTATTCCTCAAGCTGAATGACAACGTAGACCTCGCCGTCGTTGTAGGCCGTGCCTACCGCGGCAGTGGTCATCCGGGGGTCGCGCAAAGCGGCAACGTGAGAGGGGGACGCGAGAAATTTCTCGATAAATTCATATCCGCTGGCTTGGTCCAAGGGCAGGTGATTTTGAACCATCTGCACATTTTCATCCGTGTGCTCTTCCGTCTTGGTAACCGCGTTGCACTCCGCCTTTTCGCGGGCAGCGGTTTGGCGTTCGATCCAGGGCACCAGCGGGGCCTGACCGTCCTGCTTGTGCCACTCGTTGAGCGCCGTGAGCAGATCCTCTTGGATGGTGGCGAGCTGGCGTTGGACGGGGACGTCGGGAAGTTCGTAATCGCACGTTTCAGGTGCGGGAGGGACTGGATCCTGCGAGCTGCCGTCCTCGGACGGAGTGGTCAGGCTGATCACGGCAGTGACGAGCGTGCCACCGAGGACAAGCACGGTGAGGATGCGCTGTAGGAGGGGGATAAGATCCTCTTTAGCCGGTTGGTGTCCCGCGAGAATGTCAGTAACGGCTGGGGGAAGGGTGAAAGAATTCATCGGTGCCACCTGGAAACGACAATCAGGTCAAAGTTGATGACAGTATAACCGCTCGCTATAGGAAAAAATTTAGCTAGGGTAGAGGACATGAAAGCGCACAACGAAACGTCCGCGGGCGTGGTGATGAGTTCGCCCATGGCCACCCCGGAGCTGGATGAGGCGATTGAGGTCGACGTCGCAACGAGCGAAAACCTGCCGTGGATGTGCATTGTCTGGGATGACCCAGTCAACCTAATGAGCTACGTTTCCTACGTGTTCCAGACCGTTTTGGGCTATGACAAGAAACGGGCCAATGAGCTAATGATGCAAGTCCATACCGAAGGTAAGGCGGCAGTCTCTTCGGGCGAGCGCGACAAGGTCGAAGCCGATGTGAAGAAACTACAGGTCGCCGGCTTGTGGGCCACGATGCAGCAGGCAGGATAAGGGTATGCAGGCTTGGAAGAAAAAGAAGTCCTTCATGCGTGGTGCGAAATACACGACTGTTTTCGAACCCATGGAGCGCGAAGTTTTAGGCGATCTCACCGCGACGGTCTCCGAGGCCATCATTGCGCGCGCGCAATCAGCGCCCAAGGACGAGCTGGCGGACATGCTCGATATGCCCACCGGCCACACCGAAGCACCGGAGGATCCATCGCTGGCCCGTCTCTTCCCCGATTTTAAGAAGGCAGGGGATGAGGAGTTCGATGGCGATAATGCGCTGATGCGCTCGCTGCACGAAAATGACATTGCGCGCGCCAAGCTGGAAAACCTTCAAGTGATTAACACCGCCCTCGGTCCCACCGGCGGGGGAGAGGTAGCTATCAGCGAGGAAGAAGCACATGCCTTCCTCGCTGGACTCAATGACCTTCGCCTCTTCATCGCCGCTGGGGACGTGCCGCAGGATGCGCCCGGGGCAGACCGCGATACGCTCGTGGAATGGCTGGCGTTCTGCCAGGATTCGCTGCTCAACGTCATCATGGACTAGCACCGTGCAGACGCTTCCAGGCTTGGGCTTTTCCGTCGGCCATGTCACCCATGAGGACACCGGCGTCACCGTCATTTATTGCGGCGAGCAGGGAACCGTGGCTGGCGTTGATGTGCGCGGCGGAGGCCCCGGAACACGCGAGACGGATCTGCTGGAGCCACACAACACGGTCGAACGCGTTCATGCTCTAGTGCTCGCGGGCGGCTCGGCTTTTGGTCTGGCGGCTGCGGACGGCGTCATGCGTGGTTTGGAGGAAGCCGGTATCGGATTCCCCGCGTTCGGGGAGGATATTCCTGGACCCCGCGTGCCCATCGTGCCGGGCGCGGTCATTTTTGATCTGCTCGCCGGCCCACAGCGCCCCACGGCGGAGGACGGAGAGGCCGCTCTACGCGCCGCGTTGGCAGGGCACGACGCCACGAGCGGCAGCGTGGGCGCAGGAACCGGCGCCTGCGCAGGCAAGATCCGGGGTGGGGTGGGCACCGCGTTTGTCGATGCCTCCCCGTTCACCGTCGCCGCGGTCGTCGTAGCCAACCCGGTGGGGCAGGTGATTGATGCTGAGACTGGGCGCTTGTTTGGTGCGCCGGGTGTACCAGCCGTCGACGTTGAGAAGTTTGCCGCGGCTCGCAGCCTAGCCGAGGCTTTTACGGGCACCTCCCGTCTGAATACCACCATCGGTGCGGTGTTGACCGATGCCCCGTTGAGCAAGGCCCAGGTTAAACGTCTTGCGTTAGCGGGCCACGACGGCATCGCCCGGGCGGTTCGCCCGGCGCATTCCCCACTGGATGGAGATACGCTTTTTGCCGCCGCCTCCGGAACACAGCCTGCGGATCAGGGCATCGGTGCTGCGGAGTTGGCGTCGTTAAGCGCAGCCGCTGCCGACGCCGTTGAGGCAGCCATCGTCGATGCCGTGGTGAGCGCCACCCCGGGGCTGGGTTTGGAGACGTATTCCTCGCTGCGCGCTTGCTAAAGTTGGAGGCATTATGACGACGAGTGGACCCTTTGGCCAGCAGCATTCGCATGAGCCCAACCCCTTCCAGCCCCGCCCGGCAACTCCCGGCGCGGGGCAGCAAGCTGTTCTCAACACGGGGGATTCCAAGAATTACACTCGGGCCGGACGCCTGAAAACGGCTGCGTCTTTAACGGTGGGCTTCCTGGCCGTCGAGTGGATCATCCACATCATTAACTTCCTGTTCTTTGGAAGCGAGCTGGGCCAGTACGGAATTCACCCTCTGGATTTCAACGGCATTTGGGGGATTTTCACCGCGCCGCTTCTCCACGCAAACTTTGAGCATCTCATCGGTAACTCGCTGCCCGGTGCGGTCTTTTGTTTCCTGATCGGTCTCTCCGGCCGCAAGGCATGGTGGGAGGTCACCGTCATCGTGGTGCTCATTGCGGGCATAGGCACGTGGCTATTGGGCGGGCCGGGAACATCGCACATTGGTGCCTCAGGAATGGTGTATGGCTGGTTGGCCTACCTCATCGTGCGGGGAATCTTTAACCGCTCGTTGGGCCAGTTCCTTGTTGGCGTGGGGTTGGGCTTTGCCTATTCCGGCCTCATCTGGGGCGTGTTGCCTATCTATGAGGGGGTCAGCTGGCAGGGACACCTTTTCGGTGCCATCGGTGGCATCGTCGCGGGAATGGTGATCACCTCGGATGACCCAATTAAGAAGGTTAAGCCTGCACCCCAAGGAGTCACGCGCTAATGCCTGATGCAACATCTCCCATCGGGATTTTTGATTCGGGCGTGGGCGGCCTGACTGTCGCGCGTACCATCATCGAGCAGCTTCCCGACGAATCCATTATCTACATCGGCGATACCGCCCATGCGCCCTATGGCCCACGGCCCATTGCCCAAGTGCGTGAGCTTTCCACCGCGATTGCGGATGAGCTCGTGGAGCGCGGCTGCAAAATGTTGGTGATCGCCTGCAACACCGCCACGGCCGCCTTCCTGCACGATGCCCGGGAGCGCTATGACATTCCGGTCGTCGAGGTCATCCGCCCGGCCGTGCGCCGCGCCATCGCCACCACCCGCAACGGCAAGATTGGCGTCATCGGCACGGAGGGCACCATTAATTCAGGCGCGTACCAAGATCTTTTTGCCGTCAACCCGAATGTCGAATGCGAGGCGGTGGCCTGTCCTGATTTCGTGAACTTTGTCGAGCGCGGCATTACCGCTGGGCGCCAAATCCTGGGTGTGGCTGAGGGCTACCTCTCGCCGTTGCAATCGGCGGGCGTCGATACGCTCGTTCTTGGCTGCACGCACTATCCGCTGCTCACCGGTGTCATCCAGCTCGCTATTGGAGACAACGTCACTTTAGTGTCCTCGGCGGAGGAGACTACGAAGGATGTCTTGCGCATCCTCACCACTACGGACATGCTCGCCCCAGCGGGGCAGGTGCCCACCCGCAGTTTCGAGTGCACGGGTGACCACGCGGCATTCGAGCTCTTGGCCACGCGCTTCTTGGGACCCAAGATTTAGTGCTGGTGAAGATGTACAATCGACGCAAATCCCGCATCCCCCGTTGTTTCGTGGAACTATTGAACGCATGAAGCTGACCATCCTAGGCTGTTCCGGCTCGGTGCCCACCGTGGGTAATCCGGCCTCTGGCTATCTCTTGTCTTTTCCCTCTGCTCCGTCCATCATCATGGACTTGGGCCCGGGTACGCTTGCACGCCTGCAGGAACTCCAGGATCCTTGCGATGCCCACGTGGCATTAACTCATCTCCACGCCGATCACTGCTTGGACTTTCCGTCTTTGATGGTGTGGCGTCGCTTCCACCCCACAGCACCCGCGGCGTCCCGTAATTTCTGCCTCGGGCCGTCGACGACTGAGACCCACCTGGGCCGGTTGTCCTCGGATGCCCCGGACGGGGTGGATGACATGAGCGATACATTTGCGTTCAGCCCCTGGGTGGATCGGGAACGCCAGCTTGTCGACGATGTCTACATCACGCCTTTCCGAACCGTGCACCCGGTAGAGACGTATGCCTTGCGCGTCGAGCACTCCAAAACCGGAGCAACCTTGTGCTATTCCGCGGATTCGGCCTATACACCCGCGCTCGTTGAGGCTGCCCAGGGTGTGGATGCTTTCCTTTGTGAGGCTGCATGGGGCGAGACCTCGGAGGATAAAGCCCCAGACATGCATATGTCGGGAGCAGAAGCCGGACGCCTGGCGCGTGAAGCGGGTGTGAAGAAGCTGGTGCTCGTTCACCTCCAGCCGTGGGGCGATGCCGCCGCCACCTACGCAGCAGCTGCTCGCGAGTTCGACGGAGAGATCGTCGTCGGCGCTGCCGGGATGGAGCTCGAGTTCTAATACGCGCGGTAGGGTAGTGGGCATGACTGATTTCACTCGTGCTGATGGTCGCGCGCTCGACCAACTCCGTAGCGTTCGCATTACCCGCAACTTCACCACCAACCCGGCCGGGTCGGTCTTGGTGGAGTTCGGCAACACCCGAGTCATGTGTACGGCTTCCGTGGAATTCGGAGTGCCGCGCTTCAAGAAGGACTCCGGCGAGGGCTGGTTGACCGCTGAGTACGCGATGTTGCCTTCGGCCACCCACGATCGCATGCCTCGCGAGTCGATGAAGGGCAAGGTCAAGGGCCGCACCCACGAGATTTCACGTCTGGTGGGCCGCAGCCTGCGCGCAGCGGTGGACCTGTCTGAGCTGGGGGAGAACACCATCCAGCTGGATTGCGACGTGCTGCAGGCAGACGGCGGTACCCGCACGGCGTCGATCACCGGCGCGTATGTGGCGCTGGCTGATGCGATTGCCTACCTCAAGGAGGAAGGTGTCGTCCCGGGCGAGCCGCTGCTGGATCCCATCGCTGCTGTTTCCGTCGGCATCATCGATGGCCACGTGTGCCTCGATCTGCCCTATGAGGAGGACTCCCGCGCGGAGGTTGATCTCAACGTGGTGATGCAGGAGGGCGGAGACTTCGTCGAGATTCAGGGCACCGGCGAGCACGGTCTGTTCGGCCGCGCGGAGCTCAACGACATGTTGGATGTGGCTCAGGCTGGCTGCGCCCAGCTTATCGACGCTCAAAAGGCGGCCCTCGGATGGTAAAGCTCCTCGTCGCTTCGAATAATGCCAAGAAGCTCAAGGAACTGGAAAAGATTCTCGCCGATGCCGGCATCGCGGGCATCGAGTTGCTCCCCCTGTCCGCGGTGGAGGCTTACCCGGAGCCCGTGGAGGACGGTCGCACCTTTGCCGACAATGCGTTGATCAAGGCGCGCGCCGGGGTGAAGCACACCGGCCTAGCGACGATTGCGGATGATTCCGGCCTCGCGGTGGAAGAACTCAACGGCATGCCGGGCGTGCTTTCGGCCCGCTGGTCGGGCGGACATGGCGACGATGAAGCGAACAACCAGTTGCTGCTGGGGCAGATGTCCCACGTGCCCGCGGAGCGCCGCGCGGCGGCATTCGTGTCGGTCTGCGCCCTGGTGACCCCGGATGGCCAGGAGTATGTGGTGGAGGGCCGTTGGCCCGGCGCCGTGCTCACCGCACCGCAGGGCGAGAATGGCTTTGGCTACGATCCGCTTTTCCAGCCCGAGGGCGAATCCCGCTCCGCCGCGGAGATGTCCCCGGAGGAAAAGAATGCGGTTTCGCACCGCGGCCGCGCACTGGCGCAGCTGCGCGAACCTTTGGCGGCCCTCGCCGGCCAAGCCTAAGCATCCGCCGAGCCATGACGGCTAGCCCCAGCATCCGCGAGCTGGGCTGGTTGAGAGGGACCAAACTAGAAGGACCATCTGCGCATATTCTGCGAAAACCACCTGGGGAAACGCAGAAGCTGACTCGCAGGTGGTCCCTTAACTTTGGTCCCTCCGCACTTGGTTCTACTCACATGGTTCTCCTGCCCTCAAACGAACCTTCTGCGGTGCTTCAGCTGGTTTCTTTGCCCCCAGAGGAACCCGATGAGGGGAACCATATGACTAAAACCATTTGGGCGCAGGGCTGGGGTAAAGAAAAGCCCGCACGGAAAACTCGCGCGGGGTTTGAAATTGTGCGCCCGGTGAGACTTGAACTCACACGTCATAAGACACTAGAACCTAAATCTAGCGCGTCTGCCAATTCCGCCACGGGCGCGGGTTTCGTCGCTGCGGAGCACTCTTGGCTCTGCGCAACGTTCACTAGCCTACAGGGCGGCAGGCCATAGACGGAAATCCACTTTTCTGGGCGTGGTGGGTAGGCTGTTCAGGGTGAGCACCAACCCAGCACCGAAAAAGCGGATGAAGGTTCGATGGTGGCACATCGCCCTCATTGTGCTCTTCGTCGTGCTCTTTTTATTCCTTGCTTATTGGCAGTGGACTCGGTTCCGCTCCGGTTCGGGAACCTTTCAGAACTTGGGATACGCCTTCCAATGGCCGCTGTTCGCGGTTTTTGTTGTTTACGCATATCGCACCGCACTGCGCTACGAGAATGAGCGTATCGATGCCGAGAACGAAGCTCTCGAGCGGGGAGAAGAGCCAGCCCAATATGAGGCTGAGGACGTGCGCGCGGCCAAGGAGCAAGCCGTCACCAAGATCGACGAAGATTTTCTACCGCCCCGTC
The DNA here is from genome assembly GCF_001836165.1 of Corynebacterium sp. HMSC036D02. Classification (GTDB taxonomy): domain Bacteria; phylum Actinomycetota; class Actinomycetes; order Mycobacteriales; family Mycobacteriaceae; genus Corynebacterium. The sequence continues at coordinate 127,229 of NZ_KV827691.1, read as the reverse complement.
CACAGGTTGATGTGGAAACCTTCAACGCTATGAACAAGCAGCGCCGCCGTCGCGGCACCGAAGAGGAGAATTTATGAGCAACTCAGTGAACAACGCTGTCCATCCCGACCGTCAAGCGCGTATCCGTGGCCCGCTGAAGTTCTTTTCCATTGCCGCCACGATTACCGGTATTTTTCTTCTGATTCTTGTCGCGCGCATGATCCTGCAGTACGGCGTGGGCATGGAGATGCCGTCGTGGGCCACGCTCATCGCCCAGGCGCACGGCGTGGCCTACATGGTCTACCTCGTGTCCATCTTGGTCCTCGGCCCGCGTGCCATGTGGCCGGTAGGCAAGCTCTTTACCACGGCGCTCGCCGGTGTTGTTCCGTTCCTCTCCTTCTGGATGGAGCACAAGCGCCGCACTGAAGTTGTAGAGCAGTTCCAGCTTTAGGAGTCTTCCACAGGCACCATGATGAGGTTGGCGCCGGAATCGACTACATCCTGAGCTATCTCTGGGGATAGGTCATTTGTTGTGATGAACGTGTCAACTTGGTCAAAGTCGGCCACTCGGTGGGCCGACATGCGGGTGAACTTCTCTGGTGTGGTGACAACGATGACGCGCCTGGCTGCTTGGAAATAAGCCCGCTTAATGGTGGCCTCGGTGAGATTCGGGGACATGAGACCTACCGACGGAGTACACGCGCAGATACCCACGATTGCTAGGTCGAAGCGCATGGACATCACTGTGTCCACAGCTTCTGCTCCGTACACCGCAAGATCATCGCTATTGACGGTTCCGCCGGGAATTATGACGTCGGAGCCGGGTGTTTTGGCTAAGGCCGCGCCCGCGTACAGGGACATTGCTAGGGCCGTGATGTCCATGCCGGCGAGATTTCGGGCGACGGCCGTGGGTGTCGTGCCCGAGTCAATGAGAACACAGGAGCCGGGCTCGACTAGTCGTGCTGCCTCGGCAGCAATAGCGCGTTTTCCAGCGGGGTCCTCTTTTCGGCGAACCTCTAGGGGATAGCGTGCGCCTCGTCGCACAGCGGGGCGAGCGCCGCCGTGAAAGCGCGTGAGGGCCCCAGCTTCTTCTAACTCAGTGAGATCTCGGCGGATGGTAACCGCGGAGGCCCCAGTGAGTTCTTGCAATTGGCTGACCGTTTTGCTTCCCGAGTCAACAGCCCAAATGATTCTGCGTTGGCGTTCTTCCTTGTCCATGCCCCTGATTGTATAGAACTGAAACGACCATATACAGTGAGCGTTTCAATCTTTAATCTGTAGCTTGTCAAGGCAAAAAGCCACGTCATGCAGGATTAAGGAAGATGATTGAAATGCGCAAGACCATTACCCTTGGGCTTATGATGAGTAAGCGGCTCGCTGAGAACATTGCCACTTATGCACCGCAAGGAGTTTCTACCCGGTGGATCGGTAGCGAAGTGGAAGCGCGTGCGTGCGACGGCGTGATTGTCGACGCCACAGAATTCGCTGGTGTTCCTCCCGGCCAGGTTGTGCTGGTGCTTGGCGACGTCAACGGAGTCGCCGAAGAACGCCTTCGGAAGTCAGGCTCGGTGGTCATGGATCGTCACCTGCGCACACATATAGACACCCTGTTAATGGCTTTTGCTGCTTTCGCTGAGCAACAGGCTCTCGTCTCGGTGGCTGCGGGCGAAGTGTACTAAAGCTGCGGAGACTAATCTGGAACGTAGCTATCTCTACTACGCACGAAGGGCTAAGACTCATGTCTCCTCGAAAACTCAGCACGACCCTCATCGCCCTCGTGGTGCTGTTGTCCTTGGCTTGCGCTGCGCTTGGTGTTTACGCTGTGCGCCAACCGCACGAGGTTTATAGCGCCCCAGTTCAGTCCACGAACTCTCAGGTGGTCAAAGCGGTCGAGCGCGAGGAGCAGGTTGTGCTCCTGGGCCTGGGTATCCAGGGGCTGGCGGAAAAATCCTCCGCTGGGCAGGTATTTGGTGTGAAGGTTCCGTGGACCGACCGCACCCAGTTTGTGCAGTATTCCTATAAAGCGAAGCTCGGTATCGAAGGCAAGGAAGTTCGCGTCACCGAAACCGGCGAGCATTCCTACACGGTCCACATTCCGGACTTTATCTTCATTGGGCATACCGACGAGGAGTTCAAGACCGCCGTGGAGAACAACGGAGTTCTCAGCTGGACCACGCAGCCACTCGACGCCGCATCCACGGTGTCGGACGTCCTCAGCGCCGATAAGAAGCGCAAGGACATCAACGACAACCGCGAGCTCTTACAAGACCAAGCCCGCAGCTTTTATGAAGGCATCATTCGCGGAGTGGACTCCGAAGCCCAGGTCACCATGGAGTTCAGCTAGATCCCACGTCGAGTGACCTTTTAACGTGGAATGAACCTTTTAACGTCGAGTGTCCTCTTTACGTGGAATGAACTATGTTCATTCCACCTCCGTGAACTTGCGGTCCCAATAAGCGCGTACCGGGTTGGCGTCCGCGAGGAGGATGTCGAAGCGGTCGTTGGCAATCTCGATGATTTCGCTCAAGACCACGCGCTGTTCCAGCTCATCCGAGTTGGACAGGCGGCGCACGCCCGCATCGATAACCCGGTCGGCCGAGTCGTTGGTGTCCAGGTATGCCACAAAAGGCATGTCGAAGCGCTCGCGGTAGGCCTGTGAGACGTCGATAAGCTGCTGCGTTTGGACATCATCGAGGTCATCCAGGGCCAAGGAACCGCGGTCGGCGGAGATGGTGGCGGCCGAGTCAGCGTCGACAAGCAGCAGCTCATCCATCGCCGGGTAGTCGTGGATCAGTGCACGGTGCTGCTCACTCGGGGCGGTGAGTACCGCAACTTGGATTGCTTCCCGCAGCTGGCTGACGTCCTGGAAGGGACGTAGCTCCCAGGCGGCCTCAAGCGGCCAGGTTTCGTTGTTGAAGAGCGGGCGCAGGGCGCTGACGAAGCTGTCGCGCTCCATCTCGTTGAGCTCCTTAAGGGAGACGCCGGCGCCGTCGAGGCGGCTGACATCATCACCCGACTGCGCACCGACGTGGAAGAACAGCAAGTTGAGGAGAATCGCCGTAATCGCGCCGATGGACATTCCGGAGGAGACAAAGATCTGCGCCCACTCCGGGAAGGCGGTGGCGACGTCCGGCTTGAAGGTGACCAGCATGGCCAGCCCCAGCGCGGTGGTAACGATGGCGGCGTTGCGGCCGTCGGTGATGTCTTCTTTCGCAATGGTCTGCAGGCCGGCCCAGGCAACGTTGGCGAAGAGTGCGAGGGATGCGCCGCCGAGCACCGGGGAGGGGATAGCCGCCACCACGGCAGCGGCCTTGGGCAGCAGGCCCAGGATGATCATGAAACCGGCTGCCGATACAGCCACCCAGCGGGACTTCACGCCGGTGAGGCGAACCAAGCCGACGTTTTGCGCGAAGCAGGTGTAGGGGAAGGAGTTCATCACGCCGCCCAGGGTGGTGGAGAGGCCATCGGCGCGAATGGCGCGCACCACGTCATCGCGCTTGATGCGCTTCTTCACAATCTCACCGGTAGCGAAGACATCGCCGGTGGTTTCCACCATGGTGATGATCATGACGATGATGAGGGAGAGAATCGCCATGATGTCGAACTTCGGCATACCGAAGTAGAAGGGGGTAGTCATACCGATGGCATCGGCCTCGCGCACGCCGTCAAAGGAGGTATCGCCCAATAGGAAGGCCACGCCGGTGCCAATGACCAAACCGAGCAACACAGACAGCGTGCCCAGGAAGCCGCGGAAGAAGCGCTGCACAACAATGATGATGGCCAGCGTGCCGAAGCCATAGAGCAAGTCACGCGCGGCCGGCACCCCGTCAGCGTAATTAACAAAGTCATTTGCTGAGACCGCCAGCAGCGACGTACCCATGACCAGAAGCACGGTGCCGGTGACAATCGGCGGGAAGTATTTGAGCACGCGTCCAAAGACCGGCGCAGCGAAAAAGGTAAAGATACCGGCAGCAATAATTGCGCCATAAATCGTGGGCAGCGGCTGGTCGCCCGCGCTCATACCAATGGCGATGATGGGGCTGACCGCCGTGGTGGTCACGCCCTGGATGATGGGCAGCCGGACGCCGATGTGCTTGCCGACGCCCACCGCCTGGATCAACGTGGCCAGACCACAGGTCAACAGGTCAGCGTTGATGAGGTGGATCGTGGTGGCCTCATCCAGCCCGAGCGAACCCGCGATAAGCAGCGGGACGATGACCGCGCCAGCGTAGAAAGCGAGAACGTGCTGGAGACCGAGCGCCGCTAACTTGGGCGCTGGCGGGACAACATCAACGGGGTGCGTTGGGGGAGTGGCGGGGCTAGCTGTAGCGGCGGTGTCGGACACGCGGGGAGGCTCCTTGCTAAAAAGCGAGTCGAGGATACTGCGCATAACAATAGAGCGCCGCAAGGACACGCACCAAGAGCTCGCCCCAAAAGGTGTGGGAAAGGCCACGTCAGGGGGTGCTTTACCCCCGCTTCCAACCGTACGGTCGTTACCTATGACTGAGCTGACCTGTGCAGTGCTTAAACCAGCCCGTTTGGTGGTGCTTGGCACATATTTGCAGATATGAGGTTATGCGTCCTTACCCCTACTATGGGCTACAGAGAGGGGTTCGGTGACGAAACGGGTTGACCGAATTACCTGTGAACCGAAGTCACCTAAAGCCCTTCTGCGACTAAGCATTACGCGTCGTGTGAACTATGAAGGGAGTCAATATAGTGACCACCGCAACTGAACAGTCCGTGCAGTTCGAGGCATGGAAGGGCTTCGAGCCCGGCCCGTGGACTGAGAACATTGACGTTCGTGATTTTATCCAGCGCAACTACACCCCTTATGGCGGGGATTCCTCCTTCCTCGCTGGGCCCACCGAGAAGACGCAGCGCGTGTGGGATCATTTGGAGAAGAATTACCTGTCCGTCGAGCGCCAAAAGCGCATCTTCGACGTGGATACCCACACCCCGAGCGATATCGATGCTTTCCCGGCCGGTTACATCTGTGAGGACGACAACGTCATCGTGGGCCTGCAGACGGATTCTCCGCTGAAGCGCGCCATGATGCCCAACGGCGGCTGGCGCATGGTCAAGCAGGCTATCTTCGAGGCCGGCAAGGAAGTTGACCCAGACGTAGAGAAGATCTTCACCCGCTACCGCAAGACCCACAATGACGCGGTCTTCGATATCTACACCCCGCGCATCCGCGCAGCGCGTTCCTCTCACATCATCACCGGCCTGCCGGATGCCTATGGCCGTGGCCGCATCATTGGTGACTACCGCCGCGTGGCACTCTACGGCGTGGATTACCTCATCGCTGAGAAGGAGGCTTCCAAGCACGCAGTCGGTGATATCGGATTCTCCGAGCACTGGGCACGCTACCGCGAGGAGCACGCCGAGCAGATCAAGGCGCTGAAGAAGCTCAAGGTCATGGCTGAGTCCTATGGTTTCGATATCTCGAAGCCCGCGAAGACCGCCCACGAGGCAGTGCAGTGGACCTACTTTGGCTACTTGGCCTCCATTAAGTCCCAGGACGGCGCCGCCATGTCCATCGGCCGCCTCTCCGCATTCTTCGACTGCTACTTCGAGCGCGACCTTGCCGCTGGCACCATCACCGAGGAAGACGCCCAGGAGATCATCGACCAGCTCGTGCTCAAGCTGCGCATCGTGCGCTTCCTGCGCACCGAGGACTATGACCAGATCTTCTCCGGTGACCCGTACTGGGCAACCTGGTCCGATGCCGGCTTTGGCGACGATGGCCGCCACATGGTGACCAAGACTTCCTTCCGTCTGCTGCAGACGCTGATCAACCTGGGCCCGTCACCGGAGCCGAACATCACCATCTTCTGGGATCCGCAGCTGCCGGCGGGCTACAAGGAATTCTGCGCTCATATCTCGATTGAGACCTCTTCCATCCAGTACGAGTCCGATAAGCAGATTCGTGAGCAGTGGGGCGACGACGCCGCAATTGCGTGCTGCGTGTCCCCGATGGCCGTCGGCAAGCAAATGCAGTTCTTCGGTGCCCGCGTCAACGCTGCGAAGGCCCTGCTCTACGCCATCAACGGCGGCCGCGACGAGGTCAGCGGCAAGCAGGTCGTGGACGGCTATGAAGCAATCCAGGGAGACGGCCCGCTCGACTTCGACGAGGTCTGGCAGAAGTACGAGGAGATGCTGGACTGGGTTGTGGGCACCTACGTTGAAGCCCTCAACATCATCCACTACTGCCACGACAAGTACGCCTACGAGTCGATCGAGATGGCGCTGCACGATTCGGACATCGTGCGCTCCATGGGCTGCGGTATCGCCGGCCTGTCCATCGTGGCGGACTCGCTCTCCGCCATCAAGTACGCCAAGGTCTACCCGGTGCGCGATGATTCCGGTCTGATCGTGGACTACAAGACGGAAGGTGACTTCCCCTTCTACGGCAACGATGATGACCGCGCCGATGACATCGCCGCCACCATCGTTCACACCGTGATGGAGAAGATTAAGGCCATCCCGATGTACCGCAACGCCATCCCCACCCAGTCGGTGCTGACCATTACCTCCAACGTGGTCTACGGCAAGGCCACCGGTGCCTTCCCGTCCGGCCACGAGGCGGGCACCCCGTTCGCGCCGGGCGCCAACCCGGAGAACGGCGCGGATAGCCACGGCATGGTTGCCTCCATGCTGTCGGTAGGCAAGCTGGACTACAAGGATGCACTCGACGGCATCTCGCTGACCAACACCATCACCCCGTCCGGATTGGGCCGCACCCCGGAGGAGCGTATCACCAACCTGGTGGGCGTCCTCGACGCCGGCTTCATCATGGATTCCGAATAGACCACATCCACACCACTTCCTAAGGAGAACACAACATGGCAACCAAAACTTTCGACGAGCGCCTCGCTTCCATGAAGGCCAGCCGCACCGCCAACAACATGAACTCGGGCCTCTACCACGCCAACATCAACGTCCTGGACAAGTCCACCCTGGAGGACGCCGTTGAGCACCCGGAGAAGTACCCGAACCTCACGGTCCGCGTTTCCGGCTACGCGGTGAACTTTGTGAAGCTCACCCGCGAGCAGCAGCTCGACGTCATCTCCCGTACCTTCCACCAGGGCTCCTAAATGGCAGATGGCATTACCGGCGTCGTGCGCCTTACCCCAGAAGAAGGGGAGAAGGTGCGCGGCGCCGCCGCCGGTTTAGGAACGGATAATGACCTCGAGGGCTACACCCGCCCGGAGTTGATGCAAGCCCGCCGCTCTGGCGATGTCGCGCTCGTGCACTCCTGGGAGCTGGTGACGGCCGTGGATGGGCCTGGAACCCGCATGACCATGTTCATGTCGGGTTGCCCGTTGCGCTGCCAGTATTGCCACAACCCCGACACCATGGAAATGAAGGTCGGCACCTTGGAGCGCATCGAGGATGTGGTCAAGCGCATCAAGCGCTATAAGCCCGTCTTCAAGGCCTCCGGTGGTGGGCTGACCATTTCGGGTGGTGAGCCGCTCTTCCAGATCGCCTTCGCGCGGCGCCTGCTCAAGGAAGTTCACGATGCAGGCATCCACACCACGATCGACACCTCGGGTTACCTCGGCGCGCGCCTGCGCGATGAGGACCTGGACAATATCGACCTGGTGCTCTTGGACGTCAAGTCTGGTGACGAGGAGACCTATAAGAAGGTCACCCGCCGCGAGCTGCAGCCGACGATCGATTTTGGGGATCGCCTCAACGCCATGGGCAAGCCGGTCTGGATTCGCTTCGTGGTGGTGCCGGGGCTTACCGACAGCCCCGAGAACGTCGCCAACGTAGCCAAGATCGTCTCCCGCTGGAAGAGCAATATTGAGCGCATTGAGGTGCTGCCCTTCCACAACATGGGCGCGGACAAGTGGCACGAGCTGGGCTACCCGTACACCCTGGAGGACACAAAGCCACCGAAGCCGGAAGACGTGGAGGAGATCCGCGAGGTGTTCCGTAAGGAAGGTTTCGTGGTCTACTAGAAGCATGAAACGCTTCGGCCATACCATCAAGGAACACACCATCACCGTCCCCTGGGACTATGACAATCCAGCCGCGGGGGAGTTCGAGCTCTATGCTCGGGAAATCATCCCGCCGGGCGGTGAGAAGTACCCGGCGCTGCTCTATAACCAGGGCGGGCCGGGTTTCCCGGCGCCGCGGCCGACGGGTGCCACTGGGCTGATCCGCAAGGGCTTGGAGCGCTACCGCTGGATCCTCATGGACCAGCGCGGCACTGGGCGCAGCCACCGCATCGATGAGCTCAGCCCGGCTGAGGATCGCACGGCGCAGCGCTTGGCACAGCTGCGGCAGGAGAATATCGTGCGCGATGCCGAGCACCTGCGCGAGCACCTCGGTGAGGACTCCTGGGATCTCTACGGCCAATCCTTTGGCGGCTTCATCATTACTGCCTATATTTCGATGTTCCCCGATTCCATCGGCCGTGCCTTTCTCACCGGTGGCCTGCCCACCCTGACTAAGGGTGCGGATGATCTCTACCGCACGACCTTTGCCAAGCTCAAGGTGCGTCACGAACGTTTCTATGCCCAGTTCCCGTGGGCTCAAGCACGCATCGAGGAGCTCATCCACCACCTGGACAACTCAGAGGAGCTGCTGCCGACAGGGGAGCGCCTGTCCTCCCGCCGCTTCCGCACTATCGGCATTGAGCTGGGACGCGGCACCGGATTCGATTCTCTGGGCTACCTGCTGGAGGAGCCTTTCCGCACCGTGAACGGCGAGAAGCGCTTGCGTTCGGACTTCCTCAACAACGTCGGTAGCCGCGTGAGCTTCCAGGCCGGTCCGCTCTACGCGGCGATCCATGAGTCCATTTACGGTGGCGTTGGCGGCCAGGCCGTCACCGGCTGGGCGGCGCACCGCATGCGCGAGGAATTCCCCGAGTTCGCCGAGGATGGCACGTGTCTGACCGGCGAGCACATTTTCCCTTGGCAGTTCGACGAGGACCCGGCGCTGCGCCCCTTCAAGCAGGCTGCCGAGGAGCTCGCCGCCCACGAGTGGGCAAGCTCGCCGTACGATGCCGCCAAGCTTGCCGACGCCCCCGTTACCGCCTCCGCCGCCATCTACCTTGACGATATCTTCGTGCCCTTCGAAGACTCCCTGGCCACGGGGGAGACCTACCGCGACTTGCGCCCGGTGGTGACCAACCGCTTCCAGCACAACGGTATTAGCGAAGACGGCGCAGGGATTCTGGGTGAGCTCTTCCGGGTGGCCGACCAGCGTTAAGCGCTTCGACTGGGCTCGGGGAGTAGTCTCCCTCGCCGTGTGGTGGTGGTCACCGTGTGGCACACTGGTTAGGAAAATCTAAATCGAGCAGAAAGGATAAGCCTATGGGCGGTCTCATCGTCATCGGCGTGATTCTCCTACTTATTATTGCCACCGCCTTCGACGGTTTCTATATCGTCCGGACGAAGGAAGCCGCCATCATTGAGCGGATGGGTAAGTTCGTGAACGTTGCTCACGCGGGCTTGCACTTCAAGGTGCCTTATGTCGACCGCGTGCGCGCCAAGATCAGCCTGCAGATCCGTCAGCTCGATGTCATGGTGGAAACCAAGACCAAGGACAACGTCTTCGTTCAGATCCCCGTTGCCGTGCAGTACGAGGTAGTTCAAGGCAGCGAGCGCCAGGCCTTCTACACCCTGTCCAACCACGAGCAGCAGATCGTGGCTTACGTTCAGGACAACGTCCGCTCCTCCGTGGCAAACATGAACCTGGATGATTCCTTCTCATCCAAGGACACCATCGCCCGCAACGTGGCGATGTCCCTGCGCGATAACATGGCCGCCTATGGCTGGAACTTCGTCAACACCCTGGTCACCGATATTCGCCCGGATGCCCGCGTGCGCGAGTCCATGAACTCCATTAACGCGGCGCAGCGTGAGCGCGAGGCAGCCGTCGCCCAGGCAGAGGCCGAGAAGATCCGCGTGGTCAAGGAAGCCGAAGGTGCGGCCGAGGCCAAGAAGCTGCAGGGCCGCGGTGTGGCTGACCAGCGTAAGGAGATCGTCGAAGGTATTGCTCAGCAGTATGAGCTGCTGCGTGCTGCCGGCGTGCAGGAGAACCCCGAGACCCTCATGCTGGTGTCCCAGTACCTCGACGCCATGGTGGATGTGGCCGACCGCGCTCACACCAACGTGCTCTACATGCCGTCCAACCCGGGCGGCATGCAGGATCTCTTCGGCGGTATGCGCGATACGTTGCTGTCCACTAACGCTATTAATGAAGCCCCGAAGCCGAAGGTGCCGGCCGGCGAAGCAAAGCACAGCCGCGAGGACACCGCCGCTGAGCGCCGCCGCCGTGAGGAGCAGGAGCGCCGCGAGCGCGATGAGCGTGCCCGCCGCGAAGCTGAAGCGATGGAACAGGCACAGCGCGCACAGCAGCAGGCACAAGAACAGGTGCAGAACGCTCAGCAGGGCCAGGGCTTTGGTCAGATTTCGGGCTTCCCAGCCCCGCCGCAGGGCAACAACCAGCCGCAGAGCGCGCGTGACTACTTTGATCAGTTGCGCAACCAGCTCAACAAGGACAACTAAACACAGTTAAAACACCCGAAGAGGGCCTTCCCGCAGTTTGGGAAGGCCCTCTTGTCGTTGCCCTACACAGCGGACGTGATAGCTAGGCACCGCGCATCATGTGGTGCAGCGCCGAGCACGCTACCTACTTGACGTAGCCGATGTTCTCCACCTCAATGACGGCGAAGGAGTTGGCACCGAAGTTTGCGATATCGGGGTGGGTCGCAACCATGGTCGGGCCGTTGAAGATAGGAATGATGCCGTACTGGGCAAGGGCTTCTTTCTCCAGCTCATTGGATCTTTTGATCTGCTCGTCTGGGTCAGCGATCTGGGATAGCTCGTCGATCTTCTTGTCCAGTTCTGGCGTACCCGTACCGGAGCGGTTGAGCTGGGAGCCGGAGCGATAGGTCTGGCCGAAGTAAGCGACACCGAAGGGATCACCGGATGAGAAACCCATAGGCAGAATATCGAAGTCGTACTTGGAGGTGATCTCAGAGAAGTCAGAGACTGGGCGTTCCTCCACCTTCAGGTCCACGCCGATATCCTTCATCATCTTTTGGGTGGCGGTCGCCATGGCCTTGCTGATGGAAGAATCTCCCAGCAGCGTGTAGCGCATGGACAGCTTCTTGCCGTCCTTCTCGCGGATGCCGTCGCCGCCTTCCTTCCAGCCGGCCTCATCGAGGAGCGACTTGGCCTTCTCTGGATCGAAAGAAATGACTGCGCCGACGTTGTCCTCGTAGCCCTTCTGGGTTTGGTAGAGGTTGAAGGAGCCTGGCAGGTCCTCGGTGTAGCCGTTGAGTCCGTTGAAGCGGATACCGGAGAGCGTGGCGCGGTCGATACCGGTCATGATGGCTTCGCGCACCTTGATGTCAGAGAGGATCTCGTTCTTGGAGTTGAGCGTGTACAGGTTCTTGCCTGGGGTCATGGCGGTGCGAATTTCAACGTCGGGCATGTCCTTGACGGCTGCCAGGCGTTCCTTGTTGGCCACGCCGGTGGCGTCGATTTCGCCGGCCTTGAAGGCGTTAATGGAAGCCTGGTCTTCCATCTGGCGGTAAGTCACCTTGTCCAGGAAAGGCTTATCACCCCACCACTTCTCGTTCGGGACGAAGGTAGCGCTGCCGTTCTTGAAGTCGACGCTTTCGACCTTGTACGGGCCCGCACCCCACTCCGGGTGGACCTTGCCCAGGTAGGCCTCGTTGAACTTCTCCGCGGAGTCAACCTGTGGCGGGAGCAGGACGTTGAACAGACCCTGCCACCACGGATAGGCCTGTTTAAAGGTGATGACGGCCTGCTTGTCGTTCTCACCTGGCTTGACGGACTCGATGAGCTCGTAGCCGTCGGTGGCGCTAACGTTGACGTCCTTGTTCTCACCGTTGTTGAACTTCCACGTGTTCTCAAAGGATTTCCAGTCAATCGGAGTACCGTCGTTGTACTGCGCCTTCTCGTGGATGGTGAAGGTGACGACAGTCTTTCCGTCCTTTTCTTCGTCTTTGACGTCGGTGATGTAGTCATTGTTGACGTGGAACTCACCCGCGCCATCGAAGAGGCCAATTTGCGGGTTGTAGTACTTCCACAGGCTCAGGGTGTATGAGGTGGCGTCGGCCTGGAAGGTGTTCTGCTGCTGGGAGATCTCGTCGATAGCCAAGCGCAGCTCGCCACCCTCCTTGAGCTCGGAGCGGTCCTTGGGGTTGTAGGAGCCGTCCAGCTTGACGTCGAGCTTCTCGCCGGAGGCGGAATTCCCTGATCCATCGGAGCCGGAGCCGCCATCGGAGGCGCAGCCGGTGAGGATGAGGGCAGAGGCGGTGACCACTGCGAGGGCGGTCCTGCGGAGCTTCATATTCATATGTGTGTCCTTTCGAGAGGAAACATGGAGACAAAGGTGAGTATTTAGTTATAAGTCTTGCTAAGCCGGGGTTTCGGCGGGCTGGTAAATCTCGCGCACCCGGTCACGCTCCACGGCTGGATCCGGCACCGGGATGGCGGAGAGCAGCGCGCGGGTATAGGCGTGTTGCGGGTTGTCAAAGACCTCGTCCGTGGGGCCGTATTCCACGAAGTCGCCCTTGTACATCACGGCGACCTTGTCGGAAAGGTGGCGCACAACGGACAGGTCGTGGGCCACGAACACCAAGGAGATGCCCAGGCGGTTCTTCAGGTCGTGCAGCAGGTTGATGATGCCGGCCTGGATGGAGACGTCGAGGGCGGAGACGGGCTCATCGAGCACCACGATGGAGGGGTTGGTGGCCAGAGCACGGGCCAGGCCGATGCGCTGGCGCTGTCCGCCGGAGAAGTGTCCGGGGAAGCGATCCACCTGGTGGGATTCCAGACCGACGAGCTGCATCAGCTCAGCCACGCGCTGGCCGACGTCCCCCTCGTACCCCAGCGACTCCAGCGGCTCAGCGATGATCTCGCGGATGGTCATACGTGGGTTGAGCGAGCTCATCGGGTCCTGGAAGACGATTTGGATGTCCTTGCGCAGCTTTCGGCGTGCGGACGCGCTCAAGCCGGAGGTGTTGGTGCCGTTGACAACGATGGTGGAACCCTCGGGCGGGTTCAGGTCCATGATTTCCAGCAGGGTGGTGGTCTTGCCGGAGCCGGACTCGCCCAC
>NZ_KV827691.1:58007-114040 GCF_001836165.1 Corynebacterium sp. HMSC036D02 | reverse complement strand
TTGCCGGAGCCGGACTCGCCCACGATGGCGAAGCACTCGCCTTGGTGCACGTCGAAGCTGACGTTTTTGACCGCGTGTACTGTGCCGACGCGGCGCTTGAGAATCGCTCCCTTGATGAGCGGGAAGTCCTTGACCAGGTTCTTGACCTCCAGGGTGACCGGCCGCTGCTCGTAGGGAGTATCGCCCAGGGTATCGGCGGAAATCTTCGGCAACGGGTACATGCGCTCGCCACCGATGGTGCCGTCCTTGATCTCGTCGGAGCGCAGGCAGGAGGCGAAGTGTCCGGGGACGTCGTCAAGCGCGCGCAGCTCCGGTTCCAAGGTTCGGCACTCATCCTTCACCACCGGGCAGCGGTCCGCGAAGGGGCATTCGGCGGCGACGTCGATAAGCTGTGGCGGGGTACCCACGATGGGGGTCAGTGGTTCGTCGGTGGCCTTGTCCACGCGCGGCGTCGACCCGAGAAGACCCACGGTATAGGGCATCTTGGGGTTGTTGAAGATGGTGTCGACATCACCGAGCTCCACCGGGCGCCCGGCGTACATGACCAGGACGTCGTCGGCGGTGCCGGCGACCACACCCATGTCGTGGGTAATCATGATGACTGCGGCGCCCGTTTCGCGCTGGGCTACCTTGAGGACCTCCAGGATTTGGGCCTGGATGGTGACGTCGAGCGCGGTGGTGGGCTCGTCGGCGATGATGACGCGCGGGTTGTTGGCCATGGCGATGGCGATGACCACGCGCTGGCGCATACCGCCGGAGAATTCGTGCGGGAATGACTTCACGCGCTTGTCCGCTTCCGGAATGCCGACGAGCTCGAGCAGGCGTACTGCTTCCTTCTCTGCCTCCTTTTTGGAGACATCGCGGTGGGTTTGGATGGCCTCGATGAGCTGGTCGCCGATGGAGAACACCGGGGTCAGGGAGGAGAGAGGATCCTGGAAGATCATGGCGATATCCTTGCCGCGGATCTTCGACATCTCCTTATCCGATTTGCCAATGAGCTCGGTGCCGGCATAGACCACGGAGCCTTCTACCTTGGCGTAGTCCGGCAGCAGGCCCATGACGGCCAAAGATGTCACGGACTTACCGGAGCCGGACTCGCCCACAATCGCCAGGGTGCGCCCCGGCATGAGGTCGAAGTCGACGCCACGCACCGCGTGGACGGAGCCGGCCTCCGAGGGGAAGGTGACGGTGAGGTTGCGCACGGACAGCACCGGCTCGGTGGATGCAGTGGGGTCGGTGGCGCGGCTGGCCGGGTCGGCGTTGGCGGTGTGTGCAGTATTCTGCGGGGTCATGCTCGGCCTCCGGAGTTCGAGTTGGGGTCAATGGCATCGCGCAGGCCGTCGGCGATGAACGCCATGGAGACGGTCAGCAGCGTGAGGATGCCTGCGGGGAAGTAGAAGAGCCAGGGCGAGGCCTCGACGGCGTTGGCGCCGCCGGCCAGGAGGGTGCCCAGGGAGACGTCGGGAAGCTTCACGCCCAAGCCCAGGAAGGACAGCGCGGTCTCCGACATGATGGTGGACACCACGCCCAGAGCAGCTTGGATGATGAGCAGCGAGCCGATGTTGGGCACCACGTGGCGGAAGATGGTGCGCAGGCGCGAGACTCCCATGTAGTCCGCGGCGCGGACGTAGTCGTTCTCGCGCACACTCAGCGCCATGGCCCAGATGACGCGCGCCGGGTACATCCAGCCGAAGACGATGAGCACCACGATAAGCAGCTTCCAGTCACCGCCGGAATCAGAAACCACCAGGGCGATGAGCAGGAAGGTCGGGATAGCCAGCAGGAAGTGAATGACTGCCAGGATGAGCTTTTCCACCGCACCGCCGTACATGGCCGCGGCCGCGCCGATGAAGGCGGAGATCAGGGTAGAAGCCAGCGAGACGATGAGCGCAATGATCAGTGAGCGGCCCAAGCCGTGGACGGTCTGCGCAAAGAGATCGTTTCCGGAGTCCGTGGTTCCGAACCAGTGCTCCGGGGAAGGCCCGGTGGACAGGTTGAAGAAGTCCGGCTCGTCGAAGGACCACGGGGTGAGGTAGCTGCCGAAGATGGAGAGCAGCGCGAGTAGCACGAAGATGACGAGTCCGACGGCAGCTGCCTTGTTGCGGAAGAAGCGGCGAACGTACAGCTTGAGCTTGGAGGTGCCGCGGAAATCGCTGCTGGAGAATTGCTTGCGCTGTGCGTCATCGACGTCGACGCCGGAGCCGAGTGCGGATTGTGCGCTGGGTTCGGTCTGCGGTGAAAAGTCCGCAGTGGCGGCATGCGGGCGCACGCCGAGGTTGTCCGCGGCGGTGTCGATGGCGAGGTCGTTGCGGCGGTGGCGCTCGGTGTGGCGGGCTTCTGAGCGTGGCGACGTGGATTTCTTTTCTGGAGACATTTAGCTCACCCTTACTCGCGGATCGAGGGCGACGACGACGAGGTCAGCCAGGATTGCGGAGAAGGCAATCATGACGGCACCGAAGGCGGCGACGGCGGTGGTGCCGTTGACGTCGTTGCGGCTGATGGTTTCGATGAAGTACTGGCCCATTCCCTTCCACGCGAAGATGGTTTCCGTCATGATGGCGCCGGTAAAGATTCCGGGAACGGAGAAGGCCACGGAGGTTGCCACCGGGATGATGGAGGTGCGCAGGGCGTGCTTGCGAATAGCCTGTGCACGGGTCAGGCCCTTGGCGCGGGCGGTGCGCACATAATCGGCGTTCAGGTTATCCAGCAGCAAGGTGCGCTGCATCATGTGGTAGCCGGCGTAGCTGATGATGATGAGCGAGATGGACGGCAAGATGAGGTGCTGCGCCATATCCAGCAGCTTGGGGAAGAAGCCTTCGACGCCGAGGCTGGAGGCACCCGTTACGTAGACCACGCGGTGGCCGGTGACGCGGTTGATCCACAGACCACCGGCGACGACCAAGATGGAGGCCACGACGACGTGCGTGTTCATCGTGATGATGGAGACTCCCTGCCAGAAGCGGTCCGCTGCCCTGTACTGGCGGGAGGCGGTGTAGACGCCGAGGGCGACACCGATGATGACGGAGAGAATCGTGGCCACGAGCAGCAGCTGTGCCGAGACGAGCGCGCGGTGCGCGATTTGTGCGCTGACCGGATCTCCAAGAGGGGAGGTACCCCAGTCCCAGTGGAAGATGATGTTGGACAGCCATCCCCACCAGCGCTCAATAAGCGGGGTCTCAGGGTTGAGACCAAGTGGAGTGAGAATTCGGCCGATTTCTTCCGGCTCGAGCGGTGGGTTGCGGCCGACATAATTTGATCGGGGATCAAGGAAGGTTGCGGCCAGGAGGTACGCGATATTAGTCGCGAGGAAGATGACTACCAGCCAGCTGGCGGTCTTCTTGATGATGTACTTGAACATCACTATTCCTTCGCAGGGGTCGTCTCGGCAGGATTGGGAGTGATGGCGGCCAGCGAGAACTCACGGCGTCCATGTGACCTAGACCTCAGGCTAGGCGCTGTG
Source organism: Corynebacterium sp. HMSC036D02 (assembly GCF_001836165.1). Taxonomy (GTDB): domain Bacteria; phylum Actinomycetota; class Actinomycetes; order Mycobacteriales; family Mycobacteriaceae; genus Corynebacterium. The sequence goes on along the minus strand of NZ_KV827691.1, from coordinate 110,580 downwards.
TCACATATTAAAAGAATTGTGAGGTGGGAGGGAAAGATTTATCGTTTTAGATTCCTGAGGGGGTGACCCTTATGTGAGTTCAGGTTGCATCAATTACATATTAATAGGTCTATAGAAATTCCCGGCTGGGAGGAATGTTGGCGCAGTGCACCCCAGGGTTCACGAAGCAGAAAACTATGCACGGCCGTTTAGGCGCGAGTGAATATTATGCGCATAAATTCGGGGGTGCCGGGAAGGGGATCGGGGCACCTAAAGGGGGTAAAAATCTTCAGCAAGCATTCAGTAGCTGACGGAGCGCATCCTTCTCCGCTGCCGTGACCCAGATTTCATAGGCCGCCTTCACCTCTACGATGCGGCGAGAGTATTCACAGCGAAATCCTTTGTTGGGCGGCAGCCACGTGGCGGCATCGCCAGCGCCTTTTTGCTGGTTGAGGGGGCCATCGACGGCAAGGAGGTTGCGGGGATCATTAGCAAAGTCGCGGCGCTTTTCTGGTGACCATTGCTGGGCGCCTTTCTGCCAGGCGTCGGCAAGCGGCACAACGTGATCAATCTGTACCGCACGTGATGTCTGCGCCCCGCGCTGAAACTCAATGTCCTGGCCCGAATAGGGATCATGCAAGGTGCCGGCGAGCGCCACGCAGTCGTGAGTTCCCTCCTTGAGCACGAGGCTCTCCGGGTCCAAGTCTCTGCGGAGGATATCGTTGCGTGTATCGCAGCCGTTGTGGCCGAACTCCACCGTGACATCATCGGACCAAGCCTGGCCGAATTCCTCACGCTCATAGCCGGTCATGGGAGCGCGGCCTTTGACCTCCAGGGAATCTAGGGCGGCGAGTGCTTCGGCTATGCCCGGCGCAATGTCTGGCGCGGGCGTGGCTTCGTCGGAGTGTTCTTCTGCGGGGAACTCTTGCGCGGGCTCCGCTGTCGTTGTGGAAGAACTCGGCCCCGCCGCTGGGGGAGTGGACGGAGAGGGAAGGAGCAGGCCGATCGCCACGAGCACAGCTACCACGGCGTTGAGCAGCGCGGCGATGAAGAACGGGGTACGAGTGGCCATGACGTATTGATCCTAGTGGGTAGAATCGGCACACGGTATGAGTATCGATATGTTCTTTGACGAGTACCTCGCTGAACGCGGTCTGACGCGCTCCGCCGAGGTTGTCCCGGACCACGCCTGCCAGGTCTTTTGTGATACGCCTGAGCCGACATCGCAGTCTTCTCTCGATGAGGCCGCGCAGCTCGTCGCCCGCACCTTGGGGGAGTAGCGTAGGTGTCTGATTTTCACGTCTCAGTGCCTTTGTCCGCGCGCTTGGGCTCCGAGCCTTTCGCGCTGTCTTTCTCCGGCCAGGGCTATGCCTGGCTGCCGACGTTGCGCGATGCCCTCGCCACCGGCGTGCGGCCACACATAGCGGAGTACCTTGCCGAGGCCGAGGAACTCCTTGCTCCGCTGGAAGAGGAACTCCTTCCTTCCACACCGCGCGGGTTTGCGCCATTGGTCTGGGCAGACGAGGAGCCGGCGTGGGCGCACGCGCTTGCCGACGCCTCGCTTTCCACCCCCGGCATCCTCACCGCGCAGCTAGCGGTCCTCGAATCACTGCGTGCGCAGGGAATAGAACTCGAGGATGCCGTCACCAGCATCGGACATTCCCAGGGCGTGCTTGCCGCGGCGGTGGTGGAAGGACGTATAAGTCCGGCTGCAGCTCTGGCGCTGGCGCGCCTTATCGGTGCAGCCATGACGACTACCGCGCGCAGCGCTGGGCTGGTCCGTACCCCGCAGGGCGCGCCCATGGCGGCGGTGACCGGCGCGACGAAGCAGCAACTACTCGACGCCGGAGCACACATTGGGCTCGACAATGGGCGGGGGCGCTTCGTCATCGTCGGAACCCCGGCTGAACTTTCCCGGGTGAAGGCCGCGCTGCAAGAGAGCTCGGACCTCAAGGAAGATCGGGAAGGGGAGCCAGCCGCCGTCGTTGTCACCGACCTTGAGGTTTCAGCCGCGTTCCACCATCCCACCATGAAGCACGCGGTGGAACAGGTGGAAAGCTGGGCCGGGCGAATCGGCTTGGACCCAGAAATCACCGCGCAGCTCGCGCGCGCAGTGCTCACGGACTACGTGGACTGGCCCGAGCGCATTGACACAGCGCTTCAGGCCGGGGCGCGTTGGATTTTGGAAATCGGGCCCGCCCGCGGGGTGGAGCCGCTGACTCGGGATCTCGTTGCCGGGCGCGGAGTGGGCACGCTGGCCGTCGCTGCACCGGAAGGGCTGGCCCAGCTCGTGGAGCCAGGCCGCGCACCCGTTCTGCCCCGCGCGTGGTCCGAGTGGGCACCGCGCGTGGCAGACGGGCGTCTGGCGACTGCCTTTACGCAGGCCACCGGTTACTCACCGGTCATGCTCCCCGGGATGACCCCCACCACGGTTGATCCGGCCATCGTCGCCGCGGCCGCTAATGCTGGGCACTGGGCGGAGCTGGCCGGCGGGGGACAGCACACCGATGTCATCTTTAAGGAGAACCTGCACATCCTGCGCCGACTCCTGCAGCCCGGGGTTAATGCCCAGTTCAATGCGCTGTACCTTGCGGCTTTCCAGTGGCGCCGCCAGATCGAGGGGCCGAATTCGATTCTGCGAGCGCGTGCCGCAGGAGCACCCATCAACGGAGTAGTGATTTCCGCTGGCATTCCGCCTGTGGAGGAGGCGGTAGAGCTGGTGGAGAAGCTCCACGCCGCGAACATCCCGTGGGTCGCTTTCAAGCCGGGGACTTCGGCGCAGGTGGAGGAGGTGCTCCGTATCGCCGATGCTCTCCCCGAGACCACCGTCATCATGCAGCTGGAAGGTAGCGCGGCCGGTGGCCACCATTCCCTAGAAGGCCTCGATGAGGTCCTTGTTGCTACCTACGCGCGGATCCGTGAGCGCGACAATGTCCTCCTCGCTGTTGGCGGGGGAATCGGTACCCCGGCGCGCGGTGTAGCGTACCTGCTGGGCACGTGGGCACAGAGCTACGGTCTGCCGGCGGCCCCCGTCGATGCCATCATGGTGGGCACCGCCGCCATGGCGGCGAAGGAGTCCACCGCATCCGAGTCGGTGAAGCATGCTCTCGTCGCCGCGCACAGCGGGGACGTTGTGTCGGGCCGCTCGGACCTGGGCGCGGACATCCATGAGCTGGACAACTCTTTCGCCCGCGCCGGGCGCCTGCTGGATGCGGTGGCCGGCGATGCCACGGCCGTGGAGGCGCGCCGCGCGGAAATCATTGAGGCCATCGGGCGCACGTGCAAGCCCTACTTCGGGGACCTCGATGAGATGTCCTATTCCGAGTGGCTGCAGCGCTACCTCGAGCTGTCCTACCTGGACGGCTGGGTTGACGAATCCTGGTTGAGGCGATTTACGAGCATGGTGGCTCGCGCCGAAGCCCGCCTTCACCCGGCCGATCACGGCGAGATCGAGCTGCGCGTTGAGGTTGATCGCGAGAACCCGGCTGAGGCAATTAATCAGCTAACCGAATTCTACGGTGACGCCGCGCTGCACCCAACCGACGCCGCGTGGTTCATTCAACTCGTGGATGGTCCCGGCAAACCCGCAAACTTTGTGCCGGTCATCGATGCTGACGTACGCCGCCGCTGGCGCCGCGACACCTTGTGGCAGGCACACGATGAGCACTACGAGGCCGATGAGGTCTGCATCATCCCTGGCACGGCGGCCGTTGAGGGAATCGAGCAGGCCAACGAGCCGGTGGCGCAGGTGCTTGCCCGATTTGAGCAGGCGGCGCTTGCGCTTCTCGACGGGACTGACGATGACACTGGCGAGCCCGCTTTCAGCACTGAAGAGCTCATCCGCCGCGCCCCGGGGCTGAATTGGGCCGGGCGCGAACAGCCCAACCCGCTGAGCTTTGGCCTTGAGGGCGCCGAGCTGGAAGCCGCGGGCGAGGAAGCCATGTGGTTGACCGTTCCTTTCCACTCCGATGCGTCGATGCGTGTTCGCATCACTCCGCCGAGCATTCCTGGTGCCTCACCACTCGTTAAGGTCGAGGATGCCGAGACCGCCATGCGGGAGCTGCTGCGCCAGGCCCTCGGCGGTGACCTACCAAACGCAGGCTCTGGGACTGCGGCGACGGTCAGCGCTCACCTCAGCACCACCGACATCGCCCACTACAGCACGGTGACGAGCAGGGAGATGAGCGCTACTGTCTCGCCCGATGTCCTCGTCGGCCCCGCCTGGCCGGCCACCTTCGCCGTGCTGGCCAGCGCCCATGCGGCGTCCGGGGAGCCGGTAGTGGAGGGCTTTCTCGACCTGGTCCACCTCGAGCACGCGCTGAGCCTCAAGCCAGAGACCTGGGAGCTGCTTCGCGCCAGCGCTGCGCCGGGCGCTGCGCCTTTGGACCTGCGCTACACCGCTGAGTTGGAGGAGGTACGCGATACGCCGTCGGGGCGCGTAGTCGACGTTTCTGTCGGCGTGACTGCAGCCGTGCGCGGAGAAGAACATGAATTCGCGCAGTTGCACGAGCGCTTCCTCATCACCGGGCGCTGCGGTGACGCCGCGCTCGAGACCGTGGACGCCGCAACTTATGGTGCACAAGAAAGCGGGGCAGAGACAGTAGAGTCATCGGTCCGTGAGACACCGCGCTCCTTCCGCCACCGCACTAGCGCTGTGGCACCGGAATCCTTGCGCCCTTTCGCCGTGGTCACGGGGGATAGGAACCCCATCCACCTGTCATCGAACGCGGCGGCATTGGCGGGACATCGTGAAGGCCCCATCGTCCACGGCATGTGGACCTCAGCGCTCGCGCAGGCGGCCGCGGCCTTCGACGGTGCCCGCGTCCTCGAGTGGTCCGCTACCTGGCTTGCCCCCGTGCTGCCGGGCAGTGAGGTGGAGTTCGAGGTGGAACGGGTGGGCGTCGACAAGCGGCGCGGCTACGGCGAGATCCGCAGCGTGACCGCCACCAGCCAGGGCGTGCCGGTGCTGCAGGCGCGAGCGACGATGAGCAGCCCCACCACCTTCTATGCCTTCCCCGGCCAGGGCATCCAATCCCCGGGGATGGGGATGAAGGACTATGCGGAGTCCGCAGCGGCGCGCGCCGTGTGGGAGCGGGCGGACGAGCACACGCGGCAGAGCTTGCGCTTTTCCATCCTGGAGATCGTCCGCCACAACCCTGACACAGTGGTGGTGGCTGGTGAGACCTTCACCCACCCGGACGGCGTGCTGTATCTGACGCAGTTCACGCAGGTGGCCATGGCGACGCTCGGATGCGCACAGATTGCAGCGCTCCGGGAAGACGGGGTGCTCGATTCCGATGCCTTCTTCGCTGGCCACTCGGTGGGCGAGTACAACGCCCTGGCCGCCTATGCCGAGGTCCTGTCCTTGGAGGCGGTGCTGGACATCGTTTATGTTCGCGGCCTGACCATGCACCGTTTGGTCGAGCGCGATTCCGCTGGCCAGTCCCTCTATGGTTTGGCGGCGCTGCGCCCGAACAAGATGGGGATGAGCGCGAGCGAGGCCTTTGCCCATGTTGCCCGTGTCGCTGCGGAGACAGGCGAGTTCCTTGAGGTGGTCAACCACAATATCGCCGGGCGCCAATACGCGGTCGCCGGGACGAAGACAGGCCTGGATGCGCTGGCGAGCGACGCCGAGCGGCGCGCCCCCGGGCAACGTGCCGTCATCCCCATCCCGGGGATTGACGTGCCCTTCCATTCCTCCCGCTTGGTGGGCGGTGTGGCGGATTTCCGCGCGCACCTCGATGCGCTCATCCCTGAAGAGATTAACCTCGACGCGCTGGTGGGGCGCTATATTCCTAACCTCGTGGCGCGGCCCTTCGCGCTGAGCCGCGAGTTCGTGGAGTCCATCGCAGAAGTGGTGGACTCGGAGCCTATCGCGGAGATCCTGGCGGACTTCGATGGTGCCATGGCGAGCCCGGCGCGTCTTGGTCGAACCCTGCTCATCGAGCTTTTGGCCTGGCAGTTTGCTTCCCCGGTGCGCTGGATTGAGACCCAGGACCTGCTCCTTGGTCAGCTCGGCGTGGAGCGTTTCATCGAGGTTGGCGTTGGCACCGCGCCCACGCTGACCAACATGCTGGGCCAAACCCTGCGCCTGCCCCAGTATGCGGGCAGTACCGATATCGAGGTGCTGAATTACGAGCGCGACCGCGGGCGTGTCTTTGCCGAAGACGCCGAGCCGGCGCCCGGGCCAGCAGCGCAGGTGGCTGGGCAGCCGGATACCACGGAAGCGGAACCGGCAGAATCTGAGTCGAGGCAGCCAACCGAGAGCACACACCAGGAAGATTCCGTGCACGCCCCGCGCGAGGAGACCTCAGCCGCCATCGAGGACCTCCCTCTGAGCGTGCACCAGGCCCTCGAGATGCTTATTGCGTTGTGGACGAAGGTCCGCCCCGATCAGATGGCCGCGACTGATTCCATCGAAACCCTCGTGGAAGGCGTGTCCTCGCGCCGCAACCAGTTGCTCGTTGACCTCGGCGTGGAGTTCGGTATCAGCGCCATCGAGAATGCTGCGGATACCCCCATCCCACAGCTGGCGGAGAGCGTGGCGCAGCGCGCGCCGGGCTACACAACGTTTGGGGAGGTCCTCAGAGAGCAGGTCGCGCAGGCTCTCAACCGGCTTACCGGGCCCGCGGGCAAGAAGCCGAGCTACGTGGCCGAGCGCGTGAGCAGTACCTGGGGATTGGGGCCGGGCTGGGTCGATCGCGCGACTGTGCAGATGGTCCTGGGCACGCGCGCGGGCTCGTCGCTGCGCGGCGGGGATTTGGCTAGCTTGCCCATGACCGGCGCGGCATCGGTGGCTGAGCTCGATGAATTGATCGATGCCGCCGTGCGCGCGGCCGGCGAGCGCGAAGGAGTCTCGCTGCAGAAGCAAGCTTTGGCCACGCCGACCGAGACCGTGGACCCAGAAGCGGTGCGCGCCTATACCGAGCGCCTCGAGGCGGCACTGGAGGACTCCGCCCGCGCGGCACTCGCCGCCCTCGGCCGTGAGGAGGCCCCGACTGAGCAGGGGGACAGCGCAGCGCACACGGAGCTGGAGCAACTCGTTGCCGCGGAGCTGGGCCCGGACTGGCAGCAGCGCGTCGCCCCCGTTTTTGATGCGCGGAAGGCAGTGCTTTTCGACGACCACTGGGCCAGCGCCCGCGAGGACATCGCCCGCGTGGCGGCTGCCGGGGAAGCAGAGCCTGAGCTGGACGTGTTGGGCGCCGGCGAGGAGGTTGCGCTCATAGCCGAGCACTTCGGCTATGAGGATCTGGCCCGCGATGCCCGCACCCCGGCCGATGGGTTGCTCTTCGCCGACCAGGTGGCGGTGGTGACGGGTGGCTCTCCCGGTTCGATTGCCGCCGAGCTCATCGGCGAGCTGCTCGCGGAGGGCGCAACCGTGATTGCGACGACCTCCCAGCTGGGCTACGAACGTCTGGAGTTTTATAAGGAGCTCTACCGCAACCGGGCCGTCGGCGCGGCAGCGCTGTGGGTCGTGCCTGCGAACCTCAATTCCTTCGCGGACGTGGATGCGCTCGTGGAATGGATTGCTACGGAGCGCACCGCCACCGTGGGTGGTGAGTCCGTACAACTAAAGCCTGCCTATGTGCCGGATCTGCTCTTCCCCTTCGCCGCGCCGCGCGTGGCGGGCACCCTTGCGGATGCCGGGGCAGGGGCGGAGTCCCAGATGCGCCTGCTGCTGTGGTCTGTGGAGAAGCTCATTGCGTCGCTCTCCGCCGTGGGCGCGGATACCCACGTGGGTCACCGGCTGCACGTGGTGCTGCCGGGCTCGCCCAACCGCGGGCGCTTCGGCGGCGATGGTGCCTACGGCGAGGCCAAGGCGGCCCTCGATGCCTTGGTTAACCGCTGGTCTTCCGAGCAATCCAGTTGGGGCGCGCGCACCTCGCTGGTGCATGCCCACATCGGGTGGGTGCGCGGCACCGGGCTGATGGGCGGCAACGATCCGTTGGTTGCGCAGGTGGAGGCCCGCGGCGTGCAGACCTTCTCGGCGAAGGAGATGGCGGTGCAGCTTATCGACGCCACCGCTTCCCCCCACATCCGCGCCGAAGCAGCACAGGCGCCGCTGAACGTCGACCTCACCGGCGGGTTGGCCGAGGTTGAGCTGGACCTTGCCGCACTTGCCAGTGCAGCGCAGCCCGAGACCGCCGATGCATCGCGCGCAGCCGGTAGTGTGCGCGAAGGAAAGGCTCCGCGAACAGTAAAGGCCCTGCCGAACGTGCTGAGGCCTATGGAGTGGACCAGCCCAGACTTCAGCGGGGTAACGCAGTCCCTCGAGGACATGGTGGTCATCGTCGGGGCCGGCGAGCTGGGCCCGCTGGGCTCCTCGCGTACCCGCTATGAGGTGGAGGTCGGCGGAGAGCTGTCCGCTGCCGGAGTGCTGGAGCTGGCCTGGAGCCGCGGACTCATCAGGTGGGATGAGCACACAGCCGGATGGCTGACGGCCGAAGGAGAAGAGATAGCCGAGGAAGACGTCTACGCGCGCTTCCACGACGAGGTCCTCGCCGGAATCGGTGTGCGTCGCTTCCACGATGACTTCGGCCCGCACCTGCCCATGGTGGATAACCTCGCGCCCGAGCTGACCACCATCTACTTGGAGAAGCCGCTGAGCTTCACCGTGCAGGACGAAGAGACGGCGCGCAGCTTCGTTGATAGCTGCGAAGGCGCTACGCTGCGCCGTGTTACTGATCCGAACGGTGAGGTCGAATGGCAGGTCACCCGGCCCGCCGGCTCCGCAGTGCGGGTATCGCGGCGCGTGGCCATGACTCGCTTTGTGGGCGGCCAGATACCGCAGGGCTTCGACCCGCAGGTCTACGGTATTCCGGCGGACATGGTGGATAACCTCGATCGCCTCGCTCTGTGGAACCTGGTGTGCACCGTGGATGCCTTCCTTTCCGCAGGCTTTAGCCCGGCCGAGCTTTTAGCCCATGTCCACCCGGCGCGCGTGAGCTCCACCCAGGGAACCGGTATGGCAGGCCAGGAGGCGCTGCGCTCGCTGTACGTCGATAAGCTCTTGGCCCAGCCGCGGCCCAATGACATCCTCCAGGAAGCGCTGCCCAACGTCATTGCCGCTCACGTCATGCAGTCCTATGTCGGCGGCTATGGCCAGATGGTGCACCCGGTGGCAGCCTGTGCCACGGCGGCGGTGTCGGTGGAGGAGGGTGCCGACAAGCTGCGCCTGCACAAGGCGGACTTCGTCGTGGCCGGCGGTATCGATGCCCTGTCGATTGAGGGGATTACCGGGTTCGGGGACATGGCGGCCACGGCCGATAGCGCGGAGATGGCGGCGAAGGGGATTGAGCATCGCTTCTTTTCCCGCGCCAACGACCGCCGCCGCGGCGGCTTCGTGGAATCCGAAGGCGGCGGAACCATCCTGCTTGCGCGGGGATCCTTCGCGGCCGAGATGGGGTTGCCGGTGCTTGGCGTGGTGGGCTTTGCCGAGTCCTTCGCCGACGGCGCGCACACCTCCATCCCCGCGCCGGGCATGGGCGCGCTCTCGGCGGCGCGGGGTGGGCAGGACTCCCGCCTGGCCCACTCGCTAAAGGCCCTCGGCGTGGGCGCGGACGATATCGCGGTGGTGTCGAAGCACGATACGTCCACCAACGCCAACGACCCCAACGAATCGGACCTGCACGAGCGCATCGCCACCGCACTCGGCCGCAGCCCCGGCAACCCGCTGTATGTGGTTTCGCAGAAGAGCCTGACCGGGCACGCCAAGGGCGGTGCCGCCGCCTTCCAACTCGTCGGTCTGACTCAGGTGTTGCGTAGCGGGGTTCTCCCGCCGAACCGTTCGCTTGATTGCGTTGACCCCGTGCTGAGCCGTCATCCGCACCTGGTGTGGCTGCGTCAGCCGCTGGACCTTCGCCGCACCTCGCCGAAGGCGGGCCTGGTGACCTCCCTGGGCTTCGGGCATGTTTCCGCCCTCATCGCGTTGGTCCACCCCGGTGCGTTTTATGCCGCGCTGGTTCGTGAGCGGGGTGAGGCCGAGGCCGAAGCATGGCGCTCAGCCGCCGCCGAGCGCGAGTGGCGCGGCTTGCGGCGCCTGGAAAAGGCCATGCGCGGCGGGCCCGCCTTGTACGAGCGGCCGGTGAACCGCAACCTGGGGGCGGGCACAGCCGCCGAGGTAGCTGAACGCGAGGCTGCAGTGCTGCTGAGCGAGTCCGCGCGCTTGCGCGGAGGCACCCTGGATCCGGAGGGAGGAAGCACGGCTCAACGGGGGTAGCAGACGCTGGAGTATCCCCAGCGTGGGCCCACTGGAACGATAAAGAAGCAGGTCAGGCGGGTTGGAGAAGTCCCCCAACCTGGGGCACCATGCAAGGGTGAAAAATGCTAAGAAACCACTGCTAGGTCTCATCTCGGTCGCTGCCGCCGCCGTGCTTACTGCATGCTCGGCCACCGGTGGCGCGCCCCGCCCCGACGCTGACGGCGAGCTAGCCGGTGGCGTCGACACCGAGCGCCTTGTCGTCGCCATGATCTCCCACGGCGCGCCGGGGGATACCTACTGGGACCTCGTGCGTAAGGGCGCGGAGGATGCCGCCCGCAAGGACAATATCGAGCTGCGCTACTCCTCCGACCCGGAAGCACCCAACCAGGCAAACCTGGTGCAGTCCGCCATCGACTCCGGCGTGGATGGCATCGCCGTGACCATGCCCAACTCTGGTGCGATTGGGCCTGTGGCTAAGAAAGCCTCCGATGCCGGCATCCCCACCGTGGGGCTTAACGCCGGCATGGATGATTACCAGAAGTATGGAATGAGCGCCTTCTTCGGCCAAGAGGAAAAGGTGGCCGGCACTAAGGCCGGCGAGCGCCTCAAGGATGAGGGCGCCAAGCACGTCTTGTGCGTTATCCACGAGCAAGGCAACTCTTCGCAGGAGTCGCGCTGCGCCGGCGTGAAGAAGGGGCTGGACAACGGCAAGGTTGAGCTCCTGTACGTCAACGGTAAGGATCTGACCGCCGCGCAGTCCACCATTAACGCGAAGCTGAGCCAGGATCCTTCCATCGACTGGGTGATGGCGCTGCAGGCCTCCGTGGCTATGCGCTCCGCCGACGTGGTTGCCGACGCCTCCTCCAAGGCCAAGGTCTCCACCTTCGACACCAACGCCGAGCTTGTCGGAGCCATCGCGGATAAGCGGATCCAGTGGGCCGTCGACCAGCAGCCCTATATGCAGGGCTACCTCGCCGTCGACGCGCTGTGGTTGGCGCACCGCAACGGATCCACCATGGGCGGCGGCCGCCCGGTTTATACCGGCCCCTCCTTCGTGGATTCCACCAACGTGGACATCATCTCCGAATCCGCTAAGGAAGGCCTGCGATGAGTGAAGCCACGACTGCATCCGACGAGTCGCTATCCAGCCCTTCCGATACCCGCCTGACCCGCCGCAGCGGCTTCGCGCGCCTCATCCGCCGCCCGGAGCTGGCCAGCTTGCTCGGCGCGGTGGTTATCTTCGTCCTCTTCATGATCGTGGCGCCCGCCTTCCGCTCGGTGGAGGCCTTCTCCACGGTGCTCTACGCCAGCTCTACGCTGGGCATCGTGGCCTTGGCGGTGGGCCTGCTCATGATTGGTAATGAGTTTGATTTGTCCTCCGGTGTGGCGGTGACGTCCGCGGCGCTTGTGGCCACCATGCTCAACTACAACTTCCACCTCAACTCGTGGGTGGGCGTGGGCCTATCCTTGTTGACCGCCCTGGCCATCGGCGCGCTCAACGGCTTCCTTGTGGTGCGCACAAAGATCGACTCCTTCCTTATTACGCTGGCGGCTTTCCTCATGCTGCAGGGCCTTAACCTGGCGATTACCAAGCTGGTGACCGGCCAGGTGGCCACCCCGACCATCGCTGACATGGAAGGATTCAGCTCGGCCCGCGTCATTTTTGCCGGCACCATCCACATCGGTGGCTTGAGCATCCGCGCCACCGTCATCTGGTGGATCCTCTTCGTCGCCATTGCCTCGTGGGTGCTGTACAAGACGCGCTGGGGAAACTGGATCTTCGCCGTGGGCGGCGACGATGAAGCCGCCCGCGCCGTCGGCGTTCCCGTGCGCCGCGTCAAGGTGGCGCTGTTCATGCTCGTCGGCTTCGCGGCGTGGTTCGTGGGCATGCACACCCTCTTTGCCTTCGACTCCATCCAGGCCGGCCAGGGCATTGGCAACGAGTTCCTCTACATCATCGCCGCGGTTATCGGCGGCTGTTCCATGACCGGCGGGCGCGGCACCGCAGTGGGCACAGCCATCGGCGCGCTCATCTTCGGCATGACCAACCAGGGCATCGTGTACGCCGGCTGGAACCCCGACTGGTTCAAGTTCTTCCTCGGCGCCATGCTGCTCTTTGCCGTGCTGACGAACACCTCGGTGGCCAACTTTACGAGGAAGCGATAACCATGATTGAGCTGCACGATATTTCCCAAACCTTCGGCAACTTCCACGCCCTGCGCGGCATCAACCTCTCTGTGAAAGAGGGCGCGGTGACCTGCGTGCTGGGTGATAACGGCGCGGGCAAGTCCACGCTGATCAAGATCCTCGCCGGCCTCAACCAGCCCACCGGCGGCACCATCACCGTCGATGGGGAAGAGGTGAACTTCGCCAGCCCCCGCGATTCCCTCGACGCGGGTATTGCCACCGTGTACCAGGACTTGGCGCTGGTGCCCTCGTTGTCGGTGTGGCGCAACTTCTTCCTGGGCCAAGAGCTCACTGGGGCGCTGGGGAGCTTGCGTGAGGAAGAGATGAAGCGGATTACGCACGAGCAGCTGTCCGAGATGGGCATTGAGCTTGGCGACGTCTCCGTGGAACTCTCGGCCCTCTCCGGCGGCCAGCGCCAAGTAGTCGCCATTGCTCGCGCCATCTACTTCGGCGCGCGCTACATCATCTTGGACGAGCCGACCGCCGCGCTCGGTGTGAAGCAATCAGGCATGGTGCTGCGCTTTATCGATGCCGCCCGCGAACGCGGCATGGGCGTGGTGTTCATTACGCACAACCCGCAGCACGCCTACCTCGTGGGCGATCACTTCATCGTGCTCACGGTGGGGCAGATGTCGCTGGACGCCTCCAAGGAGGAGGTCACGTTGCCGGAGCTGACCCAGTGGATGGCCGGCGGTGACGAGCTGGAGGAGCTCAAGCAGGAGCTGGCGCGTTAGACCACGGTTGGCGCAACTAAGCTGGCTTGCATGACAAAAAGCGGCGTGAGCGTGGGCACCGACCTAGTGCATATCCCGTCCTTTGCCCAGCAGCTGGAGCTTCCCGGCACGCGCTTCGCGCGGGTCTTTAGCGCTTCCGAATTGCGCGTGGCGCAGGCCCGGGGGCTGAGCGGTGCTGCCCGCGCGCAGCACCTGGCGGGGCGCTGGGCGGCCAAGGAGGCCTTCATCAAGGCGTGGTCGCAAGCGCTTTACGGGCACCCGCCGGTTATGGCAGAGGAAGCCGTGGACTGGGCGGAGATTGAGGTCCGCCCGGATGCATGGGGGCGCGTAGCACTCGAGTTGCGTGGTGAGATTGCCCGCCTCACGCGGGAATCCCTGGGGGAGTTTTCCACGGCGCTGTCCATTAGCCACGATGGTGACTACGCCACCGCCCTTGTGTACCTTTCGCGCTAAACACGCCTGGGTGCACCTGGCTTCGCTGGGTGTGGCTAGGCGCTCGTGGCAATGGCGAAGAGGTAAGCGATGAGCATGCGCTTAATCTCTTCCACCACGCCATCAAAGCTCTCCTCGGAGCGCATGGTGCTGTAGTTGAGCAGGGAAACCACGGTGTGGACGAGGAAGGCCGCAATTTCCACGCGGGCGTGAGCGTCCAAGCCTTGGGCAAGCGGCTCGATGATTTCTGCGATGGGTTTGAGCAGGCTGAGCTCCGTGTCGGCAGCCGTGGCGCGGGTCGCGGGTGTGGACTGCACGGCATGCCACACCGCGCGGCGCGAGGGGTCGTTGCGCCAAACACGAGCCATGCGGTCGATGAATTCTTCGAGGAAGTCCGGCCATTGCAGGGCCGGAACGCGCTGGGAAAAGCGCTCAACCTCAGCCAACATCTCCGCGGTGTCTTGGCGGTCGAGCTCGCAGATCAGCACGTACTTATTTGCAAAATACTGGTAGAGCGTGCCAATCGGCACTTCCGCGCGGCGCGAGACTTCGTCGAAAGTAAAAGACTCGAAGCCATAGTCCACGAGCGCCTCCCGCGCGCAGGACAAAATCCGGTCATACTTGGCCCGGCTACGCGCCTGCGCTGGGCGACGCCTCGGGACCAGAATCTCCGGTGACTTCGAGCTAGATTCCACGGTTTAGTTGAGCCCCTTGAGCACGCGGGCAACGTGGCCGGTGGCCTTGACGTTGTACATGGCTTGACCAATGGTGCCGTCTTCCTCGATGAGGAACGTGGAGCGGATAACGCCTTGGACTACCTTGCCGTAGTTTTTCTTCTCGCCGAAAGCAGCATAAGCCGTCATGACCTCCTTGTCGGGGTCAGACAGCAGCGGGAAGTTCAGCTCGTGGTCCTCGCGGAATTTCGCCAAGGCCTCGGGCTTATCGGGGGAGATGCCTACCACGGCGATGTTCATGCCGTTGAGCTGCTCCAAGCTATCGCGGAAGTCACAGGCCTCCTTCGTGCAGCCAGGGGTGTTGGCGCGCGGGTAGAAATAAACCACGACGCGCTGGCCAGCATAGTCACTCAGACTTACGGTGTTGCCGGCATCATCGCTCAAGGAAAAAGCGGGAGCCTTGTCTCCTACGGATAGTCGTTGTGCTTCAGTCATGCTGTCTACCTTACCGTGCTCGACCACGGGGCTCTTTCGCGAATCTAAGTCTGCTCGGTGCAGCATGGGTGAGAAAAAGCATGGCCAACTCTGCAGGGGAGCTGGTGGTCAATGTAGAATGTCGACGTTAGAACCACAACGGTTAGAAAGACACTAACCGCAGCAACACCGAACGAAGCCAAATTCAGGAGATTCACGTGGCACGCAACATTGATGATATCCAGCGCGACATCGAGCGCACCCGCCGTCAGCTGGCTAGCACCTTGGATGAGCTGGCTGATCGCAGCAAGCCGCAGAACTTCGTCGAGGACGCTAAGGGCGCGGCAACCCAGAAGCTGCAGGAGCGCAATGTGCAGATGGCGCTCGCCGGCGTTGGTGCAGCCGTCGTAGGCCTTATCGCTTTCTCCGTTTTCCGCTCCAAGCGCCGCAAGTCCGATATCAAGGAACTGCAGCGCCTGCTCGCTGAGCGTCGCTAGAGCCGGTTAGCGCCGTTGGGCGCGACTGCATACCTAGAGGCCCTGCCTTGGGAAATACCCCGGGGTGGGGCATTTTTGTGCTCCGTATGCGTTACTGGAAGCATTGCCTACCCTATGCAGGCTTTGGGTAGCCTTACCTGTCTGTGTAGTATGAACCTCCGAACAGACCATAAGACCAAAGTTTGAAGGAGAAATCGTGCTTCACGTATCGACGCCTGCAGGCCAGGCATCCCGTCCGCGCGCCGGGCGAGTAGTAGGGGCGTGCGCCATGGTGGCGGCGCTGGCCAGCGCGCTGGCGGGCTGTGCCTCCGACAATGCCGATGCCGGCAGCGAGCAGGCCACGGGAGCGCAGGGGACTGCCGCTGTGAGTTTCACAGACCTTGCCGGCCGCCAGGTGGAGCTGGACCACGCGCCGGAACGCGTCATCCTGGGAGAAGGCCGCAGCGTCTTTGCCACCGGCATCCTCAACAAGGAAGACCCGCTGGACAAGGTCGTGGCCATCGGATCGGACCTGAAGCAGAATGTGCCCGACTACTACCGCGAGTTGGAAAAGACCACGCCCAAAGTCAACGAGCTGCCGGAAATCGGCGGCTTCACCAAGGGTGATGTCACTGTGGAGGAGCTCATCAGCCTCGACCCGGACCTCATCGTGCTCTCCAAGGATCAGTACGAGGCCTCCCAGACCGCTGGGCTCACCGACAAGCTGGATCAGGCCGGCCTGACCTATGCCGTCACGGACTTCCGCGCCAAGCCCTTGGAGAACACCATTCCCACCATGGAAATCTTCGCCGATATCTTCGGCCACGAGGACCGCGCGGAGGAGTTCATCGCGGACTGGCAAAAGAACGTGGATCTGGTAACCGAGCGCGCCACGAAAGCGCAGGACAAGCCCTCCACCTTCGTGTGGCGCGCAGCGGGTGTCTCCGACTGTTGCGGCTCGTGGAATGACTCCAACATTTCTGAGCTGGTCAACGTCGCCGGTGGAAAGAACGTGGCAGACGGCATCATCGAGGGTGAGTCCGGCGCGCTGACCCCGGAGAAGGTCATCGACGCCAATCCCGACATGATCATTGCCACCGGCGGCGACTGGTCCGCCAAAGTGGATAACGCAAAGGGCCACACCGGCTTCGCTGCCGCCGGCTATGGCATCAGCGAAAAGGATGCCCACGAGAGCGCCGCTTCGCTGGCCGGCGTCCAACCTGGTTTTGAGGATCTTTCTGCCGTCAAGGAGCACAACCTCCACGGCCTGTGGCACCAGTTCTACAACTCGCCCTTCAACTACCTGGCACTCCTTCAGATCGCCGCGTGGCTCCACCCAGAGGACTACGCAGACGTCAACGTTCAGAAAGAATGGGCCGAAGCCCAAGAGAAATACTCGCCCGTCCCCGGCGACGGAACCTTCTTCAGCACCAACTAGTCATGAGCATTCTCACCTCAACCGCGCGCTCGGCAAGCCCTGAACGGACCACGCACGCAGAAACCGCGGTGCTTCCCGTGGAGGCCCTCGCACGCGAGCACTCCCGCGTGACCCGCCGCCGCATCGCCATCGTCGCTGGGCTTATCGTCGTAGCGCTCGCCGCATTCGTTCTTAGTGTGATCGTTGGCGCCATCGACCTCACCCCGGGGCAGGTGCTGCGGGGGATGGTGGATCCGGGAGGCGTCGACAAGCAAACGCGTACAGTCCTGTGGAGCCTGCGCCTGCCTATGGCCGTCATGGCGCTGCTTATCGGCGCCAGCCTGTCACTGGCTGGCGCGCAGATGCAGACCATCCTGGATAATCCGCTGGCGGAGCCCTTTACCCTCGGCATCTCCGCGGCGGCTGCCTTCGGCGGAGCCAGCGCCATCGTGTTGCGTTGGCAGCTTCTGGCCCAACCGCAGTTCAACCTCGCACTCATCGCGTGGCTGTCGGCGGCGCTGGCCACAGCCATCATCGTCGTTGCCGCCGTTATTCGCGGTGCGAAGTCCGAGACGATGGTGCTGCTCGGCATCGGCCTCGTCTTCTTCTTCCAGGCCATGCTGGCGCTCATTCAATACCGCTCTTCCAGCGAGGCTCTCCAACAGATCGTTTTCTGGTCCATGGGTTCGCTCACCCGCGCTAGCTGGCAGGCCAACGCCGTGCTGGCCGGCGTGCTTGCGGTGGCGTTGCCCATCCTGGGAGCGCTGTCGTGGCGGCTAACGGCGCTGCGGCTTGGTGACGCCCGCGCCACCGCCCTCGGTATCAACACCTCCCGCCTACGCGTGATTGTTCTCGTCGTGGTCTCGCTCGTCGCGGCCACCACCGTGGCTTTCGCCGGCATCATCGGTTTTATCGGCCTGGTGGGCCCGCACATCGCGCGCATGTTGGTGGGTGAGGACCAGCGCTATTTCGTACCGGCCTCCATGGCCGCGGGCGCGGCGGTGATGTGCGCCGCCCACGCGCTCAGCCTCCTGATTAAGCCCGGGCTGGCCATCCCCATCGGCATCGTCACCTCTCTATTAGGCGTGCCATTCTTCATCGCCATCGTCATGACCCGGAGGAGGGCATTGTGGACGTAGAACTCACCATCTCCGATCTGACCGCCGGTTATGGTTCGCGCACGGTGGTAGACGGGCTGAGCCTTCCCACCCTGCGCGGCGGGCAGGTCGTGGGGCTGCTGGGGCCGAACGCGTCCGGCAAGACCACCACCATTAAGTCGCTCGCCGGCGTGCACCGCGCGCGGGGCGGCACGGTGGACTTTCGCGTCGACGGCCAGAGCCCGCGCGGACAGCGGCGCCGCCAGCTCATCGGCTATGTGCCGCAGGGCCTGCCGCACACCGCGGCGCTGCGCGCGTTTGAGGCGGTGCTGATTGCGGCGCGACGCGAAGCGTGCGAGGACCCAATCACCCGCACCGCCGAGGTCCTGCACTCCATGGGGCTCGACGACATTGCGCAGCGCTACCTCAACGAGCTCTCCGGCGGCCAACGCCAGCTCGTCGCCGTGGCGCAGATGCTGGTGGGGACCCCTGGGCTCATGCTTCTCGACGAACCCACCTCCGCCCTCGATCTCAACCGCCAGCTCTTCGTCTTGGGTCGCGTGCGGGCAAAAGCTCGGGAGGAAGGCAGCCTCGCGTTGGTGGCGATTCATGACATCAACCTGGCGGCTCGGATGTGCGACCAGCTCGTCGTGCTCCACGGTGGCAAGGCCCGCGCCCATGGCGCGCCGGGGGAGGTGCTCACGGAGGAACTCTTGCGCGAGGTCTACGGCGTAGAGACGGATGTGCTGGACCACCGCGGGCAACCCGTCGTGGCGCTGCGGGAGGTTAGTTAGACTCGGGCCGTGTGAGCCGAAATTCGCCCGAGAACCTCCTGTTATACCTCACCCCGGAGGATGAAAACACCATCCGGGACGTCTATGCTGCCCTGGCTCAGCGTGGCTTTCCGGTGCAGCACCAGCGCCCGCACATTACGGTAACGTTTGCGCCGGCGCTCGAGACCGCAGTCGTCGACGAGGCCCGCACGCTGTTGCCGCCGCTACTGCCGGCGCTGTTTCATCGCGTCGGGACGGTGGTATTCGGGAGGAAAAGCAAGCAGACCGTGGCGTGGCTTCTGGAAACCACGGACGAGTTGGAGATCGCTGCGCGCCAGTTAAGCGCCGCGAACCCGGAAGGCCGCGGGCCGCGATGGACCCCGCACCTGACGATGGGGCTGCGCCTGCCCCGAGCGCTCGTTCCCGACTATATGCGGGCACTCGATGAAATCTCGACGTTTGAGCACAAGGAATTCACGGCGGCGCAGGCCGCGTGGTGGCTGCCCAAGACGCAGCGCTTGGAGGTCTTCGGGGCTTAAGGGTCTAACCCCCTTAACCCGGCCGTCGGGGCTGTGGGACGAGGAAACCCCCTTCATCTAGGATGAAGGGGGTTAAACTGTGCGCCATCAGGGAATCGAACCCCGAACCCACTGATTAAGAGTCAGTTGCTCTGCCAATTGAGCTAATGGCGCTTGTGTCTACCCGGTGACTTCTGATTTCCTCAGCGCCTGCCGTGCAACGAGATGTAACTTTAACACCCTCTTTGTGAAAAGGTAAAATCGCCAGGTGAATAAAGGTTTTTAGGTGCCTTAGGTAGCAGCTACTTTTCTCTTCTTTGAAAGCGCGGAGTGCGGGAGTGGGGAAGGCTGGTAACGAAACGGTTAAGGGCGGTGGCGCTAACTAGTTAGACGGCGGTGCGGGCGGTTAGGCTTAGTGCACTCTTGTCATTGTCTTTAATCTTTCTATGAGCTAGGGGTTTCTGTGCGTTCTCTATTCCCTTCTGCACGTCCCGCAGTACTTCTCTCGAGCCTTGTTGTGACGGCTTCCCTTCTGGCCGCCTGCACCATCGGCGGGGCCGAGGATTCCAGCCCGGCTGAAAAGCAATCGCAGGCAGATGTCCAAGCGAGTGCTTCGGCAGAGGCGTCGGCGTCGGCAGCCGCTAAGGCGAAGCAGCTGAAGTTTTCCGTCAAGGACGGCGCTAGCAACGTTGACCCCTCCGAGCCGGTGGAGGTGAGCTCCCCGGCGGGCCTGAAGTCGGTGACGATGACCAACGAGGCTGGTATTGAAGTGGAAGATGAGTTGTCCTCTGACTCGACCACTTGGAAGAGCGCTGAGGTGCTGGGCTATAACCGCACGTACACCATTGATGCCACGGACAAAGATGGCACCCACAAAACCATCACGTTCACCACCCCGCAGGCTGCAGCGGTGTCCGAGGTGGCTTTGAGTCCACTGCCGGACTCCGAAGTGGGCGTGGGGCAGGTCATCGGCGTGCGCTTTGGTAACTACGTCACTGACCGCAAGGCGGCCGAAGAGACGATTAAGGTCAAGACTGAGCCCGCCGTCGAAGGTGCTTTTTATTGGGTGAATAACCAGGAGGTGCGCTGGCGCCCGGAAAACTATTGGGAGCCGGGCACGAAGGTGACTGTCGACGTTGACCTGTACGGCCGTAACCTCGGCGGCGGCGTCTACGGCGGTGAGGATGCCTCCACCAACTTCACCATCGGCGACCGCGTCATCACGCTGATTGATAACAACACCAAGATGATGTCGGTGTTCAAGAATGGTGAGGTGCTGCGCCGCATTCCTGTGTCGATGGGCAGGGATGGCCAGTGGGATACCCCGAATGGCACCTACATCATCGGCGATCAATACCCCTCCCTGGTCATGGATTCCACCACCTTCGGCCTAGCTCTTGATGCTGGCGGCTATAGGACTGACGTCCAGTGGGCAACTCAGATGTCCTACTCCGGAATCTACGTCCACGCGGCACCCTGGGCTGTCGGTGCTATGGGCAGTTACAACCAGTCCCACGGCTGCATCAATGTGACTACTGAGGCTGCTCAGTGGTTCCAAAACACGGTCAAGCGCGGCGATCTGGTCAAGGTCTCTAACACCGGTGGCGGTGTGCTGAGCCCGCTCGACGGCCTAGGGGACTGGAACATGGATTGGGCCACCTGGTCTGCGGGCAATGCTGACGCTAACCAGTAGCTCTCCTGGGGCGGTGCTTATCGACGGTGCCGCCCAGGGTGCCCCCGAAAGTTAAATCAGCTAATTCTTTGCCGGGGGTTTAAACATCTATAACGGGCAGCGTTTCATCGCACACGCGCGGCGTGCAAAGTGTGTGAAGTGTGACGCTTTAACTTCTGTAAAGTGGTTTGCATCACGTCTTTGTTTTGGTGAATCTTGTGGAGAACTAGTTTTTCACTGCAAAGATGGAGGCAGAAGTGGATCTCTACGAGTACCAAGCTCGAGACCTCTTTGAAGCTCATGGCGTTCCCACACTCAAAGGCATCGTTGCGACCTCAGCTGTGCAGGCTGAAGAAGCAGCCGCGAAGTTGGGGACACCGGTGGTCGTGGTCAAAGCGCAAATTAAGACTGGCGGACGCGGCAAGGCCGGGGGAGTCAAGCTCGCGCATAGCCCCGCGGAAGCTGCGGAAAAGGCCAATGAGATCTTAGGCTTGAAGATCAAAGGACACACCGTGCGCAAGGTCATGGTGGCCGAAGGCGCGGACATCGCCGCGGAATACTATTTCTCAATCCTCCTCGACCGCACCAAGCGGCGCTACCTAGCCATGCTCTCCAAGGAGGGAGGCGTGGAGATTGAAAAGCTCGCCGAAGAGCGCCCAGATGCCCTGATTAAGCGCAGTTTCTCCCCACTCGACGGCATGACGGACACGCTGGCGCGGGACATGGCGTATGAGGCGGGGTTTGATGAGGGGGACGTCGCCAAGCTGGTGCCCGTATTCAAGAAGCTCTACACGGTGTACACGGAAGAAGACGCCACGCTGGTGGAGGTCAACCCACTGGTCAAGACGTCGAGTGGTGACATCATTGCGCTCGATGGCAAGGTCACGTTGGATGATAACGCGCAGTTCCGTCACCCAGAACACCGCGACCTTCAAGACCACGGCGCGACCGATCCGCTGGAGCTCAAGGCACAGAAGATGGGGCTGAACTATGTGAAGCTCGATGGTTCCGTGGGGATTATCGGCAATGGTGCTGGCCTCGTGATGTCCACGCTCGACGTTGTGGCCTATGCCGGCGAGGATCTTCCTTCGCAACCGAAGCCCGCGAACTTCCTAGACATCGGTGGTGGCGCTAACGCCGAAGT
This sequence comes from Corynebacterium sp. HMSC036D02, assembly GCF_001836165.1. Classification (GTDB taxonomy): domain Bacteria; phylum Actinomycetota; class Actinomycetes; order Mycobacteriales; family Mycobacteriaceae; genus Corynebacterium. The sequence continues at coordinate 88,802 of NZ_KV827691.1, read as the reverse complement.
GATGGCCAACGGGCTGGAAGTGATTCTTAGTGATCCGCAGGTGAAATCGGTCTTTGTCAACGTCTTCGGTGGCATTACCGCCTGTGACGAAGTGGCTAAAGGCATCGTGCAGGCCTACAAGATTCTGGACTCGGAGGGGATTGAACCCAAGCCGCTTGTGGTTCGCCTCGACGGCAACAATGCGGAGCTTGGACGCACGATTCTCAATGACGCACACCTGCCCAAACTGGAGCAGGTAGAAACCATGGATGCTGCCGCCCGCAGGGCTGCGGAGCTGGCGAACTAGGAGTAGACATGTCGATTTTTCTCAACAAAGACTCGCGGATCATCGTGCAGGGCATGACGGGATCCGAAGGCATGAAGCACACACGCCGCATGCTGGAATCCGGCTCCAACATTGTGGGTGGGGTCAACCCGCGCAAGGCAGGTGAGCGCGTCGATATTGATGGGCGCGAGATTCCTGTCTTCGGCAGCGTGCGTGAGGCCATGCAGGCGACAGAGGCCAACGTCACCGTGATTTTTGTGCCGGCAAAATTCACCAAGGACGCCGCGGAAGAAGCCATCTGTGCCGGTATTGAACTCGTGGTCATCATCACGGAGGGAATTCCAGTGAAGGACACTGCGGAGCTCTATGCGCTGGGACGGGAGTCCAAAACGCGCATCATTGGGCCGAACTGTCCAGGGCTCTACACGCCGGGCGAATCCAATGCGGGCATTATTCCGGCAGAGACTGCGCCGAACCCAGGAAAGATTGGCTTGGTGTCGAAGTCGGGCACCTTGACGTATCAGATGATGTACGAGCTGTCCGATATTGGTTTTAGTACGTGCGTAGGAATCGGCGGTGATCCGATTATCGGGACCACGCACATTTCGGCGATTGAGGCCTTCCAGAATGATCCGGATACCGAGGCCATCATCATGATCGGTGAAATCGGCGGTGATGCAGAGGAGCATGCCGCTGCCTATATCAAGGATCACGTGACGAAGCCGGTCATTGCCTACATCGCAGGTTTTACCGCGCCGGAGGGCAAGACGATGGGGCATGCTGGCGCCATCGTGTCTGGTGGTTCTGGCACGGCAGAAGGCAAGAAGGCAGCGCTGGAAGCGGCCGGCGTGAAGGTGGGCAAGACCCCCTCGCAGGCAGCGGAGCTGGTGCGCGCAGCCTTGGCTTAACGATGCGGCGCATGAGCCCACATGCGGTGTATGAGTCCTGAGGCTCATACACCGGTAGGGGTTAGCGGGGGAGCCCGCGACGTCGAGACACTGTCTTGTCGAAGGGGATCCAAAAACGCAGCGCGGCGTCCTGGTTCTTTGAGATGCCGATGCGTGGCCCGCGGACCCACTCAGGTTCCTTATCGCGTTGTTTAAGGCGGATGGGCGTGCCGTTGTCCGCGATGCTGAAACCAAGGGCCTTGCCTAAGTTGCCGGGGCCGCGGGCCAGATTATGAAATTCCGTGTCACCCCGGCGTTGGTAGGCAAGGTCTATTCCGTCGATGACTTCCCCGCCGCGGAGCAAGCAACCCTGACCGGTGCCTTCGGGCGCACAGACGATATTGCCGTTCCGGTGGATGCCGTAGGACATGTAGACGTAGAGGCGGCCGGGTGGGCCGAACATGGCGGCGTTGCGCGGGGTGCGGCCGTTGAAGGTGTGTGAGGCCTCATCGTTTGCGCCGAGGTAAGCCTCGACTTCCGTGATGCGCACCGAAACGCCGTTGTGCGTGAGCACCGTGCCCAGAAGCTGGGGAGCAACGACGTCGGCGGTGTCGGTGAAATCGATCATTGCCGCAGTCTAACGCGAAAACAACCGTTAGGCCTTAGCTCTTTCTTCCTCGGCCTCAATTGCCGCGTTGAATTCACGCTTGGAGGATTGCCACTGGTCCTCAGTCATTCCGATACGCCAGTAGCCAGAGATGGAAACGTCTTCCTTTGGAATTCCAGATTCAACGAAAAGGAAGCGGCGGAGCTCTTTGATCATCTCGGCGACACCATGGATGAACCAGCTGGTCTTCTTCTCATTGGGGATACCAGCCTCGCGTACCACGCGGGATAGCTCAGTACCGTGGGTGGCACCATTGCGGACTACCCAGACGATCTCCACACCCTCGCGGGTGGGCAGCTCAAAGGTGCGGTCCTCGGCCTCGATCTCAATGAAGACAGTAGCGGTCGCGCCCTCGGGGAGATGCTGCACACCGGCACCGATGGCCGGCGCTGCAGATTCATCGCCGGCGAACACAAAGTGCTCATAGTCTTCGGTTGGCCCCCACGCGCCACCAGGGCCGAGGAAGCCAATCTTCTCGCCGACCTCGGCTCTGCGTGCCCACGGACCGGCCAGGCCGGAATCACCATGGGCGACAAAATCAACGTCGAAGTCCCCGGTGTCAGAGTTCAGGTTGATCAGGGTGTAGGTGCGGAGAATTGGTTGTTTATCGCGCGGTTGCTCTTCGCGAATCTGCTGGACATCAAACGGCCAAGAATAATCGGCGCTTTCTGGCACGAACAGCAACTTGATGTAGTGATCCGTAAACTCCAGCTCCTTGCCCACAAAAGCAGGGGAGTTCATGCTCAACCGAACCAAATCCGGAGAAACCTGGTAGCGACCAGTCACGGTTGCTTCATGCGCTTTACGGGGCTTGCGCTTCGGCGCTGCCTCTTCAGCTTGGCCAGCCATCGTTATCACTGTCCTTTGAAAACTTGAGTTGCTGTGCGGGCGGAAGCCTACACACTATTCAATTAGGTAAGGCTAACATACTCAAGTCCGGCTGCTAACATACTCAAGTCCGGCTGGTTGTGGGGGTTGGTGGTGGTGCGCGGGTGCGGTCGTGTCGGGGGCTCAATGCAAAAAACTAACCCCGCATCCTGCTCAAACAGAATGCGGGGTCTATTCGGGGTGGCTGACGGGGCTCGAACCCGCGACACCCAGGATCACAACCTGGTGCTCTACCAGCTGAACTACAGCCACCATCGTTGCCGAAAGCAACGAGATACAGGTTAACCCACGTTGTCCGTTTTACAAAAACGCCTGGTAGTCGTCGGTAGTAGACGCCTTGAGCTCCTCAGCTTCCGGGGTGGAAGGCCCGCCATCAGTGCGGAAGACGCTGCGGCGGTAGAAATCCAGCTCACGAATGGACTCAATGATGTCCTGCAGGGCTCGATGTGCCATGCCTTTATCCGGCTGGTTGTAGTACGCGCGCGGGTGCCAGCGGCGTGCCAGTTCCTTAATTGTGGAAACATCAATCATTCGGTAGTGCAGCGCGGCGTCCAGGCGCGGCATGTATTCGCGAATGAAGGTGCGGTCCGTTGCGATGGAATTGCCTGCAAGGGGTGCGGGGTGGTTGGCGTCGCAGTGCTTCTCGACGAGCTTCAACACGGCCTCCTCTGCTTCCGCAATCGTGATTGCAGACTCTCGAATCTCCTTGTCCAACCCAGACTTCGCGTGCATCTCGGTGACAAAGTCATCCATCTGCGCGAGTTCTTCCTCCGTGGCGTGGACGACGAGGTCAATGCCTTCGTCGAGAATGTTCAGTTCGGCGTCGGTAATCACGGCGGCAACTTCCACGATTACGTGGCGCTTCGGATCGAGCCCGGTCATCTCCAGGTCGATCCAGACGAGGCGGTCGTTCTTAGCGGGGGTATCACTCATGCCTTCCACCATAGTTTCTCTTGGGGTGTGGTCGGAGATGCACCCTTTCGGTTCAGTGGGGGTAAGTGGGGGTGGAGGGCGGGTGTGCTTATCGAAATCGGTCCCTTAATCGATATGTGCTGGGGTTTCTACTGACTATGAAGGCTGAGTTTGGCGGCTTTTTGAACTTTTTCATGGTTTTGCTGACGAAAACCGTGGTGGATAGGACATGATTAGTGCACCCTTTAACGTGATGGCACTCACATAATTCGAAGGACGGTAACCTACCGATGTCAGCCTTTCTCGATACCCTCAATTCTCTAATCTGGTCACCAGCATTAGTCTTCCTGTGCCTCGGCGCGGGCATTTACTTCACGCTGGCCACCAAGTTTCTGCAGATTCGCTGCATTCCGGACATGCTCAAGCAGCTGAAGGATGGTGAAAGCTCCGATTCGGGCGTGTCTTCCTTCCAATCGCTCATGATTTCCCTGGCCGGCCGTGTCGGTGTGGGCAATATCGCGGGCGTAGCAACGGCTATTGCCTTCGGCGGACCGGGTGCTGTGTTCTGGATGTGGGCGGTGGCGCTTCTGGGCTCCGCAACCTCCTTCGTGGAATGTACCTTGGCCCAGGTTTATAAGGAGAAGGACCAGGACACCGGTGAGTACCGCGGCGGCCCGGCTTATTACATCGAAAAGGCCTACAAGCACACCAAGGCCGGACCATTCATGGTGGTCTACGGCATCGTCTTCGCCGTCGCAATGATCCTTGCCACCAGCTACTTCCTGCCTGGCATCCAGGCTAATGGCGTGGCCGCTGCAGTTCAGAACGCTTGGGGCATCGAAGTTGGTTGGTCTGCCCTGGTTCTGGGCGGAATTCTCGCGATCATCATCATTGGCGGTGTGAAGCGTATTGCTAACTTCGCGTCCCTCGTGGTTCCGTTCATGGCGGCGGCATACATTCTCTTTGCCATCATCATCCTGATCATGAACTTCAACCAGATCCCCGAGGTCTTCGGCATGATCTTTAAGTCCGCCTTCGGCGCGGAGCAGGCTTTCTCTGGCCTGTTGGGTTCGGCCATCATGTGGGGCGTGAAGCGCGGCATTTACTCCAACGAGGCCGGCCAGGGTACTGGTCCGCAGTCTGCCGCGGCGGCGGAGGTGTCCCACCCGGCTAAGCAGGGCTTCGTGCAGGCCTTCGCGGTCTACATTGATACCCTCTTCGTTTGCTCCGCGACCGCTTTCATCATCATCTCTACCGACATGTACAAGGTCTTCGAGGGTGAGTCAGAGGATGGCCCTGTGCGCTACGCCGGCTCCATCCCGGACGGCGTCGAGGTTGGACCGGGCTTTGTCCAGCACGGTCTCGACACCCTCCTGGCAGGTTTCGGCCCGAGCTTCATCGCCATCGCCATTGCGTTCTTCGCCTTCACCACCGTCCTGGCGTACTACTACATGGCGGAGGTCAACCTGACCTATTTCAACCGCTGGATCAGCAACAAGACCACCCGCCGCGCGCTGGTGTGGCTCCTGCGCATTCTCCTCGTGGTCTCCGTGGTCGTCGGAGCTACCACGACTCCGGGTGCAGCCTGGGCGCTGGGTGATATCGGTGTTGGCGCGACCGCATGGCTCAACATCATCGCCATCCTCTTCCTGCAGGTCCCTGCGCTCAAGTGCCTCAAGGATTACAGTGCGCAAAAGGCTGCCGGCAAAGACCCGCAGTTTGACCCAGAGGCACTGGGAATCCAGAACGCAGAGTTCTGGGTAGAGCGCAAGGTTGCTCGGCAGGAAGCCGCACAGAAGGCTATCGCGGAGCAATCGCCGCTCCAAGGCTAGGTAAAGCAATGCCCGCTCTCAGTGGAGAGCGGGCATTTTCATGCGCTAGGCCATCTTCGAATAGAAGCTGCCGATGAGTGGTGCAGCAATTGGAGTCGGCACAATCTTGCCCAGCGCGTTCATGGCCTTCGATAGCGGCCCGGGTACCACGCGGCGCTGGTTGCGGGCCATGGCCTCGAGGGTCTCTTCGGAGCAGGACTCATAGGTGGTCCACAAGAAATCTGGGACGACCTTGTCCACGATGGATTGCTCTTCCTCCGGGATGACGGCATCGCGCACTGGGCCAGGGGCGAGCAGTGTGCAGGTTACACCGGAGCCTTTGAGCTCGTAGTGAAGGGCCTCAGTAAAGGCGTTGACGCCCGCTTTGGTGAAAACATAGGTGGCATTGTTTGGAATGGAGACGTTGCCCGCGGCCGAGCCTACGTTGCAAATGGCGCCGCTGCGTCGCGGCAACATCTGCTTCAGCGCGGCGCGCGTCAGGCGGTGAACGGCCTTGCCGTTGAGGTCGAACTGCCGGGTTTCATAGTCCCAGTCCTGATCCATGAACTTGCCAAAGCTGGCGATACCCGCAGAGTTGACGATGATGGAAATTTCCTTGCCCGCCATGAACTCGATGACGCGGTCCACGTCAGCTGCCTCGGAGAGGTCCGCTGCCAGCGCAATGGCGTCCACCTCATGGCGAGAGCGCAGGTCCGCAGCGATGGACTCGAGGACGTCTTCGCGGCGCGCAACGAGGATGACGTTGTAACCGCGGGCAGCCAGGTCCTTGGCCATCGCAGCACCAATTCCCTGGCTAGCGCCAGTCAACAGCGCATAGGAGGAGCGGGTAGGGGCAGGCAGCCCGGGGGAGTGAGCCATAAACGGCGTCCTTTCTCTCAGGGTGGGAAGTCTCCACCCAGCGTAGAGCAATCAGGGTTTAAATCAGGGTAAACACCGATGAATCCTTAGGCCCAACTCTGGATAATGGAAGGCGAAAGGAGACATCATGAACAACCAACGTTTAACCCGTTCTGCTACTGACACGATGCTCGGCGGCGTCTGCGGAGGCATCGCGCAGACCTATAACCTTGATCCGACCCTGGTGCGCATTCTCTTCGTTGTTGCCACGCTGCTGGGCTTCTCGGGAATTCTGCTCTACCTCATCCTCTGGGTCGTCATTCCAGTCGAATAGTTATTGCAACGGCCCCAGCGCCATGAACCGCTTCCATGTTTCCCACTCTTCGCGCAGGCGTGGGAGAGCGCTGGGTGGGGTGGCGGAGTCGTCGACAAGCACGGCGTCCTGCATGCGCACGCCGTTGTCGAAGAAGAGAGCCGCGTGCCCCGACGCCCCGTAGCGCAGGACCGGCACCAAGTTGAGGCCGTCGAACGACAGCGGCGCATTAGGGCGCACATCAAGCCCCGCGATCGCCGCGAGCGTGGGCGCCAAGTCGAGCGGGGAGACGAGCTCTGCGCACTCCCCGGACTCTGCAACCCCGGGCCATAGAAGGGACATGTTCGCCTTGTTGCCCTGTAGGGAGCACACTGCCACGACACCATTGAGGTCATTCAGCAGTTGGGCTTCTGGTTGCTCGAGAAGGCGGAAGACCCGAGAAGAGGCAGGCTGGGTGTCTTCCCGAACCTCGAAGCCGGAGTCCTCGAAAATCTCCGTGATGCGCGTTGTGGCTCCGCGCTGTGGGTATTGTCCGGTGAGCACCGCGCGGCGTGACGCAGCATAGCTTGGTGCTGGGACCCACGCGTTAACGAAGCGCATACCACGCAGCGCTGATTCCGGGGCGTGGTCAAAAGTCGCGAGGGTGATGTCCATGGAAGTGTGTCCAATCTGTGCCCAAAGGCCACTGTCTGAGGCTTAGTGAAACCCTAGAAAGTGGCCTTGACCTGCGTGCCCCCAGCAGGATTCGAACCCGCGACACATGGGGTAGAAACCCACTGCTCTAATCCACTGAGCTATGGAGGCGTACCGAAACATCATAACGCACAGCTGCGAACTGCCCGATTATCGGGCTATCGCTGGTGTTGCTTCGGTGCTGGTGTCGAGGAAGCAAACTCGGCAAGGCGTGCGGTGGCGGTGGTGAGGAGGGAATCGATCGAGGTGGCCACGCCGTAGAGGTAATCCCCGGCCTCCGTGGTTTGGACTCCGCCGCGTCCGCGGGACAGCAGCTTCACGTTGAGATCTTTTTCAAGCTTGCGGACGGTCAGGCTCAAAGAAGGTTGCGTGAGCTGCAGCGCTTCCGCAGCTTGCGTGAAAGAACCGTGATCTACGACGGCTCGAAAGTGGTGAAGCTGGCGAGAGTCCATGAGAGCAGACTACCCGAATGCTGAGAATTATTTACCTTTTAGGTAAGAGAACGTCTGTGGCGGTAGACTGCCCACCATGCACACTGAGAAGGAAAAACCCAGCTCACAGCACTTGCGGGGGCTGGCGCACTCGGGGTCGGGAGCGCAGCCTTCCCGCTTGTTGAATCTTTCTTTCGTCGTCTTCGCGGGCCTCGTAGGCGGAATTATTTCCTTGTTCTTTCTCGCGGACTCGCTTGCCGCCCTGGGCATCCCCGACCCAGGCCGCATGACAACGTTTGGCCTGCCCTTCTTCCGCGCTGTTGCCTGGATGTTGATGGCACTTGCCATCGGTTCCTTTATGTCTAGCGCCTTCTTGATTTACCCGGCCGTGCCGGACAAGGACAATGAGCGTCTCATCAAGGCTGGCCTGACCGTCGATGGGCACATTGCGGCGCGCACCGGCGCGTGGGCCGCCGTGGGTGCCGCGGTGGTGTCGTTGATTGAAGTCCCCCTCGTGATGTCGGACCTCACCGGTACCCCATTGGGCCAGGTCCTCAACCCAGAGCTGATGGGCATGGCGGTGGGGCAGATCGCGACGTCGCAAGTGTGGCTGCTCACCGCGGGAATCGCAGCGCTCGTTGCCATCATGGGCTTTGTGGCGCGCACATGGGCAGGCCAGGTTGCCACGTTCTTCCTGTCGCTGTTGTTGACGGTGCCCCTCGGCATGGAGGGTCACTCGGCCTCCGGCGGTGATCATGATTACGGCACGAACTCGCTGCTATTGCACCTGTTCTTCATCATGCTGTGGATCGGCGGGCTCATGGGCCTCATTGCGCATGGCCGCCGCCTAGGGCCTGACATGGGCGTGGCGGTTCGCCGGTATTCCACCGTTGCGCTGCTGTCCATCTTGGGGCTGGCGGCGACCGGTGTGGTCAACGCGCTCATCCGCGTTGAGCTGGGGGATTTATTCACCACTCGCTATGGCTTGCTGGTGCTGAGCAAAGCAGTGCTCACGGTGGTGCTCGCGGTCATAGGCTTTGTGCATCGCCGGGTCACCATTCCCCAGCTGAAACGTGTGCCGCGCCTGTTTATCAGGGTCTCCGTGGTGGAGGTTCTCATCATGGCGGCCACAGTCGGCGTGGCCATCTCGATGGGTCGCACGCCGCCCCCGCCACCGCGGGATCCGAACCTCAACGCCATGCAAATCCTGGTGGGCTACGAGCTTTTCGATGCCCCCACGGCCACCAACGTGTGGACCATGTTCCGATTTGATCTCATGTTTGGCTCGCTCGGGCTCGTGCTAGCCGGCTTCTACCTGTACGCGCTCTGGCGCCTGAAGCAGCGAGGGCTGACGTGGTCGGTTGGGCGCACGACGTGGTTCCTTATGGGCTCACTGGGCATGACGCTGATCATGAGCAATGGTATTGGCCTATACATGCCGGCGTTGTACTCCATGCACATGTTGGTGCACATGATTCTGTCCATGGCGATCCCTCTGTGCCTCGTGTTGGGCGCCCCGGTAACCCTGGTGATGGAAGCGTTTGAGCCTGGGGAGCCGGGCAAGCCCACGCTTCACGACGCCGCCGTTGCCCTCACCAAATCCCGTACTTTACGTGTGCTCACGCACCCCGCGGTCAACGTCCTGCAGTTCTTGGCGATCCTCTACGTGCTCTACCTGTTCCCGAACTTCTACGAAGTTGCCATTTCGGAGCATGCCGGGCACGTCATCATGAATTGGGTCTTCTTGATTTCCGGCTATATCTACTACTGGGAAGTCATTGGCCCGGATCCATTGCCGTGGCGCGCGCCCACGGGCGTTCGCCTGCTCATCCTGTTTGTGTCGATGCCCCTGCACCTTTTTGCGGGTGTCTACCTCATGCAGATGCAAGTCATTCTCGGCCTGGACTTCTATGAATCATTGAACCTGCCGTGGAACCCGGATTTCGTCACCGATCAGCGGACCGGCGGCGGTATTTCCTGGGGCTTCGGCCAGTTCCCGCTGGTGATTGTGTTCGGTTCGCTATTCCGGGACTGGCTGCGCGAGGACCGTGCGACTGCCCGGCGCTATGACGCCAAGGCGGAGGTGGACGGCGATGCCGACCTGGCAAGCTACAACGCCATGCTCAAGCAGATGGGGGAAGGCGACGAGTCGAGCTTCCGTCAGCACTAGGAATGTGGCGTACCCGGCGTGGCGAAAAGAGGACGTCTGCCTGGGTAAATAGATTTTTTGTTGACGCTTGCAACAAGTTATCCACAGGTTGGCGGCGCAGTCATTGCGAGTGCTGTTCTTGGTGGCAAAGATGCGAGGTAAGGGAGGCGCATCGCTTCCTTAACCTCAAGAAAGCCACGAGCCATGACCAGCAAAGGAATCACGCAATGTCTCAATACCCAATCTCCATTACAGGACGCCTGACCCACAACCCGCACCTGACCAAAATCAGCGACACCATGTATAAGGCCCGCATCCGTATCGCTTCTTCCCGCAGCGTTCCGGAGAAAGACGAGGAGGGCAAAACCGTGTGGCGGGAGCTGGACCTCAACTTTATCGATGGTGAAGTGTGGGGTCAGTGCGCCATCAACGTGAAGAAATCCCTGTATAAGGGCATGCCAGTCTTCGTTATGGGCTCCATTGTGACGGACCGATGGGAGGATAAGAACGGAGCTACGCGCTCTAGGACCTTCATCAAGATTGCTCACGTGGGCCTAGACCTCAACCGCTTCTGCATCACTTCAACCAAGATTGGTACCTCCTACGGTGAGGAGGGCAGCGAAGCCCTCTGGCTAGGGGAGAACCCGCCGGCGCTGGACGTGGACTACACGGCACCGCCGAGCGATACACAGAACGCAGGGGATGCGCAGAACACAGAGAACACAGAAGGCTCGGGGAACCCAACGGAAGAAGCAATGCCAGCTGCATTGCGGCCGGGAGATACTCCGCAGGACACCGCGGCGGACCGTCAGCAAGCGCAGTCCGGCGCTGAGCCATACCTTGAACCGGAGCCAGAAGAAGCGATGGTCTAAGGACAAAGGACTACCGCCACCCATGTCATGTAGTCTTTGTACTGTTATTTACCAATCCTGACAGAAGCAAAGGGTGAAACATGGGCGAATTCATCTACACGATGAAAAACGTGCGTAAGGCCATCGGTGACAAGGTTATTTTGGACAACGTCACCATGGCTTTCTACCCGGGCGCCAAGATTGGCGTCGTGGGCCCCAACGGTGCAGGTAAGTCCTCGATCCTGAAGATTATGGCCGGACTGGATCAGCCTTCCAACGGCGAGGCTTTCATCGATCCGGGCAAGACCGTCGGCATCCTCCTCCAGGAGCCGCCGCTTAACGAGGAAAAGACGGTCCGTCAGAACGTCGAAGAGGGCCTCGGAGAAATCTTCCAGAAGAAGCAGCGCTTCGAAGAGATTGCTGAAGAGATGGCCACCAACTACTCCGATGAGCTCATGGAGGAGATGGGCAAGCTCCAGGAGGAGCTGGATGCCGCCGATGCCTGGGAAGTGGATTCCAAGATCGAGCAGGCCATGGAAGCGCTGCGCTGCCCGCCGTCCGATGACCCGGTGACCAACCTTTCCGGTGGTGAGCGCCGCCGCGTTGCGCTGGCCAAGCTGCTGCTGAGTGAGCCGGACTTGCTGCTGCTGGACGAGCCTACTAACCACCTGGACGCCGAGTCCGTCCAGTGGCTGGAGAAGCACCTCGAGACCTACCCGGGTGCGGTCCTTGCCGTGACCCACGACCGCTACTTCCTCGACCACGTCGCGGGCTGGATCTGTGAGGTTGACCGCGGCAAGCTCTACCCCTACGAGGGCAACTACTCCACCTACCTGGAGAAGAAGGCCGAGCGTCTCGAGATTGCTGGCGCTAAGGACAAGAAGCTGCAGAAGCGCCTCAAGGACGAGCTCGCCTGGGTTCGCTCCGGTGCGAAGGCCCGCCAGGCCAAGAACAAAGCCCGTCTCCAGCGCTACGAGGAAATGGCTGCGGAGGCCGAGCAGTACAAGAAGCTCGACTTCGAAGAGATTCAGATTCCGACTCCGCCGCGCCTGGGCAACAAGGTCGTGGAGGTCAAGAACCTGACCAAGGGCTTCGACGGCCGCGTCCTCATCAAGGATCTTTCCTTCACCTTGCCGCGCAACGGCATCGTCGGTGTCATCGGCCCGAACGGTGTGGGTAAGTCCACCCTGTTCAAGACCATCGTGGGATTGGAGCAGCCGGATTCCGGTTCCGTCGACGTCGGCGAGACCGTCAAGCTGTCTTATGTTGACCAGGGCCGCGAGAACATCGACCCGGAGGCCACCGTGTGGGAGGTTGTCTCCGATGGGCTGGATTACATCCACGTTGGTCAGAACGAGATGCCGTCCCGCGCCTACCTCTCCGCTTTCGGTTTCAAGGGTGCTGACCAGCAAAAGCCTTCCAAGGTTCTCTCCGGTGGTGAGCGTAACCGCCTGAACCTGGCCCTGACCCTGAAAGAGGGCGGCAACCTGATCCTCCTCGATGAGCCGACCAACGACTTGGACGTGGAAACCCTGGGTTCCCTGGAAAACGCCCTGGAGAAGTTCCCTGGCTGTGCCGTGGTCATCTCCCACGATCGCTGGTTCCTCGACCGCACCTGTACCCACATCTTGGCGTGGGAGGGCAACGTCGCAGAAGGCCAGTGGTTCTGGTTCGAGGGTAACTTCGGTGACTACGAGAAGAACAAGGTTGAGCGCCTCGGCGAGGAGGCTGCACGCCCGTCCCGCGTTACCCACCGTAAGCTCAGCCGCTAGGCCATTAGTCCCTAGCGTTAAAGCACGAACTCCGGAAGGAACCTGGAATGTCCGCTCAGAATGTTGTGTCGGAGAAGACCAAGGACAACGTCCACGCGCTTACCGTGGGCGTGCGCTGGTCGGACTTCGACATGTACGGCCACATGATGAATGCCAACTTCATTGAGCTGGCGCAGGAGGCGCGCTTGGCTTTTGCCATGCACCACTTCTACGCTCGCGGCGTCAACATGGTGGCTTTCGTTCGCCACATCGAAGCGGACTATGTCCGCCCCATCAAATGGGATGGACGCCATGGAACGGTGACGGTGGAAACCACGGTGGTGCGCCTCGGCACCACGTCTTTCACCACTCGCCAGACGATCAAGGATGCGCAGGGCCAAGTAGCCTGCGTCATTGATTGCGTGCAGGTCACCATTGACCCGGCTACTCAGATGCCACGGGAGGTCTCTGAGCAGGAGCGCAACATTATCTTGGAGCACGCCGTCGTCGAGCTTGAGCAGCAGTAATGGAGCGCGAAACTCTGACACTGCGCAGCGGTGGGGTAGGGCTTCGCGCCCTCCTCTCCCGCGCGACGGGGCTGGATGCATCCGCCGCGGTGCGCCTGCGTCAGTACGACACCAACCAGGCTGAGGTCTTTGTGACCACGCCGTTCGACGTTGTCGTGGCGCGGCGTTGCGAGGGGACCGTGGGCCGCGACGGTGCCGTGGTATCGGCGCAGGCGCTTCTCGACGCCCTCCACACCGCCCCCGACTCCCTCGGCCACGAAGGAGGCGTGGAACTTGATTTAGGCCCAGCGCGCGATCCGTCCTGGCCGGGGGCCTTGCCGCCGGAAAAGGGCTTTCGGGAGATCGACTCGCTGCCGGTTGACGTTGTCCGTGAACTCGCGGACAAGGGTCGCCAGTTGGCCCGCCAATTCTCCGGGCCGATGGGGCCTCCGAAGAGCCTGTTGAATCAGACGGTGCTCACCGTGAATGATGCGGAGACTCAGGTGGAGATTCCCATGCGGATGATCTTTGCCTGCACGAGCTTGGGCCTCATCCCGGGCTTTGCCGCCTCACTGGAGATCCCCCGCCACCTTCGCGTGGCGGGCAAGGGGCGTTGGGTGCGCCTCGATGCGCCTTATGGCAGCGTCTACCATTCGACGCGGCTGTCCTTGTTCTAAAGGTTGCTAAAGCAATGTGTACCCCGCCAGTGCGGCGCCCACGGCGACCGTCCACGGCGGGGTTATGTATAAATAGCGCTACGCCTGCCGCAGGGCGCTATACCTACCTTGGATTTGGTCGGGCCGAGACGGCACACAAAAGGGGTGATCTGCGTTACCCTAAAGGGGTTGAATTCTATTTCTTCAGCAAAAGGAGATGGCTCGAATCATGCGTATTGGCGTACCCAAAGAAATAATGAACAACGAAAACCGCGTCGCGCTGACCCCGAGCGCGGCGGACACGCTGATTAAAGACGGCCATGAGGTTCTGGTTGAGACCATGGCGGGGGAAGGTGCCTCCTTCCCTGACTCCGAGTATCAGGCCGCCGGCGCGACCATCGTTCCCACTGCCGCGGAGGCATGGGCCGCGGAGATGGTGGTCAAGGTCAAGGAACCGCTGGAGTCTGAGTATGGCTACTTGCGCGAGGATCTGCTGCTGTTTACCTACCTGCACCTAGCCGCGGACCGGCCGTTGACGGATGCCCTGATGAACTCAGGTACGACGGCCGTAGCCTATGAAACCGTGACCGACTCTCACGGCACCTTGCCACTGCTGACCCCGATGTCCCAGGTGGCTGGTCGTCTTGCAGTAATCGAGGGCGCACATCACCTGCTCTCTACCGAAGGCGGGCGCGGTTTGCTGGTCGCCGGTGTACCAGGTACGCGGCCGGCTCGCGTCGTCGTCATCGGTGGTGGCCAGGTGGGGGCGTCGGCAGTCGCGATGGCGCATGGCCTGCGCGGCGAGGTGACGGTGCTGGACCTTGATCCGCACGTGCTGCAGCGCTTTGATGAGCAGTATCAAGGCAGCGTGCGCACCATCGTGTCGGATCCATCGGCACTGGAGGAAGAGTTGCTGGAGGCGGACCTGGTCATCGGCGCGGTGCTTGTTCCAGGTGCTGCGGCCCCGAAGTTGGTGCGCGAGGATGTGGTCAAGCGGATGAAGAAGGGCGCCGTGCTTGTCGACGTTGCCATTGACCAAGGCGGCTGCTTCGAGAACTCCCACAAGACCTCGCACGACGAGCCCACCTTTAAGGTGCACGACACCATCTTCTACTGCGTGGCTAACATGCCGGGCGCGGTGGCGAATACGTCTGCCCGGGCGCTGGGCTCTGCCACTCTGCCCTATATGCGCGCGCTGGCTGCTGATGGTTTCGATGGTGCGGTTGAGCGCTTCCCGGGCCTAGCTGATGGACTCATGACGCGTGGGGGAGAGCTGGTGTCCCAGCCAGTAAAGGACGCCTTCGGGCTTTAAAGGTTGAGCGCTATCGGCAGCAACGTGAAGGCCACAGCGTAGACCAACACGAAGCCGATGGCGTTGAACCAAATTCCGGTGATGACCATCTGACGGATATTGACGGCCCCGGTTCCGAACGCAATGGCGTTCGGGGCAGAGGCAACAGGCAGCATAAATGCGCACTGGCAGGCCTGAGTGACAACGATGGCCATGAGCAGCGGGTCGTAGCCTAGGGCCTGGGAAAGCCCGACGACGATAGGCACGAACGTTGCAATCGTGGCCATAGAACTCGTGATCTCTGTCGTCAGAATAACGATGAGGACGATAAGCGCAAGAGCTACCCAGAAGGGCAGGGCGGTTAAACCGGAGAAGGCTTCGCCGATCCATTTATCGAGTCCACTGTTGGTGATCTGGCCGGACAGCGCTAGGCCGCCGCCGAAGAGGAGAAGCGTGCCCCATGGGACATCGCGCGCGGTTTCCCAATCCATGAGCATGACCCCGTCGCGTGGCCGTCCAGGGATGATGAACAGGGACATTCCGGCAATCATCGCGATGACGGCATCAGTGGCCCAGGTGTCTTTGAAAATGAGCGACACAAACATCCACGCGAGCGCGGTTACACCAAAGATGATGGCGATGAGGCATTCCCCGAAACTCATCTTGCCCAGCGCAGCAAGTTCTTTCTGGAACAGTTCCCGGCCACCGGGGATGTCCTCGATTTCGGGCTTCCACACAACCTTGGTGATGATGAACCAACCCAGAAACGTAAACCCAAGTGCCAGGGGAGTTCCGAAAATCATCCACTGCGGGAAGGTGATGGTTGTCCCGATGGCGTCGTTGAGGTAGCCGACCACAAAGGCATTTCCTGGGGAGGCAATAATCGTTCCGAAAGCGGAGATGGTTGCGGCAAAGGCGATGCCAAGCAGAAGGCCGGCGCTGAAATTCGAGACGTTCGTCGTGCCGCTTCGTTCTTTAATTAGTGTCACGAGGGACGCGCCCAGCGGAATCATCATGAGAGCCGTTGCGGTATTGGACACCCACATGCCTAAAGCTGCGGTGGCGAGCATCATTCCGAGAATGAGGTGATCGGGTTTTGTTCCCACGAGGAGAACAATGACGAGCGCGATGCGTCGGTGCAGGTTCCAGCGTTGGATGCCGAGGGCGAGGAGGAACCCGCCAAGGAACAAGAAGATGATTTGCGCAGAATAGGACGCAGCAACATCTTTCATGTCGGCTGTACCTAAGGCGGGGAAGGCGACCAGCGGAACCATCGCGGTGACGGCGAGAGGCAGGGCCTCGGTTATCCACCAGGTGCCCATGAGGACGACGATCGCAGCGGTGACGCGGGCATCGAAACCCGCAGATTGCGGCATCGCAAAGTAGGACAAGGATGCCAGCACAATGCCTAGAAAGACGCCTGTATAGCGAATATTGCGTGTCCTGCGTGGCAGCGAAGGGGCGGATAGTCCTGGGGAGAGTGAGAGGTTGGTCATTTTTAAAGTTCGAGTCGGAGCTAATTTCTATTAGGCGAACAGTATCAGAGCCCTCCCGGAGGCCCCAGAGCTATATTCAACTTTGCTATAGCCCTACTTAGGGCGCGCGGTTGATGAGCATCGCTGCCACTCGCTCCATGTGGTCCCAAATCATGGCGCGATAGGCCGGCGGGATGGTCTCCTCGTCGATCTGCGCCAAGGAGTTGCCCATGAGCTCGAGCCAGCGATCGTGGGCGGCCATGTCGATGGGATAGGGCGCATGGCGCATGCGCAGGCGCGGGTGGCCGCGCTGCTCGGAAAAGAGCTGGGGTCCTCCCCAATACTGCACGAGGAACCAGGTCAGGCGCTGCTGCGCGCCCTCCCAGTCATCGTCCGGGTACATCGGGCCGATGAGATCATCGTTGCGCACCTGGGCGTAGAAACCGTCGACGAGTTTCTCAAAGGTCTCCATTCCACCGACGGCTTCGTACACGCTTGTTGCTTGCACGCCTAATCTTCCTTTCGCGTCAGGCCAGGTTCTTCCAGATCAAAGATAGCCATCCCTCGTGGATAGGGGGTGGTGATCCCTTCCGTATGCATGGCGGTGAGGATTTTCGCCTGCATCGCGCGCTGCACATCCCATTGCTTGCCCGGTAGCGTCTTGACGGAAACGCGGTAGGACATGTGGTCAACTTCCAGGCCGGACATGCCATTGACCGTGGGCTTGGCCAGGATAAAGTCCTTGATCTCGGAGTCACGGGCGGCGTCTTCAGCTGCGGAGGTGATGACGTCGACTGCGCGGGTGGGGTCGTTGCTCAGCGCAATCGGGACCTGGACGCGGGCTACGGAGTAGCGGTCGGAGTGGTTGGCTACTTGCAAGATTTCGCCATTGCGGACGTACCACAGAGCGCCATCAATATCGCGGACCGTGGTGATGCGCAGGGAGATGGACTCTACATCGCCGAAGACCCCGTTGCCGAGATCGATGGTATCGCCGATACCGTACTGATCTTCCATGAGCATGAAGATGCCGGAAAGGAAGTCCTTGACCAAAGCTTGTGCGCCGAAACCTAAGGCGACGCCAACCACGCCGGCAGATGCTACAAGCGGGGCGACGTTGACGCCGAGCTTGTCCAAGATGGCCAGCGCTGCCCAGACCCAAACAAAAATAGCGACCGCGGAGCGGCCGACGCCGGCGAGAGTCTGAATGCGGGAGGTGCGCCGGGCCTCTTGCGTTTGCTCGAGGACCTTGTCGGTTGTTCGGTGAGCTTTGCGCGGAGAGAGCGGCGAGCTGAGCTTGCCCTTCTTGATGCTGTTATCTGCCAGCTTGGTAATAAGCCGGCGCAGCAGCCAGCTGCCGATGACAGCGACGATGAGGATGAGCGCGATGCCGATGGGTTTGTCGATGAGCCAGGACTGCATGTTTTCTGTCTGCCACCAGCTGGTAACCGCGTCGACGGCCCCGTTGGTCTGCTCGGCGGAAGCGCTGAGGTATGCGGTAGGTCTGGTCATGTGTGTCCTTTCTACTATCGCTCACGACTGACGCCTACCGATAGTAGGGAAGGGATTTGAATATAAAAAGCCAGTCTTTCTCACAACTGAACAGCTTGGTCTAGAATTGTGCCTCATGACTGACAACCGCACTCTTGGCTTTTCCTCCCGTTCCATCCATGCCGGTTACCAGCCGGATCCCTACATGGGATCCATCAACGTACCGATCTACGCCTCCACGACGTACCAACAGGACGGCCTCGCGCAGTTGCGCGGCGGCTATGAGTACGGGCGCGTGGCCAACCCCACCGTTCATTCTCTGGAGAAAACTCTCGCCGCACTAGAGAACGCCGAGTACGCCCGCTGTTTTGCCACGGGTATGGCGGCCGTCGATACCCTCATCCGTATCATCGTGCGCCCTGGTGACCACGTCATCCTCGGCAACGATGCCTACGGCGGCATGTACCGTCTCCTGCATCATGATTACGGTGAGTGGGGCATCGAGCTGTCCATCGTCAATACCGCCGATACTGAGGCGGTGCAGGCGGCGCTGAAGGACAACACCAAGCTGATCTGGTTGGAGACCCCGACCAACCCAGCGACGACAATCACGGATATCGCTGCGGTCGCTAAGGCAGTCAAGGCGGCTGGCGACGCCCAGATCGTCGTCGACAACACCTTCGCCACGCCCTACCTGCAGAACCCTTTGGAGTTGGGCGCGGATCACGTCCTGCACTCCACCACAAAGTACCTGGGCGGCCACTCGGATGTGCTGGGCGGCGCGGTCGTGACCAACTCCGCGGAGATGGATGAGCGCCTGCTGTACTTTCAAGGCAATGTCGGTGCGGTGTCCTCACCTTTCGACGCCTACCTCACCGCCCGCGGCATCAAGACCTTGGAGGTCCGCATGGATCGCCACTGTTCCAATGCGCAGGCTGTGGCTGAGTTCTTGGAGTCCCGCCCAGAGGTCAAGCAGGTTCTTTACCCAGGCCTGCCCTCGCACCCGGGCCACGAGCTGGCGAAAAAGCAGATGCGCGGCTTCGGGGGAATGATGTCCGTGCGCTTCCACAGCGAGGAGCATGCCCGCCAGATTTGCCTCAACACCAAGCTCATCTCGCTTGCGGAGTCCCTCGGCGGCGTGGAGTCTCTCATCGAACACCCGCAGAACATGACGCATATCTCCGCGGAGGGCTCCGAGCTCGTCCCACCAGCAGACCTCGTGCGCATTTCCGTGGGTATCGAGTCCATCAATGACCTACTCACGGACCTGGAGCAGGCGCTCGACGCCCTTCACTAGCAACCTTGTAGGAGACTCACTATGACAGATACGGCACAACCGCTGAGGTCCTTCAGCGATGAGGTGGACGCAGCACGAGAGTTCTGGGCCTCATACTTCGACGCGATTCCAGTTCCATTTGCGAACGGTTCCGATGAACCTACCGAGGAGTTCATTCAATTCCTTCAAGGAACCCACCCTGAGTACCCGCAGGCCACCGTTGCGTCGAAAGGCGAAGACGTGGAAGCTTTCCTGAAGTCCTGCATGCACGAGCAGGACTTTGCCACCTTCGCTGGGTGGAACTCAGATGCCCTCAACGGCGACAGTTTTAACCGCGAAGAGCCAACGTTCAAGGAGTATCTCTGTGGCGCGGTCTTCGCTCCTTCTGATGCCCTTAAGAAGCGCATTAGTGCTGAATTTAAGGATGAGCGCATCGAGGAGAGCGCCGAGGCAATCAAGGAGGCATTTAGCGCGGAGGCTGCGGAGAGTGCCGCGCGCCTTACGCGAACCGTTCCGGAATCTTTGTCGGTGAAGCTAGATGGCGGCATCCAGCATATCCGTATTTTGTGGCTGCTAAAGAATCCAGCATATGGCGGAAATGACGTCATCAGGCTGGCACGTGAAGGAATGGAGGGCGTACCAAATAAAAAAGATGGGGGAGAGGCATTTACTCCCTTCATCAGGGATCAAGGCAATGTCGCGGCGCTGTTCTCGAATGACGTCGACAACGCTCGCTTGCCCTGGGACATTGCAGATGACAAAGGCTGGTATTTCGATCGCGCACGCTTTTACCTCTTCGATGACTGTGAAGAAAAAGAGCCTGTTTCGTGGAATGAGGTCATTCCGGAGCGTTCCGAATCGGGTGAGCGAGCAGGAGACATCGTGCGCATGGAGATGTTCCCCTACAGGACCAAAGCGTCTGGTGACATCCCCAAGGTCATCGAAAGCAACAACAAGAACGGACTTGTTCTACCGTCTCAGGAGCTCGTGTTTAGATGCCTCATCGCCTTCCTCAAAGAGGCTGAGCACGGCTACATTATTTGTGCCCGTGACCCGCAGCTATGGCGAGATGTTATCGGGGCTTTTATCGACGCGAACCCTTCTCTCGAAGTTGAAAAGGACGCAATCCTTGCGGCGTTTACGGGTCACGTATGGGAGTTCAAAGGGCAGAACGCGCACCTCAATGTGAAGAATTTGGTCCCTCCACTCGATAACCGCGTTGCGGACCTCCGACGGGTCTTTGACAGTCGGCCGTAACTAGCTCGTGGCCCCGAGAAGTGAGGCGGGGCCACGCGGCGGCTAGAGGGTGCTGAGGAGGGATCCGGCCGTGCGGTCGGTCTCCTGTAGCATGAGCGGATCCGTGCCCGGCATGGGGGAGATGGTGGTATCCGGCCACTGCGAATAGGTGGGGATACCGACGATGTGCAGGCGCGGGTCCTCGGTGCCGCCGGGGTTGACCACGCGGCGGTTCCATGTTGTTTCCGGCGAGCCGGTGGCCTGACCATGGTCGACGAACGCGCGAACACGCCCGTTGAGCGACACAGCAAGGGGATCGCCGGCGCGGCGGACGTCGGGGGAGTGCATCCAGGCGTCGATAAGCCAGGCGGAGGAAGCCTCGCCGTGCGCGGTGCGCAGCGTGAACTTATCACCGATCTCCAGCTGGGGGTGCTGGCCTAGGAAGGTGACGAGGCCGGCGTCGACAAGCGCGAGCAGCTGGCGGGTGCGGAAGAGCGGCGGGCCGGAGCCCACCATCTGCCCGAAGGCCATGAACTCCTTGTAGGTGCTGGTGCGGGACTCCCACGTCATCCGGCCTTCCGAACCGGCGATGGAGGAGGGCTTACGTGCGGCCGAGATGGCCCACAGCGCGGACTTCAGCGGGGAATCGGCGGCGGCGACGGCCTCGACGATATCGCGCGCCAAACCTTCGGCGATGTACTCGGTGGCTTCAGTGCCCTTGAAATCCGCCAGCGGGTGCGCCCAGTGCGCTAGGTCGAGCGGCTCAGTCGACGCGCCTTCGAGCGCGACGCGCAGCTGGTCCGCCATGCCTGTCAGGTCGTCGGCATCCACCGCGGTGGCATCAATCGTGGCGAGGACATCCTCGAGCGGGCGCTGCAGGGCATCAGGGGATACACGGGCCTGGTTCTCGTAGTACTCGGCGTAGGCATCGCGCAGGATGTGCGGCAGCAGCTGCGTGCCAAAGTCCAGCTCCGCCTCCGGATCAAGCGCGGCGACTGCGGCGCGGAAGCGGGTCAGCGCGGCCTTCGGTGGCAGCGCGTGGTATTCCGACTTCGGGATATAAGGGTAGCCGCGGCCGGAGGAGACGATGAAGTGCGGCTCCTCACCGCTGGGCTCGTAGCGCAGCCCGGAGCGCGTGGAGGGATCCTCCACAAACTCACCACCGCGGTCGATGGTGAGCAGCGCCATGACATCAAAGAATCCCATGCCTAAGCCGCGGACCAGGACCTTCTCGCCTGCGGGGACTGCAGACACCGGCTGTTCGACGGGGTTGTCTGGCCGCACCCAACGCAGGTCCGAGTGCGCAGCCTCCGCCAGGGGGCGTTCGGACTCGCTCAGCGCGGGTACCTGCCAGCCATAGGCCAGGACGGTGGCGTCGGCGGTGATGGTGGTGCCGTCGGAAAGCTCGATGGCGTCCTGCTCACCGCGCTCCTCCACGGACAGCGCGCGGGCGCGGTGCTGGACGACGTCCACGTTCTCCGGCAGCTGAGCCAGCGCCACCTCGAAAACCCACTCCAGATAGGCGCCGTAGAGCGCGCGGGAGGGGTTGGATTCCGGGCGGGTCTGCGCCAGTTCCTCGGCAAAAGAGTCGGCGAGCTCCTCGCGCGGCGGGTGGGAATCATAAAGCTCCAGCTTGGCAGGCGCGATGTCGGGGCGCTCTCCGCGCAAGAGCTGGATCCACTCGTAGAGGATGGGGCCCTCGAGGACCGGGGCGGTGGTGGTGGAGTTGGGCTCGGTGAACAGGGTGACCGCGCCGGCCAACGTGTTCATGCACAACGTGCGGGTTTGCTCGGTATCCCAAATGCGGCCAGCACCCAGCGGGGCATCATCGATGATGTGGAGGCGCAGGGGTGAATTAAGGGGGGTCGCGCGCAGGTGGGCTGCGAGGCGCTCGACCAGCGAGATGCCGCGCGGGCCGGCCCCGACGATGGCGATGGAGGGCATGTAAATCAACCTCGAACTTTTAGACTGTGCTGTCTAGTGGAATAATACCGGTCAGTATGCGTTGTGTTAAATCCGTAGACACAATTCAAACCGACTATCTACTCTCTGAAAGCATTACCGTGAAAACCCTACGCGCACTCGCCGCCACCCTGGCAGCAGCCCTCGCCTTAGCTGGCTGCTCCGCCGCGGACCGGCCGGACGGGGAGGAGAATGTCCTCACCTACCTGGAGCCGCAGTTCTTCCGCACGCTCTACCCGCCGGCCGCCGGCTTTTACCCCAATGGCGGCGTGGTTAACCAGCTGACCGATCGCCTCCTGTACCAAGACCCCGAGACCCTCGAGCTCTCGCCGTGGATCGCCACGGAGATGCCCAAGGTCAACGCGGATGCCACGGAATACACGTTTAATATCCGCACGGACGTCACCTACTCCGATGGCTCCCCGCTGACCGCCGAGAACGTCGTGGCCAACTTCGACCTCTTCGGGCGCGGCGATAAGTCCCGCACGCTGACCAGCTCAGAGCAGATTGCCAACTACGACCGCGGCGAGGTCGTGGACGAGGACACCGTGAAGTTCTACTTCACCCAGCCGTCCCCGGGCTTCCTCCAGGCCACCTCCGCCTACAACGCCGGCCTGCTCTCCGATTCCACGCTGGCCTTGGACAACGAGGGCTTTGGCCCCGGCAACGCGGTCAACGTCATTGGCTCCGGCCCCTTCGTTGTTGAATCGGAAGAAATCGGTACCGACCTCAAGCTCAAGGCTCGCGAGGACTACGACTGGGCCCCGCCGGCCGTGAAGCACCAAGGACGCGCGGAGATCGACGGCGTCCACTACATCCTCGCCGCCGAGGAATCCGTGCGCACCGGCGCCATCCTCTCCGGTCAGGCCGATATCGCCCGCCAGATCTCCGCCCCGCAGGAGTCGCTGCTGAAAGAACAAGGCGTTGACATCGTCTCGCGCGGCACCAACTCCATGAACAACCAATTCGCCTTCCGCTTCGACCACCCGCTGCTGCAGGACAAGCGCGTGCGCGAGGCCATTATCCACGGCGTGGACCGCGAGGAGATCCTCCGCGTGCTCTTCTCCGAGTCCTACCCGCTGGCCGCCTCCACGGTGGCCAAGACCGGCCTGGCCTACAAGGACCAGTCCGCTGCCTACGGCTTCGATCCCGAAGAGTCCAAGCGGCTTCTCGACGAGGCCGGCTGGGAACCCGGGCCGGACGGCATCCGCGTCAAGGACGGCGAGCGCCTCGTCCTGCGCACCAATACCGCCTTGCCGCAGCCGCGTTCTAAGGAAGTCATGACCATGGTGCAGGACCAGCTAGGTGAGCTGGGCATCGGCATCCAAGTCAACGCCGGCGACCAGGCCACGCAGAACGCCGATGCCAAGGACGTCGACAAGGTGCAGATCTACCACTCGATGGTGGGCCGCGCCGACTATGACGTCATCACCTCGCTCTATGGCATCAACAACCGCGACGCCTTCCTCAACCAAGACGCGGAGGGCACCCCAATCGACGCGCACCTGCAGGAGCTTCTCGACGCCGTCCTCGACACCCCCGACAAAGAAGGCCGCATCAAGGCCACAGAAGAGGTCCAGGACTACATCACCGAGCAGGCCTACGTGCTTCCGCTCTTCGAGGAACCGGTGGTTTATGCTGTCCGGCCAGGAATTTCGGGCTTTAGCCCGGAATCGGTGGCGCGCCCCTGGTTCTACGAGGTCAGCATCGAGGCCGCGTCGAATGAGGAGGAGAAATAAATGACAACTCGCCAGATTTTCAGCCGCATTGGGCAGGCCCTCCTCGTGCTGCTCATTACTTATACCGTGGCCTTCCTGCTCCTGTCGGCGCTGCCGTCGGATGCCGTGCAGTCGCGCTTCGGCGACCCCGCTCTGGGCCTATCCCAGGCGGAGATTGACGCCATCAGGGAGGAGATGGGCGTCGACAAGCCGCTCGTGGTGCAGTACTTCACCTCCCTGGGTGGCTTCCTCACCGGGCACTTTGGCAATTCCACGCAGTCGGGTGCCCCGGTAGCTACGCTGCTTGCCGACGCCCTTCCCCACACCCTCATCCTCGCCGCTTGCGCCATCGGCTTGGCGCTCATCGTGGCCGTGCTTGTGGCCTTCCTGGCCACACTGCCGGGGCTCGGCGGCATCGGTTCTTTCTTCCGAGGCCTGCCTTCCTTCATGGTCTCGCTGCCAGGTTTCTGGATTGCCATCCTGCTTATCCAGTTCTTCTCCTTCCAGCTGGGCTGGGTGCGGGTCATCGAACCCGGCAGCGTGGAGGGCCTCATCCTGCCGACCTTGACGCTGTCGGTGCCCATGGCCGCGCCGTTGATTCAGGTGTTGATCCGCTCCATCGATGAGACACAATCCCGGCCCTTCGTCCAGGCGGTGCGCGCACGCGGCGCCTCGGAGTCCTGGATCTTCTGGCGCACCGTCCTGCGCAATTCGCTGCTGCCCACCTTGACCATGGCGGGCTTGCTCTTCGGTGAGCTCGTCGGCGGTGCCGTGGTGACTGAGACCGTCTTTGGTCGCACCGGCTTGGGCTACATGGTGGCCCAGGCCGTGGCGAACCGCGATACCCCGGTTCTGCTGGCCGTGGTTCTCATCGCCGCCACCTCTTACATCATCATCAACCTCGTGGTGGATTTGCTCTACCCGGTGCTGGACCCGCGCCTGCGCGCCGGCACCCCGGAGCGTGCGGCCCGCCGCAGCACAGATTCCGCCACCACCTCGGCCGCTACTTCGGAAAGGACGGTGCGCTCATGAGCATGACGCACACCAAACCGCTGCGTTCTACACGGGCGCCGCGCCGCCACCCCTCCAACCCGTGGCTCGCGCCGGGTTCCCTCATCGCCATCGTGATCCTCGTGATCGCTTTCCTGGCCGCACTCTTCCCGAGCTTGTTTACCTCGGCTGACCCCTATGCGGGCACCGATGTGGCCCTGTTGCCGCCGGGGGAGTCCGGCCACCTCATGGGCACGGATGCGGTGGGGCGCGACCTCTACGCGCGCATCGTCTACGGTGCCCGCCAGTCGCTGCTCGGCGCGCTCATTGCCGTGGCCGTTGGCCTGGTCGTCGGCACGCTCATCGGCCTGCTCGCCGGTTCCTTGCGGGGAGCGGTGGATGGCGTCCTCATGCGCGTGGTCGACGTGCTGCTGTCTATTCCCGGCATCTTGTTGTCGCTGTCCATCATCATCGTGCTGGGCTTCGGCTCGGTGCAGGCGGCGGTGGCCGTCGGTGCGACATCCGTGGCGACCTTTGCCCGTTTGGCCCGCTCCCAGGTGATCACCGTGGCCAGCTCGGACTACATCGAGGCCGCATACGGCGCCGGTGCCACCCACGCCACGGTGCTCTTGCGCCACGTACTTCCCAACTCACTCACCCCTGTGATTGCCCTGGCCACGCTGCAATTCGGTACCGCTATCCTGCAGCTGTCCATCCTCGGCTTCCTGGGCTACGGCGCCCCGCCGCCCACCCCGGAGTGGGGGCTTATTATCGCCGAGGGCCGCGACTTCATGGCCACCGCATGGTGGCTCATCATCCTGCCCGGCATCGCGCTGGTCGCCGTGGTGATGTCCGCCAACCGCCTGTCCCAAAACTTCCCCGTGGAGGCCTAACATGTCTGTTACAAAAAATGCAGCACAGCCCCTGCTGCGCGTGCGGGACCTCAACGTGTCCTATTCCACCGCCGGTGGTGACGTTCCCGCCGTGCAAGGCGTTAACCTCGAGGTTCGCCCAGGACAGATGACCGCCATCGTGGGCGAGTCCGGCTCCGGCAAGACCACCTCCGCTATGGCAGCCATCGGTTTGCTGCCCTCGAATGCCACTATCGATGCCGGAACCATCACCTTCGATGGCCGCGATATCACCTCGCTGCGCCGCCGCGAGTGGCGTGAGCTGCGGGGGCGGCGCATCGGGCTTATCCCGCAGGACCCCAATAACTCCCTCAACCCGGTGCAGACCATCGGCGCCTCGGTGGAGGAGGGGCTGCGCATCCACAAGGTCGGCACCGCGGCCGAGCGCAAGGCTAAGGCACTGGAACTCCTGGAGCGCGTCGGCATTGATGACCCTGAGCGCCGCTATCACCAGTACCCGCACGAGCTGTCCGGCGGCATGAAGCAGCGCGTGCTCATTGCTGCCGCCGTGGCGCTGGAGCCCGACCTCATCATCGCCGATGAGCCCACCTCCGCGCTCGACGTCACCGTGCAGAAGATCATCCTCGATCTCCTCGACGATATGCGCGCGGAGCTCGGCATGGGCATCCTCTTCATTACCCACGACCTCGCCGTGGCCGGTGACCGCGCCGACCGCGTCGTGGTCATGGAGTCCGGCCAGCTGCGCGAGGAGGGCCTGGCCGCCACGGTGCTGACGAACCCGCGCCACGACTACACCAAACGCCTGCTTGCCGACGCCCCCTCTCTCACCGTCGCCGACGCCGGCACATCCGCTCCACGCAGTACCGCCAAGCCTGACGCCCGCACACTCACCGACGCCGGCGCCAGCACAGCAACCACCGGCGCCGCTGCGAAGGCTGGTGCAACCGCTGAACGCGCTTCTTCTGTTTCCCACGGCGCGGCGACTGGCGAACCCTTGGTGCGCGTTGAAGGCCTGACCCAGCGCTTCGGTGATTTCACTGCGGTCGATAACATCTCCTTCACCGTGGCCAAGGGCTCGACCCACGCCATCGTGGGCGAGTCCGGCTCCGGCAAGACCACGACGGGGCGCAGCATCGCCATGTTCAACACCCCGACTTCCGGCAGCATCACCGTGGGCGGACGCGACATCGTGGGCCTGCGCGGTAAGGCCTTGCGCGAAGAGCGAAACAACATCCAGCTGGTCTACCAGAATCCTTATGGCTCGCTGGACCCCAAGCAGACGATTGGCCAGACGGTGGCGGAGCCGCTGCGGAATTTGAAGGGCACGCGTGCAAGCGCGGCCAAGGAAAAGGCCAAGGAGTTCTTGGACCTGGTAGCTCTCAACCCGGATTATTATGACCGGCGCCCGCGCGAGCTCTCCGGCGGTCAGCGCCAGCGCGTGGCCATCGCGCGCGCCATGATTGTGGAACCCGAGTTGGTCATCCTCGACGAGGCCGTCTCCGCCCTCGACGTCACCGTGCAGGCCCAGATCCTGCGGCTGCTTTCCCGGCTCCAGGAGGAGCTTGGCCTGACCTACATTTTCATCTCGCACGACCTGGCGGTGGTCAACCAGATCTCCGATACTGTCTCGGTGCTCTCGAAGGGCCAGCAGGTGGAATGCGGCCCCACGGCCGAGGTCTTTAGCAACCCACAGTCACCGTTTACCCGGAAGCTCATCGAGGCCATCCCCGGCTCGCGTTACCGCGCCGGCGACCTCAACCTGGGCCTGTAGCCTGGGGCCGGAAAAGAAAGGATTAGATCATGGCAGACATCATTAACCTAGTAGCGGGGGTCGAAGGGGACGTCGCTCAGCTGCGCGAGCGTCGGCCCGAAGCCAAGGAGAACGCGCAGGCCTCCTTCGTCGCGCTCCTCGAGCCTTCAGCGCCCGGCACGTTCAGCTTTGCGGAGCGCTACGCCATCGCTACCTTTGTGGCGGGCGTGTACCAGGCGGCGCCTGCCGTCGACTTTTACTCCGACTTGCTGGCGGAGGAATCGGAGGAGCTCGCTGCAGAAGTTGCCCGCGCGGTGGAGCGCGGCATCACCACCGGCCCCTATATCGATGGCGGCTTCGTGCTTTTCGACGGCTCCCCGCGCCTTGCCGCCGCCCTCGACTTCGCCCACCTTCTGGTCTTCCACCCCAAGGACGCCTCCCCGGCCGCGATTGGTCACCTGCAGGCGGCCGGGTGGTCCAACGATGACATCGTGACGCTGGCACAGCTCATCAGCTTCCTGTCCTTCCAGCTGCGCGTGGCGCACGGCTTGTCTGTGCTGGCCGGTACCGCGCAGCCCGCGCCCGTGACTGAGGCGCCGCGTCCCACCCAGACCCCGGAGTGGGTGCCGGGGGAGGGGACGTTGGTGCCGGACGTCGTCAAGCCGCAGGGCTTCGTGGCGCACTCGCTGGGCTGGAAGCCCTGGGTGCCGCCGCAGCCGAAGGAGGAGTTCACAGACGCGCAGCGCGATGCGCTGATTAAGCCCGAGCGCATCGATATGGAGTACTTCCGCCTGCTCGCCCGCGACCCGGCAGCGCTCAAGGCTCGCACGCTCACGGACCTGGACATCTTCTACAACACCGACGGCGGCCTCGGCCGCGCCGAGCGTGAGCTGGCCGCCACGGTGGTCTCGCGCCTGAACGGTTGCGAGTACTGCGCGTCGGTGCACCAGCAGCGCGCGAAGGAAGAGGGCGGTGACGCCGCGGCGATTGACCGTTTGCTCGAGGAAGGCGTTTCCGCTGACCTGGGCTCGGCGCAGTGGTCCGTCATCCGTGATGCCGCCCTGGCCCTGACCGAGTCTCCCTTTGCGTTTGGCGCCTCCCACGTGTCTGGTCTCCGCGAAGCCGGTTTCGATACGCTGGCAATCATCGACGTCATCAACTCCTCCGCGTTCTTCAACTGGGCAAACCGCCTGATGCTGACGCTGGGGGAGCCCGATGTGCCGAAGCGCTTCCGCTAAACGAAGGAGGAATAATCATGGTGAAGACTGCTGTTGTGACCGGGGCAACCGGTGGAATGGGCGTGGAGATCATCAAGGACCTTGCCCGAGACCACCGCGTGTATGCACTGGGTCGGCGAGCCGGGGAGCTGCCGGAGGCGGAGAACATCGTGCCGGTGGAAATCGACCTGCTGTCGCTGCTCGACGGCACCGCGCTTCCCACCGAGCTGGCTTCGCTGGAGCGCGTGGACGTGCTCGTGCATGCGGCGGCTAGGGCGGACAAGCACTCGGTAGAAAGCGCTAGCCCTGAGGATTGGCGCGCGCAGATGGACCTCAACGTGCACGTTCCGGCAGAGCTGACCCGCCAGCTGCTGCCTGCGCTGCGCGCAGCGGAAGGGCTTGCGGTGTTCATCAACTCCGGCGCCGGCATCCACTCCTACGGCGACAATGTCATTTATGCTGCTACGAAGCACGCTTTGTACGCGCTTGCCGACGGTCTCCGCCTCGGCGAGCTCGGCATCCGCGTTTCCACCGTCGCGCCGGGCCCGACGGATACCCCGATGTTGCAGGGACTGCAGGACTATAACCCGGAGCACGTCATCGCCCCTGTGGAGGTGGCGAAGGCTATTCGCGCCACCGTTGATGCTGGGCCGACGACGCAGCTCACTGAGATCCGCGTGCGCCCACGCATTGAGCTGAACCAGCGCAAGTAGGTGGCGAGTTTTCGCTCAAGATGCGAAAAACCCAGCACACGGTACAGTTATGAGACGTGTCCACCTATCAACGCCGCCGCCCCGCCTATTTGGTGATCGCGGATTCGCTGCGGAGCAAGATTGAATCCGGCGAACTGAAGCCGGGTGATCGCTTCCCCACGGAGCGGGAATTAGTCCAGGAATACAAGGTGGCGCGCATGACGGTGCGCCACGCCTTGGACATCGTCCAGATCGAGGGACTTATCGACCGCAAGCGCGGGCGCACCGGTGGCACCTTCGTGCGTGCCACCCCGCCGACGTTGAGCCTGACGAGTGGGCGAAGCGCCCTCGACCAGCTGCGTGAGCATGACCTCGATGTTGAGGTGCGGGTGCTGTCGTTGTTGACTATTGATGCCCCAGGTCACCTTGCCTCCGCCTTCGGGATTGAGGAGGGCGATTCCGTGTGGGAGTGCCGTACGGTGCAGTTGACCGAGGACTCGCCCATCATGGTCTCAACCCTTTTTATCCCGCAGGCCTTGGCCCCGGACCTCACGGAAGAGGACGTCCAGAAGCCGCTGACTGAGTTATTGACGGAGCTTGACTTGGCACCCGTTTTTAAGCGGGATTCCCTCGTGGCTGCCACCGCGCGCACGGAGGAACAGAAAGCATTGGGCGTGGGACGCAACCAACCGGTCTTGCGCATTACACGAACCGTCAAGGCGGAGAGCGGCGTCGTGGCCGCTCAGCTGGAGGAGACCCTGCGCCCTGATGCGGTCACGGTGGAGGTAGTCATCGGCGAGGACCCCACGCCGACCCTCGACTAGAAACCAGCGAGGGCTCCATGCGTTCTGCCTCGCCCGGAAATGCGAATGCGCACGCCAGGCAACCCGCCAACCACCATCGGGTTGGCGGGTTTCGTTCTTTAAGGGCTTAAGGGGTTCTTCCGTGGCTGCTCCTGCTGCATCCGGCGTCGAGTGAAGCGCAACCTGGGATCGCCGATATGCCCGTCAGCATGGCTTTGTCTGACGGGTTCTTCTATCGGGAGCGCCTTTGTTGCAGGTTACCGGCGCTTTTCCTTTTCTGGGCTTCGAGTGGTTGGGGGTTAGCTGCTGTCGGGTGGTGGGTCCGGGGGTTGGGCTGGCGCTGTGGCTTGTGTCTTTGTGGCTGCTTTCTCGGCGTTGAGTCTG
>NZ_KV827691.1:0-57907 GCF_001836165.1 Corynebacterium sp. HMSC036D02 | reverse complement strand
TGTGGCTGCTTTCTCGGCGTTGAGTCTGGCGATGGCTTCTTGGTATTCGGGCATTGCGGTAATTGGTGTGCCCCAGGGTGGGATGAAGCTGACTCCGGTGTTCAAGCGGTACATGTAGCCGCGCCCGGTAGGCCTTAAAGGGTCATCGTCATTAATGCCGTTGTGGTAGGCGCACAAAAACGTCAGGTTCTTGATGTTGGTGTAGCCACCAGCCTGCCAAGGGATGAGGTGATGGATTTGGCAGTAATCAGCTGGCTTATTACACCCAGGCCTAGAACACGTCTGAAACTCAGCGTGCAGGGTAAGGCGTTGGTTGAAGTTTGCTCTGCGCTCGAGCCGCCAGGTGTTAATGGGGCCTTCGACAGGGTGCACGATGGTGGCGTAGCCGATTTCGGCAAACTTGTGGGTGAGGAATTCCGCCCCTGTCATGCGCCCACCGTTGGTCAGGTTGAGCTCGATCTCGTCGCCGTCGCCGTTGATGATCTGGTCGAGTTCGTTCAACGTGACGATGACTTGGGTGCGCACGGAAGGCTTGGTGCCGGCTGTTTCTTGGTTGAAGAAGACGTCGTTGGCGGCTTGAAGCAGGTCGGTGTTGGTGGATTCAAGGACTGCGCGCATGTTGGCAATCGTGGTGGCATCGTCAGTAATGGAGAGCGTGTTAGGCCCTTCGGCTCTGTAGGTGATGCGTACGCCTGGTTTGGCGGTTCTTTTACGTGTGAGTTCTTTAAGCCGTGCGGTGGCGACCTGGCGGATGCGGTGTGCGGGTGTGGCGGCGAGTCTTGTTCTGAGGTTCCAGGCGTCGAGGGTTTTCTTTACTTTTGAAACGTAGGTTTCGATGAGTGTGAGGGTGCCCAGGCTGTGGCGTTGGGCAAGGGCGGCTGCACGTGCCTTCTTTTGCTTGCCCGTATAGCGGGTGGGGCCGAAGTACACCTGGTGTAGCTGTGACAGCTCGGCAGCATCGGCTGGGTCGGCGCCGAGCGCGCGGAGCTCATCGGGTGAGCCAGGTATATGCTCCACCAGCGCAATCCCCGAGTTGCGAAGGCGGAGGTAGGTTTCGATATCCCCCATGGGCACAGAGACTAAAACAGGTCTCTGCACCCCGCAACCGGAGGAACAAACAACCAGCTCAGGTGGTGTGGTGAACGTGCAACAGGGGATAAGTCGCTGGAACGGTGCGGGGCGAACGCAGGCCTCATCGGCGCGCGGCGCTGGCATGGTGAGGAGTGCGGTTTGGTCATGGCCGCGCGTGGCGGGCGTGGAGTTGGAACGAGAAAAGCCCCTCAGGGGAGGGGCTAGACGCGGTGTTAACCGCGGTCGACGGCGCGGTTGCGCAGGGCGCGGGCGAGGCGGTCACGTTGCTCGGTCACGGCGCGGCGCAGGCCACCGGCCAGGTCGCGGGAGAGGAACTCGTCGGCGCGGTCGAGGGTCTCCTGGCTGACATCCCAGCGCGGGAACAACCCGGTCACCGTGGTCAAGGCAATCTCGTTGGACTGCGCGGACCAAATCTTTTCCGCCACGTCGAAGAACTCAGCACTCGGCAGGAGTTCATCGGAACCCACGAAAGTCAGGCCCGCTAGCTTCGACTCCAAGTCGCGGTTGCCCAGTTCACCGGCGACAATCTCGTCCCACACCGCGCGCTTGTTGTCCTCGGTATTAACCGCGGCCAACGCTTTAAGTGAGGCCTGGTAGCCCGTCGCGGTGTTATCGCGCTTGAGTTCCTCAGCCACCGCCGTCATGGCGGCGCCGGCGGCCTCGGGGCCGGTGACGTCGGCAAGCGAGCCATCGGCGATGAGCGCGGTGAGCGCCTTCCAGCGCAGGCCCGCATCCGAGGAGGTCTTAAGGAGCTCCTGGAAGAAGGCGCGGGAGGCGTCGTGAAGCTTGATGCCGGCCAGCGCCTGGGTGAAGACGATGGAGCGCTCGGCGTTTTCGGAGCGGGCGCCGTCAAGGAGGGCGTCGGCAAGCTGTGTGTCCTCCTTTGCCCACTCCGGGTCGGCGTAGGTGGACTGGGCCATAGCGGCCTGGGAGAGGATGCGCTCCAGCACGGCGAGCTCGGTCTCCGCCGCCGCACCGCGGGCCACGAGCGCCACGAAATCGCGGGCGCGCATCGAGCCCGCACGGGTCATTTCCCACGCGGTGGACCAACACAGAGTGCGGGCCATGGGATCTTCGAACTTGTCGATATTCTCCAACAGGAACTGCAGGGAACCCGCATCCAGCTCGATGAGGCAGTATGTCAGGTCATCGTCGTTAGGCAGCACGAAGTCGATGTCCGCCTGCTTGCGGCCGATGAGTTCCGGAATCTCGGTGGAAGCGCCATCGATATCCATCTCGATGCGCTCGGTGCGCACCACCTTCTCACCCTGCAGGGCGTAGACGCCGACAGCGACGCGGTGCGTGCGCAGAGTATCGCCGCGCTGGGTGAGATAGGCCTGAGTAATGGTGCCGGACTCGTCCGTCGCCAATGCCATGCCCAGCGTGTTGACTCCTGAAGTCTTCAACCACTGCTGCGCCCAGAAGGACAGGTCGCGGCCCGAGGCCTCCTCCAAGTGGCGCAGCAGATCCCCGAACGTGGCGTTCGACCACTGGTGCTCCTGGAAGTGGCGGCGCACCCCGGCGAAGAAGTTCTCACGGCCCACGTAGGCCTGCAGCTGCTTGAGCACCGAGGCCCCCTTGGCGTAGGTGATGCCGTCGAAGTTCTGCTCCACGGTCTCAATATCGGAGGCATCCGTGGAAATCGGGTGCGTGGTGGGCAGCTGATCCTGCTGGTAGGCCCAGGCTTTCTCCACGTTGGCAAAGGTCACCCACGCGGTGTCGTACTGGGTTTCCTCCGCCTGGGAAATCGCCGCCGACCAGGTAGCAAAGGACTCGTTGAGCCACAGGTCATCCCACCATTGCATGGTCACCAAGTCGCCGAACCACATGTGCGCCAGCTCGTGCAGGATGGTGTCTGCACGGCGCTCATACTTGTAGTGCGAGGCTTGCGACGTAAAGACGTATTCATCGCGAATGGTCACGCAGCCGGCGTTCTCCATCGCGCCGGCGTTGAATTCCGGCACGAAAATCTGGTCATACTTGCCAAAGGGGTAGGCAAAGCCGAAGTTGCGGTGGTAGAAATCAAAGCCCTGCTTGGTCTCCGTGAACAAGCGCTCGGCGTCGAGCGATTCCAGTAGCGAGGGGCGGCAGTAAATGCCCAGCGGCACCTCCACGGACTTAGCCGGTGAGCCCTCCGGGTGCTCCGCCAAGGTGCCGGTCCACGTATCCGTCACGCCCACATACGGGCCCGCACACAGGGCAATCAGGTAGGTCGACAGCGGGTAATCCACCGCCGCGCGCACGGTATTGCCTGAACGCGTGATGGGGGAGTTCGTAATCACCGTCCAGTGCTCTGGGACCTCGAAGGTCAGCGAGTACGTCGCCTTCAAATCCGGCTGGTCAAAGCAGGCGAAGACACGCTTGGCGTCGGCAGTCTCGAACTGGGTGTAGAGGTAAGCCTCGCCGTCGACCGGATCGACGAAGCGGTGCAGGCCCTCGCCCGTGCGTGAATAGCGGATTTTCGCCACGACCTTCAGCTCATACTCTGCCACCTGCAAACCCGATAGCGGGATCCCGTACGTCGGGTCATAAGCACTGGTGGGCAGGGGAGCGCCGTTGAGGCGGACCTCGAGAAGCTCGTCACCGCGCAAGTCAATAAACGTAGAACCGGCCTTCTTAACTCGGAACTTCACCACCGTGGTGGAGGTGAAATACTCCTCTCCGGTGAGGTCCAAGGCGACGTCGTAGTGGCTTACCTCCACCATGTCGGAGCGCTGCTGGGCTTCCTCGCGGGTGAGGTTAATCGAGGTCATAAGGTGCATCTCCTCTTTCTCTGTACCTAAAGTCTCTGCACCAGCGTAGTCACCCGCCTAGGGTGGGGTGCCAAAGACCACACAAACAAAGGAGATTTACTATGGCTCAACAAGTTACGTTCTGGTTCGACTGCTCATGCCCCTTCGCATGGCTAACCTCGCGCTGGATTAAGGAGGTGGAGAAGGTCCGCGATATCGAGGTTACCTTCCAGCCGATGTCCCTGTCCGTGCTCAACAAGGGCCGCGACCTGGATCCGGAGTACATGAAGATGATGGAAGCCAACTGGGGTCCTGCCCGCGTGGCGGCCAAGATTGCCGTGGAGGCCCCGGAGAAGGTCGATGCCTTCTACACCGCGATGGGCACCCGCATCCACACGGAGGGCCAGGGCGGCAAGAAGGGTTACGGCGCCTACGACGACATCATCAAGCAGGCGCTTGACGACGTCTCCCTCCCCGCCGACTTCGCCTCCGTGGCCAACACCGAAGAGATGGATGAAAAGCTCACCGAGTTCCACAACCGCGGCATCTCCGAGGTCGGTGATGAGGTCGGCACCCCGGTGGTGAAGTTCGGTGATACTGCCTTCTTCGGCCCGGTCATCACGCGCGTTCCCACCGGTGAAGAAGCCGGCGAGCTTTTCGACGCCTCCGTGCGCCTCGCCCAGTTCCCCTACTTCTTCGAGCTCAAGCGCTCCCGCACCGAATCCCCGCAGGTTTAGTGCGTGGGATGGCCCACAGGCCGGTAGGATGTGGGCCATGCGCGTTTATTTAGGAGCAGACCACGCAGGGTTCGAGACGAAGAACGTCATTGCCGAACACCTGAAAAAGCAGGGCCACGACGTCATTGACTGCGGTGCCCACGAGTACGACGCCGAGGATGATTACCCGGCATTTTGCATCGAGGCCGCGCTGCGGACCGTCAACGATCCGGGCTCACTCGGCATCGTGTTGGGCGGTTCCGGCAACGGTGAGCAGATTGCCGCGAATAAGGTGAAGGGCGCGCGCTGCGCCCTGGCGTGGTCCCCCGAGACCGCCCGCTTGGCTCGTGAGCACAACAATGCCCAGCTCATCGGCATCGGTGGCCGCATGCACTCCGAGGAGGAGGCACTCGCCATCGTGGATGCCTTCCTTGATCAGGAATGGTCCCGTGCTGAGCGCCACCAGCGTCGCATCGACATTCTTGCCGAGTACGAGCGCACCAACATTCCGCCGGAGCTTCCGGAGGCTTAGTTCATTTCCTTGGGGTGAGTGCCGCCACGGCCCTCTTCCCCAAGGTCAAGATCAGTAATCGCAGCCATCTCGGAATCATCCAGCTCGAAACCGAAGACATCGAAGTTCTGCGCGATGCGCTCCGGGTTTTCGGACTTCGGGAACACGATGACGCCATTTTGTAGGTGCCAGCGGATGATCACCTGAGCGGGGGAAACGCCATATTTCTCGGCGGGCTCGGTGATTTCCGGCTGCTCGAAGAGATCCGTCTTACCCTGACCTAGTGGACCCCAGGCCTCGATGTGCACCTGGTGGGCGCGGAAGGCATCGAGCTCGCGCCAGCGCTGCAGGTAAGGGTGCAGCTCTACCTGGTTGACCACGGGGGTTTCATCAGTCTGGGTTTCCAGCTGGTCCAGGTGCTCTAATTCGAAGTTGGAGACGCCGATGGACTTGGCCTTGCCGGCCTTCTTTAGCTCAATGAGCTGCTTCCATGCGTCGACGTACGTGCCATTGTC
Source organism: Corynebacterium sp. HMSC036D02 (assembly GCF_001836165.1). Classification (GTDB taxonomy): domain Bacteria; phylum Actinomycetota; class Actinomycetes; order Mycobacteriales; family Mycobacteriaceae; genus Corynebacterium. The sequence continues at coordinate 52,341 of NZ_KV827691.1, read as the reverse complement.
CGGGCAGGGCCAGTGGATGAGGTAGAGGTCCACATAGTCCAGTCCTAGCTTTTCCAAAGACTCGTCGAGAGCAGCGGCGGCATCAGTCTGGCGGTCATTCCACAGCTTCGTGGTGATGAACAGTTCCTCGCGTGGGATGCCAGACTTAGCTATCGCGCGGCCCACGCCTTCCTCGTTGCCGTAGATGGCGGCGGTATCGATGTGGCGGTAGCCCACCTTGAGGGCTTCGAGGACCAGCTCCTCGGTTTTATTGGGGTCAACCTTAAAGACGCCGTAGCCGAGCTGGGGGATGGTGTTGCCGTCGTTGAGTTCAATATTCGGTACTGTCATGCGGCCCACTCTACGCAGAGCTTGGTCACCCGCGCAGAAAAGGAAAGTTATGGGCTACGCGAATCACCGGAGTGCTCCGAGTGTGGAGTAGCGCCACAGAATCAAAAACGACTAAAGCCGCACCGGCTAGCTAAAATAGGTGCTCAGTGCAGCTTTTGTGGAGGGAATGACGGGAATCGAACCCGCGTCTTCAGCTTGGAAGGCTGAGGTATTAGCCACTATACGACATTCCCACAACCGACGATCTCCAGCTTTCAAAGCCTCGACTTTGAAAGCCATTGTTTCGGCGTGCGCACTACTTTAGCGCATACGGGCGCTGAAAAGAAAATGGGAACTAGAAAGGGGTAAAGGACGTTATTTTGGATAGGTACATAATCCCAACAACACACAATTCGACTCTTTAGTGAAAGTGGTGCTTTCGTGAGCTCGTTATTGCTCCTTATCCTCATCGTCGGCGGCGGCGCCTGGTTCCTTTCTTCGCGCAACGGGAAGAAACAGCAAGAGCTGCGAGAATCCCAGCGTTTTGAGGATGCGATGGCGGATGCGCGCCGCTGGACTGAGCGTTTGGGTGGCCAGGTGATGAACTTGAGCGGTACGGATACCGCCTCCCAGCAGGCTATGGCGGATGCCTCTGAGCGTTTTACCGCGGCCAATTCGGCAATTTCCCGCGCCACAACCGTCAAGCAAGCGCACCTAGCGCGCGAGTCCGCACTGGAGGGGCTCTATTATGTGGCGGCCGCGCGTGAGATTATGGGCATGGATCCGGGCCCGGAGCTGCCACCGCTGGAGGGCCAGCGCCAGGCCGGCAAGGTGACGGAGACCCGCACGGTGGAGGCCAACGGGGAGACGCTGACGGCGTCGCCAAGCGCATCTGCAGAAACCCCCAACTACTACCCGGGTGGTGTTGTCGCAGGACGCCCGGTCCCGGCCGGCTGGTACTCGCGCCCGTGGTGGGCTGATGCATTGACCACCGGCGTGTGGATGGTGGGCTACTCCATGATGTTTAACGCCATGTTCGCCGGTATGGCGGGAGTGGGCTACTCCGCCGCAGCCGCTGAAAGCGGCGACTGGGGCGGAGACATGGGCGGCGCCGAGGGTATGGACGGCGGCGCCATGGATGGTGCCGGTGACGCCGGGGGAGGCGAGGAGGGCGGCTTTTTCGACGGCCTGTTTGGTGGCGACGGGGGCGATGGCGGAATGTTTGATTTCGACTTCGACTTCTAGCGCTAAAGCTGCCCCTGACGTGGGGAAACAAAGTTTAATTGGGGCCGGTGTTGGGATAGTCAAGCAGCTATCGGTACACTAGCCCCAGTATGAAGCGCAGCTGCGTGCGGAACTTCCGGGCGCAGAGGCTTTCCATACGGGGCGTGGCGCAGCTTGGTAGCGCACCTGCTTTGGGAGCAGGGGGTCGCAGGTTCAAATCCTGTCGCCCCGACGTATGGGGGCCTGGACACTCATCCAGGCCCCCTAATTTCATCTTTGAACGATCACAATCAGGAGAGTTTCTCGTGAAGACCACCGTAGACAAGCTGAGCGATACCCGCGTCAAGCTCACCGTCAACGTTCCGTTTGCTGAGCTGGACAAGGAAATCGATCAGGCCTACGCGGCGATCGCGCAGCAGGTTTCCATCCCGGGTTTCCGTAAGGGCAAGGCTCCGCGCCAGCTTATCGACGCCCGCTTTGGTCGTGGCCCCATCCTCGAGCAGGTCGTCAACGACATGCTGCCGTCCCGCTACGAGCAGGCCGTTGAAGAAAACGATCTCAAGGTTATTGGTCAGCCGGAGATTGACATTGCCAAGCTGGAGGACAACGACTTCGTCGAGTTCACCGCTGAGGTAGACGTTCGTCCCGAGTTTGAGGTGCCGGACTTCTCCAAGATTTCCGTCAAGGTGCCGGCGCTGGAGACTTCCGAAGAGGACGTCGACAAGGCGCTCGAGGACCTGGCTTCCCGCTTCGGTGAGCTCAAGGACACCAAGCGCAAGATGAAGACCGGTGATTTCGCTATCGTCGACATCACCACCGAAGTTGATGGCACCAAGCTAGATGAGGCTTCCCACGAGGGTATGACCTACCGCATCGGTGACGACAACCTGATTAAGGGTCTCGATACCGCACTGCGTGGCATGAAGACCGATGAGGACAACGAGTTCACCACCACCATCCAGTCCGGTGAGCACGAGGGCGAAGAGGCCACCGTGAAGGTCCACGTCCAGCAGACCAAGGAGCGCAAGCTGCCGGATCTCGACGACGAGTTCGCGCAGATGGCCTCCGAGTTCGACACCATCGACGAGCTGCGAGAGGACACCAAGTCCCGCGTCGAAGAGTCCAAGAAGTCCGAGCAGGCTGCTGCCATCCGCGATGAGGTCCTGAAGGCCGCTCTGGCAGAGGTTTCCTTCGAGCTGCCGTCCTCCATCGTTGATGAGCAGGTTCACGCTCAGCTGCACCAGGTCATGGGCCAGCTGGCTCACGACGAGAAGGCTCTGGCCCAGCTGCTTGAGGCACAGGGCACGACCCGCGAGGAGTTCGACGCTGATGCTCGCAAGTCCGCTGAGGAATCCGTCCGCACCCAGCTCTTCCTCGACGCCCTGGCTGAGATCGAGGAGCCGGAGGTGTCCCAGCAGGAGCTGACCGACCACATCCTGTTCACCGCGCAGTCTTACGGCATGGACCCGAACCAGTTCATCCAGCAGCTGCAGTCCAGCAACCAGCTGGGTAACCTGTTCTCTGACGTTCGCCGTGGCAAGGCCCTGGCAATGGCCATCTGCCGTGCCGAGGTCACCGATGAAGAGGGCAACAAGGTTGACGTTGACCAGTACTTCGGTGAAATCGAAGAAGCGGACGCTGCTGAAGCTTCCGAGGAGAAGTAATCTCCCGCTTGTAACGCGCTGCTGCCACATGTGTGGTGGCGAGCGCGCATGAAACCCCGGATTCAGGTAACTCAAGGATGAGCCTGAATCCGGGGTTTGTGTCATTGTGAACGCCCTCTAGGAGTCTTTGAGTACTTCGTAGAGGGCGCGATGGGTGTTGGCTGGGGATACCGCTAGCCGTTCGTGGCTCTAAAGGCCTCGTCGGTCAACTGCAGGAAGCGCATAACGTAATCCTTGACAAAGTCTGCGGTGCGTTGATTGAGATGTCCGGACTCTTCGAAAAGGGTGGGGGATTGGCCCAGAAATACTTCGGGCTGACCAGGGAGCGGCATATCGAAGTAGGACAGGGCGAGGCGAAGGTTCTTCTGTGAACTGTAGCCGCCCATGCGGCCTACAGAGTGGCTAATGATACCTGCGGGAAGGTTCTTCCACGCCACATCTGAGTTGGGCTTAGAGCCGATGTCCACTGCGTTCTTGAGGCAGGCAGGGATAGTGCGGTTGTTCTCTGGCGTAATGAAGAGGATCCCGCTCGAGTTCTTGATGGTCTCGCGAAAGGTGGTGTACTCAGCCGGAGTGGGCTTGTCCGTGACGGCGGGGTCATCGTAGTCGAAGTCATAGAGCGGCAAGTCACGGATTTCCACGATGTTTGCCTCGTAGTCTTCAGGGATCATCGTGAGCACCTCGTGTGCAATCTTGCGTGCAAATGACTCTCGGCGCAGGCTGCCGACGATAACGCTGATACGTGGGGTGGTCATGGTAAACCTTCTTTCTTAGTTGGGTGTAGGGAGACGTGGTCAAGGGAGAAAAGGCTTGCAGCCAAAGGCCGGTGGTGGGCCGGCAGCGTGGGCGGCGGTGAGGAAGCCATCTACTTTGTCTCCTTCTTCATGGCGGAAGTACAGTTCGATGAGCCCTAGAAGACCCCCGAGGACGGCCTCTCGTGCGGCGGATGTATTCAACAGCCGCATGGCTGCGGGTTGGTTTCCTTCGCGGATGGCTTCAAACAGCGCGATGGTCTCAAGCCAGCTTCCTTGGTCCGGTCGCGGAAAAGGTTTAGAAATCCCAGTCATCATCACTCGTTTCTTCAGCAGTACCAATGACATAGGAGGAACCAGATCCGGAGAAGAAGTCATGGTTCTCATCTGCTCCGGGGGCTAGGGCCGCGAGGATTTCTGGGTTCACTTCCGTTTCTTCGGGCGGGAAATAGTCCGGGTAGCCCAAATTCATGAGTGCCTTATTGGCGTTATAGCGAACGAACACGGCTACATCATCCATGAGTCCCAAAGGCTCATATAGCTCGCCGGAATAGTCCAGCTCTAGTGCATAAAGCTCTTCGAGCAAAGAAATGGTGAAATCATGCATTTCCTTCTGCCGTAGCGGGGTCGTGGATTCCAAACCGCGCTGATACTTGTAGCCCGAGTAGTAGCCGTGCACTGCCTTGTCACGCAGAATGAGGCGAATCATGTCTGCCGTATTTGTCAGGGTGGCGTGGACAGAAAAGTGCAAGGGAAGATAGAAACCCGCGTAGAGAAGCAATGAGGAAAGGAGCGTCGATGACACCTTGCGTTTGAGTGGATCCGGCCCAAAATAGTGCGCGAGCACTTTCTTGGCGCGTGCCTGGAGAAGGTCGTTATTCACCGCCCAGCGGTATGCTTCATCAATTTCCTTTGTACTGCTCAGGGTAGAAAACACTGAAGAGTATGAACGGGCATGGACTGACTGCATGAAGGCGATGTTGGTATACACGGCCTCCTCGTGTTCGGTGCGGGCATCTTGAATCTGACAGATTTCTCCCACAGTGGCCTGGACAGTATCCAGGGTGGTGAGTCCCGTGAACACCCGCATGGTGAGGTTGCGTTCCTCGGGCGTCATCTTCTGCCACGCCGGGAGATCATTAGAAAGCGGGACCTTCTCTGGCAACCAAAAATTGGCGGTGAGACGGTTCCACACTTCAAGATCCTTGTCATCGCTCACCCGGTTCCAATTGATGGCGCGGATGCGGGCTGAAGGATCATGCCGGTAGCTCGGCGGGGTAACTGAAATGCTGGTTAGTTCAGCACTGTTCGATGTTGAAGACATAGCTTCCTTCTTTCTGAGTGAATGGTTGTAGACAAGGGGAGGACCGTGCTCCTACAAAGCACAGGAGACGCAGCCTTCGACCTCGGTTCCTTGGAGCGCGGATTGGCGTAAACGGATGTAGTAGAGGGTCTTGATTCCGGCTTTCCAGGCATAGATTTGTGCCTTGTTGATGTCTCGCGTGGTCGTATCAGCGGTAAAGAACAAGGTCAGGGAAAGTCCTTGGTCCACGTGTTGGGTGGCCATGGCGTAGGTGTCGATGATTTTTTTGTATCCCACGGCGTAGGAGTCATCGAAATACTCCAGGTTGTCGTTGGTCATTTCCGGCGCGGGGTAGTACACGCGCCCCAAGCGGCCTTCCTTGCGTATTTCAATTTTGGAGGCAATCGGGTGGATGGACGCGGTGGAGTCATTGATGTAGGAAATTGATCCAGTGGGTGGAACTGCCTGCAAGTAGGCGTTGTAGATGCCGTCTTGCATCACTTGTTTCTTGAGCCGTAGCCAATCCTCGCGTTGAGGAATCTGCACGCCTGCTTCATGGAAGAGCTGTTTTACGTGTTCAGTGGCTGGCACCCAGTCTTGGTCGATGTATTTGTCAAAGTAGGCGCCAGTGGCATAGGTGGATTCTTCGAAGCCTGTGAATCGTTGACCTTTTTCAACCGCGAGTGCATGGGATGCGCGGAGCGCATGGTAGGTCACCGTGAGGAAATAGATATTTGTAAAGTCCAGTGCCTCGGCGCAGCCATAAGGAATACGCTGTGAAGCAAGGAAGCCGTGGAGATTCATTTGGCCCAGACCAATGGCATGCATGGAGGCATTTCCGTGAGCGATGGAAGGAACAGCTTCGATATTCGTCAGGTCTGAAACCTTCGTGAGGGCACGTACTGCGGTTTCGACGGTCTCCCCAAAGTCCGGTGATTCAAAAGCCTTCGCAATGTTGAGCGAACCTAGATTGCAGGAAATATCCTGGCCGACGGTGGTGTAGTCACCCGAAGCTCCGTAGGTCGATGGCGTGTTGACCTGGAGGATTTCACTACACAGGTTGGACATATTGATATGTCCTTTGAGGGGATTAGCGCGGTTGACCGTATCCTCAAAGAGGATGTAGGGGTATCCGGATTCAAACTGAAGCTCAGCCAGCGTGGTGAAAAACTCGCGGGCCTTAATGGTCGTGTGAGAAATTCGCGGATTGGCAACCAACTCGTCGTAGCACTCGGTGATGGACATGTCAGACATGGCTACGCCGTACTCGCGAGCGATGTCATACGGGCTAAAAAGATGCATATCCTTGTTCTCTTTGGCCAGCCGGAAGGTTATATCTGGAATAACAACCCCCAGCGAAAGAGTCTTGATGCGGACTTTCTCATCGGCATTTTCCCGCTTGGTATCCAGGAAGCGAAGAATATCTGGATGGTGCGCATGCAGGTAGACGGCTCCAGCGCCCTGCCGGGCGCCCAATTGGTTGGCATAGCTGAAGCTATCTTCGAGAATCTTCATGACTGGGACTACGCCGGAAGCCTGGTTCTCTATCTTTTTGATTGGGGCTCCGGATTCGCGCAGGTTGCTCAGCAACAAGGCCACTCCACCACCGCGCTTTGATAGTTGCAGTGCAGAGTTCACGCTGCGACCAATGCTCTCCAAATTGTCTTCGATTCGCAGGAGGAAGCAGGAGACCATTTCGCCGCGCTGGGCTTTGCCTGCGTTGAGAAAAGTAGGGGTGGCGGGCTGGAATCGTCCTGTCATGATGTCATCCACCAGCTTTTCTGCGAGCTCTTCGTCGCCCTGTGCAAGGTATAAAGCTGTGGTGGCGACGCGTTCTTCGTAGCCTTCTAGGAATCGGGAGCCATCAAAGGTTTTCAGTGCATATGAAGTAAAGAACTTAAATGCGCCGAGGAAGGTGCGGAACTGGTGCTTAGCTCGATGAGCTCTGTCATACATGGCGCACAGAAAGGCGTCATCATAAAGCTCAAGGAAATCCCGCTCGTAGTACTCGTTATCAACCAACCATTCCAAGCGTTGCTTGGTGGAATCGAACTGATGCATGCGGGGAGCGACATGGTGCGTGACATAGTCTTGTGCTGCCTGAATGTCCTTGTCAAACTGGATTTTTCCAGAAGCGTCGAACAAGTTCAGCTGCGCGTTGAGTGCGTGGTAGCTCTTGCGCTTGCCGACACCGCCGGCATTGTTTGCTGAAGCGGTGCGGAGCGTAGTGCCATGAGGTTGTGTGGGGGTGGCATCGAGAGGCCACATTGTGTCTTCCAATCTGTGTGATGCGGATGGGTTCTTCATCTTGCGGGGGATTAATGGGGTGTCATCGTTAGCTGCTTTTGCTGCTCCCAAAACTTTTGAAGGCCCTGCTTTACGGCGGCAATGTCCTTCTGGGTGCCGAGAAGCTCGAAGTGATACAGCTCCGGTACGTGGCACTTGGCGGAAATGATGCGTCCGGCGACGCAGTAAGCACTTCCGAAGTTGGTATTCCCTGAGGTAATAACGCCCCGGATAAAGGAGCGGTTGATTGGGTCATTGAGGAAGTCGATGACCTGTTTGGGGACTGCGCGTTTGAGCGAGCCTCCGCCGTAGGTGGGAACGATGAGTACGTACGGGTGTGAAACCTGGATCATCCCGGTTTTCTTGGGGCGCAGTGGAATGCGCACCGCGGGTCTATCTAAGCGTTCGACGAATCTTTTTGTATTTTCTGAAACGCTAGAAAAATACACCAAATCTGGTGAGTCTGACATAGCAATCCTGCTCATCCTGGCCTTAGCCATAAGTGGGATAGGTGATATTCGAAAAGACTAACTACGCAATGGCGTAGTTGCAACTACGGCCCAACGTAGTTTTGAAAAGGGCAGGTGAGAGTAGGATTAATGCAAAGGGGAAGGTCTAACGGCTGTGGTGTGCTACAAACACTGCGTCGGTAGCTGGGCGTCCAAGCACTACCCACTGAGTGCTGCCGGCCACCTGTATTTCGAGAGAATCTGAAAAGGGCGCTCCCTCGCGCGTGCTAAGAACAGCCCCTGTGACAATGCCGCGCTCTTCAAGGAACTTCAGCAGTTGTGGGTCGGAATCAGAAATGCGTTCCACGGTCACTTGCGGTTGCGCACCGCTGTCGGTGAGACGGTGCGCACTGGGGATTGTGATCTGTCCATCAACCGTAGGGATAGGATCGCCGTGCGGATCCCTAGTGGGGTAATTAAGGAACTTATCTACACGTTCTATGAGCATGTCGGACACCGCGTGTTCGAGATTTTCGGCTTCATTATGGACTTCGTCCCACGTGTAGTCCAATGCTTGAACCAAAAAAGACTCAAGCAATCGGTGGCGGCGCACCATGACCAATGCGTACTGCCTGCCAAGTTCGGTTAACTCCACAGAGCCATAGGGCGTGTGTGACACGAGCCCTTGCTTCGACATTTTGCGCACTGCATCGGAAACCGAGGAGAGCTTGAGTCCCAACTGTTTCGCTATAAGTGTGGCGGTAACGGGCTCGGACGACCATTCCTTTAGCCCCCAGATTGCTTTCAAATAGTTCTGGGTACTGGTGGATAGCTCGGAAACAGACATGAGCAAATGTTAACCCAGCTTCCGTATGCGCCTTTGGTGCTGCGCCCCAACGCTCATAGCGAACAGAGGCCAAGTTTGAGAGGAATGCCGGTAAGGTGGGGCCAGTTAAAGCATTCTTCACTTGAAGGAGAACCATTAATGTCTGAGAAGATTTCAATGAACTCGTCGTCTACGGGTATGAATCTGAGCGATAGCGTGTATGAGCGCCTGCTGCGCGAGCGCATTATTTTCCTGGGAACCCAGGTGGATGATGAGATTGCCAACAAACTGTGCGCCCAGATCCTCCTGCTGTCCGCAGAGGACCCCACGCGCGATATTTCGCTTTATATTAATTCGCCGGGTGGCTCGGTCACCGCGGGCATGGCCATCTACGACACGATGAAGTACTCGCCGTGCGATGTGGCTACGTATGGCATGGGCCTGGCCGCTTCGATGGGCCAGTTCCTGCTCTCCGGCGGCACCAAGGGCAAGCGCTACGCCCTGCCGCACGCACGCATCATGATGCACCAGCCTTCCGCTGGTGTGGGTGGTACCGCCGCAGATATCGCCATCCAGGCCGAGCAGTTCGCGCAGACCAAGCGCGAGATGGCTGAGCTCATCGCTGAGCACACCGGCCAGACCTTCGAGCAAATCACCAAGGATTCGGACCGCGACCGCTGGTTCACCGCCCAGCAGGCCAAGGAATACGGCATCGTCGACCACGTCATCGAGTCCGTCAACGGTCCTATCACCAACTAGGGAACAAGGAGCTTTATCACTATGTCTAACCTTCAGATGCCTTCTTCCCGCTACGTTCTGCCGGAGTTCATTGAGCAGAACGCACAGGGATCGAAGACCACCAACCCGTATTCCAAGCTCTTTGAAGAGCGCATCATCTTCCTGGGCACCCAGGTCGATGACACCTCCGCCAACGACATCATGGCGCAGCTGCTGGTCCTCGAGTCCCAGGACCCGGACCGCGATATCACGATGTACATCAACTCCCCGGGTGGCTCGTTTACTGCGCTGATGGCTATCTACGACACCATGCGCTACGTCCGCCCGGACGTGCAGACCGTGTGCCTGGGCCAGGCGGCATCCGCAGCGGCTGTTCTGTTGGCCGCCGGTGCTCCGGGCAAGCGCGCTGCGCTGCCGAACTCTCGTGTGCTGATTCACCAGCCGCGTACGCAGGGCACGCAGGGCCAGGTGTCGGACCTTGAGATCGAGGCCAACGAGATCGAGCGCATGCGCCGCCTCATGGAGGAGACCCTGGCTGAGCACACCGGCCGCACTGCGGAGCAGGTGCGCATCGATACTGACCGCGACAAGATTCTTACCGCGCAGGAAGCCGTTGACTACGGTCTCATCGATACCGTCTTTGATTACCGCAAGCTCAACGCCTAAGTAATCAAGCTTAAAGCCCCGCTGTCTAGTAGATAGCGGGGCTTCGGCCATGCTTAGGCTTCGTAGGGCGGCAGGATGGCCTCGGGGGACTCGGGGAGGATCTGGCCGCCGTCAATGATGATGGTCTGGCCCGTTATGTAGCCTGCTTCGCGGGAGGCGAGGAAGGCCGCGGCGTTGCCGATATCGCGCGGGGAACCTAAGCGGTGCATAGGGACGGAGCGTGCCATTTGGTCGAGGTACTCCTGACCCTGGCCCTCCAAACCCTCGGTGAGGATGTTGCCTGGCAGAACACCATTGATGGTGATGCCATCACGGGCAACTTCCAGTGCCGCGGAGCGCATGAAGCCTTGTTGTGCGGCCTTCGAAGCGCCGTAGTGCGCCCAGCCTGGGTAGCCGGTGTGCGAGCCGGTGATAGACGTCGTGATGACGATGCGCCCGTAGCCCGCTTTCTTCATGTAGGGCAGTGCTTCCTGCACCACGGTGAACGTGCCGTGCGTGTTGATGGCGAACATGGCGTCCCATTGCTCGTCGGTTATGTCCTCGAGCGGGCAGTTGGGGAAGACACCGGCGTTGGAACAGACGATGTCGATGCGGCCATAGCGCTTGACGACGTCCCTGTAGAGGTTGCGGACGGAGTCGCGCGAGGTGACGTCGACAAGCAGGGCGTCCGCCCCGAGTTCTTCGGCAGTCTTCTGCGCGGCCTCGAGGTTGAGGTCAGCGATGACGACGGTCGCGCCGGCTTCGCGTAGAGCGCTGACGATGCCGCGGCCGATTCCGGCGGCGCCGCCGGTGACGATGGCAACGTGGTCCTGAAGATTAAACATGTACTGCTCCTAAGCGGTTGGGGCTGTGTGCCCCTCCAGCCTAGGCCGCCACGGTCTGGGGTGCTGTCTGCTTGGTGGTTGCCGTGTAGGCGCGCACACCGATGAGGGAGATTGCGGCCAACACAGCGGTAGCGCCGGCGAGGGTGTAGAGCCCCGTTGGGGTCCAGCCGCTTTCGAGCAGATAGCCCGCCAGGATGGGAGCGAGGGTAGCGCCCACGCGAGCGATGCCGATGGCAGCGCCCGTACCCGTGGTGCGCAGCGCCGAAGGGTAAGCCTCCGGGGTGACGGTGTAAAGGCCGGAGATGCAGGCGTTGAGGGTAAGGCCTACGCCGACTCCGAGGGCAAACATGAGGGAAGGCACGGCGGTGGAGTTAATGAAGCCGACGAGGACGACGGAGGAGATAAGACAGAAGACGATGAGCAGGGGGCGGGCGTCGATGCGCGTGGTGAACAGGCCGAAGAGGATGGCGCCGATAGCACCGCCGAAGGAAAGCATGATGCCGCCGATGATGCCCTGCTGGGCGGTAAGGCCCTCGGCGGTAAGAAGCTTCGGGGTCCACTGCGAGGTGAAGTTGTAGGCAAACATGATGAAGCTGAAGGCCAGCCAGAGCTTGATGGAGGTGCGCAGGAACTGCGGCGAGACGAGGTCCTTGTAGGAGGCCTTGTGGCTGGTGCGCGGGCGGACGCTGACCTCTCCCGTGAGGCCGAGTTTGGCGGTGATGGTGCGCACCGTGTCCATGCGGCCACGGGCGGCGAGGAAGTCTGCGGACTCGGGGACGAAAGTAACCGTGAGGATAAGGGCGGCAACTGTGAGTGCTGCGCCAACCCAGAATATGGGCTGCCAGGTATCGAAGGAGGAGGCGACAACGCCGCAGAAGGAGGCACCGAGGCCATAGCCGGAGGCGTAGATGGCGACGGCCAGGCCGCGGAAGCGCAAGTTGGAGTACTCGCTGACGAGCACGGTGACACAGACAAGGACGCCGCCGACGCCAATGCCGGTGATGAGGCGGCACAGCAACAGCAGGCTAAATGTAGGCGCGAGGGCGGTGAGCACGAGGCCGACGAGGTCAATGACGAGCGAGACCGTGATGAGGGTGGTGCGTCCAAGGCGGTCAGCCAACGGGGCGAGGAAGAGCGAGCCAAGGCCGATACCGATGAGAGCGGAGGACAGGAGCCAGCCAAGGGAAGAATCGGACAGCGCGAACTCTTCGCTGACGGTGCCGGCGCCGAAGGCCATGGCCACCATGTCATAGCCGTCGAGGGCATTGAGGAAGAGGGCAATGGCGATGATGAGCCATTGGCGTGAGCCCATGGGGGAGCGGTCGATGAGTTCGCGGATGTCCATGAGAATCTTTCTGCTGATAGAGCGGTTTCGATGTAAGTTAGTGAACCGCTCTGTCTATGTCTACTAACTGCCGTTTTAAATTCAAGGGCGCGCCGCTGAGTGAGGAATAGCGCTCGAGTCTGAGTGGTTTACTAGAGTGGAACAAACTGCGGTAAAATCGCCCCACCATAACCCCAGAGAAAAGAGTTGAAAGGCCTTCATGGCACGTATGCAAGAAAGCGCTGACCTGCTCAAGTGTTCCTTCTGTGGAAAGAGTCAGAAGCAGGTGAAGAAGCTTATCGCCGGCGGCGGCGTCTACATCTGTGACGAGTGCATCGAGCTCTGCAACGAAATCATCGAGGAGGAGCTCGGCGCGGCTCAGGCCGAGGCGGACGAAGAGAAGGAGATGCGCCTTCCGCGTCCTTCGGAGATTTCGGCTTTTCTGGATAAGTACGTCATTGGCCAGGACCAGGCCAAGCGCGTGTTGTCGGTGGCTGTGTACAACCACTACAAGCGCATCAAGGCTGAGGAGGCCGCGGGCCTGGAGGGCCGCCGGAAGAAGGCGCAGGATGAAGAAGTTGAGATTTCTAAGTCCAACATCCTGATGCTGGGCCCGACGGGATCCGGTAAAACCTACTTGGCGCAGACCTTGGCGCGTTTGTTGGACGTCCCCTTCGCCATCGCGGATGCCACGAGCCTGACCGAGGCTGGCTACGTGGGCGAGGACGTCGAGAACATCCTGCTCAAGCTGCTGCAGGCAGCGGACTTTGATGTGGAGCGCGCGCAGCACGGCATCATCTACGTCGATGAGGTGGACAAGATCTCCCGCAAGTCGGAGAATCCATCGATTACCCGCGATGTGTCCGGTGAAGGCGTCCAGCAGGCGCTGCTGAAGATCCTTGAAGGAACCGTGGCGGCGATCCCGCCGCAGGGTGGGCGCAAGCACCCGAATCAGGAATTCATCCAGTTGGATACGACGAACATCCTTTTCATCGTGGCCGGTGCTTTTGCGGGCTTGGATAAGGTGATTTCGGAGCGCGTGGGCAAGAAGGGCGTGGGCTTTGGCGCCAAGCTGGAAACTAAGGATGAGAAGGAATCAGTCGACTTCTTCTCCCAGGTGCGTCCGGAGGACCTGGTGAAGTTCGGCCTCATCCCCGAGTTCATCGGCCGCCTGCCGGTGGTTGCCACGGTGGATAACCTGGACCGCGAATCGCTAGTTAAGGTGCTCGTGGAGCCGAAGAACTCGCTGGTCAAGCAATACCAGCGCCTGTTCAGCATGGATGGTGCGGAGCTGCACTTCGAGGATGAGGCGCTGGAGGCAATCGCCGAGCTCGCGCTCGAGCGCAAGACCGGTGCCCGCGGCCTGCGTGCCATCATGGAGGAGCTGCTCGTGCCCATCATGTATGACCTCCCAGACCGCGAGGACATCGCCAGCGTCCACATCACGCAGGACTGCGTGACTGACGGCGGCGAGCCGGAGTTCGTGTACTCGGACGAGGCGAAGGAATCCGCCTAAACGGCATCTCTTAAAAGGCATCTTCAAGGCTGAAGATGCCTTTTGTGCTGTCTACATGGCGTTTTCAGGTCTAAAAACGCCTTCTGTCAGATGCCATCTGCCTGTTGGGGCAAAGGAACCAGATGAATGGGACCATGTAGCTGTGGAGTGAAATTGTGACCTGGGCTTGTGCTCAGGCCGGCGCGCAGATGGTTCCTTTACTTTGGTTTCTTTGCTCGCGCGGTGCTGGGGAGAGGGCTCTAACCGTAGAGTCCCCGCCGGCGCGTCATTCGTAGAGGCTCGCTGACGCGTCGCCCTCGTCCTCGGTGGAGTAGACATCCAAGGGCGCGGACTCAGCATCGAGCTCGGTTTCGTTCTGGGTGAGGTAGGACTCGAAGCCGATGTCCGGGATGTTCGCCGTAAGGAAAGCCAGCACAGCATCGACCGCCATGCGGTGCAGCCCCTCAGTGTTGTTGTGGGTGTACATGTTGATGTCGAGCAGGTTGCTCATCATCGCGTGATTCGTCACCCGGTACATCGAGAGCGCAGAAATCAGCGTGAAAATATCGTTGGCGGAAATTCCCGGGCGGAACGCGCCGGAATCTTGGCCCAGCATGAGCAGCCTGTCGAGGTGGAGGGAGATCTCGGACACGTCGACAAGCGCCTGCGAGGACTCCAGCACACTGTGGGAGGATTCCATCGTTAGCATCCGGATGGCTTCGGGGTTATTCACATGTTGGCGGAACAACCAATCCACCAAGGTGCGCACGCCCTCGACTGGGACAGCAGAATTGATCTCGAGGCTGCCCTCTGGCGGGTTGAGGCGCCGCGCTGCCGCTGCCAAGGCTTGCTGGTAGAGCCCCTTCTTATCCCCGAAGTAGTAGTGGATCATGCGCTTGGACATCCCAGACAGCTTCGATACGGTCTCGAGCTTGGTTTCGGCATAACCATGCTCCGAAAACTCCGATATCGCAACATCGATCACGTGCTCAACAGAGCCGGAGTCGACCGATGAAGTCTCAGTGCTCATGGAAGGTCCCGTCTAGTCGATGGATATGCGTACAGTTGTCCACTATGCCGAAAAAAGACGGCCGTGGAGCTCAAGTACAAAGAACTCGCATCTTTCGGGGGTAAAATCACACCCCACGGGGGCGAAAAACGGGACTAGGGTGGGAAGGTGAATACCCAGCCGAAAGGACTCGCACATGACTGCATCGAAACCCGTCAAGATCACCGTGACCGGCGCCGCCGGCAACATCGCCTACTCTCTGCTGTGGCGCATCGCTGCGGGCGATGTCTATGGCAAGGACACCCCGGTGGAGCTGGCTTTGCTGGAAATCCCGGACGCCGTGGGCGCCGCTGAAGGCGTGGCCATGGAGCTTAATGACTCTGCTTTCCCCCTCCTGCGCGGCATTACCGTCACCGATGATCCGAACGTGGCCTTCAAGGACACCAAGGCTGCTTTCCTCGTCGGTTCCCGCCCGCGCAGCAAGGGCATGGAGCGCGCCGACCTGCTGGAAGCCAACGGTGCCATTTTCACGGTCCAGGGCAAGGCGCTGAACGACGTCGCTGCGCGCGATGTCCGCGTCCTCGTCGTGGGTAACCCGGCCAACACCAATGCTTATATCGCTGCCAACAGCGCACCGGACCTGGACCCGAGCCAGTTCACCGCGCTCATGCGCCTGGACCACAACCGCACCCAGAGCCAAGTCTCCCTCAAGACGGGCGTGCCTACCGCGGAGCTGACCAAGGTTGCCGTGTGGGGCAATCACTCTGCCTCCCAGTTTCCGGACCTGACCTTCTCCAACGCCGAGGTTGATGAGACCTGGTACAAGGAAGAGATGATTCCGAAGGTGGCCAAGCGCGGCGCTGAGATCATCGCCGTGCGCGGTAAGTCTTCAGCTGCCTCCGCAGCCTCTGCCGCGGTGGATCACATGCACGATTGGATCCATGGCACCGAGGACTGGCGTACCGCAGCCGTCGTCTCCGATGGCTCCTATGGCGTGGACGAGGGCCTCGTCGCAGGTTTCCCCACCGTCGCCCGCGACGGCAAGTGGGAAATCGTGCAAGGCCTCGAGCTCAACGATTTCCAGAAGGAACGCATCGAGGCCTCGGTTCAAGAGCTGCGTGAGGAGCGCGAGGCCGTAGCCCACCTGCTCAAGGACTAAGACTCAAGCACTAAGTTATCGATGAGCCGCACTGGCCCCACCTGCGCTGCAACGAGCGCCAGGGCGGGCCGGTGTTGTGCATCAACGGGCTCGAGCGTGGCTGGATCCACCACGGTGAGGTAGTCCACCGTCACGCCGGGGGAGGAAGCAAGCTGGGCTTCAGCCTCCTTGAGGGATGCACCATCCCGCAGTGCGAAGAGCGCCTGGGACAGCGCCACGGCCTGCTCGCGCTCGGCAGGGCTCAAGCGAGCGTTGCGGCTGGACTCGGCCACGCCGTCCGCCGCGCGGACGATGGGCGCGCTGACGATGTCGAGTGGCAGGTCGAGGTCCGCCACCAAGCGCCGAATAATGGCTACCTGCTGGGCATCCTTCTGCCCGAAGTAGGCGCGGTCGGGGCGCACGAGAGTGAATAGCTTGCTCACCACAGTGGCCACGCCGTCGAAGTGACCGGGGCGCGAAGCGCCTTCCAAGACCGAGCCCATCTCACCCGTGCGCACCCACACCCGCGGGGTGCCACCCGGGTACATCTCCTCCACGGTGGGAGCGAAAACCGCATCCACGCCTAGAGAATCGAGCAGTGCTGCATCCGCGTCGAGGTCGCGCGGGTAGGCGCGGTAGTCCTCGCAATCGCCGAGGTCGGTGAATTGGAGGGGATTGACAAAGACCGAGCACACCACGGTGTCATTCTCCTCGCGGGCGCGGCGCACGAGTGAAGCGTGGCCTTCGTGAAGCGCGCCCATCGTGGGCACCAATCCCACGGTGCCGGATGCGGCCGCGCGGAAGGCGCGGAGTTCAGATTTAGTTGTAAGGATCTGCATGGCCCAAACTTTAGTCCTCGAAGGATTCCTCGGCGTTGGGGAAGGAGCGCTCGCCCACATCGGCCACGTAATTCTTCGCACCCTTCAGCAGCGCGCCGCGCAGGTCTGCGTAGCGGCGCACGAAGCGCGGCGCCTTGGGTCCGCCCAGCCCGAAGGCATCGGTCCACACCAGGATCTGGCCGTCGGTCTGCGCGCCGGCACCGATGCCGATGGTGGGGATGGGCAGTTCCTTGGTCACCTCCTCAGCCAACGCAGCTGGGACCATCTCCAGTACCACGGCGAAGGCGCCGGCGTCGGCAAGCGCGCGGGCGTCCTCGTGCAGCTTCTCCGCACCGGCACCGCGGCCCTGGACCACGAAGCCGCCCAAGGCGTGAACCTGTTGGGGCGTGAATCCGATGTGGGCGCAGACGGGGATGCCTGCGGCGGCAAGCGCGGCGACGATGGGCGCGCGCTCCGCACCGCCCTCGAGCTTCACGGCCTGCGCGCCGGTTTCCTTCATGACGCGCACGGCAGACTCCAGTGCCTGGGCGGGGCCGGCCTCATAGGAACCGAAGGGCAAGTCCACCACCACGAAGGCGCGGGAGGTGGATGAGACCACCGCGCGGGCGAGCGGAATGATTTCATCGAGCGTGAGGGAGAGTGTGGTTTCGCGGCCCAGGACCACGTTGGCCAGAGAATCGCCGACGAGCAGGAGATCTACCCCGGCTTCATCGAAGATCTCGGCGGTCATGCAGTCATAGCTTGTCAGGCACGCAAAGGGCTGAGAGTCGTCTTTGGCTTGGGCGAAGTAACGGGTGCGGAGGCGGGCGCGGCGGCCAGGGTTGTGAGACATGCCCTTACTCTAGACACGGCGCTGGTGCCAGTTGACGCACAGGGTAGAGTTGGCCAGGTGACTGATCAGAATAAAGAGCAACTCGTTGGCACCAACCGCGCGGACCAGCTTCCCAAGTCCTGGGAGCCGCAGGCAGTAGAGAAAGACCTCTACGAAGGCTGGGTGAACGCCGGTTACTTCACCCCGGACGCGTCCTCGGAGGCGGAGCCCTACTCCATCGTGCTGCCGCCGCCGAACGTCACCGGCCAGCTGCACATGGGCCACGCCCTGGACCACACTCTGATCGAC
This sequence comes from Corynebacterium sp. HMSC036D02, assembly GCF_001836165.1. Classification (GTDB taxonomy): domain Bacteria; phylum Actinomycetota; class Actinomycetes; order Mycobacteriales; family Mycobacteriaceae; genus Corynebacterium. The sequence goes on along the minus strand of NZ_KV827691.1, from coordinate 34,375 downwards.
TCCATCATTCGCCGCAAGCGCATGCAGGGCTATGCCACCCTGTGGCTGCCGGGCGCTGACCACGCGGGCATCGCCACCCAGACCAAGGTGGAGGCTCGCCTGCGTGAGCAGGAGGGCAAGAAGCGCTGGGATTATGAGCGCGAGGAATTCATCAACAAGGTCTGGGAGTGGAAGGAAGAATTCGGCGGCACCATCCAGAACCAGATGCGCGCCATCGGTGACTCGGTGGATTGGTCCCGCGAGCGCTTCACCTTGGATGATGGCCTCTCTCGCGCCGTGCAGACCATCTTCAAGACCCTCTACGACGAGGGCATGATCTACCAGGCCAACCGCCTGGTCAACTGGTCCCCGGTGCTGGAGACCGCCGTCTCCGACATCGAGGTCGTGTACAAGGACGTCGAGGGCGAGCTCGTGTCGATCCGCTATGGCTCGCTGAACGACGACGAGCCGCACCTCATCGTGGCTACCACCCGTGTCGAGACGATGCTGGGTGACGTCGCCATCGCCGTCCACCCGGATGACGAGCGCTACGCCCACCTGGTGGGTAAGGAGCTGCCGCACCCCTTCCGCGATGATTTGAGCCTGAAGATCATCGCCGATGATTACGTGGACATGGAATTCGGCACCGGTGCGGTGAAGATCACCCCGGCGCACGATCCGAATGACTACGCCATGGGCCTGCGCCACGACTTGGACATGCCGACCATCATGGACACCACCGGACACATCGCGAACACCGGCACGAAGTTTGACGGCCTGACCCGCGAGGAGGCACGCGTGGAGATCCGTGAGGCGCTGCGCGAGCAGGGCCGCATTGTCAAGGAGATCCGCCCCTACGTCCACTCCGTGGGCCACTCGGAGCGCTCCGGCGAGCCCATCGAGCCGCGCTTGAGCCTGCAGTGGTTCGTGGCCGTGGAGAAGATGGCGAAGATGTCCGGTGACGCCGTCCGCGAGGGGGACACCACCATCCACCCGAAGTCCCTGGAGCCGCGCTACTTCGAGTGGGTCGATGACATGCACGACTGGTGCATTTCCCGCCAGCTGTGGTGGGGCCACCGCATTCCAATCTGGTACGGCCCGGAGGGAGAGGACGGCCAGCGAGATATCGTCTGCCTCGGCCCCGACGAGGAAGCACCGGAAGGCTACGTCCAGGATCCGGACGTTCTGGACACCTGGTTCTCCTCTGCGCTGTGGCCTTTCTCCACGATGGGCTGGCCGGAGAAGACCGCCGATCTGGAGAAGTTCTTCCCCACGAACGTGCTGGTTACTGCCTATGACATCCTCTTCTTCTGGGTCGCGCGCATGATGATGTTCGGCACCTTCGCTGGCGCCCACACCCCGGAGCTGCTCGGTGAGGGCAAGGATGGCCGCCCGCAGGTTCCGTTCACCGATATCTACCTCCACGGCTTGGTGCGCGATGAGCAGGGACGCAAGATGTCGAAGTCCCTGGGCAATGGCATCGACCCGATGGATTGGGTGCGCGACTATGGTGCGGACGCCCTGCGTTTCACCCTGGCTCGCGGCGCGAACCCGGGCGTGGACCTGCCGCTGGCTGTCGACGCTGCCGCCGCCGGTCGCAACTTCGCCACCAAGCTCTTCAACGCCACCAAGTTCGCGCTCATGAACGGCGCGGGCGTGGCTGAGCTGCCGGCACGCGACGCGCTGACCGACGCCGACCGTTGGATCCTCGACCGTTCCGAAGAGGTCCGCGCCAAGGTGGATTCCTACCTGGATGATTACCAGTTTGCCAAGGCCAACGAGCTGCTCTACCACTTCGTGTGGGATGAGCTGTGTGACTGGTACCTGGAGATTGCCAAGACCCAGATCCCGCGAGACTTCGATGCGGCGAGCGCCGAGGAGCAGGCAACCGGATGCACGACCCAGATCGTGTTGGGCCGCGTGCTCGACCTGGTTCTGCGCCTGCTGCACCCGACCATGCCGTTCGTCACCGAGGTCCTGTGGAAGGCCCTGACCGGTGGGGAGACCATCGTCACCGCCTCGTGGCCTACCCAGGAGCACACCAACGGCGGCGCCGAGAAGGACGAGGTCGCCGCCCGCCGCATTCAGGACGCCGACAAGCTCATCACCGAGCTGCGCCGCTTCCGCTCAGATCAGGGCGTCAAGCCTTCGCAGAAGGTCCCGGGCCGCCTCGACTTCGCCGCTGCCGACCTGCAGGAGCAAGAGGGACTCATCCGCAACTTGGCCAACACCACCGAGCCGGGTGAGGACTTCACCGCGTCCGCCTCCATCGAGGTGCGCCTATCCCAGGCGACCGTCGAGGTCACCCTGGACACCTCCGGCGCCGTCGACGTCGCCGCAGAGCGCAAGCGCCTGGAGAAGGATTTGGCCAAGGCCCAGAAGGAGCTGGACCAGACCGGCAAGAAGCTGGGCAACGAGGCCTTCCTGTCCAAAGCACCGGAGGCAGTTGTGGAGAAGATCCGCGTTCGCCAGCAGGTGGCTAAGGAAGAAGTCGAGCGCATCACCGCACGTCTGGAGGGCCTCAAGTAGTGGCGGAGGAGAAAGACCGCGAGGAATTCGAGGTCGTCGATGCCCTCGCGGAGGGCACCGATGGCGGGCCGGTCGAAATCACCGATTCTGGCCTAACCCTCAACCTCGGCGGCGAGGATGACTACGAGGAGGCAGCGCCTGAGCAGGCCACGCCAGAGGAGCTAGCGGAGCTGGCTCAGGTGACGGCGGAGCTTAACGCCCGCGCCCCCGAAACCATCATTGAGCCCAGCCTCGAGCGCATCGAGATGCTCATGGATCTCCTGGGTAATCCGGAGCGTTCCTTCCACGTCATCCAGGTCGCCGGCACCAACGGCAAGTCCTCGACCGCGCGCATGATCGATTCGCTGCTGCGCTCCTTCCATCGGCGGGTAGGCCTCGTCACCAGCCCCCACCTGCAGCTGGTGACCGAGCGCATTGGCATCGACGGCCACCCCATCCACCCGCGCGACTTCGTGCGCATTTGGCGCGAAATCAAGCCTTATGTGGAAATGGTGGATTCCCGCTCCGACATCCCCATGTCCACCTTCGAGGTGCTGGTCGGTATTTCCTACGCAGCCTTCGCCGATGCCCCCATCGACGTCGCCGTCGTCGAGGTCGGCCTCGGCGGCACGTGGGATGCCACCAACGTGGTCAACGCAGAGGTGGCCGTGGTCATGCCGGTGGGTCTCGACCACACGGATTACCTCGGTGACACCATCACCGAGATCGCCGGTGAAAAGGCCGGCATCATCAAAGCCCGCGAGCACGATGCCGACGACGTGCTCACGCCGGGGGAGAACATCGCCATTGTGGCCGAGCAAGACCCCGAGGCAATGCGGGTTATCCTGCAGCGCACCGTGGACGTCGGTGCGGGCGTGGCCCGCGCCGGTTCTGAGTTCGCCGCGCTGGAATCCCGCATTGCCGTCGGCGGCCAGCAGCTCACCATCCAGGGCCTGGGTGGGATGTACGAAGACATCTTCCTGCCGCTGCACGGCGAGCACCAAGCCAAGAACGCGGCCGTCGCTTTGGCTGCGGTGGAGGCTTTCTTCGGGGCGTCGGCAGGCAATCAGCTCGACATCGCCTCCGTGCGCACCGGCTTTGCCAAGGCCGTTTCACCCGGCCGTTTGGAGCGCGTGCGCACCAGCCCCACGACCTTCCTGGATGCTTGCCACAACCCGCACGGGGCCAAGGCCCTGGCCGCAGCGCTCGACCGCGATTTCGATTTCGCGCGCCTCATCGGCGTGGTGTCCATCTTCACGGACAAGGACGCCGCCGGCATCCTCACTGCCCTCGAGTCGGTCCTCACGGAAGTCGTGATCACGCAGAACACCTCGCCGCGCGCCCGCGATGCCTACGAGCTAGCGGAGCTCGCCCGCGACATCTTCGGTGAGGAGCGCGTGTATGTCGAACCCGAGCTGCCCAGCGCCTATACCCAAGCCGTGGAATTGGCGGAGGAGGCCGATGTGCAGTCCGGTTCCGGCATCGTGATTACTGGCTCGGTGGTCACGGCAGGTGACGCCCGCGCACTCTTTGGAAAGGAACCCGCATGAGCCCCCGCAAACCCGTCCCCGAGGAGGAGATCGGCCCGCTCGGACTAGGCCAAGCGCCGGCCAAGGATCCCCTCAAGCAATTCGGCGGCATGGTGGTGGCCAGCTCCCTCACACTGGAACTCATCACCTTTGTCTTGGCGCTGCCGATGCTGTACAAGCTCTATGACGGCACCCTGTGGACCCCGTTCAACTATGGCGTGGTGATCGGTTTTATGGTGCTGCTCCTGGCGTCCTTCCCCTTCATGAATAAGCCGTGGATCGTTGGAGTGCAGATTGTCCTCCACGTCATCGGTATCGTTCTCGGCTTTATGGTCCACTGGTCCGTGGCGACCATCTTCATCATCTTCGCCCTGCTCTGGGCACTCGCGGCCTATATGCGCTCGGTGATCGTCGCCCGCATGGAGCGCGGCTACCTCACCACGCAGCACCTGACTGAGAAGTAGGTCGCTGCGGTGTATATCCGGCCCGAGCTGCGCGCGGGAGCGGTATTCATGTCTTTGTGGGATCCGACCAACCCGCTGATCCGCCGCGCCGGGCGCATCATGCCAGCGCTGTGGCCCGCGCCCTTAATCCAGGGCGTGCGCACGCGGCGGGTGAAGAACGCCGAAATCCACGCGACTATCTATAGCCCGGAGAAACCGCGCGGCGCTGTGTTGTGGATCCACGGTGGCGGGCTGCTCATGGGGCATCCGCGCCAGGACGTCAAACACCTCAAGGAGACGGCCGCGGAGGTTGGAGTCGCCGTTGTCGCGCCACGCTACCGCTTCGCCCCGGAGAACCCTTATCCGGCCGCGCTTGACGACGTCCACTCGGCCCACCACTGGCTCCTCACGCATGCGGAAGAGCTGGGAATCAGCCAGGATCGGATTGTTATCGGCGGGCAGAGCGCCGGGGGAGGGCTCGCCGCGGCACTGTGCCAACGCCTCCACGATGAAGGCGGGGTTCAACCAGCAGGGCAGTGGTTGTTCTGCCCGATGCTCGATGACCGCACAGCCTCCACCGACCGCAACCCCATCTGGGACGCGGACTCCAACGCACAGGCTTGGCGCTACTACGTCAACGGCAACCCGGACGCCCCCTATGCCGTGCCCGGCCGCCGCGCGGATCTGTCTGGCCTACCGCCGGCGTGGCTGTACGCGGGCAGCAGCGAGCTTTTCTACGGCGAAATCGTGGATTACGCCGAGCGCCTGAAAGCTGCTGGCGTGCCTACACAGTGCGAGGTCATCGACGGCGGGGTGCATGCCTTCGAGCTGTGGGCTCCCCATACTGCGGCGGCAAAGCGCCTGCTCATGAGCTCTCGTGTCTGGCTGCAGTCGATTCTCAACGCGCTAGACTAACGGGCATGCTCTTTCTGCTCTACGGTCTTTCCGCACTGCTGTGCATCGCCGCACTCGTGGCCAAACTGTACTTTGGTGGCTTCGCGTTTCCGCTCGCATTGCTGATTCCGGCTTTCGTCTTCCTTGTTGTTGGCATGCTCAAGCAGCAGCGCGATGAGCGGCCGGTGGAGTTTGCGGATCTGGAAGAGTGGCATCGCGAGGAGCTGAAAAGCCTGCTAGACAGCGGCCAGTACGGCACGGCGGTGCGCCAAGTGCAGTTGTGGTTTCGTGGCACGAGCCATGAGCGCGCGGAGGAAATCGTGCAACATCTCACGTAGCGCTTAATTATTGGCCCACTGTCGGGACGAGGGAGCACCTGTTCTGTACTATGTGCCCTATGACTGAACGTACACTCATTCTCATCAAGCCGGATGGCGTCAAGAACGGCCACGTGGGCGAGATCATCTCCCGCATCGAGCGCAAGGGCCTGAAGCTCGTCGCCATGGATCTGCGCGTCGCCGACGAGGAGACCGCCAAGAAGCACTACGCCGAGCACGAGGACAAGCCTTTCTTCGGCGAGCTCGTTGACTTCATCACCTCTGCGCCGCTGGTTGCTGGCATCGTCGAGGGCGAGTCCGCTATTGCCGCATGGCGTCAGCTGGCCGGTGGCACCCACCCGGTTGAGAAGGCCACCCCGGGCACCATCCGCGGTGACTTCGCTCTGACCGTTGGCGAGAACGTTGTCCACGGTTCCGACTCCCCGGAGTCCGCTGAGCGCGAGATCTCCATCTGGTTCCCGAACCTCTAAGAAGTTCATCGCACCTAGCGCGCAATAAGGCCCGAGCATAGCGCTCGGGCCTTTGTTATTTCTGCCCCTTACCCCGAACCCGTCCTGTGTGCTCGAGCGCAGATCCGATCAGGTACCGGTTAGTCGAACGACAGCAGCGTGCGCAAGGCCGCAAAAGCGTCTTTGTGCACCTGATGGGTGACGGTGCGGCCGCATTGCTGTCTGGATAGCAAGCCGGCTTCCCGCAGGCGCGCTAGGTGGTGCGAGACCGTGGGCTGACTCAGCGCAGTGAGCTCGGTGAGTTCCGTGACACTCATGGGCCCACAGCCTTCATCACACAGGATGGACAAAAGACGCAGGCGGGCAGGGTCTGCCAGCACTTTGAATTGCTGCGAAAAATGCCTCGCCTCGGCGTCGCTGAGCGGGCCTGTGCTTAAGGAGCAACACTCAGTGCTGGGCGCGCTGGTTTCGGGCGTGGAAGAGGAAGCCATGCGATCAGTATAGGGGTTATCCTTGCACCCTACGTTATATTGACGTGTATCAATACGTGCTGTACATTGCATGTTCGTATCGTGCTCTGTTCAACCTTGAAGGAGGGAGAGGCATGGCCGTGTCGCAGCGCCCGACGTTGTCTTTTCTTGACCGATTTTTACCCATGTGGATCATTCTGGCGATGGCTGCCGGACTGCTCATTGGCCACTTCATTCCCGGGATTGGCCAAGCCTTGGGCGCCGTTGAAATCGGCGGGATTTCCATTCCGATCGCCATTGGTCTCCTCGTCATGATGTACCCACCCTTGGCCAAGGTTCGCTACGAGAAGACCAAGGAAATTGCCACGGATGTCCGCCTCATGGCGGTATCGCTCGTCCTCAACTGGCTGGTGGGGCCGGCGTTTATGTTTACCCTGGCGTGGCTGTTCTTGGCGGACCAGCCGGAGCTGCGCACCGGCCTCATCATCGTGGGCCTTGCTCGCTGTATCGCCATGGTGCTTGTGTGGTCGGACCTCTCATGCGCTGACCGCGAGGCAACGGCTGTGCTTGTCGCCCTGAACTCCATCTTCCAGGTCGCTATGTTTGGTGTTCTGGGCTGGTTCTACCTGCGCGTCCTCCCCGGATGGCTGGGACTGGACACGACGAGCGCTGACTTTTCCTTCTGGGCCATCGTCAAGGCCGTACTCGTCTTCTTGGGCATACCGTTCCTGTTGGGTGCGCTGTCTCGCGTGTGGGGCGAAAAGGTAAAAGGACGGGAATGGTTTGAGAACCGCTTCCTCCCAGCCGTATCGCCCCTGGCCATGATTGGTCTGCTGTACACAATTGTGTTGCTCTTTTCCCTGCAGGGCGAGCACATTGTGGAGCAGCCAGCAACGGTAGTGCGCGTGGCCGTGCCGCTGGTTATCTACTTCGTGGGCATGTTTGTGCTGTCGCTGGGCGTAGCAAAGGCCGTTGGCATGAATTACGCGCAGTCTGCCAGCGTGGCGTTCACTGCAGCAGGAAATAACTTTGAGCTTGCTATTGCGGTATCCATCGGCACCTTCGGAGCGATGTCTGCTCAAGCCCTTGCCGGAACGATTGGTCCCCTTGTTGAGATCCCAGTCCTCGTTGGTTTGGTCTATTTCATGCTGTGGATTGGTCCGAAACTCTTCCCAGGAGATGACACTCTTCCGCGCTAGCGCGTGCGTGCAGCGTCCATGCTGCGCACGCCGGATTCGGTCAGAGTGATGTTAAAGGTCCGCTCACCACTCCACTTGATGAAACCAGGCAGCTTCACCACGCCGGCTGCTTCGAGTTCACGGAGTTCTTCTTCGAGCCCCTCCTCGTAGCCGATCAGCCGCCCCAGCTCAGAGATGGAGGTGGTATTGCCAGTGACTGCGCCGGCGGCGACCAGCCCGCTGAGGACTTCCGGGTGAGTTTCTACCGCGGCGATGCTCGCTTGAGTGACGCCTTCGAGGCTTCCTTGTTCGGTGATCGCCTTGATGCGGCGCCTGCCCACTCGGTAGGAGGTTGTGCCGAACGCACGGCCGCCGAAGATGAACGCGGGGATGGAGAAGGCAGTAAGTCCAGCGGCGATAAGGATGGGGTTGGGTGAGATATCGCCGATAATCCCGGTGGACTTAATTCCCTCAGTGATGAGAGGGGAGAAGATAGCAAGCACCGGTAGAAAGTAGGCGAGAAGAGGGTAATCGCCCGCCCGGTACTCTTCTTGCGCAGCTTGGACGAACTTTGGCTCGCTGCGAATGATGCGGAAGGCTCCGTAGAGCATCACCATGATGAGCACCCCGTAGACCGGAACCGCGTAGGGATAAGGGAAGTCAACGACGCGAAGGCCGGAGGCGATGCCCGCGGGCACGGCCACGGTGACAATATCCTGTAGCGCAATCTCGTTCCGGGCGCGCGCCTGGGCCACAGTACGTGGTGCCGGTTCAGGCAATTTCCGCTCTGCCGGTGTGTTTGTGGGCGCGCTATCGGGCATAGCGGCGATACTAACATGTGAGCCTCGTTCGAGCTCTGTGCCAGAATGGAAGGCGCTGACAACTTAATAAAGACGAAGAGAATTTTTTCAAAGACTCACTACCGTGTGGCGGCAACCTGCGCCCGGGGTGAGCACAACCTCAGGAGATTAGCCACTGATGGCATCCAAGAAGAAAACAGAAGAAGTACGCACTGAATCGACGCTGGCCGCAGCTGTAGCGGGGATTGACCGCGAGGCGCTCGCACCCAAGACCCGCCTTTATGCTTTGGCAAAGCAGCTGGGTGTGGCCTCCAAGGAGTTGGTGGCTCAGTTTGCGGAGATGGGAATCAAGAAGTCCGCGCAGTCTTCGCTGACACCGCAAGAGGTGGGCCAGCTTATCGACGCCCTCGCGCCCGCCACCGAAGCCCCCGAGCAGGCCGCAGCCGAGGACGCCGACCAGTCGGCAGCTCAGGTCGACGATGCTGACCAGCCGGAGGTTCCGGCAGAGGACAAGCCAGAGAAGACCGTCAAGAAGAAGCGGACCAAGCGTGCGGTCAAGCGCGTGAGCAAGGCAGGCAAGAAGGCTGAGTCGAAGGAGCAGGCAGAGGAACCTGCACCGGAAGAGTCTGCGGCGCAACCGGATGGCGCGGGGGAGTCCCGGGAAGTCACGCCGGTACAGACTGCGGAGCCGGAGCAGCTGAGCGAGGAAGAAGAGAAGCTGCGCGAGCGCGTTCGTAAGAACGTTGATAACGAGATTTCGCAGATCGTCGACAAGGTCGATGCAGAAATGCTGCACGAGGCGCTCGCTGAGGCCGGCGAAAGCGACGAGGAAGATGACCTCACCCCGCTGATTACCCCGATGGCGGAGGAAGACCCGGACGTGTACGACTTTGCGCCAGTCTTCATGGCGCCGAAGATCACGCCGCCAGCCAAGCGCCAGAAGCCGGAAGTACGCGAGGAAGAGACCGAAGAGGATGCAGCGCCGCTAAGCCAGCCGCGCGGTCGCCGGCGTGGCAGCCGCGGCACCTCCCGTGGCCGCGGGGCAGAAGGCCGTGGGCCCGCCCGTGAGGAAGTCGAGCACATCGAAGAGCCGAAGGCGATTAAGGGCTCGACCCGTATCGAGGCACAGCGCCGTCGCCGCGCGGAGTTGCGGGAGAAGGGCCGCGAGCGCCAGCACATCGTCTCCCAAGCGGAGTTTTTGGCGCGCCGCGAATCTGTAGAGCGCACCATGGTGGTGCGCGATAAGCAGCGCACCGACGGCGCGGGCATCATCACCCAGGTCGGTGTGCTGGAGGATGATCTCCTAGTCGAGCACTTCGTCACGACCGAAACGCACCCTTCACAGATCGGCAATATCTACTTGGGCCGCGTGCAAAACGTGCTGCCCTCGATGGAGGCGGCCTTCGTCGATATCGGACAGGGCCGAAACGGCGTGCTGTACGCGGGAGACATCGACTGGCGTGCCTTGGGGATTGGCGGGCGCAGCCGCAAGGTAGAAAACGCCTTGAAGTCTGGTGATCAGGTTCTCGTCCAGGTGGCTAAGGACCCCATCGGTCATAAGGGCGCACGTTTGACCACCCAAATTTCTCTGGCCGGCCGCTTCCTGGTGTACGTGCCGGGCGGGCGCAGCGCGGGAATCTCCCGCAAGCTGCCGGCACCGGAGCGCAAGCGCCTCAAGGGAATCCTGGAGCGCGTCATCCCAGGAGATGGCGGCGCCATCATCCGCACGGCCGCGGAAAACGTGTCGGAGGAGGACATTGCCTCCGACGTCAACCGCCTGCACTCCCTGTGGGAGGACATCAGCGCCCGCGCCGCGCATGAAAAGGCAACGAAGGGCGCCAAGCCGGTCACCCTGTATGAAGAGCCGGATTTGCTCATCAAGGTGGTGCGCGACCTCTTTAATGAGGACTTCAGTACCTTGGTGGTGGATGGTAAGCGTTCCTACAACACGGTCAGCGCCTACGTGGATTCCATGGCGCATGACTTGGCCGACCGCGTGGTGCGCTATGACGCGCGCGAGCACGATGGTGAGGATGCCTTCAGCTCCTACCGCATCGATGAGCAGCTGCAGAAGGCTCTCGGCCGCAAGGTCTGGTTGCCGTCGGGCGGCACGCTCGTTATTGACCGTACGGAGGCTATGACGGTCATCGACGTCAATACCGGCAAGTTCACCGGCTCCGGTGGCAACCTCGAGGAGACGGTGACGCGCAATAACCTCGAAGCAGCCGAGGAGATCGTGCGTCAGATGCGCCTGCGCGATATCGGTGGCATGATCGTCGTGGACTTCATCGATATGGTCCTGCCGGAGAACCAAGACTTGGTGCTGCGCCGCCTCAAGGAAGCATTGGGGCGTGACCGGACTCGCCACCAGGTTTCCGAGGTGACCTCACTGGGCTTGGTGCAGATGACGCGCAAGCGCGTGGGCACCGGCCTCATCGAGACTTTCTCCACCGAGTGCGAGGCCTGCCACGGCCGAGGAATCATCATCCACGACTACCCGGTTGATGAGGACACCGAGGAAGAGAACTCGAAGCCGCAGCGCCATGCTCGGAAGGAACGCCGCGCACCGCAGCGGGATCCAAAGAAACACCCGGCAGCCGTCCGCATGCACCGCCATGACGAGGACACACCGTCTGAGCACGAGGTTTCCCAGGCTGATAACGAAGAAGCGGCGCGTGACGAGGAATCCTCACTGGAAGAGCTCGTGGCCAGCGTGGTCGTTGTCGATGAAGATGACACGGATACGCCGGATAGCGCGTCCATTGGTTATGCCGTAGCGGAAAGCCTGGAAGCACAGCGTTCGAGGCCGAAGTCAAAGCAGAAGCGCTCGCGCAAGCCGCGCCGGGCAACGCGTACCTTCCAGGAACCGCAGCGCGAGGAAATAAGCGAAGACCCACGCGCACAGCAGGAGAAGCAGGATAGGAACGCTAACAACGCTGAAGCGGAAAAATCCTCCGCGCAGCGCTCGGAGCAGACCTACGAGGAGGCCGTAGCGGCCTTCGAGAACTCACCGCGTCGCAAGCGCCGCACACGCGGAAACTCCCGCTCGGATATTCGCCCGAAGCGCGAAGACTTCGCACAGGAGGAGGCTCCGGCTAAGGATGCCCAGCTGGCTACCTCTAAGAAGGAGGGCAAGGCTGAGCGAAAGAACGCGGACTCCGGTGTAAGCACAAACGCGCGTACTTCCCGCGGACGGGGCCGCCGCCGAGTGGTGCGCAAGATGGCGCAGAGCCACTCCGCCCAAACTCCGAATGAACGTGGCACGCACGTGGAGCGCAGCACCGAGGCGAAGGAGCGCGAGGGCGCCGCACGGACCGGCGCGCCGACGACACGTAGGGGTGGGCGCGGGAGGCGTCGTGTGACACGGCGCAGGTCGCGCTAGAAAAGGCGTTTTGCCTTTTCGCCCCCTCACGGGGTAGTCTTTGACAGTCGCTGTTTAGACCATGAATGCGCTGGATGGGACGAACGCGGTTTTCGCGCGTCTCTCGCGGCTTATGATCTGAACGCAATTGTCCAATGTCCATTCGCTAGCGGCACCACCCAGCTGCTAGCGAGCCGAGTTTAGATAAGGGGTAGCCCTCTATGTACGCGATCGTCAAGACCGGCGGAAAGCAGTACAAGGTTGCTGAAGGTGACCTCGTCAAGGTCGAGAAGATCGAGGGTGAGCCGGGTTCCTCCGTTGCTCTCACCCCGGTTCTGCTCGTCGATGGCGCAACCGTCAAGTCGAAGGCTGCAGACCTGGAGAAGGTCTCCGTCTCCGCTGAAATTGTCGAGCAGGGCAAGGGCCCGAAGATCGACATCCTCAAGTACAAGAACAAGACTGGTTACAAGCGTCGCCTCGGTCACCGTCAGCCGGTGACCACGCTGAAGATTACCGGTATCAAGTAAGCCTTAACCGGCACTAATTCATCCCTGAAGGAGGGGAAACCACATGGCACACAAGAAGGGTGCTTCCAGCTCCAGCAACGGTCGCGATTCCGAGTCCAAGCGTCTCGGCGTCAAGCGCTTCGGTGGTCAGCAGGTTAAGGCCGGCGAGATCATCGTGCGTCAGCGCGGCACCAAGTTCCACCCGGGTGAGAACGTTGGTCGCGGCGGCGACGATACCCTGTTCGCTCTCGCTGCAGGTTCTGTTGAGTTCGGCGTCAAGCGTGGACGTCGTCTGGTCAACATTGTTCCGGCTGAAGAGGCCGCTGCAGAAGCTACTGCCTAAGAGCTTCATGGCTTAATCCCGAGCTTTTTGCTCGGGATTTTGTCGTTTTCACGCGTCCGGCGTGGTGGGGGAGCGTGGAGAAAACTAAAGGGGCGTTGCTTCAGATCCCCGGCAGCATTCAACTAGGACGGTATGCCAGGAACCGTTAGACTAGCGGGCATGGCACGATTCATTGACCGAGTGGTTTTGCACCTGCAGGCAGGCGACGGCGGACATGGCTGCGCCTCCGTTCACCGCGAAAAGTTCAAGCCGCTCGGCGGGCCCGATGGCGGCAACGGCGGCCACGGTGGAGACATCCTGCTGGAGGTCTCAACCCAGATCCACACACTGATGGACTTTCACTACCGCCCGCACATCAAGTCCGAGCGCGGCGGCAACGGTGCTGGCGACTGGCGTAACGGTGCGCGCGGCAAGGACCTCATTCTGGAGGTGCCGGCAGGCACCGTGGTCTATACCGAGGATGGGGAGATGCTCGCGGACCTCACGGTCCCGGGAACCCGCTTCGTGGCCGCGGAGGGCGGCTTCGGTGGACTCGGCAACGCAGCACTGGCCTCCGCAGCCCGCAAGGCCCCGGGCTTCGCCCTCCAGGGCGAGCCGGGCGAGGCGCGCGATCTCATCCTGGAGCTGAAGTCCATGGCGGACGTCGGCCTCGTCGGCTTTCCTTCCGCGGGTAAGTCCTCGCTCATTTCGGTCCTCTCGGCGGCCAAGCCAAAGATTGGCGACTATCCTTTCACCACCCTCCAACCCAATCTGGGCGTGGTGGACATGGGCCATGAGTCCTTCACCATGGCGGATGTTCCGGGTCTGATCCCCGGTGCCGCCGAGGGCAAGGGTTTGGGACTCGACTTCCTGCGCCACATCGAGCGCACCGCCGTGCTCGCGCACGTGGTAGATACCGCCTCCATCGAGCCCGGCCGCGATCCGCTCTCGGATATCGAGGCTCTTGAAACCGAGCTGGCCAAGTACCAAGAACTGCTCGAGCAGGACACCGGCCTGGGTGATCTGCGCGAGCGCCCACGCGTCATCATCCTCAACAAGGCAGATATCCCCGAAGCCGAAGAGCTGGCGGAGTTCGTCAAGGAGGACCTCGAGGAGAAGTACGGCTGGCCGGTTTTCATCATCTCCGCCGTCGCGCGCAAGGGCCTCGACCCACTCAAATACAAGCTCATGGAGATGGTCAACGAGCACCGCAAGTCCCAGCCCAAGGTCGCCGCGGACAAGAACCACACCATCATTCAGCCCAAGTCCGTGGGCAAGAAAAAGAAGGGCAGGTTCGCCGACTTCACCGTCACCCCAGACCCCGAGGTGGAGGGCGGATTCATCGTCGAGGGCGACAAGATCGACCGCTGGATTCGCCAGACCGACTTCGAAAACGACGAGGCCGTGGGCTACCTCGCAGACCGTCTGGCGAAGGCCGGCGTCGAAGAGGAACTGCACCGCCAGGGCGCGGAGGAAGGCTGCCCGGTGACCATCGGGGACATCACCTTCGAGTATGAGCCCATGGCTGGTGGCCGCGCGACTGATGCTGGCCGCGGACAGGATGGCCGCCTCATGAGCACCGAGCGAGTCTCGGCTGCCGAGCGTAAACGCGCTTCCCAGGCACGCCGCGGTCTCGTCGACGAGTTTGACTTTGGTACCGATGGGGAGGTTACGCGCGAGTCCGCAAACCGCGATCGCTGGCAGGGCTAGCCCGGTATACTGAGCCGGTATGTCATCCGAACACGACAACCAGATCGACTATCCTCTTCCCCTCGAACCCTTTGAGGGGCCAACCCCGGATATGGACTATCCGGAAACGACCACGCTGTCGGAAAAATCCAGCGGCTTCTCCTCACCCCTGCGTGAGGAGATCTCCAAAGCCAAGCGCATCGTCATCAAGATCGGCTCCTCCTCGCTGACGCGCGATGACTTCGTGACCTCGACGGAGAAGATTGACAAGATCGTCGATGCCGTGTGCGCCCGCATGAATGTCTCGGACATCATTATCGTCTCCTCTGGTGCGGTGGCTGCGGGCATGGGCCCGCTGGGCCTGACCACGCGCCCCACCGACTTGGCTACCAAGCAGGCAGCCGCCGCGGTGGGCCAGGTCCACCTCGCCTACGAGTGGGGCGTGTCCTTTGCTCGCTATAACCGCACCATTGGGCAGGTGCTGCTGACTGCGTCGGACGTCGGCAAGCGCGATCGCGCACGCAATGCCCAGCGCACCATTGACCGCCTGCGCCAGATGCGCACGGTGCCCATCGTCAACGAGAACGACACCGTCGCGACCTCCGAGATGCACTTCGGTGACAACGACCGCCTGTCTGCGCTCGTGGCCAACTTGGTCGGCGCGGATGCTCTCTTCCTCTTCTCCGACGTGGACGGTCTCTATGACAAGAACCCGGCGGAGCCCGATGCCAAGTTCGTGGAGGAGGTGCGCACCGGCAAGGACCTCAAGGCGGTCGTTGCCGGCGATGGCGGCAAGGTCGGCACCGGCGGCATGGCCACGAAGGTCTCGGCTGCCCGCCTGGCCACGCGCGGCGGCATTCCCGTGCTGCTGACCTCGGCCGATAACATCGGGCAGGCGCTTGACGACGCCTCCGTCGGCACCGTTTTCCACACCCGCGAGGAGCGCCGCCTGTCCGCATGGAAGTTCTGGGCGCTCTACTGCGCGGATACCGGCGGCTCCTTGCGCCTCGACGAGGGCGCCATGGAGGCCGTGGTTCGCGGCGGAAACTCCCTGCTGGCCGTGGGCATCACGGATATCAAGGGTGAGTTCAGCGCCGGAGAGATCGTGGACATTTTGGGACCCAAGGGGCAGGTCATCGGCCGCGGTGAGGTGGGCTATGACTCCGCCACGCTGCGCAACCTTCTGGGCAAGCACACCGAGGAGCTCCCGGAGGACATGCGCCGTCCCGTTGTCCACGCTGATTACCTGTCCAATTTCGCCTCCCGAATTTGATGCGTTATTTCATGGGCCCCGATGTGTGGGCAGCGACCGTGGCAGATATCGACGCTGCTGGGCACGAGCGCGTCGGCAGTTTGGAGGAGGCGGAGGTCTTTGTGAACACCGCCTCCGATCCGGCGCAGACCCCGGAGATTCCGGAGAACATCCAGTGGGTGCAATACTGCTTCACTGGGGTGAACCGCCATATCGAGGCCGGGCTCATCCGGCGCGATGGCCTGCCGTGGTGCAACTCCGCGGGCGCTTTTGCCAAACCCGTGGCGGAATCCGCGCTGGGGTTGATGCTCTCCCAGGCGCACCACCACAAGGCTTTCGCGCTGGCGAAGTCGTGGTCGGTGGCGCGTCAGCTCGATGAATCCCAGGCTTGGCTCTATGACCAACAGGGGCCTACGCGAGTGCTCATCGTGGGCGCGGGAGGAATCGGCACGCAGCTCATGGCCTACCTCGCGCCCTTCGGCGCGCATATCACTGCGGTGAACCGCTCGGGCCGCCCAGTGGATGGCGCAGACGTGACGCTGCCCATCGAGCGCGTCGACGAGGCCTGGTCTGAAGCGGATTTCGTGGTGAGCATCCTGCCGGCGACGAGCGCCACGGAAGCCTTCTTCGACGCAGCCGTGTTCCGCGCCATGAAGCGCTCGGCGGTGTTTATCAACGTCGGCCGCGGCAGCACCGTAGTCACTGATGATCTCGTGGACGCACTGCGCACGGGCGAGATCGCGGGAGCGGGCCTCGAGGTCATGGACCCGGAGCCGCTTCCGGATGGCCACCCGCTCTACGATCTGCCCAACGCCACCCTGACGCCGCACATGGCGGCCTCGGATCACGTGGCCCAGTACCACCTGGGTGCTATCTTCAATGCCAACGCCGCCGCGTGGGAGCGCGGCGAAGAAATGCCCACGCGCGTCGACTCGGACGCCGGCTACTAAAAGGAGGATGTGCATGAAGTACGCCATCGAACCACACCCCTGGGAGGAAACCATCGAGGTGCTCGACGCCGCGGGCTTTGAGCGCGCCCCGCTTGATGAGGCCTCCTTCCTCATCTACACCGGCAACGGCACTGATTTCCCGGACCCGCTGCTGGAGAACATCGGTTTTGTGCAGATTCCCTCGGCGGGCGTGGATCACGTGCTCGACGCAATGAAGGGGAGCAGCGTGCCGTGGTCAAACGCCGCCGGGGTCTATGACAACACGGTGGCGGAATCCACTATCGCGCTGCTCCTGGCGCAGCTGCATGCGCACCGCCGAGTCAACGGCACGTTCGATTCCTATGCGGACATGGAGGCCCACACCTCCTACCTCTACGACGATAAGACGGTGGCCATTATTGGTGCCGGTGGCATTGGCAAGCGTCTGATTAGCATGCTGTCTGGTTTCGGGCCGCGCATCATTGCGGTCAACCGCTCCGGCAACCCGGTTGAGGGGGCGGAGGAGACTTACCCGATTTCCCAGGTGGACAAGGTGTGGCCGCAAGCGGACTACTTCGTGCTTATCGCCCCGCTGACCCCGGAGACCCGCTACATGGTGGATGCGGAGGCTTTTAAGCAGATGCCGGAGCATGCCGTGGTGGTCAACGTGGGCCGCGGCCCGCTCATCAAGACCGAGGACCTCGTTGCGGCCCTGGAAGCAGGGGAGATTGCGGGTGCGGCACTCGACGTCACCGACCCTGAGCCGCTGCCGGAGGACCACCCGCTGTGGCAGGATAAGCGCGTGGTCATTACCCCACACATTGCTAACACGCAGCGCTCCGTGCGCGAGAAGATTGGCGCGCACACCATCAAGGTGGCCAAGGCTTTCGCGGCGGGGGAGGAGCTGCCTACTCTGGTTGACCCGAAGGCAGGCTACTAATGGAGAATCCCGAAAT
Organism: Corynebacterium sp. HMSC036D02; assembly: GCF_001836165.1. Taxonomy (GTDB): domain Bacteria; phylum Actinomycetota; class Actinomycetes; order Mycobacteriales; family Mycobacteriaceae; genus Corynebacterium. Next base: position 16,772 of record NZ_KV827691.1, on the reverse strand, counting down.
CCGCGTCGGTGATGCCGAGCGCTCCGCGGCCCTGGAGCAGTTGAGCCAGCACTTCGTCAACGGCGCGTTAGGCCCCGATGAGTTTGAGCAGCGCACCGGCGAGGCCGCCGCGGCGCGCACGCGCGGGGACGTCGAAAAGCTCTTCGCGGACCTGCCAGAGCTTTCCACCCCCAGCGCCACAACACCCGCACGCCGCCACGAGGCGGAGTTGGAGGACATGCTCTCCCGCGGACGCAAGGTGCAGATAGCGGATTCCGTCATTTGGTCCGTAGCGATGATTGCGCTCTTCCTGGGCCTCTTCGTCTTCGACTGGAGCTACTTCTGGATCTCGCCCGTCATCGCGTTCTTCGCTTCCTGGGCTGCGCGCGGGGTGTTGAAGTTCAGCGAATCGGATGAAGAGCTCTTCGATGAGCTTTCCGAAGGGGAAAAGAAAAAGCGCGCTGAGCGCCTGCGTGCCGCTGCCGAGCGCCGCCGCGAGCTCGAGGCCTAACCAAAATCCAATCAGCGCCTATAGCTGCACAAAAACCCTGACAAGCGGGCAGACCTTCCGTACGCTGGTATGGCATGAGCAACACCGAACGTGAAGAAGTTCTGTCCAAAGCCCGCGCCGCCAAGGCGGTGGCGCCACAGTTCGCGCAGCTGCCCACCCCGCGCAAGAATGAAATCCTCAACCGCGCTGCCGAGAACCTCATCGCGCACACTGAGGATATCCTTGCTGCTAACCAGCTTGATATCGAGGCCGGCCGCGCCAACGGTATGTCCGAGTCCCTCATCGACCGCCTGTCGCTGGACGCCGACCGCATCGAAGGCATTGCCGGCGGCCTGCGCCAGGTAGCTTCCCTCCAGGACCCGGTGGGGGAGATCCTGCAGGGCCGCACCATGGATAACGGCATTCAGATGAAGCAGGTTCGTGTGCCACTCGGTGTAATGGGCATGGTCTACGAGGCCCGCCCGAACGTCACCGTCGATGCCTTCGGCTTGGCCCTCAAGTCCGGCAACGTGCCGCTGCTGCGCGGTTCCAAGTCCGCGAAGAACTCCAACGCCAAGCTCGTGGAGCTCCTCCAGGACACCCTCGTGGAGTTCGATCTGCCGCGCGAAGGCGTGCAGCTTCTGCCCTGTGAGACCCACGATTCTGTGCAGGACCTCATCACCGCCCGCGGCCTGGTGGACCTGGTCATCCCGCGTGGCGGCGCGCGCCTTATCAACGCCGTCGTGGAAAACGCCACCGTCCCCGCCATCGAGACCGGTACCGGCAACTGCCACTTCTATGTTGATGCCTCCGCCGACCTGGACAAGGCCATCGACATGGTCATCAATGGCAAGACCCGCCGCACTTCGGTGTGCAATGCCACGGAGGGCGTTCTGATCGACGCCGCGCTGGACGACGCCTCCAAGCTCCGCATCATCACCTCCCTTCAGGAGGCAGGGGTTACCATCCACGGCGATGTGAAGGAGCTTGAGGCCTTCGGTGTCAAGGACGCCGTGGAGGCAACCGACGAGGAGTGGTGCGAAGAATTCCTCTCCATGGATATCTGCGCCAAGGTGGTCGATGGTGTCAACGGCGCCATCGCGCACATTGCCGAGTACACCACCGGCCACACCGAAGCCATTGCCGCCCAAGATGCTGACGTGCTGCTGACCTTTGCTAACGAGGTGGATGCCGCAGCGGTCATGCTCAACGCCTCCACCGCGTTTACCGATGGCGAGGTCTACGGCATGGGCGCTGAAATCGGCATCTCCACCCAGAAGCTGCACGCGCGCGGCCCGATGGCGCTGCCGGAGCTAACGTCCACCAAGTGGGTGCTGCAGGGCACCGGCCAGACCCGCCCTTAGAGGCAGCTAGAAAAGCTACTCGAAAGCTACTCGAAAAGAATTTTTCGAGGTTGACCTGCGCAAAACAATAAACAATCTACTCGAAAACTTTTCGAGTAGATTGTTTGCCTTGCGCGAGGTTCGTGCTGCACGCCGGGGGAGCACTGGGTCCTCTAACCCGACTTAGGACATAGGTGGGTGAGCAACGTCATTCTTGATACTACTACTTGGTGCTGTTCGGCGGTGGGGTGGGATTGTTCCGCACTACATTGCCCTCAGTCAGGAGGGCGTCTCGCAAAAGGCATCTGGCAGAAGGCATCTTTGGGTCCAAAAACGCCATCTGCAATGAGTAAAAGGCGTTTTTAGCCGTGAAAACGCCTTATGGCAGATGCCTTTTGCCAGATGTCTCCAGCATGTCGATGGAGGCATGCAGACGTTGCGCGTTGCGAGGGGAGCAAAGAAGGTAATTCATCTCGCGAAGATACGTGCAGTGTTTTACAGAAACGGTCGTTGTGACCTGACTTAAGTCTTGGATGGGTGGGCAACGTGACTCTTGACACTGTTACCTGGTGGTTTTCGGTGGTGGGGTGGGATTGTTACACGCTACATTGGCCTAAATCAGGTGACGTCTACCAAGTGGGTGCTCTAATGCACTGGCCAGACGCGCCGCTGGAGGCTACTCGAAAGCTACTCGAAAGGAATTTTTCGAGCCTGACCTGCGCAAAACATCCTACTCGAAAACTTTTCGAGTAGATTGTTCGCCTTGTGTGGGGTTCGTGCTGCGCGGCGGGACAGGACTGGGTACTCTAAAGCGCGGTAATAACAAAGAACTGATTGGTGCCTTCCTCTCATGCTGTCCCGCATTGCTTCCTCCGTCGCCGCCGCCGTCGTGGCCGCAGCCGCCCTCATCGTCCCCCACACCATTTCCGCCCCCGCCGCGCATGCCGACGAACAGTGCCCCGCTGTGGTCGTCGTCGCCGCGCGCGGTTCCGGCCAGAACGGCCAGATCTACCCCACGCAGTACTCCAACCAGGGTGGCCGAGCCTCCAACGGGTGGGAAGGAGAATCCATCCGCGCCATGCTTCAGGGTGCTGAAGCACGCTATCAGGCCACACACGGTGGCAACTCGCTGATGAAGGACGTCTACGTGTTGGGGCTGGAGCCGCAATACTACCCGGCGACCTACCCGGAATACTCTGTTCCGAACGAGTCGGTTCCGAACACCGCGGCTGACCTCGTGCGCCTGGCCACGCAGTACGCCAACCCGGTCATCAACACCGCGGTCTCCGCCATCAACCAGTTCATGTACTCCGTGCAGACCGGCAATCGTGGCGCGACCAGCGCGATCAACAGCTATGAAGCCGCCACCGGTTGCCACCCGCAATACATCCTGTCTGGCTACTCCCAGGGCGCCATGATCCTGTCCAACCACGAGGTGGAACTGGCCCACCGCGGTCAGCTCGCAGGCGTCGTGACCTTTGGCAACCCGCTGACCCGCGCAGGGGACCCGGCCGTCGTCGGCGCAACCCAGGGCGCGGGTGGCCCGATGGGCTACTTCCCACAGATGCGCGCCAACGTCAGCCGCGTAGACTACTGCCTGCCGCTCGACGCAGTGTGCGACCTCTCCGCCCAGACCCTCTACGCCGCTAAGCCCACCGGCGGCTCCCATAGCCAGTACTTCTTCACCAACCACCAGTGGGATAATCAGGTCTACGATTCCATCGGCCGCATGGTAGATGGCGTCCGTTTCCGCTAAACAGAAAGAATGAAGTCTCTTTCTTTTCGTGTTTCCTGTGTAGCTGCCGCCTTTGGCACGGCGGCGTCCCTTCTCAGCGCGCCGGTGGCGTCGGCGAGCGGCGTTGAAGCCTGCCCCGATACCGTGGTGCTCGTCGCCCGCGGTTCGGACCAAAACGAAGAGCAAGGCGAGTACGTGGGCCCGCAGCGCTACTCCGAGCGCGCACCAGAGTCTACGGGCTTTGAAGGGCGCAACTTTGCTGCCCTGTTCCACAAGGTAGAGCAGCGTCATCCGGGCACTATGGAAGGCGTGTACGTGCTGGCGCTGGATTCGGAGGCCTATCCGGCCGCCATGAACCTGCCGCCTTTGGCGCAGGAGGGCGAGGACTTAAGCCCACTTCAGCTGATGCAGCGGGCATTCGGGATTCTCCAGCAGCACTCCCTCGGGGAAATGGCATATTCGGTCACGTTCGGGGCCATCGATAGTTTGCGTACCGGTGCCCGCAACGCACCGAAGGTGGTGGACAACTATGAGACCACCACCGGTTGCCACCCGAGGTGGGTAGCCGCCGGCTACTCGCAGGGAGCGCTCGTCGCAACGAGCGTGGAGGGCTATTTGGCCGAGACCGGGCGCCTGCACGCCATGCTCACCTTCGGCAACCCGCTTCACCAGGTCCCGTGGGCTAAAAACCGCGCCGGGCTCCCTGGGAACCGCTCTGTCGATTACTGCCTCGACGGTGATTTCGTATGCGATTTTTCCCTCGGCGCCGCCAACCGCGCTCTAGCCACCAAGGCGGAGCGTCACGCCTCCTATTTCTTGGGGGAGTCTTCCGAGCAGGACGTGCAGGTCATTGACGCAGTGGCCGGTATACTCACCAGCCATGACTAGTCCACAACGCATTGGCATCATGGGTGGCACCTTCGACCCCATCCATAATGGTCACCTCGTCGCCGCCAGCGAGGTAGCTCACCGCTTCCGCCTCGACACGGTGGTCTTCGTCCCCACCGGTCAGCCCTGGCAAAAAGCCGATAAGCAGGTCACCGCCGCCGAGCACCGCTACCTGATGACCATGGTGGCTACGGCGTCGAATCCGCGCTTTACCGTCTCGCGTGTGGACATTGACCGTGAGGGGCCCACCTACACCATCGATACGTTGCGTGATTTGCGCGGAATTTTCCCGGACGCCGAACTCTTCTTCATTACTGGTGCCGACTCGGTGGCCTCCATCATGAGCTGGCGCAACTGGGAAGAGATGCTGGAAATGGCCCATTTTGTTGGTGTGACCCGCCCCGGCTATGAGCTGCGCAAAGACATGCTGCCGGAGGATTCCCAGGATGATATCGAGCTGATTGAGATTCCCGCCATGGCCATTTCCTCCACCGATTGCCGCGCTCGCGCCCAGCAGGGCCAGCCGGTGTGGTACCTCGTACCGGATGGGGTAGTGCAATACATTGCCAAGAATCACCTTTATAGCCCGCACCCGGAAAAGCCCCTGTAGCCTCCGCGCATTCTCGGGGGAATTCGACTAGGAAAATGAGCCTTGTCGTGTAACACTAGAGATCTTAAGAAAACGTACTTGTGTAGGGATTGTCATGTCGATTACTGATGAAGCACGCCAGATGGCGGAAACCGCCGCCTTGGCTGCGGATGAAAAGTTGGCCACCAACATCGCCGCTATTGACGTTTCCGACGTGCTGGCGATTACCGAGGTCTTCGTCTTGGCCTCCGCCGATACCGAGCGCCAGGTGGGGTCCATCGTGGAGGAAGTCGAAGACGAGCTGACCAAGAAGGGCTTTGAACCCAAGCGCCGCGAAGGCAATCGCGAGAACCGGTGGGTCCTGCTGGACTATGGCCCCATCGTGGTCCACGTTCAGCGCAATGATCAGCGCGAGTTCTACGGTCTGGACCGCCTGTACCACGACTGCCCGCTTCTCGACATCCCCGGCGTGGACACCCCGGAACGCCCCGGCGAGTGGTCTAATGAAGTCAACCCGCGCGACGTGGACTCGATCGATGAGATTCCCCTGGCCCAGCCAGAGCCGGAAGACGACGAATTATGACCCGCCGCCTCCTCCTCATCCGCCACGGCCAGACCACCTACAACGCCACCGGCCGGATGCAGGGGCACTTGGACACCGAGCTGTCGGACGTAGGCTACTCGCAGGCGCGCGCCGCCGCCGACCTGCTGGAGGGCAAAGACATCACCGCGATCGTCTCCTCGGATCTCATCCGTGCGCGCGATACCGCCGAGATTATTGCTCGGCGCTTGGGGCTTGAGGTGTCCGTCGATAAGCGCCTGCGCGAAACCCACCTGGGTGAGTGGCAGGGGATGACCTCGGCTGAAGTGGATGAGCAATTTCCCGGGGCGCGTGCGTTGTGGCGCCACGACCCCACTTGGGCGCCGCCGCAGGGCGAGAGCCGCGTCGACGTGGCTAACCGCGCGCGCCCCGTTATTGATGAGCTCATGCAGAAGCATCCGCAGTGGGATGAGGGCGCGGTGCTCGTCGTCGCGCACGGCGGTGCTATTTCCGCGCTGACCTGCCACCTTTTGGGTCTTGAGCACCATCAGTATGGAATCCTCTCCGGTTTGAAGAACACCCACTGGTCGCAGCTGACCGCGCGGCCCGAGTTCGATGCGGCTCGTCCGCTCTCCCCGCTGGAATTCACCCCGGAGAACGTCAGCCGTGCCCAGTGGTACTTCGACGGCTGGAACATGGGTGGCGCTGTCGTTGGTGGTGCAGGGGCGGACGTCTAGTGATTCGCGTCGTCACCGATTCCGTCGCGGGCTTGCCGGCGGATATCGTCGAGGAGCTCGACATTTGTGTTGTCGATCTGCACGTCATGGAAAGCCACGGCAAGGACGGCGCGGAGCTGTCCACCTCGGGTCTGACTGCCCTCGAGCTGGCTGCGTTGTATGGCCGTCAGATGGAGCGCTCCGGCGATGATGGGGTGCTGGCCATCCACCTGTCGAAGGAGCTGTCCTCGACGTGGTCAGCGGCGGTGACTGCCTCTGGCGTTTTCCCGGACACCGTGCGTGTTATCGATTCTGGCACCGCCGGCATGGCGATGGGCGCGGCCGCCATGGCGGCGGCCAAGCTTGCCCAGGAAGGCGCCTCACTCGACGAATGCTATGCCGCAGCCATCAACACCCTTGAGCGCGGGCACACCTGGGTCTATCTCAACTCAACGGAGGAGCTTCGCCGTTCCGGGCGCATGTCTGCGGCCACGGCGATGCTGTCCACCGCCCTGCTGGCCACCAAACCCATCATGGCTATCCAAGGCGGCAAGCTGGAGATGGTGGGCAAGACCCGCACCCAAACCAAGGCCTTTACCAAGCTCGTGGACCTGGTGGCCTCCCGTGCGGAGGGCAATCCGGCGTTCATTGCGGTGCAGTACAACGAGGATAAGGTCTCGGCCCGCCGGCTGGAGGACCTGCTGCGCTTGGCGCTGCCGGATTCCTCTTTCATGCTGGTGCCGCTTACCGACGTCCTCTCCGTCCACGTCGGCCCCGGAGCCATCGGCGTCTCCGCGGTCTTTAGCTGACGTTGTTGATGCCTTCAACAAGTTATCCACAGGCTGCGGCTTGAGCCCTCGACGGGGGTGAAGGCGCTTACGTAGCGTCGCGGGCATGAATGCCATTGCTGATCGCCTCCGTGACCTCACCCGCCCGACAGGCGAAGAAGAACTGCTCAACGTCGATTTCCCGCGCGTGCGCGTGCCACCCTGGCTGGCGCTTGTCGCGGCGGGCGTGGCCGGCGTCGCGCTCCTGGCCTGGCTGGGGATGAGCCGTAGCGCGGAGAACCCCTATGAGGTGGCCGCGCCGAGCAGCGAGGTAGCGGCCGATATCGTGGTCTCGGTCGTAGGTGAGGTAGAGCAGCCCGGGCTGGTGACCTTGGCGCCGGGCGCGCGCATCAACGACGCCCTCGAGGTGGCGCGCCCGCGCGTGCCCACCGATAACCTCAACCTGGCGCAGAAGCTTAACGACGGCGAGCAGATCACCGTCGGCGGCCCACCCAACGCCCCAGAAACCGCGGGGGAGGGGCTGGTGTCCCTCAACTCTGCCAGCGAGGAGGAGTTGACGGAGCTGCCCGGCATAGGGCCGGCCACGGCTGCGGCGATTATTGCGCACCGCGAGGAGGTCGGCAGCTTCACCACCGTGGAGCAGCTCATGGACGTCTCCGGTATTGGTCCGGCGAAGTTTGCGCAGCTGAAGGATAAGGTCCGTCCGTGAGGGAACTGCGGCTCGTGCCCGCCGCGGTGGTGGCGTGGTTGGCCACGCTCGCCGTGCTTTTCGGGCATCCGTGGATCTTGTGCGGGCTCGTTCTTTTCCTGCTGCTACGCGGTCAGTGGCGCGGGCAGGGCATCTTGTGCGCGGCGAGCGGAGTCATCTTTGCCACCCTGGCTTTTGTGCGCTCAATGCGCGCCGGGGCGTTCCATTTCGGTTCGGAAGTGACGGGAAAGCTGGCTGCTGATCCTCTGCAGACGGCATCCGGGTGGATGGTGCGCCTGCGCGTGCCGGGCTACCCGGCGCAGCTGCCGGTCTTCCTCAAAGAAAAACCGGAGGCCTTCGGTGGCTCGCTGGTGACGGTGCACGGCCACCCCGGCCCCTCGGAGCAGGTCGGGGTAGGCACAACTGTCTTCAGCGGCGAGCTCACCGCACACTCTCATAGCTGGACGGCGGCGGTGGCTGAAAACTTCCGCGCCGTGTGCGATAACGGGCTGATCCCCGGCATGGTGCTGGGCGATACTAGCCTGCAAAGCCCCGAGGATCAGCAGCTCTACATCGACACCGGGCTATCGCATTTGAGCGCTGTGTCCGGCTCCAACGTTGCCATCGTGTGCACCGCGGCGGCGTTGGTGGTGTCGGGGCAGCGGGTGCGGGTGGGGGCGTCGGCAAGCGCGTTGGCGTTATTCGTAGCGCTGGTGGGGTGGGAGCCCTCCGTCCAACGCGCCACCGTCGCCGGGCTGGCGGGGCTGGTGGCGGTGCTGAACTCTTCGAGGATGGAGCCGCTGCACGCGTTGTCCCTCGGGGTGCTCTTCCTGCTGGCGGCGGATAGCGACCTAGCCGTCAGCTTCGGCTTCGCGCTCTCCGTGGCGGCCACCGCCGGCATCGTGGTGCTTAGCCCCCTGTTGCTGCGGGTGCTGGGGACTGGCATCGTTGCGCGTGCCTTCGCCGTGGCCATTGCCGCGGATATCGTGACCATGCCGCTCATCGCGTTGATGACCGGGCGTGTCTCGGTGGTCTCTGTCATCGCCAACGTGCTGGTGGCGCCCGTCGTGCCGGTCATCACCGTCGTGGGGCTCATCGCCGCCGCGCTTGCACAAGTGGGGCTGGGCAGGCCGCTGGTTATCCTCATTGAACCGCTGGCGGACTGGATCCACTTCGTCGCCGCGGCCATGCCGGTGACCACCGTGGCGGCGGGGCCCATTGCGATGCTCCTGCTTGGCGGGTGGGTCATTGCGGCGTTGCTAAGATGACAGGCATGTCTTCAGCCCCCGTGCACCTCATCCTCGGCGATGATGAATTCCTGGCCGAGCGCGCCCGCCTGAGTATCCAACACGGCGAGGTAACCAAGCTCAAGGCCTCCGAGGTGAGCGAAGGCGAAATCCTGGAAGCGACGAGCCCTTCGTTGTTCGGGGAAGACCGCGTCATCGTCATCAGTGACGTGGAGAGGGCTGGCAAAGAGGTAACCAAGATCCTTCTCGACGCCTGCGCCAACCCCATGCCCGGCATCACGCTCATCCTGATGTACTCGGTGACGGCGAAGACGCTGAAGAAAAAGAAGAAGCCGCCGGAGCTCATCGCGGCGCTGCGCAAGACGGCCGAGGTGCATGAGGTCTTTTCGCTATACCCGAACGAGCTCGCGCAGTGGGCTACCCGTGAGTTCGCCTCGCACGGGGTGCGGCCTACACCGGATGTGGTGCAGGCGCTTCTCGACGGTGTTGGCTCCGACCTCCGCGAACTGGCCTCCGCCATCTCGCAGCTGGTCTTCGACACAGGCGGCAAGGTGACCCGTGAGGCGGTGCACGCGTACTACGTGGGCGTGGCCGAGGTGGCCAACTGGGATATCGCAGATGCTGCTGTGGCTGGCCGCGTGGAGGCGGCGGTTTCCACGTGCCGCCGAGCGCTGCAGTTGGGGGCGAGCCCGGTGGCCATCGCCTCGGCATTGGCTAACAAGGTGGGCAATATCGCGCGGCTCTACTCTGCGCGCGGGGATCAGTATTCGCTGGCCTCCCAGACCGGCATGGCGCCCTATGCGGTAAAGCTCACGCAGCCCGTGGCGCGGCGCTGGTCGGGGGAGAATATCACCAAGGCCGTCATCCTCATGGCGGAGCTGGATGCCGCGGTCAAGGGGCAGGGGGGCGACGAGTCCTTCGCCATCGAGGCGGCCGTTAAACGGGTGGCGGAGCTGGCGCGCTAGACTAACCCTCCATGGATGATATCCAGAACTTTGCCACCAAGCTTTTTGATTTTGCCCGCAACGGCGATGCCACGCTGCTCGAGTACATCCAGCAGGGCGTCAACGTGGACATGGTGAACCAGGACGGGCAGTCCTTCATCATGCTCGCCGCCTACCACGGCCACGCGGAGCTGGTGCGCCAGCTCGCTGCGGCGGGGGCCGACGTCAACCTCCTCAACGATCGCGGCCAGTCGCCCTTGGCTGGGGCGATTTTTAAGAAGGAAGACGCGGTGATCGACGCCCTTCTCGACGCCGGCGCCGACCCCTCCGCCGGCCAGCCTAATGCCCTCGACTCGGCCCGCATGTTTGGACGCGAGGACCTTCTCGAGCGCCTGTCATGAGCTGGTCCGCGTTCGCGGCCATTCTCCTGATGAACCTCGTCGGTGCGGCAGCGCCCGGCCCCGACATCGTCTTGGTGACGCGCTATGCCACGCGCTCGCGCCGCCACGCCATTGCTGCGGCGACGGGCATCCAGGTGGGCGTGCTGTTTTGGTGCACGTTGACCGTGTTCGGCGCGGCCGCCCTGCTCACCGCCTTCCCTGGCGTCCTCTCGCTGATTCAGGTGATCGGTGGCTGTTTCCTGGTGTTCATGGGCGTGCTCTCCATTCGCTCCGGGTTGGAGCTGCGTAAGCAGCCGCCGGTGGATGAGGAGGAGGCCGCCGCGCGCTTGGGCTCGGTGGGCAAGGTCTTCCGCACGGGGTTGGCCACCAACCTGTCCAACCCCAAGATCGTGCTCTTCCTCGCCGCCATGGTCGCCCCGCTGCTGCCGCCGCATCCGCCGGTGTGGATTTCTGTGGCACTGGTGCTGAGCCTGTCGCTGTCGAGCTACCTGCTCTTCGTCTTCCTCTCGACGGTGATTTCCACTCGCGCGATTCGCCGCCGCCTCCTGGCCGTGGGCCCGTGGATTGATATCGCCTCCGGCGTTTTCTTCGTGGTGGCTGGCTGCGCCTTGGCGTGGGCCGGCATTCAAGCCACCTAAGCCTGTGCGAGGAGCTCCGCCAGCCACTGCGACCACGCCGCGACCGTGCCGGAACGGCGGCGCAGGGTCGTGTCATTGAGACCCAGGTTGGCCGCGCGCATGAAGACCATCGCCTCTTCTTTATTCACCGCTCGGCGGCTAGTCACGACGTGTTGCACCATGTCCCGGAGCACCGGTCGGGAAGCCAGCGCCTCGATGAGGGTGAGGTTGCGTTCATCGCGCGTGCCGCTGAGCTTCGTCAGGCCCAAGTAGCGGGCGGCGTTGGTGTAGTAATCAGCCTGGCGCGGGGTAAATCCGAATTTCTCGGGCATCTCCGCTTTGGCCACTGGGTTCTCCAGTAAGCTGATGACCCGCGCAAAGGAATCCGCCTGGGGGAAAGGAACGCGCGTGCCCTCGACCTGTGTGCGCGCCAGCACCGCGCGCACCGTCGCCTCAGTCACGCCAGACTCGCCCAAAACATAGCGCGCCGCGCTGACCAGCTCGATGCTGCGGAAGTCCTCCGGTTGCCTAAACACGTAGCGGTAGAAGTGGAAGATGCCGTTGGAATACACCAGGTACACCGGCACCACCTCTTTGTCCAGAGCCAGCGAGAAGCGGCGGAAAGGGAAGTAGAGCTGGCGGATGTTGAAGTCGGGGGAGAGGTGATTCTTCGCCTCTACGAGCACGAGGTGCTCGGCGGATTCGAAGCCAGCATCGATCTCCATCTGGGCGCGGTCCACCACCACGTCGCGCCCGCCGATACGCATGGGCAGCGTGAGCGTCGACATGCGTCCGCTGACCGTCGGCACCAGCTCACCGCCCAGGAAATCATCGAGCATCCCGCTTAAGCTCGCCGCGGTGAGTGCCGCTGCCTCCGAGGTCAGGTTCTCGAAGTCAATGGATTGGATGTGTCGCGGAACCGGCATCGACTTCAACGGCCCAGCCTGCTCCGGGAAAGGCTGGTACAGGTCAAAGCGGCCAATCAGGTAGGCATCGCGGCGAATCGGCAGCATGGACAACCCGTGCTGGCGAAAGACCTCGGGGCGCGCGGCGGAAAAATCATGCTTAGCCATCAACCGCGGCTCGCGGCCGGAGAGCTCCTTGAGCTTCGCGGCGGGCAACACCGCAAAGCCCTGAGCCGCGATGTCGGCGGCGAGGTGGGGATAGACACGATCCCAGGCGGCGTCGTTAAGCATAATTGCGCACGAGCACCTCATCGACCTTGCCGCGCTTCGACGCCACGGAATTCACCGCGCGCGTAGCCCCCACGATCTCGATGAGGTAGTCCGCGTACAGCTCCTTGATGAAGTCCGTCGCCGAATTCGATAGCAGGAACTTCACCCCGCGGGCGTTGAGGTCGTCGCAGGTTTCCTTCAACCGAATCTGGTCCGCGCGCCCAAAACCACCCGACTGGTAGCCGGTGAAATTACTCGTGGGGTTGACAGGATCATAAGGCGGGTCGAAGTAAACGAAATCCCCCTCGTTGGCCTCCACCGCCGCATAGTCGCCGTTATAAAACGTCACGTCGTGGGTGGACAAATACTCCGAAACCGCGCGCAGATTGGGTTCATCACAAATCTTCGGGTTGGCATAGCGGCCAAATGGGGCATTGAACTGGCCGGCGTTATTCACCCGATAAAGCCCGTTGTAGCAGGTCTTATTCAGATAAATCGTGCGGGCAGCCCGTTCGACGGGGCTCAAGTGCGCAAAACCCGGCTCGCGGTCGCGGGCGCGCATCTCGTAGAAGAAATCCGAATCATTCGGATAGCCCTTTAACAGGGCGATGAGCTCGTCCACGTTATCGCGGACCACCTCGTAGACGGTGATGAGCTCGGTGTTCAGGTCATTGACCCGGGCGCGTTCGGGCGCTAAAGAAAAAAGAACCGCTCCGCCGCCCAAGAAAGGCTCGACATAGGTGTCGAAGCTCTCGGGCAGCACGGAGTGGATAACGGGCAGCAGTTGGCGCTTTCCCCCCACCCACTTCAGGAGCGGTTTCATTTAGGCCATCTTGTTGAAGGCGGTGGCCATGCCGGACTTCTTGTTAGCCGCGGTGTTGCGGTGGAAGACGCCCTTGGACACGGACTTGTCCAGTGCGCGGGAAGCAACGCGCAGCTGCTTCTCAGCGGCAGCCTTGTCGCCAGCGGCGACGGCCTCGCGGAACTTGCGGATCTCGGTACGCACGGCGGAGCGTACGGACTTGTTGCGCTGACGAGACTTCTCGTTGGTCAGGATGCGCTTCTGCTTGGACTTGATGTTTGCCATCGATATACCTCTTAGAGTCGTAGGAATTCTTTACCGAGGAAGGCGGACCCAAGGTCCTGACCGCCAGCGTGCCCCGGCATCCCAAAAAATTTAGCAGGGCGTGGGCTTAATTCCCAAATCACGCCCAGTGATAGCGGGAGCGCAACCTGTTGGCAATGCGCTCGAAGCGGCGCTCCGGGAAGAGCGTGCCCTGTCGGCGGCATTGTTCCTCGGAGATTTCCAGCACGCGGTCCATCCGCACCCAGCACTGCCGGCCAGATTCATCCCATTCGCCGGTGCCGATATCGAGCCATTCTTCCTTGTTCGCGTGGCCCGGGTTGGAGGAGATAAGCAGACCCAGCACGGTGGTGCGCGTGCGCGAAACAATCAGCACGGCGCGCTCACGCGGCGGGGACTGCTTGCCATCCGAGGGCGCCCATACCCACACGACCTCCCCGGAGTCCGCCTGCCCGTCCATGTCGGGGGTGAAGAAAACGCTGCGCGGGTGGGCGTCGGCACACTCGACGCGAATGTCGGCGGCTTTGCGGGGCTCCGTCACGGAATCATTCTGGTTTAGCCCTAGGCCTTCGGTGATGCGCTCGAGACCGACGTCGACAGGCTCGGGGCCTCCGATACCGAGAATGCGTGCCAACCTAGACATGTCGTCTATTCTAAACACATGTCTACAAACTTCGCGGCCACTACGTTTACGGATCCGTCCAAGATCCGAAACTTTTGCATTATCGCCCACATCGACCACGGCAAGTCGACGCTGGCTGATCGCATCCTGCAGTTGTCGCAGGTGGTGGAGGAGCGCGACATGCGGGACCAATACCTCGACAACATGGATATCGAGCGTGAGCGCGGCATCACCATTAAGGCGCAGAACGTGCGCCTGCCCTGGATTCCTCGCTCCGGTGAGTTCGAAGGCCAGGAGATCGTCATGCAGATGATCGACACTCCCGGCCACGTGGACTTCACCTATGAGGTTTCGCGCGCGCTCGAAGCCTGTGAGGGCGCCATCCTGCTTGTCGACGCCGCCCAAGGCATCGAAGCCCAAACCTTGGCCAACCTCTACCTGGCCATGGAAAATGACCTGGAGATCATCCCGGTCCTGAACAAGATTGACCTGCCCGCGGCCGACCCGGAGAAGTACGCCCTGGAGATTGCTCACATCATCGGCTGCGAGCCGGAAGAGGTGCTGCGCGTTTCCGGCAAGACCGGCGAGGGCGTGCCGGAGCTGCTGGATAAGGTGGCGGAGCTCATCCCGGCACCGACGTCCGAGTTCGGCGAGGATGCTCCGGCCCGCGCGATGGTCTTCGATTCCGTCTACGACACCTACCGCGGCGTGGTGACCTATATCCGCATGATGGACGGCAAGCTGACCCCGCGCCAGAAGGTCACCATGATGGCCACGGGTACCAACCACGAGCTGCTGGAGGTAGGCATCGTCAGCCCCACGATGCAGAAGTGTAAGGGCCTGGGGCCGGGCGAGGTGGGCTACCTGATTACCGGCGTGAAGAACGTGCGTGAGACCAAGGTGGGTGACACGATTACGTGGGCGTCGAATGGCGCGAGTGAGCCCCTCAAGGGCTACGCTGACCCGAACCCGATGGTGTACTCCGGCCTGTTCCCAATCTCCCAGGCGGACTTCCCGGACCTGCGTGACGCGCTGGAGAAGCTGCAGCTTAACGATGCCTCCCTCACCTTCGAACCCGAGACCTCCGTCGCCCTGGGCTTCGGCTTCCGCTGTGGCTTCTTGGGTCTGCTGCACATGGAAATCACGCGCGACCGTCTGGAGCGAGAGTTTGGTCTTGACCTGATTTCAACTGCGCCTTCGGTGACCTACCGCGTGGTGGCGGAGGACGGCGAAGAGTCCATGGTGCACAATCCGTCGGACTGGCCTGGCGGCAAGCTCCGTGAGGTCTACGAGCCGATTGTGAAGATGACCATCATCGTGCCGGAGGAATTCGTGGGCTCGACGATGGAGCTGTGCCAGTCCAAGCGCGGTCAGATGGGTGGCATGGACTACCTGTCTGAGGACCGCGTGGAGTTGCGCTACACCATGCCGCTGGGCGAAATCATCTTCGACTTCTTCGACATGTTGAAGTCCCGCACCAAGGGCTATGCTTCCCTCAACTACGAGGAGGCCGGCGAGCAGCTGGCGGACCTGGTGAAGGTGGATATCCTGCTCAACGGTGATCCGGTGGATGCCTTCTCTGCGATTGTGCACCGCGATTCCGCGCAGTGGTATGGCAATAAGATGACGAAGAAGCTCAAGGAGCTCATCCCACGCCAGCAATTCGAGGTGCCCGTTCAGGCGGCGATTGGTTCGAAGATCATCGCGCGTGAAAGCATTCGCGCCATGCGCAAGGACGTGCTGGCCAAGTGCTACGGCGGCGATATCTCGCGTAAGCGCAAGCTGCTGGAGAAACAGAAGGCCGGTAAGAAGCGCATGAAGTCCATCGGCTCTGTTTCGGTGCCGCAGGAGGCATTCGTCGCGGCGCTGTCCACGGACGCTGAATAAGGCGACCGCCGCCAAGCATGGCACTGGGCCTGCAGAACCATCAGCGCGGCCACGGCCGGCACTAAGGGGGCACTGTGTACTGCTGGCGCAGGCCCCACGCCCACGCACTGGCGCAGGTTCACCCCCGCGCCGGCTCACGCTTCGACGGTCCTATGCCGTGGCTGGATTGATCCGCATGATCTAACCCTGTGGAAGGCAGAGCCCAACAGGCTCACTTACCTAGTTTGGTGCTCCGGCTTGGTTACTCGGCATTGAATGAGTAGCTGCCGGTGAGTTGGTTGTGGATTGTCACCGAGTAGTTCTGGCCGTTGGCGTTGGCACCTTCGATCAGCATGGCGAGCTCTTGGGCGTTGTAGTGGCGGCTTAAACCCAAGTACGGGATGAGCAGGAGGAAACCGCCCACGACTGCAATAGCGGTGACAATCTTCCACGCACTTACTGGGTTGGTCACGAATAGCCCTTTCTTGGGTAAGAGTGTTTCCTGCAGTTACAAACACGATAACAAGCGGAACAGCGCGTCTTGTCCCTTAAAGGGGCTGTGGGTGCACCCACAGCATGGGGTCAGTGGAGGCGTTTACCGATATCCGCGTCAACCATCTTCCAATCGTTGGGTGCGCTGTCCCTAGGATCGCCGAGTTCCCCGTCAGTCTGGCCTCGGTTGGCGGGTCTCGTTCTTTAAGAGCTTAAGAGTTCCGGTACTCCCACTGCATTTTGTGGCACATTACCCGTGGTCAGGGATCGCCGAGTTCCCGCGTACCTTGTTGTGGTTTGTGGGTGGTGTTGAACTGAAGGATCGCCGATATGCCCGCGAACCTTCCTTCGGATGGCGGGTGGCGGTGTTGTCGCGGGTGGTGAGCCGTTTTCCTTTCTGCTTGTTCTGCGCTGGGTGGCGGCGGGGGTTAGCTGCTGTCGGGTGGTGGGTCTGGTGGTTGGGTTGGCGGTTTGTCTGGGGTTTGACCCGGTGAGCCTTGGGCTGGCGCTGTGACCTGTGTCTTTGTGATTGTTTTCTCGGTGTTGAGTCTGGTTAGTGCTTCTTGG
>NZ_KV827690.1 GCF_001836165.1 Corynebacterium sp. HMSC036D02 | reverse complement strand
CGGAAAACAACACGTTTTGTCGTTTAGGCCGGCAAGCCGCTTTGCCCCGTTGGCGTGGCCCAGTGAAAACGCAAAAGAACCCGCAGTTTCCTGCGGGTTGTGGTCGGGATAACAGGATTTGAACCTGCGACCTCTTCGTCCCGAACGAAGCGCGCTACCAAGCTGCGCCATATCCCGGTGTCTCGCTCTAAGCGGTACCGGAATACTGTAACTCACCCTGGTCTGAAAGGACAAAACGGCAGCGTGGAGGGGGTATACCTAGGCGGCCTTTTCGGTGATGCGTAGCAGCGTGGCAGACGGACGGCAGAAGACGCGGAAGGGAACGAACTTCGAGGTGCCCAACCCGTTGGAGACATGCATGTACATCTCTTCGAACCGGTGCAGGCCCTGGGCGCGGGCGCGATCGATGCCGCAGTTGGTCACAATGGAGCGCGAGCCCGCCACCTTGAAAGGCAGGCAGAGCTGGCCGCCGTGCGTGTGTCCAGACAGGGACAGCTGGTAGCCGTCGGCGGCGAATTTCTCCAGGACGCGGGGCTCCGGGGAGTGCAGCAGCGCCAAGGAGAGGTCGGAGTCCTCGTTGGGGGCGCCGGCGATTTCGGAGTAGTCATCCAGATCATGGTGTGGGTCATCCACGCCGGCGGCAGCTAGGCGGACGTCGCCGACCTTGAACTCCACGCGGGCCTGGTTGGCGTCGTGCCAGCCATGCTCGAGGAAGGCCGCGCGCATGCCCTTCCACGGCAGGTTCACGTAGGAAGGTTCGTTCTTCTTCCCAATCAGGTAGTTGAGGGGATTCGGGATGCGCGGCGCCCAGTAATCATTGGTGCCAAAGCAGAACATGCCCGGGCGGCTGAGCAGTGGGCCAAGGGCGCGGAGGACCTCGGGGACGCCGCGCTCGTCGGAAAGATTGTCACCGGTGTTGATTACCAAGTGCGGGTCGAGGGCGTCGAGGCCCGAGACCCACTCAATTTTGGCGCGCTGGCCCGGAATCATGTGGAGGTCTGACACGTGCAGGATGCGGAACTCGGACTCCTCGCGCAGCGTGCCGGGCTCCAGCAGCGGCAGGGTGTACTCCTTGAGCTCGAACTTAGTGAGCTCTGAATGCGCCCATGCGGCAGTGCCCAGACCAGCGGCGGCGAGTCCGCCAAGGACAGGGTAAATCTTCACCCTCACCACACTACCTGGGCTGGCAGGCGTAGATTGAAGGGCATGAGTGAGTTGAAAGAAACTATCCGTGCTGACCTTAAAACCTCGATGAAGGCCAAGGACAAGGCCCGCACGAGCGCCATCCGTTCTCTGCTTTCTGCCATCCAGGCAGAGGAAACTTCTGGTTCTCGCCATGAGATCACCGATGAGGACATTCTCAAGGTCATCGCCCGCGAGATTAAGAAGCGCCGCGAGTCCGCAGAGGTCTACGCAGAAAATGGCCGCCCGGAGTTGGCGGAGGAAGAGCTTGCTGACGTCCCCTTCTTCGAGGCCTACCAGCCAGAGCAGCTTGACGACGACTCCCTGAACACCCTCGTCGCCGAATCCATCGCCGAGGTTGAAAAGGACTCCGGCGAGCCAGTGACCATCAAGCAGATGGGCAACGTCATGAAGGTGGCCACCGCTAAGGCCGCTGGCCGCGCCGACGGAAAGCGCCTGTCCACCGCGGTCAAGGCCGCCCTGAATTAACGCGCTAGAGCCCGAAGAAGCTCCGCACGTCATTCGTGAAGCGGTCAACATCCTCCTGGGTGAACAGCGGTTCAGGCTGAGAGGGCTGGCCGCCACCAGTGTCACCGCCGTCGGTCGGTGCGGACGGTGCGCCGTAGGTGGAGTCCCAGGCTACTTGGTCCGCACTCGCAGAGTCGGAGGAGTCGCCTGCGGAGCCGTCGGAAAGCTGGAGCGTGACCTCCGCGCCCTTCTTCGCGCCGGATGGGCCCGTGATGACGCGAACTACCTTGCCGTATCCCACACCGGGTGCGGGCACCTCGGTGGTTTTGACTGAATAGCCGGCCTTCTCCAGAGCGGAGCGGGCTTGGCTTTCGGACTTGCCCTTCAGTCCGTCGATAAGCGGCGACACCGTGCCGGAGTCGTAGGCGCGGTCATAGTCCGGCACCGTGCCCTTCTGCGCTTCGGGGACGCGCGCGGCCATGGTGTAGAAGGTTGCTGCTGGCTCCTTGCCGCCGAAGAGGTTGCCGCTGGCGCACTGGCGCACTGGGCCGGTGCACAGCGGGCTCGTGGTGGTCCCGTCATTGTAGATGTACGGTGCGGCAGCGACCGCCGAGTTGAAGCCCAAGAATGCCGAGGACTGGTTGGACTCCGTGGTACCGGTCTTCGCGGCGGCCTGGCCGCTGAAACCGGCAGCGCGTGCCGAGTCGGCGGCGGTGCCCTTTTCGGTATCGGCGGTCATGTTATTTTCCAGCGCCTTCGCAACTTCCTTGCCCACTGCGCGTTCGCACGGCGTGTGTTTGAGGTAGACCTCGTTGCCGTGGGAGTCCGTGACCTCCTCGATGGGGTTGGGCTCGCACCACATGCCTTGCGAGGCCACCGTCGCGCCCACGTTGGATAGCTCCAGCGCGTTCACTGCCGTGGGGCCGAGTGTGAAGGAGCCGAGGTTGGATTCCTTGATGTGGTCGGCGATGGAAGTTTCGCCGTCGTAGCTGCCGGGGTCTTCATATGAACGCAGCCCGAGCTTAACGGCGATGTCGACTTGACGCTCGACGCCCAGTTGCTCGGTGAGCTGGATGAAAGGGGTGTTGGGGGAGTAGGCCAGCGTGTCCTGCATGGTCATCGTGGGGGCGTAGTTGCCGGAGTTTTCCACGCAGTACTTGTTGGGTGGGCAGTTAGCAGCGCCGCCGTATCCTAGCCCTTCCGCCTCGTAGCGCTTCGGCACAGCTAGCTTGTCCTTGATGCCGTAGCCTGCCTCCAAAGCCGCTGCGGCGGTAAAGAGCTTGAACACCGAACCGGCACCGTTGCCCACCAGTGAATTCGGCTGAGGGAGGAGGGTTTCGTTGTTATCGAGGTCGAGCCCGTAGGTGCGCGATGAGACCATGGCCAGCACCTTGCGGGTACTGGTGCCCGGCTGGATGACGTTCATGACCTCCGCCACGCCTTCTGCATCCGGGGCGGTATGGCTGCGCACCGCGTTGAGCGCTTGGTCCTGGACGTCGGGGTCAAGCGTGGTCTTGACGGTTAGTCCGCCGCGTGTCAGGTGCTCGCGGTCGATGCCCTTTTCGTTGAGGTACTCCAGCACGTAGTCACAGAAGAAACCGCGATCGCCCGCGCCGATACAGCCGTTGGCCAGGGTGGCGGGGCTATCCAATACGCCCAGGGGTTCCTGGGCGAAGGAATCGGCGTCCTCCTGGGAGAGGGAACCGGTGTCGGCCATGGCTTGGAGAACCATGTTGCGGCGTTCGATGACGCCTTCCTCGTTGGTATAGGGGTTGAGATACTCCGAGGACTGCACCATGCCGGCGAGCATTGCTGCCTGCGGCACCGTGAGGCTCTCGGCACTAGTTCCGAAGTAGGTGCGGGCCGCAGCCTCAACGCCATAGGCGTGGTTACCAAAGGGCACGAGGTTGAGGTAATTAGCCAGGATCTCATCCTTGGAAAGCTTGGCGTCGATATCCGTGGCCATACGCATCTCGCGTAGCTTGCGGGCCACGGACTGTTCCGTCGCGGCCTGGCGTTCCTCGTCGGTCGTTGCATTGACCAAGAGGAGATAATTCTTCACATACTGCTGGTCCAGCGTCGACGCACCCTGGGAGACGCCGCCCGCGGCCAAATTGGTCCACAAAGCGCGGAGATTGCCCTGCAGATCGACGCCCTCGTGCTCATAGAAGCGGCGGTCCTCGATGGCCACGACCGCTTGCTTCATGGCATCCGAGATTTCATCCGGCTGCACCGGATGTCGGCGTTGCTCGTAGATATAGGCAAGGGTGTTGCCCTTGGCATCCAAGATGGTGCTCACACCAGGGGCTTCGCCGTTGGTGAGATCCTGGATGTCCGATTGCATCGTGTCGTTCGTCCTGGCCACGGCAACGCCACTGACGCCGGCGACGGGGGCGATGGCCAGCGCGATGAGGATGCCGACCAGTGCTGTGGACAGGACGAGCTTTCCCAGGGATTTGATCACAGTCACCCTCCACACACTAGTGGTTCAGGTGCAGATCCGGGAGACCCCCCTAAAGTGTGACCTGTTAGACAGGGATACCGGTCTGTGAATAGACTTACCAAGGGTACATAATATTCCGTCGAGTAGAGGGTTATTCACGATCTTCACCTTCGACGGGGGTGAGCTTGGAAGGAGTTACCTAGCCGTGACAGTCAGTGTCAAAGGTGCAGGACGGTCCACAATGCTAAAGAACGCCTCGTTAACTACTGAGCGTGGTGAGTGGGTTACCCAAGCTAAGTGCCGCAATGGCGACCCTGATGCACTTTTTGTGCGAGGGGCAGAGCAGCGAAAAGCTGCGGTGATTTGCCGCCACTGCCCGGTGCTCAATGAGTGCCGCGCGGATGCTCTGGATAACCGCGTGGAGTTTGGCGTGTGGGGCGGCCTCACGGAGCGTCAGCGCCGTGCCCTTCTACGCAAGAACCCGCACATCACTAGCTGGGCTCACTACCTTGCTGAGGGTGGCGAACTCATCGGTATTTAGTAGCATTGATTCCATGACTAAATGGGAATATGCCACCGCGCCGGTTCTTACGCACGCGACGAAACAAATCCTCGATTCCTGGGG
Organism: Corynebacterium sp. HMSC036D02; assembly: GCF_001836165.1. Lineage (GTDB taxonomy): Bacteria > Actinomycetota > Actinomycetes > Mycobacteriales > Mycobacteriaceae > Corynebacterium. Next base: position 5,659 of record NZ_KV827690.1, on the reverse strand, counting down.
TGAGGACGGCTGGGAGCTCGTCACCATCACCCCGGGCATGAACCCGGAGAATGTTGTCGCCTATTTCAAGCGCCCTCTGGAGGAATCCTAATGGGTGCGCTTGCCCGCCTTGAAGAGCTCGGCGTCGAGCTGCCTTCCGTTGCTGTTCCTCTCGCTTCCTATATCCCGGCTACCCAGGTGGGCAACCAGGTCTGGACATCTGGCCAGCTGCCTGTTGTGGGCGGGGAATTGCCTGTCACCGGCAAGGTCGGCGCAGAGGTAAGCCTCGACAAGGCACAGGAATTGGCGCGCACGGCGGCGCTGAACGCATTGGCTGCCATCGATGGCCTCGTGGGGCTTGACCGCATCACCCGCGTGCTAAAGGTGGTCGGTTTCGTAGCTTCGGATCCCTCCTTCACGGATCAGGCCGCAGTTATCAATGGTGCCTCGGATTTCCTCGGTGAGGTCTTCGGGGACGCTGGGATCCACGCGCGTTCTGCGGTGGGGGTAGCGGTCTTGCCGAAGGATTCCCCCGTTGAGATTGAAGTCATCGTAGAAATCGCTGAGTAATCGGATAGGGTTAGAACCATGGAGCATCCTGCATATAGCCAACTGCGTCCCGTGAGCCAGTCCGTCGGTGTCGTGCTGTGTGACAACCCCAGCTACACCGCCTTGGAGGGCACCAATACGTGGATCATCCGCGCCGGAGAAGATTCCCGCGCCATTGTGGTCGATCCGGGCCCGGAGGATGAAGGTCACCTCAATGTTGTGACCGCGAAAGCGGGCGAGGTGGCGTTGATCCTTCTTACCCACCGCCACGATGATCACGCATCGGGCGCCCAGCGTCTGCGCCAGCTCACTGGTGCCCCCATCCGCTCTTTCGATCCGAATTACTGCAACGGAGGGGACGCGCTTGTCGACGGTGAAGTGATCACCGTCGACGGCATCACCCCGCAGCTTGAGGTGGTCCATACCCCGGGCCACACTGCAGATTCGACCTGCTTCTTCGTGTGGTCGGCGGAAGCGAAGAACTCCATGCTGGAGGGCATTCTGACCGGCGATACCATCGCCGGCCGCCACACCGTGCTGCTGTCTGAGACCGATGGTGATTTGGGTGCTTACCTGAAGACGTTGGATCTTCTTGAAGAGCGTGGCAAGGATGTGGCGCTTTTCCCGGGACACGGCCCGGACTTGGAGGACACCTCTGCGGTTGCCCGTAAGTACATTGACCGCCGCCACCACCGCCTGGACCAGATCAAGGAGGTCCGCGGGCGCCTTGGTGAGGACGTCGACGTTAAGACTCTCGTCGATGAGATGTATGACGACGTTGACCCGGTTCTGCGTCACGCAGCTGAGCAGTCGACGCGTACCGCGCTGAAGTACCTCGCGACTGAGCAGTAATCTGAAAACCACTAAGTCCCCCGATAATCTCGGGGGACTTTTTCGTAGATTATGCGGTGCGCTCGACGCACCGCATGCTAGCGCGCGCGGCGGGCCAAGTGCTCGGTGTCAACGATGAGCACCGACTTGCCCTCCAAGCGGATCCAGCCGCGGTGGGCGAAGGTGGCCAGCGCCTTGTTCACGGTCTCGCGGGAAGCGCCGACGAGCTGGGCGATCTCTTCTTGGGTGAGGTCGTGGTTCACGCGGAGCGCACCACCCTCCTGCACACCGAAGCGGTTAGCCAGCTGCAGCAGGGTCTTGGCCACGCGGCCCGGAACGTCGGTGAAGATGAGATCCGCCAGGTTGGCGTTGGTGCGGCGCAGGCGGCGGGCCAACACGCGCAGCAGCTGCTGGGCAATCGCCGGGTGATCGGCTACCCACTGCTTGAGCATCTCGGAGTTCATCGTGGCGGCGGTAACCTCGGTGACGCACACTGCGGACGAGGTACGCGGGCCCGGATCGAAGATGGAGAGCTCACCGAACATGTCGGACGGGCCCATCACGGTCAGCAGGTTCTCGCGGCCGTCCGGGGCGTGGCGGGCGAGCTTAATCTTGCCCGAGGTAATGATGTAGAGGCGGTCTCCCGGCTCACCTTCCTCAAAAATGGTGGTGCCGCGCGGGAAACGGACGGTTTCCATCTGCTCAATAAGGTTCTGTACTGCTACCGGATCGACGCCCTGGAAAATACCAGCGCGCGAGAGGATATCCTGTACGCCTTCCACTGTTACTCCTTAAAGCTTGCGCAGCCCGGAAAACACTGGGACACAAGCTGGTTTGGTTTATGTTGACGCACCTAGACTCCAGTGCGCCACGAGGCACTGCACAACATCATACAGTGTAATTAGTCACTATTTCCACCAACGTGAAAAATAATCACACGCCTTGATTAATCCTCGAAGGCCGTCGCTTCTAGCTTCTCCATGAGAATGGCAAAGAGCGCGAGGCATAGCGGCACGAAGAGGACGAGTGAAATCATGCTTCCCATTCTAACTGCCGTCACTAAAGTTACTTCTATGTCCCCTGACCTTTCCACACAGCATGACGACGATACCGAGGCAGCGCGCATTGTCCATATCCGCACCGCCCTCGCGCAGGAATATCCCGACGCCGACTGCGAGCTAGATTTCACCTCCCCGCTAGAACTGCTCGTAGCGACAGTTCTCTCCGCACAGTGCACGGATGCCCGTGTCAACCAGGTCACCCCGGAGCTTTTTGCTGCCTACCCCTCCGCACCGGATTATGCAGCTGCGGACCGCGCCGATCTCGAGCGCATCCTCCGCCCCCTCGGATTCCAGCGCGCAAAGGCTGGCCACTTGTTAGGCATCGGGGAAAAGCTCGTCGCAGATTTCGACGGGCAGGTGCCCCAAGGGATCGACGAGCTGACCTCCTTGCCGGGCGTCGGCCGCAAAACCGCACTGGTGGTGCGCGGAAATGCCTTCGGGCTACCGGGAATCACGGTGGACACCCACGTCACGCGCTTAAGCCAGCGGCTCGGTCTGACAGGGGCGAAGACGCCGCGGGCAATTGAGAGGGACGTCGCCAAGCGCGTGCCCGAAGAGGAACAGACAGTGTTTTCGCACCGCCTCATCCTCCACGGGCGGCGCGTGTGCACCGCCCGGAAGCCGAAGTGCGCGGCCTGCGTCCTTGCGCCATGGTGCCCGTCGCGGGGTTAAGGTGGAGCAATGAGCCAATATTCTCGGTGGCCTGGATACGTGAAGGCGAGCATCGTTGCCATTGTCGCGCTGGCAGCACTCGCATTCGTTGGCGTGGTGAATCTCCTTGAGGATGATGAGCCGGAGGTCCCCGTCCCCGAGGCGCAGGAGCGAGAGGTAGCTAAGCGTCCCAAGTGCCCCGAAGGGCCCATCGCTGGCGTGGACCTTCCTTGCCTGGGCGCGGCCGGTACCGCGGCGGCCAAGAACGTTCAGATCGTCACGTTGTGGGCATGGTGGTGCGAGCCGTGCCGTACGGAGCTGCCCTTTTTCGAAGACCTTGCGCGCTCGCACTCTACGTGGAATGTCGTCGGCGTGCATGCGGATGCCAACGCCGCTAACGGGGCGGCGCTTTTGAACGATCTGCAGGTCAATATCCCCAGCTACCAGGACGATGATGGAGCCTTCGCTGGCGAGCTCGGGCTGCCGGGCGTCATCCCAATCACCCTCGTGGTGCGCGACGGCATAGTGGAGGAGAAGTTTATTAAACCTTTTACTTCCGCAGAAGAATTGGAGGAGGCCGTCGAGGAGGTTCTTAAGTGAGCCGCCTGTTTCCTGCTCACTCTCCTGAGTGGTTGCGCCCCGCGCTTGGGGTCGATACCAACAAGATACAAGAGCGCCTCATCCGGCACCTCCCGGCCGCTCGGCGCCGCCGCGAATCGGCAGTGTTGGTGCTGCTGAAAGGCACGAGTTTTGAGGATGGCGAGGTGCTGCTCACGCACCGCTCGCCCTCGATGCGCTCGCACTCCGGCCAGATTGCATTTCCTGGTGGGCGCAAGGATGAGGAGGACGCCTCGCTTGTCGACGCCGCCTTGCGCGAAGCCGAAGAAGAAACCGGCCTCGATCGCTCCACCGTTACTCCTCTTGAGCAGTGGGGCAAGCTGGATATCCCGGCGACCGGCAACACCGTGAGCCCCGTCTTGGCGTATTGGCATAAGCCAGGCACCGTGTGGCCGGCGAGTCCGGCGGAGACAGACGACGTCTTTACCGTCCCGCTGCGGGAACTGGCGGATCCTGCCAACCGCCTGATGGTGGGTTTTAGCCGTTGGAAGGGGCCGGCGTTTCGGACACGCGGCTATTTGGTGTGGGGATTTACTGCGGGAGTGCTGTCCGGGCTCATGGACCACGCGGGGTGGAGCGTGGAGTGGGATAAGAATCTGGTTCATGATCTGCGTGACTCACTCGATCGCTCTTTGAATAATGAGAAGATAGGCTAGTTCTGCTCCTTTTAGCCCTTAAGAAAGTATTCCCCCTGTGTCCTTAGCCGTTGACGTTCTGATCGTGATTGCCGTGCTCCTCGCCGTGCGCGTGGGCTGGCGGCAGGGAGCTTTGGCAGCGGTCCTCGCGGCGGTGGGAATCATCGCGGGGTTGGTGCTGGGAACCGTGCTGGCCCCGCTGGCGATGGGCCTGACTGACCAGGCGGCCGTGCGCTTTTTGCTGGCCGTCGGCGTGCTCATTTTGCTGGTGGGGCTGGGGCAGCTGGTGGGGACGTCGCTTGGCATGGCGCTGCGGGACCGTATGCGTACGCGCTCTGGGCAGCGCGTGGATTCGTCGATTGGCGCGGTGTTCCAAGCTGCGGCGGCCATCGTGGTGATTTGGTTGGTGTCTTTGCCCTTGGCCTCCAATTTGGGTGGTCAGCCGGGGCAGGCGCTGCGTGAATCACGTGTGCTGAGCTCGCTCAATGCGGTGGCGCCTTCGCGCTTGGCGGCGCTGCCGAATGGCTTGGCTGCGCTCCTCAACGAGTCTGGGCTGCCGCCGTTGGTCTCGCCCTGGGAGCGTTCTGGCGCCGATGTTGAGGTGGATGCGCCCGCGGTGAATACTGGGGATTCTGAGCTCGCGGAACGCGTGCGGCCATCCGTTATCCACGTGCTGGGTGATGCGGAGGCGTGCTCGCGCCGCCTGATGGGCTCGGGCTTCGTTACGGAACCGGACTACGTCATCACGAATGCCCATGTTGTGGCGGGTACGGATAAGGTGCGTCTTGATACCGTGCTCGGGCTCAAGGAAGCGGATGTGGTCTACTACAACTCGGATGTGGACATTGCGGTGCTGCATAGCCCGGGCTTGGACTTGGAGCCGTTGCCGTGGGCGGAGCAAGCGGCTGCGACGGGGGACGATGCCATCGTCTTGGGCTTCCCGCAGTCCGGTCCATTTACTGCGGAGCCGGCGCGCGTGCGTGACCGCCTCACCATCGCCGGGCCGGATATCTACTCCACTGGCCGAGTGGAGCGCGATGCCTACACGGTGCGCGGTAGCATCCGGCAGGGCAATTCCGGCGGTCCGATGATCAACCCGGAGGGTCAGGTGCTCGGCGTTGTGTTTGGTGCTTCCGTGGAGGATTCCGATACGGGCTATGCGCTTACCGCGGACGAGGTGCGCGGCCACGTGGGTGACGTCACGCAGCTTGTCGACGCCACCCCAACCGGCTCCTGCGTCGGCTAAGACCAGGTAGTTTCTTCTTCCGGTTGCGGGGCCCACGGTGCTGTTTTAGTCTCTGTGCTCATGGGGGATATTGAAACCTACATCCGCCT
>NZ_KV827689.1 GCF_001836165.1 Corynebacterium sp. HMSC036D02 | reverse complement strand
AAGTGATGCATCCACCGCTTGAAACCGCCTCAGAGATCTGCGCCAACTTTGGCAACTGGGGCAGTTTTATCCACCGCACACCAAGCGCACACCGCCCAGCGCCCAGAAGCAGACCCTAGCGAAGCGAACCCTCAATAAAACTCCGGAACCGCCGCGCAATCTGTGCAATCTCCTGCCCCGCGAAGTGCCCCGGGGACCAGGCCGCGACCAGCGGCACCCCGCCCAGGGTCTTTTCACCATCGACCACGTCGAAGCCCACCAGCCGCGGAGGCTGCAGCTCTGTCATCAGGGCCACGGCTCGGCCCGAGCGGGCCAAGGCACTCAAGGTTGCGGTGTCATCGCACTCGGCATGCGAGCCCAAGGCACAGCCGGCCGTGCCCACGAAGGAATCCACCACCCCGCGGGACACGCTGCGCCGCGAGGGCAGAGCCACCTTTTCTTGCAATAACCGTCTAACCTCCACGCTGGTCGAACCCGCACACTCCAATGCCATTGGGTGCGTCGGCGGCACCCAGGCACGCACCGGAATCGTGCCCAAAGCCAGTGAGGCCACGTCATTGCCTGGCGGGATGGTGGCAATCACCACGTCGGCGGAGCCTTCCAGCGCGTCAAAGACGTCGTAGTGCGTGACCGGGGTCGTTGTGAGCAGAGGGATAGTCTGGCCAGCGGCCTCAATAAAGGGCGCAAGCAGAGTCGAAATCGTCGTCGGCGTAGCAGCCACACGCAGTGCCGGGATACTGCCCGCGCGAAGTGCCTCCACTGCCTGCCCGGCGCGCGCAGATTCGGCGAGGAGGCGGCGGCAGGTCGGGATGAGGGCATGTGCAGCGTCGCTAAGCACTAGTGAGGACCCTGCCCGCACGAAGAGTTGCAGGTCCAGCTCTTTTTCAAAGCGCCGCAGCTGGCGGCTCAGCGCCGGCTGGGTAATACCCAGGCGCGCCGCGGCAGCGGTCACCGTGCCAGCCTCAGCCACCGCAAGGAAATATTTGGCCTTCACCATGTCCATTCCCCCACTTCTACCACGGCACATGCCTTTAGGGTATGGGTTTCCAGCTTTCTAGACATTAGACAACATGACATCAGCAAAGAATAATGAGACCACCACCACAACAACACCAGGGAGGTTTCCATGTCACATGTCGGCGCCGCTATTGCCGAATCCCTCGCCGCGCACAACGTCACCCGCGCTTTCCTCGTGCCCGGCGAAAGCTTCCTTCCCGTCCTCGACGGCCTCTACGATTCCCCCGTTAAGGCCATCGTCACCCGCCACGAAGGCGGTGCCACCTACATGGCCGAAGCCCACGGCAAGGCTACCGGCCAACCGGGCGTCGCCATGGTCACCCGCGGGCCCGGGGCGGCCAACGCCTACGTGGGCATCCACACCGCCTGGCAGGATGCCACCCCGCTCGTCCTCTTCGTGGGCCTCATCCCCACCTCCGACCGCGACCGCGAGTCCTTCCAGGAATTCGACCCCAAGGCCTGGTTCGGCACCCAGGCCAAGCAGGTCTTCGTCCTCGATGATCCCTCGCGCGCCTCCCGCGTCGTGGCCGAAGCTTTCTTCCAAGCCCAGCAGGGCCGCCCCGGCCCCGTCATCGTGGGCCTGCCGGAGGATATTCTCCACCAGGAGTACACGGGCACCATCCATCCGCCCATCCCGGTTGCGGAAGGCGCGCTTTCCGACGATCACCTGGACCTCCTCTCCCGCGAGCTGAGCCGCGCAGAGCGTCCACTCATTTTTGCCGGCGGTCCGCGCTGGACCCCGGAGGCCGCAGAGAAGATCACTCGCTTCGCCGAAGAGCACCGCATCCCGATCATTCAAGACTTCCGCGCCGCTGACCGCGTGCCTTTCGACTCCCCCGCCAACGCCGGCTGGCTCGGCTATGGGCGCGACCCACGCGCGGCACAACTTTTGGAAGCCGCCTCCCTCGTCATCGAAGTCGGTGCCGTTCTCGGTGATGTTCCCACCGATGGCTATACCTTGCGCCAGTCACCTCAGGCACGCAACATCGCGATCAATCCTGATACCAGCCTCCGCGGCCACTCCGTGGCGCTGCTAGAACACATCGTGGCGAGCCCCGTAGCCTTCGCTAACACCCTGGACCGCTTGAGCATCGAGGGCAAGGACAAGCGCGGCGAGTGGTTTGATAACGCGCACGCGAACCACCTCGACTTCGCCACTCTCCCCGAGCCAGCGGACTACCGTCCCGGAAAAGAAGGCACCGCCCACATGGAGGCCATCCTCGCAGCACTCCACGAACAGCTGCCGCAGGATCCCATCTACACCTTCGGCGCCGGAAACCACTGCATCTGGGCCCAACAATTCCTGCGCTCGCAGGTCTACCCCTCCCAGTTCAGCGTGCGCAACGGCTCGATGGGCTATTCCATCCCGGCCGCAGTAGCCACCAAACTGCAGTTCCCGGAGCGCACCGTCGTCACCATTGCTGGCGACGGCGAATACCTCATGAACGGCCAAGAGCTGGCCACCGCACTGCAATACGGCGCGCCCTTCCTCATCATCGTCATGTCCAATGGCGAATTTGGAACCATCCGCGACCACCAGAAGAAGCACTTCCCTGATCGCGTCTCCGGCACCCAGCTGGTGAACCCAGATTTCGCGGCGGTAGCCCGCGGCTTCGGCGCTCACGGTGAGCTCGTTACCGACGACTCGCAGGCACAAGAGGCAGTAGCCCGGGCCCTGCGCGCCATCGCCGAAGACGGCGTACCAGCTCTCATCAACGTCATCACTGACCAGGACCACTCCCTACCCATCGACTAGAGGAGGCTCACCATGAGCTCTACCAATACTCCCTCAACAACATCCACACCGCCCACCAGTGACCTGAAAGAGGGCGAGCACATCGTGGGCGATGGGGTCGTCGCCAAGCAGCGCCCCGCCGCCTCCACCGCATCGTGGATCATTACGCTCTTCGGCACCGCCGTAGGTGCCGGCATCCTCTTCCTGCCGCTTAACGCCGGCGGATTTGGGTTCTGGCCGCTCGTCTTCGCTACGGTTTTCATCCTTCCGCTGGTGTACTTTTCACACCGCACCTATGCGCGCATCGTTGCCGGCGCACCCAAGGAGGACCACGGCAAAGACATCCTCGAGCTGGTTTCGCAATACCTGGGCAAAGGCCAAGGAATTGGCTTCGCGGTGCTGTACTGGATCACGGTCTTTTCCACCGTCCTGATCTACGGTGTCTCCATCACCAACGCGGTGGATAGCTTCATCGTCAACCAGCTGGGCGGGCCTTCCATCGACCGCTGGCTGCTGGCCACCATCTGCGTCGGAATCATGACCGGTGGTTTCGCCATCGGCCGCAAACCTATGATTTGGCTGGCCCAAGTGCTGGTCTACCCGCTGATTATCGCCCTGGCCATCACGTCCATCTACCTCATTCCGCGCTGGGACCTGCACAGCTTCATCCATTTTGACGATGGTGCCGATGGCTGGGGCCAGATGCTCAAGGGCATCTTCCTCATCCTTCCGGTGCTGGTCTTTTCCTTCTCCCACATGGCGGCGCTTTCGCAGTTCGCCATCGACATGCAGCCGCAGTACGGCGAGAAGACCGAGAAGCGCGTCTCCCGCACGGAGTTCTACACCGCCATCCTGCTCGTCGTCTTCACCATGTTCTTCGTGTGGTCCTGCGTCCTCGCGCTCGGCGCCGACGGTATGAATGAGGCACTCGAGCAAAACATCCCGGTGCTCTCCTATTTCGCCAACGTCACGGGCACTCCGTTCATGGCTTACATGGCCCCCATCGTGGTCATCTGCGCCATCGTCTCCTCCTACTTCGGCCACATGCTCGGTACCGAAGAGGGAACGGAATACCTGCTGAAGAACGCCGCGCCAAAGCTGGCGGAAAAGGTCTCGCACCGCACGCTGCTCAACATCATTTATCTCATCGCCTTCGTGTGCACCACGCTCGTGGCGATCTTCAACCCCTCCATTATTTCGATGATTTCCGTGGTCTCCGGTGTCTTCGTGGCGTTCATCGTCTACCTGGTTCCGGTGTACATGTTCAAGAAACTGGACGTGTACAAGCAATTCCGCAATGACCCGTGGAACTACTTCGTCTTCGGCATGGGCCTGCTGATTATGGCCGTGACCATCTGGGACATGATTTAGAAAGGACGTGATTATGCTTCGTAGTGATCTCTCAAGCTTCCCCGAGTACAAGGTGGGCAAGGATTTCCCCAATGCCTTGAAGCTCTCTTCCAACGAGGTCCCCTTCCCGCCTGCCGAGGACATCATTGCCGCGGTTGCCGACGCCGCCCGCACCACCAACCGCTACCAACAGCCCGGCAGCCTAGAGCTCACCAACGCCTTGTGCAATTACCTAGATGTCCCGGCGGAAAATATCTTCGTCTCGGCGGGTTCCACGCCCATCCTGCAGGCCACCATCTTGGCTTCTTGCCAGACGGGTGATGAGGTCATCGTGCCCTGGCGCAGCTTTGAGGCTTACCCCCTCTACGTGCGCATGGCCGGCGCGGAACCGATTCTGGTCCAGCTCACGGAGGATTACCGCGTCGATCTGGAGGCAGTCCTTGCCGCCCTGACGGAGAAGACCAAGCTCATCATCCTGTGCAACCCCAATAACCCGACGGGCACCGTCATCACGCGCGGTGAATTCCGCGCCTTCATGGACCGGGTGCCCAAGGACGTCGTCGTGCTGCTGGATGAAGCTTACTGGGAGTACAACGACGCCCCCGATACCCCGGATTCAGTGGAGGAATACGAGCGCTACCCCAACCTGCTCGGCGTGCGCACCTTCTCCAAGGCGTGGGGTTTGGCCGGCATGCGCGTGGGCTACGCGGTGGCTGGCCCAGAGATCATCAACGCACTGCAACTGCTCTCCCTGCCGCTGACGGTGACTGCCATGGCGGAAACCGCCGCCGTGGAGGTGCTCAAGCGCCACGACGAGCTTGCCGACGCCGTCGAGATCACCAAAGCACAGCGCGACCGCGTCTGCGCGGAGCTGGGGGCCGAGAAGTCCTACGGCAACTTTGTGTGGCTGCCGCGCGCAGATGCCGCGGAGGTGGAGACGAAAATGCTCGATGAAGGCGTGGTCATCCGCCGCTACCTCGATGAGGGCGTGCGCGTGTCCATCACGGACGAAGCAGAAACTACCCAGTTCTTGGAGGCCTGGCGCCGCGCGGGCATTCAGCCCTGGCGGGGCTAAGTGGCCTCCTTTCACCCCCTCAGTCCAAGTACCCCATAAGCCAATACTGAGACAAATGACATAAAGTGCAGAACCCTTGCAATAAGTCACAATCCGCCCCATAATGGGGTGCAACCCATACACACTTCAATCATTGGAGGATGAAGCAATGTCCGGATTTCGCGTAGAAAACCCCGCTACCGGTGAGGTTCTTGAGACTTTTGACCACGCCACTGACCAGGAAATCCTGGCCGCCGTTGATGGCGCGCACGAGGCATTCCTCAGTTGGCGCGATACCCCGATCGAGGAGCGCGCCAAGCTAGTCACGCGCGTTGCCGAGCTCTTCGAAGAGCGCAAGGATGAGCTCGCTGAGATCATTGCAACCGAAATGGGCAAGCCGGTCTCCGAGGGCCTCGAGGAGGCTGAGTTCAGCGGCGCTATCTTTGCCTACTACGCCGACAACGGCCCGAAGTTCGCCGCCGACGAGGAAATCCCCGTCGAGATGGACGGCAAGGGCTACATCCAGCGCCTCCCTATCGGCACTCTGCTGGGCATCATGCCGTGGAACTTCCCTTACTATCAGGTCGCGCGCTTCGCCGCACCAAACCTGATGTTGGGCAATACCATCGTCTTGAAGCACGCCACCATCTGCCCGCGCTCCGCGCTTGCCATCCAGAAGATCATGGATGACGCCGGTGTGCCCAAGGGCGTCTACACCAACATCTTCGCAACCCATGAGCAGGCAGAGAAGATCATCGAGCACAAGGAGCTGCGCGGTGTGTCCCTCACCGGCTCCGAGCGCGCAGGTGCCGCGGTGGGTTCTCTGGCTGCGAAGAACCTCAAGAAGGCAGTACTCGAGCTCGGTGGCTCCGATCCTTACGTCATCCTCGACACCGATGACGTCAAGCAGGCAGCCAAGGATGCGTGGGAGACCCGCATGTACAACACCGGCCAGGCGTGCAACTCCAACAAGCGCCTGATTGTGATGGAGGATATCTACGACGAGTTCGTCGCTGAGCTGGTCGAGCTCGCGAAGGCCATGAAGCCGGGTACCCCGCAGGAGGCTTCCGAAACTGTCTACACCCCGTTGTCTTCGCGCAGCGCGGCAGAAAACCTCAAGGATCAGATCGACCGCACCGTGGCGGCCGGCGCCACTCTGCACGTCGGCGGCGAGCTCGTCGATGAGAAGTCTTCCTACTTCAGCCCCGCCGTGCTGACCGATGTTCCGGTTGGCTCTGATGTCTACTACGAAGAGCTCTTCGGCCCGGTGGCCACCGTGTTCAAGGTCAGCAGCGACGAAGAGGCGCTGGAGCTGGCCAACGACACCCAGTACGGCCTGGGCGGTTGCGTCTTCTCCAAGGACGTCGAGCGCGCCGAGAAGATTGCCCAGCGCCTGGAGGTCGGCATGTCCAACGTCAACACCTACGCGGCGGAGGGCGCCGAAGTCCCCTTCGGTGGCGTGAAGAACTCCGGTTACGGCCGCGAGCTCGGCCCCTATGGCATGGATGAGTTCGTCAACAAGCGCACCTACTTCGTGGCCAACTAAGGAGATTCCATGACTTCACTAGGAAACTTTGTCCTCGAGGTTCACACCGCGCTTTTCGACGGCCACGATACCTCGGTCCTGGACAAGCACTTCGCCGATAACTTTGTGGAGCACTCTCCCCTCATCGCTAATGATGCAGAAGGGCTCAAGAAATTTGTCGCGGATCTGGGCGAGGGACTGAAGTACACCAACGCCCGCGTGATTACGGATGAAGCCAACGGCCTCGTTGCTTTGCATGGTCGCTTCGACGGCATCGAGGATGAGCCCTTCGTCGGTTTCGATATTTACCGCGTCGAGGGCGACAAGATTGTCGAGCACTGGGACAACCTCGTTCCCTTGGCAGAACCGAACGCAAGCGGCCGCACGCAGCTCGATGGCGCTACCGAAATCGGTGATGAGAGCCTCACCGAGCAGAACCGAGAGTTCGTCATCGAGTTCTTCACCCGCTCGCTCATCGGCGCTGATTACTCCGGTTTCATCGAAAACACCCGCGATGATCAGTTTGCCCAACATTCCCCTGACATCGCCGATGGTGCCGAAAACTGCGTCGACTTCCTCACCAAGCTGAAGGAAGATGGCGAGGGGCTGGAGTATGAGCGCATCCACCGCACGATTGCGCAGGGACAGTTCGTTCTGACCCATTCAGAAGGCAGCATCGCTGGTGCGCGCCATTCCTATTGCGAGCTGTGGCGCGTCGAGGACGGCAAGCTCGTCGAAATGTGGGATGCCATTTCTGAGGTCCCCTCCGATGACGAGGCACTTCATAACCACGGCATCTTCTAGGCCGTAACCTCGGTTACATCATGCTGAAAGGCTGGGCCGCTCCCGACATGGAGAGCGGCCCAGCCTTTTCTTTTTCGGCACGAACTAGAGCCAGGTCCGGGCTACAACTGCCCGTTCTGCCAAATCCCTCGCTCCTGACTCAAGATCTGGCCCGAACTTTGGCAAGTAGGCGGGGTGTCGCGTCGAAAAGCCGGATCTAAGCCCAGCCTGCCGGCACCAACCCAAGGATAGAAATGATCGAGTAAAGGAAGGCCAAGACGTAGACCACGATGATGGTTCCTTGGATTACTGGGTGTGCGAGTCCGCCCACGTTCCAGCCTGGGTCGCGGTCTCCTTTCTTCCGGGAGGCGTGCAACAGCATCACCGGGATAACGGACATGATGGCGCCCGCAAAACCACCAGCATAGGACAACGCCGCAACGAAGCCACCGAGACCAGCAATGGAAATCACCAGTGGCGGAACAACCGTCAGCGCCACTGCCACAATGCGCTGGCCCTTCACGCCTTCCCAGTGGAAGATGTCTAGGACGTTGCGCATGGTGGTAAAACCAATCGCCAGGAAGGAGGTCAACATGGCCGCTAGGGCAAAGATGTTGGCCAGGTAGTAGGCCACCGGACCGAGTGCCTCTCCCCAGGCGATGGTCACCACTTCGGTGACCTCCATGCCAAGAAGGCCAAGCGCGGCAAAAGGTACCAACGCCAGGGTAAAGCCGGTGATGACCATGCCCATAACGATTGCCCGGGCGGTCTGCTGCGGCTTGGCCGGGTCCATGCCCTGCACCAGCTCCGGAACCACATACTGTGCCAAGAAGGAGAAGACCGCCAGATTCAGAATCGGGACGATGAAGAACGGGTGCAGAACCAAAAGGTTGTCAATCTTGATTCCAGGGCCCAGAATCGTCCATCCGCAAAGGACAGCGATGATGATAGCCATTCCGGCCGTAATCGCGCCCTCGGTCTTACCCGTGGTGTGCAGACCGCGGTACATCACCCACGAGCCGAAGCCGAAGAAGATCAGCGTTCCGAGGAGTGGCGGCAGACCGAAGATGTTGTTGATCAAGTCGCCGGAACCGGCGGCATAGGCAATGAGCGCGCCGATGCCGTTAACGATGATGGCAACGAAGACCAGCCACCTGCCCCACTGCCCGAGGTAATGTTCGGCCAGTCCGGAGACTTGAAGCGTGGACTTGGTGCGCATGGCGGACTCCGCCACGTACAACATGGAAATGGTCGTGAGAGTACCGGCCACGAGCAGGGCAATGACGAGCGCAAGGAATCCGCCGTTGCGAGCGGCATAAGGAATGGAGAGGACTCCAGCGCCGATGTTGGTGCCAAAAATGAGGGCAACGCCCTGCGCAAAAGACAACGCAGGTTTGAATTCCGCCGCGGATTCATCCCTCTGCGGCACAGAAATTTTGTTGGACAAAGACTTCTCCGATGATTACTAAAACTTGTGCTCACCCAGCCAGCGCTGGGTGAGCACGTGATCTTGCCTTACTTGTATTCGTTGAACTGCTTCACGACGACCTGCAGCGCCTCACGCCACAGGTCCTCCGGGATGGCCAGGGAAGGCAGGAAGCGGATGACGTTGTGGTCCAGGCCGCAGGTCAGCAGCAGGACGCCCTCGGCCTTGGCGGCGTCGGCAATCTTGTGCACCAGCTCGGAGTCCGGCTCACCCTCAGCGGTAACGAATTCGAGGGCAAGCATGGCGCCGCGGCCGCGGAACTCGGCCACGCGCTCATCGCCCAGAATGGGCTCCAGCTCCTCGCGGGCGACCTTCTCTAGGTTCTGGGCACGCGCACCGAAGTCCTTCTCTTCGAATTCCTTGAAGGTTGCCAGCGCAGCAGCACAGGCCACCGGGTTACCGGTGTAGGTACCGCCCAGGCCACCCGGCTGCGGGGCATCCATGATTTCCGCACGGCCGGTCACTGCGGACAGCGGCATACCGGAGGCAATACCCTTCGCAATGGTCACCATGTCCGGAACAATGCCCTCATGGTCGGAGGCGAACCAGGTGCCGGTGCGCATCATGCCTGCCTGAATCTCGTCGACGATGAAGACCACGTCGTTCTCGTTGCACCACTTCTGGATTGCTGCGAGGTAGCCCTCGGCCGGGACGACGAAGCCGCCCTCGCCCTGAATCGGCTCAGCAACAACGCAGGCCAGATTAGCTGCGCCGACTTCCTGCTCAATCATGGTGATGGTCTTCTGGGCCGCCTCGGCGCCGCTCAGGCCGTCACGCAGCGGGTAGGACATCGGTGCGCGGTAAATCTCCGGGGCGAAGGGGCCGAAGCCATTCTTGTAGGGCGACTGCTTGGCGGTCATAGCCATGGTCAGGTTGGTGCGGCCGTGGAAGGCGCGGTCCATGACCACGACACCGCGCTTTCCGGTGTAGTTGCGGGCAATCTTCACGGCATTCTCGACGGCCTCTGCGCCGGAGTTAAACAGCGCGGTCTTCTTCGGGTGGTCACCCGGGGTGACCTCGTTGAGCTTTTCTGCCACGGCCACGTAGGACTCATACGGGGACACGGTGAAGGAGGTGTGGGTGAAGTGCGCGACGGCCTCCTGAACCGCGGCCACGACGGCCGGGTTCGAAGCACCAGCGGAGGTCACAGCGATACCGGAAGCGAGGTCGATGAAGCGGTTGCCGTCGGCGTCGGCAAGAATGCCGCCATCGGCATCCACTACGTAGCCCGGAAGTGACGGTGCCATGCCCGCGGGGAGGGCGTTCTTGCGGCGCTCATCCAGGGCGGCGCTCTTCGGGCCCGGGACCTGCTGACCCAGGTGACGGGACTGCTCAATGTGGTACTGAAGTTCCTGCATGGTCTTCCTTTTGTGTTCGGATGAATAGGATGCCCCTTAGTGTGGCCCCCAACACGCCCCGAACACTATGGACACTATGTATAAATTTTGTTCCCACTACTGTGTAGTCTGTCCACCATGCGTGAGATTTCCTTCCATTGGCTGCTCAACCAGCGCTCTCTGAGCTTGCGGAGCGTCCTTAGCGCTAAAACCTCCTTCAACACCATTCACGCCTCCGAGCTCGCGGACCCCAGCGAGTTCACCTCCCCCGGCGCGCTCATGCTCACGTTGGGGCTTGCCTTCCAGGAGGCAGCCGAAGGATTCGAGCGCTATGTTGCGGCCCTCGCCGCGGCCGGCGTGCAGGGCATCGGCTTTGGCACCGGACTGGCCTTCAGTGAGGTTCCCGCAGAACTTATCCGCGCCTGCTCCCAGCACGACCTCACCCTCTTTGAAGTCCCGCGCGCCACCCGATTCGTTTCCATCACCACGGCCGTGGCTCAAGAACAGGCCCGCTTGGACAACAACGCGCACTTTGCACTCCACCGCCAGCAGGAGCGCCTCAACCAGGCGGCGGCCACGAACATCGGCGCACTCATCGCACAGGCAGGCAAGGAACTCGGCGCCGCGGTAGCGGTAGCCAGTTCCTCCGGAGCGGTGGTCAGCCGCAGCGATCGCGGCCAGCTCAGTGCAGCCGACGCCGCGGTGGAGGCCGCGGAGCAGACGGGGCGGGGAACGGGGACGTCGACAAGCACAGGCGCCACCATCACCAGCATTTTCGGCTCGGCGGGACGGCGCTGGGCCATCGCGGTAACGCGTGCAGAAAAATTCGATTCCTACTCTCGGGCGCTCATTCGGCACCTAGCGGGTCTGGCCAGCCTGCTCTTGGACCACCCCGACACCACTGCGCACACAATCCTCGGGGCATTGGCACTCGACGCCCAGCTCGCCGGCGTGAACTCCCCCGCTCTGCAGGCGGCTTTTCATATGGTCGATAGCCATGACCTCATAGATGTCCTGTTTCTCACGGCGCCTTCCCCCTCCCGCCTCACGCGGGCTTTGAGCGAAATTGGAAAAGCCGAGCCTCTCAGCCTCATCCGCCCGGACCACGATTCGGCACTTATCGCGCTTCCACCGGGCACCGTGCACCCGCAACTCCTTGGGAAGCACACGCGCTACCTCCGGGCATCTCACCTGCGGCACACACAATGGCAGACACTGACCCCAGCGCTTCTATCCTCACTCCACAACCACGCCCGCAGCCTCCCACTTGGCACGGTGGCGCCTTTCGACTCCGCTGCGCCCACGTGGTTGGCAGAGCCGGGCGTGCCCGAGGCTCTCGCCGCTCGGCGCGCAACCACGGTCAGCCTTCTAGCCGAGCACGATACGCAACACAACACCGAGCTGCTTACTACATTGCGAGCCTTCCTCGTGGGCAACGCCAACCTGGCCACCGCCGCCGCGGAGCTCGGCGTTCACCGCCACACCGTGCGCGCTCGGTTGGATAAAGTGGAGCAACTCTGCGGCGTGGACCTGGCCAACCCTGTAACCCGGGCGGAGCTTCTCTTACTCAGTATTGACTCTTAGCTGACTTTTAAGGCCTCAATCCGGAACGCTGACCCCGAGGATGAGCAGCTCCGCCGCCACGAGGGGATCCTTGAGATCGACTTCCAGGAGATCTTCCAAATCCGCGATGCGCTTGCGCACGGTATGCCGATGCGACTGCAGCTCCTCAGCAGTGCGGCTCACATGCCCACCCGCGCGCAGGTAGACCTCCAGGGTTTCCGCCAGTTCGGTGCCGTGCTCCGCATCAAAGGCGCGCACCTTGCCCCAGGTTTCTTCGGCGCGATTGTGCACCGCACCCTTGACCCGAGGATCCCTGGTCCAGCTCAGCGTCCGCGATTCTGGTCCCGCCAACATTCCTGGCTGCAACCCAAAGGCGAAGGATTCCAATTCACGGACAACTCCTACTCCCAGCTCGGCCCATGGTATAGGTTGCCCCACGACGATGCGCTTGCTTCCGCGAATATCGCGCAACAAGTCTTGCAGGTTCTTCATCGACCGGCTTCCCCTAAAGAGCAGGAGGCTGGAGGATTTATCCAGCGCGTACTCGAAAAGCAAGCGCCCGTGTTCCTGCAGTCGGGCATCCAACGCCTGAATGAAGCGCTGGTGGGCGCGCTCCCCCTCAGATTTCACCAGCACAGGACGCACCCGACCCTGCGCATCACCCACCATGTGGAAGATGCGGCGCATGGGATCTTCTGGCTGGTCCATACCCAACTGAATAGCCATGGCCATGGAGTTGAGTTCGTTTTGGGTGCGCCGCAGCTCCTGCGGGCGCTTCACCGTGAGTTCCGCTAGACCTGCGGCCTGTTTGAGCAGCGCGCGCTCGTTCACACCGAAACTCTCACGCGCCACCGCCAGCAGACCAAAGGATCGTGCGCCGTGGTCGGCCAAGCGCTGGGCCAAAACATTCCACCCGCCGACACGGCGTGCGGCATAGAAGTTTTGAGCGCGGGCATCAGCAATCACTGGTGCCCACTCCACCGGCGGCAGCCCGGGAAGGCTCGACTGCGCGAAGACCCGCCCATCCTTATCCACGAGGCAACAGTGCGCACCCAAAAGTCGGCCGGTCTTGTCCACGAGGGCGTCGAGGCCGGCCACGGCGGCGTCGTTCAGCGCACCCTGCTGGGCAATGAAACGCTCCAGCCCTTCCTCGCGCTGGCGTTGCAGCTCGTCGTGGAGACGCGCGAGCACCGAGACGAAAGGAACACGCAGCGCCACCGTGAAGAGCGAAATATCGCATTCCCGGGCGGCCTCCACCATGGCGGGCGGAACCTCGGCAAAGGCAATCCCAACGCCGAAACCCACCCCCGTTACCCCGCCTTCGGCCACCCTGTGGATGTACTCCGCCAGCTCTTCCGATTTCCCTTCAAACGCCATGCCGGTAAGCAGGATAACCACCCCAGACCCCACAAACTCACGGGGATCGCGCAGCTCACACGGGTGCATTACGGAAAAAGGGCGCCCACAATCGTGCAGAATTTCTATCCCCAGATCGGGTTGATTAGCCAACCATCTCAGGGAAACGCTCCCCTCTTCCAGCCCGACCGCTACCCCCGTATCCATTGTGGACAATTTCTCACCATTCTTTCACCCAGTTGTCTATGGCCCTCATGAAGTTTAGCCGCCAGAATGACCCACGTCATAAAAAATTCCGAGTATTAAGGAGCAGACAGCATGCAGGACCTCAAGCACCGCCTCCCCCAGGAGCGGAATGTCTCCACCGCAATCCCTGGCCCCCGCAGCCAGGAGCTGAATGCCGCCCGCGAAGCAGACGTCGCCGCTGGCGTCATCCCGGGCTACCCCTCCTACATCGCTGATGGTGACGGTGGCGTGCTTGTCGACGTCGACGGCAACACCATCGTCGACTTCGCATCCGGCATCGCCGTGACCTCCGTCGGCGCCTCCAACCAGCGCGTTGCCAAGGCCGTCGCCGAGGCCGCCAGCCACCTCACCCACACCTGCTTCCTCAACGCTCCCTACCAGGGCTTCGTTGATGTCTGCAAGAAGCTCAACGAGCTGACCCCGGGCACCCACGAGAAGAAGACCTGCCTCTTCTCTACCGGCGCGGAGGCAGTAGAGAACGCCATCAAGATCGCTCGCCGCTACACCGGCAAGAACCGCGTTGTGGTCTTCGACGGCGCCTTCCACGGCCGCACCAACCTGACCATGACCATGACCGCCAAGAACAAGCCGTACAAGCAGGGTTTTGGCACCCTAGCCGCTGATATCTACCGCGCGCCGATGTCCTACCCGCTGCGCGACGGCCTCGACGGCAAGCAGGCCGCACAGCGCACCCTGCGCTACATCGAGCAGTACGTCGGCACCGAAGAGCTGGCCGCCGTCATCATCGAGCCGGTTCAGGGCGAGGGCGGCTTCGTTGAGCCGGCCAAGGGCTTCCTCCCAGCACTGCAGGAATGGTGCACCGACAACGGTGTTGTCTTCATCGCCGATGAAATTCAGGCCGGCATCTGCCGCACTGGCTCCTGGTTCGCCTGCGACGATGAGGGCATCATCCCGGACCTCATCACCACCGCCAAGGGCGTGGGCGGCGGCATGCCGCTGTCCGCTGTGACCGGCCGTGCAGAAATCATGGATGCCCCGGACCCGGGCTCCCTGGGTGGCACCTACGCCGGCAACCCGGTGGCCTGTGCCGCGTCCCTGGCAGCCTTCGAGGAGATGGAGGAACTGGATCTGGCTTCCCGCGCCCGCGAGATCGAGGCCATCATCCGCGAGGAGCTAGAGCCGCTGCTCGAGCTCACCACCGTCGCCGAAGTCCGCGGCCGCGGCGCCATGATCGCCCTCGAGCTGGTCGACGACAACAACCAGCCCAACGCTGACCTCACCGCTAAGGTGGCCAAGACCTGCCGCGAGCAGGGCGTACTCATCCTCACCTGCGGCCTCGACGGCAACGTCATCCGCCTCTTGCCGCCGCTGGTCATCAACGAGTCCACCCTGCGTGACGGCCTCCAGGTCCTGGCTGAAGCCATCCGCACGAACTAACCCGAACCACCAACGTCTTAAAGGAGACACACCACTATGAAGATCTACGATTGCATCATCCTCGGCACCGGCTACGGCGGACTGGGCATGGGCGCCCAGCTGGTCCGCGACGAGCAGAAGGACTTCCTCATCCTCGAGGCAGCCGACGAGGTCGGCGGCGTCTGGCGCGACAACACCTACCCGGGCGCTGCCTGCGATACCCAAGCTCTGATCTACTGCTACTCCTACTTCCTCAACCTCGGCGTCTCCCGCATGTTCGCCGGCCAGGACGAGATGCAGGGCTATCTCAAGGCTCTCGCCGAGGAGTTCAACCTCTACGATCACATCAAGTTCAACCACCGCATCACCAACGCCGAGTGGAAGGAAGACCTCAAGGCGTGGGAGATCGAGGCCAACGGTGAGACCTACTACGGCCGCGTCTTTGTTGGTGCGTGGGGCCAGCTCTCCAAGCCGAAGATCCCGAACTTCCCGAACCGTGAGGCTTTCCAGGGCGTGCAGTTCCACTCCGCTGAGTGGAACCACGACGTTGACCTGGCCGGCAAGAAGGTCGCCGTCATCGGTAACGCGGCTTCCGCCGTTCAGCTGGTTCCGGAGGTAGCAAAGGAGGCGGAGAAACTCTCCGTGTTCCAGCGCTCCGCTAACTACATCCTGCCGCGCAACCAGGTCATCTTCACCGAGGAGGAGACCAAGGAATTCCAGGAGAACCCGGATTCCTACCGCGCCATCCGCCAGGAGATCCACGAGGTCCGCGAGGAGGGCTTCGACCGCACCCGCAAGGGCACCGATTCCGCTGCCGAGGGTGTCGAGCAGGCCATGGAGCACCTGCGCTCCCAGGTCAACGACCCGGAGCTGGTGGAAAAGCTCACCCCGACCTTCGCCTTCGGTTGCAAGCGCATCCTGCGCTCCGATGATTTCTACCCCACCTTCAACCGTGACAACGTAGAGCTCATCACCGCTGGCATCGAGAAGTTCACCGAGACCGGCATCCGCACCGAGGACGGCGTCGAGCACGACTTCGACGTGGTCATCTACGCCACCGGCTTCCACTCCCAGGAATTCCAGGGCGACCTGCCGATTGCTGGCCGCGATGGCGTCGACCTGCGCGAGCGCTGGGGCAACTCCCCGGAGGCTTACCTGGGCATGACCGTGGATGGCTTCCCGAACTTCTTCATGCTCTACGGCCCGAACACCAACCTCAACCACCACTCCGTGGTGGCCATGCTCGAGGCGCAGGACCGCTACATCTCCCAGGCAGTTGCCTACCTGCGCGAGAACCCGGAGGCGGCCCTCGACGTGAAGAAGAACGTCATCGACGAGTTCAACACCCGTATCCAGAAGGAACTCGAGGCATCTGCGTTCTCCGCTGACTGCTCCTCCTGGTACAAGAACGAGGAAGGCCGCGTCATCAACAACTGGTCCGGCAACGTCGCCGAGTACTACGAGCTCACCGACAAGCTCGAGCTCAACGACTACGAGCTGGTCTAGGAGGTAGTTCACAATGCACACTCTGCACGACGAATTTTCCGGGCGCCCCGTCGCTGAGGATGCGTGGAAGGCGCTGAAACCTTTCCGCGATGGTGGGGCAAAGTCCTTCCATAACTTCCCCATCCCGCAGGTGCGTGAGAACTACGTAGCCTCGGCCCACGCCAACCCGCTCCACGAAGAGAAGGAACCCGCGACCACGGATTTCCAGGTCGACCAGTTTCAGGTTCGCCTCTACGACCCCCGCCCGGAGGCGGAGCGCGGCCAGGAGACTCCCGCAGTGCTCTACATGCACGGCGGTGGCTGGCTTATGGGCAACCTGGAGACCCACCACTCTTCGGTACGCCGTATCGCGGTGTTGACTGGCCTCCCGGTCGTTGCTGTGGACTATCGCCTGGCCCCGGAGCACACCTACCCGGCAGCTATCGACGATTGCCGCGCCGCCTACCGCTGGCTGTCCGACTCCTCGGCTGAGCATGGCCTGACCGTGACCTCCATCGCGGTGGCTGGTGACTCGGCCGGCGGCCAGCTCGCAGCCACCCTGGCGAACGAGTTTGTGGGCGAGGAGAACGCTGCCAACCTCAGCTCCCAGATCCTGCTTTACCCGATCACGGATTGCTCTCGCGAGCGAACTGAGAACGGTGCCTCCTACAAGCGCCTGGAAGAGGGCTTCCCGCTGGCATCGGACACCATGCGCTGGTTCATCGATACCTTCGTCACGGAGGAATCGCAGCGTACGGCCACGGATCTCTCCCCACTGTTGCTGGAAGAGCTCCCGGAGGGTCTGCCCCCGTCACTCGTCATCACGGTGGATAACGATCCGCTGGCAGACGAGGGCATCGAGTATGCCGGCAAGCTGGCCAAGGCTGGCGTCGACGTCACGCACAAGCACCTCGTGGGCTACCATCACGGGCTGTTCACCTCCGCCGCGGTAATTGACCGCGGTGAGGAAGAGCTCGCAGTCGTCGCCGAGTTCATCAAGGCGGTAGCAAACTAAAAGCTTCCGCTCCATCACGCACGGGGCAGGCACCTTCCCAGGCCGCCTGCCCCATTTGCATAAGTAGCTATTTCTATCCACCTAAAGTTAGGTTCACCATGCTTAAACGCTCATTCGGCATCGCGATGGCCTTCATCGGCGTGCTCGCGGGTGCCTCTTTTGCTTCCGGCCGCGAGGCCCTCCAATACTTCGTTGCTTTCGGCAACATGGGCATCGTCGGTGCCATCGTAACGGCACTGGCCATGACCATCTCCGGTATCACCATTCTCCAACTAGGCTCCTATCACCGCGCCAAGGAGCACACCTCCGTCTTCAACGCGGTGTCCACCCCCATCGTGTCGAAGGTCCTCGACTTCGCCACGCTGACCTGTCTGTTCTGCATTGGCTTCGCCATGTTCGCCGGCGCCGGCGCCAACCTCAACCAGCAGTGGGGCTGGCCGGTGTGGATCGGCGCGGTCCTCATGCTCGTGCTCACGCTGCTAACCGGCCTACTCGATGTGGACAAGGTAACCATCGCCATTGGCGCTATCACCCCGTTCATCATCATTCTGCTGACCATCGGCACAGTCTACACCGTGCTCACCTCCAACCCAGATTGGTCGCATCTTAACGAGCAGGCACAGCAGCTTCCGACGACGCTACCGAACTGGTGGGTCTCTGCCATCAACAACCTGGGCCTGAACGTCATCGTGGTGGTCTCCATGATGATCGTCATCGGCGGCAACTTCCTCGATGCCAAGGAGGTGGGCTACGGCGGCATTCTCGGCGGCGCATGCTTCCTCTTCCTGCTGGCGGTCCTGGTCGGGGGACTCTACGTCTCCGTGGGCCCGATCACCGAGGCTGAAATGCCAACGCTGGCCATGATTGAGCAGATTCACCCGGTGCTCGGTATCGCCATGTCCGTCGCCATCTACGGCATGATTTATAACACCGCGATTGGTATGTTCTATGCCTTTGCCAAGCGCCTCACCCGCGGCAAGCCGCAGAACTTCTACAAGGTTTATGTCATCTCCGTGCTCATCGGCTTCGTGCTTTCCTTCATCGGCTTCTCCAACCTCATCGGCTGGGTCTACCCGATTCTGGGATACATGGGCATTGCCATCATGTTCATCATCGGCTTCGCATGGTTGAAGAACCGCAAGGACCTGCAATCTGAGGCCGACCTGCGCCGCCGCGCGCGTGAGCTACTCAAGAAGCGCTTTGAGAATGACAACCACCTCTCCGATGAGGAGGCTCGTGAGCTGGTGGCCATCGCTCGCAACTCCTCCATCCCGGAATCTGACTTCATCAAGGAGATCATGACGGAAGTTGATTCCGCGGATCTCCCGGAGGACATGCAGATCGGTGACGGCAAGCTCCACGCGCTCATTACCGGCAAGCCCATCCCGCGCACCAAGAAGAAGGTCTGATCCTAATAAACTGTAGGTATGTCTCTCCTCGGCCCCGTACTCTCCCACCTCGCCAGCGGCACCCGTGTCCCCGACGAGTTGCGAGAGCAACTGGCGGCCGAGGAGCTTGGCGCGCTTCGGGCCATCGAGGAAACCATGCGCGCCAACCACACGTGGCGGGTGATGTCGACCAAACTGCTCGACGTCTCCCAGATGCTCAACTCCGGCCGCGAATCCACCGATATTTTCCGTGCCATCGTGCGCCACGCGCGCTCCACCATCGGCACCGACGTGGGCTATCTCAGCCTCAACGATGAGGACACCGGCTTTACCAAGGTGCTGGCCACCAGTGGTGTCGTCACGGAGGAATTCCGCACCATCAACATGCCGATGGGCTCCGGAGTCCTCGGCATCGTGGCCGCCACCAACCGCCCAGCGTGGACCTATGACCATTCCGCAGATCCCAACGTTACGCACGTGGATTACGTGGACCGCGCGGTAGAAGCCGAAGGAATCCGCGGAATCCTCGGTGCCCCGATCCGCATCGCCGGGCGCACCATCGGCGCGCTGCTCGTGGGCGACCGCCACCCCCGCCACTACACGCACGAAGAAATCGCGGCCCTCGAGGTACTCGGCTCTATTACCTCCGTGGCGCTGGAGAATGCGCAAGTCATCGAGAGCCAAGGCGAATCCGTGGCCGAATTGACCCGCTCCCAGATTGCGCTCAGCCGCCATGTCGAAGAACTGCAGTGGCTCAATGAGGTCAACACGCAGCTGCTCCACGTGCTGATGAATAACGCGAGTTTTGAGGAACTCGAACGCGTGTTGGCTGATAGCCTCGATGCACCGGTGTCCCTATGGACCACGGAAGGTGCCCCGAACACTCCCCCAACCAGTACCTTCCCCGTGGAGTTCAACGGGCGGGCCTTAGGCACGATTGGCGTGGACAAAGAGCTCAGCGATGCCGAACTGCGCGTCATCAGCCACGCCTCCGCTGCCTTTACTGCGATTGCTCTTTTTGCCGAAGCGCTTGTCGACGCCACCGCGCGCAAAGTCGATGACCTCGTCTACGCCGTCGCTCTGGGTAATGCTGGGCGCGAGGAGATCGCTCGTCTGCGCCACCTAACGGGAATCAGCCTGAATTCTTCGGTACAGCTCTATTTCGTCGGCTTACACTCGGCAAAGAGTTTGCCGACTCGCCCGCAACTAGAGCACCTTCTGCCGGGAAATGCCGCTATCACACACCACGACCAGCACGTGTGCGTGCTGTACCAGCCGGATCGAGCAATTGATAAGGCACTTGCCCCGCTGCTGTCTGAGTTTTCTGACTTGACGGTTTCTGCCATCGGCTTCGACGGGCTGGATTCGGCACGCAGCGCCCACGATTCCGCTATGGCCTACTTGGAGTCAGCTTTAGCGCTCGGCGTACAAGGCCGCTTAGTCACCGAAGATACCTTGGGCACCGTCGGCCTCATCTTGGGCGCGGACCCGCAGGCGTTGAGCGCGCTGTCCACGCGCACGATCGGCCCGTTGGTGCGTTATGACGCAGAGCATTCCACGGAGCTGACCGATACCGCGCACCACTACTTGCTCTCCGGCCACAGCATCCCGCAAACAGCTCGCGCCATGTTTATCCACCCCAATACGGTGCGCCAGCGACTCGACCGGATCGCTGAGCTCATGGGAGATGAGTG
Organism: Corynebacterium sp. HMSC036D02; assembly: GCF_001836165.1. Classification (GTDB taxonomy): domain Bacteria; phylum Actinomycetota; class Actinomycetes; order Mycobacteriales; family Mycobacteriaceae; genus Corynebacterium. Next base: position 13,957 of record NZ_KV827689.1, on the reverse strand, counting down.
GGCCGTGGGCCAGCGCGGGCTCGATGTCTTCGTAGCGTTGCGCGCCCACGCGCTGAGTAGGTAGAGAATTCCCCACCCATACAACTATTGGGTGTAGGTTTTCCCACACCATTCCCGCCCTCCCCGACGTGACGTGGCGTACATTGCGATGCATTAACCCCATCCGATGTCTGGAGGTATCAATGTCTGACACGATTACCATTCGCGGCGCCGTCCTGGAGCGCTCCGGCGATGAGCGCCCTTACGCCGACTCTCAGCCCATCACCGTGAGCGAGCTCGAGCTCACCGCCCCCGGCGAGGGCGAGATTCTGGTCAAGATCACCGCCGCTGGCCTCTGCCACTCCGACCTCTCCGTGGTCAACAACAACCGCCCGCGCCCGCTGCCGATGCTGCTGGGCCACGAGTCCGCCGGCATCGTCGAGGAAATTGGCCCGGGCGTTACCAACGTCAAGGTTGGCGACCACGTAGTCATGACCTTCCTCCCGCGCTGCGGCGAGTGCGCCGGCTGCAAGACCGACGGCAAGATGCCCTGTGAGGTCGGCTCCAAGACCAACAACGAGGGCACCCTCATTCGCGGCACCCGCCACCTCACCCGCAACGGTGAGATGGTCCAGCACCACCTCGGCGTTTCCGGCTTCGCTACCCACGCCGTGGTCTCCGAGCTCTCCGTCGTACCGGTGGGCTCCGATGTCCCGGCGGACATCGCCGCTATCCTCGGCTGCGCCATCCTCACCGGTGGCGGCGCCGTGCTCAACGAGATCGACCCGAAGCCGGAGGACAGCATCGCTGTCGTCGGCCTCGGCGGCGTGGGCATGGCTGCGATCATCACCGCCGCTGCGCTCGGCGTGAAGGAGATCGTGGGCATCGACATGCAGAAGGACAAGTGCGAGAAGGCGCTCGAAATCGGCGCCACCTCCGCCATGACCCCGCAGGAAGCTGAGGAGTCCGGCAAGAAATTCACCGCCGTCGTGGAGGCCGCCGGCCACCCGAAGGCCCTGGAAACCGCATACAAGGTCACCGCACCGGGCGGCCTGACCGTTACCGTTGGCCTGCCAGCACCGGGCTCCACCATCACCATCGACCCGCTCGTGATGACCGGTGAGGCACGCCGCGTGCACGGCTGCTACTTGGGTTCCTCCGTTCCGTCGAAGGACATTCCGAAGTACGAGCAGCTGTGGCGTGAGGGCAAGCTCAACGCCGAGGCCCTGATCTCCGATCACATCAAGCTCGAGGACATCAACGCCGCCATGGACCGTCTGTCTGACGGTGCGGCCCTGCGCCAGATCATCGAATTCGACTAAACGGAGTTCAGCTAAACCTCAACCACTTCACCTTTCCTCACCAAGCCCTGCGTGGTTCGCGCCCGTAGGGCTTGGTCCCTTTTCTTTGAAAGGAGGCCGTCATGGCCGAAACCACTGAAGCCACCGAACCCGAAGATCAGGGCATCGGTCAAGCTTCGCCCCACTGGAAGATGGGGCCCTTTGATGTCCGTTTGCCATTCGTGCACTACCGCATGGAATGGCCGGACTTCGCCCAAGGCTTGTTCATGTGCGTGGTCGACCTGGGCGCTATCCCCCTGATGACCGAGGCCCTCGGCATGCCCTACGAAGCGGCACTGGCCGTCGTTATGCTCAACGGCCTTCTCTACCTGACCCACCACCTCTTGGGTGACCCGGTTGTCCCGGGCTGGATTACCCCGGCCATTCCGCTGCTGACGGTCTACATCCAAACCTTCCCGGAGGGTGAAGAGCGTATCTGGGCCCTGATCAGCTTCCAGCTGATGCTGGGCATATTCTCACTAACGCTGGGCATAACGGGATGGGCGTCAAAGGTCGTTCGCCTCATCCCCTCGGGCTTGCGCTCCGGCATCGTTCTCGGTGCCGGTATTGCCGCCATCATCTCGGTGTTTAAGGAGGATGGACGTTTCCACTCCTTCCCCATCACCATCACCATCGCGGTAGCCGTAGCTTTCTTCCTCATGTATTCACGAGGTTTCCAAGCCCTACGACAGAAGGCCGCCGGTTGGCGCTTCCTGGCTTCGCTAGGCATCCTGCCTGCCATCTTCGTCGCGGTCTTTGTCGCACCGCTGGCGGGCGAGGCTCCCTGGCCGGACGTGGAGTGGGGCTTTTCAAAACCTGACTTCATGACCTTGTGGTCTGAGTACACCGTCTTCGGTGTCGGTCTTCCGCCGGCGCACATGTTCCTCACCGCTATCCCCACGGTGTTGGCTGCGTACATCGTTGTTTTCGGTGACGTCCTGCAGGCTAACGCCGTTCTCAAGGAAGCCGACCACGTCCGCACGGACGAGGCCGTGGTCTACAGCCCATCGCGCGCGCACCTGCTCTTCGGCGGCCGCAACATGCTGATGTCCATCATCGGCCCGGACATCGCCATGTGTGGCCCGCTGTGGGCGGCGATGCACGTGGTCATCGTTGAACGCTACAAGCAGGGCAAGCGCGCCATGCGCACCATCTTTGGCGGCGCGGGCTCTTTCCGTTGGGGTACTAACACAGGCCTCCTCCTGCTGCCGATTACCTCCTTCGTGGAGCCCATCCTGCCGGTGGGCTTGGCACTGACGCTCATCATTCAGGGCTTCGTGTCTGTGCGCGTGGGCATCATGGAGGCCAAGAACCAGAAGGATCTGGGTATCGCAGGCGTTACCGCCGGCGTGCTGGCCACCCAGGGTGCCGCATGGGGATTCGCCGCCGGCATCATCATGGTTCTGGTCATCTACGGCAAGGACATGTTCAAGGACGAACGCGACGGCACCATCCGCAACTTCGATGAAATCGATCCGGAAGAAGGCTTCGCCGATGCCCAGGCGGACTTCACCGAGCTCGCTGAGCTCAACGATCTGGACGCTGACGGACGCCCGATCGATCCGAACGCCTCGAAGCTGAAGGACACGGACTTTAAAAAGCCGAGAAAGGCCTAAGCCTAGGTAGTTTTGAGCACCTACATTTGCCCTCCCCGGATATACGAAGTACCGGGGAGGGCTACGTGATCGTTGACACGATTGCATTGATCAAGGCGCCACGGCGTCTATAGGAGCGTTTTTATAAGCGCTTCCAGCCCCGCCTCAAAGGACTTGTCCGCACGAAGTCTAGCTTGTTCTTTTTCGTCAGATGATTGTTCTCTAAACTGCGCCAAGTAAATCGAATTCATCTTATTCAAAGCACTATCCTCGGGTCCCGGTGAGGCAAAAATATCCAAGGGCGCATGGACGTCATAGGCAGAGCCAAAAACCAATGCCTCAATTGCAACCAATCTCGTAATGACATCCCGCTCGGGTACTCCGGCAAGTGAAATCACTTGAACTAGCGCTTCGTACATCGCAATCGTTTGTGGCGATCCATAAAGAGGAAGCTGGGTAATAACGCGAATTAGAGGGATGTTGGCAGCCAGGATGTCACGATAAGACCATGCCCATTTTCGAAGCGCATCCACTGCCGAAATTTCGCCTGCAAGCGCACCTTGGAGCACTGAAGTATCAACTTTGGCAATGATGTCATCCTGCACCAACGCCAATAACTCTTCCTTATTTGAAATGTGATTGTAGAGCGCTGCTGTACTCACTTTCATAGATCTCGCCACCGCTGACATAGACAGAGCCTCAAGCCCTTTGCGCTCAACAATGCGCAATGCGGCTGACGCAATTTTCTGCCGGCTTACCAGCGCTTTAACCGGACGCCCTTTGGGGCGCGAAACTTTTTCCACTGTGATCCCTACAATTCTCTCCGCAAGTTTGTTACTGTAGTCACAGCGTTAAATTAAAGGGTTTAATTTAACGCCGGAGCACCGTCGTTCGTACGAAGGTTCCCTCCCCCGCATACCTACCGCACGCGAAGGAGAAACACTCCAATGGTCACGCAACCAAATGGTAATACCAGCGCTGAAGAGCGCACAGTTGATGTTGTAATCGTCGGCGCCGGCGCTTCGGGTCTCATGGCTGCCCGCACCCTAAAGAAGGCAGGCAAGTCAGTCTGCGTTCTCGAAGCGCGCAATCGTGTCGGCGGCCGAACATGGAGCGGCAAGGTGCTAGATGCCCAGGGCGCCGAGCACTTCATCGAAATCGGCGGTCAGTGGATCTCGCCCGATCAAACACGACTGACAGAGCTTGTTGAAGAGCTTGGTCTCGAAACCTTCGACCGCTACCGCGAAGGAAAGTCGGTTTATGTTTCCCCGGATGGCACGCGACACGAGTTCGAAGGAGATACGTTCCCGACTTCAAAGGAAACTGCTGCCGAAATGGATCGGCTGATTAGTAAGCTCAATCAGCTAGCCGAGGAAGTCGACGCGGATGCCCCTTGGGAGCACCCACGCGCAGAGGAACTAGACAGCCAATCGTTCCGCGACTGGCTGGAGAGCCTTTCCGACGATTCCGAAGCAATCGACAACATCTCCCTTTATATTTCTTCAGGGATGCTCACCAAGCCTTCTCGGACTTTTTCCGTGCTCCAAGCAGCCCTCATGGCTTCATCGGCCGGCTCATTCGACAACCTTGTTGATGAAGACTTTTTGCTTGACAAGCGTGTCGTTGGCGGCATGCAGTCCGTCTCCATAACGATGGCTGAGGAACTCGGCGACGACGTCATCTTGAGCTCACCTGTACGCACTCTCGAGTGGGCTACGCCGGATCCCGCTACGGCGGATGCCCCCAATAATGTAGAAGCGGATGTCCGCAACGGTGTAGCCAACAACGGCGGCCCTGGCACCGTAACCGCTTACTCGGACCGAGCAATTGTCCATGCTCAATACGCAATCCTTGCGGTTCCGCCCAACCTCTACAATCGCATTTCCTATGTGCCACCGCTACCACGCGAGCAGCATGTTGCCCACCAGCACATTTCCATGGGCTTAGTCATTAAAGTTCATGCTGTCTATGAAACCCCCTTCTGGCGCGAGGAGGGATTGTCCGGTACTGCATTCGGTGGCGATCGACTCGTTGCTGAAATCTATGACAACACAAATTACGGAAAGAACTTTGCGGGCGGGGAGGAAGGAAAGGAAGATACCTTCGGCACATTAGTCGGCTTCGTCTCCGATGTTTACGCCGAGGAGATGTGGGCGCTCACCGCCGAAGAACGCAAGGAGCGAATCCTCGATGCAATGTCCATTTACCTTGGTGACAAGGTAAAGAATCCCATCGCATTCTTCCTCTCCGATATGGCGGCTGAAGAGTGGACTCGCGGAGCTTACGCAACATCTTATGACTTGGGCGGATTATCGCGATGGGGCCATCTCCAAAACCAACCAGTCGGTCCGATCTATTACTCTTCCTCTGACATCGCTGGTGCAGGTTACCAGCACGTCGACGGCGCAGTACGTATCGGCGAAACCGTTGCGCAGCAGATCATTGGGCAGGGATAAGCGGTGACTGTCAATGAATCCACTCACCGACTTTCCACGCCGCAAAGCTAGCGGCTCCTTGCTCGTCGCCTATATCGATACTAGTGATGGCCACGATGCACTCCACTTGGGAATCGCTCTCGCACGCAAGCGCCAAGTCACCCTAAAACTAGTCTCTGTTGTTCCACCAATTACCCCTCAAGGGTTTGGCGTGCAGACTCAGGACCCTGGCTACAACGCAATCGTGCGAAAGCAAACCCAACAGCGCCTCACCGACGCAGTAGAGAGTCTTCCCTCTGATATCTCTGCGACGTGTCACATTGTGGAGGGAACCGATCCCGCGCTCGCCTTGAATGACGCCGCGCAAGAACTTGAATGCGATCTAATTATCGTCGGAGCACGCTCAGGCGGACTCTTGAACCGATTCCGCATCGGTACAGTGTCCAGTTCCTTGCTCTACACAGCGCAAGTCCCAGTCGCGCTAGCTCCCCAAGGTTATTCATATCCCGGACCAATAACGTGCGTTTCTGCACTTGTCGGCCCGCGACAAGGACGATCAGATGTCGCTGCTATCGGGCTCGACCGCGCATACCGCCGAGAGGTCCCGCTGCGCATCATTACTCTGAAGATTTCTGGAGAAGATTCCGGGGTCACTTTCGAGCAGCAGCTTTCCGAAGCAATCGAGGACGCGGTTTCCAAAGGCCGGGCGTCGCGCATCACCACATCGGGAGCAAGTGTCCAGTCAGCGCTACAAAACCTTAGCTGGGAAGAAGGCGAAGTAGCAGTTCTTGGATCAGCACGGATTGCCAGTGAAGGTCGGCTCTTCCTTGGCGCTACCGCTCATCGAATCCTCAGGCATGTTCCGGTTCCATCCATTGTTGTCCCTTCGGGCTACATGACGCTGAAAGGAGGTGAACGCTCATGAGCGAACAACCAGTAGTTTCTGACAAAGGCCTGGCAGTTGGCAAAGTCGGTTTGCTCGGCGCAGTTGTCATTGGCATCAGCTGCTTAGCACCAACCTACACCCTAACTTCGGGAATTGGTCCTGCTATTTCGGCGGTGGGTGCCTTCGTTCCGGCCGTCCTCATTCTGGGCTTTATTCCCATGCTGCTTGTTGCTTTTGCCTACCGCGAGCTTAACAACCGTGCTCCTGATTCCGGTACCACCTTTACATGGGCAACAAAAGCTTTCGGCCCATGGGTCGGATGGATGGGCGGCTGGGGCCTTATCGCCGCTACGATTCTGGTCCTGTCGAATCTTGCCGCAGTAGCCGTCGACTTCTTTTACCTGCTCATCGCGCAGCTTGCAGGTAAGCCCGAACTTGCTGAACTCACGCGGAACCTCTGGGTGAATATTCCAACAACCCTTGTGTTCTTGATTGCTGCAGCTTGGGTTGCATATCGGGGTATGGATACAACGCAGAAGATGCAATACATCCTCGTCGCAATTCAAATCATCGCGATTCTCTCCTTCGACATTGCAGCTTTATGGCGCGCATACAACGGAGATGGTTTTGACTTCACCCCCATTCAATTCAGTTGGTTCAACCCATTTGAAATGAAGGATTTCTCGGTGGTCGCAGCCGGTATCTCGCTATCCATCTTCATGTTCTGGGGATGGGATGTCACCCTAACCATGAATGAAGAAACCAAGAACCCAGAAAAGACCCCTGGCCGAGCGGCTACCGTCGTGATCATCATCACGATCATCTTGTATGTTCTTACAGCGGTGGCTGTCATGGCGTGGGCAGGAATCGGCGAAACCGGATTAGGCGCTGGTAACCCTGATAATCAGGAATCCATTTTTGCCGTGCTTTCCTACCCAATTATGGGCCCGTTCGCCATCCTCATTTATATCTCGGTTCTAGCTAGCTCGTTTGCCTCCCTGCAGTCCACGCTTGTTAGTCCCGCCCGTACGATTCTTGCAATGAGCTACTACAAAGCTCTTCCCCCACAATTGGCGCGAATCAGCCCAAGGTTTCAAACTCCAACCGTCGCAACGATTGTCGCAACCGTCGTTTCGGGGACATTCTACGCCGTGACAAGGGTGCTCTCGGAGAATGCACTGTGGGACACAATTGCTGCTCTTGGTCTCATGATTTGCTTCTATTACGGAATCACGGCAGTAGCCTGTCTGTGGTATTTCCGAAAAGAGCTCTTCACTTCAGTGCGAAACTTCTTCTTCAAGTTCCTATTCCCACTGCTGGGCGGTGGCTTCTTGCTCATCATGTTTTTCATCACCGCCTATGACTCCATGGACCCGAGCTTTGGCTCTGGTTCTTCCCTCGGAGGCGTCGGAATCGTATTCATCTTAGGAGCCAGCATCCTAGTGCTTGGCCTGCTCCTCATGATGATTACCCGTTTACGCAATCCCGAATTCTTCACCGGCTCAGTCATTAGCCGTAGTGATTCCAGTTCAGATAACACCCCAACCTTTTCCTAGGAGGAAAAATGTCTCAGTACCGTGTCCAGAACCCAGCCAACAACGAAATCATTGAAACCTTCGATGCGCTAGATAATGCTGCCATCGAGCCAATCCTCGAAGCTTCGTCTGCGGCTTTCTCAGAGTGGTCTACAACGCCCGTCGCAAAGCGAGCAGAGATTGTGGCCAAGGCAGCCTCACTGTTCGAAGAACGCAAGGATGAGCTCGCCGCCATCATTGCTGAAGAGATGGGCAAGCCCCTGCCTGAAGGCGTCGAAGAAGCCGAGTTTTCATCTGCCATTATCCAGTACTATGCAGATAACGCGGAAAAATTCCTCGCTGATCAGGAAATCCCCACGGAGGCTGACGGTAAAGCATATATTCGCCGCCGTCCCTTCGGACCGCTGCTCGGCATCATGCCGTGGAACTTCCCGTACTACCAGGTAGCGCGATTTGCAGGCCCCAACCTTGTCGCTGGAAACACCATCATCCTTAAACACGCAGAGATTTGCCCGCGTTCTGCTCTGGCGATCGAAAAGATCTTTCTCGATGCCGGCGTTCCCGCAGGGGTTTATACCAATGTCTTTGCAACCCACGAGCAAATCTCCACCTTTATCGCCGACCCCCGCGTTCAGGGAGTTTCCCTTACCGGTTCCGAACGTGCTGGGGCTATCGTTGGCGCTCAAGCTGGCGAGAACCTCAAGAAAGCCGTACTCGAGCTTGGCGGTTCAGACCCGTATATCATCCTCGACACGGACAATGTAAAAGCTGCAGCTGAGCTCGCTTGGGGAACACGCATGTACAACACTGGCCAAGCCTGCAATTCAAACAAGCGGCTCATTGTTGCAGAAGACATTTATGACGAGTTTGTTCAAGAACTAGTCCATCTTGCGCAGCAAATGGAGCCGGGGCTGCCAGATGCTGCCGGCGGAACTGTGTATGCTCCGCTTTCTTCCCGTAGCGCCGCAGAGAATCTCAAAGACCAGCTCGACCGCGCTGTTTCAGCCGGCGGTCAATTGTTGGTTGGCGGAGAGCTTTCCGATGAGGGAGCCTACATCTCCCCGGCAGTAATCACAGGTATCCCCCGTGGCAGCGATTCCTACTATGAGGAGTTCTTTGGACCTGTAGCCACTGTCTACAAATTTAAGACCGATGAGGAAGCACTCGAGATAGCGAACGACAATGTTTTCGGCCTCGGAGCAGCGGTGTTCTCTCAAGACTCCAAGCGAGCCCAAGCTATTGCTGAACGCATCGATTCTGGAATGAGTAATGTCAACACCCCGACTGGTGAAGGTCCTGAACTGCCGTTTGGTGGCGTCAAGCGTTCAGGTTTCGGCCGCGAGCTTGGCTCACTCGGTATCGAAGAATTCATCAATAAGCAGATGTACTTCATCGCCAACTAGAAATAGTTAAGCCCGAAACCACTTGGAGGAGAGGTTTCGGGCTTAGTTCTAACTAAACGCCTGCTCCCCCGTCAGCACGCGCCCCAGAATCAGCGTGTGGATCTCATCCGTGCCCTCATAAGTGCGCACTGATTCTAGGTTGGCGGCGTGGCGCAACGGTGAGAAGTCCGCGGTGATACCGTTGCCGCCCAGGATGGTGCGTGCCTGGCGGCAAATCTCAATGGCGGTTCGGCAGTTGGCCAGCTTGCCCACCGAAATTTGGTAGGGCTCCAGCGTGCCCGCGTCTTTGGCGCGCCCCAGGTTGAGCGCCAGCAGCTGACCCTTGTTCAGCTCCACCGCCATATCCACCAGCTTTTGCTGGGTGAGCTGGAAGGACGCCAGCGAGCGGTCGAATTGCTTGCGCTCCTTGGCATACTCCAGTGCCACCTCCAAAGAATCGCGCGCAGCACCCAAGGCACCGAAGCTAATGCCGAAGCGCGCCTCGTTGAGACACATGAACGGTCCCTTAAGGCCAGGGTGCTTGGGCAGCAGGGCGTCGCCAGGCCCAGCCACACCTTCCAGTTCAATATCGCACTGGATAGAAGCGCGCATCGACAGCTTGCGGGTAATTGGCGTCGCTTTAAACCCCGGCGTGGAGGTCGGCACGATGAACCCGCGCACGCCCGCCTCCACGCCAGCCGTAGCGGCATCCTCCTCAGAAACCTTGGCCCAGATGATAGCCACCCCGGCCACGCTTGCCAGGCCAATCCAGCGCTTCGCACCATCCAGTACCCATTCGCCGGAGCGATAGCGGGCCATCGTCGCCATGCCCGCCGGGTCCGAGCCCGCGGTGGGCTCCGTCAGACCGAAGCAACCAATGATCTCGCCGGCGGCCATCTGGGGAAGCCACTGTTGCTTCTGCTCCTCCGAGCCGTGCTTATAAATCGCCGACATCGCTAGCGATCCCTGCACCGATACCACCGTGCGGATACCGGAGTCCCCCGCTTCCAGCTCCTGCATGGCTAGTCCGTATTCAACTGCGGAGCGCCCGGCGCAGCCATAGCCTTCTAAGTGCATTCCGAACAGACCAGCCTCCGCCAGCACCGGAAAGATAGACTCCGGCAGCACCGCGTCCTCGTACCACTGCCCCACATACGGCCGGATGTGTTCATCCACCAATGCGGTGACGCGGTTGCGAGTGGCTTTTTCTTCTTCGCTCAGCAGAGCATCGATTCCCAGAAGATCTGTCATGGCATTCTCCTCACGATTCGAGCAACGAACCACAATTCGTAGGTATAGTAATGTACATCACTCTACCCGCTCGCCCCAGGAGGAACAATGCGCGCGCCCGACAACGCTATCCCCATAACCCTCGCTTTGCGATGGTCCGACCAAGACGCGAACGCCCACGTCAATAACGCCACGGTGGTCACCCTCCTTGAGGAGGCGCGCGTTCGTGCAGCCGCCACTCTTACCGGCCCCGTCGCCACCGATTCCTATGCTCACGTGGTGCGTTCCCTCGAAGTCCAGTATGACGCCGAGCTCACCTACGCCGATTCCATCGAGGCTCGCGTGTGGATTTCCCGCATTGGAACCACCTCCTACCAAGTCGCCCACGAACTCATCCAGGACGGCACCTCGTGCGTGTTTGCCACGGCGACGCTGGTGCTTATCGACGTCTCCGCGCGCCGTCCCATTGCCCTGCCCGACGACCTCAGGGACCGCTTGCGAACCCATTTTTCCGAATAGCCATTCACCCGATCTAGCTCAAAACTCATTCAGCACTCCCACCTCGCTTTCCCACCACGAAGGAGCACAACTCTCATGATTTCCACCCGCGTTACCGAGATGCTCGGCATCACTCACCCCATCATCCAAGGCGGCATGCAGTGGGTCGGCCGCGCAGAGCTCGCCGCTGCTGTATCTAATGCCGGAGGCCTCGGTGTTATCACCGCGCTCACCCAGCCCACCCCGGAGGATTTGCGCCACGAGATTCGCCGCACCCGCGAGCTCACCGACAAGCCATTCGGCGTCAACCTCACCATGCTGCCGGCAATCACCCCACCACCCTATGCCGAGTACCGCGACGTCATCATTGAGGAAGGCGTGAAGATCGCAGAAACTGCTGGCAATAACCCTAAAGAGCACATGCCGGCTTTCAAGGATGCTGGCATCACCGTCATCCACAAGTGCACCTCGGTGCGCCACGCGCTCAGCGCGCAGAAGGTCGGCGTGGATATCGTCAGCATCGACGGCTTCGAATGCGCCGGCCACCCTGGCGAGGATGATATCCCGGGCCTCGTCCTCATCCCCGCCGCCGCGGATCAACTCGACATCCCCATCATCGCCTCGGGCGGCTTCGCGGATGGCAGAGGGCTCGCTGCCGCCCTGGCACTGGGCGCCGAAGGCATCAACATGGGCACCCGCTTCGTGGCCTCCACCGAGGCCCCGGTGCATGAGAACGTCAAGCAGACCATCGTGGAGCGCAGTGAGCTCGATACCCAGCTCATCCTCCGTGAGCTGCGCAATTCCACCCGCGTGGCCAAGAATGCCGTGAGCGATGAGGTGGCCGAGCGCCTCGCCCAAGGTGCAGAGTTCGGGGATATCCGCCACCTCGTCGCCGGTAAGCGCGGCCGTGCGGTCTACGAGACCGGTGACTTGGATGCGGGCGTATGGACCTGCGGCACCTCGCAGGGGCTTATCCACGATGTCGCTCCGTGTTCTGAGATCGTCTCTCGCATTTCCGCCGATGCCGCGCGCATCATTTCCTCTCTCACTGAGCTTGTTAAGGACTAATCCATGACCGACGCCATCCTCATCCACCGCGAAGGCTCCGCCCTCATTGCCCAGATCAACAACTCCGCTCGGCGCAACGCTATTGCCAAGGAACACTGCGAAGCGCTCTCCGCCGCGCTTGCCGACGCTTCCTCTGACCCCGCCATCCGCGCCCTCATCATCACCGGCGATGAAACCGCGTTCTGCGCCGGCGCGGACATCGTTGCGGCAGCGCAGGCAGCTGCCGCCGCGCAGGCTGCGGGCGAAGCGCCCAACCCTGCCGAGTCGACCATGCTGCCCCAGCTCAACGCGCTCGTCACCGAAATCCAGGCTGCTGAGATTCCCGTCATCGCTGCGGTCGAAGGCGCAGCCGCCGGTGCCGGTGCCTCGCTGGCCTTCGCTTGCGATCTCATCGTGGCTGCTGAAGAATCCTATTTCACGCTGCCCTTCGGCAAGATCGGCCTCATCCCGGACGGCGGCGTAAGCCTCACCGCGCTTGCCTCCGTGGGGCGCCACCGCGCGCTTGCTTTGGCGTTGCTGCAGGACAAACTCGGCGTCGCGGAAGCGGAGGCAGCTGGGATCGTCGCCAAGCGCGCGCCCCGGGGCCAGGCGCTGAAAACCGCGCTCAAGGTAGTAGAGCGCCTGCACATTGCGCCGCGCGATGCACTGGCCAAGGCCAAGGAGGCCATCAACCGCACGGCCCTCGCCCATCTCGAGGATCAGCTTTCATGGGAAGAGCCCACGCAGTACGCACAAATGAGCTCTGCCGGGCACAAGGAAGGCGTCATGGCCTTCCTGGAAAAGCGCCCCGCGCGCTTCGATTAGTAGAGGTTGCGACTAGCAGAAAACTGCCAGGAAGAGTTCATGGCGGTGCCAGCGTTAGCCCCCATACTCAGTGTTGTGCGTTTGAGAGAGCGCATGCGAGAGAGAGAACCCCTCACCCTCCAGAGGGCGGCCCGTGGCCGATAATTGGAGGGACTTGATAGAGACGCCGTTGGGCCCCTTATTCCGAGGAATCGGAAAGGGGCCCATCGGTGTTTTTGGGGTAAGGGTCAAAATGTGGCTTAAGGGTCAAAATGTGTGTCTGGTTCGGCGTGTCGCTGGGGCTAGATTTGTCCTTTTTGGATGCCGATTGAATGGGTGTAGTTGGTGTCGATAGCGTTGTCGTAGAGGGCTGGTCGTCCTGTTTCGTGGTCGGCTTGGTTCTCGTTGTGGGTCAGGGTTTGTACTTTGGCGAGTTGGTCCTGTCCCCAGTTGGATTGCCTGGCGATTTCTACGGGGTCGTCGGGCAGTTCAGTTTTTAGGTAGAGCCACCACTCCAGCATTCGGCGTTGGTGTTCTCCTCGTCGTCCGCGGTGTGTTCGTGCTAGTAGTTTCAGCTGGGAGTTGATTCCGCCTTCCAGGCTGTTGGTGGTGGCTTTGATCTGGTCAGTGTCAATGACTTCTTCGGGAGGGTTGAGGTAGACAAATAGCAGGTTGCTGCGCCAGAGGTGGTTGAGGCTGTTGTAGGCCTTGCGCACGTTGGCATGGGTCCAAGTGCGTGTCCAACGGCCTGTTTGGGGGTCTTTGACGAGGGTCTTCTCGTTTAACCAGGTGTGGTAGACCGTGGCGAATTCATGCAGTTGTGCGCCCCATTGGCTGGCTTGCTCGATAGTGCTAATGCGGGTGAGCTTAAGTGCTAGCCGGTAGATTGTGCGCCCGGCATCCGTGCGTGGGCGTGAGGTGGTGTAGCGGCGTACCACGCGTTGAGCATGTACCAGGCAGCGTTGGACGAGTGTGGTCGGCCAGCACTGTTTGATGGCACTGGCAGCTCCTTGGCCGCCGTCGATGACGGCGATTAAAGGTGCTGGAATGCGCTCTAGTAGCTGTTTATACGCACGGGTGGTTTCGCGTTTGCACCAGTGCCAGGCGATGACGTGGTCTAGGGTGGCGGCCACGATTAAACATCCGCTGGCAGTGTAGGTGCCGTCAATAAAGACTTGGTCATAGATTCGCCCGGTAGGGCCTGACCCCCGGAAAGTAGACACGTC
>NZ_KV827688.1 GCF_001836165.1 Corynebacterium sp. HMSC036D02 | reverse complement strand
GGTTGATGATTCCGATGTGAAGACTGTTGATCCGACTGATGATCCGCAGGATTCTGGTATCAAGGTTGAGAACAAGGACGACGACACCAAGGTCTCCGCTAAGGATGAGGATGGCAAGGACGTCCCGGTCGAGATTGACGAGGACGGCAAGGTCATCGTTACTCCGGGTGAGGATGTTGATGGTCCGATTAATGTGACCATTGAGGATCCGGACCTGCCGGACGGCAAGGTTGAGGTCGAGGTTCCGGTTAAGGATCACGAGAAGGATCGTGACGACAACAACTCGGACAAGAAGCCG
>NZ_KV827687.1 GCF_001836165.1 Corynebacterium sp. HMSC036D02 | reverse complement strand
GGAAAACAACACGTTTTGTCGTTTAGGCCAAGCTTGCGAAGTCCAAATGCGGAAAATCCCGGCCCTCTCAGCGTGGTGCTGTGAAGACCGGGATTTCCCAGTGGCGGAGGATAGGGGATTTGAACCCCTGAGGGATGTGACTCCCGCACGCGTTCCAGGCGTGTGACATAGGCCGCTAGTCGAATCCTCCGCTGGAAAACATTACATGAGCCCCCTAATGAAGCAAAATCGCCAGGTCAGCGCAAAGAACTTGAGCATTTAGGTGCTCGAGGTAAGAAGTGCGCCTGGAGGCGGAGTGGGAGCTGGGTGGTGGGGGAGCGGTTTGGCGTCGGCAAGCAAGGCACGCTAGGCTAGACCGCAGGATTCCGCGTGGCGTCCATCCTCTGAACTCCCCCAGGGCAGGAATGCAGCAAGGGTCAGGAGGCTCTGGCGGGTGCGCGGGGTCCCCTTTTATTTTGTGTGCTTTAACACGGGGGATGTAACGGGGCGTTAGTATGGTTGCCATATGTCCGCACTACGTCCCGGAAGGAAGACGGATGTCTCTTCTTAATCTTGAAAAGTCCGAGCTTGCTGAGCTTGCCGCGCAGGTGCGCAAGGACTACGAGGCCCTCAAGGCTGAGGGTTTGGATCTTGACTTGACCCGCGGTAAGCCGTCCAAGGCCCAGCTTGATCTGTCCAATGATCTGCTCGTCCTGCCGGGCCGCGGCCACTACACCGATGCCGCAGGCAATGACCTGCGTAACTACGGTAACCAGAAGGGCATCAAGGAGCTGCGCGAGCTGTGGGGCAAGCTCACCAACATGGACCCGGAGCTCCTCATCGCGGCGGACTCTTCCTCCCTGAACATCATGCATGACCTCGTCCTGTGGGCCTACACCTTCGGTACTAACAGCTCTGAGCAGCCGTGGTCCAAGGAAGATACCATCAAGTGGATCTGCCCCACCCCGGGATATGACCGCCACTTCGCCATCACGGAATCCTTCGGCTTCGAGCTGATTTCAGTACCGATGGAAGAAGACGGCCCAGACATCGAGGCGGTAGAGGAGCTGGCCAAGGACCCGCAGGTCAAGGGCATGTGGGTTGTGCCGATGTTCTCCAACCCTTCGGGCGCTGTCATCTCTGAAGAGAAGACCCGCCGCCTTGCCGCAATGGAGACTGGTGCGCCGGACTTCCGCATCGTGTGGGATAACGCTTATGCCGTGCACACGCTGACTGAGGACTTCCCGGAGATTCTGCCGATCCTGGATATCGCTGCGGAAGAAGGCAACCCGGACCGCTTCTGGGCCATGTCTTCTTCGTCGAAGATCACCTTCGCCGGCTCCGGCGTGAGCTTCTTCGGCTCCTCCGAGGACAACCTCGAGTGGTACCTGGAGCACGCCGGTATCCGCGGCATTGGCCCGAACAAGATTAACCAGCTGGCACACTACGAGTTCTTCGGTTCCGCCGAGGGCGTGCGCGCGGTTATGCGCCGCCACGCTGCGCTGCTGGCGCCGAAGTTTGAGGCAGTCCTGCGCATCCTGGATAAGAACCTCACCCATCATGAGATCGCTGATTGGACCCACCCGGAGGGCGGCTACTTCATCTCCCTCAACGTGATGGACGGCACCGCCACCCGCGTGTGGGAGCTGGCCCGTGACGCCGGCATTCTCCTGACCAAGGCCGGCTCGGCCTTCCCCTATGGCAAGGATGAGAAGGACCACAACATTCGCTTGGCCCCGTCCCTGCCGCCGCAGGAGGAAGTTGAGGCAGCCATGGACGGCGTGGCCACCTGTGTGCTGCTCGCCGCACTGGAGAAGCTGGGGGCATAGGGCAATCAACTCTGACGAGACGGCCTACTGGCTCGACCAGATTATTCCCGCTGACCTCGAGTTTAAGAATGTTGAAGGGCAGCGTTTGGGCTTAGCCTCGCTGGAGGGCGAGCAGTCCCTCGCGGTCACGTGTGGCTTCGCTGATGTGGATACCGGCTTGGCGCACGCTGAGCAGGGGATCGACGTGCGCTGCGAACTGCTCACCGTTGCACGCACCGGCCAACCGGAGGTTGCCGCTGCGGTGAGCGCGGCAGCGGCATTGCTTAAACAAGCCGCAGGCTTGCTGCCCGCGCAGCCGGGCTTGCTCTTGCCCAAGCTTTTTGCGGAGGATGACAAGCGCTTCGCTCGCTTCAGCGTGCGCCATGGCATGCTCATTGCTCCGTACCTGTGGGGCGGCCAGACCCCACAAGTGGCGGAGGAGGGCCGCCTGACGCTGGTCTGCCAATTGCTGATGCTGAGCGACGCCGAGTACGCCTACGCCGTCGAGGAAGGCGTGCCGGCGCTGCAGCAGGCGGTGGCGGAGCAAGGTATCGATCTGCTGGATTGGCAGCGCTCGGAGTGACGTGTCGGGGCGAGACGCTAGACTGACTAACCGTGGCTCTTTACCGGAAATATCGTCCAGCAACGTTCGCGGAAGTGGTAGGCCAAGAGCAGGTCACCACGCCTTTGTCCGCCGCCCTTGATGCGGGGCGCATTAACCATGCGTACCTCTTTTCCGGCCCGCGTGGCTGCGGAAAGACGTCATCCGCGCGCATCATGGCCCGCTCGCTGAACTGCGAACAGGGCCCCACCTCCACGCCGTGTGGCGTGTGCGATTCCTGCGTCTCGCTGGCCCCAGGCGGCCCAGGCAACCTCGATGTCACGGAGCTTGACGCCGCTTCTCACAACGGTGTCGAGGACATGCGTGAGCTGCGTGACCGCGCCTACTACGCGCCAGCGGAGTCGCGCTACCGCATCTTCATCATCGATGAGGCCCACATGATTTCCGCCTCCGGTGCCAATGCTTTGCTCAAGGTGGTGGAGGAGCCACCGGAGCACGTCATCTTTATCTTTGCCACGACGGAGCCGGAGAAGATCATCGGCACCATCCGCTCGCGTACCCACCACTATCCCTTCCGCCTGCTAACCCCGCCGGCGATGAAGGGGCTGCTGGAGCGCACCGTGGCTTCGGAGAACGTCCACGTGGATGACACCGTGTACCCCATGGTCATCCAGGCTGGCGGTGGTTCGCCGCGCGATACCTTGTCCATCCTGGACCAGCTGTTGGCGGGCGCGGGCCCCGATGGGCTGACCTACGACGTGGCCCGTCCGCTTCTGGGTGTCACGGACGTGGGCTTGCTGGATAACACGGTGGAGGCCTTGGCTAGCCAGGATAAAGCGGGGCTTTTCCGGCTTGTCGACGATGTCATTGAAGCCGGCCACGATCCCCGTCGCTTCGCCATTGACCTCTTGGATCGTTTGCGGGATTTGATGATCCTGCAAGCTGTGCCCTCCGCACTGGAGGAAGGCTTGGTCTCGGCACCGACTGACCGCGGGGAAGTACTGACTGCCCAGGCACAGCGCTTCTCTGGCCCGCAGCTGGCCTACCTGGCGGAAACCGTCAACGAGCGCGTGTCCTCCCTGCGGGGCGCGACGTCCCCGCGCCTACTTCTAGAAATCCTCTGTGCCCACTTGATTGTTGGTGCCGCCCCCGCGGCGGCAGCTGCCGGTCAGGCACCCACTGCCGTGCCGCAAGGTGGGGGCGCGCAGCCTTCCGCCCCCGCGGGGCAGGGTTCCGCGCCTGCGCAGCGCCAGCAATCTGCAGTCGCCAGCGCGCAGGATCCCGCTGCCGCCGCCGCGGCTATCATCGCGCAGCGCCGCAGCCGCCAGGCAGCAAAGCAGGAGGCTCAGCAACAGCAACCACAGCAGGCCGAAAGGGCTCAAGAAGCAGCCCAGCAGGCGCAGCAGCCCCCAGCCCCCGAGGCTTCACAACCCCAGGCGCCAGAGCGTCCTGCACAGCCGGAGGCGCAGCCTGAGCCGCAGCCGGAGCGGCAGCCGGAGCACCAGCAACAGGAGCAGCACGAACAGCCGCAGCAAGCGGAGCAGCCGGAACAACAAGAACAGACTCAAGGACAGCCGCAAGAGCAGCACCCTGAGCCTGAGCAGCCCCAGGACCCAGCCGCGGAGATTCGCGGACGGTGGTCGGATCTGCGCGCCACGATTGGTCGCCGCAACAAGGTCGCTGAAATCATGCTCGCCGAAGCCCGTGTCCTCGGCGTGCGTGATGACACCCTTGTCCTTGGTCACACCACCGGCGCGCTGGCGGAACGCATTAACTCGCCAGGCACCAACGAGGTCATCGTGACCGTCCTTCAGGAGGAGCTCAACCGCAACCTGAAGGTCACGTGTGTCATCGGCACCGACCCGAAGGCCCACGGTTTCACGGTGGCTGAGCCAGTTCAGCGTACCCAGTGGAATCCCAACCAACCGTCACGTGAGGCCGCCGAGCCCGACGAGGAGGCAGAGAGTCTGGAGACTCCGGGCAACGCTACTGATTCGCACTCTTCCGACACTGCGCCAGCTTCCGCGGACGCTACAGAATCTGAAAGAGCAGACAAGACCAGCGAGCCCGAGGCGAAGGAACGCGGCAACGCTAGCGATGACCCGTGGGGCGCGCCGCGTCGTATCGGGCAGCAAGGGCCGTCGTCTGAAACGACGACGGAGCAGCCGCGTGAGGCAGCTGAGTCGCTGCCGCCGGCAGAACCGCGACCGCCGGCTAAACCGCAGCGACCGGACGCTGCCCCGAGCGGGGCAGCAGTGCCCCCAAAGAGGGAGGCTCGTGGTAGCCAATGGCGATCACGCATCGCGCAAGCGAGCCAAGTAGCGGCCCAGCGGGACGAAGAGTTTTCCAAAGTTCCCAAGTTTGGCAACGGCGTTCCGCTGCCACCAGAGCCGGGTCCAGACGAGGGCGAGTTCGAAGCACCACCGGAGGAGTACGGTCCGCCGGCGGGGGCGAATGGGGCGTCGGAAAGCGCAGGCCAGGCGCCTGGAATGCCGCAGCAACCCGCACCCCAGCAAGCGCCCGCACCGCAGCCGGAGTACACCCGCGCGGACGAGGAACGCGAGATGATGGAGGCTGCGCAGAACGCCGGCGAGATGGACCACCGCAACGCCACGGAAGTCGCCATGGAGCTCCTCGCACAGGAGTTGGGAGCGCGGCGGCTCTAGCGTGGCATCTGTACACTTGGCGCGTAGTGAAAATAACCGTGTGAAAGGATTTTTAGCATGACTGAGAACGACCCGATGCAGCAGGCAAATGACATGAACGAGATCCTGGCGCAGGCCGCCCGCGTCCAGGCTGAGCTGGAGAAGGCTCAGAAGGAAATCTTGGCCGCCACCGTTGAGGGTAGCGCTGGCAATGGCCTGGTGAAGGTCACCATGACCGGTGGCGCTGAGCTGCAGAGCGTTTCCATTGATAAGTCCGTCGTCGACCCGGAGGATATCGATACCCTCCAGGACCTCATCGTCGGCGCCTTCAAGGAGGCTCACGCTGCTGCTGGCCGCCTGGCGCAGGAGAAGATTGGCCCGCTGTCCCAGGGCATGGGCCAGTCCCAGCAGAACTATGATGGTCCGTCCATCCAGGATGTCTTCGGCGGTAACCAGTAAGCCGCGCGTTAGACTTAAAGGCCGTTGTTGCCCTCTTCGTGGAGGGCGGCGCGGCCTTTTGTTGTGTCTCCCGGCCGTCGAGGTCTGGGTGTTTGTTGAGTGAGGGGAGCATTGCGTGTTTGAAGGACCTCTGCAGGATCTCATCGATGAGTTCTCGCGCCTGCCGGGTATTGGCCCGAAGTCAGCGCAACGCATCGCCTTCCACGTGTTGCATCAGGATCCGGAGGAGATTGATCGCCTCCAGAAGGCGCTGGGGGCAGTGCGTGATGGCGTGACTTTCTGCCGCATCTGTTGCAATATTTCCCGCGAGGAAGTCTGCCGCATTTGTGTGAACTCGCAGCGCGATGCCTCTACCATCTGCGTGGTAGAAGAGCCCAAGGACATCCAGGTCATCGAGCGCACCGGCGAATATGACGGCCGCTACCACGTGCTGGGCGGCGCACTGGACCCGCTGGCAAACGTAGGCCCGAAGGACCTGAACATCTCACAACTTCTGCAGCGCCTCGGCGGCGTACTGCCGGACCGAGAGCTCGCGGATTCCACCCCGGAGGAGCCGCTTTACGACGACTCCCCGGACATCACCGAGGTCATTCTCGCTACCGATCCCAACACGGAGGGCGAGGCCACCGCGGCCTACCTCGTGCGCCTGCTACGAGACTTCCCAGGGCTAAAGATCACCCGGTTGGCCTCCGGCATGCCGCTGGGAGGCGACCTTGAGTTCGTCGATGAGCTGACGCTCTCGCGTGCCTTGAGCGGCCGCCTGACGGTCTAGCGGCGCGGTGCCTCCGAGCGCCGCTAGCGTTGCGAGCGCGGCGGCTCCGAGGCGTTAAAACGCTCGGTACGCAGCTGGTCAATAGCCGGGATATCCAAGGGCTCGAGTTCGCTGAGCGCTACCCCCATGGCCTTGGCCAGCAGCAGGTCAGCCAGTTGCGGGTTGCGTGCCAGGACCGGACCGTGCATGTAGGTGGCGATGACGCTGCCCTGCACCGCACCCTCGGCTCCGCGCTGAACAGCCTTGTCAGAGAGATCCAGGATGGCGGCGGTATCCGCATTGCCGGTTCCGCGCGTCAGCGTTCCCAGCGGCTGGGCGGCGGGCCCCAGGATGGTGGCACCCATGTGGTTTTCAAAACCGGTGAGTGGCTCGGTGAGCTCAGCAGTGATGCCGGCCTTGGTCGGTTCGGTGGCTACCTCGCCGATGGCGCGCTCGGTCATGGAGGCAGTGGTGGCGTCGATAAGCCCCACGCCATCCACAACGCGACCGGACGCACGGAAGGATTCGCCGAGCACCTGCAGGCCTGCGCAAATCGCCAGAATCGGGCGCTTAGCGGTCGCCGCACGGGTGAGGCCACCGTCAGCGATGAGGTGTTCCGCGGCGAGAATCTGCGCGGTGTCCTCGCCGCCGCCCAGGGTGTAAACGTCGAGGGAATCCGGCACCGGCTCGCCCAGCTTGATGGGGACAATCTCCGCCTCGTGGCCGCGCATGCGGGCGCGCTGGCGCAGGACTAAGGCGTTGCCGTCATCGCCGTAGGTGCCCAGGATGTCCGGGAGGATGAGGCCAATCTGCAGGCTAGTCATTCGAGTGCTCCTTTGCTGCTGCGGCGGTAAGTGCCTTCTTCAGATCGCGGAAGGCGGTGTAGTTGGCCAAAACCTCGATGCGGCCTTCCGGACAAGATTGAATAGCGGTGAGCGGGTCCGCAATGAGCTCGTGCGAGATATCCGCGTAGACCAAACGCACGGCTAGATCCGTGCCGCGCTCGCCGGCTGCCTTGACAGGAATGCCTTCGAAATCCTCGAAGCGCACGTCCCAGAGCCAGGACATATCAATACCGTCGGCCACGTGGCCGTTAGTGGCGATGACCAGGCCATCGGCGTCACGGTCCACCATGGACAGCGCCTCCTGCCAGCCGGCCGGATTCTTAGCCAAGAGCAGGCGGATTTCGCGTTTGCCCAGCGTGATGGTGGAGTAGCGTCCGGCTACGTCGTTGACGCTTTCGGCAGCGGCGATAGCCTTGTGGCGGTCCACGCCGAAGGCCTCCACGGCAGCGGCGACGGCCTGGGCGGCGTTACCGCGGTTGGCCCGGCCCGGCAGAGCAAGCTTGAGCTTGTCGACGCCCCCCGGGCTCACAATGCCTTCCTCCGTCACCGCCCAGGTGGGGGTGGGGCGGCGGAACTCGCGGCCGTCGGCAAGCGGCTTGACCGCGCGCCAGTCCTCACCGTCACGCACGATGTGGCCCCCAGTGCGCGGACAGGTGACGGATTCACCCATCCAGCCGGCACCCGCGGACACCCAAATAACATTCTTTGCGTCATAGGCCACGGAGGTCATGAGGACGTCATCGCAGTTGGCGATGATGAGCATGTCCGGGTGGGCCTCGACGGCGCCGCGCAGGGCGCGTTCAATCTTGTTGATCTCACCGACGCGATCCAGCTGGTCGCGGGAGAGATTCAGCAGCACGAGCGCTGTAGGGTTGAGGTTATCCGCAACGTGGGGGACATGGAGCTCGTCTACTTCTAAGACAAGATGGCTTGCATCCTTGCCGGCCAAGAGCGCGGAGATGATTCCCGCATCCATGTTGTCGCCGCCATCGTTGGTGGCCACGGTGTGCTCGGCGCGCACTGCGGCGGCCAGCATGCGCGTGGTCGTGGATTTGCCGTTGGTTCCGGTGACCAGGATGGCCGGGCGCTGTTTGGCCAGGTTCTGCATGATGGTGGGGTCGATGGCATTAGCGATGAGCCCGCCGATCATGCCGCCCGCGCCGCGGCCCGTGGCGCGCGAGGCGGTGGTGGCCAGCGCTGCCGCGGTGGTAGCGACCGCAGTGCGCGCGGAAGAAAACGCGCTTCGGAAGTTAAAATTCATGTTCCCCAGAGTAGTCGGGGGAGCTTAGTTATCGGTGTTGTGTGAGCGGTTGTGTCCCGAGTTTTGATGCTTCTGGTGGTTGCCACTACCGCGGCGGCCACGTCCGCCGCGCCGGCGACGGCGGCGACCTTTATTGCCGCCCCTGTTCCGGTTGTTCGAGTCGGAGTCCGACTGGGCGGGCTTGTCACTCGGAGATCCGTCGGATGAGGAGCCCTGGGGCTTCTTCTGCGCGTGTCCCTGCTTGGGGGAGTGCTGAGTGCCGGAGGACTTGCGGCGAGAGCGGCGGCGGTTCTTGTTCGTGGAACGATTGCGGCTGGATTGTCCACTGTTGTGGCGTCCGCCCGAATTACCCGTTGACGTGGAACTGGTTTCTTCCTCTGGCTCCGTGGGCTCCTCGATGCGCTCGAGAGCGGCGAGGAAGGCAACATCGGACATCAGGGGGATGTCCTTGCGGTGAGCGTGCATAGGTTTGCCCACGAGGTTGGTGGTGATGTTGCAGACCACCAGGGACGTCTCTCGGGTGAGCTTCTCAGAGTAGTTGAGTTCCTCCCGGGCCAGGGCGGCGATGATGGTATCGGGGTCCTCGGTGATTTCCGGGGCCACGACGATCTCCATGCCGCGGATGAGTTCCTTGCCGGGCACATACGTGCCAGGGTTGTGGTGCTGGCGGGGCGCTTCAGCAGCGTCGACGCGGACGTGTGAGCGCTGCAGGCCGAAACGATCAGCTCGCAGATCATCCGGTGCTGCGCTGCTGCGTGGGCCTGAAGCTTGCGCGCGATAAAGATTCACAAGCAGGCGGGTTGCTTCGCGGGAGGTCTCCTTCTCCGGCCTCTGCGCACGTTCGACGCTGGCCGTGGGGTCAGGCGCAGGAAGGCCCGTATCGCGGGCGACTGCTGCCAGACGAATATCGGTGCCCCATACGCTTTGGCGACGTGCGGTGGCGAGGGTATCCACGATTGCCACTGGGGCGGGAACGTGACCCACCTTGAATCGGCGGCGCCGGCCCTTGCCGCGGTTGCGATTGCGTGCGCGGTTTTGGCGGGCAGCGGCGGTCATCGCACGGCGCGCTTCGGAGACAATGAAACCCCAGGTGTAGGGGGCATCGTGGACGATGAGAGTGCGGCCATCGATGAGCCGGTCCAGTGGCTTGAGGAGCATGGAAAAGGACTGCCCGGCTTGGACTTCCTCAGTGCTCAGACCGTGCAGGTGCCTGGGGCCTGGGTCCTCGCCCGGATTGATGACGGCGTGGAACTCTTGACCGATATCGCCGCTGGCATTGAGGGTGAGCGCATCAACGGTGAGCAGCCTGCCGGTGGAGGGGTGGATGCCGGTGGTTTGGATGGTCAGCGCTACGAAGGGGAAAGCTGCGAGGGCTTCCTCTCGGGCGGTGGCTTTGTCCTTGTTGTCGTCCTTGTTCGGCTGGGCTGCCTGACGCTCATTCCCGCTCTGCTTGTGGGCAGCTTGGTGCGGACGTGGTCCCGGCTTCGGGGCGTTGGTGTTCGGTGACGCCGCGGCCGGCGTCCCTGCTGCGCCAGGCTGCGCTGCAGGCTTGGTGGGGCCGGGGGTCGTAGTCATTGTTCACAGTTTAGTACCCAACTGCGAGGAAGCTGGAAAGGGCACACGTGAAGCGGCTCTAACCACCTAAATGGAAGTAGGGGTGGCGCTGCGCGCTGAGGCGACTAACCGAATTCGATGATGATGACCCAGCCGTCGCGGTCAGGCGTTGGTTCAGGCTTTGGCTCTGGGGTCGGGTCCGGTGTGCGGCTCGGTTCAGGAGTGCGCTCTGGCTCAGGCGTAGGGGTCTCGCTTGGCTCAGGCGTGGGCTCGGTGGTTGGCTCCGACGTGGGCGTTTCGCTGGACTCAGTGGTCGGCTCTGACGTGAGGGAATCGCTCGGCTCGGAAGTTACCGGCGCAGCCGTAGTCGACGGAGCTGGTTCAGACGTACGTGGGGTAGTCGTCGGAGTGGTGTCCGGAGCCGCCGAAGTTGGCGTAGCCTTCTGCGTCGGCGTGGAGCTAGGTTCGCTCGTGTGCGTGGAAGGAGTGATCTCCCCCGGCTCTTCGGGTTCCTTCTCTGCTTCCGGAGTTGCGAGCACTTCGTGTCTGTTGCGAGCGGAAGGAGCTACTTCCGCAGGCGCAGCCAGCTCTGCATGTTGAGTGGGCTCTGCTAGTTCAGTTGGCGCGGGCTGTTCTGTCAGTTCAGACGGTTCAGCCAGTGCAGTCGGCTCCACTGGTTCTATGGGCTCAGACAGTTCCGTTGGCTCAGCCGCGACGTTCTGGTCCTGGGGGTGGTGGGTGTCTGCGACGGTGCCTTCGGTTTGCTCATCTGCCCAAGCGGAAGGTTCGCTGTCAATTTCTTCATCATTAGCCGGGCTGGGGGCCAGCAGCGACGTGGTGTACCCCTCCAAAACCGAGTCGGTGATGTGATCGTGATCGGGATGGAGCGCGTGCACCGAGGAGACGAAGTTTGCTGTTCCACCGATGAGCACTGCGATGCCTGCAGCGCCGGCCAGTTTGAGTCCGGTGCTAGCTACCGCGACCTGCGTTCCGGCCGTCGCAGCAGCCCCGACGGAATTCAAGGACAGGGCCTGTGCGCCTTTCGCGGCAGTGGAGCCGGCGGTCTGTGCCGCACCTGCTGTTTGAGAGCTGCCGAAAGGTGCGATCGCGGCGTGCGCCCTGTCAGTACTTGCGGCCGTCGCGGCAGCCGCTCCCGCTGCAGCGGCGATGACACCCGCGGTACGCATCGCAAAATTAGTGTCCGGGGTTCCATCTTCGGTGTAGACAGTCAGCGTGGGGACTTCGGTGTCTGGGGTGAAGTAGGCGCGGGCGATTGCGATGAGGCCCTCGTGCTTGAATCCCGTGATGGTATCGCTCAACTGCGACGCTTGATCACGTGGAATGGTGGCGACGAGTTCGTCATCCAGGTGAATCTCGATAGTGCGGCGGAAGAAATGCCGGGTATTCGACAAACGTACGAGGAGCTGGGAGGGGTGCTTCGGCAGGGAGCGCGGGGTTGCCGAAAAGTCAGTGATGCGCAGAGCGCGGTCACCGTTGAGCATGCCCCAACGGCCAGCCGGAGGAATGTTGTGGGGGACGCACAGGCCTGGTTCGGGGAGGAGAACTTCAAACGCCGGGATGGTTTCCTCCGCTGCATCTTCGCGGAGAACAATTTCTGCGGTGGCCTGCGGCGTTAATCCCGCGCCGATGATCGAGTCCAATTCCGCGTAATCGGTGGATTGGGAGGCGGGAATGACACCGACGATGTCTTCGTTATGGCGGACGCGGAAACCGGAGCGGGAGTGCCCACACAAGGTCACGGGGAGATGGTTGGCCTCTGCCAAGGAGAGTAGTTGCAGGAACATCTCTGGGGTGACGGCGTCAACCGTAAGGCGCCGAGGCTCACCAAAACCACTGTGGGGGACCACGTAGTTAGTGACCGTCATATAATTCGCCTTCGTTGGTCGCACCGCGACAAATGCGCGCGGTGTGAAACCGTGCGCAGCAGGGAATGTCGTCGTGCGGGCTTTAATCCTTTAGTCCGCACTAGGTGTTTAAAAAAATTGTTTCTGTGTTGTCTGTATCCATTATATAACCCGCCGAGGGCGGCCTACAACAGCGCATATACAGCGCGATGTTACATGACGCAACATTGGCGCAAAGATTGTGCCGGAATTCTGTACACGGGAGTGCGAGGGAGGGGCCGAGTGCTTGGTTTGAGCCTCTCCCTCGCGTCTGGCGGCGCAGTTAGTCGGCGCTAGTCAGCGCGGTTGACCGCAGACGTAATCGCGTTGATGGAGGCGCGGGTCGTGGAGCCGGCGATGCCGGCACCCCACACCTGGGCGCCGTTGACTTCGGCAGCGATGTAGCAGGCCGCCTCCGCATCGTCACCGGCGGTGCGGGACTGCTGGGAGTAGTCGATGACCTCGAAGTCGATTCCGACATCCTCCAGGGCATTGGCGTACGCGGCGATGGGGCCGTTGCCGATACCGGAGATAACGCGCTTCTCGCCGTTGAAGACGATGGTCGCGGTGACCTTGGCGTCCTCTTCTTCCGTGGTGGAGTTGTCTACCTGGAAAGTCACCAGCTCCAGCGGGGCGGTGCGCTCCAAAAATTCGTTGGCGAAGATATCCCACATGTTCTTGGAGTTGACCTCGCCGCCCTCGGCGTCGGTCACTGCCTGTACAACAGAGGAGAACTCTGCCTGCATGGCGCGCGGCATGTTGATGCCGTGATCGGTCTTCATGATGTAAGCTACGCCGCCCTTGCCGGACTGCGAGTTGACGCGAATGACAGCTTGGTAATCGCGGCCGACATCCTTCGGATCGATGGGCAGGTAGGGAACCTCCCACGTGGTTTCCTGCAGCTCTTCCCAGGAGACCTCGGTGTTGTTCGCGCCCGGGCGCACCTCCTGCGCCAGGGCATCCAGGCCCTTGTTGATGGCATCTTGGTGCGAGCCGGAAAAGGCTGTAAACACCAGCTCACCGCCGTAGGGGTGTCGCTCCGGAACGCGCAGCTGGTTGCAGTACTCCACCGTCTCACGGATCTTGGGCAGATCGGAGAAGTCGATCTGCGGATCCACTCCTTGGGTGAGCATGTTCAGGCCCAGGGTGACGATATCCACGTTGCCGGTGCGCTCACCGTTGCCGAACAGGCAGCCCTCAATGCGGTCCGCGCCGGCCATGTAGCCCAGCTCAGCGGCGGCGATTCCCTCGCCGCGGTCATTGTGCGGGTGCAGGGACATGATGATGGAATCACGCCGAGCAAAGTTGCGGTGCATCCACTCGATCTGGTCGGCGTAGACGTTCGGACTGATCATCTCGACGGTGGAGGGCAGGTTGATGATCATGGGGTTTTCCGGAGTTGCCTCCATGATGTCTACGACGGCATCGCAGACCTCAACAGCAAAGTCCAGCTCGGTTCCTGTGAAGGACTCTGGCGAGTACTCCCAGCGCCAGTTGGTGTCCGGGTAATCCTTGGCAATGCTCTTGATGAGCTCCGCGGCGTCCGTCGCCAGCTTCTTAATGGCTGGGCGGTCCTTGCGGAAGACCACGCGGCGTTGCAGCTTCGAGGTGGAGTTGTAGAAGTGCACGATGACGTTCTTCGCACCCTGGCAAGCCTCAAAAGTGCGGCGAATCAGGTGCTCGCGGGCCTGCACCAGGACCTGAATGGTGACGTCTTCCGGAATCTTGTTGCCCTCGATAATTTCGCGAACGAAGTCGAAGTCCGTCTGAGAGGCGGAAGGGAAGCCCACCTCAATTTCCTTGTAGCCCATCTTGACCAGCAGGTCGAACATGCGGTGCTTGCGCTCGGGGCTCATCGGATCGATGAGGGCCTGATTGCCGTCGCGCAGGTCCACCGCGCACCACTGCGGGGCCACGGTGATCTTTTTATCCGGCCACGTGCGGTCAGGCAGGCTAACTGGCTCGACCTCTTCGGCGAAGCTCTGGTAGCGGTGAACCGGCATTGAGGAACCGCGCTGCTTGTTCCAGGCAGGTTGGTTGTCGTTGCGTGGGCCAGCCGGAGTGGTGATTTCGCGGGGTGCGGAAATGAAAGAATCGTTCGGGGACATGGTGTTTGTTCTCTTCCTTATGTGAGGCGTGTGTTTCGCTGCGCCGCTGTGATGAGCAACTGCGGGGCGAATCGTGGGGAACGGCCAGCTGCGGTGTGTGTTGGCATCACCACGCTCCGCGACGGGGCGCTGGCCGTAAAGCTACAAACCTAAATCCCGCCGCGGCTACTAAGGAGAAGAGTGTGCCGCAAAGTCATGTGAGCCACAATACGACGCTTCTCATTGTGCGGCAACTGATTTCACATATTGGGACGTGGTGGGGTGCGGATAGGATGCTTGGCGTGCATGAAGAGAATTCCACGAAGACGACGCCGGAACCTGGGGCGGATACCGCAGTAGAAGGTGCCTCATCAGCCTCTACCTCCTCCGCAGGTGCGCTGGGGAGGCTGGCGCTCCTGCCAGTTGCCGTGCTGGTCGCGGTTGTTGGCACCGCGGTGCGTATCGCTGTTCTCAGCGTCATTGCCGCGGTTAATGAACAGGAATTGTGGGGTCGGCTCACAGCCTGGGATTCCAAGTACTACCTGGAAATCGCGCGTGCGGGTTATTTTGACGCAGACATCAACACGGATGGGCCGGTCCATGAAATCACTATGGCTTTCTTTCCGGGTTTTCCCATGTTGTTGCGGGTGCTGGGCTGGACTGGAATCAGCCTGGAGTTAGCCGCGCTCATTGTTAACACCCTGCTTACTGCAGTCATGGCCGCCGGCATCATGGTTTTGGCGCGGCGCGTGGGTGCGCAGCGCCGTGGGCAATGGGTAGCAGCCCTCGTGGTGAGCAGCGCGCCGATGTCTATCGTGTTTTCGATGCCCTATACCGAGGCCCTCTTTGGGGCGCTGGTGGTGTGGGGGCTTATAGCCTTAGATGATCGCGCCTGGTGGCGTGCAGCGGCATTCGGCTTCGCCTTATCCTTCGTCCGGTTGACCTCCGTGGATTTTCTCGCCGTCTTTGCCCTGTGGGTGCTCATTTATGGGCGGCGCTCTTGGCGGGCGTGGCTTGGCCTCATCGTGGCAGCGCTCCCGCTGCCGACATATCTACTGTGGACGCAGCGCTATTTGGCAGATGCTGGTGGCTACTTCGGGATTCAAACTGAGCACTGGAATTCCACCTTTGATGGCGGTGCGGCAACCGTGCAGTTCGTGTGGGAAACCCTGACTGAGAACAACGACGTGGGCTACCTGCTCACCACCCTGGTGATCCTGGGGGTTCCTGTGCTGCTGGTGGCAGCATGGGGGAGGGTTGCCCCGGTGGCCTGGTGGTTTAGTGCCGCGCTGTGCGTGAATGTGCTGCTTTCCGACGGCATCATGCACTCGCGTCCGCGTCTCCTCCTGCCCGCGATCATTCTGGTGCTGCCGTGGGTTGTGCGCGCCGCCGCGGCGTGGCGCCCGCGCGTGCTGTGGGCTGCCTGCGGAGCGTGGGTTCTGTGGTCAGCGTGGTTCTCCGCTTACATGCTGGTGGTCTTTGAGTGGGCGATTTAGCGCGGGCTTTGCTCCGCGCGCCGAGTGCTTCCCGGGTTGACCGGAACGCGCGACAAGACAATCGTCGCCGCGATCATGATGATGAGTGATGCGCCCATCACGCACCACCCCGCAACGCTCTCGACCTGAAATTTTTCACCCAGGACCCAGTAGCCCAAGCCGAAAGCCACGATGGGCTCCATGATGGTCATGGCGGGAAGGGAGTGCGCCAAAGCGCCGGCGTGGAAGGAATACTGTTGGATGACCGTGCCGGCAGCGGCCAGTCCGATGAGCGCATAGAGCTCCCAGCTAGCCAGCAAGGGCGCAATGCCCTGGTGTGAGAGGACGTCCACCACCGCCTTGGCCACGAGTGCCACGTAGCCGTAGAGGATGCCGCACGCGCTGCCGAGCGCGAGTGCGGCTTCCTCCGGCCGGTTATAGGCCGCCACAAAGAGTGCGGTGAGTGTCAGTGCGCCGAGGGCGAAGGCGGGCCACCACTGGGACCAGGTGGGCGTCGTCAAGCCTGCGGTGGGGCGCCCGTAGACCACCATGATGCCCACCGCGATGGTCAGTGCCAGGCACCAGAAGACCTCCCGCGCCGGCATCGGCCGGCGGGAATACCACGCGGCGAGCGGCAGCGTGAACATCAAGGACAGGACGAGGATGGGCTGCACAATGAGCAATGTGCCGAAGTGGAGTGCGATGAGCTGCAAGGCATAGGCAACGACGGCGCCGCCGGTGCCAATCCACCACAGAGGCGTGCGAATTGCTGTGCGCATGACGTTCCTGGAGCTGGCGTCCAACACGATTCGGTGGCGTATGACAGTGCCCCAGGCCACGACTAGTGCCGAGGCCAGTGCGAAAGCAACGGCAACCAGGTTTGAAAGCATCGTTTCTACCCTACCTGGAATTAATACCCAGTACGTGTTTCGATGGTAGCGAAAGGGCGGTAGGCTAAAGGAGTTGACTGCCGGTCTATAGGTATTGGGTAGTGAACAGATATTGGCCCTCACAAACAGGAAAGGTGGGACCATCAGTGGCCCTAGTCGTACAGAAATACGGGGGATCCTCCCTCGAAAGCGCAGAGCGCATTCGCGCGGTGGCGGAGCGTATTGTGGCGACGAAGAAACAGGGCAACGACGTGGTTGTCGTGTGCTCCGCCATGGGGGATACCACCGATGAGCTCCTAGACCTCGCCGCCCAGGTCAACCCCGTCCCGCCGCAGCGCGAGATGGACATGCTGCTGACCGCTGGCGAGCGCATCTCCAATGCGCTCGTTGCCATGGCGGTGGAGTCCTTGGGCGCGCAGGCGCAATCCTTCACCGGCTCCCAGGCCGGCGTGCTCACCACCGAGCGCCACGGAAACGCCCGCATTGTTGACGTCACCCCGGGCCGCCTTACCGAAGCACTGGAAGAAGGCAAGATCTGCATCGTCGCGGGTTTCCAGGGTGTCAACAAGGAATCGCGTGACGTCACCACCCTCGGCCGCGGCGGTTCAGATACCACCGCGGTGGCGCTGGCGGCAGCGCTCAAGGCCGACGTGTGTGAGATTTATTCCGATGTCGACGGCGTCTACACCGCCGACCCCCGCATTGTCCATAACGCCCAGAAGCTCGAGCAACTCTCCTTCGAGGAGATGCTGGAGTTGGCTGCCGTCGGCTCCAAGATTCTGGTCCTGCGCAGCGTCGAATACGCTCGCGCGTTCAACGTTCCCCTTCGAGTTCGCTCGTCTTATTCAACCGACCCCGGCACGCTCATTGCCGGTTCAATGGAGGATATCCCCGTGGAAGAAGCAGTACTTACCGGTATCGCCACCGACCGTTCCGAGGCGAAGGTCACCGTTCTGGGCATCCCGGACCGCCCAGGTGAGGCGGCCAAGCTGTTCCGCGCCATCGCGGACGCCGAGATCAACATCGACATGGTCCTGCAAAACGTCTCCTCCCTGGAGTCCGGCACCACTGACATCACCTTTACCTGCCCGCGCTCCGACGGCCCGAAGGCCATGGAGATACTGGCCAAGCTCAAGGAAGAAGGTCACTGGACCAACGTGCTGTACGACGACCAGGTGGGCAAGGTCTCCCTCGTCGGTGCTGGCATGAAGTCCCACCCTGGTGTCACCGCTGACTTCACGGAGGCATTGCGCGATGCAGGGGTCAACATGGAGCTGATTTCCACCTCCGAGATCCGCATTTCCGTGCTGACCCGCGAGGCTGATCTCGAAAAGGCAGCCATTGCTTTGCACGAGAAGTTCCAGCTGGGTGGCGAGGAAGAGGCCACCGTTTATGCTGGTACCGGACGCTAAAGTTTAAGGAGTTAAGGTCATGACCACTGTTGCAGTTGTAGGCGCTACCGGCCAGGTCGGCCGCGTGATGCGCACCCTCTTGGAGGAGCGCAACTTCCCGGCCGATACGGTTCGCTTCTTTGCCTCCGCGCGCTCGGCGGGCCAGGAGCTTTCCTTCCGCGAGGAGAAGGTTGTCGTGGAAGATCTGGCGGAGCAAACCGTCGAAAGTCTCGCTGGGATCGACGTCGCTGTGTTTTCCGCCGGCGGTTCCACCTCTAAGCAGTATGCACCGCTCTTCGCCGAGGCCGGTGCCATCGTGGTGGATAACTCCTCCGCATGGCGCAAGGACCCGGACGTGCCGCTCATTGTTTCGGAAGTGAACCCGCAGGAAAAGGGCAACACCCCGAAGGGTATTATCGCGAACCCGAACTGCACGACCATGGCGATCATGCCGGTGACGAAGGCGTTGCACGACGCCGCCGGGCTCACCACCATGCGCGTCGCCTCCTACCAGGCGGTTTCCGGCTCTGGTCTGGCAGGCGTAGAAACCCTGGTTAAGCAGGTGGCGTCTATTGGTGACCGCAGCGTGGAGCTCGTGCACGATGGCTCTGCGCTTGAGGTCTCCGAGGAGGATCTGGGCCCCTACGTCGCCCCGATTGCGTATAACGCGCTGCCACTGGCCGGCAATCTCGTCGATGATGGCACGGAAGAAACCGATGAGGAGCAGAAGCTACGCAACGAGTCCCGCAAGATCCTGGGCATCCCGGAGCTGAAGGTCTCCGGTACGTGCGTGCGCATCCCGGTATTCACCGGTCACACCATGGTGGTGCACGCGGAGTTCGAGAAGCCGATTACCCCGGAGCAGGCCCGCGAGGTGCTGTCCTCCGCGCCGGGCGTCAAGGTCGTTGATGTGCCGACCCCACTGGCGGCAGCTGGCATCGATCTCTCCCTGGTTGGACGCATCCGCCAGGACCAGACTGTGGAAGACAATAAGGGCCTCATCTTCGTGGTCTCCGGCGATAACCTGCGCAAGGGCGCTGCGCTCAACACCATTCAGATTGCGGAGCTCTTGGTCTAAGGCCCTAACAACACAAACAGCAAAAAGTCCGCCCCAGATAGCATTCTGGTGGCGGACTTTTCTTCTCTTTTCTAAGCAGGAAACGCTAGTCCTTCGGGACCTCGGGCTTGGTGTGCTCCACAAAGGTCACGGAGGGGTCTGGGTCTTCGCGGTCGTATTCAATCTCATCGTCAGCCTCGAGCTCCTCGTGGATTTCCTCGGCGACGGCAGAGACGAACTCTTCAGTTTCCATGTTGGAGGCCGCTGCCAGCTTGCGCAGCTCGCGCTCGTTCTTCTTGGTGAAGTGCTCGCGCGGGTCCAGGCGGCGCTTGACCAAGGTACGGGCGCGCACGCGGCGGTCAGACTCGGAGGTGATCTTGTCGCGCTGAGTGATCCAGCTGATGACCATGACGGCGATCATGAGCAGGCCAATCCAGCCCAGAATCGGGTAGACGCTGGAAACCAGCTGCTTGAAGCCAATGAAGGAGAGGATGAAGCCCACAACGCAAGCACCCGCGTAGACGGGGTAGAAGAGCTTCGGCTTCTTACGGGTCAGGCGCTTGCCCATGGCGTAGAACATGCCGATGGCGGTGTTGAAGACCATGCCGTAGATGATGAAGGTCATGAAGTAACCCAGGACCGGGTTCACGTGGTTGATCAGCGTCAGCACCGGCAGGTCCTGCTTATAGACTTCCGGCGCCACCATGTAGAGGGAAACCACGAGGAGAGCGAGCAGAAGCAGGTAGAAGAAGCCACCGATGAGGCCGCCGATGCCTACAGCGCGGTTATCTAGGATGTTGCCGCCGATGACGATAGACATTGAGACCGCGCACATGACGTTGAGGCCGGTGTAGTTCAACGCGGCCAGCCACCAGTTGCTGAGGGGGCTTTCGACGTTGCTGACAGCAAAGTCATTGGCGCTGGACCAATCCACGTCGGTCACGATGATGGTGTAGCCGGTGGCCAGAACCACGAAGATAATGATGAACGGCGTAATCGCGCCGATGACGTTACTGACCTTATCCACATCGAGGAGGCCCACCAGCAGGACGAGCACGAGCATGATGGCGCCGCCGACCCAGATGGGCACGCCCTCGAACTGCTGGCTAATAGTGGAGCCACCACCGGCGAACATGACGAAGCCGATGGAGAACAGAGTGGCCAACGTTCCCCAGTCCAAGATTCGGGAGACGATGGGCCCGCTGATGTTGTCATAGACTGCCGTGTGCTCGTCGGCCTGGAAGTAGGAGCCAAGCTGCAAAATGGCCACACCAGTAATAATCATGAGGGCGGAGGCGAGAAGCACGCCCCACAGGCCCATGTTTCCGAAAGCCACGAAGTACTGGAGTGCTTCCTGGCCGGAGGCAAAACCGGCGCCGACGACGACACCAATGAAGGCCATGGAAATGGCCACTGCGCGTTTCCACATAAAGTAAAGAGGTCTCTCAATCTCACACGCGCCGGGGGAATGCCATCACAACCCAAGGTGTGGTGCGGGCAATTGGGAAAGCCTCGCGGGCCCGGTTCGACTATCGATTTATCACGTGTGCCTCGAAAAAGATTAGGTGTGTTCGATAGGTATTTTCCAGCTGAGACCGCGGTTTCTTTAAGGAGCGGCAGTGGCGAGGGTGTGAGAATTTGCCGTTTGGCGCATGTAGGTGCAGGTTCTGTGGCCGACCATGCCCATTTGTAACGGCTCGATAACGATTAGCCGCGTTGGTCGATGAGGTCCTTGCGGGCGCGGGCAACGCGGGAGCGAATAGTGCCCACGCGAACCCCGGCGATCTTCGCGGCCTCCTCGTAGGTGTAGCCCAACACCTGGGTCAGGATGAGGGCTTCGCGGCGGTCGTCCGGGAGGGCGTCGATAAGTGCGCGGGCGTCGATCCACTCGCTCCACGTGCCGGAGTTTTCGGGGGTCGCGGCAAGGGCGGCGGCGTCCTCGTATTCGGTGCTGGACTTGCGTGGGCGGGCCATGTCGTGGCGGATGTTGTCTACCCACACGCGGCGGGCAAGAGAGAGCAGCCACGTGCGCGCTGAGGAGCGGGCGGCGAAGCGGGGAAGCGCGCTGATAACGCGCAGGTAAGTCTCTTGGGTGAGGTCATCCGCGATGTCCGGGCCGCCCAAGTGGGCGAGTAGGCGCCAGACATCATCCTGGGTGGACTTAATGAACTCCGTGAGGGCTGCGCGGTCGCCGCGGCCTGCCTTGAGGGCGAGGTCGGTGACGCGCGCATCGTCGCGCTCGGAGTGTCGTTTCACCTCCCATAACTTACCAGTCGGGGGATGAGGGGCTTGGGCACTAGGGGCTCAAGTCCGTGAGCTCTGGCAACCCCAGAAACTGTTGCGTAGGTCATTTTTTATGGCTAGACTATGAAAGGTCCGTGATTGATAATGTAAAGCAAATTATCAACCGATTAGGAGGCATTAACCCCATGACTAACGCTTCGAATGAGTCCGCGGCAGACAAGGTTCTAGATAAGGGGCAGCGCGCCCCAGGCGGCCCGAACACTACCCGCCCTTCCGGTCAGCCGGTTGCTACTGAAAACACCAGCATCACCGCTGGCCAGAACGGCCCGGTAGTGCTCAATGACATCCACCTGATTGAGAAGCTGGCGCACTTCAACCGTGAGCGTGTGCCGGAGCGTACCCCGCACGCTAAGGGCCACGGCGCCTTTGGTGAGCTGCACGTTACCGAGGACGTCTCCGCCTACACCAAGGCAAAGCTCTTCCAGAAGGGCACCGTGACCCCGATGATGGGTCGTTTCTCCACCGTTGCCGGCGAGCAGGGCTCCCCGGATACCTGGCGTGACGTCCACGGCTTCGCGCTGCGTTTCTACACCGAGGACGGCAACTACGACATCGTGGGTAATAACACCCCGGTCTTCTTCCTGCGTGATGGTATTAAGTTCCCGGACTTCATCCACTCCCAGAAGCGTCTGGGCGCCAACGGCCTGCGCGATGCTGACATGCAGTGGGATTTCTGGACCCGCAACCCGGAGACCACCCACCAGGTGACCTACCTCATGGGTGACCGCGGTACCCCGAAGACCACCCGCCACCAGAACGGCTACGGCTCCCACACCTTCCAGTGGGTCAACGAGTCCGGCGATGCCTTCTGGGTGAAGTACCACTTCAAGACCCGCCAGGGCGTGGAGAACTTCACCGACGCTGAAGCTACGGAGATGGCCGGCAAGAATGCTGACTACCACCGCGAGGACCTCTACAACGCCATCGAGGAAGGCAATTTCCCGGTCTGGGACGTCAAGGTTCAGATCATGCCGGTGGCGGAGGCTGAAGAGTACCGCTTCAACCCCTTCGACCTGACCAAGACCTGGTCCAAGAAGGATTACCCGCTGGTGGATGTCGGATACTTCGTACTCAACCGCAACCCGCGCAACTTCTTCGCGCAGATTGAGCAGGTTGCCCTGGATCCGTCCAACATCGTCCCGGGCATTGGCCTGTCCCCGGACAAGATGCTGCAGGCACGCGTCTTTGCGTACGCTGACCAGCAGCGCTACCGCATCGGGCCGAACTACAAGCAGCTGCCGGTGAACCAGCCGCTCAACCAGGTCAACACCTATGAGCACGAGGGCCCGATGCAGTACCTGTTCAACGCCCCGGAGGATCCGGTCTACTCGCCGAACCGCCACGCCAAGGGCGGCGGCTACATGGACGGCGATGAGAACCTGCGCTTCAAGGAGCAGGAGACCACCACCGCTCCGGATCTCTACGTCAACCCGGATCCGGCAGGCATCGACCTGGATCGCGCGCCCTACGTCCGCCACGCCGAGGACAACGACACCGTACAGGCCACCGACCTGTACGAGAACGTCTATGACGACGGCGCTAAGGAACGCCTGGCGGACAACATCACCAACGCTATGGCCGGTGTGTCCCCGGAGACCGAGGAGCGTGTCTACGCTTACTGGGACGCTGTCTCCCCGCAGCTGGGCAAGCGCGTGCGCGAGCTCTTTGCTGAAAAGAAGTAGGGATTAACACAGGAGTGTTAATCCCGTCGCATCGGTGAGCTAATCAGCCCCGCCAGGTTCATTCCTGGCGGGGCTTTTCCGCGCGCCTGACCGCTTTTGTGCAGCGTGAACGATAGTTTCTTTTACATGACCTCACGCCTAGCCAGCCCTGCAGATGCCAACCGGAAAATTGGCGCCCGCGCTCTCATCCTCACCCTCGTGCTCATCCTGCCGCTCATCATCGGCGCGGCCGTTGCTGCCGTATCCGAATGGCAACCAGCCGAGACCTGGTCCCAGGAACAGGCGGGTGCGCCCAGCGATGGCACCATTGATCCGGCTGAGCTTTACGACGTCGCCCGTGCCCTCTCCGAAGCCAACGCCCAGGCCGGCTTCCTGGCTAATGGCACGCAGCAGCTTGCCGACGGCACCGGCGAGCTGCAGGATGGCGCCGGTGAGCTCGGCGGCGGAGTAGACAAGCTGGCAGGCGGCTCGCAAGAGCTTTATGACGGGCTCGTGCAGCTACAGTCCGGCACCGCCCAGCTGGGCAACGGTGCTACCGAGCTGGCTGATGGCGTCGGTGGAGCCGTCGACCAAGTCATCGGTCTCGGGGTGGTTCGCGGACAGATCCTGCAGGCAATCGACGGGACCCTCAAGGACCTTGAAGGCAACAACTCAGCGGAGGCGAAGAATATCCGCTCGCAGCTCGGTGATCTGCGCGGCCAGGTGGAGAATTTTCAGTTCGACCAATCCGTTCAGGACCAATTGACGCAGCTCAAGGATGGATCGCGTGAACTCTCCAACCAGCTGGCCGTGAACGGCTATGCCTATCACGATGGTGTCTACCAAGCCACGGAGGGCGCAAAGCAGCTCAACGCAGGTATTGGTGAGCTCAACGCCAAGGTCGATGAGGCCTTGAAGGGCGTGGACAAGCTTGTGGAAGGAGCAGAGAAGGTCGACGGCATGGCCAAGCAGAACCAGACCAAGGTGCAGGGCGCGCAGCGTGCGATGCCGACTGTCGCCGGGCCCGCCGAGGGCGAAAGTGAACCCGCTCAGCTGCTCAGCCCCATCGTTGCTATGCTCCTCGCTGCTATCGCGGTTCTGGGCGGGGGCGTTATCGGTGCTCTGCTCACGCGCATGGAGCGCCGCATCCTCGTGCTGCTTGGCGGCGCGGTGCTCATTGGCGTCGTGGTGGGCCTGCTCGTTGCGCTCCTGGCTACCGGCGTGACCGCGGCCGCAGTGGCCTGGGCGGGGCTCGCGGCGGCGGGGGCCGGGGTGGCGTCGGCAAGCATGGTCTATGCGCTCGTGCGCTGGCTTGGTGCAGGCGGCTGGTTCCTGGGTAGCGTACTCGCCGTGGCACAGGTCGGCGTCGTGGGATGGGCCTGGAAGGCGGCGTCCACCGGCACCGATCTCAACGCCGCGATGAGCGCGTTCGTGCACCTTTTCCCCATGCAGTGGGCCACCTCCGCCATCACCGTGGCGGGCAATGGTGGGCAGTCCCCACAGCTGTGGATGGCCCTGGCCATTTTGGGGGTAATCGCGGTGGCGGCCTTCGTGCTCGTGGGGGCACCTGCTGGGCGAGCAGACAAAGAAAAAGCCTAGCTCACGGCCCTGCGGCCGGGCTATCGCATAAGTGTCAAGATACGTTACTCGCTTTTCCAGATTTTGCTACCGCTGTGAATGAAAAGAGTGCTAGAGTAAGAGGCGCTCACAAAGCCTACTTAGGGGGTAGGCAAACGGTTTCTCCAATCCGTTGTGAGTGATAGGGAATAGGGGCGACGCGGCTGCTGTAGGGGCGCCGCGTCGTTTCCAATTGCGGGGGTAAAATCGGCCGCACTGACCGCTCAGGAATTGGAGAATCACCGTGACCGACTCCCGCGATATCAAACCTTTTGCTGCCAGCCGCGGCCCCAAAATAACATCGGTCGACGCCATCGTCGGTGCGGCCATGGTGGGCGGTCTGTTGCTTGGGGGAATCGGTGCGGGTGCGGGCTTGGCGGTCTTCGATGAGCCCGAGCGCTCCGACTACGTCATGCAGCCCGCGCAGCGAGAAGTGCAGGCTGACATCATGGACCCGGACGATGTGCTCACTCCGCAGGAAGAAGAGCGCATGCTTAACGACGTCTCCCGGATCGCCGCCCCCGACGTGGTCCAGGGGCTGCACTACATGGTCTTTGCCAAGAACCAAGAGAATGTGAATGACTCCGTGGAGGAGTACCTGCGCGATAATCACCCTGAGCTCATCGGCAAGGATAAGTTTGCTGATGGCCAGGTCTTCGTCGGCGTGGGCCTCGACCCGCGCCAGACCTTCGTCTTTGCGGGTGAGGACGTGGCTGAGCAGATGAAGCTGCGCAAAGGTGACAGCCACTTAGAGCAGTCCGTCGAAGCCATTAAACCGGGCGTGCGGGATGACAACATTCCTGCTGGTCTCTTTGCGGGTGCCGCGGCAGCGATCGATGTGGACCGTGCTGCGGACACCCAGTACGAGAGTGCGAAGGGTGACCGCATTGGGGCGGCCATTGGCCTCGGGGCTGCGGGCCTGAGTGTCGGCGGGGCAGGCGCGGGTATCGTCGGCGGTGCTCGCCGCAGCCGGCAGAAGAAGGCCCAGCAGGCACGCGAGGATTGGGACTACGTGTCGCAGACCTATACCGATGTGGCGCAGCGCCTGCGGGAGATCGATATCCGGGCGCACTCGTTGCAATCGGGTCTGGTGGATGAGCGCTTGCGTGAGGACTGGGAGAGCCTGCGCGATGATTTCCTGGCCATCGATTCCCAGGTGGGCTCCCTTATGTCGATTCCGGCCGATGCGCCGGATGAGCAGTTCCGCTCACATGCCGAGCCCATCGCCCACGCGCGCGAGCTGTGCGAGCGCGTGGAAACCGCCGAGGCCAACATTGACAAGCTGCACCGCGTCGAGAGCGCGGATGCTGACGTGCGCCGCTTTGAGCTCTATGAGCTGGGTAAGGACCTGGCCCAGGCGGGCTACTTGGCAGCGGACATCGACTCAGCGTTTGAGCGCCACGCAAAGGAGCTGGAAGACACCGCCGTGGCCCTGTCCCAGGAGCCAAACCACCCGCAGTTCATGGAACGCTACGTGGAGCTCTTGGACCGCACCGCGCTGCTCTCTGAGCACCTGCAGGCACAGCTGCAGAAGCGCAACGAGGCCGAGGAGCGCCCAGAGCGCACGCGTATCTATGACTCCAACTTCTTCGCTGGCTCCGGCTACCACGGTTATGTGCCCTTCTACGTTGTGAGCACCTGGGATAGCGATGCCACCACCGCCCGCGATAGCTCCTCCAGCAGCGGCGGCGTCAATAGCGGGTTTAGCTCGGGCTTTTCCGGGTCGGGTGGTTCTTCGAGCTTCTAGGCAGGCAAGCCGGCCTAAACGACAGGATGTGTTGGTGAGG
>NZ_KV827686.1:13195-21525 GCF_001836165.1 Corynebacterium sp. HMSC036D02 | reverse complement strand
CAGGTGTCTACCAAACAGGGGTCAGGTCCGACTCTACTCCACAGTCACAGCCGAAAACGTTGCGGAGTTCTACACGGCCCATGACGGTGAATTCCTCTTCAGCGTGCCACTGCCGATCACGTTGAGCCACAAACCACCAGGTGGTCAGATCAACATCAACCTCGTTGAAGGAATGAAACACCGCCAACCACCGCGGATGAACCCGAAACTATCCAAACCCCGGCCGAAACGCAGGCCGCAACCATAAACCGCTAGAAGTGTCCAAGACCTCCATGGACTCCGTGTCCAAAAAGACACCGGACTCCATGTCCAAAAACCCTATGGACATAACAGAGCTAGGTCAAGAGGCCGGAGATTAGGCCTTACGCACGATTCGGTATAGTGAACATGTGCGAAAGGCTATGGGGTGATAGTTTGTGCAGGGTTATCCGTTGGAAAACTCGTTTGCTGAGTATGAGCATTACTTTCCTCTGAAGGGGCTTGGCGCACATTGTGAGGTCGCAGCGCACACTGTAAATGAGATGGCTCGTTCACCTCGAGTTCTTACTGCAGAAGCTGCGGATGCCCTTGAGGCGGAATTTGAGCCTAAGATTCGTGGGGCTCAAAAATGGGGGATTTCTCTACTTCCTGATGAGCTAACAGCGGCGGCCTTGCAAGCCGCGGGTGCAGCTTTGCACTCGATCGGCCTGTTGCTGAAGTCCGATATTCGGTATCCGCTTACACCATCAATTCTTGCCAGGCCTGCTCTAGAAAACGCTGCTCTAGTAATGTATGTGAATGAGCAAGAAGACCCGTGGGTTAGAACCGCTCGAGCGGTAAACGTCGTGATAAATGGGTACGAGAACTCTGACGCTGCAAGGCCCGATTCCAAGCTTCATGACGCTTTGGAGGCGCATCAAAAAATTAGGCAAGCGTTTGCATCGCAGGGGTACGGCAGGCGTCACAGACTATTGCCGTATACAGATCTGGTTGAGACGTATTTTGATGGGTTTAAAGGTCGTGAGATGTACAACGAGTTCAATCGATCAGTGCACCACAATGTAGTCCGCCAAATTGAAATAGCGATCTCAGCGGATATCGGAAGCTGCGGCAATGCAATTGAAACCTACGAAGTGGCTATCCGAACCGCTATCGCGGTCGGCGCGGCAGCATTCAGCCTAAAGGAGTTTCGGCACTGCGACGACGTTGATGAAGCACCATTACATCTGCTTGCTGATGTCTTTAAAAGTTGGAGCGCGTACCTTGATGGGCTTGGTGATGATGGCTTCGTAGATTGATGTTTGCTTCATCGAGACGATTGACTGCCGGCTCATTATTGCGACGCAGGCGTTGACTATCTCTGCGCTCGTTGGGCATAATTCTTGGTAGGGGCAGTCCTACTTTGCGTACAGCTGCTCGACCCTCACCGGGGCTACTGGCAGGTGAGGGTCATTTTTAGTGTGCTTGGGGTGTTAGGGGCTTTGCGTTGAGCCGCCACCGAGGGCCTCTTGGACTATTGCGTTGGCGTGCACAAAAGGAATCCGCTCCTGCTCGATGCGCAGTCTTCCTTTGGTGTAAAGCAAGCGGTAGGCGCGTTGCTCGTCGGTGGTGAGGTGGGTGAGGGTGGCGGAGCCGTTGCCGGGGTCGGGGACGGCGAGGTGCTGGAATGCGGTGACGGTGGCGGGGTCCATGAGCAGTGATGTGGTGTGGGGGAAGTGGGCGCGCACGGCGTTGAGGATGGCAAAGCCGGCGGCGTCAAGATCGCCCCAGTAGGTGATGTCGGCTCGTTGTAGCCAGCCCAGTGCCTGGAGTTGGTGGGCGGCGGTGCCGGAGCCGAGGATGGCGATGGTGGTTGGGGAGGCGTCGGCAAGCGTGGGAAGTGCTAGGAAGGTTTGTTTGTTCTCCACGATGAGTACCCGGGGTGGGGTGTCGGGGAAGAGGGTGGCGGCGTCGGCGAGGGGGATTTCGATATCGGAGAGTGCCGGGGCGTGGTTGAGGTAGCGCAGGCGCAGGCGGGCATCACTGCGGCGCAGGCCCAAGTCCGTGATGCCGAAGGGAGCAAGGAGCGCCAGGAGCAGGCGGCGGTGGGTGCCTATCCATTTGCCATCGACGCCCTCCACCGGCACGGCGCGCTCCCATTCGCCGGAGCGGGGATTGGCGCGCAGCCAGGTCAGACACGGTCCAAGGCAGCGCAAGTCGCAGGCGCTTAAGTCCTTCCACTGGTTGTACGTGCGGCGGACGGTATGCGCGAAGTCCGGGGAGTCCGGAAAGATGGCGGCGATGTCCTGGGCACGCTGGAGGGCCCGGTCGTAGTCGGACATCAGGTTCGCGGCGGCAGCGATGCGCGCGGCGCCGGTGAGTATTGCGCGTGTGGGAACGTCGTTGGTGCCAAGGCCCGCGCGGGACCAATTTCGGGATTCATAGATGACCT
This sequence comes from Corynebacterium sp. HMSC036D02, assembly GCF_001836165.1. Classification (GTDB taxonomy): domain Bacteria; phylum Actinomycetota; class Actinomycetes; order Mycobacteriales; family Mycobacteriaceae; genus Corynebacterium. The sequence continues at coordinate 19,115 of NZ_KV827686.1, read as the reverse complement.
CTTCCTGGTGTGGCCAGCGCTGCCAGGCGCGGATGAAGTCCTTCGTGGCCTTGATATCGCGGGCGGCGGCCGTAGCTGTTGGCGGGTGCAGCGGCCAGTCCAGGTTGAGCGCAGCGGGATCGGCGAGTGCGTCGGCGAAGTGGTTGCGCAGGTACTTGGCGGCATGCGCCTGCAGGTCTTTAGGAGTCCGCATCGTCGGAGTCCTTGGGGTCGGGTTGTTGGGGGTCGTGGGTGGTGGAGGCGTCGATAAGTTTGTAGCCCGTGCGTGCCTGCGGGCGGCCGTCGATGGTGGGCTCGTCGTAGCTGACCACGATGGTGCCGTCCACATAGGGCGAGAGAGTCTGGATGAGCTTGAACGGCGTGGCCAGAATCATGTGGAATCCAAAGGACGCGAAGACGGACATAGCGGTGCGGGTGAAAGCGGGATCCGCGCGGTCAAAGGCCTCATCCAAGATGATGGACCCATAGGTGGGCACGTCCTGGTCAGGCTCCGCGAGGCGGAAACGCAAGGCTGCGGCCAAACAGAAGAAGACGAGCTTCTGGGCCTGGCCGCCGGAGAGTGAGGCGGAGTCTTGATAGGTGTTGGCCGTGGTTCCATCGGGGTAGCACTCGCGGCCGACAAAGCTGACGTGCCGGCGGGTATCCAAAACCACGTTGCGCCAGCGGATATCCTCCGGCTGGCTGGAGCCGAGGCGGCTTAAGATCTTGTCCAAGGCGTGGTAGCGCGCAATGGCTGCCGCTGGATCATCCTCGGTGACTTCCGCCAGGCTGTGGGAGGTGGCGGCATCGAGATCCCGCTGGAATTCTTGGACCACCTGGCCGCGGGCGTCCTTGACTTCGATGCGCAGGGTGCGTTCACCGTTGAAGGGAGAGCGCTCCAGGGATTTGTTGATGTACTCCATGCGCATCTCAATATCGCTGCGGGCGCGGCGCAGATCCGTGGCTAGGTGGGAGAGGTTGCGCACCGTCTGGCCGTTGAGCAACTCGAGGAAGCGGGCGCGGAAATCAGCCAGGCGGTCTGCCCGGAGGAACTTGAGCTTCTCGATGCCCTCGCCGGCGAAGCTGGCCTGCGGTTCCAAGTCGGCGGCCTCCGCGGGCCACTCGGACAGGTAGGCGTGCAGGACGGAGACGATCTTGTCGTTGGCCTCCTCGATGCGGCGCGCGGCCGTGCGGGAGGTCTGTTGCAAACTGGCCTGGACTTCATCGCGGCGGGCATCGATGTCATCGATTGTGAGACTGCGCTTGCCTTTGTGCAGGGCTTCAACGACTGCTGTCTCAATGTCCTTGTCCGCGATCTCCGGCACGGGGCCGATGCCGCGGCGGCGAGCGGTGGAGCGCTCTAGCTCGCCTTCGACGTTGCCCAGGTGCTTCTGCGCCTCGTTGAGTCTGGCGCGGGCGGCGTTGAGCTTCTGCTTGGCCTGCGCGTGCGCGGCGGCCAGCGCCTGGGCCTCCGGGGAGGAAGCCAGTGAGTCAAACTGTTCTTGCAGATCACGCTTGCGGGCCTCGGCGGAGGCGGTGTCGATGTCCTGGAATGAGGTATCCAGTACCTGCTGGGCCTTATCGCGCTGGGAGCGCAGGATGTCCATCTTCCGGTTGAAGTCTTGGACCCGCTTGGCCGTAGCGCGGGCGGTGGCCTTGGCGTCGATGAGCTGTGAACGCAGCAGTTCAATCTTGGCGGTGTTGGTGGAGCCCACCCGGTACCAGGCGGTGCCGCTAAAGCGCGTGCGGTCATCCTTGATGAAGCGCGTTGAGCCGTCCTTGTCCTTGGGGCGGCTTTCCAGGCCATCGCGGGTAATGGCCGGGGTCTTGGTGACTTTTTCTAATTCCGCCACCGAATCCACGCATTCGTAGTTGAAGCGGCGCGAAATGTGGTGGCGTACCCAGCTCGCCATGGCGTGGTCTTGGAACTCGAGTTTGTGGATGAGCTGCCGCGGGCTGCGCGCGGCTGCCGGTGCCGGGGCAAACTCTGGGATGGTGCGGTATTCCAAGCGCGTGCCCACGTTGCGGGAATTGACCCACTGGTTGATGGCCTCCCGTGCGGCTTCGGGCACGAGCAAGGTGGCGGCGAAATTGTGCAGCAGCTTCTGGATCACCGGCTCCCACTCGCTCTGGTGAGGGCTGATATCGATGAGCTCGCCGGCAAAGGGGAGCTCGGACTCGGCATAGCCGGTATCGCGGGCCAGTTGCGAGCGCAGCTCCACCAAGGTCTTATCGATGTTGGTTCTCCGCGAGCTGAAGGAACGCAGCTCGCTGTCCAACGTGGAGCAGGCGGTGGCGGCGTCGCGGGCGGCCACGCCGGCTTCCTGTTGTTGATTGATAAGGTCCTCGAAATCGGCCTCGAAGTCCGCGATTCGGATTTTCGCATTGGCCTGTAGTTGGGCGAAGCCATGCGGGCTGAGCTCGTAGTGATCAGTCCACTGACCGGCCGCTGCACTAAGGCGCTGGAACTCCTTCGTGCGGTGCTCAAACTCCTTTTCGGCGGTTTCTATCTTGGCCCTTAAGGTATCGAGCTCACCCGAACTGAGCTGGGAGACGGCCACTGCGGCGAGGCGCTCTGCGTCATCGAGGTGAGCAACATCGGCCTCAAGCGATGCGGCCTGAGACTGGGCTTCGGCCAATTGCGCCGAAAGGGCCCGAATGCGAACGTCCAGTTCTTCAGCCACCAAGCGGGAGCGTACAGCTGGCAGCGCCTCAGCCATGGCTTCCGCTTGTGCTTTGTCCGCCTCCGCGCCTGTGCGCTGGGAATGCAGCTGGGGCAGGGGAGCGAGCGTATCAATCTGGGCCTTGACGTCTTCGACCCTTAAGTAAGCTTGGCGCAAATCCTCAAATTGCTCGACGGCCTCATCCGTTTTCTCAAAGGTAGCCGGACGGTCCAGCATGTAGTCCCTGAAGAGCTGGTCCAAGCTGGAGAGGGACTTCGCGGATTGCGTGCGGTGGAGAAGGAGCTGGCCCTCCACATTCTTGATCCCTAAGCGTTTGCGGAAGCGGTTCGCGAACGTGGTGTAGGTCGGCGTGAAGGACGCGCCGGGGCCTTTGTACATTGCCTTAATCTTGCGGGTGTCCAGGCTGCGGGTGAGCAAGGGGCTGAGCTTGTCGATGTCCTCGTCGCCCGGCACCAGCCCATACAACTTCTTGATCTGGCTCACTGAGCTCTCACCGCCGTTGAGGCGGAAGATAGCGATGAGGGTGTGCTGCTTGCCTGCGCCGTTATCGTAGGTCAGCGCCACGACCGAGTTGGTGGCGCCCTCCCGCAAGTACTCGGGGGCGATCTCACCGGTCTGGGCGTTCTCTCGCTGCCGCCACGCGCCGCGCACATAGGAGACGAGGTTGCGCCCGTTGTGCCGCCCGAGGTCTTGTTGTGACGCCGCGTTGAATTTCACGTGACTTTGCGGAACTAGCACTGCAGACATGGCATCGAGCAACGTGGACTTGCCGGAACCCGAGCCGCCTGTAATGAGGAAGCCCTTGCGAGCTACCGGGATGGAGAAGTAGCCGTGGAAAGTGCCCCAGTTAATCAGCTGGATGCGGCTGATGCGGAATTGTCCGGGGCAGAGGGAGGTGTTCTTAGTCATCGGAGGCAACCTCCTGCTCTTGGAGCTGCTCCGGTTCCTGCTCATCCTGGTCTTCCGCCTGCGCCAGGCGGGCGTATTCATCCCGAATAGCGGAGACCGTGGAGGCGTCGAAAAGCTGGCGCAGCACCGGGGAAACCTCAAAGCGGCCCTCGGTCTCGGTGGCGCTGATGAGGGAATAGTCATTCTGTATGCGTTTCATTGCCGCGTTGAAGCGCTTGGTGAAGCCGGCCTCGTCGCGGTTATCCACCGCACGGACATAGCCGATGCTCTCCCGGAGATCCTCCACGTCCACGATGACGCGCTCGCCGGGCAGGGTGAGGCCCAGCTCCTGGCGCAGGTTCAACAAGATGGCGGTGTCGATGTGCTTAAGCTTGTCCGTGCGCAGCACCTGCGGGATGCTCAAGCTGTCTTCCTCCACCATGCGGGTGAATGCGAAGCCTTCGGTCTCATCCACGACGAGCTCCAGGAACACCTCGTGCAACCGGGCGCGTAGATTCTCCTCGTCGGAGATAATCGCCGCCCACAGTACCGGTTCCTTCTGCGCGCGAATGAGCGGGCCCTGCAGCAGCTGCACCAGGGCGCGCCGCGAATGGTAGGTCAGCGTTCCTTTATCGTGTTCCCACAGCGGCGGCTCGTGCGCGGCATCGACGCGGGGGCTGTTGACGGCGGTCACTGTAGCTCCTTAACGGTGGTGTGATCGAAATACATGGTGGGGATCTGGGCACAACGCACGGTACCGTCTTCCTCGGTCCACGTGACTGTCTCGTGTGCTTCTTTTAACGAGGGCAACGGGTGGGAATCCGCGATATGTACCAAACCCACTACGCTGGCTAGACCTTGCGTCGGGGGATAGGCCTGCAGCACCTGGCCAATAGTGCAGGGGCCGGACTTGGCGACGGCCATGCGTACCGCCTCGTGCAATTCCTCGAAGTCGATTTCTGATTCTCGCACCAGCTCATAAAGCGCCTGCGGGTCTTCCGTGCCGGGCTGGTAGGCCACTGGTGTCTCCTCCACGACTTCCCGCCCGGGGTTGGCCAGGCGGATGCGGGAGACCGAATGAATCGACATGCCGATGCGCTGCAGTGGTGTGTCCATCCGGTGAAAGGCCTTCAGTTCGGAGTTCTGTGCGGCATCAATGGCCATGCCGCGGGCCTCGCGCAGCAGCTCAATCATGCGTCGGTCCTCCGCGAATTGCTCGGAGGAGACGTAGTTGCGCAAACTGCGCGCCAGCCCGGTCATGGTCTGGTTGACCTCGAAGCTGGTTTCCTCCATATCGCGAAAGAGGCTGCGCAGCCGCTGCCTCTTGTCCGGGGCGAGCTGCTGCCCGGGCTCGCTTTCCAGAACCTCCTTGATCCATTGGTCCAACCAGGCGCTGCGCTCCCTATCCATCAGGAGGGAATAGAAGCCGCGGAAGCTGCGCCCGGCCTCCGATTCCGCAATGTGGTCCACGCCGTTGAAGATTTCCTCCAGCACTTCGCCGCGGTAGCCCTCCGGATCTAAGAGCTGTCGGCGAAGCTGGTGGTTGAGGGCCTCGAGCTCATGGCGAACCCGGGCGAAATCACTCGGCACGGCCATGGCCATGTTCAGGACGTCTTGGACGCGCTCTTCCGTCTCCGCGGAGGTGAGGCTTTCAAACTGCCCGAGGTGTGCCTTTTCGATCTCGCGGTCAATGCGATCACGTTCTGCTTCCAAGCTGGCCACGCGGCTAGCGATGTCCTCGTTGGTATCCCGTGCCAGCCTTTGCAGCGCCGAGCTGATCGATTCCACCCGTGAGGCCGTCACCGCAGTCACCGGTGCTTCCCAGCGTTCGATGGCCTCGAGTGCCGAGAGAGCATCTTCACTGGGCTCGAGCGTTTCACCGTGGGAGCTCTTGCCGGACTTTCTAATTAACCAGCCTGCCTTGACCCAGTCATTGCAGTAGTTCTGTGGCGTGCGGGGCATGGAAAACTCGCTGGCCAAAACCTCGAAATCGGTGACCATGAGCTCGTATACCTCTGCTGCTGGGCGCGCCCGAGTGCCGCGTGGGAAGTACTCCGCAATCAACGCCAGAATCACGGGCGCGTTGTCCGCAGCCAGGAGCCGGATTGCGGCGGAATCGCGCATCAGGCGTCGGAGTGAGAGGGCGCGTGCTTCAACAGACATGTCTTGATTCTGACAGGTGTGCCGGACATGCGCAGTGGAGCGGGGCTCAGATTTTCGAAGCCCTCTGCCTGGTGCATGTCCTACAGAGCACAGATCGAAATAATTACGCCCATGGAGGCGGGGCCATGAGTGAAGCTTTAGGCTGCGTCCACCTGGTCGTCTTGTACCTCAACGCGGCCCATGAAATACCGTGAATGCGACTTTTT
>NZ_KV827686.1:0-13095 GCF_001836165.1 Corynebacterium sp. HMSC036D02 | reverse complement strand
GAAATACCGTGAATGCGACTTTTTCAAGGATTCCAGGGAAGGCGCTGAAATATGGGCGATCTCAATATCAGGATCGTCGATCGCTGCTTCGCGGCGGAGGCGTTCCTTAAGCGCTTGAGTCGAGTCCGAGAATTGTTTGATGAAAGACTCACCTGAGCGACGTTTGTAAGTGATTATGAAATCAGTCATTAATCTGTTCGCTTTCGATTGGCGGGCCAGTAAGGGCGTCTTGTAGTTTTCTCAGCGCTTTGAGGGTGTCATTGTTGTTTTCAGCAGTGTCTGCTAATTCTAACTCATAGTTTGCCATGTGCATGTAGAACTTAGCCCGGTCTCTATGTACATGTGGATCTACGGGGATGGCCCTTGATGTCGCGGTTATTGACTGCAAACCATTCTGCGCTGATTCGTACCCCTTTTCCAGACTAGTCTCCATGTTGTAGAAACGGTCAGAGATTTCGAGCAAGTTTGCCCTCAAAGATTGTAAGTCGGGGTGCGCTGGACGGTACTCGTCTTCGTAGCGAATTCGTCGGCCTGTAAGGTCTGCCAGTTTTTCAAATGTATTTGCCCATTCGGCTTGGAGCTGGGTGCGCAATTGAATCTCCACGCGACCGGTAGGTTTGCTGGTAATCCATACATGCACCGCACGGTATCCACGCTGGGGATTAGAGAGGTAGTTCTTGATGGTTACTTCCGCATTGACTTGCTTGACTAGAACCTCGATAGCCTTGGCAATATTTAGTAGGACAGAGTGAGTCGCGCCCAGATCGAAACGTACACCGGCGAAGTCTTGCATCGCCGATAAGCGGGATCCTCTGTTTAATTTGTCTGCGATGGATGACCTAGTCTTGACTCGGGCAGATTGTACTGCCTCGAAAGGCCCTCGACCGTCAGCGTCTATGGATTGAACCGCAGACGAAACGAGCTTCGTAGTTTCGTCTTTGAGCCATTCGTACCAAGCGATGATTTCTTCTTGGCAATCGGGCGGTGTACTGCGCTTTCCTACATAGAACTCCCCCAACTTATCAATTTGTGAATTTGAGAAGGGACGCTTTTTGCAAAGGAACGTGGCGTCCGTACTTGTTTCATTGCTCACTTTTAACCTTTCCCCCGAGCAGAGCACAATGAATTCAGTTGTGCTCAGCCTCTAATCTAGTAGCAATCAGTCAACCATGGGGCCGTTCTAATCGTTGTCGGGAGTGAGTCCCTGCTTTTCATCGGTATCGCGAGTGACTTGTCCAACCTGTTGAATGGCAACGCCTTGGAAGCTGACTGGGGTGGCTAGCGCAAGAGCGCCCGGTCCCGTTGTCACGTAATGTTCAGCGATTGATTTCCCAGGTCTTGACGTCCGTTGCGCAACGAGGAGAAGTCACAATCTCTCGCATTCCTGAGGAGCTCACCAGCACGGTAGCCGCCGAGCTGCTAGGTGTTTCGCGCCCAACGCTCATGAAATGGGCAAGGGACGGAAAGATAGTTACCCACAAGCGTGGAACGCATACGAGGTTCAAGCGCGAAGACGTATTGCAAATGAGGCGCCAGCGTGCCAAAGAACGTGTGATGGCGTTCCAGGAATGGCGTGCATTCGAAGAGGAGAATGCGCATTTGTTCTGAGGGGACACGTCGCCAAGCGCCCGCCCCTTTCATGCACCGTCCGTGACAAGCTCCCGCAGCGCAGTCAGCGCCTCGCGTGAGGCGGTGCCGTAGCGCTCGCGCAGGAAGTGGTGGGTGGCGTCGGGGTTGCCCAGGGAAACGGGCACGTCGCTGAGGTTGTGTAGTTCCGATTCGCCGGCGGAGGTCTTCTCCACGGACCAGAAGCTTTCCGGGCGCAGGCCCAGCTCGCCGGCGCGCTCGAGGACGCTGAAGGTGTGGGAGGCAAAGATGAGCTGCGCGCCGTGGACGTTGATGTCGGGCTCGCGGAAGGCGTGGATGATGAAATCGAGAAGAGCTGGGCGCAGGGCGGAATCTAGTTCATCGGCAACCAGAATCCCGCCGCGGCGCAGGGGGTCCAGCACCAGGGGAGCGGTGGCCATCCAGTTCTGCGTGCCGCCGGATTCATCGGTCAGCTTCAGCTCGTAGAAGGAATCATCGGTCTTGTGTTCCACGATGATGGCGTGCAGCAGGGATTCAATCTCCGCATCGGAGTAGGCGCTGAACTCGTCGGGGCGGCGGAGCCGTGCGCTACTGCGGCTGAGCGCGTCGATGACCGGGCGCATCTGGCGGAAGACGTGTTCCGGGATGCGGTCTTGGTTGAGGCGTACGGAGTGGATTCCGGCATCGGCCGCGCGAAGTAGGGCGGCAGCCTCATGCAGGTGCAGCTTGCCGGTGCGGATGAGGCCGGTGATGCGGGAGGCGGTGCTCATCGCGGTATGCCCGTGCGGCAGGTAGGCCACGTCGTACACTAGGGCGCGGGCCAGCGGGGCTAGCACAGGGTGCCCGTCGCGCAGGCCGGCGGAGAGGATCAGCTCGGTGTCTGTTACGGGGCCGAGCTTGGCGATGTCCCCCTTATCCATAAAGGAACGCGTCCACTGCACCTCCTCACCGCGGGTGCGCACGAAGCAGGGGCTCCACCTGGTCGAGGGCACGCGGCTGAGCCACTCGGCATGCACGCCGGTAAAGCTCCACTGGAAGCCGTAGAGATAGCGCACGCCGTCAAGCTCGAACTCCAGCTCAAAAGTGCTAGGCAAGCGCTGCGTTTTGGGGTCGAGGCGGTACGGGGCGTGGGGGAGTTGGTTGGGTGGGGCGTCGGCAAGCCAGGCGGTGGCAGAGGATTCGATAGCAAGCAGGGCGAAAGCGAGGGCGTTGAGGACGCTGCTCTTTCCGGAGGCGGTGGGGCCGATTAGGACGGTGATGGGATCGCTGACCTGCTCCCAACCTTCCTCCGGCGCGGTGGAGTGCTGCCAATGGTGGTACAGCGAAAGCGTCTGCGTGGCGCGGATGCTGCGGAAGTTGGACACGCTAAAGGAAAGGAGCCTCATGCTCGCAAGACTACAAGCTCACCACATAAATCGGGCCTAAGTTCTGGCGCTGAGATTCGTTTTCCTCCCATGCCTTAACCCAGTGGACGCTGGTAGCGTTTTAGTACACACCGCAAAAGCAATCACAGGAGGCCACATCCTATGCACGGGGATACTACTGAGCTGCTCGTGTGTCTCGGGTTGGTGGTTGTCATGGTTCTCTACTGGACCTATTACATCCGGAGCGTGCGAACAACTCCCAGATCAGAAAGATGGTACGACACAGCCGATGCGGAAGGCGCCGAAAGTGATGGCGTGCTCTTTATTTATCCCTATGGCACGCTAATTATGGGCGCTGCCGGTGCCACAGGGCTGGTCGCAAATATGAACCTCCCAGAGCCCGCCGAAACGGTGCTGCTTGTTCCGATCATGGCAGCTTTCGTCATCGGAGTGATTGGGTTTACTGGAGCGATTGGGATACCGCTTCCGTGGCCTTTTGTTCCGCGTTGGGTCGTGGACATCCGCAAGGCAAAGCGTGCTCGAAGGCGTGAGCGCAGGCAAGCCAGAAAGATGAAAAAGAAGGAATAAGCCTGGCAGCTTACCCAGCGTCTAGAGCCCAGCCCGGCCAAAAGTGAGCAGAAGCGTGCCATGGCTTCGTCGTGGCGGTGGAAAGACCGGAAGATCGCTGCTGAAGTTCAGACAGCGATTTCAGGGGCCTAAATTGCCGTTTTCCGGGCCCGCCGATTAATGTTGCTGGGAGCGGATTCGCTGTCTGTATTGTGTGCTGGTTGAGTACTGGTGCTCTCATCAGGCAGGGAATACGCGGGGCTATAGCTCAGTCGGTTAGAGCTACGGACTCATAATCCGTTGGTCCCGGGTTCGAGCCCCGGTGGCCCCACTTTTGCTCAGCACCCGATACGATGACCACCATGAGCGTTGTCGAGATGGACCCATTGATCGAGTCGCTGTACTACTGGTCCGACATCATTGGTGTCCTCCTCATGGGCATGATTGGCGGAACCATGGCCCGCCAGCGTGGCTATGACATCGTGGGCTTCTTCTTCATTGCGATGTTCTCCTCCCTCGGCGGCGGCATGATCCGTGACGTGCTCATCAACCGCGGAACCGTCGCCGCGATGAGCCAGCCGGAGTACCTCTACCTGGCGTTTACTGGTGCTATCATCGCCCGCTTCGTCTACTTCAAAGGCAAGACGTGGGACTATGTCCAGTCCCATGGGGATGCGGTGGTCTCGGCGCTGTGGGCGTCGACAGGCGCGCTCAAGGCCATTGCCTATGGCCTGCCCCTGATTCCCTGCATCATGATGGGCGTGTTCACGGCCACGGGCGGATCCATGATTCGTGATATTGCCATGGGGCGCGAGCCCGCCGTCTTCGGGGATAACACCCCCACCGTGATTCCGGCGGTGGCTTGTGCCCTGGTGGTGCTCGGCGCGGACTCCGCCGGATACTTGGCCTGGGGAGTCATCTTGGGCCCCATCGTCTCCTTTGTGATGACGATGCTGGGTATTTGGGCCGGGTGGCGCGTGCCCGCCCGCCAGGAGTGGGCGCCGGTCAATGACACCGCGGCCTACGTCATGGTGATGGCACGCAAGGCGGAGAGTAAAGGCAGGGCCGTGGGGCGTCGTCTAGAGCCCACCAAGCTCCGCTCCTGGCGCCACAACCAAATGGAGAAGGCACTGCAGCGCCGTATTGAGCGCGAAGTGCGCGCCGGCAAGCGACGTGCGGAAGCGGCTATCGACGCCAACGAGTTCCTTGATTCCTTCAACGAGGAAGTCGCGGAGATGTCGGAGATGATGGAGCCGGCCCCCGCGGAGGCGGAAACCCCCGATTTCGGCGTGGACTTAAGCGGTGACTCCTATGAAACCCCGAGCGCTGATGAGCCCTCACCGCGGGAGCTTTTGGATCGCATTTTGGCCGATGACCAGCTCACCGATGAGTTGGTGGAAAGGCTCATGCGCCGCTATGAAAAGCGAGATGATTAGATCCTCTAAAGTATGGGTGAAAGTGAGGTGATGAACGCGTGACGTCGAGGCGAAATTTTCTGGGCCTGCTGGCGGTGGTAGCGATGTCGGGAGTTGCGGCGCCCGCGATGGTGCGGTGCAGGTCGGAGCACGGCGGCGTGGATACCTCAGACATGAACCTCATCACCACTGATATTTCAGAGCCGCAACGCGCCCTCATCCCGGCTGATTCCAACGATGTGCCGGGGCAGACCATTATCAACCTGGTGTATTCGGGGCTGATGTACGTGGATAAAGCCGGCGGTGCCCACTATGACATGGCGGAATCCATCACGCAGGTCGATGACACGACCTATGACGTGGTGATTCGTGAGGACGCAGAGTTCTCCGATGGCTCCAACGTCACCGCTGAGGACTTCGTCGACACGTGGAATACCGCGGTAAGCCAGTCACTGCTCTCGGCACACCATTTTGAACCGATTCTGGGCTTTCATGACGGCAAGAAAACCATGCGCGGTCTGACGGTCACGGGGCAGAAGTCCTTCCGCATTGAGCTCTCACGCCCCACGGCGGGGTTCTTGGAGAGGCTGGGTTATTCGGGCTTTTTCCCCATGCGCTCCGAAGACCAAGACAAGTTGAGCGAGCGCGGAATGGAGCCCATCGGCAGCGGACCGTACATGCTGGCCTCTTGGGAGCGTGAGAAGGCAGTGACCCTCGTGCCAAACCCGCGCTATACAGGCCCGCGCACCCCGCAGAATGAGGGCATTAAGTTCGTTGTCTACTCCTCGGAGGAGCAGGCTTATAAGGATCTCGTCGAAGGCCGGCTGGACGTGCTCACACGCATACCATCGGAGAGACTCGGCAGCTTCGAAAAGGAACTGGGTGAGCGTGCACTGACTACGCCAGGTGGCTCCATCATGGAAATCACCATCCCCGCCAATGACGCGAATTTCCGCGGTGAGGCTGGGCGCCTGCGCCGCCGCGCTTTGTCCATGGCGGTGGACCGAGAAGAAATTGCTCGGGACGTCTTCCACGACAGGGTGCTTCCTGCCACCAGTTTCGTCGCGCCGCTCTTTGGCACCACCCCGCCTGTCCCAGAGGGAGCCGACGTGCTGACCTACCAGCCGGACAAGGCCCGCGAGCTGTGGGAAGAAGCCGAATGGCTGAAGCCCTTCGAAGGCACATTCAGCATTGGCTATAACGTCGATGGCGGCCACAAGACGTGGATTGACGCGGTAGCGAAACAGCTGAGGGATACCCTCGGTATTCCCGCAGAGGGTCAAGAGTTCGCGACTTTGAAGGACCTGCGCAAAGAGGTTACTGCCCGCCACATCACAGGGGCCTTCCGCACGATCTGGCAGGCGGAGTTCCCGGAGGAATCGACCTTCTTGGTTCCCTTGTATGCCTCTTTCTCCTCAGAAAACGAGTCCGGCTTTAGCAGCCGTGAATACGATAAGTTGCTGGAAAAGGCTGGCCAGGTACAAGACCACGAGGAAGCCCAGAAGTACTACACCGAAGCGCAGAGCTTGCTGCTGGAAAAGATGCCGGCCATCCCGCTGTGGACCACGAAGGCTTATACCGCTTACGGCGCAGACATCGTCCCCGCCGGCTTCACGTGGAAGCCCACCCCGAACTACTATCTCATCCACCGCGCTTAAGACTCCAAGGGTTCTGTCAGGCTGAAAGAGTAACCTCGGCGGAATGCTGAAGTACTACATGTTCGCCATCTGGCAGGCCATCGTAGATCATGGTTTGCCGCTGTTGGGAATGCTTCTGTTGGGCATTCTCATCCCGCGTATCGGCCGGCTGGCTGTGCGGGTTATTGAGTCCCGTCTGGATGAGAATCAAGAATCCACCAAAGCGCGCCTAGCCCTCGCCGGGGCGCTGGTGTACGTGGCGCAGGCGGTGGCATACTTCCTGCTTGTACTGGCTGCGCTGTCCAACCTTGGGGTGCCGCCCCTTGGCGCGGCGATTCCGGCAACCGTCGTCTCGGCCGCCGTCGGTTTCGGTGCGCAGTCCATCATCGGTGATTTCCTCGCGGGCTTCTTTATCCTGTCGGAAAAGCAGTTCGGTGTGGGTGACTACGTCAGCTTCGACGGTGTGACGGGCGTGGAAGGCACCGTTGTATCGCTGACTCTGCGTACGACGACTGTGCGCACGCCCACCGGCGAAGTCGTCATGGTGCCCAATGGTTCTGCGGGCGTGGTCACGAACTTCTCCCAAGAGTGGTCCCGTGCGGTGGTGGATATTGCCATCCCGGTCCACGAGGGCGAGTCCTTGCCGGAGATCACCGAACAGGTGGAAAAGATTTCACAGCACGCGCTTGATACCCCGGATATCCGCGCGGATGTGGCCGGCGAGCTCGACGTCCTGCCCGCGACCGGGCTTACAGCGCCCACTGCGGCTGGCCAACCCTGGCAGGTGCAGTACCGCGTCTTGGTGCAGGTGAACCCCGCCCGCCAGTGGGCGGTGGAGCGCGCTATCCGCTCAGCCCTGCTGTCCTCCTTCTGGGATCTATATAAGATGCCCACGGCAGAGGGCTTGCCGGGCGATGCCCCGCAGGTGCTTGACGACGCCCCCGATACCAACACCCTTGATGCCAGCACCCCCACCACCGTCATGCCGGCGACAGGGGCCGCTTCGACCTCGCAGCACAGCGCGACGTCGGATAGCGCGGCTGAGGCGCAGACGGAGGTCATCGCCACGGAAGCTGTGGCCGATGCCGCTGAGGAGCCGCAGGAGAACATGGATGACGGCCCCGGCCGTCCGGCGTATTCGGCCGAACCCGAGGAGGAAGAGGAGGACGACTATCAGCGCGGCATCTGGCGCGCAGATAAGCCGGGGAACAAGTGGCAGTACTTCTGGACACTCGGCGGGCGCGTGCGTGCCTCTACCACGGGGCTCATCGCAGGCCTCGGCGTGGTGGGCCTGCTGCTGCTTTCCTCCGCTAATCCGGATGGGGTGGATGCTGGGTGGCTTTCGCCTTCGCGCTGGATGGGGGATTCAGAAGCAGCTTCCGAGTCCGCGGAACCGTCTGAGCCATCGGTTGCGCCGAACACCACGCCGCAGGGCGCACCGTCTACTGATTCCACGGACCAAGAACCGACGGATGCCGGTGAAGCGGTGACGCCGACCGATAGAACTCCGGACAGTGAGGCCACGTATGTGCCGGCGGATCCGCAAACTCCTGAATCCCAAGCTCCGGTCGAGGAACAGTACTCCGAAACGGCCGCACCAACCGTGAATGAGCAGCCCACCGCGAACGCCACGGAGGGTGCTGCGGAGCCTTCAACCTTGATGTAGGTCCTGCAAAGCCCGGCAGAGTTGGGAGAGTGTTGCCGAGAGACAGCAATACAGTGCTGTTCTCAGGGGCAGCGCTGAGGATGTGCTGCCGGGAAACGCTTGGAGAGGGCGCATAAGAGATATGAGTGATAGGGAAGTGCAGCGGCGCAATGCGCTACACCTTGTGTATCGCCATGGCGGGGGCATCCGTTAACGAAGTATTGGCCGGGGGCATTCCAGCTCCATCTCGATGCGCAATTTCCTGCGGGGAAGAACCGCGGGATATAACTTAGGTTTATGACCAAGTTCTCTCGCGCGGTTCTCGCCGCCTCTGTCTCTGTTTCTCTCTGTCTTTCCGCCGTTGTTCCCGCACAGGCGGAGACCGCCGCCCCGGGGGTTGAGGCTCCTGCCAGTGACTCTTCTGCTGCTGATGCTGGTGCCGATCTGTCTTCTGATCAGGATGCTGCATCTTCTAGCCAGGATGCTGAATCCTCTGACCAGAGCTCTGACTCTTCCAGCGCGGAAGATGACGCCGAATTTCAGCAGTCTTCCCAGGGTGAAAAGATTGCTCTTGGCGTGGGCATTTCCGCAGCCATCCTCGCAGCTATTGCGGGTGGCGTGTACTGGGCCGTGCAGCAGCGCATCATCCCGAATCCGCTTCCGGGCGTGATTCCGTCGCCGCCGGCACCGCAGCCCGCACCGGCACCTGCTCCGGCCCCACAGCCTGCGCCGGCTCCCGCACCCGCACCGAAACCAGCTCCAGCACCGGCTCCCGCCCCGAAGCCTGCACCAGCGCCTGCTCCCGCACCGGCGCCGAAGCCGGCACCGGCGTCCTTCACCCGCTGCGCTGATGTGTGGAACGCGCTGGGCCGCCCCATCTATGCGGGTGAGCCGGGTTTCCGCTCCAAGTTCGACCGCGATGGTGATGGCGTAGGCTGTGAGCGCGATCCTCGTTAAGCCCCGTTAAGCTGGAGCGCATGAGCGCTTTTTCTTCTCTTGAGTCCTGGCCAGTCGATACCGTTGCCGCCGCCTTGCTGCACCGCGGCGAGGTGGTAGACCAGCTGGGGGATACCTCCCGCCGCTTCCCGGTGGCCTCCGTGACCAAGCTGGTGGCCGCCTATGGGGTGATGGTGGCCGTGGAAGAAGGGGCAGTGGAGTTGGACCAGCCCGCGGGTCCGGAAGGCTCCACGTTGCGCCATCTTTTAGCTCATGCCTCGGGTGTGGGCTTTGATTCTCGCGAGCCGCAGAAACCCGTAGGGGAACGCCGCATCTACTCCTCGGCCGGCTATGAGTGGGCTGCCGAAGAGGTGGAGAAGGCCACCGAGATTCCCTTCGCCGAGTACCTCACTGAGGGCGTGTGCACCCCGCTGGGGATGCGGGCCACCTCCATGGAGGGCTCAGCCGGACACGGACTGGTCTCCACTGTGGAGGACCTCGCTGCCTTTGCTGCCGAGGTATCTTCGCCCAGCCTGCTCGATCCGTCGACTGTGGAGGAGATGCGCAGCGTTCAGTTCCCCGGACTGCGGGGTATTGTGCCCGGCTATGGCAGCTTCAAGGACTGCACGTGGGGGCTGGGTTTTGAAATCCACGGCGAGAAGCAGCAGTGGATGGGTGGCTTGCCTGCCGATGCCGTGGGGCACTTCGGCATGAGCGGTACCTACCTGTGGGTGGCTGGTGACTGGGCCATGGTTGCGCTCACTGACCGTGATTTCGGCGAGTGGTGTAAGCCGCTGTGGGCAGAGAGCAACACGGCCATCTGGCAGGAGTGCCAGGCGCGCTAGTCACGATTGCGCGGCAACGTTGAAGCTCGTCGCACCTGGCCACGCATGCGGCGACGGGGGTAGCAGGGGTGACTGTGGCGACAACGCGCGCGTGTTGCGCGCGTTTTCTTCTGTGGCTTAAGTGATTGGTGGGGCGAATTTTCGGATGGAAGTCTCAAGTTCTTGTTGAGACTGTGGGGGGCTTAAGTGCAGGTTGAGGGTTGTTGTGGCCCAAGTGGCGGGGGAAAATTGTGGGCACACAACGACGCACCGCGTGGCCACATACTGAGGCCGCACCAGGCGGTGTTCGCGCCTCGGCGCGAGTGACGTGATGAAGACAAGTTCGTAGGGGAAGACGAAGCTCGTCTTGCGTCGGCGTATGCCGGCGTGCCATCACTCGCACGTCAAAGGAGTTTAAGGAGTGAATCAACGCGTTCACCCGCAGCTAGCCGGTGCCGCCGCGCCGGCCGCTTCAGCCACCCCACTTGGCAGCCCGGCGGATAGTTGGCCCAACCGCGCCTGCGGTGAGGTCTGCACTGCCGTGCTGGAGATTTCAGGCATGCCGCGCAGCCTGCGCCCTGCCATCGAGCGCGCCATGGCGCGCTGTATTCGCAGTGAAAGCGAATTCATTGTGCCCGGCGATGATCCACTCACCGCCCAATGGTGCACCCGCTGGCGCCGCGATTCAGTATGGGATCCGATGAGCGGCCGCGCTCTCGGTAGCGCGGCCGCCGCCAACGCCGGTTGCGCCGGAATCGGCTGCCAGCAAGTGCTCACCGGAACGCCCAGCGAATTAGAAGCGCTGGGCCGCGCGGTCGAGATGCTGGCGGGGGAGTATGGGTTTCGGGGCGTCGTCAAGCGTGCGGTCTAAGCCCTAGTCCTCGAAGGGATCGAAGATGCGCTCCGGCAGGTCCGCCACGGAGTCAATGATGCGCGTCGGGCGGAAAGGATAGCGCTCGATGATGCGGTCATCGCTGATACCTGAGCGCACCAGGATGCTGCGCATGCCGGCCTCCAGACCAGACTTGACGTCGGTATCCATGCGGTCACCGATCATGACGGTATTCTCCGAGTGCGCGCCGATGTTGTTCAACGCACTGCGCATCATGACCGGGTTCGGCTTGCCCACGTAGTAGGGCTCGCGGTTGGTAGCTGCGGTGATGAGTGCTGCGACTGCACCCGTGGCCGGGAGTACGCCCTGCGGTGCCGGGCCCGTAACATCCGGGTTTGTGGCAATGAACCGCGCGCCGTTGCGGATGAGATTGATAGCCGTGGTGATGGCTTCAAAAGAATAAGTGCGGGTCTCACCCAAGACCACGAAGTCCGCGTCACGGTCATTGAGAATCCAACCGGCCTCGTGCAGCGCGGTGGTCAGGCCAGACTCGCCCACGACATAAGCCGTGGACAGCCCCGCTTGGTTGGAGAGGAAGGCCGCCGTGGCCGTCGCCGAGGTCCAGATGCGCTCCGCCGGGATGTCCAGGCCGGTGTTCTTCAGACGTGCGGACAGGTCCCGAGGGGTGGACATCGAGTTGTTGGTCAGCACCATGTACTCGATGTTGTTATCCTTCAGCGCCTGGATGAATTTATCCGCGCCGGGAATCATCTCCCCTTCTTTGATGAGGACGCCGTCCATGTCCGAAAGATAAGAAATCACGAGTGTTCCTCCAAGTACTCGGCAAGCTCGCCCACCGTGGTGACGGAGAGCATGGTTTCTTCGTTGAGGCGGACCCCGCAGGCTTCCTCGAGGCGCACGGCTAATTCGATGCGCTCGAGTGATTCAACCCCCAGGTCCTCCAAATTCGCTTCGCGCTCCAGGCCTTCCTCCACGCCGGTCACCTTAGTGATGAGGCGGGTGAGCTCGCTGTATGCGTCCCCGGCGGGTGCAGAGTCCTGCTCTTCTGCCGGTGTGGAGCCGAAGCGGGCTTGGAGTTGCGCTGAAAGGTCATTAGCCATGGGGCCCAGTCTAGTATTGAAATGTCATGGTTATTCGAGCACGTTCCTCCGCCATCGCCCGCAGCTGGTCGCGCCGGGCCCGCCCCCGCATGCGCGCTGTCGAGCATACCGTCCACAACGAGCTGCATGATCTCACGACAGAGCCGGGCCTGACTGGGGTGACTGACTCCGGTTTCGTGGATAACGACGGCGTGCGCGTGGCGTGGTATGAGGTGGGCCCGCAGGATGCGGAGGTCACCGCGGTCTTCATCCATGGCTACTGCCTGTCGGCTGAGAGCTTCTACTCCCAGGTCAACGACGTGCGCAACAACTACCCATCGGTGCGCTGCTTGCTTGTCGACGTCCGCGGCCACGGCCAATCCACCCACGTCGCCCCCGCGCAGTGCACGGTTCGGGGCGCGGCCGATGATGTGCTGGCCGTCATTGCCGAGCGCGCCGCCGAGGGGCCCTTGGTGCTCCTCGGGCATTCGATGGGCGGGATGATTGCGCTGAATCTTTTGCGCCGCGCACCGCGGGATGTCTTTGAGCGCGTCGAGGGAATGGCGCTGGTGGCCACCTCGATGCAGCGCTTTGCAGCCGAGGGCGTGGCGCGTGTCTTGGAATCGAAGACGCTGGGCATGGTCTACCGCGCCTGCCTGAAGCTGCCGAATCGGCTCAACCGCGTGCGCTTCGAGGCAGCGGCACTCATCGCCCCGGCCTTTGCAGCGTTGCTGCAGGGCTTCCCGCAGATGGACAAGCTGCAGTTCCACGTGGCGATGCTGCTGGATACCCCGATGTCGAGTTACGCGGGCTTCTTCGATGACTTGGTGGAGCACTCCGAATTTGGTGCTACGGCCCGGTTGCGCAGCGTGCCGGGGGAGATCGTGGTGGGCGAGCATGACATTGTGACCCCGCACCGCCAATCAGAGGTCATTGCCCGCCACTGGCCGGACTCCACCCTGACCGTCATCGACGGCGCCGGCCACATGGTCATCTTGGAAGAGCCCAGCGAGGTCTCCAAGGCTTTGGGCCGGGTCCTCGATCGCGTGCTCGGCAGCTAGTCCTCGCTGCTGGTGGCTGCTGGGCCTTGTATTAGCGTTGACTGGGCCTCCTGTGGTGGTCGAACTGCCCGTCCTGCCAAAGTTATAGGCTCTGATTCAGGCGGTTTCAAGCGGTGGATGCATCACT
>NZ_KV827685.1 GCF_001836165.1 Corynebacterium sp. HMSC036D02 | reverse complement strand
GGCGGAGAGCCGAGACGACCCAGTTTCTCATTTCCTGATGGCCGCTGCGTGCCGGCGTTCTCAGGCCGTCTAGAAGACCCGGTTGACGATCACCGCGTCCGGATTGGGGTGCCCATAAGCAAACATCGTGCCCTGACCTTTCCGTAATGAATGCATCGCTTCCATCCCTTTCAACGTCCGGTAGGCGGAAATTCGGTTTTTGAACGCCCCCTTCGGTCCCAGGATTCTTTTAAGTCGGCCATGATCTCCCTCGAGAACGTTGTTCAGGTATTTCACCTGCCGGTGCTCCACCATCTGAGGGCAGATTCCCTCCGCCTTCAGCTCGGAGATCGCCTTGGCCAGAGCTGGCGCCTTGTCGGTGTTGATGACCCGCGGGGACCCGGCTGTCGTATTCGATCGCAGCGTCTTGGCCAGGAAACGCTTGGCCGCAGCCACATTCCGTTTTGGTGAGAGGTAGAAATCTAAGGTCTGCCCACCGGCGGT
Source organism: Corynebacterium sp. HMSC036D02 (assembly GCF_001836165.1). Classification (GTDB taxonomy): domain Bacteria; phylum Actinomycetota; class Actinomycetes; order Mycobacteriales; family Mycobacteriaceae; genus Corynebacterium. The sequence goes on along the minus strand of NZ_KV827685.1, from coordinate 343 downwards.
AATAGCCCGGTAGAGATAGCACCACGTGCCGCCGACCCGGATATAGGTCTCATCCACCCACCAGGACCGGGCCTGCCAGTCGGGTACCTGCCGGTACCAGCGAGTGTGCTTATCCAGCTCAGGGGCGTATTTCTGCACCCAGCGGTAGATCGTGGTGTGATCGACTGGCACACCCCGCTCGGTCATCATTTCTTCGAGGTCGCGGTAGCTCACGCCGTAGCGGCAGTACCACCGCACCGCCCACAGGATGATGTCACGGGGGAAATGCCGACCGGAGAAGATGCCCATGGCTCTGATTATTTCACGCCGGTCTTTCTACTGCCCCAACTTTGCAACAGCACCA
>NZ_KV827684.1 GCF_001836165.1 Corynebacterium sp. HMSC036D02 | reverse complement strand
GCTTACCCTTGCCGTCCTTCCAGTCCGGCTTGTCAGCAGGAGCATCCGGCTGCTCAACCTCAACCTCGACGCGGTCGATCTGCTTGCCGTTCTTGTCCTTGACAACGACAACAACCTTGTCACCAGGCTTAGCGTTCTCATCGATGTCGACAATCAGCTTGCCGTTCTTATCGATCTCAGCCTTATTCGGGCCCTCGGTCTCAACCGTGGTGCCATCCTCAACC
>NZ_KV827683.1 GCF_001836165.1 Corynebacterium sp. HMSC036D02 | reverse complement strand
GTATAGATGCATTCACCGCCTGAACTCGCCGCAGGATCTGGCCAGAACTTTGGCAACAAGGGCAGTGTTACTACCGCGAAACTCGAGCAGCAGCCGAACCTCTTACAAGGCGATCCCCTACAACAAAGCGAAGATGCCCATGACCACAAGGAAAGCCGCCACGCCGTAGCCGCTCCACAATGCCACGGTGGTGGAGTTCTCCCGCGCCCACGCGAAGGCACGTCCGGCCCAGGACTGTGGTTTCGCCCGCACAAGGGCGATGAACAATCCGCACACTGTCGGCAATGAGAGCGCAAACGTGGCGTAGAAAAAGAGGCCACCATACTTAACGGTATTGCTAAAGTCCCCAGCCGCTAGGTGCATCAGGCCATAGAAGAAGGGCACGGAGGTCAAGGACTGGATAACGCCCATGGCATAGCCCACCACAACGGTCTTAGCCGAAGGAGTGCGCAGCGGGCCGAGGAGCTTCTGCACCATATCGTTGGGTTCACCCTTGGAGCGCCAAGCTAAAAGGCCCAGCCCCAAGCCGATGACAACCAGCCCCCACCCCAGCAGAGGCGATTCCAAGGCCGCGGCGACCTTGTCCTGGATACCGACGAAGATGAACATCACCACGGCGGCCGCGGTGAGCACTCCGAACCAGTCCCCAACGATGACGAGGGCCGCAATCTTGCGGTAGCTGCCCCGCGGAAGCATGATGCCGATAGCCACCAAGATTCCGATCAATAAGGCATTGACGGAATCGGCAAAGGCATTGAGCACGGCTTCAAGCATGCGCGCCAGTGTACAGGGCGCGTTTGCAGAACTTACTCTGGACACCGAGCCTCCTGTGCTCTGCACCATGCTTTGTTCTAGTGGTGCAGCCCGAGGAAACATTCACTCACTGTTTACCGTTAAGGGCCCTCATGTGAGGGCTGTCAACGGTAAGGTATTGAAAAGTGCTTGCCGCCGCGACGGGTGTCTCCCCCATCGTCGGCGGCACCCTAACTCATGCCCCGACAGTGATGTGGAGAGATAAAAAATGAAGGTAGCGATTCTCGGCGGAGACGGCTTCTGCGGTTGGCCCGCTTCCCTCTATCTCTCCGACCAAGACCATGAGGTCATCATCGTGGATAACCTCTCCCGGCGCGCCATCGATGAGGAGTTGGGCGCAGAATCTTTAACACCTATCGCCTCCATTGAGGAGCGCCTGGCCGCGTGGACCGAGGTCTCCGGCAAGACCATTGGCTTCCACAACCTCGACGTGGCCCAGGACTACGACGGCCTGCTCGAGTTCCTCAGCACTGAGCGCCCGGATGCCGTGGTGCACTTCGCTGAGCAGCGCGCCGCCCCCTACTCCATGAAGAATTCGCGCACCAAGCGCTACACGGTGGATAACAACATCAACGCCACCCACAACCTGCTCGCCGCCATCGTAGAATCTGAGCAAGATATCCACGTTGCGCACCTGGGCACCATGGGTGTCTACGGTTACGGCACAGCCGGCATGAAAATCCCGGAGGGCTACCTAGATGTGCAGGTGGATGCGGGAGAGAATGGCGTCGTCAAGCAGCAAATCCTCTACCCCTCCAACCCGGGCTCGGTCTACCACATGACGAAAGTGCTGGACCAGCACCTGTTTGCCTACTACGCCAAGAATGATGAGCTGCGCATCACCGATCTGCACCAGGGCATCATCTGGGGCACGCACACTGAGCAGACTCAGAAGGATGAGCGCCTGATCAACCGCTTTGATTATGACGGTGACTACGGAACGGTGCTCAACCGCTTCCTCATCCAGGCCGGCATTGGTTATCCGCTGACCGTGCACGGCACCGGTGGGCAGACCCGTGCGTTTATCCACATCCGTGACATGGTGCGCTGTATCGAGCTAACTTTGCAGAACCCGCCGGCACGCGGCGAGCGCGTCAAAATCATCAACCAGATGACGGAGACCCACCGCGTGCGTGACTTAGCGGAGTTGGTTGCGAAGATCTCTGGCGCAGAGGTGGCCTACGTGCCGAACCCGCGCAAGGAATCCGCGGAGAATGAGCTGCACGTCACCAACGACACCTTCCTCGAGCTTGGTCTGGAGCCGACCACCTTGTCGGAGGGGTTGCTGCATGAGGTGGAGGAGGTAGCGCGTAAGTACGCCGACCGCGCTGATCGCTCCAAGATTCCGGCGCAATCGCTGTGGACGCGCCAGCAGCACGCCGGTGTTCCCACCACGGAGGCTTAAATCCCACCGTGCGCATCGCAATCGTTACCGAGGTCTTTCTCCCCAAGATCGACGGCGTGGTCACGCGCCTGACGCGCACGCTGGACCAGCTGGCCGCGATGGGCCACGAGGTACAGATTTTTGCCACGGGCAAGGGCCCTGCAACCTACGCCGGCTTCGCGGTCACCCGCATTCCCAGTTTGTCGCTGTGGGTCTACCCGGAGATCAAATTCGGCTTGCCCTCGTGGAAGTTCTTCAAGGAAATCCGGGATTTCGATCCCGATGTCATCCACGCGGTCAACCCCATTTGGACAGCGGCTCTCGGCGTCTTTGCCGCGCAGCGCGACGCCGTACCGCTGGTGGCCAGCTTTCACACCAACGTGCCTGAATACGTCGATGCGCTGGGCATCGGGTGGACCCGCCCGCTGACTGAGGCCGCTCTGAAGTATCTACACAACCAGGCAGCGGTGAACCTGTGTACCTCTGGCCCCATGGTGGAAAAGGCTCGGAAGATGGGGATCCGAAACGTGCAGCTGTGGCCCAAGGCTGTGGATACGCAGACCTATCACCCTGACCGCGCCACGGCGCAGATGCGCGAGCGCCTGACCGACGGTAACCCGGAGGCCCCGCTGGTGACCTATATCGGCCGAGTATCCAAAGAAAAGGACTTGGAGCGCCTCGACCACGTGATGCAGCTGGTTCGGGCACAGCTTAGCGACGCCCGCCTGGCCATCGTCGGCGATGGCCCCGCCTTGGAGGAGCTCAAGGCTAGCTTCGATCCTGCACACACAGTGTTCACCGGATACCTGTCTGGCGAGGAGCTCGCCGCTGCCTTCGCCGTGGGAGATGTCTTCCTCTTCCCCTCCGCCACGGAGACTTTGGGGCTGGTAGCACTCGAGTCCTTCGCCTCGGGCGTGCCGGTCGTCGGCACGAATGCCGGTGGTATTCCCTTCGTCATTGAGGAAGGCGTGACCGGGCACCTCATCGCTCCCGACGCCGATGATGAGGCTTGGGCCCGCGCCACGCTCGGACTCCTCGAAGACCCTGCCCGCCGGGAGACAATGGGCGCTGCCGCCCGCCGCGAGGCTGAAAAGTATTCCTGGGTAGAATCCACCCAAGCCCTCCTCCACGCCTATGAGGAGGCTATCGAGCACCCCTTCCGCAGGGAAGAGAACGAAGTCAAGGAGCACTAATGGATTCCGCCCAGAACCTGTACTCCGCAGGCGCTTTTATCCAAGCCGGCATCGACGCCACGTTTGCCTCCCGATTGGGCGACGTGCGCGACGTCGAACTGAACTTTGCGCCTGCTGACCCCGCGCCCGAAGCCCAACAATCAGCGCAGCCAGACCAAGACCAGCGCGCGGTGGTGCGCATTAGTACTGATTCAGGGAGCTATGACTTCGATGGACTACGTCTAGCCACCATCCAGGATGGGCAGCTGCACTGGGCCACGGGTTTGGCGGAACAAGCGCCCCAGCCTCAGTTCCACGGACCACAGCCCGATTCCGCCCTGCTCCGCGGCTTAGCGCGGCGGTTGGTGGGCGACCGCCCTGTTCTCCGCGTCCCGCAGGGCGAGGGCGAAGCACTCGTCGCCGTCGACTTTACGGAGCTCCACCCAGATCCCCGTGTCAGCATCTTGGCCGGACTCGAACGCTCGGGGGATGTTGCAGGGGGCGTCGACGAGCGCCGTGCTACCTCTGAGCTCGCTTCTTACTTGGGCGTGGACCCAGCGGCGGCAGAAGGCCTCGCACGCTTCCACGGCACTCGGATCGCGGCCCTTCCCCACCCTTCGGGCCGGGCCGGGCTCAGCGCACGCGATGTGTTGGCGGATGCCCATTATATTGCCACCGAGCACAATTTCTTTTTGGAGGCCCGCTTCCCCAACCTGTCTGCGGACCTCGACCCTGGAACGTCTCGCACCGTGGTGAACTCTGATCATGGTTCGCTCACGGTTCCCGCCCATCTCATTGCTACTCTCGACGCTTCCACGGACACGTTCACGTGGGCGTGGGCGGACGAGCTATCTAGTTCCATGTCCGCTCAAGCAGCGGCGAACCTGCGCCGCTTCGGCTATGACAATGCGCTTCCCGAGCTGATCCGCGCCCGGGTGTCGATCCCCGAAGCGCGCTCGGCGCGCCTGCCGCAGCTAGCCATGCCGATCCTGGGGCTGTGGACCCTGCTGCCTGTACAGCTGCCCGATGGCCGCCAGGGATTGGCGCTGACCGATGCCCCTGCCTTCCACCTGCCCGCACCAACTCCGGCCGCCACGCAGGCCACCCTCAACGTTGCCGTGCCGGCAGGAGTGGATGAACACCGGGCGCGCGCCGCCTATCAGCGGGCACGCGGCCTATAAGCCCTGACTAGGAGTTCAGCACTGCGCGGAATTCTTCGGCGTCAACCTCCTCGGTGGTCGCCGGGTCAAACGCAGCATCCTGGGTCTTGTCCACCAGCACCGCGCGCACGCCCTCGGAAAAGTCGGGGCGTCGGTACATGTGCATGCCCAGTTTGAGTTCTAGCAGGAGCGCCTCACGGATATCGTCGACAGCGGCTTCCGCCTCATAGAGCTCATTGGCCGCGATGATGGCGGCTGGGCAGGCGGCGGCCATGAGGCGGCGTACTTCGCCGGAAATGTTCGGGCGCTTATCGAGCTCCGCGGAAATCTCCTCCCACGTCGGCAGCGCGAAGGTCTCCTCCAGGTCTTTGGCTACCTGCTCCAGCGGCGCCGGCTGTTGTGGTGCAGGCAAAGCTAGATCTTCCAGTGCGGCGTCGATGCCCCGCTCGATAGCTGCCTCAATCAGCTCGGCGGCATCCTTAACAACGTGGGTCGCGACACCCGTCCACAACATGTCCGCGGCATACATGCGGTAGCCGCTTAAGCCCCAGAACTTTGCCAAGCCCGGCGAAGCTACTCCGCGTGTACCCACCATGCGCTGCGCCGCATAGGCCACTCCCACGTCCGTGACGTAGCCGATATTCATCTCCGGCATCGACGCGAAGGCTTTCTCCGTCACCACGCGGTGCGAACCATGCATGGAGATGCCTAATCCTCCACCCATCACAACCCCGTCGATGACGGCGATATAGGGCTTCGGGAACTCGGCGATATCACCGTTGGTGAGGTACTCGCTGGCGAAGAAGGCATCGACTTCCTCCAGCTTGCCTTCCGCGATTCCCTCACGGGCGTGGCGCACATCGCCACCGGCGCAAAAAGCTTTGGGGTTATTGGAATGAATCAGGACTTGCTCAATCTCATCATCCTGCGCCCACGCTTCGAGGGAGCGGCGGATGATGTCAATCATCTCTGGGTTCAAAGAGTTCAGAGCTTTCGGTCGATTGAGTTCAAGGACTCCGGTACGGTTGCGGACGGAAACGAGTACTGGATCAGTCATAGTCATGCGCACCAGTGTTCCATATCACAAATGTTTCAGCCACCTATTTTTGGCGCTACCTTGGACATGGTTTCTGCTTTTAGCCCAACCCGTTTAGATTGGTGTGACTTTCTTGCTCCCACAACTTGTTGCTCTTGACATGGACGGCACGCTCCTCGATGCCCACGGCCAACTACCAGCGGACTTCGCGGAGCTACAAGAGCTTGCCGCTCACCGCAGCTGCGAGCTAGTTCCGGCCTCAGGGCGCCAACTGGCAACGCTCAAGGAGATGTTCCCGCAAGGCGAGACCTTCATTGCTGAAAATGGCTCGGTAGTCATGCGTGGTGGCGACATCATTGCGACATTCCCGCTCTCGGAAACGACCGTGCACTCAGCGCGCGAGGCCTCAGCGGCCTTGGAGGTGGAACACACCGTGGTGCTGTGCGCCCCGGAAACCGCCTACGTCGCGCAGGATGCATCCGATGCAGCGCGCGCAGAGATCTCCAAGTACTACAAGGCGGTCACGTGGGTCGATGACCTAGACGCCGTCCCCGATAGCAACATCATCAAGATCGCCATCTTCTGCGAATCCGGTTCAGAGGCACACATCTACGAGCCCATCGTGCGCGCTGTCCCGGAGGATAACGTGGCGGTATCAGGCAAGGTCTGGCTCGATGTCATGGCTCGCGGCGTGGATAAGGGTGCAGCCTTGGTCAAGCTCGCTGAACTTGCCAACGTTCCCATCACCGCCACCGTGGCCTTCGGCGACTACCTCAATGATCTCGAAATGCTACGCGCTGCCGGGACAGCCGTCGCGATGGAGAACGCGCATCCGCAGCTGAAGGACCTAGCGGACATCATTGCCCCTCCCAATACTGACAACGGCGTCAGCACCGTGCTTCGCCAGCTTTTGCGCACCTAACACGCTCCCCTGACTCGTTGCCCGACTAGCCACGCGCACAGAGTAGGATTACTCGGGTTACTAAGCCTCAGTACCCGAACCACGGTGTCTACCTGCGGAGTGTGAAGTGAAGAAATTTTTGCGGTCGATGGTGTCACGCTTGGCAAAGGGCGAATCATCCACATCGAGTCCCACTCCGGACTCCCCTTCCGTTTCCCAGAAGCCTTCTTCAACTTCGACTACTGCATCTAAAGGCTCTGCTGCGACTGCTCCGTCCACTCCGGCTGCCAAGCGCACGTCGGCTTCTCCATCCACCGCACCTACTGACACCACGAAGCCTGGAAAGTCGACCACTCCCAGCAAGCCCACCACCTCGGATAAAAGCGCTGCGCCCAGAACTCAGCGGCCCAGCACTCAGCGCCCGGCCGCGCGGCCTAGCCGCGTGCGCCCACGGCCAGCGGAAGACTTCACCTTAGACTTGTCACCGAGCGCCCTTCCCAAGGCTTCGGCGGTGAAGAAGGCCAAACTAGTCAAAACCCGCGAGGAGGCCGACGTAGCTTCGACTGGCCGCCGCGGCCCACGACGCACCGTCCCTCGCCGCCCGGCGCCCCAGCAGGCTGCCCCGCAGAAAACAAGTTCTGAGCAGCAGGACAAGACTCCTTCCCCGGGAAACAAGGTCTCGGAGACCAGCCGTGCCGGCAAGAATCCGGCCGCCACACCAAGCGCCCAGCCCGCTGCGTCAAAGTCTCCTACAGCTGCCAAAGCGCAGGCACCTGCCCCGGCTCCGGCACCGGCTGCACAAAAAGAAAAGGCTGCCCAACCTACAAAGAATCCTGCACAGGGCGAAGAACGCCAGAAAGCCCAGCGCGCTGAGGCCAAGAATGACAAAGTACCTGAGCAAGCCAAAGAACCTGAAAAGAAAAAGAAGAAAACAGAGACGGCCAGGCCAGAGAATGAGATTTCGCGGGCTCTGGCTCGTCGCTCACAGTCCGTCGGGGTACTGAGCACAAAACAAGAAAAACAAGAAAAGCGCCGTTCAGAAAAGCGGCCGGTAGCGAAGGAATCCACTGCTGCTGCCGCGGCTCCGGCAGCTGCAACCGCGGCAGCGGTAGACGCTACAAAGGCAAGCGCCACGCCCGCCACTGCGACTGCCACTGCGGCTCCCTCCACAGCCCCCGCCGCTGCCAGTGCGTCCGCCAGCAGCACAGCTGCCCCGGCTACAACTGCACCTGCAACCACACCGCGCCGTCGACGCGCCCGGCTGCGTCAAGTACCGGGCCTGGATGGTCTGCGTGGTCTCGCGGTGCTTGCCGTGGTGATCTATCACTTCTTCGGGGACATTCTCCCCGGCGGTTACCTCGGCGTGGACATGTTCTTTGTCCTTTCCGGCTTCCTCATTACCTCGCTGCTGGTCCGTGAATTCAACGCGACTGGGCGCATCAGCCTCAAGGATTTCTGGATCCGCCGCTTCCGGCGCATTCTCCCTGCCGCACTCGTGGTCCTTTCGATATGTACTGCGATTGTGGCCCTCATCGGCGGCGACCTAGCAGTAGGCATCCGCCAGCAATTCTTGGGCACCTTCTTCTTTGTCAACAACTGGACCCAAATCGCCACCAGCCAAACTTACTTTGCGCCAAATGAAGTGCAGGTTTTCGCGCACTATTGGTCCTTGGCCGTCGAGGAACAGTTCTATCTGATTTGGCCTCTGCTGATGTTTGGCGTCTTCGCCATTTCCCGCCGCAAGCCCAAGCGCCTGCCCATCGCGGTATCGCTGATCCTCGCGATCGCTTCAGCCGTCGCGATGGCGCTCATCTTCACCCCAGGCGAGGATCCCACCCGCGTGTACTACGGAACCGATACCCACGCCTTCGGTCTCCTCATTGGCGCAATGTTGTCCCTGCTTTTGACCTCCACCGACAAGGATGTCGACGCCGACTCCTGGCCAGCAGCAAACAAGGGCATTCTCGCTGGCGCCCTTGGCGCCCTCGCACTCGTTGCCTACCTTGCCCAACTGGTGTGGATGGGCGCGGACCGCGAATTCACCTACCGCGGTGGTTTGGCCCTCACCAGCGTGCTCGGCGCGGCGATGATTTGGGGAGTGGTGCGTGAAACCGGCCCCCTCACCTGGATTTTCCGCACCCGTGTGATGCGCTGGCTGGGACAGCGTTCCTTCTCTTTGTACCTCTGGCACTGGCCGGTGGTCATGATTGTCCACGCGCTGTCCGACGCCCCTTCGTGGCTCCTGGGTCTCCTTTGCCTGCCGCTGAGCTGCTTGTTGGCAGAGGTGACCTACCAATTTGTAGAAAACCCCTTCCGCCGCGCCGGATTCCGCCCCACGTGGCATGCCTATTGGGCTGCCCGCCCCAGCATGGAGGAAATTAAGGCTGGCTTTGGCAAGGCACTGTGGCCTGCAGTCCCCGTCATCGTCGTGCTATCTCTGCTCGGTGTGGGCTATGCTCTGGTGACCTCGGAGGATAAGAGCGAACTAGAGCGCGAGCTCGAGCGCATGGCACAGTCCAACGAGCAGGCTGCAAGTTCCGCTCCGGCACAGCCCGCGGAGACTACAAAACCGAAGGAAAAGCGCGCGATACCCACCGGCAACGAGATCAGCGCAATCGGCGATTCTGTCATGCTCGCCGCCTCCGAAGCACTTAATGAGCGTTTCCCGGGTATCAGTATCGACGCTGCCATCTCCCGCCACTATTCGGCAGCCCTGCCGGTGGTTCAGGGGTTGAAGGATTCCGGCCAGTTGCGCTCCACCGTATTTGTGGGCTTGGGCACCAACGGAGCTACATTCGAGGGCCAAATGGACGAGCTCATCGATATCGTCGGCTCCGAGCGCACACTGGTACTCGTGTTGCCTTACGGTGAGCGCGATTGGATGGGGCCGGCGCGCGCCGAAATCATCGAGGCCGCAACGACGCACGACAACGTCTATATCGCAGACTGGTGCGGAGTAGCACAGGAAAATCCTGCCATGCTTTACGACGACGGCGTCCACCCGTTACCCGAAGGTGCACACCTCTACGCGGACGCTCTGTACGATGCCCTCGAGCAGTACGCAGACGAGGAGAAAAGCCTCAACACAGTCTGCTCCAGCTAAGTAAATCGAACTTCGAGCCTGAGGATCAGGAAAGCCGCCCAGCTTCTGCTGGGCGGCTTTTGTCTAAGCATGTGCTCTAGACCGAGAATTCAGCCATCTTATCCCATGCCGTCTTACCTGGAATGGAAGTATTGATGATGTCCGGGGTCTCCACCAGGTACTTCGGCAGCTCCTCACAGGAGCGCTTGAAGTGCTCGGTGTTGACGTGGTCGACGTCAGTGCCGTCCTTGTAGGACTCAAGGAGCAGGAAGCGCTGCTTGTCTTCCGGATCGCGGAACCACTTGAAGTCGATGCAGCCGGGCTCTGCCTGGCAGGCCTTGGTGTACCAATCAATCTCTTCCAAGAAGGTATCGGCGTACTCGGGCTTAACGTGGAACTGTACGTTGATCAGAATCATGGGGCCCACTGTAACCCTCTGCGGGAAAACATGCAGAAGGCCCTGCCTAAAGCGGCAGGGCCTTGCTCAAGGGCGACTTTCAATGTGCCGCTCGGAGCTTTACTTATTGAAGAAGTACTCCGCAACATAGACGTGGGTGCCATCAAAAGCCTGGGCGACGCCGAAGCCAGTGCCATCGGCCTTGGTCACGGGCACGTCGCGGTTAAGCCAGTTCACGCGATCCTTAGCTTCCTGCTCAGTGAGCTTGTAAATGTTACCGCTGCCCTCCTCCAGGTGGGTCAGGCCATCGCCAACATTGCCGTGGAAGGTGACCTTGCCGGCCGCGGCCTGGTTTGCCCACTCCTGAGCAATGTTCTTGGCGTTGGCATCCTCGTGGTGGCCCTGCTTCAGCAGGTGGGCGTGGGTTGCACCAACGAGCTCATTCGCCACGGCCGGGGTCGGCTTTTTGATGAAACCTGGCAGCTGGACGTTGTACTGCTTGGCCAAGTCATAAGCCTGCGCGGGCAGCTCGATTTCAAAAGAGTTGATCTGCTCAGCAGCCTGGGAGGACAACTGGTTCAGTTCCTGCGGCTGTGCGGAGGAAAAGTTAGCCGGGGCGGCCTGGGCCGCAGACACCGACAAAGCGGCGCTAAGGGATGCTGCCACGGCTGCGGTAGCGGACAGGCGGGAAACACGACGGAAAGAATTCATGCCTTCCACCGTGCCATACAACGGCGAGCGCAGTGAAGGTCTGCCCGGCTCTATGGGATTTTCGATACCACTTTGTTATCCGCTGCTGGGGTTAGTACCCCGACATGAAAGAATGACCGGAGGCTAGCTTTAACGATTATTCGAAAGGTTGATCACTGTTGCTGGACGTCTTAACCGGCTTCGCCATCATTTTTGTGGTTATCGGCGTGGGCTTCTTCTTGGCTCACCGAGGCGTTATTGGCAAGGGTGAAGCCCGACTGCAATTCAACCGTACAGCATTCTGGGCAGCCACCCCAGCGCTGATTTTTTCCAGCGTGGCCACCTCAGATACTTCTGCCTTCACCTCTCCCGTTGTCGCTGTCATCGCGATTGCTTCAGTCACCACGATGGCATTGTATGGGTTGCTCAGCGCACTGTTCTTCCGGCGAAGCGGGGCAGAAACGATGGCCGGAGCGGCAGCGGCGAGCTATTACAACTCCGTCAACATTGGACTGCCGATTGCCACCTATGTGATCGGTGATGCCACTTTTGTGGTGCCAGCACTCGTACTCCAGATGGCGGTACTCTCCCCCTTCATCATCGCCGGCCTCAACGCACAGGGAACAAGCCTGCGTTCGATTACCAGCTCCGTGGTTTCCGGGCTTACGGCGCCTGTCGTCATAGCGGCCATCGCCGGCTTCATCGTTTCTGCGGCTGGCTGGCAGGTCCCCGACGTCATCATGGCGCCCCTTGAGATCCTCGGTGGGGCTTCCATTCCGATGATCCTCATGAGTTTCGGAGCCTCTCTCACCGGTAAAGGGTTGTTGGCCAATGACCGCCTGCCGACGATTACCGCCACGGTGCTCAAGCTCATTGCCATGCCGGCCATCGCCTTGGCGGCAGGACTAGCCTTGGGACTGAGCGGCAACGAGCTCTACGCAGCGCTTATCTTGTCCGCGCTTCCGACCGCACAGAACGTCTACAACTATGCCGCGACCTACCAGTCGGGAGAAACGGTGGCGCGCGATACGGTCTTCCTCACCACCTTCCTCTCCCTGCCGGCCATGCTGACTATCACTGGCTTCTTTGGGTAGGGCTGGGCCTAGTCCTCAAGCACTAGCCTTCGAGCTTCTCCCCCAGCTCCAGCCATTCCATCTCAAGTTCTTCACGCTCGGCGGCAACGGCCTTGAGCTCGGAGTCGAGCTTCGCTAGCTCACCACTGTCCCCCTCGCCAGAGGACATCTTCTCCGCGGCTTGTGCCATCTTTTCATTCAGCTTCGCAGTCTTGTCGTCGAGCTTGCTCATCTTGCGCTCCAACGCATTCATCTTCTTGGTCAGCTCGCGCTCCTCCTGGGAGCTCAAACGCTTGGCCGGGACGGCTTCCGCGCTCTTCTCGTCGGCGTCCTTGGAGGCTTCTCCTAAGTCGAGAACGCCGCGGGCAGTGGCGGCTTCCATCTCCTGACGGCGACGCAAGTATTCCTCAATGCCACCCGGCAGGTTGGTGAGCTTGCCATCCCCGAACAGCGCATAGGTGTTATCAGCGATGCGCTCGATGAGGTAGCGATCGTGCGAAATGACCACCAAGGTGCCGGGCCACGAGTCGAGAAGAGACTCCAGCTCCTGGAGGGTATCGATGTCGAGGTCGTTTGTGGGCTCGTCGAGAAGCAGAACATTCGGCTCTGCCATGAGCACGCGGGTCAGCTGCAGGCGACGGCGTTCACCACCGGAGAGATCGCCAACCGGCGTGCGCTGCCGTTTCGCGGAAAAGCCCAGGCGCTCCGCCAGCTGCGAGGCGGAGAGCTCTTTCTTTCCCAAATGGACGTAGGTGGCGACGTCCTCCACGGCATCGAGAAGCCGGCGCTGTGGATCCAGGTCATCGAGTTCTTGGCGCAACCAGCCCAGGCGCACGGTCTTGCCCTCGATGCGCTTGCCCGCGGCAAGCTCTGATTCCCCAGCAAGGGCGCGCAGCAGCGTGGTCTTGCCCGAACCGTTAACGCCGACGAGACCGATACGCTCGCCCGGCGCCAACCGCCAGGTGAGGTGATCCACCAGTGTGCGACCATCCGGGGTGGTGACCTTTGCATCCTCAAGCTCAATGACAACTCGTCCCTGGCGCTGCTTAGAAAAGGCCATGAGCTCAACCTTGTCGCGCGGCGCAGGAACATCCGCGATGAGCGCCTCAGCCGCCTCAATGCGGTAGCGCGGCTTCGAGGTACGTGCCGGTGCCCCGCGGCGCAGCCAGGCCAGCTCCTTTCGCGCCAGGTTCTGCCGGCGCTGCTCGATGGCATCGGCTTGGCGCGCGCGCTCGGCGCGGGCAAAGGTCCAGTCGTTGTAGCCACCCTCATAGGCGTCGACGACACCGTCGTGCACCTCCCAAGTAGTGGTGGCAACGGTGTCGAGGAACCAGCGGTCGTGCGTGACGACGACGACCGCCAGCTTGCGTGAAAGCAGGTGGCTGGCTAGCCACTGCACGCCTTCGACGTCAAGGTGGTTGGTCGGCTCATCGAGCACCACGATGTCGAGGTCTTGAACGAGTGCGGCAGCCAGGTTGACGCGGCGCCGTTCACCACCAGAGAGCGATCCCACAGGGGTGTCTAGCCCTAGGTCAACGATGCCGAGGCCGCCGAGGACATCGCGCACCTTGGCATTAGAAGCCCACTCGAAGGTTTCCAAGCCCAGTGGTTCGATGATGACCTGGGCGATGGTGAGGGACTCCTCCAGCTCAAAGCGTTGGGTCACCACTGCCATGCGCAAATCCGAATTGTGGGATACACGGCCCGAGTCCGGGGATTCGATGCCGGTGAGAACTTCCAGCAGTGTAGTTTTGCCGCCGCCGTTGACGCCGACGATACCGATGCGATCACCGGTTTGAACGCCGAGGGAGACCCCATTCAGTAGGGTCTTGAGCCCGAAGGACTTGGTTACGTTTTCGAGGTTAATGAGGTTCGCCATATCGAGAGTTCATCTTAGTGCTTCAGCACGGTTACCCCCGCACCATTACCTTTATTGCTATTGATTTTCACTTCCAATACTGTGGCGCACTATGAAAAAAGAACGTCTCGCCTTGTGCGCCGCACTATCCGCCACCATTCTCACCATTACCTCTTGTTCCTCCCCTGACAGCGAAGAAGCTTCACCGCCCTCCAGCGCTGAAGCTAGCAACGCGCATGCCGAGCACGGCGAGGGGCACAGCCATGACGGTTTCGAAGCTTCTGCTGGTGAGACTGAGGTAGCCGAACTACCTCCCCGCATCCTCCTATCGCACAAGAATGGTCTCACCACTCTCGACGGCGAGACCGGTGAGGTCATCGACAACGAAGAACTGAAAGCATTTCTCCGGCTTAGCGATGCCGGCGATAACCGCCACATCATGGTGACCAAAGGTGACAGCTTCCTCACCTTCGACACCGGGCGCATCACGAAGCCGCACGGAGACCACAAGCACTATTACGCGGCACAGCCTCAGCTTGGGGACGCTTCCATCGACGCACCTCACGCCGGCCACGTGGTTCACCACGACGGCTTTACCGCGCTTTTCTCCGACGGCGACGGCGTGGCAAAGATCTACAAAACCGAGGACATCGGCAAAGAAGACGCCGCACCCGTCAACACCATCGAGACAGGTGCCGCCCACCACGGAGTAGCCGTCCCGCTGAAAGACGGCTCCGTAGTCACCACGAAGGGTACCGAAGACGAACGCCACACCATTCAGCACTTAGACCAGTCTGGCAAGGTTCTTGCGGAAACCACCGAGTGCCCAGGTGTCCACGGCGAAGCTGCCGCTGGTAATGGCTCCCTCTTCTTCGGATGCGAAGACGGGCCCGTTGTCTTCGACGGCACCGACTTCCATAAGATCGACGTATCCACTTATGCAGGCAAAGACGGCTACCAGCGCTCCGGCAACTCTGCAGGTTCGGAGGAATCCAACGTCATCCTGGCGGATAACAAGACCGACAAGGATGCTGAATTCGAGCGTCCCACCTCAGTGACCCTCATCAATACGGAGGACTACTCTGCCAAGAAGGTCGAGCTCGGCGAGTACTACTGGTTCCGTTCTCTGGCCCGCGGCCCTTTGGGCGAGGCACTGGTGCTCACGACCGACGGCAAACTCAACGTCATCGACCCGGATTCCGGCGAGGTAACAAAGCAGATTGACGCTATCTCCCCGTGGAAGGAAAACGAGGAGTGGCAACAGCCGGGACCAATTCTGAAGGCGGCAAACGGCTATGCCTATGTCACCGATGCCAACAAGCAGGAACTGGTGGTTCTTGATCTTCTCGGTGACCAGGAGCCGCAGCGCTACAAGCTCGACTTCAAGCCTGTGGAGATGGCCGTCCTCTAAAACCGCCGCCTAGTACAACGCGGGCGCTAGACCAGTATTTGGTGCTAGACCAGTGTTGCGCCGGTGGCTGGGCCGCGGGTCACCAATCCGCGAGTACCGCGGTTATCGGCGCAGACTTGGGCCACCACTTCCTGGGCGGTCTCCTCGTCTTCACAGAGGAAGGCGCAAGTCGGTCCAGAGCCGGAGACGATCCCTTTGAGGGCGCCGGCGGCTTCACCAGTATCAAGAATCTTGCGGAGGTCCGGGCGTAGCGAGAGGGCTGCCGGTTGGAGGTCGTTGTGCATCACCGCAGCGAGCTCGCGGGGGGTGCCACCCACGAGGGCTTGGCCCACCGCTTCAGTGTCGAGGTGCGGTGTGCTTCCGCGGCCGGCAGCCCGCAATTCGTCCAGCTTGCGGAAGACAGAGGGCGTTGACAAGCCCTCCGCATTGGTGATGATTGCCCAGATATAGCGCCCACGCGAGAGCATCGGCGTCAAGAGCTCACCGCGCCCGCGCCCCAAGGCCGTGCCACCCATGAGAGTAAAAGGAACATCGGATCCCAGCTCCGCGGCGAGCTCGTAGAGCTTCTCCATGCTGAGCGGCTCGCGGCCAAACTCGGTACTCAACGCCTGATTAGCTAGAAGCAGGGCCGCGGCAGCATCGGCAGAACCTCCAGCCATGCCGCCGGCAGCAGGGATGTTCTTTTCCATCGTGAGTGTCCCGGCAGCCGGCAGCATGAGGTTCTGTGCCACCAGCTCCACCGCGCGCCATGCCAGGTTCTCGGTTGATGCCGGAACGCCCTTCGCATGGTTACCGGTGACTTCCACGGTGCTTCCCTCGCCCCAGCGATAGCTCACACGATCGTGCACATCGAGGGACTGGAAGACGGTGGCCAGCTCGTGGAAACCATCCGCGCGGGCCTCACCGACGCCCAGGTGTAAGTTGACCTTGGCGTGGGCGCGCGCCTGCCAAAGCTGTGGGGACTCGTTTACTGGTTTGCTCATGAGACTTCCGCCAATCGGACGAAGTCCTCCACGCCCAACTTCTCGCCGCGCAGGCGCGGATCGATTTCCGCCGCGCGTAACGCCTCCTCGGCTGCCGCGGCGGAACCGAAAAAGCCCGCTAAGGCGGCGCGAAGCGTCTTCCGGCGTTGGGCAAAGGCGGCGTCGATCAGCGCAAAGAGCCGTGGTCGCAGCTCCTCGTCGAAGGGGCGGGTGCAGTCGATACGCACCAGGCCTGACTCGATCTTGGGTGCCGGCCAAAACACGTTCTTGCCAATTGTCCCGGCCTGGCGGACCGGGCCATAGAAAGAAGCTTTCACACTAGGAATGCCATAGACCTTGCTGCCCGGCGCGGCGGCGAGGCGCTCCGCTACCTCAAGCTGCACCATGACCAGGACACGGCGAATCGATGGGTAGACCTCCAGCAGGTGGAGCAGCACCGGCACCGCCACGTTATAGGGCAAGTTGGCCACCAAGGCGGTCGGTTCCCCCAGCTCCCCTACCTCAACGGTGAGAGCATCCTTCTCCACCACGGTGAGACGATCCGCAAAGTCGGCTGCCCGTGCGGCCACGGTGTCCGGGAGCTTGCCGGCTAGACGCGGGTCAATCTCCACGGCCGTGACGTGCTCGACCTCTCCCAGCAACCCCAAGGTCAGCGAACCCAGACCAGGGCCGACTTCCACCACGCGATCCTCCGGACTCAGGTCCGCAGCGGCAACAATGCGCCGGATGGTGTTGGGGTCATGGAGAAAATTCTGGCCCAGCTTCTTCGTCGGCGTCACGTCGAGCTCAGCGGCGAGCTCGCGGATCTCCACCGGGCCCAGCAGGAGAGGTTGTGTCATGACATCCAGACTAATACGCGCAGCGCTGAAGCTTTAGCGCAGGCCAAGCTTCGAGGTGCAGGCAGGCCATGCGCCCCAACCCTGTGCAGCCTGAACCTTCTGCGCCACGGCAATTTGCTGCTCGCGGGAGGCCTGCCAAGCCTGCGGGGCGTACTCGGTGCCGCCAAAAGCAGCCCAGGTCGACGGGGTGAACTGCAGACCACCGGAGAAACCATTACCGGTGTTGATGGACCAGTTGCCAGTGGCCTCACACTGCGCCAGGGCATCCCACACGGAACCCTCAGCGACGGCTGGGGCGGTGGACTTGGGCTTGGTGCCGCGCGCGATCACTGCGGCGACGGCCTCATTGCGGACGTCTTCCTTGATGATCTCGTTGGACTCCTCCTTACCGTTGACCTTCACAATCTTGCGGGTCACGGTACGGGAACCAGGTGTGCCTTCCTCGCGAACTTCCTCGGTCCCCTCTTCTAGCTCGGGATCATCGACGAAGTTGGCGGGGGCGTCGAAGTCTTCCGTCTTTTCTTCCTCGGAAATCTCGACACGGTCCACAGTGATGGCCGTGCCGACCTTAACCGGGGTATCCAGTGCTGGGGACACTCGGTCATCCTTATCTACGGTGATCCCGCGGGCTTCCAGCACGTCTTCCACGGTTTTAGCGGCAACGCTGGCGTAGGAGACGGAACCGCCGTCAGAAAGCTTGATGATCTTCGGGGACGTAACCTCAAGGTTCATGCCCTCAGTCACCGTTTCATCCTCCTTCACGGTCTTGGAGCCGGAAGTGATGGCAGCTCCCGGGACGATACCATCGAGGCCGCCCAACAAGTCAGAGACCGTGAGATCAGTGGAGGAAAGCTGCTTTTCAACACCATCGATGGTCACCGCAACCGGCTTAGCGGTACGAACGGTGATCGAATCACCGTCGGAAACCTGCTCTGACAGCGCGGGGTAAACAACGTCTTCTCCCCCAACGTTGACGCCCGCAGCCTCGAGAGCGGCGTTGACATCGCCAGCGAAGGTAGCGAGCTCGGTGGTCTCACCGTTGACGTCGAGCGTGATGTCCTTCTGGGCACCAACGGCAACAACACCGCCCACGGCAAGGGTGCCGAGCACACCGCCAGTGGCCATGCGCAGCGGCAGGGAGCGGGAGTTATTGATTCGCTTGATCTGCTTCTTCGGGGACATAAACCTTTACTCGTCTCTGCGATGCTTCGTGCCCGAAAGGTGGATTCCCACCCTCGGCACCTGTCATGGCGCGCTGCAGGCGCGCCGGCCGGCAACATCAAGGCCGGACTAACTTTGAATAACGATACGGTAACAGAACTAAACATTCGAGACGCATTTACACGCCACGACCACTAGCAACACACTTGTCACAACAAGCACGCGCGCCACCCATGAGCAGCGGATTTGCACTTAGTGAAGATCATCACACCCCGAAGACCTGCGCGAAGGTATCAGCAACCTCCGCAGCCAAGTCCTCTACTTCCTGGCCACGCGCCTGGGCCACGCAGCGATACGTGTGCCCGATAAGGGAAGGTTCGTTGCGTGCACCGCGGAAAGGCTCCGGTGTCATGTACGGCGCATCCGTCTCAATAAGCAGCTGGCCGGCTGGGGCAAGCGCTGCGGCCTGGCGCATCTCTTCGTTACGCTTAAACGTCACGTTGCCGGCAAAGGACAGAATATATCCGCGCTCAAGGGCTTCCTTGGCCACATCAAGTGGTGAGGAGAAACAGTGCAGCATCACCTTCGGTACTTCAGAGCACTCCCCCAACACACGCATGAGATCCTCATCGGCCTCACGGTTGTGGATCATGAGCGTCTTCCCCACCTTCGCTGCCAACTCAGCGTGCCAACGAAGAGCCTCTTCCTGCACCTCGAGGGGCGCGGTGGTTTCCGGCTCGTGGTGAATCCAATAGGTATCCAGGCCCGTTTCACCAATAGCCACGCAGCGTGGGTCCGCCGCCATCTCGCTCAGGCGCGAACGGGCGGCCTCATCCAGCTCATGAGCCTTTGTCGGGTGAATCGCACACGCGGCATACACGTTGTCGAATTCGTGTGCCGCGGCCAAAGCTTTCTCCGCCTCCGCTAGGCCATCACCCACGGTAACGATGCGCTCAACACCAGCAGCACGAGCGCGCTCAACGAGGTCGGCATCAGCATCACGGCAGGAGGCGAGGTGCGTGTGGGCGTCGATAAGCTGGCTCAAACCTTCGGCGGGAACGGGCGTGGGGCGTGGCTTCTTCTTAGACATGGCTGTGAGTGTAGTCTTGCGCGCATGATTATCCGTGAAGCGACGGACGCCGACGTCCCCGCGATGACCGCCACCCTGAATTGGGCCATCCGAGAGACCCACTTCATTTTTCGCAGCGAACCCGCCACCGTGGAGGAACGCACCGAGTACCTTCATCAACTACGCCGCGACAATTGTCCCTGTTTCGTGGCCTTCGCTGACGACGGCACGTACTTAGGCTGGGCACTCTACCGTCCCTACCGCGATCCTAAGGTGTGGCTGGGCTGCTACGAGACAACAATCTACGTTGATCCCACCGCCCACGGCCGCGGGGTAGGCACGCGCTTGCTCGGTGCTGTCGTTCAGCATGCCCGTGAGTCGGAGCAGGTCCATACGCTGCTGGCGCTCATCGTGGCGGACAACGCCGCATCCATCAAGTTGCATGAAAAGTTCGGCTTTGCCACTGTAGGAACGTTAAAAGAAGTCAGTCGCAAAGCTGGGCGCTGGATAGACCTCACCCACTTGCAACTCATGGTTTAAGGAACATCATGCACGTTCGTCCCGCAGAGCTTGCCGACGCCCCCACAATCTCCGCCATCTACAACTCCGCCTCCGCCGCGAAACCGGCCACCAACCTGGTGACCTGGCAAGAATCCGTAGAAGACCGAGAAGAGTGGCTGGCACAGATGGACAAGGAAGGCTATCCGGTCTATGTCGCCGTGGACGACGATGAGATCGTTGGCTGGGCCGCCTACTTCCAGTTTGTCACCCCGGCTATCTACTACGGCACAGCGGAGGACTCCATTTATATTGCGGAGTCCGCACGGGGCAAGGGCGTGGGCAGCGAGCTCATGGACACGCTCATGGATCACGCGAAGGAAAATGACTACGTGGAGACGATGATTACCTATATCGTGGACACCAACGAGTCCTCCATCGCCCTGCACAAGAAGTTTGGCTTCGTGGAGACCGGCCGCATGCCCAATATCCACACCAAGGACGGCGTGCGCCTCGGCTTGGTCCACTTGCAGCGCGACTTCGACCGCTCCTAAAGCGGCTTACTGGCCACTAACTAAGCCGACGCAGCTTGAAGCGGCACAATATCGTCCAACTCAGCAAGAATTTTGTCTTCTGCGACATCCAAGTCGTAGTGAGTCTGCAGCCCCAGCCAGAACTGTGGGGACATCCCAAAGTACTTGGCGAGGCGAAGAGCCGTATCGGCAGTAATAGCCCGCTTTCCGTGGACGATTTCGTTAATACGCCGAGGCGGGACCCCTATCGAAACAGCGAGTTTGTGTTGGGTAATCCCCATGTCCTTGAGAAAATCTTCCATAAGGATTTCACCTGGGTGTACCGGGGGGAGCTTGTTAGTGGTAGTCAACGATTTCAACCTCCTCTGGCCCTAAAGCGGTCCACCGGAAGCAGATCCGCCATTGGTCATTGATACGAATACTATATTGACCCCGCCGATCGCCCTTCAAAGCTTCGAGCCTATTTCCCGGAGGAATCCGAAGCTCATCAAGCCTCTGCACACAGCCCAATTGCCTCAGCTTGCGGAGGGCTACCGAGTGAATACGTGAATCAATCGAGAGCACCCTCTCTCGATTCCATAGACGCTCAGTGGTCCTATCCGCGAACGACTGAATCATAAACGCACCATACCCCCCATAACGCAACGCGTCAATAACGTGAGACGTTAATTCTACCTAACGCTGTAATACAAAACTACCGCAACTATCGAGAACCAGCTATGCAGCAAGCTCGTCGTCAATGTAGACACGCGTCGTCGCACGCAGGCCCGCGACCAGCATGCAGAAGCTAAGCACCATAAGACCAATGAGCACAGCGGTCCAATTGCCGGTGGCGTCCCGCACCACTCCCACGGACAGCGGCACGAGGCCCGCCAAGACGTAGCCACCAGGCTGAACAAAGCCAGACAGGCGCGCGGTCGTCAGCGCACTTCGCGTGCGCGCGGTGAGCAAAGCGAGCGCCAACGGGAAGCACATGCCACCGATCCCCATCAAAGAGGCCCAGGCCAACGGGGCGGCGTCGGCAGCCACGAGCACTCCACCCCACCCGGCGCACGTGCACAGCGCCAGCACCACGGGCACGGGGGCAAGACGGTCCAGTCGCGAGATAAGCCACGGCATGACCACGCCGCCGACAATGTTGAAGAAACCGATGACAGCAAGTGCCACACTGGCGGTATTTTCGCTCACGCCCTTCTCCACCAGCATGCGCGGCAGCCACCCCATCTGGACATAGGCCATCGTAGATTGCAGCCCAAAGAAAAAGAGCATGGCCACCGCCGTGGGCGAGGTGTACATGGGGCGCTGCACGCCCGCACCGGCAATCGTGCCGTGAGCGACATCCTTGCCAGCCTGCGGAAGGACCACTATCCAGGCCACCAGCTGTGCGACGGCCGGCAGGCACCAGATCCACAGAGCACCTTGCCACGTACTCTGCGTCACCGCGGACAGGGGGCCGAGAGCGCTGGAAACACCCAGCATCGTGGTGTAGGTGGTCATCAATGCCACCAGTGCGCGGCCTGAACCATGCTGCTTGATCCATGCGGGAAGCAGCACGTTCGCCAATGCGATGCCGGCGACAACGCACAAGGTCAGTGCCACAAAGAGGGGGAAACTATCGACCCACGGCCGCAGTGCCAGCCCCACCGCCAAGGCCAGCGTACCGCCGGCCAAGGTACGGCTCAGCCCAACCCGCCGAGCAATGGGTACGGCGGCCAACCCCATGGCAGCAAAACACAGGCCAGGAAGCGCGGTCAACAAACCTGCCTGTCCAGAACTAATCCCAAAGAAATTCTGGATCTGGCCCAGCACCGGTGCCACCGAAGCGATACCGGATCGCAGGTTCAGCGCGGTGAGGCAAACAACGGAAAAGAGCAGGAAGGGCGCAAGCGAGCGCCGAAACGCCGAGCCCACGCCTTTACTTCTGAACCGGGGCCCACTCCGGGCCGGTCTCACCGAGCTCCGGGTCAAGCTTAGCCACCAGTGGCTTCGGCTTCTGCAGCGCGGTGCCCGGCGTAATGTCGAAACGCTTCCACGCAGCCTGCTGCGCGGAGTAGTCACCGGTGATGATCGGGTACGGGTGGTTTTCCGGCGGGAGGTCTACACCAACGAGCTCGACCGGCATATCATCCACCACCTCTTCGACTCGCGGCTGTGCGGCCCACACGCCCTCACGGCCCAGAGTTTCGTGCACCTTCTGCGCGGTAAAGGGCAGGAACGGCGTGAGCATCACGTTGCAATCGGAGACCACCTGCAGCGCGGTCCACAGCACGGTGGCCAGACGCTCCCGCTGGGTCTCATCCTTGGCCAGCTTCCACGGCTCCATCGCCGCGACATAAGCATTGGCCTCGCCGACGACGTGCATGATGGCCGTCATGGCCTGCTTGAACTTGGACTGTTCGAGGAATTCCGCGGCGGTAGCGAAGGTTTCCTCTGCGAGGGAAAGAATATCCTTATCCGCCTGCTCCAACGCTGCAGGAGCCGGGACCTCGCCGAAGTTCTTGTGGGCCATCGACACGGTGCGGTTGACCAGGTTGCCCCAGCCGTTAGCGAGCTCGTTGTTGATGCGGCGCACGAACTCGTCCCAGGTGAAGTCGGTGTCGTTGTTCTCCGGGCCAGCCACGGCGATGAAGTAGCGCAGCGCATCCGGCCCAAACTCCTCCAGGAAGTCCTTGACGTAGATAACAACGCCCTTGGAGGAGGAGAACTTGGAACCGGACATGGTCAGGTACTCCGAGGACACGATTTCCGTCGGCAGGTTGAGATCACCATAGGTGTGCAGCTCACCGCCCTTGGAGCCCTTGCCCGCGTAACCCAAAAGCTCAGCCGGCCAGATCTGGGAGTGGAAGGTGATGTTGTCCTTGCCCTGGAAGTAGTAGTGGCGCGCCTGCGGGTTCTGCCAGTAGTCTTTCCACGCATCCGGGTTACCGGTGCGGTGGGCCCACTCGATGGAGGAAGACAGGTAACCAATCACCGCATCGAACCATACGTAGAGCTTCTTCGCGCCGTTATCCTCCCAGCCTTCGACCGGAATGGGAATGCCCCAGTCGATATCGCGGGTCATGGTGCGTGGGCGCATATCCTCCAGCAGGTTGAGGGAGAACTTGAGAACGTTGGGACGCCAGTCCTCGCGCGTCTTCAGCCACTCTTCGAGGACATCCTTGACCGCAGGAAGGTCCAGCAGGAAGTGCTCTGTATCGATGAACTTCGGGGTTTCGCCGTTGATCTTGGATACCGGGTTGATGAGATCCACCGGATCGAGTTGGTTGCCGCAGTTATCGCACTGGTCACCGCGCGCGCCATCGGCGCCACACAGCGGGCAGGTGCCCTCGATGTAGCGGTCGGGCAAAGTGCGCCCTGTGGACGGCGAGATTGCGCCCTGAGTGGTCTCCTTAATCATGTAGCCGTTCTCGTACAGGCCCTTGAACAGCTCCTGCACCACCGCGTAGTGGTTGCGGGTGGTGGTGCGGGTAAAGAGATCATAAGACAGGCCGAGACCAGCCAGATCAGTGACAATCTGACGGTTGTAGCGATCCGCCAATTCACGAACCGTCACGCCTTCCTTGTCCGCCTGTACCAGCAACGGGGTGCCGTGCTCGTCGGTACCGGAAACCATGAGGACGTCGTTGCCACGCATTCGCTGGAAGCGGGCGAACACGTCGGAAGGAACGCCGAAACCCGCCACGTGTCCGATGTGGCGGGGTCCGTTGGCATAGGGCCAAGCAACATTAACGACAACTGTCTCAGTCATGGCCCCTACTCTATCGAACACCCCCTCACCGGCAATGCAGTGAGGGGGTGTAAGGAAGAAATGCTCGCGCACCAGAGCAAGATGCTAACTAGTGCTTGTGACTGTGCTGGCGACGGCGGGCCTTGTAGGCCTGCTCGCGCTGGAACTCGCGGTGCAGGCGACGCTCACGCGCCAACTTGCGCTGGAAGGCCTGGGACTCACGGTACTCGCGGTAAATCACATCGTTGCTCAAGTCCTTAAAAATAGCGAACATGAGCCCGATGAGGATGAAGAGGAATGGCAGCGCCGCCACAATGGTGACGTTCTGCAGGTTCGACAGGGAATCCTCACTCGACAGAAGCAGGGTCAGGCCGACGGCTGCGGTGAGCACACCCCACGCCGCGGATAGCCACGGCTTCGCGGTGGTTGCACCGGACTGGGACATCGAGCCCATGACTGTCGACGCCGAGTCGGCCGACGTAATAAAGAACGTAGCCAGCAGCAGGGCGGCAACGATGCCCGCAATGAAACCACCAGGCAGGCTCTGCAGAAGATTGAATAGCTCCTGCTCGGCAGACTCACCGGAGATGGAGTTACCCTTCTGCTCCATGTGGATAGCGGTACCGCCGAAGATGGCGAACCACACAGTGGAGACACCCGCCGGGACGAGAAGCACGCCAACGCAGAACTCGCGGACGGAACGGCCACGGGAGATGCGGGCGAGGAACATACCCACGAACGGCGACCAGGAAACCCACCAAGCCCAGTAGAAAATCGTCCACGTCGACAGCCACTCGCCGGCAGTTCCGTTATCGGACTCAGCGGTACGAGCAATCATCTCGGTGAAGTTCGCCAGGTAGTTACCAATGGAACCCGGAATCTGGTTCAGGATCGACACCGTGGGGCCAAAGATGAACACGAAGATGGCCAGCAGAGCCGCCAGAATCATGTTGGCATTGGAAAGGTACTGAATGCCCTTGCCCACCCCAGACATGGCCGACAGGATGAAGGCCAAGGTCAGCACGAGAACGATGCCGATGACGACGTTCTGCGTGGGGTTCTCAATAATTCCGGAGGCCTGCAGGCCTGCCTGAATCTGCATGGCACCCAGACCCAACGAACAAGCAGTACCAAAAACAGTGGCAAAGATGGCCAAGATGTCAATGATCTTGCCCACGGCACCGTCCGCAGCGCGCTGGCCAATGAGCGGCACGAAAGCCTGGCTCAACAACTGCTTGCGGCCAATACGGAAGGGGGAATAAGCGATGGCAAGCCCCACGATGGCGTACACGGCCCATGGGTGCAGGGTCCAGTGGAACATGGCCGTGGCCATTGAGGTTCCTACCTCATTCTCACCATGGCCCGGAACGCCGTTCTTAAAGTAGTTGAGCGGCTCGGAAGCGCCGTAGAACATCAGGCCGATGCCCATGCCGGCAGCGAACATCATCGCGATCCAAGAGACCGTGGAGAATTCCGGTTCTTCGTTGATCTTGCCCAAGCGGATAGTGCCAAACTTAGAGGCAGCAATGCAGATGACAAAAATAACGAAGACTGTTCCGAAGAGGACATAGGCCCAACCAAAGTTATTCACCACGAAGCTCAGAGCATTGCTGGAGAAGGTGGCAAAGCTCTCTGGAGCGGCCAAGCCCCATGCCACAAAGGCGGCAACGAGCAGGCCGGCGATTCCCACGATGGTCCAGTCGATCGGCGAATCGATGCCACCGGGCCCGTACTCGTCGTTTTCTTGTTCCTCAACTGGTGCAGGTTCAGCCGCAGGATCGAACGCCTTGTTGGTGAGCATGTCCTGGAGCTGGCTCGTGGCTGAAGATGCCTCGAGGCGCTCGTCGACAGTGCGGTATTCTTCCACCGCAGCCGGCGAGCTCTGTCCTTGAGAGGCAGCCGAGGACACCTCCGTGTCCTTCACATTGTCTGAATTAGTCGAGTCTGTCATACCTACCGACCTTGGTGCTGTCTCATCAACTAGTCAAACTAAATCAGAAACAAAAAGACTATTCGCCACATGTATTTCGGGCATATAGCGTTCCTCAACCGGCTGTCACGAGCTTCTTGGTGCGACCGTTATTCCACTACAGCTGCTAAACGTGTACCGCAACTGTGCAGCTTGCCAGCTTGTTCGGAGGCTTTTCGGAGGTATAGCTCCCCTACTGCGCATGCCACGGCCACACCGAGCGACATAACGATGCCATAACGATTGCCACAAAAGAGACGGTCATCACTTTTTCTTATTCATGCAGCTCAGCCACGGGCAGCAAGGTAGGCATCATAAAGCTCACGATTAGACCACGCCGTTCCCGCGGCGGCCTGCTTGCAGGCATCCTTGGCCCGCACGCCCCGTTTTACCTCTGCGCGGACCTGCTCCACAAGGGTCTCCAACGACACGGGTGCGGCATCACCGCCCTCGATGACTACGGTGATTTCACCCCGCGCATTCTCTTGCGCCCATTCGGCAAGCTCGCCCAAGCAACCGCGCTTAATCTCCTCGTATGTCTTCGTCAGCTCGCGGCAGACTGCAGCGCGACGGTCGGCGCCGAGGATCTCAGAGGCGTCGCCAAGCGTCTGCGCCAAGCGGTGCGGGGACTCAAAGAAAGCAATAGCGCGCTGCTCCCCCACCAAGGACTCCAGCCACGCCTTACGCGGGCCGGGCTTGCGCGGTGGGAAGGCATCGAAGAGAAAGTGGCCTACTCCTAAGCCCGACAGGGCGAGAGCAGTCGGCACCGCCGAGGGCCCGGGGAAACACGTCACCGGCACGCCCGCCTCCACGGCGGCGGTCACGATGGAGTGTCCCGGATCAGAAACCAGCGGCATACCGGCATCCGACACGACAAGTACAGTTCCTGTCCGGGCAGCGGCAACCAGCGTGCGCGAGCGCTCTTCTTCGTTGTGGTCAAAGTTGGAGACCACCTTGCCGCGGATTTCTACTCCTAATGCCTGGGCCAGATTGCGTACACGGCGAGTATCTTCCGCGGCAATCACATCTGCGTGGCCCAAAGCCTGCATGAGACGGGCGGAAGCATCACCGGGATTTCCCAGCGGCGTGGCGGCGAGGATGACACCGCGAGGCAGGGGTTCAAGCTGAAGACTCATACTCCCCAGCATTGCACATGCAAGCTAGACTCTTCCGGGTGAGTATCGCAACCCCTACAGATCGATCTGGGCGCCGCAAGCGCACGCGCCTCTCCGCCGCGCGTGGCGCCCATACCCGGCCGGCTCCGCCTGCCCCGCGGCCCTACACCTGGACCCGGGCCGACACGATCAGCACCGCGATCATTGGTGTCTTAGCTTTTCTCACACGATTCATTGGTCTAACTGCACCGGTTTCTGAAGGCACACCCGTCTTCGATGAGAAACACTACGTGCCGCAGGCCTGGGACATGGTCACCAGCTGGCACAACCTTTTCCTAGGCGGTATTGAATCTAATCCGGGCTACGGCTTGGTTGTCCATCCGCCGCTGGCCAAGCAAATCATTGCGATATCAGAAGCGCTTTTCGGCTATACCCCACTGGGATGGCGGGCCATGGCCGCGCTTTTTGGTGTGGGCACAGTAATGCTCACCATGGCGCTGGCCCGCCGCTTGTCTGGTTCGTGGCAGGTGGGATTCCTGGCTGGCCTGCTCGCCGTGTGCGATGGTGTACTGCTCGTGGCCTCCAAATTCGGAATGCTCGACATCTTCCAAGTCTTCTTTGTCGTCGCCGCCGCGTGGGCTTTGGCGCGCGATCACCAGCAGATGCGTGAGCGTCTCCACTCCGCTTTCGTGTCGGGCACGATGGGTGACTCCGACTTCGGGCCCCGCTTTGGTTTCCGGTGGTGGCGTTTTGCGGCCGGTGTTTTCTTGGGGCTGACGCTTGCTGTGAAGTGGTCCGGCCTGTACTACATCATGTTCTTCGGTCTGATGAGCGTTTTCTCGGATCTCGCGCTGCGCCGTCTCTACGGCGTGCGCCGCTACATTGTCGGCACGCTGGTACGCGATACACCAGCGGCCCTCGCCTCCATCGTCGTGGTTCCCGTTGCCCTGTACACCTGGTCCTGGCGTGCGTGGTTCGCTGACGAAACAGCCGTTTACCGCCACGCCAAAGTGGACGGAACCATTGAGGAGGGCTCTTGGTTGCTTCACCTCCCCGAGCCACTCGCCGGCTGGTTCTACTACCACTCTTCAGTGCTGGAGTTTCATGCTTCTTTGACCACCTCCGGTGGGCACAGCCACCCCTGGGATTCCAAGCCGTGGGCCTGGCTGGTGGCCGCACGCCCTATCCTCTATTACTCCTCCACGGACATCTCCTGCGGTGACGGCGGCTCCTGCCGCAAGATGCTGTACCTCTTCGGTACTCCCGCCATTTGGTGGCTGGTCGTCCCTGCAGTGTTGTGGGGACTGTGGTCCCTGCTTGTTCGCCGAAACCGGGCCTTCCTCATCCCACTCGTGGGTGCTGCCGCAGGATTCCTGCCCTGGCTGGCAGTCTTCGACCGCCAGATGTATTTCTTCTACGCCACGGCGTTCATCCCGTTCATCATCGTGCTGATTTCCTTGGCTTTGGGCCAAATGATCGGCCGCGGACGGCTACTGCAGTGGCGCAGGCTCACAGGACTCTTTGGTTCCGCGATGCCGTTGGGCACCTTCCTTACGGTGTGCTATGCCGCACTAGTTGTGGCAATGTTTGCCTACTTCTCCCCGATTCTTTATGGCTACCTCATCCCTGATTCGTGGTACAACTCCATGATGTGGCTGCCGTCCTGGTCCTAGCGTGGGCTAGCGGAAATCGCCCGAAAGACGTCGTGCAACAGGAATCCCCGGTCCGCTGCCCAAGCCCAGCCCAAGCTGACGGTGGCCAGGCCCGTCCCGATGAGGATATAAACCTGCCCCGCAGCGACGCTGCCTAAGGCAAAGTCGCGCATTGTAAAACCGCACAAGAACGCGAACATCGTACAAGCTACCGGCAGCAATCCAGGGGCCGAGGCTGGGCGCCATGCCGCAAAAGCCAAGCCACTTGCTAAACCGAAACGCAGCGCCGCAGCCTCCATCAGCAGGTGTGCGCGCCCTGGGTCAGCCCCTTCCGCGAGGGTTCCTTCGCTCGATAAGGTGGTCAAGCCTGAGGCACTAACGACGACCACGACCGCCCACACCAAAAACGCCAGAGCCAACACCCCCAGGGATACTCGCGCCAACGTCAGCGACGCCTGCCGCGTGCTGGAAGCGCGCTGCCATTCCGGCTCCACGCCGGCGAGGATGACCTCAGACAGGTCTTGCGGCGGAGCGCCAGCCGGTTCCACGAGGCTCAACGAGTGTGTTAGGGCTGCCGCCTTATCTCGGAAAGCCGCGCACTCGGGGCATCCCGACACGTGCGCTTCAATGACGTCCGGTGAGAGCTGCGGAGCTTCCCCATCGAGCTGTGCGGAAATCGCCGCCTGCACCTGCTCATGCGTCAGCACGGCTCAACACCCCATCCACACTGGCCCGGCCGGAGCCAAAGACGACAATCATGAGCAACGACACGATGAGAACCAGCGGATACTCGACGCCACCATCGGCTGCAAAAAGGCCATTGCCCATGTGCACGAAATACAATGCGCAGGCCATCAGGAGAGCCAAAGCACCCGCGACAAAGGTGGTGAGCAGGCCTACGACCAGCGCCGCCCCTCCCAGCATTTCCGCGAAAGCAGCCAAGTACGCCGATGTTTGTGGCTGTGGGACGCCCATGGCGGAGAACTGCCCGGTTACTTCGTCCATTCCGCTAAAAAACATCTTGTCTACACCGTGCGCCACGAAGATGACTCCCAGCACCGCGCGAAAGATGAGAAGCGCGGCATCGCGTACGGCGGGTCTATTCATGGTTCATAGACTACCCTGGATGGCCACCGCCCTCCGAAAGGACTCCCCTCCCAACATGCACATGTGGACCTCTCTGGACACTCCCCTCGGCCGTCTCACCCTCGTGGGATCTGCACAGGGTTTATCTCACGTATATTTCGACGGCGAATCTCCGGATCTCGGAAGCATGCAACGCCTCACGGATGTCACCGAACCTGGCTCTGCGGGCGCGGTGCTTGTCGACGCCTCTCAACAAATTGCCGAGTACTTTGCCGGTACCCGGAAGGAATTTGAGTTGCTTCTCGCCGTCCCGGCGACTCCTCGTGCCTTCCGCGACCGAGCACAACGCGCGCTTCGCGACATCCCCTTCGGCGAACGTTGGACCTATTCGGCTCTTGCCACCGCCGCCGGTAGCGCTCAAGCTGCCCGTGCCGCGGGTAGCGCCTGTGCCAGCAACCCGCTTCCCATTGTGGTGCCGTGCCATCGCGTCGTGCCAGCCAGCGGCGGCCTAGGCTCCTATCGCGGGGGTGTGGCCGCAAAACGGCTACTGCTGGAGCACGAAGCAGGGAACCAATAGCTAGATTTTGCAGTCTAAAAAGGCATGACTACTACACACATGGCAAACGATACGAAACTTGTATATGACTCTGCGGGCCTTGGCCGCCCCGCGTGGGCAATGACTTCTCCACTGCTCAAGGAGTATTACGACACCGAATGGGGCATGCCCGTCCATGAGGAATCCGCTCTGTTGGAACGGCTCTGTCTGGAAGGCTTCCAGGCCGGGCTGAGCTGGGAGCTCGTGTTGCGCAAACGCGAAGCCTTCCGCGCTGCTTTCGTCGGCTTTGATGCTGACCTTCTGGCCAGCTTTGGCGAGGAAGAAGTCGAACGCCTCATGAACAATCCAGAAATTATCCGCAACCGCCTTAAGATCAACGCGGTGCTCGCCAACGCCAAGGCCACGCTGGCCCTGCGCGAGCAAGGCGGGCTGGATGAATTCATTTGGAGCTTCTTGCCGGCAGAAACGATTGCGCCAGAAAGCGAAGAGGACATCCCGAAATACACAAAAGAAGCCTTGGACATGTCCAAGGCTTTGAAGAAGGCTGGGTTCAAGTTCGTCGGCCCAGTGACCTGCTTTTCACTCATGACGGCCATCGGGATGGTCGACGCCCACCTTATGGGCTCGCATCGCCGCGGTAGTTCGGGAGTGTGGTCGGCCTAGCGCTCAGCGCGCTTGAACGAAAGGCACATTCACGTGCTGCTTAACCGACTCGCCGTGCCGCGAGGTCATCACGCCGCTGGCGCGGGGAAGGATGCGGCCCATCGAAACCGCCGTCGGAATCATCCTCTGAGTACACCGGAAGGTAATCAAAGTCCGGGCTTTCATCATCGATTTCCAAGATGAGCGCGCCCGGGCGGCGCAGGTTCGGCGGCAGTGACTCAGCAGGGTTCTCCGCGTTGCGCACACCCAAGCGCGCACGGCGCAAGTGGTAGACGCGGCGACGAAGTAGCTCCTGCTCGCGGCGCACCTGGGCGCGCAGCGCCACCAGGTAGACCGTGGTCACAACACCAGCGATGCCCGCCAACCACCAGGTCCAACCGCCCACGACGATGCCCAGGCATACCGTTGCGACCACCGCCACGGCTAGGCCGATGAGCGTGCGCTGGCGGCGCTGGTACCGCGTGGCCGAAGCCTCCTTCTCCTTCACCGGATCCCAGCCGCCGCGGCCAAGACGGCGCTGCGCAAAGGCAAGCTCTTCCGCGGAGAGCTCGGTATCGCTGCCGTTGTTTTCAGCGTCCTCAGCGGAGTTCGTATCTGCGACATCAATGCTCTCGCCCTCAACCGCCGTGGTTTCTTCCTGCTCCAGAGCATCATAAGCGCCGTCTGCCTCCTCGGCGATGGTGTCCTCCGGAGTCTGGTCCACAGAGTCAATAGCACCCGGGTACATCAAATCGACCGGAGAGGTATAGGAGTCATCCAAGCTGTAAGCATCTTCTGCGACGCTAGCGTTGGCCGGAGCCGTGAAAACCTCAGCTGCGTTCGCTTCAACGCTCTCAATATCATTATCGAGGTCGTGCTCATTTTCGGTATCATGCTCAGGTTCCGCTGCTAGCTCGAAATCCTCTTCCGCATCTTCAGCCTCGAGAACTTCGCCGTCAATCGTGTCGGCGACATCTGGCTGCTCAGCAGCATCAGCCGCAGCGCGGCCGGATTGAGAATCCTCACTGACGCCTTCGGCCTCGACCAACTCGTAGCCTGCCTCCTCAGCATCAGCCTCCGCCCCTGCCTGGGAACTCAGGCGGACATCTTCCTTGCTCAAGCGCGGCTTAGGACGGCCCGGCACGGAGCCGGAATCGCCTTCGAAGAGCACGCGGGTCTCTTCAAAGGCCTCACCTGTATGGCTCATCGGGCGTTGCGAACGCAAAAGCAACGGGGCGAGGATGAAGAGCCACAACACGATTACGAGAATGATCGGCACGGCAGTCATCATGCGGCTGTGTCCCACTTTCAGGGGTCGACGAAAAAAGGGAATATAACTAGGCCCCTACTCTAGCCGCCCAACCCCAGCCTGTGGGCATCAACGAGACCATAAATTACAAGGTTGTTACTTAAGTGAAAGCAGAGGTAGTTGACCTAAAATATCTGCTGGAATATCTGCTGTCTCAGCATCGGCTAAGCACCGCTGAGGCGGCCCGTCGCGCGCAAGCGCTCCACCGCCCCGGAAGCAAAATCCTCACGATTCAGTGCCAAGAAGTGGTGGTCCCTCCACGCGCCGTCGATATGCAGGTTGCGACGCAGGAAGCCTTCATCCCGAAACCCGTTGCTGTGCAGTACCTTGCCTGAAGCAGGATTCTCCGGCAGATAGGTGGCTGTCACACGATGCAACCCTACACGGTAAAAAGCATGGTCCACGCCGAGAGCGCAGGCGGCAGTAGCCACGCCAGCTCCGTGCACCGCGGAATGAACCCAATAGCCAATCCAGCACTCGCTGACCCCACCATGCTGAATATTCCCTAAGGTCAACTGCCCGCGGAACTGACCATCGACGTCGATAACGAGCGGCACCACAGTTCCAGCGCGGGCCGAATCACGCAAAAACATCAGGTGATTCCACCATGCCGACTGCGAATGTGCCGCATCCCACGACGTCGGCAGAGTCGGCTCCACAGATTTAAGGAAATCCTTATCCTCGATGCGCTGCCGCCGCCACGACTCACCGTCCCGGCGCAACAGGGGGCGCAGGCGCACCGTCGCCCCGCGCGGGAAGACGCGAGACGCTCGCAACTGAACCGCAGGCGTAGCTTCTGGCCATCCAGGGTGGCCGGGGTTGACCTCGCCGCTGGCGGGAGTAGAAAAGCGCCCCGCGGCGGTACCGAAAGGATCAAGCATGATGTCGGCGGTGGCCAGCTAGCTGCGTTGGGTCAGGAACAGGACGTCCACCACGTCCCCGGGGCGGATCTCTGTCACTTCCTCCGGGATGCGAATCATCGCGTTGGCCTCGGATAGTCCGGCGAGCAAATGCGCCGGCGCGCCAGCCGCGCCGCCCAGTCCTTCCACCAGGTAGTCGGAGGTGTCTGCATCCCGCATCAGCCGGGCACGAATATAACCACGGCGCCCCGGGCGGGATTCCATGTGGTTAAGCACGCGTGCACGCACCACGCGGCGTTGGCCGCTGCGCTTGCCCAGGGAGAGCCGGATCAGCGGGCGCACAAAGACCTCGAAGATCACCAACGCGGATACCGGGTTCGAGGGCAACAGGAAGGTCGGGATGCGCTCCTCCCCCAACAGACCAAAGCCCTGGACCGAGCCTGGGTGCATCGCTACGCGTGAGGTATCCACATCTCCCAACTCATCGAGGACCTCACGGATTTCTTCCGAACCTGCGCCACCCACGGCGCCGGAGATCACCAGCACCTCGCTGCGCGCCAGATAGGTTTCCAAGGCCTCCCGCATGCGGCGCGGCTCGCCGGCTGCGATACCGACGCGATGCACATCGGCGCCGGCCTCCTTCGCGGCCGCCGCAAGCGAATAAGAGTTCACGTCGAAGACTTGACCCAGGCCGGGTTCACGGTCGACGTCGACAAGCTCCTTACCATAGGACACGATGGTCACGCGTGGACGCGGATACGCCAACACCTTTGAGCGTCCCACTGCCGCGAGCAGGCCAATTTGTGCGGGGCCCAAGATGGTTCCGGAAGACACGGCAACATCCCCGGGCTGAATGTCATCGCCCACGCGGCGCACGAAGTCGCCCGAACGCACCGGGCGGTGCGAGGTCACACGCTTGCGGCCGCGGTCCGTCCATTCGAGGGGAAGGACGGCGTCGGCAAGCGTCGGCAACGGCGCACCCGTGTAGACGCGCACCGCTTGCTTGGGCTGCAAACGCAAAGGCTGGCGCGAGCCTGCCGGAACCTCCCCTACCACCGGAAGCGAGCGCTCAATTTCAGTCTCCGAGGCAGGAGCATCAGCATCCTCGGAGTCGTGGCGCGAGCGTGCCTTGAGAGCTTTTTCTCCCCCGACGTCCACGGCACGCACGGCATAGCCATCAATGGCTGCTTGCGGAAACCCCGGGAGCGGCTGGTTTGCCTGCACCTCCTCCGCGCACTTGAGACCTAGGGCATTCGCGATGGCGATGCGTACCGGCTCGGGAGTCATCGCTGCATCAAGAATGAACGCCATCTGGTCATCGACCGAACGCATGTACCGCCTGCCTTTACTCTGGGGTATGTGGGGTCTAAAGGGGTGGAAGTTACTGGAGTAGAGCTTAGCGCGCTAGGCGTGTGAAGGCTTAGGCCTTCAGCCCTTTTTCTTCTTCGTAGTCCTCCACAATCTTCTTGATTGCCTTGTAGAGCGCGGGGCCGTACTTCTCATTGCGCAGACCAAAGTCAACGTTGGCTGGGATGTAGCCGCCCGGGTTGCCCAAGTCGTGACGCTTGCCTTGGTGGACTACGACGTGAACGGGGTGGCCTTCCTTAATGAGGAGCTCAATGGCGTCGGTCAGCTGCAGCTCCCCGCCCTTGCCTGGCTTGATGCGGCGAAGGGCATCAAAAATCTTCCTGTCGAGCAGATAGCGCCCAGTGGCCACGAGGTTCGAAGGCGCATCTTCCGGATCCGGCTTCTCCACCATGCCCACAACCTTCTTCACGCCCGGCGCGTTGGTGTCCTCGACATCGAAGACGCCGTAGTTATAGGTCTCTTCGCGCGATACCTCGAAGGCGCACAGCACGCTACCACCCAGCGCTGCACGAACGCGGGCCATCTCCCCCATGACGGTGGCCGGCAGGACAATATCATCCGGGAGCATGACGGCGAAGAATTCTTCGTCATCCTCCAGCACAGATTCCGCCAAGCCCACCGCGTGCCCCAGGCCCAGCGGCTTTTCCTGCTCCACGGAAATCGGGTGAATCAACTGGGCAGCGCGCTTGACCTTGGCTACTTGCTCATCTTTGCCGCGAGCGTCGAGGGTCTCAACAAGATCAGGGAACTCATCGAAGTGCCGCATCACTTCCTGCTTGTTCGGCGCGGTGATCACCGCGAGGCGCTGGGCGCCCACGGACGCGGCCTCTTCCGCGATGAGTTCAATGCCCGGCGTATCAACGACGGGGAGCAGCTCCTTCGGTACGGTCTTGGTGGCGGGCAAAAAGCGTGTGCCCATGCCAGCAGCGGGGACAACGACCGTAGCGATCCCGGTATGGGAATCCTCGTGTGCAATAGCCATAAGTTCCACTTTACAATGCATCCCCCGCGCTCCCGTGCTGCGCTACGCCGTCCCGCTATGATTAAAGCCTATGACGACCTCCCCCAAGGACGCCTTAAGATCCTTACTCCTGAACGCTCGGCGCGAGCGCAGCGCCGAGCAGCGCGCTGATGACAATGCTGCGTGGTGCGCCGGTGTGGGTGAGTTACTTACTCCCGCGATGCGGATTGCCGCCTACCACCCCCTGGGCACAGAGCCCGGCGGGCCCAACTTCGTAGAGACCGTGGCAGCGCTTTGCAAGGAGGTCTACCTGCCCATTTCCGGCAAAAACGGTGAGCTTTTATGGACGCTGTATGGCGGGCCAGAGGCCATGCGCCCGGGGGCATTAGGAATTGCAGAGCCCGTCGGGCAACGCCACAGTAGCAATGTCTTGGCGCGACTTGATCTCATCCTCGCGCCCGCGATGGCAGTGAGCGAATCTGGCATGCGCTTGGGCAAGGGAGCGGGGTACTACGACCGCGCGCTCACTCCCCTCCCCACTGGACGCCCGCCTGTCGTTGCCTTGGTGCATTCCAGCGAGGTCCGCGATGTCCCCTTCGATGAGCACGACCGCCCAGTCGATGGCGTCCTCACCGAGCGCGGGATGCGCTGGCTTTAATCGCTTTCGGGCCCCGCCCGGGAACCACGCGGCGCCACGCGCAGTCTAAGAAGGTATGGATTTTCTACATGTTCTGCGCACCCCGGGACATCGCCGCAGTGTGCTCCTGCGCCGCGTTATCGCAGCTGTCCTGCTCGTGACCGCCGCAGCCAGTGCGCTCGCTTCCACGCGTGAGCAGCCCCACGTCGTGGTCATGGCCCGGGACGTGGCGGCCGGGGAGACGCTAACGCTTGGCGATGTCTCCGTGGCCCGCGTCCCCTCCTCCGCTCTTCCCGCCACGGCGTTGGGAAATAACCCAGAGGATGCCGTGGGACGCGTGCTGGTAGCGGCCGCGAGCGCTGGCGAAATCTTGACCACCACTCGCCTACTCAGCTCAGATCTCGTCGCAGATTTCGGGATGGACAACGGCCACCTCATCCCGCTTACGCTGGCTGAGCCGGAGATTTCTCGTAACCTCCACCACGGCGATACGGTCAATATCGTCGGCACGGCCGAGGGTGGCCCCGACGGTACCGCCCCCGCACGCGGAACGACTATTGCCCGTGGCGCTCGCGTCGTGTCGGTGGGAACAGGCGAAGATGATACACGCACACAATCGCTGCTCGTTGCCCTCCCCGCCGAGGCGGCCGAGGACGTCGCTGCCGCTTCCCTTGCGCAACCGCTCACGGTCGTCATCGTGGGCGACCGTGCCCACAATTAAGATGACACTGTGAAGATCGCCGCGTTTGCGCATCAATGGTGCCGCGGGATGTTGCCACCACCAACAATCTCTGCCTAGTATGGGCGCATCCACTCAGGCGCTAATGTTTGTGCGTCTCTCCTGTCTCACAACGTCGTGGCAACGCATGCCGTAAGCGCTCAACAGTGGTCTTTTCTATTCCCCGCAAGTTTCCCCCGATGTTTCTTCCCGAGGAAGCACTCCTATGCTTCAAGACTCTCTCTCAATCGGGCTCCTTCAGGTTATAAACGTGCTAGGTGCCACCTCCCTGAACAGCGTTAGAGCACTCACCGCGCGCACTGCGACGCAGCCGCGCGCTACCGAAGAAGCAATTACTCCGCAGAAAAGGACATATTCCCATGCTTAAGGGCTTTAAAGATTTCATCTTGCGCGGCAACGTCATCGAGCTAGCCGTGGCCGTCATCATCGGTGCTGCATTCACCGCAATCGTCACCTCCATCACGGACCACCTCATCCAGCCGCTGATCAACTCCTTCGGTTCCCCGGACTTCGGTGGCCTGGGCTTCGCGATTACCGACAATCCCGAGACCTTCCTTGACTTTGGTGCGGTCATCACGGCACTCATCAACTTCCTGATCGTCGCCGCCGTCATCTACTTCGTCATTGTCGCTCCGCTCAACGCCGTCACCGAGCGCACTAAGCGCCGCCAGGGTGTTGACCCGGAGGAGCCGGCTCCGACCGCCGAGCAGCTGCTCGCTGAGATCCGCGACCTGCTCGCTGCTGAGAACGGTGGCACCACCACTGAGAAGCCAGGTTCCAGCTTCTAATTCACAAGCAAAACCTGCAATCCCGCAGAGCCTGCACAATGCTGAAGCTCTGCGGGATTTCCTTATGCGCTCTAGGCCCTCGACGCGCTACTGCGTAGTACCAAAGTGCGGCGGCATATTCTCGCGGTAGAAAGCCTCACCGGTGACATCATCGTCACCGTCGCCTCCGGGCACCTGTGTGTCCCCGTCGAAATTCACGGTGCGCAGTTCGTCGCTACCCGCAACAGCGGAAGCAGCATGGGGTACCGGCCCGCTGGGGACATCGAAACTGCGATCGTAATTCTCAGCGGTCGACGGACGCTGAGCTCGACGACGGCGCGGACGCGAGGAGCGTGGCGTGGGTTCGGCCATTAGACGCTGGATTTCTGCAGCTGATCAACGAGGTGGTGCACCAGCGGCGTCAAAGTGGCCATGCCATCGCGCACCGCCGCGCGGGACGACGCGACGTTAACGATGACCGTTGACCCAGACACTCCCGAAATACCGCGGGAGATGCACGCATCCACCGCGCCACAAGCCTGGCCGGAAGAGCGCAACGCTTGCGCTACGCCCGGAACCATTTGGTCCAGCACTGCGCGGGTTGCCTCCGGAGTCTTATCACGCGGGCCGACTCCCGTGCCGCCAATCGTGAGCACCAAGTCGACTCCCCCGACCACGCCGGTCTCGATAGCCTGCCGGATCTTGGACTTCTTGGAGCGGACAATCACTGCGCCGTCAACGGTGAACTCGGCTTCAGCCAGCAGTTCACCAGCCAAGCGCGATGTGTCCTGGGCCGCCTCATCCGGGTGATCGGTGACGATCACAACGAGCGCGCGGCGTGGCGCTTGAACGCTTTGTTCTTGTTCGCTGGCAATGAGGAAGGCGTCATCGGGTTCGGTAACGTCATCGAGTTCGCGTGAGGCATCGCGCCCCAACAGCTCGGTTGCGTCGGTGTTGTCTGCCACGGAGGTTCTCCTTAAAGGTGGGACGGAATCTTCCGGAAGTAGTTTCTTGAAAAGGTGTCTGGGTGCGAGGCTCACGCGGCGCTGGCGCACCGCCCAAGTATTTGTAAACTTACTCGCTTGCCAGCGTTACCTCTACCTTTCTCGCATCTTCACTATCGCGACTCTTCACCTCAAGGGTGACGGTTGCACCAAACTCCTGGGAACGTGTTGCCGCGATCAGGGCATCGGAGCTTTCAATGAGGCGCTCATTAACGCGGGTGACCACGTCACCGGACTTCAGTCCTGCCTTATCAGCTGGGCTATCAGGTTCCACGTCGACAATCTCTGCACCTTGGGTCTCGCTCTGCGCGCGAACCTTAACACCCAAGGTGGGGTGCTTGACCCTGCCGTTATTAATGAGCTCATCGGCCATGCGCTTAGCAAAGTTCGAAGGAATTGCGAATCCCAAGCCAATGGAACCGCCTTCGGAACTCGAGCCACTCGACAGCGAGGCGATCATCGAGTTCATGCCAATGATGTTGCCCTCCATGTCCACCAAGGGGCCGCCGGAATTACCGGGGTTTACGGCTGCGTCGGTCTGAATGGCGTCGATCAACGAGGACTCCCCACCTTCCTGCGAGGCACGAACAGGGCGGTTCTTGGCTGACACAATTCCCGACGTCACCGTTGCGTTCAGCCCCAGCGGGGAACCAACGGCGACTACTTCTTGCCCCACTGCGGTAGCGTCCGAATCACCAAACTGGAGATAGGGCAGGTCATTGACATCATCAATCTTGATGACGCCTACGTCCGTCGTCGCATCCGACGCAATGAATGTAGCGCTATGACGCGAGCCGTCATTCATTGTCACTTCCAGACGCCCTCCTTGGTCTGCACCGGCAACCACGTGGTGATTGGTCAGCACATAGCCATCCGGGGAAATGATGGACCCGGAGCCCTCGGCACCGCCCGAGCGAGTTATGGAGTAAATGGAGACCACCGCTGGGAGAACCTTCGACGCCACGTCCTCCACAGAACCATCAGCTGGCTCTTGGCCGGTGCTATTTGCCACCGGCTGACGTTCCAATACTTCGTTGACGGTCGAAGTGGAAGACTTATCCTTGCCCGCTGCGCCGACAACCGCACCGGTGACACCGCCAGCACCAACGGCTGCGACGAGCATCATTGCCAGCGCAGTGCCCAGACCTATCTTGCGCTTATTCTTCTGATCGGGGCCCGGCTGCACGCCGTGCACGCCCGCACCTTGTTGTCCTGCATAAGGCTGCGTTGGATTCTGCGACTGCGGGCTGCTCTGATTGGGTTGGCCGAAGCCGTAGCTCGCTCCGCTATAAGGCGCTTGCGCGCCGTAAGAAGCCTGGGAGGGCTGAGCACCAAATGAAGGTCGGCTCCCCTGCCCTGGCTGGCCCCCATAAGGTGCCTGCCCGCCAGACTCCCACGAGTTGGTGCGCGGTTGATTCCAACCATTCGATTCGCTTCCCGCCGAAAATACCTCGCCGCGCTGTTGCGCCTGTCCCCGCCCATCAGAGTTCTGCGGGTTATCCATGGGACTATCCATGTTCGAATTCCTCATATTCATGTCAGGTAGTGTGCTCTTTCAAGCTGGTGCGCATCTGTCTCTGCTCTGCCAGTGTGCTAGGAAAAGCTGGACGTTTCCTGTGTGCACTGAGCTGGGGTGATCCATCGCACGTTAACCTTGATTGAACCACCGCTCGGCAAAGATTTTGCCGCGGTCATTGTGGTTCCCCGAATGTTCTCCGGAAGTCTCCTGTGCCTGTCCCGTCGCTTGTTGCGCAGCGGTCGAATCGAACTGAAACTCATTCGGCTGCTCTTCCAGGCCGTCCACCATGGCATCGCCCTCGGTAGGATGTCCCGGCAGGATGACTTCCATGCGCGTTCCCCCATCTGCAGATTCCTTGATGGTGATGGCTCCGTTGTGCCGCTCGAGCACGGATTTCACGATGGCCAACCCCAACCCGGATCCCGGCATCGCCCGGGCTTCCGCGGAACGGTAGAAGCGCTCAAAGACCTTGTCTCGTTCCTCCGGGGCAATACCGGGGCCGGAGTCATCCACGCGCAGGCGCACCTTATCTTGGGCCACCTGCTTCATCGATACGCGCACGGTGCCCGTCGCTGGAGACCACTTCGCGGCATTGTCCATGAGATTGAGCGTGGCGCGGCCCAAGGCAAACGGATCCCCGTCAAGGACCCACGGGATAAACCGCACACGGAAGTCGACGTCCGGGCGGCGACGCTTAGCTCGGTTGAGGGAATGCTCCAAAACCTCGTGCAGCTCCACCGGCTCGGGTTCCTTTTCGGTGGCATCTTCACGCGCCAAATCCACGAGGTCACCAATCAAAGTCGACAGCTCGGACATCTGAGCCATCACATCCTCTTCCAAATCACGCCGGTCCTCCTCACTGATGCCAAAGCCGCCACCGGACTTATTCAGCATCATGAGGAGCTCAATGTTGGTTCGCATGGACGTCAGCGGTGTTTTCAGCTCATGGCCGGCATCGGCCACGAATTGTGATTGCTGCACGCGCGCGTGTTGGAGTGCGGACAGCATTCGGTTGAAGGACACCGTCAGCTGCGACATCTCGTCGTTGCTCTCGACCGCAATCGGGCGCAGATCATTGGTTTGCGTCACATAATCAACCGCGCGCTTCAAGCGAGCGATGGGCTCCATGCCAGTCTTGGACACCACCATGCCGGCGAAGACGGACAGCAAAACGCCAAAGGCCACGATGATGAGCAGGGCCGAGCCTACTGCGGAGACGATGTCTTCGGTAGGCCCCAAGTCCTTAGCTAGGACTACCGTCGCACCGCCTTCTTGATACTTAGCCAGTACGCGCTCACCACCCAAAGTGCGGATGGAGCTTTCCATCCTGTCCCCATCCGACTTGAAGTCACCACCCACGGGCAGTGCATCACCGTAAGAAAACGCAACTGCAGGCGGAGAGACGGAGACCCGAGTCGAGGGGTTATAGAGCTTAAATGTCGCGATCTCTTGATCGATATTCTCTACAAAGGCCGGGTCCTGAGCTTGCTGCATCAGCACATCCGCTTGCTGCATGATCTGCCTATCGACGCTCGCCGTCATCGACGCTGCAACCAACCAGTAGGTCACAAAAGTCATTACTGCTACCGCAACGGCGACAACGACACCGGTAACTAGAGAAAGGCGCCACCGAAGCGGCGCCCGCGAAGCCCAGCCGCGACGGCCTGAGAGGCCCAGCCACGCAGTAGTATCTAGGGCTTCAGAAGGCACCGCGTCAGGCGCGGGCCTCCGCAGAATCACGCGATAGCCTCCCTCATGACGTAGCCAACGCCACGCACGGTGTGAATAAGACGCGGCTCGCCATTTTCTTCCGTCTTCTTACGGAGGTAACCGATGTAGACCTCAAGAGCGTTGCCGGAGGTCGGGAAATCATAGCCCCATACCTCTTCCAAGATGGTATTGCGGGAGAGCACCTTGCGGGGGTTCTCCATGAGCAGGCGCAGCAGGGCAAACTCAGTACGGGTCAGAGAAATCTGACGCTCGCCGCGGGTCACCTCACGCGTATCGGCATCGAGCTTGAGGTCCTCAAAGCTCAACTGGGTTTCAACCGGCTGCTTCTTTGCAATCGACTCCGCAGCGGCGCGGCGGACCAAGGAACGCACGCGGGCTAGCAACTCTTCCAGAGCGAAGGGCTTGGGCAGATAGTCATCGGCGCCGGCGTCTAGACCTGCAACGCGGTCAGACACTCCGTCGCGAGCCGTCAATACCAAAATGGGGCGGTCCCAACCTTCGCTGCGCAGGGTGCGACAGACCTCCAGACCATCCATGTTCGGCATCATCACATCGAGGATGAGAAGCTCTGGGTGCTCGCTGTGCACCATTTCGACAGCCTGTACGCCATCAGCGGCCAATATGACCTCGTAGCCATTAAACTTCAGAGAGCGGCGGAGCGATTCGCGTACAGCCTGCTCGTCATCGACGACAAGAATCTTCATAGTCTCAATTATGTCCTATCGGGGTTGAATTCTCGAAGTAGAACCCAGCCTGTCGCCCCCCTAATATTCACCCTTTAAGCACCACAATGGTCTACACGCGCGCCAAACAATTGGCCTACGCTGCACAAACAGTGGACACGACAACAAAACGAAAAATTTTCACGGATAACAAAAATCCCCGCGAATTCACGCAGAAAAGCGAATTCGCGGGGCAACAGTGGCGGCCCTAAGACCTCAACGCTACAAGCGCCTCAGAACTTAGAACTGCTCGACGTCTACCAGGCCAAGCTTGGCAGCCTTAACCAGGCGGCGCGGAATGCGCACGGTCTGGCCATCGATGGTGACTTCCTGGAGGGCGACATTGTCAGCCTTCCACTGGGAACGGCGAGAGTGGGTGTTCGCGCGGGACTTCTTAAACTTAGGAGTTGCCATCTTCTTCTATCCTCCTTACGCGTTCTTCTTCTTGCGGCGAGCCATTGCACCGAAGCGCTGGTTGAACTTCTCAACACGGCCAGCGGTATCCATAACGCGCTGTGCACCGGTCCAGAACGGGTGGGACTCAGCAGTCACGTCAACGACGATGAGCGGGTACTCGTTGCCGTCTTCCCACTCAACGGTGCGATCGGAGGTAGCGGTGGACTTGGTCAGGAAGGAGTGGCCGGTACCGGCGTCCTTAAAGACCACCGGGTGGTAATCCGGGTGGATATCTTTCTTCATATGTCGATTCCCTCAGGGTTGAACTACGGGTCGGTTCCTTCCGCAACGCTTCCCTTTTCGTACTATCGCACACCGTCGCTATGACGGCACCCGATGGCATATGGGGGCGTGAAAGGATCGTGCCCGAGTTGGGTCTCTATACTTACAAAATTGTGCGGCTCGCGCCGACAACTCGAAATATCCTACAGGCCAGCGGCATTAAAATCGAAATCGCCGCAGGACGCAGCCCGCGGGGCTAGCTATAGGATTCCCTCTCCAACGCCCTCGCCTGCACCTTCACCATGGAACAGTCGTCGACTAGACACAGACAATAGGCGCCAAAGCCCGCCAATATTTCAACGGTGATTAGGTTCTACAGTCCGCGGCATGTAAGATTTCCCCTTGCTGTTGTCAAAGTAATCGTTTTACGCCCTCATCAACTGGTGTTCAACGGATATACGCCTCCTGCTCAACCTCACTTTTTCGAGCGCCGCGCCTCACCGCGGAATAGGCACTCCGTTAGTCGCTTTCGATGTGGGCGGCTAGGAGAAAGAAGACCCATGTCGGCTATTTGCCAGGTAACGGGCCGCAAGCCGGAATTCGGCAAGCAGGTCTCGCACTCGCACCGCCGCACCTCGCGCCGTTGGAACCCCAACGTGCAGCGTCGTCGGTACTACCTGCCCTCTGAGGGCCGTACCATCACCCTGACCGTTTCCACCAAGGGCATGAAGATCATCGACCGCGATGGCATCGAGTCCGTCGTGGCTAAGATTCGCGCACGTGGGGAGAAGATCTAAAGATGGCACGTAATGACATCCGTCCAATCATCAAACTGAAGTCCACTGCGGGCACCGGTTACACCTACGTGACCCGTAAGAACAAGCGCAACAACCCGGATCGCATCACCTTGAAGAAGTTCGATCCGATCGTCCGCAAGCACGTCGAATTCCGCGAGGAGCGATAATTTATGGCTAAGAAGTCAAAGATCGCCAAGAACGAGCAGCGCAAGGAAATCGTCGCCCGCTACGCGGAGCGTCGCGCTGAGCTCAAGGCAATCATCAAGAACCCGAACACCCCGGACGAAGAGCGCCTCGAGGCGCAGTTCGAGCTGAACCGTCAGCCGCGCGACGCCGCCCGCGTCCGCGTCCGTAACCGCGACTC
This sequence comes from Corynebacterium sp. HMSC036D02, assembly GCF_001836165.1. Taxonomy (GTDB): domain Bacteria; phylum Actinomycetota; class Actinomycetes; order Mycobacteriales; family Mycobacteriaceae; genus Corynebacterium. The sequence continues at coordinate 77,632 of NZ_KV827683.1, read as the reverse complement.
CGCTGATGGACGTCCGCGCGGTTACCTCCGCAAGTTCGGTCTGTCCCGTGTCCGTATGCGCGGCATGGCTCACCGTGGTGAGCTGCCGGGCGTTCGCAAGTCCAGCTGGTAAAGGGGTACCCATACAATGGCTGTCAAGCGTAATAATCACAAGAAGTTCCGTATGGAGCAGACCCGCCGCCCGAAGAAGAACCCGCTCAAGGCCGAGGGCATTGAGAAGGTTGACTACAAGGAGATCAAGACCCTGCGTCTGTTCATCTCCGACCGCGGCAAGATCCGCTCCCGTCGCGTCACCGGTCTGACCCCGCAGCAGCAGCGTCAGGTTGCTACTGCCGTCAAGAACGCACGCGAAATGGCTCTCCTGCCGTTCACGTCCCGCTAAACACTAGCTGGTTTCAACAGCGCACTTTTGCCGCTGTACTCGTGACACACTAGGACAGGACAAAAGAGCTTTTAGCCGCCGCCTACCTCCCCTGCTAAAAAGGGGAAGGTAGGCGGCGGCTTTCGTTTTCCTACCAGCAACCTTGTGCGCCCGTATCCACCCTGTCATGTTCAGTGCGCCCGTCCAGAGTGATAGATTGAAGGGCTAGAACGCCCCTGATGGAAAGGGAAACAAGGACCTTATGCCACTGCACGAATCCCTCACCGATCTCAGTGAACTCGCCACCCATTGCCACTCCCCTGCCCATGCCCGTGGTCTGCTGGAGGAGGCACAGGACCTGCTGCGCAACGCCACGGCCCACCGCGGAGATGGAGTTGAGCTCGCTGCCTGGTTTTCTCGCGTGGTCACCGATATTGTCCGCTCTCCCGGTCTGGCGAGCCCTGTGCGGCTCACCGGCGCCGCTGCCCGCGGCGATCTTCTCCCCTCGCTCCCCATCACGTGGCTGGGCACAGACGAACAGCTGGAGCAGATCATCACTGAAGCCGGCCTATCCTGTGGTGCGGTGCAAGACCTAGCATCGACGCGTGCGGATGCCGGCCTTCCCTTAGGCACGGGCGGCGAGGAGGAACTCTATGCCGAGGCAGTGTCTCAGCGGCCGGCACCGCTGAAACTCGTCGACGGTCTCCCCGACCGCTCTGCCGACGTGTCCATTCGTCTCTCCTTGCTCGCACCGGTGTCTGCCATCGCCCGCTGGGCGGCGCCAGCACCCCGCCCCACTCCAGACCGCCTCGCCATTGGCGTCGAGCGTGAGCTTCTTACCTCCGCCGAAGCGGAGGGGCTGAGCTTAGCTTGGGGCACGGGCATCGCCCTAGAGTTGGGTCGGTGGTACGAGGGCGTCGATCAGCACAGCGTTGTGCTGGCTGATTTGCCGCCTTTGGACCGTACCGCCTACGGTTCGGCGTGCCGCACTGTCTCTGCTGCTATCGAATCCATCGTGGCTAGGCACGGTAGTGTGGTTAGCTGTAGTCAAAGCTAAGCCGTGACGATCGCCGTTCGCGGCAGGGTGTAGGATTACTGACTTGCCGTCAGTTATTACATGAATTTTATCGAAGGGAGTCCGCCTCATGGCAGGGAGCGTTGGCAGGCCACGGAAGAATAGCCCACGCCGCCGGGGAAACACCGCGCGCGAGGAAATCCTGGATGCTTCATCCGAGCTCTTCACCACCCAGGGCTTTGCTACAACCTCCACGCACCAGATTGCCGATGCCGTCGGCATTCGGCAGGCCTCGCTGTACTACCACTTTCCTTCGAAGACGGATATCTTCCTCACTCTGCTCAATTCCACCATCGAGCCTTCGCTGGAACTCGCGGATGAGCTCGCTGCCTCAGACGCTGCGCCGGCACAACGCTTGTGGTCTCTCGTAGCCGCAGAGTCCCGCCTGCTGTTGACCTCGGCGTGGAATGTAGGCCGCCTGTATCAACTGCCGGTGGCAAACTCTCCGGAATTCGGCGAGTATCACGACCAGCGTGACCGCTTGAAGGAGCATTTCCGCACTGCTGCCGCGGAGATTGTGGGAGAGGATGATCCGCGCCTCGAGCTGCCCTTCCACATCGCGCTTTCCGTCATCGAGATGCGCCCCAACGATGGCAACGCACCATTTGATGCTTCGCAGCGCGTGCCGGAGCAGTCTGCCATGCTTGCCGACGCCGCCCTCGCAGTCCTCGGCGCCACCCCGCCTGAGGACGCCGAAGCGACCACGTTGGAGCTGCTCAAGAACCGCAACGACTCTATTTCCTCCGCCGCCGCGGCCGCGGCAGATCGGAAGAAGTCGACCCGCTAGCGGCTGTGCCAGATGTCTTAGCGGCCGTGCCGGATGGCATAGTGCGCGAGGAAGGTCTTATAGGGCTTATACGCCTTTTCACCGTCTGCTCGGAGGCTGTCCACTAGGCGATCCATCTTGTGATTCGTCTTCTTTTCCGTCCACCCCAGCTCCTCGGCGATCTCGCGGACCGAAGGGATATCAGCATCGGTGGAGCCCGGCTTCTTGAGGTAGCTGGCTAGCAGGCGCAGCAACTCTTCTTGCTCATCATTGGGAACGTGGCGGGTGCGCGTGCGCTCCTCATCGACATCCTGCTCGCGCTTTGTACGGCGCGAGTAGTTGCTGTTTTCCACGTCGATGTACAGCTCATAGGGGCATTCGGGGGTCTCAAAGGTAATCCGCGACGGCCCCGGTGGTACGGCCGCTACTGAGCGCGGGCCCAAGTCGATGCGCGAAAACCCCGTGACACCGCGCAGCTCGATGCGCAGTGGGATATGGCTGCCCACGTTGCAAATCATCCAGCCCTGCCCGCCGTACCACAGCTGAAAGAGCTGGCGGTGCAGGCTGAGGTCCTCCTCGCCGACCCGGAAGTCACCGGCGCGGCCGACAATGATTTCTTGGCCTGGGGACATAACCATCACGCCGCCGATCAAATCATCAATGCGCAGCCGCGGCCCCTGAGGAGCATTCTGCGGTGGGAGTGGCTGTTGCTGGCTCATAGACACCTCCGGAGGGCTGGGAAACGTGCGCACATCGCCATCCATCCCGGCGAGGTGCCTTCAAACAGTGTCTTTCAGTGTAACGGCACTCACTTTAGTTCCGCTCGCTAAGTTACTCCCCCACCCCGCTGGCGCTAGGCCACGATAGCCCACGTCACCACGAAGATGAGAATGATGACAACGACGGTCACCGTAATGATGAGGGCGTTTGAATTGTCCTTCGCAGGCGGCCTGTGGTTTGCTCGCTGCGGCGTGGAGCGGCGTTGCACGGTGGACCCCGGCATCGCCGGCGTAACCGGTGTAGAGGGTGAGACAGTCCCCGGGGACGCGATCGGATTCGAGGGGGCGACGAAGCCAGTGGGCCTTGCCCGCTCCACGGACCCGAAGGACGCGGAGGGTTCCTGCCAGCGTTGGGAAGCTTGAGAATGTTGGCCAAACTGGCTCGGCTGCCCGGCGCTTCCGGCATTTCGCGGCTGCTCCGGCCGTGGCGAAGGCTGCGGCGTGGGCGCGATACGCGGAGCATCGGCGGCGGGGGCCGATGCACGCTGGGCGGGGTGGGACTGGGAGACGTCGCCAAGCGCGGCGATGAAGTCCTGGGCCCGCGCATAGCGCTGCATGGGCACGCTGTTGAGCGCTTTATTCAGTACGGTCTGTACTTGCGATACCACTCGGCTTGTGTCCCCTGCCAGGAATTCGGCGAAGGCATCACTAGACAGATCCGGGATGCGCCGCTGCCCTTCCCACTCGCTGCGCGGCATCGTGTCCTTGAGGTGATGAAGAGTGAGCATCTCGAAGGCGATGAGCGCCAAGGAGTAGTCGTCCGCGCGCGCCGACATATCATCATCGCCATAAGCATTGCCGTTGTTCTCCGGGGCCAAGTATTTCTCAGTACCCACAATGTGACCGATTTTGGTCAGGCGAGATTGGCCTTCCTCAATGCTGATTCCGAAGTCACTTAGCACAGCCGGTGGCAAGCTGCCGGGGTTCTTGCGCAGCAGAATATTAGCGGGCTTGATGTCCCGATGCACCCACCCGGGATGCAACTCATGGTGCATATAATCCAGCGCCGAGGCAATTGGTTTGAGGTAATACACAACCTCAGCCACGCTAAAACCCCGGCCTTGGTGGGCCCGCTCACGGATAGCATGCCCCAGGGTTTTGCCATCGATGAAGGCCATGACCATCACGTCATCTCCGCGCGGGGTGGACTCCTTGGAATAAAACTGAACTACCCCTGGGTGGCTGCCGATCTTGGTGAGCGCCTTCATTTCATTATGGAAACGGGCGCGAGAAGCTTCATCACGGACATCATCCAACAGCACCTTGACGGCGAGCTCACGGGAAAGGTCCGGATCCGTGGCATGAAAGACCTGCCCCATGCCGCCTTCACCCAGCAGGTACACGTTGGTGTAGCGCTTCTGCTGGGTCAGCCATTGCACGAAGTAGGAATTAGTCACTGCCCCATTGGACCATATGCACTGGGCAGCATGATGTTGCCATGTCCCATCGCCCCCAAATGGAGGGTACTTAAGCGCGGTTCCGTCCGGTATTGCAAGGCCGGTTATGCTACGTGTTGTTCTCTACTGTTTTCCAAGGACCCTATGACGACCCCAGGATTTAGCACTAACTATCACGAGCATAAGACCCCTACACCGGTGTCGGGTCAGTCTCGACAGCCCCAATCGGAACAACGCAACCTCGTTCCGTTCATCTGCGCGATCGCAATTCTCATTGCGCTGGTGATTGCAGGCCTCGTGATCTGGTACGACGTCCGCTCCACCAGCCAACAAACGTCCAGCACCAGCGACACCTCAGAGCAGACAGCCCCGCAGGAGGAGGCAACCACCCCGGAGGACTCTCCTGCACAGAAAGATGGAAAAGCAGACGAGACAGAAGCACCGAGCGAGCAGGCTCCAGAAACATCAGTGAGCACCGGGGCTGCCGACGTCCCAGAGGGGCTCACTGCTGCCGGTTGGTCCGATTATCCTGAGGCACGCTGCCAACAGGGTGAGGATATGATCTTCGCCGCGCATGGCACCGATCCCGATTCACACATTGTGGTCTGTGAGAAACAGGACTCCCTCTTCTACCGCGGTGTCTGGTCCAGCGGCGCTGCCTTTGGCCCGGCGCGTGGTGAAGGTGATTCCTTCAGCGCCACGATTCTTGATCCAACCAGCAGGAAAGACACCGGCTCCGTGCTGAACATCCGCGGCACGGACTATGACATCGACGGCGAGGCCGGCGAATTCGAGGATTACTGGCCGCGCTAGCGCCTTAACATCGCTCGTGCTTCTTAAACTGCCCCCTGCTGGCATCCCGCATCGGGCCACTCGACCTCTGCGGTGGCCAGCTGTGTGACCACACGGCTCAGCATCTGCTGTGCTTCGCCATAATCGCCGGAAGGCGCTGCGGCATAGATCGCCACCGCCACCGTGTGCCCGCCTAGGGTGATTAATCCCATCTGGCGGGCTTCATAGGAGCCGTCCTCGGCCGGCCCCCAGCCGCCTTTCATCACCGCGCCCTCTAAAGTCCGGAGACCATAGTTCTGCGCGGGATCCGGCTGCCCCATGGCTGCAAGGATTGGATCCGCGCCTTCTTGGCACCCCAGCGCTGCGATGAATTCTGCCTGCTCGGACACCGACCACTGGGTTTGACCGAAGGCGCTGAAACCGGGGCGCGGTGGCGTAGCGGGGACCGTGGTTGTGCCAATGATGGCCTGGGTGGCTTGTGCGGCCTGTTCTCCCCCACCGAGGGCCTCCCAGAGAGAATCCGCCGCGGCGTTATCGGAATACGTGATTGCCCGGGATACAGTATCTGGGTCCGCCACCCCGGCGCGTTCGGCGGCGATGGCCAACGGGACTTTCACGGTGGACCACGCAGGCAGCGGGCCGGTGTTGCCGGCCGCTGCGACGGTTCCTGAGCCGGCCACCGCGATTCCGGTACCGGGGTTGTCTGCGGCGATGGCGTCGACGGCTTCCTGAAGGTCGGTAGCTTTAATCACGGTTGGTTCCTTGTCAAGGGCTGAGTCAGCGGCGGGTCCATCAGATACCTCTGCCCCGGAATCAGGCAGCGTGGGCTGTGGGCTGCTCGCCGGAGCGCTGGGCTCAGGTGTGGAGACATCACCAATGGTGCAGGCGCTTAGCGACGCCCCCGCGATCCCCACCAGCGCTGCTAGTACTGCCCTCCGGCGCCGCGGCTGTGCAGGGCTGTGACGTCGCTGTGCTACCTGTTTCATTGTTGACCGCCTAAGCATTAGAGGATGAGCACAACCGCGTTGTTGCCGCCGGTACAGGTGACAAATTCACCGTTATCGGAGCAATCCATGGTGTAGGTGATCTTGGTAACTGGGCTGAAAGCCTTAATGGTGGCATCAAACTCGTGGGTTTCCACGTAGTGCTTGACGTACTCATCGCGCACAACGTTGGCAAAGGACTCCGTCGTCACCACAGTTCCACGGTAGACGCTGTTGAAGTTGCCGCCCGGTTCGTTGTTGCGTGCGGCGTCGTTTGCCGGAATCGCCCCCTCAGGCAAGTCAGGGTGCTCGGGGCGCTTTGGTGACTGCGAGGTCGTCGTGGGCTGCTCTGTCGTCTTTTCAGAGCTCTCCGCGTTCGACTCTTCTTCCTGTGCGCTCTCGTTCTGCTCGGTGAGTTGCGCGGTGGTCAGGGGCGAGCCGGCTTGGGAATTTGAGTCGGCATGTTTGAAGAAAAAGATGTAGGCCAGCGCAGCCATAACGAGGACGACCGCCAGGATCAGCACGGCGATAAGCACAAATTTGCCAGAGTTAGAAGAGCTGCCGCTTCCGCCACCCTCCTGAGAATAGCCAGCGGGGTACCCTGTTGGCTGCTGGTTATACTGTCCGCTACCGTCCTGCGGTATTTGCTGGGACGAGAATTGCTGCGTCTGGAACTGCTGTTGTTGGCCGTACTGGCCCGATGCGCCGGGGGCGACAAAGGGGTTCGAGTAATTGCGTTCTCCGGATTGCGCATAATTCTGATTGTTTCCCGTGTTCTGCGGGTAGCTCTGGGGCGGCAGGGGGCGCTGTTGCGTCGGCGGCGCTTCAAAATCCGCGGTTTCCGGGTGGGTATCTTTACGGGAAGGCTGCGGCTGGCCGCTATTTCCCTGCGGGTGCTGCGCGCCGAATCCATGGTTGCGATCTGAATCAGTCACCGAAGCCTCCGTAGATCTAGACGTTCTGGGTATGCCCTATAGGCGTTTTCTATCTTTCTTATCTTTGCACAGGTACTACGGTTGCGGTGAGGTTCGTGCATCGTTCTTCAGTCACGACGCCGTGTTTCCACGACTTTTTCGATTCTGGTGGGGACTATTCCCACGAGTTTGCATCTCTGCCCGCGCGGGCAGCGGTAGAGGGTTTAGATTATTAGAGGTATCTCAATGCTCTATCTCCCCTGTGCACGGAAAGGTTGTTATTCTCCCAGCCATGACGTTTCCTACCGGCCCTTCGGGCACTCCGCCACGCAATTCCGGTTCCTCCGGCTTCGGTTCACCCGCTCCGGGGTTTGGCCTCCCCGGCACCCCCGGCAGTGCTAACGGCCCGGGTGGCGGTTTTGGTGCTCCGTCCGGCCCACCCAGCCCGTCTGGGCCACAACAGTCCGGCCCGGGCGGTCCTCCGGGCGGGTTCGGCAACACTCCACCGTTTGGCGGGCAATCTGCTGGCCCCAGCTCGCAGCCTTTCGGCGGGAGTGCTCCAACTCCGCCGAGTCCGCCTCAACCCACAACGTACACCGCTCCGGAACCGCCGAAGGGCAAAGGTCGTTTCAGCGGTGCCATCGCCGAGCTGATTGCTCTGCTCGTCATCCTGGCGGTCATCCTCGGCGTCGGTGCATGGTTTATCTGGGGACGCGAGTCGTCCGACTCAAGCCACACCGGTGCATCCTCTGAACCGACCTCAACAGCTTCGCTTTCGGGATCTCCTCTTGCCACCAGCGGCCGTATCGATACCGACCTGGAAGCTGACGGCGTGGTCATTGCCCGCACCTTCTTCCCGGATTCCTATGTCTCGCGCTCCGGCAGCACCAACATCGCTGATGTACAGATGGCCGAAGGCCATAGCCAACTCAACGCGGTCTTTGGTTTCAGCGATGACCGGGAAAATACCGATGTTGCCAGCGCCACCGTTACCGTCAACGGTGCTGACGGTACTGAGTTGGCCTCCTTCGAGGTCCCGGCAGAGGAAGCTCTCGAGATGCCCATCAACATCGCAGACCACCAGGACCTGCGCTTTACTTTTACGTATAAGGACGCCAACGGCAATCCCGCGGACAACACTGGCTTCGCGGTGGCTTCCCTCCACGCGCAGTAGCGCCCCCGGCGGGCCTAAACGCAGTGGTGCCGAAGCTGCCCGAGTTGCCAAAGTTATAGCCGCTGACCGCCGCGTTGGCGGCGCATAACTTCGTCGTTTAGGGCAGTAGTTTTCCTCTAGGGACAGCTCCCATGTATGCGAAAGCCGCCTCCCGTTCCCACGCAGTGACGCGCGCGAATGAAGACGGCGGCAGTGCGCTGCACACGGCAGCGCCACATTTACGCTCTAGTGGAAGAAGTGGCGAGTACCGGTGAAGTACATCGTCACCCCGGCCTTCTTGGCGGCCTCGATGACTTCCTCATCGCGGATGGAGCCACCTGGCTGCACCACGGCCTTCACGCCGGCTTCGAGGAGAACCTCAAGGCCATCGGCAAACGGGAAGAAAGCATCGGAAGCAGCGAAGGAACCTTCGGTGCGGTTGGCGCCGTCGGCCAGCGTGTTAGCGCGCTCCACCGCGAGCTTGGCGGAATCGACGCGGTTGACCTGACCCATGCCGACACCCACGGTGGCGTTGTCCTTGGCCAGCAGGATGGCGTTGGACTTCACCGCGCGCACGGAGCGCCAGGCGAATTCGAGCTGCGCCAAGTCAGACTCGTTCAGTGCTTCACCGGCAGCCAGCGTCCAGTTGGCCGGGTTATCGCCCTCTGCCTGGTAGGTATCCGGCTCTTGGGTGAGCATGCCACCGGAGATAAACTTAACTTCCTCCTTAGGCGCTTCATGCTCTGCCTGCAGCACGCGCAGGTTCTTCTTGGCCTTGAGAACCTCGATGGCGCCTTCCTCGTAGGACGGAGCCACAATAACCTCGGTGAAAATCTCCTTGACCTGCTCGGCCATCTCCACGGTGACCTCGCGGTTCACAGCGATGACTCCGCCAAAGGCAGACATCGGGTCGCAGGCGTGGGCCGCGCGGTGAGCAGCAGCAATCGACTCCTCAGACACCGCGATGCCGCACGGGTTGGCGTGCTTGATGATGGCCACGCACGGGCGCTCGTGATCCCAGGCGGCGCGCCAAGCGGCGTCCGCATCCTGGTAGTTGTTGTAGCTCATCTCCTTGCCGTTGAACTGCTTCGCATTGGCCAAACCAGTGGTGCCGATGCGGGTCACGGTCGCGGACTGGTGGGAGTTCTCGCCGTAGCGGAGCGGGGTGGTCACCTCGCCCTCGCTGAGCTGCTCGACGAACCATGCGGACACCGCGGCGTCGTAATCAGCGGTGTGCAGGAAAGCATCGCGGGCGAGGCCACGACGCTCTTCCAAGGTGAAGCCGCCGTTGGCCACAGCGTCAGCCACATCGCCGTAGCGGGCTGGATCCACGACCACAGCAACAGACGGGTGGTTCTTGGCAGCCGCACGCACCATGGACGGTCCGCCGATATCGATCTGCTCCACGCAGCCATCAAAGTCTGCGCCGGAAGCCACAGTCTCGCGGAAGGGGTACAGGTTAACCACGACGAGCTGGAAGGGCTCTACCTCCAGCTCCTCCAACTGCTTCAGGTGGTCCTCCTTGCGGGTATCCGCGAGGATTCCTGCGTGCACGCGCGGGTGCAGGGTCTTCACACGGCCTTCGAGGCACTCCGGGAAGCCGGTGAGCTTCTCGACGGGCGTGACATCAATGCCCAAGTCCGCGATCTTCTTCGCGGTGGAACCGGTGGAAACAATCTCCACGCCAGCGTTATCAAGTGACCGGGCAAGGTCTTCCAGACCGGTCTTGTCATAAACACTAATTAGCGCGCGCTTGATGTTCTTAGGATCTTCGCTCATGGTACGGGGACTTAAGCCTTCCTTGCGGTAATGAGATAGTTAGAGCTGAATGCTGAGTTCCTCGCCCTTTACGCGCGTGGCGCGAAGGACGGCAACGATGAGTTCTCTTTCGACCACTTTGATGCGCTCGTGCAAACTGGCCTCATCATCCTCTGGCAGGACCCGGACGGGTTCCTGGGCAATGATGGAGCCGGTATCGACACCCGCATCAACGAAATGGACAGTCGAGCCTGTGACCTTGGCGCCATAAGCCAGCGCATCGCGCACGCCATGCGCGCCTTTGAAGGCAGGCAAGAGCGCAGGATGAGTATTGATGGTGCGACCTTCGAAGCGATCCAGAAAATCCTTCCCCAGGATCTTCATAAACCCTGCTGAAACAACAACGCCTGGTTGCGCAGTATCCACTGCAGCAACCAGACGCTTATTCCATTCGGTGCGGTCAGCACCCATCTCTACAACCTCGGTGGCGATTCCCGCCGCCTGTGCACGCTCAATGCCTTGGCAGGGCACGTCCGCGATGACTTTCACAACGCTGTAGTGCTCATCCTGGCCATCCAAGATGGCCTGCAATAAAGAGCCGGTTCCAGAAACCAGAACCACAACGTTGAGGCGGGCAGTAGCAACGGGCTGATGCGGTGTAGTCACGCGCTACAGCCTAGCCGCTACCGCCGCGAACCGGAGAATTTTCACTCTTTATTGGAGCCTTCGGGCTCTTCGCTCTCCTCTGTGTCTGGAGCATGCTCCGCATTGCCGTCCTCATCCGCTACTGCTTCGGCCTCGACTTCAGCTTGGGTGTCGACGTCAACATCGCTCGTCTCCACGATTTCTGCATCACGCACATCAGCCTCTGGCACAGCCTCCGATTCAGCGTCACCCTCGACTTCAAAATCGGCTTCCTCCGTATCAGCCTCCGCTTCGGCATCAGCTTCATCCTCGGCGTCAGTCTCATCCTCGGCGTCAGTATCGACCTGAGCCTCTGCGTCGGTGTCAGTCTCGGTGTCAGTTTCAGTATCGGCGTCGGCGGCTGTCTCGGCACCGGTGTCGTCGCCAAGCGCTGCCTGCTCCTGCTCGTGTTCTTCCTGAGCCGCGCTGGTGGAGTCTTCAGTGGCCTCCTCATCGCCCTCGGCTGCAGCCGATTCTTCCGGCTCAGCAACCGGGGCGGTGGCGCGGCGCGCACGCCACGCCGTCACTGCCTGTGCAGCGGCAAAGGCACATCCCACGACAAGGCACCACAGGGAGCTCAAGCCTACCGCGGTCCACACCTCAGGTCCTGTGTACCCGTACACTCCCAACGTGCCGGAAACACCGTAGATTGCCACGAGGGCGGTCACTGCCACCGTGATGGTTGCAACGAGCACGACCTGGAAAGACACCAGGGCGCGGCGCCGAGCAAATGCCGCCACGGCTGCGATTGCTGGAATCACCAACAGCACCGCGAACCAAGGGCTAATGGAAGGCGGAACCGCGGCGGCCAAAGGTAGCGGAGGAAGTGGAACTACATGGCCGCTAAAGAGGCTCACACTGGTTCCCTCACCAATGTGCATCTCCGAGCCGCTCAGCACTGCGCCGGCTGCCACCGCGGCGTTGGGAAGGTAGAAAATACTCACCAGAAACAGGCCGATTGTTCCCAGCGCATTGAGCACCGGATAGCTGGCAAGTATTTCGGACTGGCGCGACCAGCCGAATCCCCACAGAACCACCACGAGAATAAGCCCAGCTGCAACCAGGTACCCGAGGTAGCTCAGGCCGATGCGGGCGGCATCGACGAACACGTGCGGAACGCCGCTGCGCTTTGCCAAGGCCTTCCACAGGCGCGGGCCCATTCCGCCAATAAGGGCAACCGCATGCAGCAGGAGCATGCGGGGAAGAACGCGATAGAGCTCCGGAGGAGAAACGTCATAGACCTTCCCGGCATCCCACAACATCAACCACGCAATGAAAGTCAGGACGAGTGGCACCACCAGCACGCAGGCACTCAAGACAAGCAGGTCGTTGATGCTCACCTTATCCTTCACCGCCTCGCGCACGCGGCGGCCGACCAACCAGGCCAAGAGCAGCGCGGGGAGGGCCGGGATGAAACCCAGATCAATTCCGCCAGCGCGGATAGGCGCAAGATTGAACACCATCCAGGCCTCCCCGACGATGGTGTTTAGCCACGCCGACGGGGAGCTGGTGAGAAGAAGCGCTGCGATGGCAACCACCAGGATGCTGAGGACAACAACGAGGTGCGGAACACCGACGACGATGAGCATGCGGCGAATGCGCCCGCGCAGCGTCGTTGGGGCCTGTACGCGGCGGGCACGTGCCTTGTCAGACTCGATTCCTTTAATACGCTGCGCCGGATCCCGGCGATCCCGTCGGTGCCCTCGCTCAGAGTGCTCAGCGCCATCACCGCGTCCACGCACGTGCGCGCGTGGACGAGCAGACGACCTGGACTGGGGACTCGTGTTCTTATTCATTGGCGTCCACTTTGCCACGCGCACCTCCCCCACCGGGGGTGGCGCGACGAGGTCTGATTTAAAAGGTCGGGCACACCCCCGAACGGATACTCCTTATCAGCTTTATCCTTAGCTGCATCCGCTGATGAGAACTACCCACGCGCACTCCGCTACCGGAGATCTTAAGCACCGCCAGAGATTCACTTCATTCACAGGAATCAGCTACCGCATCAGAACAAGCACATCTGTCGACGTATCAAAAAGAAAAACCGCAATGCGGGTTGCTCCGCTCTCGCCGAGACGCTACTGTTACATCTCGTTGGTAACAGGAAGGTCACAATCGGATAACCAACCAGGTTTAGACGTAACGATTGTTCTGGCTGGACGATAGTGAATTAGGACGGAAGTAGAGTTCATGCGAAGCAAGACTCAGCGAAGCGCAGGTCGCCACCGCAAGATCACCACCTCGCAGACTGCAAAGGGGCGTTTGGCGGTAATGACCGTCGCCGCAGGCGCCGTATCTACCGCAGGTGTTGGCGGTGCAGCAGCCGGCACCATTCAATCCGCTGGCACTGGTGAGACCAAGGCGCAGTCCATCGACTACACCTTGCAGGCAGATACCGATCCGCTCAAGGACGCACAGGCCGCCGTCGAGGATGCCGCACCACAGATCCTCTCCATCGCTGAGACCAAGCCGGTCGCCGACCTGGCTACCCAGCTCGACAAGGCCATTCAGGCAGCCGATGCGCGCGCCGCCGCTGACGAAGCCAACCGTGCACCGTCCGTCGCCCGCCCGGCAGAAGGTACTTTCACCTCGGGCTTCGGCCCCCGCTGGGGCTCCTTCCACTCCGGCATCGACATCGCCAATGCTGTGGGCACCCCAATCCTCTCCGTCATGGACGGCACCGTCATCGATTCCGGCCCTGCTTCTGGCTACGGCCAGTGGATCCGCATCAAGCACGATGACGGTTCTATGAGCGTCTACGGCCACATGCAGACCCTCGACGTCGCTGTGGGCGAGCGCGTTCACGCTGGCCAGAAGATCGCTGGCATGGGCTCCTTGGGCTTCTCCACCGGCTCCCACCTGCACTTTGAAATCCACCCCACCGGTGAGGGCGCAGTTGACCCGATTCCGTGGCTTGCAGAGCGCGGCGTCAACATTTCTTAAGCCCTACTCTCAACCTAGCCTTCCAACAGCTTTCAGGCGGCATAGAGCACTTTTGCTCTGTGCCGCTTTTTGCATCTCACCCACTCCGCCCCGCCTTCGTGCACGCTCCACCGCATACCCCACACTGGGGTACATGGAGGGGGTACTGAAAGATTCCTTCCCGAAAACTCTTGACCACCCCAAAGGTTACCCGGTAACTTACCGGGTATGTACCGATTGTATCCTCCTCTTACCCTCCGAACAGGAGGTGACCATGTCCGTCAAACACTCCGTGCTTGCTCTGCTGAGTGAAGAGCCCGCCACGGCCAGCCACATCAAAACCCGCTTTGCTGAAACCTTTGATCACCTCTGGCCGCTCAACATGGGCCAAGTCGCCCAAACCTTAAGCCGCTTGGAACGCGATGGACTCATCGCCACTGACGGCGAGCTCACCGGCCCCACCGGGCGCCGCGCCACCAGCTATGCCATCACCAACGCAGGCCGTGAGGAACTCTCGCAGTGGTGGATGTCCACCTTGCACAACGACGCCATCGAGCGCGATGAGCTCGTACTCAAAGTGTCACTTGCAGCGCGACGCTCCGATATCGACGTCATCGCCGTCCTTGACGCCCAGCGCTTTGCCACCGTCCGCCAACTTCGGGAGCTCAACCGCCAAGCCTCGAAACTCCCCGCAGAGCGCAGCGCCCAGCGCTTGGCCGTCGAGCGCCAAATCTTCGACCTGGAATCTCTCTCACGCTGGCTCGACCGCGTGGAGTCCCTGTCCAACCCAGCCACCACCGCCACCGAGGAGGAAACCCGATGACCCCCGACTCTGTGCCCACGACCCAGAGCATTCCTTTCCCGCTCGAACTTGAGAACATCACCTGCGTCTTCGGTAGCGGCGCCCGCCAGGTCACTGCGCTGGATTCGGTCAACCTGCAGCTGCAACCGGGCGAGTTGGTCGCCGTTATGGGCCCCTCCGGCTCCGGCAAATCCACGCTGCTCAACGTCGCAGGTCTGCTCCAACCACCAACATCAGGACGCGTGCTTCTCGACGGCGCCGATGCCTCCCAGCTCTCCAAGGCCAAGGCAGCTATCGCTCGCCGCCGACACCTTGGTTTGGTATTTCAGCACTTCAACCTAGTGTCTTCCCTCACCGTCGGAGAGAATGTGTCCCTCCCTCTTGAGCTAGACGGACTCTCGCCTGCGCAATGCCGCGAAGCTGCTGAGCAAGCACTCAATGAGGTCGGTCTCGACGGCACCATCGACCGCTTCCCGGAGGAAATCTCCGGCGGCCAAGCCCAGCGCGTGGCCATTGCCCGCGCGCTCATCGGCCCGCGTAAGGTACTGCTCGCCGATGAACCTACCGGAGCCTTGGATACCTCGACGGGTGAGGAGATCATGAAGGTTCTACGCGCGCGTATCGACGCCGGCGCCTCCGGCATTTTGGTTACCCACGAGCCACGTTTCGCGGGCTGGGCCGACCGTGTCGTCATGGTTCGTGACGGACGCCTGACCGGCGAGGAGGTGCGTTAGCATGTCAGGCATTAATGCTGCCACCCGCCCAACGCGGCGCGACCTGTGGCGCCACCCGTGGCGCACGCTGGCCGCTGTCATGCTCATCGCGCTGCCAGTGGCCCTCGTGGTTGGAATGGCCCTCTTTGATAATTCCTCCGGTCGGCTCTCCGCGGCCTTGAGCTCACCCGAGCGAGCCCTGCAGGTCAGCGGCCCGGGCATTAGCAACGAAGACGTACCGCGCTTGGCTGCCGAGGTGCTTCCTTCGGGCCTCAGCGTCAGCCCAGTCACCACTTTTTCTAGCACGTCACTAATCCATAATGGGAAGTCAACCAACTCCTGGGTAGATCAGTTCGACGCAGAGAATCCGCCGGAGCCGGCGCAGGAGGCCGTCGACAAGTTCAATCTTGGCCCCAACCAGGCAGTTCTATCGCGCTCTACAGCACACAAGATCGACGCCTCCGTTGGAGACGTCATCACGGTGCGCACCAACGCCCTCAGCGGTGACCACCAAGCCACAGTCGCGGCCATTGCTCCCGAAAACTATGACTTCGTCACCTCCCCCACCCTCAATGACGCCCTCAGCGACCCGTCCTCTCAGATACACACCTCCTGGGCCATCGTGGGTGATACACCGCTGACCAAGGAGGATGCCGACCGTGCCCGTGAAGCTGGGCTGGAAATCTGGGCACCGGAACTGCGAGATACGGACCGGCCCGATTCTGAGCCTGATTCCATTGGCGGGACCTTGAGCAGCATTCTTTTCGTGCTCTTCTTCGTCGGCCTCTATGCCATCGCCGGATTGCTCATCCTTTTCCTTCTCGCCCCCGTCTTCACGCTGGCCACTGGACGCAATACCCGCCTGTACGCGCTGATGTCGAGCCAGGGTGCATTGCCACGCCACATCATGTTCGCGGTGATGGCTTATGGCCTGCTAATGGGGCTCATCGGCGCCACTATCGGCGTGGTTGTTGGCCTCACGGCTTCGTGGGTGTGGTGGACAGCCCGCTACCCGGACTTTGCTGCCCACCCGCCCTTCCTAGCTATTGGCCTCGCCTGGCTCGTGGCGGTGGCAGGCTGTGTCATTGTCTCCATCGTTCCTGCGTGGTTGGCGCAACGTGGTGCTTTAGCCACGGCGATCCAGGGCGCCGCACCCGACCGCCTCTTGCGCTTCCGGCGGTGGATGGCCGTCGGCCCCGCATTCCTGCTTCTGCTCGTGTTATTCAGCTTCACTCCCTGGGGAAAGTACATCCCTACGGTGCTGGCTCTCTTCGGAGTCATCGCGGTTGCCGCCTCAGCCCCGGCCTTGGTCTTCTTGTGCTCCCTGCTGTCTCGCCGGGGCCCTCTCTCGCTTCGCCTGGCCGGACGGGGCCTGACCCGGCGCAGCATGCATGCCTTGCCGACGTCCATCGCTCTCGTCTCAGTCACCTTCGTGACCACCCTGTTTGGCGTAGGCATCATGACGGATAGCGCAAAGACCACTGCCGAAGAAAAGCTCGTCATGCCGCCTACTTCTGCACTGATTGAGGAGACGACGTTTGAGCAACCATCGCAGGTGTCCACTCCGGAAGAACGCGCCGCGGTAGAGGCCGTCCTGCAGACCACCTCTGCCCGCACGTATCCCTTCTATGCTTTCCCCTCGTGGACGACGTCCTACAGCCTTCCGGAGGAAGGCACCTTCTATGAGCTCAGTACCGAGTTTGATTACCAGTGTGAACAGGTCGATCTCAGCAAACCAGTTGAGAAGGCAGTCTTTGTGGATAATCAGGGGCGACGCACCGATGAGTCCGAGGAGGCTCGCCAAGAATGCGCCCACGAGCTGATGACGTCATTTCCTTATAACCCGTTGATCTATCAAAGCAGGATGATTCAAACGGATTCTTCCCAGCTTGAGCTGTGGCAGTTCGACTCGGAGGAAGATCGCCGCGCAGCGGCGCAGACATTGGACGCCGGGGGCATCGTGCTTCCCCACAGCAGCCACGTCGGCGATAGCACGCACGGCACGGTGACTCTAAAGTCCTATAGCCGCATTGACAGCCAAGAACCGAGCGGGACACAGGAGTCGGATCTGCCAGTTGTGGAGGCACTACCCACCGCGGCCCGCGACGTGGTCTTGATTAGCCAGCAGGCAGCAGAAAAGCTAAACATGGAGCCCTTCTACGTGGGCCAAGCCCTCGCTTTCGACGAGCCACCGAGCGAGTCAGAGCGTGAGGAGCTGCAAGACCTGGCAGCGAGCGCCTCGCAATCGCAATACTCGCTAAACTTCGCAGTCTCTACTCCCGAGAGCTTCCGCTACTACCTAGGCCTCGGAATGGGGATTGTCTGCCTCATCGTGCTGGCGCTCATCATTGCCAACGCCGCTAGCAGCATGCGCCAGGAAAGCACCGTGCTGCAATCAATCGGCGCCCACCCTTCGCTGATGTCCAAGGTAGCGGCGTGGCAGACCTGGATGCTGGCCACCGCAAGCATGCTCTTCGGCGTGATTGCGGGCCATCTCGGCACGTACTTCTTTGCCGATAGCTCCGGATACGCCTACTCGACGCCGCCCTATGGTCTGCGCCTGCAGGACTATTTCACCCCAGATTGGTGGCAATTCCTCGCCGTGCTTATCGTGCCTCTCCTGGCCGCAGCACTAGCGGCTGCTGTGAATCGCAGCGATAAGACGGCTCCGCTTACCGCACGGGATCGCAGTGAATCACGTTCGCTGACTTAATCCCTTCTGACCTAGTACCTGCACTTCACAGTGCTCTCCTCCCCAGCGCTCTCGGCTGAATGATTGGCCGAGGGCGCTGCGCTTTTCACACCCCCATAACCTACCCCCATTCTTTAAACCTCTACTTTACCCCTGTAACAATTTTCACTTCTTTCACACATGTAACACGCTGGGCTGTTCGATGGGTTTTCGAACAATTCCTGTATTTACCTGCATTTTTAGAGATTGCGCAGGGCGATAGCTCGGGATAGTTTGTATCTCGTTGCCACAAAGCCTCAGCACGCAGACGCAACCACGCCGGCGTGTCGCAGGCTTCAAGGCGCATCGCGGCTGTTATGGCCGCGCCCTATCGCTCACAGGCTTCCTGCCGCCTTCGTCGGCGGAAGCGAGCCACAGCAGGACTTAAGGACGTGAAGTTATGAAGCGCACGCTCAGCGCACTCGCCGCCGTGGCGGTTACCACCGCTACCGTGACGGCCCCAGCGTTCGCCGCCGAACCGGCAGCAAGCGTGGATGTCTCCGACGGGTCCTCCCAGGGCCCTACCGCCGGCGACATCGAAGTCAAGGAAGACTCCAAGGCCGACCTCTTCAAAGCATTCTCCGGGCTAATCGTGTCCACGGCCGGAGCCCTCAACGGGGCCTCCACCCCGGAGATCAACTCCACGCAGGACGGCTTCGATATCGTCCTCGATCCCTCCAGCATTCCTGGTCTCGCCGAGGCCTTCGCCCCACAGGGCGATCACTCCGGTCTCACTCCTACACGCGGCCAGGATGCCAACGGTAATACCGTGGTCTTTCCGACCTCCGGAACCTTTACCTCTGGCTTTGGCCCGCGGTGGGGTTCCTTCCACAACGGCATCGACGTAGCGAACCCAATCGGCACGCCCATCTACGCCGTCATGGACGGAGAGGTCATCTCCTCCGGCGCAGCCCAAGGCTTCGGAAACTGGATCCGTATCCAGCACGACGACGGCACCATCACCGTCTACGGCCACATGCCCAGTGATCAGCTCTTGGTCAAAGTTGGTGACCATGTCTCGGCCGGCGACCAGATCTCCGTCATCGGCAACGAGGGCCACTCCACCGGCCCGCACCTGCACTTCGAAGTGCACCCGGGCGGCGGCGCGGCCGTTGATCCGGTGGATTGGTTCAGCGAGCGCGGCATCCTCATCTAAAGCTTTAAAGCTTTTCCATCGGCACACCGCCGATGAGCATGAGGCGGACCTTGCCCGCTGAACCAAAGTCCACGGTGACCGTCGCACGCGCGCCGGTACCGGAGGCTTCGATGACCGTGCCCAGCCCGTACTTCGCGTGGTTGACACGGTCCCCCACAACTAAATTGAGATGGTTATTCTTCGGCATCGATGTTGCCGAAGCTGGCTTGCGCGAGCGCTGCGAAGGGGAAGACGCAGCGCCCCGCGAGCCATAGCCGCCCCCACGGAAGAACCCACTATCTGAGCCGAAGGTTCGCCCGTATTGGTAGGAATCATCTCCACCCCACGCGCCGGACAGCGAGCTGTCTGGTTCTTCACGGCGCCAGTCGATGAGGTCCTCTGGGACCTCGGCGAGGAAGCGGCTGGCCGGGTTCGTCACCGGGTTGCCCCAGGACGAACGGAGAATCGCGCGCGTGAGGTAGAGCTGTTCCCTAGCGCGCGTAATACCCACGTAGGCAAGGCGGCGCTCCTCACTGAGCTCCTTCGGGTCCCCCAGGGAGCGCATGTGCGGGAATTGGCCATCCTCCCAGCCGGTGAGGAAGACAACTGGGAACTCCAGGCCCTTCGCGGTGTGCAGGGTCATCAGCGTGACTACTCCGGACTCATGATCCGGAATCTGGTCCGCATCAGCCACGAGCGAGACCTTTTCGAGGAAGGCTTGAAGCGAGCCCGGCGCGGCTTCACCTTCCGATAGCTCCGGGGCCTCCTCTGCGTCTGCACCCAAGAAGGCCATCTCATTGGCCGCCTCAGAGCTGAACTCGCGCGCCACCGATACCAACTCGTTGAGGTTGTCGAGGCGTGCCCCATCCTGCGGGTCATTGGAGTTTTCAAGCTCCGCGCGGTAGCCGGTGGCATCGAGAAGCGCGTTGAGCAACTCCCCCAAATCCGGCTGGCCCGTCACCTCATTGACCATGCCCGGAATCTGCGCGCGCACGCCCTCCATCATCTCGTTGAATTTGCTTACGGCATTCACTGCTCGTGTGCCAAGCCCGGCGACCTTGCCCGCTGCCGCATCGCGGAGAGCAGCCCCAAAGCTCACGCCAAGGTTCTCCGCGTGCAGGGCGATCTGTGCCTGTGCCTTGTCACCAATAGCGCGCTTCGGCACGTTGATAATGCGGCGCAAGCTCACCGTGTCATCCGGATTATCCATGATGCGCAGATAAGCCACCATGTCCCGGATCTCGCGGCGCTCGTAGAAACGCGTGCCACCGACCACCTTGTACGGGATGCCCGAGCGCACGAAAATATCCTCCAACGCGCGGGAGGCATTGTTGGTGCGGTACATCACCGCAATATCCGAATACGCCGTGCCTTTATCCGCCAGGGAATCAATCTCCGAGGCGATGTATCGCGCCTCGTCGTGCTCGTTATCCGCCACGTAGCCGACGATCTTTTCGCCTTGGCCGTGGGCAGTCCACAGATTCTTCTCGCGGCGACCCTCATTCTTCGCAATCACCGCATTCGCCGCGTTCAGAATGGTCTGCGTCGAACGGTAGTTTTGCTCAAGCAGAATCGTGTGCGCCTGCGGGTAGTCCCGCTCGAACTCCTGAATATTCCTGATGGTGGCTCCGCGGAAGGCATAAATCGACTGATCAGAATCACCCACCACACACAGTTCCGGAGCATCCGGCGGCAGCTCGCCCCTGCCCACCAAGGCCGAAACAAGCGCGTACTGCGCGTGGTTGGTGTCCTGGTATTCGTCGATAAGCACATGCTTAAAGCGGCGACGATAAAACTCCACTACCTGCGGGTGCTGGTTAAAGATGCGCACTACTTCCCCGATAAGGTCATCGAAGTCCACCGCGTTCGCGGCACGCAGGCGGCGCTGATATTCCTCGTACACACTCGCCACAGTGAGCTCGAAAGGATTCTTCGTCCTCTCTGCCTCCGCGCGCGCCTGCTCCGGAGAGACGAGCTCATTCTTGCGGTTGGAAATCTGATTCGCCAGAACACGTGCCGAATACTTCTTCAGATCCAGCTGCATGTCCTTTGCAATCATGGTGAGCAGCCGGCGCGCATCATCGCCGTCATAAATGGTGAAATTGGTGTTCAACCCCGGCACCAGTTGGGCGTTATTGCGCAGGATACGCACGCAAATGGAGTGGAAGGTAGACACCCACATCCGCTCTGCGACGGGGCCGACAAGCTGGCCCACGCGCTCCTTCATCTCCGCGGCTGCCTTGTTAGTAAAGGTGATGGCAAGGATCTGCCACGGGGCGACCCCACGCTCGCGCATGAGATAGGCAATGCGGCGGGTCAACACGGCGGTCTTACCCGAGCCCGCGCCGGCCACGATGAGCAGCGGCGAGCCCGAATGCGTCACGGCCTCTTCTTGTTGCGGGTTTAAACCTTCCAGCAACGGATCGGAGCCCTGACCGGAAGGGGCATCCGCGTTGAGTCCGGGCGTGGGAAATAAGCCACCAGCGGTGGCGTCAGTGGAAGGATCAGAAGAAGAACGAGGCCTAAACGGAGAATTGTTATTCATAATGCTCTCCAACCTACTAGCACCACCGGACATTGCCTGCCACACCACTTTTTATCTGCGAATACCGACGTCACGACTCATAATTCCCCTTTGCTTGAACGTGGTGGCACAATCTGAAGACATGAGCGCTTCACAATCTGGCACCCCTGACTCGGGCTTGAGCCCCGAACACCAAGACCCCAACGTCGTGGACAATGGCCTCGATATTCGTATGCCCTCGGGCACCGATGACCCGCTGAGCGATGCCGAGATTCAGCGCTACCGCGAAGAAATCAACCGGCTCGACCGCGTTATTCTCGACGCCATCAAGCGCCGCACCGATATTTCCCGCACCATTGGCAAGACGCGAATGAGTTCGGGTGGTACCCGTTTGGTGCATACCCGCGAAATCGCTATCCTCAACGAATTCCGCAGCGAGTTGGGTGAGGAAGGCCCCGCCATCGCCTCTGCCCTGCTGCGGTTGGGGCGCGGCAAGCTTGGCTAGCTAAGCACCTCGCGGAATAGTCCCCAACGCCCGCTCCTCACGCCTGGTCGTGAGCTACTCTCTCTTCATGCGCTTTTTCTCTCGTCTCGCTGCAACTCTCGCCGCAGCTAGTTCTGCCTTCGTGCTGACCGCCTGCAGCGGTTCTTCCTCCCACGTCGCTTCCATTACCACCACGACCCTGAACCTTCCCGCCGTCGGCGATTCCGGCCGCACACAGGATTCCGGAACAAATAGAGGTTCGGAAGAGGTCCTCGACAGCAATTCTCTCTGGGATAACACCACTGAAATCCCCCAAGCGGAGCGCCCTGATCCCCGCGTGGACTTGGCCCAGCCGGAAGCCGCTGAGTACTTCATGACGGTGGGGTTGCTGACGCCAGGAGCAGCTATTTATAACGCCGCTGGCGATAATCGGTGTTCAGCCGGGCACTTCGTAGGCGATGGCGAGCGCCTCTTTATTCTCACCGCCGGCCACTGCGGGGACAAGGGCGACACCTTTTTCTATAAGGATCGCGCTGGAGACAACGTGAAGATCGGCGAAATGGTGTTAGAGGCCCGTAATACCAATACGGACAGGATTAACTCGGCCGACATCGCGCTTATCGAAGTCTCCAACCCAGCTGCACAAGTGTCGACGTCACCGGCCCTTAATGCTCCTTTGGCGGGATGGATGCCTCTTGAGGAGGTAGCTTTGACGAAGCCCACAATTTGCCGCGCCGGCTCGACGCGAGGAGTCTCCTGTGGCAACTTCATCGACCGCCACGAGGATCAGGGGCTGTTTACTTTCGGCAATGACAGCGCCCCAGGCGACAGTGGCGGACCAGTCTATGCTTCCATCGACGGCAAACTCTGGGCCGTTGGTGTGCTGTCCTTCGGCAACGACCAGGACCCCTCTGACGTCGAAGTGGGCGCCATGGAGATCGGAAACACGATGAAGCAATTCGATTTAAAGCTCTACGCCTAGTTCATCGCAGTGCAGCCTTCTGCTTCGGCAGCGAAGGGGTTTCTGGACTACGGTGGACACAGTAAGTTTCATGTCTGCTACCTGCCAGAAAGGCTTTTGCAATGGACATCACCGCTCAGCCGCAGTGGGCCGCGCTCACCTCGCTTTTTGAAAGCAAGAAGGACCTCAACCTGCGTGAGCTTTTTGCCAACTCCGCTTCCCGCGCCGCAGACTATTCTTTCGACGCCGCGGGCCTGCACGTGGATCTGTCGAAAAACCTCATCGATGAGGAAGTAGTCACCGCGCTGGTGGACCTCGCCCGAGCTGCCGACGTCGAGGGACGCCGCGACGCCATGTTCGCCGGCGAGCACCTCAACAACACCGAGGACCGCGCCGTGCTGCACACCGCGCTGCGCCTGCCTGTTGAAAAAGATTTGAGCGTGGACGGCCAGGACGTCGCTGCCGACGTCCACGAAACTTTAGGCCGCATGCGCGACTTCGCCACCGCGCTGCGCTCCGGCACGTGGCTGGGACATACGGGCCACACCATCAAGAAGGTGGTCAACATCGGCATCGGCGGCTCCGACTTGGGCCCGGCCATGGCCGCGAAGGCCCTGCGCTCCTACGAGGTAGCGGGCATTAGCGCGGAGTTCGTCTCCAACGTCGACCCGGCGGATCTCGCCGCAACTCTCGACGGCCTCGATGCCGGATCCACCCTCTTCATCGTCGCTTCCAAGACCTTCACCACTCAGGAAACCCTGGCCAACGCTCACGCCGCGCGCCGCTGGCTGATTGAGCAGTTTGATGGTGACGAGTCGGCCGTCGCCAAGCACTTCGTTGCGGTCTCCACCAACGCGGAGAAGGTCGCGGAGTTCGGCATCGACACCCAGAACATGTTTGGTTTCTGGAACTGGGTGGGCGGGCGCTACTCCGTCGACTCCGCCATCGGTCTGTCGCTCATGTGCACCATTGGCCCACTGGACTTCATGCGTTTCCTCGAGGGCTTCCACGCCATGGATGAGCACTTCCGCACCGCGCCTATGGAGCAGAACGTACCTGTGCTCATGGGTCTGCTCGGCGTCTGGTACTCCAACTTCTTCGGCGCGCAGACCCACGCGGTGCTGCCTTACTCCGAGGACCTTGGACGCTTCCCTGCCTACCTGCAGCAGCTGACTATGGAGTCCAACGGCAAGTCCGTGCGCCGCGACGGCACCGCTGTCACCACCGGCACCGGTGAGATTTACTGGGGCGAGCCGGGCACCAATGGCCAGCACGCCTTCTTCCAGCTCATGCACCAGGGCACCCGCCTCATCCCGGCGGACTTCATCGGCTTTGCCCGCCCGAAGGAGGACTTCCCTACTGCAGACGGCACCGGTTCCATGCATGACCTGCTCATGGGTAACTTCTTCGCGCAGACCAAGGTTCTGGCTTTTGGTAAGACTGCGGAAGAGATTGCCGCCGAGGGCGTGGACCCGGCCGTGGTCCCGCACAAGGTGATGCCGGGCAACCGCCCGTCCACCACGATCCTGGCGGAGGAGCTCACCCCGCAGACCCTCGGCGCACTCATCGCGCTCTACGAGCACATCGTGTTCACCCAGGGCATCATCTGGGACATCAACTCCTTCGACCAGTGGGGTGTGGAGCTGGGCAAGCAGCAGGCCAACGACCTGGCACCGGCAGTCTCCGGCAAGGAGGAGGCCGCATCCGGCGACGGCTCCACCGATGCTCTGATCGGTTGGTACCGCAACCACCGTTAAGCACTGCTTGGCGACGTCTCCCCCCGGCCGAACGGTCGGGGGTTCACGCGTTTTAACGCGTCAATCGAGATGTGGGATCGCCAACGCCGCAGAGGCCCTGTGGGCGTCCGCGTGGTGGTGCGTTTCCTTTGCGTTGCGTGTCCTTCGTGCTGCGTGGCGGTTTACCCGCCACGCGGTCCAAGTCCGCGTTGTGCGGCTTGATACGCAGCCTGGGCGGTTATCGGTTCTCCCCAGGGAGGGATGTAATCCACATCGCCGCGTAGTCGGAAGACATAGCCGGCACCGGTGGGTTTCTCCGGGTCATCATCATTGACGCCGTTGTGATAGGCACACAACATTGTCAGATTCGGCGGGTCGGTGGTACCTCCTGCTTTCCATGGGATGAGGTGGTGTACCTGGGCATAATCAGCAGGTTTATTACATCCCTTCCTGGCACAGGTGGGATGCTCGGCGCTGGCCATCATGCGCTGCTCAAACCCGGCCAAACGTTTCATGCGGTGCAGCCACACCGGCCCGATCGTGGGGTGGATGAGGGTTACGTAGCCGATCTCGGCAAACTTATAGTTCAGAAATTCCGTGCCGGTCATGCGGCCGCCATTGGTTAGTTCGAGCACGATGTCATCACCGTCGCCGCTCACAATCTTGTCGAGCTTGTCCAAGGTAACGACCACGCTGGTGAGCACCGCCGGTTTGGTACCGCCGTGAGATTTGTTGAAGAAGACGTGCCTGGAAGCATCAAGCAGGTTGTCCTTGTTGATGGATTCCAGCACGCCGCGCATCTCAGTGACGGTCAAAGGGTCATCGGTAATGGTCAGCGAGTGCGGCCCATCAGCACGGTAGGTCATGCGCACCCCGGGCGTGGGAATACGTTTGGGCTTGAGCTCTTTGAGGCGTTTAGCCGCCACGGCGGGGATGTTGTGGGCGGGCGTGCCGGCGAGCTTTACACGCAGGTTCCACACATGAAGCTGATTCTTCAGCTTCTTCGTGTAGGACTCAATAAGGCTCAGCGTGGCCAGGTCATGGCCTTGTTCTAAAGCTCGGCTGCGGGCGGTGCGTTGCTTGCCCGTGAACTTGGTGGCGCCGAAGTAGATGTAGTTTAAGCGCGCCAGTTCGGCGGCGTCGGCCGGTCCAGCGCCGAGTGCGCGTAAACGTTTCTCGCCTCCTACCGCCTGCTCCACCAACTTAATCCCCGAGTTGCGGTAGGAGAAGTAGGTCTCTAAATCCCCCATGCCTCAGAACACTAAAGCACCCTTGGCAACCCCGCAACCGGAGACAGAAACTCTAAAGCTTGATCATCGACTCCCAGCCGAACGGAATGTGGTCAGAGTCCACAATCTTGCGGCCGAACGGGAAGCACGTCACCGGGATCATCTTCAGGTTGGCCAGAGCCACCGGGATGCCCACGATGGTCACGGCCTGCGCCGCTGCAGTGGTGACGTGGCCGATGGCCAGCCACAGGCCAGCGACAAGGAACCAGACAACGTTAGAGAACCGAGACATGCCGCCGGTACCTTTGACCGGTTGAATGACGGAGCGCCCAAAGGGCCACAGGGCGAAATTCGCCATACGCATCGAGGCCACACCGGCGGGAATCGTCACGACGGGGATGCAGGCCAGGATGCCTAGGAGAAAGTAGCCCAGTGCGAGGACAAGGCCACCAGTTGCCAACCAGATGATGTTCAAAATGATCTTCATGCATCCCAGCCTAGCGATGCGGCTGGCAGTGCGGGCACCACCAGATGACGCGTTCTAGCTCACCTTCGTCGCCGCCCGCGTCCACTCCTCCCAACGTGGACTTCTCAATCAGCGTGCCGCAGCGCCGACAGCGCTGACGGTTGCGGCCGAAGACGTACGTGGTCTCCCCTGCCCGCTTCACGCCGGTCGTTACGCGTATCGGCGAGTCCCGGTTAGCCCAGATGAGGCGGCGGGAGATGGTGAGGATATGAGGGACGTCGACAAGCGCTACCGGTGTTGCTGGATGAACGCCGGCTAGGAAGCAGATCTCGGCGCGGTACTCGTTGCCCAAACCCGCCACGTTGCGCTGGTCCAAGAGCGCGGCGCCGATGCTGCGCTCGGGGCGTGATTCGATGCGGCGAACGGCCTCCTCGAAGCCGCCGTCTAACCACTCGGGCGCGAGGATGTCTGGGCCCAGGTGCGCCATGCGCTGCTCAAACTCGCGGGCTGGAAAGACCTCGACCAGCCCTAGCCAATGCCCTACCAACTCAATATCGCGCGGGGTGTTCTCCATCTGCAGCACCACGCGTGCGCTGTGGCCGGGCTTGCGCCAGCGGTCCCCGGCATAGTGGATGGCCCACGTGCCCTCCATCTTGAGGTGGGTATGCAGGATGAGCTCGCCGCCGAAATCCATGAAGAGGTGCTTGCCATAGGGCCAGACCTCCTCGCACACCAGCCCGTCGAAGCGCACGGTGGCATAGCGCGGCACGCGCAGGGAGGAGGAGATCACGCGCCGGCCGTCCATGAACTGCAGCCGGTTCGACAGCTGCAGTACGGAATCACCCTCGGGCACAGCAGAACCTCCTCACCGAACGGGTGCCTACTCTACCGGCGCGTCCTTTCCCGCACCGAATGCCAGCGCGCCCGGCTCCCACGGGGTGACCACGTGCTGGCGGGATAGGTCTTCGATCTTCTTCACGCCGAGCAGCTGGAGGGTGTTCTTGAACTCCTCCGCGAGCAGCTCGATGACGCGGTCGACGCCTTGCTTGCCGCCGGCCATCAACCCGTAGAGGTAAGCGCGGCCGATGAGGACGAAGTCCGCACCCAGAGCCAGCGCAATGGCGATGTCGACGCCGGACATGATGCCGGAGTCGTAGATGATTTCCACGTCCGGGCCCACCTCTGCGCGCACGGCCTCAAGGGCCTGGAGGGTGTTGACCACGCGGTCGAGCTGGCGCCCGCCGTGGGAGGACACCACGATGCCGTCGGCACCAAGGTCAATGACCTTGCGCGCGTCCTCGGGATTGACGATTCCCTTGACGAAGAGCTTGCCCGTCCACTGCTTGCGAATCCACGCCAGGTCCTCGAAGTTGAGGCCTGGGTCGAACATGGTGTTGACAAGCTCGCCCAGGGTGCCGGTGGTCGAGGTCAACGACGCGAAGGTAACTGGGTCCGTGGTGAGAAAGTTGAACCACCACTCGGGGCGCCACGCGGCATCGAAGACCGTGCCGGCGGTCAGGCGCGGCGGGATGCGCATTCCGTTGCGGGTATCGCGCAGGCGCTGGCCCGCCACGGGCGTGTCCACGGTAACCACGAGGGTGTCGTATCCATTGGCGGCAGCGCGCTCGATGAGTTCTTGGCAGGCAGAGTGGTCCTTCCACAGATAAAGCTGGAACCAGCGGCGTCCGCTATTGCCTTGCGACGCCGCGACCTCCTCGACCGAGCGCGTGCCCATCGTGGAGAGCGTAAACGGGATGCCTGCGTCGCGGGCGGCTTGGGAACCAGCGTCCTCGCCTTCGGCATGCATGAAGCGGGTAAAGCCGGTCGGCGCGATGCCGAAGGGCAATGCTGCCGGCTCGCCGGCGATCTCGGTGCCAAGGCTGATGTCGTGCGCGCCGTTGAGCACGTTGGGCATGAGGCGAACATCGCGGAAGAAATCGCGAGATTCCTGGTAGCTAACCTCATCGCGGGCTGCACCATCGACGTAGTCAAAGGCCGCCTTGGGTGTGCGGCGCTTGGCAATCTTGCGCAGGTCCCACACATCAGCGGCCTCTGCCAGGCGGGCAGCCCGGCGGTCGAGGTTGGGTGCTTCGAACCGCATGAGGTTCTTGAGCTCGGACACGTTAGGTAGTTGGCGCTTTAGCCGCATGGAAACAAGACTCCTTTTCTATTGGGCTATCAGCTTTTGAGGTTAGACCCATGAAAAGCCCGTGGGCTAAATGAAGGTGAATATCATTCAGCGGCGTCGGCGGCGCGGGCGGAAGCCGCCTGGGCTTCCCGGTGCAGTCGATGGGCCACCAGACTCAGTGGAATCCTCCGGATCATCGAAGGAAAGCTCCTCCATCGCCTCGGCGGCGCGGCGCCCGCCGCGACGTGCGGGACGGTAAGGCTCGGCGGAGCGCGCGGCTTCTCCAGATTGGCCGTGCTGTCCTGCACGGCCGGAAGAGGCGGTGTGGGCAGATCCAGTAATCCGCACGCCCTTCGGGGTCAGTGCCGCCCCTAGTGTGCGCAGCTCGCCGCCCAGCTTTGATTCGAAGATGGGCCGCCCGTTCGCCTTCTCAATGACCAGCTTGCCCAAGCGCCCAGCGGCCACCAGCTCGTTGAGGCCTGCAAGCACTGCGGCTAGTACCTCGGTGCGCTCGATGCCCTCGGGCAAAGCGTTGAAGAACGTGGTCAAGGTCTTTCCGCCGCGAGTCAGGTGGGCTACGGGCAGGCCATCCATGAGCACCACTAAAGCACCCGCGGCGCGGGTGGGACGGGCCGCTGATTCGCCAGCATCAGCGGGTGGCCAGGACAGCGCCGCGCCATAGGGGTTCGCAGGGTCGGTCGCGGCTAGAACATAAGTCTGCGGCTCGCGGGTACCGGACGGCCAGCCCGTGACATCGGGGGAATCATCCACCCCGCGCAGGCGGTCAATGACCGCAGGCGTGGAGAACTGCGCGGCGCCCAAGCCTTCAATGACATAGCCGCGCATGGCCTTGCCAGATTCCTCAAAACCGGAGAGCACCTTATAAGCCAGGGCGAAACCGCCCAGGACGTCCTCAGCCACCACGGATCCGCGGGTGAGCACGCCGTAGCGGTCCAGCCAGGCCTCGCCGTGCGCGATGGAACGCGACGTGGCATCGGTGGCCGCGGGAACGGACAACGACCACCGCCCCACCACGTCGGGCGCGGTCGGCGTACTCGAGGCATTGTGCGCTTGCGCAAAGGACGTGCGCCCCATGCGCAGGCGCGAGCGCGTTGGCCGACGCCGCGCGCGATGCGCCGCACGCCCGGCGCGCCCACCTGCGGCCAGGTGGGCCCGGATAGGAGCGAAGGAATCGGGGCTGACCAGACCTGCTTCCACCAAGCCCCAGAGCGCCTCCCGGACCTCCTCGGGTGTGCCGCTCAGCTGCGGTTGAATATCGGAGATGAGGTAGCTACCGCCGCCCTGCAAAGCCTCCAGCAGCTGGGTTTGCAGCATGGACAAGCCCACCTCCTCCGCAGAGATCTGCGGGGCGAGCTGCGCGGCATAATCCACCGGCAGCAGCATGATCCACGGGTCGTTGGAGCCGGCCTTGCCCGCGCCCACGATGAGAACCTCGCCGCTGGCGGTGAGCTCATCGAGCATCGTCGGCGAATAATCCCCGACGCGCGCAGGAAGGATGAGGCTCTCCCAGGCCGAGGCCGGCAGGCGCACGCCGGCCAGCTGCTCGATGACGGCGAAGACGCCGTCCACCCCGCGCAGCACTGGGCGCCGGCCCACCGCCGCCACCTGTTGCCAATCCGGCAGGAAGCGCCCGAAGGCCGCGGGAGAAACAGGCTGCGTGGCAGCTCGGGCAGCCGCCAGCGAGCGCGAGCGGATGACCTTGAGCACCTCCGCCGCGCAGTACTCCTGCTCCTCCACGCCCTGGCGGTAGTGCCCCGCCAGGATGGAATCCAGCCCATTCAGCGTCGAGTGCGCCACCGCGGCTGACAGGCCAAAAGCTTCCTGCACATCGCGCGCCACAAAGGGCCCGCGCGTGCGCGCCCAGCGGCTAACCAGCTGATCGACGGCATCGGTAATCGTGGCCTGCTGTGCAGGAATACCGGGCGGAACGGGGATGCCGAGACCGTCGCGAAGCAGCGGCGCATCGAGCGCTTGCGCCACGTGCTCGCGGCCGTTGATGCGCACCCGCATAATGCGTGCACCGAGCGCATCGAGTGCGCTGAGTGGCACCGTGGCGTGCGCACCGAATTCCTCGACCGGGATGGGGCCGAGCACGCGCAGCAGGTCCGCGACCTCCTCAGTGGTGCGCGCCTGACGTTCCGGAGTGGTGCGCTGCAGCTGGGCGTGGACTTCGGCGATGATGGAGCCGTCGAGAAGCTCGCGCAGCTCCACCGTGCCCAACAGCTTCGCCAACAGCGCCGAGTCCAATGCCAAGGCCGCTGCGCGCTTTTCCGCTAGGGGCGAGTCCCCCTCGTACATGAACGCGCCGGTGTAGTTGAACAGCAGCGAGGACGCGAAAGGCGAAGGCTGCTCCGTGGTGACCTCCGCGATGCGCACGCGGCGGTGCGCCAGCTCCCGCATGACCTCCGTGAGCGCCGGCAGGTCATAGACATCCTGCACGCACTCGCGCACGGTCTCCAGGATGATGGGGAACGAGGGGTAGTTGCGGGCGACGTCGAGAAGCTGCTCCGCGCGCTGGCGTTGCTGCCACAAGGGCGCGCGCTTGCCCGGGTTACGCCGCGGCAGAAGCAGCGCACGCGCCGCGCACTCCCTAAACCGGGAAGCAAAGAGCGCGGAGTTTCCCACCTGCTCGGTGACAATGTCGGCGATCTCATCGGCGTCGAAAAGAAAGAGCGCTGCATCCGGGTCCGCCTCCCCCTGCGGCAGGCGCAGCACGATGCCATCATCGCCCGCCACCGCCTGCGCATCCATCCCGGTGCGCTCCGCCACGCGCTGCCCCACCGCCAGCGCCCACGCCGCATTCACCGGCCGACCAAACGGGGTGTGCAGCAGCACGCGCCAATCCCCCAGCTCATCCGTGAAGCGCTCCAGCAGCAGCGTCTTCTCATCCGGGATGAGCCCGGTGGCCTCGTTCTGCTCGTGCAGGTAGGCGGCGATGTTACGCCGGGCGCGCTCATCAGCGTCGCGCACCACGGACGGATCCGCGTATGCCTCTCTCCGGAATGCGCCCAACGCCTTGCCCAGCTCATACGGCCGCCCCGCGGAGTCACCATTCCAGAAAGGCAAACGCCCCGTGTGCCCCGGCGCGGGTGTCACCAGCACCTGGTCGCGCGTAATCTCCTCCACGCGCCAGCTCGTCGCGCCAAGCGTAAAGATATCCCCCACCCGGGTTTCATAGACCATTTCCTCATCGAGCTCGCCCACGCGGCGCGGCGATTTCTCCTCGCCGCCCACGAGGAACACCCCAAACATGCCGCGGTCCGGGATGGTGCCGCCGTTGGTCACCGCCACGCGCTGCGCGCCGGGGCGCGGAGTGAGCACGCCCGTCACGCGGTCATAGACCACCCGCGGCTTCAGCTCAGCAAAGTCCGTCGAGGGGTACACACCACTGACCAGGTCCAGCACGGAGTCGAAGACCTCGCGCGCCAGGTCCTTATAGGGCCAGGCGCGGCGCACGGTTTCGTACCAAGCGTCGGCCTCGAGTCCCTCACTCGTGCCCGCGCTTGCCGACGCCACCACCGCCGCCACCGTCTGCTGTGCCAAGACATCCAAAGGGTTGCGCGGGGAGTGCATCTCTTCGATGAGGCCCTCCTCCATGCGGGCGACGGTGAGTGCTGATTGCACGAGGTCCGCGCGGTGCTTGGGATAGAAGGAGCCATGAGAGACCGCGCCCACGGAGTGCCCGGCGCGGCCCACGCGCTGCAGGCCCGAGGCCACCGACGGCGGGGATTCCACCTGCACCACCAGCTCCACCGCACCCATGTCGATGCCCAGCTCCAGGGAGCTCGTGGCCACCACGGCCTTGAGGGTTCCCTCTTTGAGCATGGTCTCCGTCAGCGCGCGCTCGTCCTTGGATACCGAACCGTGGTGCGCACGAGCGATGACGGCCGGGGCCTTCCCGGCGACGTCGACCTGCTTCATCAGCTGGGCTGGGTCGCGCCGGGTGGCCGGGCTCAAGGACTCCGGGTCGTGCTCCTGGGCATAAAGCTCGTTGAGCCGGCTGGTGAGCCGCTCGGCGGTGCGGCGCGAGTTGACGAAGACGAGGGTGGAGCGGTGCTCCATGACTTCGGCGTAGAGCTCTTCCTCGATGAAGGGCCAGATGGACTTCGCCGTGGGCAGGGCGGAGTCTCCTGCCCCGCCTTCTTCCTTGCGATACGCGTGCACGCGCATCGCATCCTGGGGGCCTTCGGTGATGCCAAGGGGGTCGTCGACAGTCGCCTCCCCGATGGGCGAGCCCTGCTCCGGGGTGGGCAGGTCCGACATGTCCTCGACCGGCACGTGGACGTCGAGCTGCCATCGCTTCTTCGCCGGTGGCGCGATGATGTCCACGGGACGGTCGCCGCCCAAAAAGTTGGCGACGGCACTCAGCGGACGCACCGTCGCCGACAATCCAATGCGTTGAAATTCCCCGGCGATGAGCCCGAGGCGCTCCAAAGTCAGCGCCAGGTGCACGCCGCGTTTGGTACCGGCCAGGGCGTGGATCTCATCGATGATGACGGTATCCACGGTCTTCAAAATCCCCGCCGCCTTGGAGGTGAGCATCAAGTAAGCCGATTCCGGCGTGGTGATGAGGATGTCCGGTGGCTTGCGCACCTGCCGAGCACGCTCTGCCTGCGGGGTATCCCCGGAGCGCACGCCAACGGTAATATCCGGCACCTCCAGGCCCAGCCGTTCGGCGGTGCGGGCAATGCCGTTGAGCGGGGCGCGCAGATTGTTCTCCACGTCCACGCCCAGGGCCTTGAGAGGTGAGATATACAGCACTCTCACGCCGGCATGAGCGCCCTCGCGGGAGGGCTCATTGCTCAGCGGCAGCGCGGTCTGGCCTTCGCGCTCCACCAAGGAATTCAAAGCCCACAGGAAAGCCGCGAGCGTCTTACCGGAACCGGTTGGTGCTACAACCAGTGCGTTCGCGCCGCCGGAAATCGCCTTCCACGCCTGCTCTTGGACCGGGGTGGGGGCGGCGAAAACGTCCTGGAACCAACCGGCCACCTGCGGGCGGAACTTCGCCAGAACGTTTTTAGACATGCCCTACTGTATCGCGCGCGCTAATCTGGTCACTATGACCGTTGAGATTTCTGATTCCCGTCTAACCAACTCCCTCGCCGATGGCTGTGGCGAGATCCTCAAAGGCGTGCGCAACGGTGGCCTGCTGCGCGGCTTGGCGCTGGGTGATGCCGGCGATGAAGCCGCTCAGGAATGGATCGCCCGCGTCCTTGAGCAGCACCGCCCACAGGACGGCGTCCTGTCGGAGGAGGCCGCCGATGATTTGAGCCGTTTGAAGAAGGACCGCGTGTGGATCATTGACCCGCTCGACGGCACCAAGGAGTTCGCTACCGGCCGACAGGACTGGGCCGTCCACATCGCGCTGGTAGAAAACGGCACCCCGATCCACGCGGCCGTCGGAATGCCGGACATGGGCGTGACCTTTAAGTCCTCCGATGTGCGCGCGGTAACGGGCCCGCTGTCCAAGAAGTTCGTGGTTTCCCGCAACCGCCCGCCAAAGGTTGCGGGTTATGTCGCGGAGAAGATGGGCTTTGAAACTGTCGGCGCGGGCTCCGCGGGCGCGAAGGCCATCCATGTGCTCTTGGGTGACTATGATGCCTATATCCACGCCGGTGGCCAGTACGAGTGGGACCAGGCCGCCCCGGTGGGCGTGGCCCTAGCTGCGGGCCTCCACTGCTCGCGTCTGGACGGCTCCCCCATCAAGTTCAATAACGAAGACACCTTCATCCCGGATCTGCTGATCTGCCGCCCGGAGCTAGCAGACGAGATTCTGGAGCACGCCGCCGCCTACGCGGAGGCCAACGGCGGTTACTAGGTTTCTTGTGCGGCGTTCCCCTCCTACGCAGCGCCGCTAAGTCAAATTCCCAACTCGTCTGCAAGACGAGAGACCATTCGAGCATTTAATTCGTGGTGGTCATGCAGCGTGTCTTTGCCGAGGTATCCAAATACCTCGGCATTTATTACGCCAATAATACTTATCCACGCTTCAAGCGCCTTTTCCATGACGTCAGCGGAAAGTTCTACATCAAGCTCATCAGCGGCTGCGGCAAGGTCGCGCGAGAACTGAGAGGAACGCGGTTCTAACTGTTCAACCGAGGCCTCAGTTAACAACTCGGCCAGACGCCGACTAACTTTTGTACCCGCGACCGTAGTCTCTGAAGCTGGCGCTTCGTATCCAATGATGGGCGTGCCATAAATTAGCGCCCACCTTTGAGGAAACTCCAAAGCCCACGCCCTCATAGCAAACACAAGGCGCAGAAATCTGTCCCGCGTCTCAGTAGCCTCACCGATTCCCCGCACAACGGCATCATCAAGTGCTTCAAACGCATCAACGATCAGCATCGTTAATAGGTGGGCCCTGTCGGGCACATAGCGGTAGATACCCGAAGAAACTATCCCCAAATCACGTGCAATTGCACGAAGATTCAAGGCTTCTGGGCCGCCTTTATCAAGCTGCTCCCACCCTACCTCAACAATGCGCAACATCGTCTGTTCGCGAGCACGCGCTCTTGGGGTCATTGACATATAGAAACTATATCAACAAGAAAGAGAGCACTGCTCTTGAATCTGAATAACTGCAATTATAGAATTAGAGAGCACTAGTCACTATTTAGAGCAGAGGTCACCTAATGCATTTTCTCATCACCGGGGCAGGCCCCGTGGGCCGATCACTTTCACGCGAACTCACCAAAAGAGGGCACACATGCACAATCATGACGCGGCGGCAGCCCCATTTCGCCGCCAGTGGGAACGTGCAGTTCAAGAAAGGCGATGCAACACACAGTGACGCCTACCCAGAACAGATCGACGGAATTGCCCACTGCATCCATGCCCCATACGACGCACAAAAGTGGCGCGACCTGCTCATTCCAGCTGAAGAAACCGTGCTAGAGGTAGCCGCCCAACGGGGCATCCCCGTTGTCTTTCCCGAATCGATGTATGGATTCGACCAGACTTACGAGGTAATTTCGCCTGACACGCCCCTCACCCGATCCCACAATGGTAAACCCAGTGTTCGAGCGACCCTAATCGAGAACCGCTTAGCCTCTCCCTCGCGCACTACCTCGGTAATCGCGGCCGATCTGTACGGACCAGATGCCGGCCCCGGATGCGTTTACCATCAGCTCATCATCGGGAAGAAGCGTCCCCTTGCTCTTTTTAACGCACACGCTAAACACTCGGTCACGTACCTTCCCGACTTCGCCCGTGCGCTAGCTGACGCACTACTGGACGAATCGACACCTCCTATAGTTTCCACGCCTTGCGCGCCCGCGCTCACCCAAGCTGAATTTGCTCGAAGCGCCGGATGCCAACACTCCCCCATCACGATTCGCCCATGGATGCTGAAGCTAGGTGGCATTGTCAGCACGGACCTGCGAGGCCTACAAGAAATGAGATACCTGTGGGACCGTCCCTCCATTCTTACCGGAGCTAAGTCCTCATGGCAGGCGACCCCAACCGACGAAGCATTAAAGGCTATTCATCAAGCTCAGTCGGCGTAGTGACAAATCCAACAACTAGTAGCCCTACCTCACTACCTAAGACTTTTTGAACGCTCTACACTTGGACGTCATGAGTGAAACTCCCACTGCTTCTTCATCCCTCAAAACACCGTACGAGGACCTCCTGCGCCGTGTCCTCGAAGATGGCGCACCCAAGGGCGACCGCACTGGCACCGGCACCCTCTCCCTGTTCGGTGCCCAACTTCGCTATAACCTGGCGGAGTCTTTTCCCCTGCTGACCACCAAGAAGGTCTACTTCCACGGCGTGATTGGTGAGCTGCTGTGGTTCCTGCGCGGCGACTCCAACGTAAAGTGGCTGCAGGAGAACAAGGTCCGCATCTGGAACGAGTGGGCCGATGAGGACGGTGAGCTGGGCCCTGTCTACGGCGTGCAGTGGCGCTCCTGGCCCACTCCGGATGGCCGGCACATCGACCAGATCCAGGTCGCCCTGGACACGCTCAAGAACAACCCGGACTCGCGCCGCAACCTGGTCTCCGCGTGGAACGTCTCTGAGCTGGACAAGATGGCGCTCATGCCCTGCCATCTGCTTTTCCAGCTCTATGTCGCTGACGGCAAGCTCTCCATGCAGGTCTACCAGCGCTCGGCAGACATGTTCTTGGGAGTGCCCTTCAACTTGGCTTCCTATGCCGCGCTGACCCACATGTTTGCCCAGCAAGCAGGTTTAGAGGTAGGCGAGCTCATCTGGACCGGCGGAGATTGCCACATCTACAACGACCACATCGAGCAGGTTAAGGAGCAGCTCTCCCGCGAGCCCCGCGAGTACCCGCAGCTCAAGCTCCACAAGTCTGAGAGCCTCTTTGACTATGACTTCAAGGATTTTGAGGCCATCGGCTACGACCCCCACCCCACCATCAAGGCACAGGTGTCGGTCTAATGCTGGGCGCAATCTGGGCCCAGTCCCTCGACGGGGTCATCGGTGACGGCGTGGTCATGCCTTGGCACGTGCCGGAGGACCTGAAGCACTTCAAAGAAGTGACCATGGGCGCGCCTGTCATCATGGGCCGCAAGACGTGGGAATCCCTCAACCCCAAGTTCCGCCCACTTCCGGGCCGGGACAACATCGTGCTGTCCAGCCATGAACCCGGCGAGTGGTCTGCGGGCGCCACCGTGGTGGATAACCTCGATGCCGCGCTTGATGCCACGCCTGGCGACGCCTGGATTATCGGCGGCGGCCAACTCTACAACTCCGCTCTCGACCGCGTGGACACCATAGAGCTCACCCTCATGGGTGTGCAGGTCGGCGATGCCTACGGCGACGATGCCGTGCACGCCCCCTCCGTACCGGATGAGTTCAGCTTGTCTGCCGATAGCGACTGGCTGACCTCACAGTCCGGACACCTCACCATCCCCGGCCAGCCGCCTAGCGAGCTGCCGATGAAATACCGTTTCCTCACCTACGACAGAAAGGCTGCTGCCTAATGAGCACTAACGTTGCCGCTCCCGAAACCACTGAGCACGTCACCATCTTCTTTGCCGACTGGTGCCCGTTCTGCCAGCGCCTCATTTCCGCACTCAACCGCACGGAGACCCCGCACGCGCTTGTCGACGCCGAAGCCGAAGGCACCGAAGACATCAACGCGTGGATTGAGTCCGTCAACGACGGCAACCGCATCGTGCCCACCGTCCTCTACTCCGACGGCACCCACGCCACCAATCCCGCTGCTAGCGAGGTCCGCGCCAAGTACGCGGAGCTGGCCAGCGAATAAGCCCCCCGCAGCCAGCGCGACCAAAGGCCACGCGTTTACCGCCGCCCTAAGCAGGGCTGCTAGTCTTACCTAGGTGCGCAACGCACCCCCTGCCCCAGTAGCTCAGGGGATAGAGCACGGCTCTCCTAAAGCCGGTGTCGGAGGTTCGAATCCTCTCTGGGGCACGCTGTGAAGTCTCGAGACATCGTTCCGGTCGGTGTCTCGAAATTTTTTGTTTTTAGTTGCCCCGTTGGGGTTGAGTTCGTTGTCTTTCTTGTTGTAATAGATCTTTTCCTCGGTGCGTGTGTAGGCGGCGATTTGTGCCCCGGTGGCGGTTATTTTGATGTCGACGTGGTTGTCGACGCAGACCATGGTGATGGGTTCTCCGCCCCATCGGCGTCCGATGTAGAGGCGGCGTAGTTTGTCGCCCCATCGCAGTGCTGTCTTGCCGTTCGTGCCTACTTTGTCGGTGCGTAGTCGGTAGTCGTGCTCTGGTTTGATGTCCGCTTATCTGCATTCGCCCCCATTAAGGGTGAACCTTCAGATCAATACTAGAAATAGTTTATAAACAGTATTATATGTATTAGGCAAGCCTTACCTTGCCTGATTTTCATGAATCGAGGTTTACTATGACCAAACAGTCCTCTACGCCCGCACGGAGTACAAGCTCATCCAGTGGGTCGACGGCACGTTTAAACACCAAAGATCTCATCAACGCTGGCATCTTTGCTGCACTTTACTTTGTAATCACCTTTATAAGCGGAATGATTGGATTCGCAGGACCACAATTCATGTTTATTGGATGGTTTATCGCGGCAATCGCAAACGGAATCGTGCTAGCGCTTTATGCCGTCCGCACGTCCAAAATGGGTGCTTTCACCCTCGTCGGTGGTATTAACGGATTAGCATTCATGCTCACCGGACACTACTTCTGGACCTTGCTGGGAAGCATAATTCTTGGGTTTATCGCAGATTTGATTATTACAAAAAGCCACCTCAGTATTGCCAAGTCCTTCCCTATTGCCTACGGCATCTTCTGTGTCTGGATTTCTTTGCCTTTTATCCCGCTAATTCTGGATACGGACTCATACTACGTCGATATCGCAGACCAAATGGGTCAAGAATACGCCGATGCTATGTCGGATATCTTCCAGCCATGGACCATTGGAGTACTGGCCATTTGTGCGCTCATCGTCGGCTTTATCGGAGGAAAGGTCGGAGTTCGCGTCAGCCGCAAACACTTTGAAAGCGCTGGTCTCCTGTGAGCCTGCAAAAACAGGGCGTGCTTCGTCGATCTTCGATCGATCCACGGACCGTGCTGCTTTCTGTTCTAGTAATCAATGCGGTAGCTCTCAGCCACGGCCACCTACCGACACTGCTGATTTCTATCGCCTTCAGCTCCATCGCACTAGCTACAGTAAAGCCACACTATGGTCTTATATGTCTGTTCGCTTTTGCATTATCCTATCTAGGGTATTGGGGCCTATTACAGCTTCCTGGCTCCACATTTTTCGCTTTTTCAGCGGCAATTTTTTCGTGGCTAAGCCGTTTTGTCATCAGCATGTCCATCGGCGCATTCGGCTTGCTCACTCTCACACCATCCACGTTGACCTCAGCACTGCGGGACCTGCGTTTACCAGGCTGGGTCACCATTCCACCGGCGGTATTCCTGCGCGTTTTGCCGATCATCGTGGCAGAAGCCAAAGCCATCCGCGATGCCATGGTCCTTCGGGGTCTCCAGCCTGGAGTAAAAAGCTGGATCACACAGCCCACACAATCGTCCGCGATGCTGATCATCCCCCTATTAGGCGCCGTCGTCCGCGCTGGTGATGAGCTCGCTGCCTCTGCTCTTGTCCGCGGATTGGGAGGCCCCACACGCCCAACCACCACCGCCGATCTTTCCTTCAAGCTTGTCGATGCAACTGCACTAGCTGGGTTGGGCCTCATTGTTGCCTCTGTCTGGCTCCCCACGGAGGTCCACTTATGAACGAACGCAGTATCGCAACCAGTGTAAACGCCCACAACGCTTCTTTTACATATCCATTGGGCGCTCGGCCAGGCATTCAAGGTGTATCTGATGTGTCTTTTTCTGTCTCTCCAGGACAGTGTCTACTGATTACCGGTGATTCCGGATCGGGAAAGTCCACGGTACTCAAGTTGATCAACGGACTCATCCCCCATTTCAATCCAGGAGAGCTACTAGGCACCATCACTATTATAAAGGATGACCAGGCTTTTAACCCTGCGGAAGAACCGCTGTCCCGAGCCATCGAGTTCAGCGCCTCAGTATTCCAGAATCCAAGGACACAATTTTTCACTGAAAGCGTCAATGCAGAATTGGCCTTCGGGCTAGAAAACCTTGGTGTAGATCCCAAAGAAATTGAGTCGAGGATTCAATCAGCGGTCGAGCTACTAGGCATTAAGGATCTTCGGGGCCGGCGATTCAAAGAATTATCCGGTGGGCAGTTACAAACCGTGGCATGCGCATGCGCGCTTGTGTCCCCGGGCAGTCTCGTGCTTCTCGATGAACCCACGTCCAATCTCTCCATGGAAAGCATCGATATTCTTGCACGCGTGCTACACCGCTTGAAGGAATTAGGCACAACGATCATTATCGCTGATCACCGTCTCTTTTTCTTAAAAGATATCGCTGACCAAGTTATTTACTTGACTCAGGGAAAAATAACGCGGAGTTTCCGCGCTCAGGAGTTTTATGCCTTAGACGAACCCGAACGCAAACAATTGGGGCTACGCAGCTTACACCATGTTCCCCTGCCCGCGAGCGTGCCGGTACCACCCACGCTCGAAAACGCCGATCCCCAGCGGAGCGGACTCGAGCTAAGCAACATCTGTTTTTCTTATGGCGCACATGAGGTGTTAAACATTGACCACGCATTTTTCCCCAGCGGCGAAGTCACCGCCTTAATCGGGCCCAACGGCGCTGGAAAAACCACCCTCGCCAGGATCATTTGTGGTCTTGCTTCTCCCAAACGCGGCGGTAGTCTCCGTTTGAACAGCAAACGAGTAGGAGCGGCTGCCCGCAGACGTGCCGCGTATATGGTGATGCAAGATGTTGGCCGCCAATTATTCGCAGCCACCACCGAAGAAGAAGTCACGCTCGGACTGGCAAAGAAGAAGCGGGACCACATCGATGTCAATGAGATTCTCCATCGCCTCGATCTGGCAGGAATGGCCCAACGGCATCCGCAGTCTCTGTCCGGTGGGCAACGGCAACGCTTAGCCATAGCTTCAGCCCAAGCCGAGCAAGCAGCGATCTACATCTTCGATGAACCTACCTCTGGCGTGGGCTGGCGCCAACTGCAATCCATCTCTGCGCTACTTCGATCTCTTGCAGCAAGCGGAGCAGTGGTCATCGTCATCACCCATGACCACGAATTCATCCAAGAATCAGTCACCAGAATCATCGATATGACTGACATCAACAAGAATTGAGAAAGAAATGTCTGAACTAAAACAAAGTTCCACAGAATCAAGCGGAACCCACGCACCAGAATCACACGGTGCGTCACCGGAAGAAGAGGCTCGCGCAAAACTAAAAGCCGGCCAGGTCGCTCTAAAAAAACTACTGGCCCCAGTGCAAACAACCATCTACTTCGCACAGTTTCTCGCGCTTATATCCTCGGTACTCGCCGTAGCACCCTACGTCGCGTTGGTGGCACTGGGAAATGCTCTAATCGACGGCAATACTGATGACGTCGCGTCCATTGTGAAATGGCTACTTGCTGCATTTTTGGGCCAGCTATTCTTCTATTTCCTTGCCCTTGCAATCACCCACTTCGCTGATGCAAAGTTGGTGGGGATTAACCGGCGCCGAATTATTACCGCTATTGCGAAAGCACCACTCTCGTGGTTTAGCCAGACTAATTCCGGCAAAGTCCGCAAAGCCGTCGAGGACGATACGTTAACTCTGCACACCCTGACAGCCCATGCTCCTGTAGAGAAGGTCGCCGCGATCTTTACGCCCCTCGCGCTTCTGGTTTATGCCTTTATCTTGGATTGGCGCCTTGGTCTACTTTCTATTGCCACTGTGCCCATTTTCCTAGCAATCCAAGCATATTCAATGAAAGATATGGGCACAAAAACTGCGGAAATGGATAATTATCTGGGTGAGGTCTCTGCGACTGCGGTGGAGTTCTCCGAAGGTATTTCCGTCGTCAAGGCTTTCGGCACCGTTGGCAAAGCCCACGCTCGATATCGCGAAGCTGCCCAAAAATTCGCGGAATTCTATTACGAGTGGGTACGTCCGCTTCTGCGTGTTTCCGCAATCTCAGAGTCTGTGGTGGCGGTTCCTGTCCTCATCCTTATCAATCTAGGAGTCGGTTCCCTGCTGATAGCTGGTGGCTATGTCACGGTCGCTGAAGTCATCGCAACAACGTTAATTGCGCTGGTGCTCCCGGGCACGATTCAAACCGTCGGCCAAATGATGTGGTCTTACCAGCTCGCTGGCAATGCGGCGTTGCGCCTTGATGAAGTCATGACAATTTCCCATGTGAAAGAAGGCCAAAAGAGCCTCGATGCCAGTAGTCAAGACATGGAGGTGGAGTTCCATAAGGTCAGCTTTAGCTACGCCCCAGACACACCAGTCCTCCAAGACTTTTCTGCGCAACTAAATGCAGGCACTGTCACGGCATTGATTGGCCCCTCCGGGTCTGGCAAATCCACAGCAGCAACGATGTTGGCGCGTTTCCAGGATCCAGATTCGGGCACAATCACTATCAACAACGTGGATATCCGTGATCTCACTTTCGACAGTTTGTACCGCATTGTGGCTTTCGTCTTACAAGATCCTCACTTACTGCGTATGAGTATTCGGGAAAACATTCGCCTTGCACGCCCAGAAGCCCGCGATGAAGAGATCTGGCAAGCCGCAGAGGCTGCGCACATAGCTGCTGATATTCGCGCTTTACCGGCTGGGCTCGACACCGTTGTTGGTGAGGACACCTCTTTATCCGGTGGACAACAGCAACGCATTTCTATTGCCCGGGCAATCATTACCAATGCCCCAATCTTGATCCTGGATGAAGCTACTGCGGCAACTGATCCTGACTGCGAAGCAGAAATTCAAGCAGCTCTAGCCACACTCGTCAGAGGCAAGACCGTCTTAGTCATCGCCCACAAGCCGGAGTCCATCCAAGGAGCAGACCAAATAATCTGCCTCAAGCCTATGAAGGATAATTCTCATGTCTAATGCCACTACGCCTGTTAGTTCGCGTCTTCGTGATCCGCTACTCACTCGCAGTGTCAAAAAGCTGCAAAGTCCTGTAGGCCATAAGCTCAATAAAAGGTATGCTTGTCTATCGCTTATCGTTGGCGTGCTTGATGGCCTCGCCGTTCTCACGCTCGTGCCACTTACAAAGGCACTCGATGGGGATACGACGATCGCACCATGGATGTGGACGCTTTTGGCAATTGCGCTCGTAGCTTTTGCGCTACGATTTTTCGCAACCATGGCCTCTTACCACACGGCCTTGGATTTCATCCGAGCCGCGCACACGACTGTGGGCGATAAATTAGCAACGCTACCGCTCGGCTGGTTCGTACCGGCTAATACCGGCGGCCTATCTCGCCTCGTTTCAGATCGCTTTATGGTGGCGGCCGAGACCATTGCGCATATTCAAGGAACGATATACCGCGATAGCGCGGCACTTGTCACCTTGTTAGTAGGAGCGTGTTTCTGGAACCCGAAGCTGGGCTCGGTCCTTCTTATCATCGCACCATTGGCGCTCGTGGTGATGCAGTTGGCTGCATGGATTCGTGAGAAAGCATCGAACCGCGCACTGGGGCCGAGTAAAGAGCTCTCCCAGCGCATCGTAGAATTTGCTAACCGTCAACCAGCCCTGCGCGCGGCAGGACAATCACAAGTTTTTGCGCCACTAGAGCAAGCGCTAGAAATCGACCATAAAGCACGAATACGCGAGCTATGGGTATCCACATTAGCTTTGCTACTCAACGGCATAGTAGTGCAGATCTTCATTGTGGCTCTCATTATGGTCTCCGCGGATCTTGCCGTTGAAGGCGCCCTATCGCCACTAGAAACAATTGCGATCATCGGAATCAGCTTGAGGTTTACCCGCACGCTTGAGCAGCTGGGTTCTTCTTTCGTCGGTTTAGATGCCGGCCGTATCGCGCTCACAGAAACTGAGCTCATCACCGATGCCCCTTCCCTACCGGAACCCACTACTCCGCGCCCAGGCGATGGTTCGGGAAGTGTAGAGCTGCGTAATGTCACGTTTGGATACGGCGATAAACCAGTATTGGTAGATATCGCTTTCCATGCTCGACCAGGCACCGTTACCGCCATTGTCGGTCCTTCTGGCTCCGGAAAGACCACAATTGCGCGCCTTATTTCGCGATTCTGGGATGTAGATTCCGGGGCGGTGATGGTTGACGGCGTAGATATCCGCGAGCTTGGAACCGAACAGTTAATGTCCAGACTGTCCATGGTTTTTCAGGATGTCTACCTCTTCGACGACTCGTTAATCGCTAATATCCGCGTTGGTCGTCCCGACGCCTCCGATGAGGAAGTCTTCCGCGCAGCTGATCTTTCAGGCGTGACTTCTATTGCCAACCGCCTAGGGTGGCATACTCCTGTTGGTGAAGGCGGTCGGCTTCTATCCGGTGGTGAACGCCAGCGCGTATCTGTAGCTCGCGCGCTTCTCAAGCAAGCGCCGATTGTACTCTTTGATGAGGCTACCTCCGCGCTCGATGCAGAAAATGAGGCAAACATTCTTGCTGCGATGGACGAGCTACGGGAGCAATCTACTTTTATTGTCATCGCCCATAAGCTGGATACAATCAAATCTGCTGATCAAATCGTAGTCTTGGATGAACACGGGCAAGTCAGCCAGCTGGGCACGCATTCTGAGCTTTCCGATGTCCCCGGTATCTACCGTCACTTCTGGCAGCAACGCAAAGCAGCACGCGGGTGGAAAATCAGTTCGGGACGCGATTAACGCGGGCACCGAGATCGGCGTTGTTTGCGGGGGCACCCTTCTCCCCCATTACGTTGTTGGCAGTTCCGCTTGAAGGAGCCCAGGATTCGTACTCCTAGCCCCATGCTGGGGCAGGCTATGTTTATCT
This sequence comes from Corynebacterium sp. HMSC036D02, assembly GCF_001836165.1. Classification (GTDB taxonomy): domain Bacteria; phylum Actinomycetota; class Actinomycetes; order Mycobacteriales; family Mycobacteriaceae; genus Corynebacterium. Next base: position 32,806 of record NZ_KV827683.1, on the reverse strand, counting down.
GCGTTCCTTCTGCCTTGTGGCAGTGGAACTAGTCGCTGGCTTCGGTATGGCTTGTTTTTGTCCCTGTCTGAAAATGATCCGGGGGGGGATGCCGCCGAAGGCAGTGGCATACTCCAGACTGCTAATAGGAACCTGACCCGCACAGAATGTGCGAGGTCTCAAAGTAATGTGGATGCCAGCGTGAAGTATGTCCGACCACCAGCGATGAAATAAGTCCCATACTCATTCAATTCGCTAGGAGGTCTGGCATGACCTACGACTATGTCATCGGCATGGACGTCGGTAAATACTTTCACCACGCTTGCGTCTTAGATATCGACGGCACCCAGGTGCTATCTAAGCGCATCAACCAAAACGAAAAATCCCTGCGCGTGAGGTAGCTGACTGGGGTGTATTGCTCCATAACTTCAACACTGTCTACCGCAGGTGGATGGACGAGAGGACCAGGGTTAAAGACCCTGATACAGGAAATTGGACATGGGTATGGACACATTCCAACGTGCGAAAGGCCTACAACAGTCTGAACCATCTATGGCGCCAAGGCATGCTCTTTGTCTACATCAATCAACCTAAAGGCGTCTTAGAACCTGCCCGCATCAAATCTACGACCAACAGTCTTGAAGGCGGGATTAACGCTCGCCTGAAAGAGATTGCGCGTGCTCACCGGGGCAGAACAAATGAACACCAGCGCAAAATGCTGGACTGGTGGCTGTACCTAAAAACAGAACTGCCCGACGATCCACTACGCATCGCCAGACAGTCCCACTGGGGCCAGGACCAACTCGCCAAAGTATCCATCCTGACCCACACCGAGAACCAAGCCGACCACGAAACAGGACGACCAGCCCTCTACGACAACGGTATCGACACCGAGTACACCCACTCAATCGGCATCCAAAAAGGCCAAATCTAACCCCAGCGACACGCCGAGCCAGACACACATTTTGACCCTTAACCCGCTAAAATCCGCCCAGGGCCATCACAATAGAAAACCCCCGCCTCAATGTGAGTCGGGGGACGGAGGGTGAACGGTAACTAGTTCAGACCCGGGATCTGCGGCAGCTTCGGCTGCGGGATGTTAAGACCGAAGATGCGGTTGATGGTCGGGATGAGGCCGTAGGCGGCACCGCCGACGACTGCAATGACGGCGATGATGGGGAGGATAACCTTCGCGCCACGGCTGGAGCCTGCGAAGAAGGCCGCAGCCATATCGTCGGCAGAAGGCTCCTTCGTGTTGGTCGGCTTAGAAGGCTTGGTCGGCTCGGTAGGCGTCGTAGTGGAGCTCGACGGCTCTTCCTCCTTCACGGCCGGGCGCGCGGTGAGCCACTCGTCGGAGTCCAGAACGCCCTGGGTCAGGCGGGTCTCACCAATCCAGCCGTACCACGGGTCCTGCGGCTTGCGGCTATCAAAGCCAGCGCCCATAACCCACTGCAGGTCGCGCGGGAGGAGGCCTTCAGCACCCTTGGCGTTGCGCAGGATGGGTGCACCGTTGATGAACATCTCTACGGTGTCGGAATCCGGCTTGTTGACTACGGCGATGTGCATCCACTCCTCGGTGGGAACCTCGTGGGACCAGACAGTCGAACCTTCGCCTTCCTTCGGTTCCGCCCACCAGCGCAGCTCACGGAGGTTAGAAATGCCGAACATGACGGTGGGGTCGGTGTCCTCGGATCCGTCGACAAGCTCGGCGATGCTGGAGTCGCGGGAGAGCGCACTCCCCCAGCCGTGCTCAGAGCCGTTGAAGTCCTTCGGAATCTTCACGAAGGACTCAAAGGTGTAGCCCTCGGAGGTATCGACCTTGTTGATCTCCGCGCCTTCCTTGGACCGAAACTCTGCCATCGCGAGCTTGCCAGCTGGGTCGGACCAGTAGAGGGAGCCAGAATCAGAGGACAACGGGTGGTGGTCCTTGGTGTAGGTGATGCGCTCACCCGTGTTGGAAGGACCACCCTCGCGAACGAGGTCACCGGCACCATCAGCACCGAAGACATCCGGAATGACTGCGCCTTCGGTGGCCACGTCGCCGTCGGCAAGCTGCTTGCCGTCCGTGTTCTTGGTCTGCCCCGGGCGCCAGTGGAAGACGGTCTTGTCGGACTTCACGAAGTCATTCGGGCCCTCCGGCAGCTGGTCCTTCGGGATGGTGTACGGGGTGTAGCCTTCCTCAGCGATGTCGCGGGCCTTCTGACCGAGGTCCGGGTCGTTTTCATCGCCAATGGTCCAGTCCGGGGCGAAGTCAGCGAAACGCTCCTTGAAGTTGAGCGGCACGTGGTAGCTATCGCCCTTGCCATCGAGGATGAGCTTGTCGAACTGCGTGAGCTCTTCAGCCGGCTTCTGCGCGACCCACGGGGACAGTGCGGTCATCTCCAGCTCGTTGCCGGAAAGATCGAACTCGAGCACGCCGAGTAAGCCATTGCCGCCCTGGTAAGCCATCTGGTAGTCCTGCAGGATGCCGATGACGTCGTGGCCTGCATCGTTCTTGTCCACGCGGTAGCCCGCGCCGTGGTGGTGGCCGCCCATGGTCAAGAAGATCTGGTCATTCTTCTTGATGAACTTGTCCCACAGGCCCTCGCCATAGTCCTCGGAGTAGAAGACCTCGCCGGCACCATCGATGTTGAGAACCTCGTGGCTGGTGAGGATGACCGGCAGGTCTGGGTGCGCATCGAGAACACCCTGGGCCCACTCGAGTGCTTCATCATCCGCGCGCCAACCCAACGCCAGGACCAGGTACTTCTGGCCCTCAGCCTCAAAAATGTGGTACTCAGAGTCGTTGTTGACTGCGGTGTGGCGCTCCTGGAAAGTATCCGGGTTGGCGGCCTGAGCGCGCTCGGCGCTGAAGTAGTCATTGTACGGGTGCGCCGAACCATCCTGAATCATGTCATGGTTGCCCGGCAAGATGGAGTAGTTCAGGTCGGAATCATCGAGGACCTTCATCGCCTCATCAGCAACCTTCCACTCCCCTTCGACGTCCGCCTGGTCCACCACGTCACCGAGGTGGGTAGCGAAGTCCATGTTGAGCGCCTGCTGGTTCTTCACCAGCCACTCGGTCTGCGCCTTAAAAGGCTCGCTACCGTAGCGCGCTTGCGCCAGGTTGCCGGTTTCCGGGGTGGAGTAACGGGAATAGAACTGAGTATCCGGCAGCACACCGATGCTGAAGCGCGAACCTAGGCCTTCCACCGACTCATCGGCAGAAGCAGGGACAATAAGGAACGTACCGGCCACCGAAGCGGTGACCACGGTGCCGAGCAGGCGGCGAAACGTCATAGATCTTCCAATCACAGTGAATAAAATCAAAAGAGACACCAGAAATGTATTCTGCGCAGCTTGCACCCACGTAACGACCGCATGAACGCCCGTTTAAAAGATTATCCGCCGCTAGGATGAACGCTCATGAGCAATATCACGAAGAAATACAACGTCGATGTCACCCGCGTAGATACCGGCCACTACCGTGCCACGAATGCTGCGGGCGCGACCCTCGAATTCGGCTCGGGCGAGGGACTACTGAGTCCGGTCGAGCTGTTGCTCGCTGCCGTGGCGGGCTGCTCGGCCGTGGATGTCGACGTAGTTACCTCCCGGCGCACGGAGCCGGAGCTTTTCGACGTCCATGTGGAAGGCACCCGCGTCAACGAGGACGGCGCCTCAAGGCTGAGCGACGTCGACGTGGAATTCTCCCTCCGCTTCCCTGATACCGACGCCGGCCGCCAAGCCCAGTCCATGGTGGATCGCCTCGTGCGCATCTCCCACGACAAGGACTGCACCGTGTCCCGCACGGTAGAAAACCCCACCAACGTCACGTTCCGCACGACCCAGCCCTAAGGCTGCACGCCTTAAGCGCCTGTGGGGCGCTTTAAGCGAAAGGGTTATCGTCGCGCGAGGGGTTCTCCTCCCACGATTCGGCGAAGGGGTTGTCCATGGTTTCCTGCATAGTGTGGGAGTCATCCCCGAAGGGGTTGCGCCCAGCATCGCTGCGAAGGCGGCAGTAGCGCTCCAGGTCCGCCTGTGCCATATAGCCCAGCTCTTCGCCGTCCACCACGAGCCAGGGAAGCGGGTTCGGATCCACCATGCGGCGCGGCTGCCCTTGGTGTGGCGAGGACAACATGGTGCGGATATCCGTCCGCGCTTGGTCTAGTTCCCCGAGGTCTTTCGGGCTCATTGAGGTTTTTATGGTCTTGCCGCCGCCGGTTCCAACCACCTCTGCCTTGAGCATGCTAAAAGAAAAGACTCCTGAAGGAATCGAGGGATTGCGCATGTCCACCTTGTCGAAGGCAAGGACATCGTCATCGTCAAAAACCAGAATGAGCCCTTGCGGGGTGATATACACCCAGGCCTCGTGCTGCATGTCAACGTCTACCCGGTAAAACCCGATGATCGGCTCGTCCGGCTCCAACAAACCATAGGCGTTGAGTTGCATCGTTCCCACGCCACCGCACTGCGCAAAGCCGTGATCCCACAGGTATTTCACCTGCCCTTGCAGCAACACTTCCCACAAGCCACGAATGAAGTCAGACAGGAGAGCCCCGTATTTATTGGCTAGCGGCTTGTGGATGCGCAAGTAGCCCGAGCGGATCTCAAACACGATTGGGTACGTCAGGGGCAGTGATTCGACGAAGGCCTCATCGATGTGCAGGCGGTCATTATTCGCCTCGATGAATTCTTCCGCGGGGAAAAGATGCTCCACCACGAGGGTGTTTCCTTCTTCACGGGTATCGAGGATCCACTGAGAGTTCCGACGGCAGTTCTCGATGTAGCCCTGAAGCGCCGCTTGCACCTCAGCATCGCTGAACTGCTGGTGGTTCAGCCGGAACACGCTGTCGCCCTGAATGAAACGCATTCTCAGCTCTTCAGTCATACTTATTCCTCCGTCTTTGGGTGCTCAGTGGTGAAATTTTAGACCATTGTGACTAAAGTTATCCCAGATACTTTCTTTGCGTTCGCCTTCATCGTCGCACTCAGCCCTCTAGGAGAACTCCACTATGTCTCTGTCCCGCCGTTCACTTATCAAAGCTGGCGCTCTCGCGCTGACCGCCGGCGCCATAGGCAGCCAAGCACCTGCCGCCCTCGCTGTGGGCCCAGCTGTGGGCACCATCATTGACTTCTCAGCCGGTGTCCCTTCTGCGCGCGCGATCAAGGCCGCAGGCCACCTTGGCGCCATCCGCTATGTTTCCCAGCGTCGCCCCGGCGCCGACTGGATGAAGGGCAAGCCGGTCACGCTGGCGGAGACGAAGGCCAACGCTGCTGCCGGTCTGAAGACCGCCTCCATCTACCAGTTCGGACGCGCCGACACCGCCGACTGGCTCAACGGCGCTGCGGGCGCTGCGGTCCACGCCCCGCAGGCCATCGCCATCCACAAGGCCGCTGGTGGGCCGACGGGCCGCCCGATCTACATCGCGATCGATGACAACCCCACCCGCGCTCAGTATGAGAACAAAATCCGCCCTTACCTCAAGGCCTTCTCGACGGCGCTGAGCGCCGCTGGCTACCAGACCGGCGTATACGGCAATTACAACGTCATCGACTGGTGCGTCAACGACCGCATTGGCCAGTTCTACTGGATGCACGATTGGGGCTCGGGCGGCAAGATTCACCCGCGCACCACCATCCACCAGAAGGCAAAGAACCAGGCCACCATCGACGGCGTGACCTGCGATATTAACACCGTCTATGCCAATGACTGGGGCCAGTGGACCCCGGGCCAAGGCGCGGTGACGCCGCCCAAGGTCAAGGACATCCCGGCCGTGCCGGACAACGTCTCGCTGCCCAACATCACCCTGCCGGATCCCACTGGTCGAGGCTCCAGTGTGAGCAGTGATGGCATCACCATTGCTGGTTCTTCCATCAGCAATGACCAAGTGCGCGGCGCGGTGGATATCCTCAACACCGTGCGCCAATCCATGGGCTAATAGCCATCCCGGGGCGCGATATTCTAGCGCACCCCGGGGGTCTTCGAGGCCGACGTCTTAGACGTTGGCCGAGAAGACGGTGCAGAGGAAGACGGCTCCGAAGAGGAAGATGTCGCGGCAGCCGATGTCGCTGTCGTGGAGGTCGCAGTGGGCGCAGCGCTGGACGTCGTCAAGCGCGTGGCAACAGCACCAGGATTAGCCAGCGCCTCCTTGTTCAGGTTGTTGCCCTTCACCAGGTTTTTACCGGTGATCTCCTTGCGTACATAAGACGTCAGCTCCTGAGCGCTTCCTTCGATGGACGCAGCCACGACGAAGTTCTCTCCAAAAGACACCGAGGAATGGCGGTCCTTGCTGTCCGACCATCCCCACTTAGAGCCCACGACGTCGCTCAGCTTCGCGGTGCCGTAGTTCTGTTGATATCCGTCGGCCGATACGGCATCGGCGTGTGACATCGCCACCAGCACAGGATGGGTCGGATCATCCTCCATGAGCTGAACAATGAACCTCACAACGTCGTACGTAGAGGTCATGGAATGCCCCCAGTCCTCCCCCGCGGACGTGGACTCCAAGCCATATTCTTTAGCGATGGCATCGATGGATCGCGGATATTTCTCAAAGAGCTGTGCGGCGCTCTCGTCGGAGGAATCAGCAATCATATCCAGTGCTACGTACTTGTCCTCGAAAGACCCGCGTTCCAGCACGTAGGTTGCGATGTAGAGCTTGATCAGGCTCAACGCATAGCGCGGCTGGTGTTCAGTGGTCGAGCCCATGTGCATGCCAGTCTCAATGCGGTAATACGTGATGGCCTTGGACTCATCGCCCTTGAGGAACTGACCTACTGAGTCCGGGACAGCGGCCAGCTGCAACTGGCCTTTCCGATGTGTGATGGGGCCAGGTTTGCGTGCGCTGGTCTGCGCTGAACCGCCAGCCGTGGAGTCTTCTTCGTGCGCTGGCGAGCACCCGACTAGAGAGGCTGCTCCGAGTACGCACGCCAGAAGGGCGGCGCCAGCTCGCACTGACGCCGCCCTGTGAGAAGGCTGAGAGTAAAACACGATGTTTGATTCTACTCGCTACCACCTGAAACGGTGTGATTGAGGCGTTTTAGTGATCCACCGGAGCCTCAACACCCACGCCGGTCAGGGAGCGAACCTCCATCTCGGCGGATAGTTCTTCCAGGTTGTCCGGCGGGGTCATGATGGAGACGATCCAGCCGGCGAAGAAGGCCAGCGGGATGGTGACCAAACCCGGGGAGGACAGCGGGAAGATGGACCAGTCGGCGTTCGGGAACATCGAAGTCGGGGTACCGGAGACTGCCGGGGACAGGAAGATGAGCACCAGGCAGGAGATAACTCCGGTGTACATCGACGCCACGGCACCTGCGGTGTTGAATCGACGCCAGTACAGGGAGTACAGGATGGTCGGCAGGTTGGCGGAGGCAGCCACAGCAAAGGCCAGAGACACCAGGAAGGCAACGTTTTGGGTCATGGCCAGAATGCCCAGGATGATGGAGACAATGCCCAGGACGACCACGGTGATTTGGGAAACGCGAACCTGCTCAGCCTCAGTGGATTCACCGTTGCGGATGACAGAGTGGTAGATATCGTGCGCGATGGAGGCCGAAGCAGTGATGGCGAGGCCGGCGACAACAGCCAGAACGGTAGCGAAGGCCACCGCGGAGATAACCGCCATGAAGATGGAGCCACCGATTTCCAGCGCCAGCAGCGGGGCCGCGGAGTTCGCACCGCCCGGTGCGGCGAGGATGCGGTCCGGGCCGACGAGTGCGGCAGCGCCGTAGCCCAGAACCAGGGTCATCAGGTAGAAGGCGCCGATGATGACGATGGCCCAGGTAACGGAGCGGCGAGCCTCGGTCGCGGTCGGCACCGTGTAGAAGCGCATGAGAACGTGCGGCAGGCCACCAACACCGAGAACGAGGGCAATACCCAGGGAGATGAAGTCGAGTTTCGTGGTGAGGTTCTTGCCGTACTTCAGCCCCGGCTCCATGATCTGGGAGGCCTCGTAGCCGCCCTCCTTGATAGCAGCGGAGCTAGCGTGCATATCAATGGCCTGGGTGAAGAGCGTGCTGAAGCCGCCCTTGAGCATGACGAAGGTGAGGATGCACATGATGACCACGCCGGTCACCAGAAGCACGGCCTTGATCATCTGCACGTAGGTCGTGCCCTTCATGCCGCCGACGAGGACGTAGACGATCATGAGGATGCCCACGATGCCGACGACGACGGCCTGCCACTTGAAGTCGTGAATATTCAGGAGCACGGCCACGAGGGAGCCCGCGCCAGCCATCTGTGCGATGAGGTAGAACAGCGATACGAACAAGGTCGAGATTGCCGCCGCCACGCGCACCGGGCGCTGCTTGAGGCGGAAAGACAGCACGTCCGCCATGGTGAAACGGCCGACGTTGCGCATCGGCTCGGCGACGAGCATCAGAGCAACGAGCCAGGCAACGAAGAAGCCCACTGAGTAAAGGAAGCCATCATAGCCATTGAGCGCGACGGCACCCACGATACCCAGGAAGGATGCGGCGGACAGGTAGTCACCGGAGATAGCCAGGCCATTCTGGCGGCCGGAGAAGCTACCGCCACCGGTGTAGAAATCAGAAGCTTCCTTGGTGGACTTACCGGCTTTCAGCACCACGTACATGGTGACGACAAGGAACGCCGCGAAGACTGAAATATTGAGAATCGGATTGCCGGCGGAGGATTCCGCTGCGGCCAAAGTAATGGTCTGCATTGTTTAGCCCTCCAGTTCCTGGCGAATGGCCGCTGCCTGCGGCTCGATGTTCTTATTGGCGTAATTGACGTAGATATACGTGATGATGAAGGTGGTCAGGAACTGGGCCAGGCCGAAGATGAGGCCAACGTTCCAACCTCCGCCAAGTTCGATTGCCATGAAGTCTGGCGCAAAAACGGCGGCCAGCACATAGAGGACGTACCACACAAAGAACGCCACAGTCATGGGAAAGGTGAACTTGCGGTACGTGCCGCGCAGCTTGGCAAACTGCGGGCTATCACGCATCTCGACGAACTCTTGCGGCGTTGGTTCGCGGCGCGAGTTAATCGAAGCAGGTGCGTCAGTCATGTCGCTCTCCTTACAAAGGGTCTTTTCTCCACAAACCGCGGTGAGAGACAAAAGGTAGTGTCTTCAATCACGTTTTGCCTTGCACAGTAAGTTACCTAACCCCTCTTGCAAGGTTGTAAATCCTGCCAAGAAAAGTTAATAACACACACTTTTACTACCCCCCACCCCTGCATCTACGAGGCATTTTCAGCTCACCGCTAGCACCCCCACAGGAGAATTCAAAGAGGGAATCTAATTTAGCAAACCGAAACTTCGCAGGATTTTTAACAGTTCTTCACTCTCCTCCCCTGCCGATCCCCATCTTCCCAGGCACACAACAAAGCCCGCCTTCAGCGCCCCACCCTTCTTCCCAAACATTGAAGGAAGAAAGAGCACGGTGCGGAAGACGGGCTCCATCGCTCACGGGCACGTAACGCGCCCCGCAGTGTTCAAGCTTTAGGCGCCAGGGAACTCGCGCGGATCCTTGAACATGCGGCCAAAACCTTCCCGGCCATCAAGCGCGTCGAGCGCCGCGACATCTTCGGCAGTAAGCTCTACCTCCGCGGCAGCGAAGTTTTCCGCCAGGCGCTCGCGGCGGCTGGACTTCGGAATGACGGAAATCCCCTTGCTCAGCAGGTATGCCAGGACAGCTTGGCCCGCAGTAATATCGTGTTTCTCAGCTACTGCCTCAACCTCGGGGTTATTGAGCACGACGCCGCGCGCCAGAGGCGACCAGGCTTCCGTCACGATGCCATGGCTATCGTGGAATTGACGCAGCTCCGGCTGTGTAAAGCCCGGATGCAACTCAACCTGATTGAGGACAGGAACGACACCAGTCTCATCGATCAGGGTTTGCAGAGTTTCCTCATAAAAGTTGGCCACGCCAATCGATGCAATCTGCCCCATGCCCTGCATGCGGGCGATCTCCTCAAAGGTCTCCACGTACAACCCGCCCTGTGGCCAGGGCCAGTGGATAAGGTACAGGTCAAGGTAATCCAGCTGCAGCTTGTCCAGGGACTCACGGAAGGCCTGGCCCACTTTGTCCTTGCCATGGTGGTCGTGCCACACCTTGCTGGTAATAAAGAGCTCATCACGGGTCACGTCGCCAGCCTTCATAGCGGCGTTGAGCGCTTGGCCTAGCTCTTCTTCATTCTCGTAGAGGGTGGCAGTATCGAAGTGGCGGTAGCCCAGGTCGATGGCTTCACGCACGGAGCGGACAAGCTCCTCCCCGTGCATCTTGTAGGTGCCGAGACCCAGCAGCGGCATCTCGCGGTCATCATTGAACGTAGTTTGTGGGACACTCATGCCCTCCATTGTGCCGCACTCCCGCGCGCTGTGTGGCGGAAAATGGCGGCTCGCGTCCTTCAACCCAGACGAAAACGCGCGAAACGCCCTCACCAATGTGTGCCGTGCTCTAGTGCACGGCCGGTAAGGGCGTCGTTTCGGGAAACGGAAAGGGCTATGCCCTTCTACGCTAGGCGCGGATGAGATCGATAACGAAGGTCAGCGTGCGGCCAGACAGCGGGTGTGCACCACCAGCCGGGCCATAAGCCTTCTCCGGCGGGATGACCAGCTTGCGGCGGCCGCCCACCTTCATACCCGGGATTCCTTCCTGCCAGCCGGCGATGAGGCCAGTCAGCGGGAACTCGATGGACTGGCCACGACCCCACGAAGAGTCGAATTCCTGGTTCGTCTCATAGTCAACACCAACGTAGTGAACCTCAACGAAGCCGCCCGGCTGGGCTTCGGCGCCGTCACCCACCACAATGTCTTCGATGACAAGGTCCTGGGGAGCAGGCTCCGTTGCCGGCTCAATTACGGGCTTTTCCATTGGGGATTATCCTCCTTGGATTACTTTCTTCTTTGCTGGCCGCATACACGTAGGCCGAGCCACAACGCCCTCCAGTATAAGCGGAGATGTGGGGCTCGGCCCTAGAAATGCAGCGTATGGGCTATACGCTAAGCCACGGCAGCCTGTGGAAGACCGCCGCTGAGGTTACTGTTTAGCGCTCGCTACGCGGGGTGACCTTACGCAGGGTCTCGCCGGTGTAAATCTGGCGCGGGCGGTTGATCTTGGTGTTGAGCTCAAGCTGCTCGCGGTACTGAGCAATCCAGCCCGGCAGGCGGCCGATGGCGAAGAGGACGGTGAAGAAGTCCGTCGGGAAGCCCATGGCGCGGTAGATCAAGCCGGTGTAGAAGTCGACGTTCGGATAGAGCTTGCGGGAGACGAAGTAGTCGTCGTTCAGCGCAATCTCCTCGAGCTTCATGGCCAGATCCAGCATCGGGTCGCCGCCCAGGTGATCGATGATCTCGTGAGCAGTGTCCTTGACGATGGCCGCGCGCGGGTCGTAGTTCTTGTACACGCGGTGGCCGAAGCCCATGAGGCGAACGCCCTTTTCCTTGTTCTTCACGCGGTTCATGAAGTCGGTAGCGTCACCATCGTGGTTGTTCTGGATATCCTCAAGCATCTCCAGAACGGCCTGGTTAGCGCCACCGTGCAGCGGGCCAGACAGAGCGTTGATGCCACCGGCGATGGCAACGAACAGGTTGGCCTGCGCAGAGCCGATCATGCGGACGGTGGAGGTGGAGCAGTTCTGCTCGTGGTCAGCGTGGAGGATGAGGAGCTTGTCCAGAGCCTTGGCCACAACAGGGTCAACCTCGTACTCCTCAGTCGGGTAACCAAACATCATGCGCAGGAAGTTCTCGCGCGCGTTGAGCTTGTTATCCGGGTACATATAAGGCTTGCCCTGCGACGCACGGTAGGCATAAGCGGCCAGCATCGGGACCTTAGCCAGCAGGCGGACGGTAGCCTTGTCCAGCTGCTCCTCATCCAGTGGGTTGAGCTGATCCTGGTAGTAAGCGGAGAGAATGTTAAGGGAGGAGGCCAGCACGGCCATCGGGTGCGCATCGCGCGGGAAGATGTTGAAGGCGGCCTTAAAGTCCTCATCCAAGAGAGTGTGGTGGCGAATCTCAGTGTTGAACTTCGACAGCTCGTCCTCAGTCGGCAGGTGGCCCTTAATCAGCAGGTAGGACACCTCGTTAAAGGTGGCGTTCTCAGCCAAATCCGCGATGTCATAACCACGGTGGCGGAGAATGCCTTCCTCACCATTAATAAAGGTGATCTTGGACTCGGTGGAACCGGTCGCTGCATAACCCGGGTCGAAGGTCACCAAGCCAGTCTCGTTACGGAGCTTGCCAATATCGAAGCCGGAGTCACCCTCCGTGGACTGCTTAATGTCCATCTCGTACTCGCCGCCGGGGTACTGCAGTACAACCTTGTTCTTTTCAGAAGCCACGTGTTTTCCTTTCCTCAATGTTCAACGCCGACCAAAGCCGGCGCGACAGATCTAAACCTCTTCACACTGTAGCAAAACTTGTGACTCTGCCAACATTGGCAATCCTGGCAAAGTATCTAGTGCGCGAACGAAATTAGGCTACACTGCCCACATGAGCAACTCAGAACTCGTCCTGCCAGCAGATATCCTCCCTTCCGACGGCCGTTTTGGCTGCGGCCCCTCCAAGGTCCGCCCCGCCCAAATTGAGGCAATCACCGCCGGTGCCGACACCATCATTGGCACCTCGCACCGCAAGCCCGCCGTCAAGAACCTCGTCGGCTCCATTCGCGAGGGGCTTTCTGAGCTATTTTCCCTGCCAGAGGGCTATGAAATCGTTCTCTCCCTCGGCGGCGCTACCGCTTTCTGGGACGCAGCAACCTTCGGCCTGATCGAGAAAAAGTCCGCCCACCTGAGCTTCGGCGAATTCTCCTCTAAATTTGCTAAATCCGCTGCCGCCGCCCCGTGGCTCGACGCCCCGCTCGTCACCGAAGCAGAGGTCGGCACCGCCCCAGACCCGAAGGCCGCCGACGCCGAAGGCGCCGACATCATCGCTTGGGCCCACAATGAAACCTCCACCGGCGCTATGGTTCCGGTAACCCGCCCTCATCCGGATAACGCAGAGCAGCTCGTCGTCATCGACGCCACCTCGGGTGCCGGCGGCCTGCCGGTAGATATGTCCGATGCTGACGTCTACTACTTCTCCCCACAGAAGTGCTTCGCTTCCGACGGCGGCCTGTGGCTGGCAGCAATGTCCCCGGCAGCCCTGGAGCGCATCGAGAAGATCAACTCCTCCGATCGTTTCATCCCGGCCTTCCTCAACCTGCAGACTGCAGTGGACAACTCCCGCAAGAACCAGACCTATAACACCCCGGCTGTAGCCACGCTGCTCATGCTGGAGAACCAGGTCCAGTGGATGAACGCCAACGGCGGCCTCGACGGGATGGTCAAGCGCACGACGGAGAACTCTTCCATCCTCTACAACTGGGCCGAGGCCCGCCCGGAGGCCACCCCCTTTGTGGCCGAGCCTTCCGAGCGCTCCCTGGTGGTCGGCACCATTGACTTCGAGGACAGCGTCGATGCCGCTGCGGTCGCCGCAACGCTGCGCGCCAACGGCATTCTCGACGTCGAGCCCTACCGCAAGCTAGGCCGCAACCAGCTGCGCGTGGGCCTGTTCCCGGCAATTGATTCGGCGGACGTCACCAAGCTCATCAAGGCTATCGATTACGTCCTAGACAACCGCTAAGCTTCGCTCGAAGCTCCTTCAGCCGCACAACAACATTTGTTGCATTTATTTGTTGCCGCGTACAACATGCCCCGCGCTCTTGCCAGAGTTCGGGGCATGTTCTGGGTAAAGTGGACTTCATCACATGTCCGCTACCAGGCTAAGGAGCGCCATCATGCGCGAGATTTTCCTCGCACCCAGCGACTCAACTGACACCTCGCTCGTCCTCCGGGCTGAGGATGGTGAGGAGTTCTTCCTCGAAGTCACCGACGAGCTTCGCGAGCTTTTCGCTCCCGCCGACTCTGCCGAATCCGAGTCCGAAACCGCGGCGGAAGGCTCGGCCGCCCAGGAGGAGGACGACGCCACCACGGCAACCGAAGATTCCTCCACCGCGTCTGCACAGGCTGAGCGCTCCACCGGCTTGCACACCGTGATGCCCACCTCTGGTGGTTCTCCATCCTCGCCTCAAAGCCAACCCGCGCCGCAGACACAAGAAATCCGTCTGCGCCCCAACGAAATTCAGGCCCGGATTCGTGCCGGCGCTTCTGCTGCGGAGATCGCCGAGGAACTCGACGTTCCGGAATCCCGTATCGAGCCTTTCGCACACCCGGTGCTCTTGGAGAGGGCGCGCATCGCGGACGTCGCCAAGCAGGCACACCCCATCCGCGAGGATGGCCCGGCCAAGCTCACCCTGTGGGAGATTCTGGCCACTGCTTTCGCCGCGCGCGGGCACTCGCTGTCGGAGGCGACGTGGGATGCCTACCGTCACCAGGGCGAGCCGTGGATCCTCCGCATTACGTGGAAGACCGGGCTGTCCGCCAACGAGGCCGAGTGGACCTTCAAACAGACCATGTCCTCGCCAGCCACGGTGGAGGCACGCAATTCCGTCGCCGCTGACCTGACGGACCCAGACTTCGTACAGCCGGTACGTTCGCTGACCTCTGTAGGCCGCGGAGAGCGCTACGACGAAGCCATCGATGGCCGTGACTACGCCGAGGACCGGGAAGTCAACGAGGATGCGCGCGCTGGCGCCCCCGGTGTGACGGAGCTGTCTTCCTACACCGGCGGCTACGACGACGCTGAGGCCGACGTCGACGGATACGCTGAGCCTTCCGTGCTCCCATCCCCGCACGGTGGAGAGCACCCGGCCGACACCGCAAGCGCTGAGGATGCGTCCGCTAACGAAGAGCCCGCGCAGCAGGCGGAGGAGAAGGAAACTGGAGTGGACGAGGACTTCCTCCAGAACCCGGATCCGGAGCCCAAGCCCACCAAGCGTCGCCGTAAGGCCGTCACCCCGCACTGGGAGGATGTGTTGCTCGGCGTTCGTTCCTCTACCAAGCGCCCCCGCAATTAACGAGTAGCCTGCCGTGGATACCCAAAGCGCCGTTCTCACTCTCTGGTACGTCACCGCCGCCGATCCCGCCGAGGTTCTTCGCGGCGAGCCCAAGGCCGACCGCGGCTTCGGCCGCAAGTTCCTTGCTCAACTCAACCCCTCTCTACCTGTCACGCCCATTGGGCAATTCCCCCTCAACCGTTCTGCTGAGCCCGGCGCAAGCGAGTTCTATGTGGGTGGCTATCCCGGTGTGACAGTCGTGCAGACCATCATCCACGATGATCAGCTGATTCTCTCCCAGCTGTCCCGAACCCTGCGCGAGGCCGTGCCCGCCACGGAGATTTACGCTTTCGCTTCCAATTCGGAGACTGGCTACGCCGGGTTTGCGCACTGGACGGGCAGCCGCCTGCGGCGCTCCCTGTGCGGAACGCGCTTTAACCTCTATGAGGATCATGGCCTGCCCGAAACCTTTGAGGCCCCCTATTGGGCTGGGGAGATGGATGAGCCTGTGGGCGGTATCTCCCTGCCCTTCGAGCCGCTCACCATCACCGAAGCCGCCCAGGAGTTCTGGCTCGGCATTGAGGTGGGTGAAGACGGCCCGGATGTGGACGTCGTAGGCTACGCCACCGACGGCCGCCCTGAGCCCAAGGTCGATACTCCCCCGCCCCGCCGAAGCGTGGGCGAGGTGGCCACCACCTCGGTGGCGAAGCTCGGCCTCAACGATTATGACGACTACGAGGAGCACGATCTCGAACCGGAATCCACCGGCGAAGAGATTGTCCGCACCGCCAAGCACCTCGGCGGACTCGTGCGCCGCTATGCGGTGTCGACGTCACGGAGCCTCTGGGAACGCTGGCGCTCGTAGAAGGCAATTGCCGCCGACGTCGCCACGTTGAGGGAATCCGTGCCCTCCGCCATGGGGATACGCGCCCTCACATCGGTGGCGCGCATGGCATGCTCGGTCAGGCCTGGGCCCTCCGCGCCAACCAGCAGCGCCACCTTCTCCGCCCCCTCCAGGGCGTCGGCGATATGCACGGCCTCCGGATGCGGGGTCAGCGACACCAGCCTGAAGCCTTGGTCGCGCAGCTTCTCCAGCCCGCGCTGCCAGGTGGTAAAGCCGCCATCGAACCGAGCCCAGGGCAAACGCAGCACGTGCCCCATGGAAACGCGCACCGAGCGCCGGTAGAGCGGATCCGCAGCTCCCGAGCCTAAGAGGATGCCATCAACATCCATGCCCGCGGCGTTGCGGAAGAGCGAGCCGATGTTCTCATGATCACCCACACCTTCCATGATGGCCAGGGTGCGAGCGCCCTCAATGACTTCATCCACGGTCCAGGCCTCTGCGCGGTCGGCTGCGGCAACCAGCCCGCGGTGCATGTCGAAACCTGTGACCTCCCCCAACGTTGCTCGAGTGACCTGATAGACGGGAATATCGCCAACATCGTGGTTCGCTAGGAAAGTGTCGAGCTTTCCTTCAAAGCCGATGATGCAGCGCACCGGGAAGCGGGAGGCGAGCAGGCGCTCCACGCACAGTGGGCCCTCACCAAAGACGAAACCCTCGCCGGACTTGTCCGCGTGCTTGAGATCGCGGATATCGTCCAGGCGAGGGTCTGTGGGGTCATCGATGACAAAACGCATGGCCCCTAGTTTAGGCACAGGGCCGCGTGCTCACCCCAGGCGGGCTAAGCCAGCAGCGAGCTGATGGGCTCCATGGCGAAGTAGACCACGAAGAGGGCGGCCACGAGCCACATGATCCAGTGCACCTTCTTGGCTTTGCCGGCAAAGGTAGCCATCAGGGCATAAGCGATGAAACCCACGCCGATACCGTTGGCGATGGAGTAGGTGAAAGGCATAACCACGATGGTCAGGAAGGCCGGGATGGCTTCTTCCATGCGGTTCCACTCGATGTCCTTGAGCTGGGCTGCCATCATCACACCCACGATGACGAGGACGGGGGCCGCTGCCTCAATGGGCACAATCTCGTAGAGCGGGGTGAGGAACATGGCCAGCAAGAAGATCACGCCGGTCACCACGTTGGCCAGGCCGGTGCGGGCACCGTCACCGATGCCGGCTGCCGAATCCGCAAACACGGTGTTGGAGGAGACCGAACCAGCACCACCGGCGACGGCACCAAAGCCCTCAACTACCAGGGCGGTCTTCATCTCCGGAAGGTTGCCCTTCTCGTCCACGAGGTTAGCTTGCTTGCCCAATCCGTTCATGGTGCCCATGGCATCGAAGAAGTTGGTGAGCAGCAGGGTGAAGATCAGCAAGACCGTGGAGACCACGCCCAGCTTGGTGAAGGCGCTAATCGGATCCACCTGGCCCACAATCGACAGGTCCGGCAGACCACCCAGTGAGCTGGGCACCTCCGGGGTGGCCATGCCCCAGTCCTCGGAGCCGGTCAGCGCCTGAATGATCATGGCGATGATGGTGGTAATGACGATGCCGATGAACAGCCCGCCGCGAACCTGGCGGATGACGAAGAAGGCGGAGAGAATCAGACCCACGACGAAGACGAAGGCCGGCCACGTAGCGATCGAGCCGTTGACTCCCAGGCTCACCGGAACTGTGGTCATTGCAGCATCCGGAACGCGGGTAACGAAGTGGCCGTCCACGAAACCGATGAGCGCGATGAACATGCCGATACCCACGCCCATCGCAGCCTTCATGGAGGCGGGGATGGCGTCGAAGACCGCCTGGCGGAAACCGGAGATGGCCAGCAGAACAATGATGAGGCCTTCAATGATGACGAGACCCATGGCCTCACGCCATTCCAAGCCGTTGAGGGAAACCATGGTCACGGCCACAAAGGTGTTCATGCCCAGGCCCGCGGCCATGGCGAACGGGTAGCGCGCAATCACGCCGAAGGCGATGGTCATGACACCAGCCACCAGGGCGGTGGCGGCGGCGACCTGCGGGATGCCCAGGGTAGTGCCGGCAGAGTCGGCGGAGGTACCCAGGATGAGAGGGTTGAGGAGAATGATGTAGGCCATCGCGAAGAACGAGACCACGCCGGCGCGGACCTCGGTTCCTACGGTGGATCCGCGTTCGGAAATCCTGAAATAGCGATCGATAGCTGCGTTCATCGTGAGAGGGCGCCCCTTCTATCTAGAGAAATGAAATTTTACCTGCTAAGGGTGCTCCATCGAGGCACTAAAACGCAAAACCCGCACGCGGCATTGCTGCTGCGCGCGGGAAGAAAACCTCACTCTTTAGTAGATAGGTCTCTCATCATCGAAGGGCCTCTCCTGCTCCGATCCCTCCTCACGGACGGTCGTGCCAGAATGCGCACCGCACCCGTAGGTGGCGTGTACCACTTTTCCATCCGCGGAGTATTCATTGGCACAGACACCATAATTAGGCAGCAGCTCGAGATAGAAAGCGCAGGTTTTGCACTGTAGCTGGGCTTGGGATGCCATATCCGAATTCGGCCCGTACTTCTTGCGCCAGCGCTCTTTGGCCTCCGTGAGGCCAACCTGGGAGAGCTTCCCTTCGTCCAGCCGGTCGTCATCGGGAGCGGGCGGCATGAGGTCGCCAGGACCAAGGTCTCCTGGGCGCAGGCGCTCGGAATAAGGAACCCACTCCGGCGCTTGAAGGGCCTGGCCGCCCGGGACGAGCGCGACCTCATTGACGGTTGGGGTGCGCGAGCCTTCTGCACAGGCAACGACGGCGTGCCACTCCCACCCCGGATAGCCCGGTACGTGCGCATCAAAACGGTGAGTGGCCACGTTGCGGCCCACTCCGGCAACGCCACGGTGCTTGCCGACGTCCCCCTCACCTACCTCCTCCACGGCCCGGCGCGCCAGGTTGACAGCGGTCGAATCGAGAAGCGGGGAATGCATCTTTTTCTTGCGAGTCACTCTCCCATTATTAATCACGTACCGCGCCATAGTGCACAATGACAGTCATGCCTCTCCCCCACACCGCCCGCGCCCTCCGCGCGCTTGCTGCTGCCCTCTCCGCTGCCACACTGCTCGCGCCCTTAGCGTCATGCTCTTCTCACCCCGCGCGCGAGGACGCTTCCTCGTCTACGGGGACGGGTGGGGCGTCGCCAAGCGCAAGCTCCCCAGAGCGCCTCGGCGTCACCGTCCTCGACACCGCGCCGCTGCCTCCCGATACCTTCACCCAAGGCTTGGAGGTCGACCCCGCCGGCAACCTGCTGATCGGCACTGGACTGAAAGGGAAGTCTCGATTGCTGCGCCTTGAGCCGGGGGCGCAAACCCCGTCGGAAGAAATCGCGCTCGAGAGCTCATTCTTCGGCGAGGGTATCACTCAGACCGACGCCGGCATCTGGCAGCTGACGTGGAAGTCCGGCACGGCCTTCCTGCGGGACTCCACCACCTTTGAGGAGCTCCGGCGAGTTCACTACGACGGCGAAGGCTGGGGCTTGTGCAACGCTGGTTCTGAGCTCATCATGTCCGATGGTTCCGCTGAGCTACGCCACCTCGACCCCCAGACTTTCGAAGAGCTCGGTCCCCGCACCGAGGTCACCCTCGACGGCTCTCCCGTGGATAATCTCAATGAGCTTGAGTGCGTTGATGGCGCGGTCTACGCCAACGTCTGGATGAGCGAGGATATCCTGCGCATCGATCCCGCATCCGGCGTGGTCACCGCAGTGATTGATACTGCGAACCTCAACCACGTTCCCTCTGCAGATCCCAACGCGGTCCTCAACGGCATTGCCCGAATCCCGGGCACCGACGAGTTTTGGATCACCGGCAAGCTCTGGGATGAGCTGTACCGGGTGCGCTTCGAGTAGGATTTTCTGCCATGGCTACCGTGAAGCAAGCAAGGAAGAAGTCGCTACTGCAGTTTCTGGCGCTCATTATCGCCGTGGCAGTCATCGTCGTTGCAGTGGTGTTGTTCCAGAAGTGGTGGAACGACCGCCCCGGCCCCGAGCCAGCAGACGTCACGATCACGGCCACAGTGGGCGAGGACACCTTAGAGGTCTCTCCCTACATCGTCTGCGAGCCCGGCACGGACTGCGAAGAGGGCGAAGTGCCTAACCTGACGGTGGGCCCCGATGACACCCTGAAATTGGAGATCCCCGAGGCTATCTACAACCACGAGTGGTCCGTGCTGTCCATCTATGATGACCCGGCCGCCAATGACAGCACCGCTCACGGCGCCAACGAAACCACCTCGCTAGAGATCCCCGGCTCCGTGCCGCCGATTGAGGCCTCCACCGGCGAGCGCCCCCAGCTAAAGGTGGTGGAGATTTCCACGCTCATGATTGGCCGCGATGCCAACGGCGAAGAGACCCCAATGCACACGGTGTGGTCCCTGTCCACCATGACGGATGAGGAGCTCAAGGAGTCCAAGGCCACTGGCGACGCTGAAGCTCCAGCTGAGAAGTAGCAGCGCTGCGGCGCGCGCTGCCCCCCCCCCCCACGCGCCTACACAAACGACAAAGTGCCCTAGTTGCCAAACCTAGGACTGATCATTGAAAAATCAGCCCAACTTTCGTCAGCTAGGGCACCTTTTAGTTACGGGTCTAAGGCTTTTGGCCCTTAGCTATCCAAGTCCTTGGCGATAGCACGCAGGATCTCGGCAACCTGGCGGCCAGTCTTGCGCTCCGGGTAGCGGCCTTGGCTCAGCACCGGCTGCACCTGGGTCTCAAGCAGTGTCATGACGTCGGAGAGCATGCTCGCCAGCTCTTCGGGCTTGCGGGCCGGGGTGCGACGGCGCGGGACATCAAGCACCTTGACACGCAGTGCCTGCGGGCCACGGCGGCCAGCCGCGAAATCGAATTCAATACGCTGGCCCTGGTGCAGCTCATCAACGCCCTTGGGCAACACATTGCGACCAACATAGACGTCTTCATCGCCGGGGTTGCTGACAAAGCCGAAGCCCTTGTCTGCGTCATACCACTTCACTTTGCCGATAGGCATGGCTCTTCACTCACTTTCTTTCCGTGTCTCCTCTTCTAAGAGCTTAGGCGCTGCCAGGCCCCAGGCTGATAGGCTCCGCCCGTCTTGGGACGAGGAGGCGCGGCGAAGCGTGAACCGAATCCTTGCAGCCGCGCGGAGGAATTATCCGTGGAACTTTTAAAGAGATACATTTTAACCCTCACGCTCCCGACAAAGAAACCCACGATAGATATCACCCCAACAATCACACCCGTTACATGTGTGATATAGCTAACATTTCCGCGCCGAGCAGGGGAAATGCTAAGAAATTGACACTTCCGTTACCGTTTTGGGCCATTTAACGTGACTGTTTCGTTATAAACCGCTACTCTCTCCCTCAGGCACTTCGGCTGCCGGCCGTGGAAGTCTCGCCCCAGACACAGTCCGGGCTTCCGCACGGCGGCCATACATGATGTGCATGAACATGAACATCAATTGCAAAACTATATGCCGGACTGGGCATCATCTGGGCGCGAGAAAGCAAGAACAACCTAGAGAAGGAATACTTTAATGGGACGCCACTCCGCTAAGAACAAGTCCATCGCCACCAAGTTTGCCGCCTCCACTGTTGCCGTGGGCGCCGCCGCAGCCATCATGGCACCGAACGCTGCCGCTGCACCGGATTCCGATTGGGACCGCCTCGCACAGTGCGAGTCCGGCGGCAACTGGGCCATCAACACCGGCAACGGTTACCACGGCGGTCTGCAGTTCAACGCTCAGACCTGGCAGGCCTACGGCGGCGGTGAGTTCGCTCCGACCGCTAACCTGGCAACCCGCGAGCAGCAAATCGCTGTTGCTGAGCGCACCCTGGCACAGCAGGGCTGGGGCGCATGGCCGGCCTGCTCCGCCAGCCTGGGCCTGAACTCCGCCCCGACCCCGCGCAACGTGAGCGCTGCCCCGGCACCGGCTGCTACCCAGGTAAAGGAAGAGACCGCACCGCAGGCACCGGCTGAGGCACCGAAGGCAGTCCACGAAGCTGCCGAGGAGCCCACCGACGAGCTGGCTGTTGACGCCCTCTACACCCTCATCGAGGACACCGCTACCCAGTACGGCCTGACCATCCCGGCTTCCTTCACCGAGCAGTACAAGGCCAACCGCCACGACTTCAACGCCTTCTACTCCGCTAACCGCCACGTCATCGACCCGCTGGCACAGGTTCTGGCTGCACGCTAAGCAGCGCGCCGCGCCGTGCAAGCTGAGCACATAAAGGCAAAGCTTTAACTACACAAAAGAGGCTGGATGGTTTCCTCCATCCAGCTTCTTTTAGTTTTGACTAAGCCTTTTCCTCAACAGCAACGCGTTCCTTAGCGCGCGACCGATCACAGGCCAGCAACACTAGGCCAACAACAATCCACAGCCCCAGCGACCACCACGCATGGCCGAAGCCTTGCCCATCAAAGAAGGACAGCGAGCGGACTAGGTGACCCGTCGCGCCGATGGGCATCCACTGCCCCAGCGTCGACCACCCGGCAGGCAGCAGCCACGGGCCGGTTGCCAGACCCGACAGCGGGTTCGCTAAGAAGATAGTCAGCACGGCACCGATTCCAATACCCGCGGCACCCATCACCCCCGCAAGGCCTGCAGTCACCGCAGACGTCGCAAGGATGCCCGCAGCGATAGCCATCCACTCGGCAGCGAAGCTGCCACCGAGGGTTCCATAGACGGAGTGCAGCATCCACGTAGCAACGAGCCCGCCGAAAAGCGCAATACCAACGAGCACCCCCAGCTTGACCCATTTCTTGCCACGAAATGCAAAGGTGGCAATGACAGCGGAAATAATCCCGCCAAAGGCCAGCGGCAGGCCCAACAGTGCGATACCGCTCGCCTGCGGGTCCTCCGCAGTCGTCGGCGCCAGCTCCTGCTTCTCCACGGACATTCCTTGCGCTTCAAGCTGGCCAGCGAGGCCATCAATCATCGTCACGTAGGGAGCACCATTTCCCGCAGCGGTGAACGCACTCGCGCCCTGCGGGGAGATGACCAGTCCACCAACAGCTTCACGCTGCAGCACCGCGTCGCGCACCTCGGCCTCGCTGTGCTTCACGACGATCTCCGGAGCCTCATCCCCCGCCGCACTCTCAATCTTCTGCGAGATACCTTCGAGCATGGGCTCCGGCGCCGAAATGGCAACCGGAACGCCAGCCGGACCCGATGCAAAGGTGGGCGCCAAAAACGCCCACAGCATAAGGCCGATGACGACGGGGATCCCCACAATGGCAACTATCGATTTCACAGCAACCGATGGCTGCTTTCCTTCCTGACTTTTCACCGCTGACACTTCTAACCTCCAAACGGAACAGGGTGTTTCGCTTACAAAGTGGAGCATAGTGTTCCGTTTGGTATGATGCAAGCTGTGAGACAAGACGCAGCAGAAAACAAGCAAGCCATCGTCGCAGCAGCCAGGCAGCTGCTCATCAGCGAGGGACCGGGCGTGTCCATGCGCTCCATCGCCAAGAAAGCCGGCGTGGGCGTCGCCACGGTCTCACGCCACTTCCCCGAACGGCTCTCCCTCCTCGATGCCGTCACCGGCGCGGAGGTAGCACACATCAAAGAAGAGGTGGACAGCCACCTACAAGGTTTCGACGAGGATCCCGAAGGCACCTGGCGCGATATGATTCATCGGATCGCCAGCCTTAACTTCGCCGCGGTTGTTCAAGCAGCGGCAGCCGAGGTGAATACTGCCTCATTCTCAGACGATGACGTGCAGGAGATCGCTACCCAGCGCAAAGCTGAACTGAAGTCGATCTACCAACCGATTATCGAACCCACGCGACAAGCAGGTCTCTGCCCCGAGTCCCTCACCCCGCTCGAACTTCACATCGGCATCGGTCTCATCACCCGCCCGCTGCCCAGAACACCAGTGAGCGCCGACTACCTATCAGGTATACAAGCCCAGCTCATCGATACGCTGCTCGACGGCCTTAAAGCCCAAGCCCGTGCCAACTAGTTGAGGCGCAAGTACATTACAAACACGTATAGCCCCACCGAGGAGAACATTCTCGGAGGGGCTGAAAGCAAGCCGGAAGGCTCAACGTATCCGCTAAGTGAAGCGCAGATTTCTGCGCGCCTACTTAGCGGTTGATGCGGGTGTACGGGTGAACGTAGTTGAGCTTTTCTGCCGGCATCGGCAGAATCAGGTCGTCACCGTACGGGCTGGAAGCACCAGCAAAAGGTGCAGTAAGTTCAGTAATAGCGTGCTCGCGGGGGCTGTTCTTCGGCCAAGCCGGGGATACGAAGCCTTTGTTCTCGTTCGACATGCTCCTTATTATTCCAAACCCCGCGGCAAAAAGTAACTTATTCACCCAACGAGGGCCCCATGCCTCCCCCGCCTACTAAGCTTGAGGGCCATTATGACCTCCCCTTCACACCGCGCCCGCGTTACCGAGAGCTACCGCGAGTGGCTCAGCCAGTTGCCTGACAAGGACCTGCGCGCCCTGCTCAGCAACCGCAGTGATGTTCTCTCACCCGCACCGAAGGACTTTGATGCGTTGGCCTCGCGCCTGACACTTCCGATGCACGTCGCGGATGCCTTAGCGGCAAGCAATGCCGAGCAACTAGCTACTTTGGAGGACATCGCACAACGCGGCGGCGAAATAGCCATGGTGGAAGACACCAACCCTGCAATCACGAAGCAGCTCAAGGAGCGCGGTCTCGTCTTTGGTGACGCCCCACAGGTGCGCATCGTCACCGCCGTGATGGGCTCACTTCCCACCGGCTGGTCGTTGCGCAACCAAGTAGAGTTCGATGAGAAGGATCTAGCCGCGCTTGCCCCCGAGGAGCGCCGAGTCCTTGATGCTTTAAGCAAAAGCGACGGCATGGGCTATACCACCGACACCGAGCCGGACATCAACTCCGAGGATCCCGCCAAGCGCCTGCTGGCCAAAGGTTTTCTGGAGCGTATCAACGCGCACTCTGTGCGCTTGCCGCACTCGCTCGCCCGCCTGCTGGCTGGTGATACCACCCCGCCCATTCCCACCACCCCCTCGGGGCGCGCGGGCACCCCGGAGCCGGATGCCAGGGCTGACGACGCCGGTGCCGCAGCTGGCCTCGAAGCCGTGCGTGGCATGGAAAGGCTCCTCGAGTTGCTCGGCAGTCATCCGGTAACTCTGCTCAAGGATTCTTCGGTCGGCGTTCGCCCACTCAACCAGCTGGCCAAGGATCTCGCTCTGGAAAAGGAGGAGGTCGCGCGGCTCATCTGCTTGGGCCACCACGCTAGGCTTCTCCACCGGGGTGAGCCGGATGGCTTAGAGGGCCACTTCCTCGCGCCTACCACCGGCTCCCAGGACTGGCTCGAGGCCGACCTTGGGGAGAAGTGGCGCATTCTTCTCGACGCCTGGCGTACCTCCCCCTGGGCCACGTGGAGCGATACTCGGGTGCTCGCAGACGACAGCTTTGTGCGCCGCCTCCCGCGCTTCCGTAGCTTCGTCCTCGGCGTCTACGCTCACTCCGCAGTCGCACTGAACACCGAAGAGTTTTGGGAGGACCTGCGGTTTCGCTCCCCACTCTTTGCCAGCCACACGCGCACGCTGACCATTGAGCAGCTACGCGCCGAAGCCGAATGGATCGGCGCCATTGCGCTGGGCAAGGCCACCCGCGTGCTGGCTGAGTCCGCCGCGGCCGCCAGCCTCGTCCCCAATACCGTCAGCGAATTCATCATCCAGCAGGACCTCACCGTCCTCGTGCCCGGCCCCCTTGAGCCAGACACGCACCGCACCCTCGCATCCCTGGCGGACCTCGAATCCCCAGGCCTGGCCAGCGTGTACCGCATCAGTGAGTCCACCATCCGCCGCGGCATGGACCAGGGACTCACCGCCCAGGAGATGACCGACTTCTTGGAAGCGCACTCCCCGACGGGTGTGCCGCAGGCGTTGGGGTTTGCCATCGGGGACGTCGCCAAGCGCCATGGCACCCTCCGCAGCGGGCCAGCACTCTCGTACCTTCGCAGCGAAGACCCCGCGCTCCTGGAGCTTGCCGTTGCCTCAGTCCCCGGTCTGCGCCTGCTCGCACCCACCGTGGCGGTCTCGCAGCTGCGCGTGGGCGCGCTATTGGAGAAGCTGCGCGCCAAGGGGCTCTCCCCCACTGCGGAGGATGAATCCGGCGCCTCCCTTACCGTCGCGCCCGAGCCTTACCTTTTGCCCACGCCACGCACGAAGCCCCGCAAGCGCGAGCCTGCCTCGGTGGATGAAGCCGTGCAGGCCTTGCGGCAATCAGCACAGAATCCCAGCGCACACCAGGAGGAGGAACCGGATCCGCTCACTCTAGCCCGCGCCGCCGCGCGCTTCCACGCCGATATCGTGATCTCCTATGCCGATAAAAGCGGCGATCTTCGCACCGTGACCGTGAAGCCACTGTCGGTGGAAGGCGGCTACATTGATGCCCTAGGCTCAGCGGGCAAACCCGTGCGCTTCCCGGTTCACCGTATTTCCTCCGTCCGCTTCGCCGACAGGGATTAAGTCCTTCCCTGACGCACAGAGTAGAAAGGCCCTAGATATGCCCGGACCACTCATCGTCCAATCGGACAAGACCGTCCTCCTCGAGGTGGATCACCCGCAGGCCGACGAGGCTCGCGCAGCGCTCGCACCTTTTGCTGAGCTGGAGCGCGCCCCCGAGCACATCCACACCTATCGCATCACCCCACTGGCGCTGTGGAATGCCCGCGCCGCCGGGCACGATGCCGAGCAAGTCGTGGACGTTCTGGAGAACTACTCCCGCTTCCCGGTGCCGCAGGCGCTGCTGATCGACGTCGCCGAGACCATGTCGCGCTACGGCCGCGTGCGCCTCCTGGCACATCCGGCCCACGGTCTCATCCTCGAATCGGACGAGCCTGTCATCCTGGAGGAGCTCACGCGCACCAAGAAGGTCAGCGAACTTCTGGGCCCGCGCATTGATGACAACACCATCGCCGTCCCACCTTCCGCGCGCGGGCGGCTCAAACAGGAGCTGCTCAAGGCCAGCTGGCCCGCCGATGACCGCGCCGGCTACGTCGATGGCGAATCCCACCCCATCGCACTGAGCACGGAGGAGGTGGACTGGAGCTTACGCGATTATCAGCAGTATGCCGCCGATTCTTTCTGGTCTGGTGGCTCCGGCATCGTGGTCCTGCCCTGTGGCGCGGGCAAAACCATCGTGGGTGCTGCCGCCATGGCCAAAGCACAGGCCACCACGCTCATCCTGGTGACCAACACCGTGGCCGGGCGCCAATGGCGCGATGAACTACTGCGCCGCACCAGCCTCACCCCGGAGGAAATTGGTGAATACTCGGGTGAGAAGAAAGAGATCAAGCCCATCACCATCGCCACCTACCAAGTGGTCACCCGCAAGACCAAGGGCGAATACCGGGCACTCGAACTCTTCGATTCCCATGACTGGGGACTTATTATCTACGACGAAGTCCACCTTCTGCCTGCCCCGGTCTTCCGCATGACCTCCGACCTGCAATCGCGCCGCCGCTTGGGGCTGACCGCCACCCTCATCCGCGAAGACGGCCGCGAGGGCGATGTCTTTTCGCTCATCGGGCCCAAACGCTATGACGCGCCATGGAAGGAGCTGGAATCCGCCGGCTATATCGCCACCGCGGACTGCGTCGAGGTGCGCGTGGACATGACGCAGGAGGAGCGCCTACTCTATGCCACCGCACAAGCGCGGGAGCGCTACCGGATTGCGGCGTCGGCAAGCGCGAAGCTGCGGGCCGTCGATAAGCTGCTGAAGAAACATGAAGGTCAGCAGGCGCTCATCATCGGCGCCTACGTGGCCCAACTGGAGGAGCTCGGTGAGCACCTAGACGCGCCGGTTATCGACGGCAAGACCTCCACCGCCAAGCGCGAAAAACTCTTCCAACAATTCCGCGAGGGCGAGCTTCTCACCCTGGTGGTATCCAAGGTGGCGAACTTCTCCATCGACCTTCCCGAGGCTGCCTTGGCCATCCAGGTCTCCGGTACCTTCGGCTCCCGGCAGGAAGAAGCCCAACGCTTGGGCCGCCTGCTGCGCCCGAAGAAGGACGGGCAGGAGGCTACCTTCTACACTCTGGTGGCGCGCGAATCCATCGATGCGGAATATGCCATGCACCGCCAGCGCTTTTTGGCCGAGCAAGGTTATGCCTACCGGCTGGTGGACGAAGTAGACTTGTGAGCTGATGAAGATTTTCAAGTTTGAAGTCAACGAAGACTTTGCCAAGAAGAACAATGAGCTCCTGCGTGATTCCGCGCGCCTGCGCAATTCCGGACTCATCATGGGCCTCTTATTTATCATCGGCGGCATTGCCGTCTACTTCGGCATGGAGGCCGTCTGGCGCATCACGCTAGCGCTGGGCATGGTGCTCTTCGGAATCTTTTGCGCCGTCATCGGCGTCTTGGCCTCAAGCAAGGTCGGCTCGGCTCAGAAACTCTATGATTCCTATCCGTTAGCCCCCGCCGTCGTCGCAGAGGTCAACGAGCGCGACATGGTCCTCATGGCGCTGGTGAATACCAACGTGGACCCGAAGGCTCCGCCGCGCTGGGGCGCCTGCCTGCGCACGGTCACCAATATCCCGGGCATTAAGCGCACCGTGGGAACCAAGGTTCCGGTGGCCGCGGTCTCCGGTCAGCGCAGCAGCGGCGATCAAGACCACTGGCAGCAAATCACCCCCATGCCGATTGCCTGGGGTACCCCGGATGCGGAAACCGTGACGATTGCCCGCAAATCCATTCCGGAAGACCAGTGGCAGCGCCTCGAGCGCGCCCGCAAGCGTCTAACCGATGTAAAAGCTACGAAATACGATCTACTGGTGCTCTAAATGACTGTTGAGAGACTACAAGAATTTGGCGAAACCATCTTCGCCACCATGACCGCTCTCGCCGTGGAGAATGACGCGGTGAACCTAGGCCAGGGTTTCCCCGATAGCGACGGCCCACAGCGCATGCTGGAGATTGCCCAGGAGAACATCGCCGGCGGCAACAACCAATACGCTCCCCTTCGCGGCGTCTCGGAACTGCTCAGCGCCATCGCGGAGACCTACTCCGTACCCCAGGACCACGTCGTGGTCACCGCCGGCGCTACCGAAGCGATTACCGCCACGGTGCTCGGCTTGGTAGAACCGGGCCACGAGGTCATTGTCCTCGAGCCCTACTACGATGCCTATGCCGCTGCCATCGCGCTTGCCGACGCCACCCGCATCCCCGTCCCCTTGAAGGAATCCGGCAATAGCTGGGATATCGACGTCGATGCGGTGCGTGCAGCCGTGACCGATAAGACCGCCATGGTCATCATCAACACCCCGCACAACCCGACCGGCTCGGTCTTTTCCCGCGAAGCACTCACCGAGCTCGCCAAACTCTGCGTGGAAAGGGACCTGCTGGTTCTCGCCGATGAGGTCTATGAAAACCTCACCTTCGGCACCGACCACGTCAGCATCGCTTCCCTGCCGGGGATGGCCTCCCGCACCGTCACCGTGTCATCTGCCGCCAAATCCTTCAACTGCACCGGGTGGAAGACCGGTTGGGCCATTGCGGAGCCTAAGCTTCTCGACGGCGTCATCAAAGCCAAGCAATTCACCACCTTCGTCTCCACCACGCCCTTCCAGCCGGCCGTGGCCCATGCCCTGCGTTATGAACAAGAATGGCTAGACGGCATGGTGGCTGAACTTGCAGAGTGCCGCAGCATCCTAGTGGAAGGTCTCAAGCAGCTGGGATTCCATGTACATGACACCGGCGGCACTTACTATGTGGTTGCCGATATCTCCTCTACCGGTTTAAACGGCATTGATTTCTGCATGCAGCTGCCCGAAACGAAGGGCGTGGCCGCCATCCCGCTAGCCGCTTTCACGGACAATCCCGAGCCGTGGAAGTACAAGGTGCGCTTTGCTTTCTGCAAGCGCCCTGAGGTCATCCGGGAGGCCGTGCGACGCCTAACGGACGAAAGATAGACCTGCGGCACAGAGCTTTGTGCTCAGAGTTGACCATTAATCGCCCCGAGCACACGAACGCAATCCTTCACTTAACCCGCCAGCAGTCCAATCCCAACATTAACGGCAGCATGTAGAATTGAGCACTCAATGATGCTGCCCGAACGATATCTCACCGCGCCAAGTATCCAGCCACTGAGGAACTGAACGGGAAGTATCGGCCACAGATGCACATCAACACTCAATAGCACGAGGTGAGGCACGAGAAAAAGAGCGGCCTGAAGTGTGTTCCCACCCCATAGTCCCCAGCGTCGAAGAAACAAGCCGCCGAGGAATCCTCGGAAGAAAATCTCCTCGCCTACGGCTCTAAGAATCGCGGCACCACTTACCCCTTGGACGAGAACGACACCTGGGAGGGTAAGACTAGCTGTCGGCACGAGACGGATACCAAGGTAACCAATTCCTAGCAGCACAGGGAACAAAACGAGGCTTAACCCTGCCGCTTGCCAGCTTCCCCATCGCAACCCCACATGTGCCCGGGCACGGGACACCCCAAGTGACTTTCGCCGGAAAAAAATATAGAGCACTGAGGGCCAGAGGAATAAAAGAAATTCAATCATATTTCTTTTCCTTTACCGTGAATGGGCGAAACGACGTTGCCATAAAGTTCTCCCGACTTCAATTGTAGGATTCGGGCCTGACCCCCGGAAAGTAGACACGTCGGGGGTTAGCTATGCTGCTTGGGTCAGTGTAGCTGATGTGAGCGCTTCGAAGGCATCAGGGGCTAGAAGATTGCACCAGGAGTGTCGTCTGCTGTTGCGACCGGCTATTTGGTAGCAGTGTCGTGACTATCTGGTAGCGCTTCAGTGAGTATCTGGTAGCAGCTCAGGGCGCTCGGGATGATACTTCCGGTAGCCGCACCACTCGGGTGCGGCGCGTACTGGAAGGAGTCCGCTGATGACGGATTACCGTGCGGTGATGACGCTGCTGATTAGGAAGCGTTCTTACCGCCAGATTGAAGACCAACTCGGGTGCTCGCACCGCGCGATTTCCCGAGCGAACCAAGCGCTGCGAAGCCTTGGCTTGACCACTGCCCAGCAGGTCGCGGCGTTGACGAATGACGAGCTGGACGAGATATTCGTTGACAAGCGCAGTAGCGGGCAAGGCGAGTTCGTCCCGATTGACTTTGACGCGGTCGTCAAAGCACGCACAGGGCGTGTGAAGCAAACACTGCAAGTATTGTGGGCTCGGTACACCACGATCCCCGCCCAGCCGGGTCAGCGTCACTACAGCTACGACCGGTTCCGCCAGTTGGTTGCTTCCCATGTCGATGCGGCCGGGCTTACCGCCCGGATCACCCATGCACCAGGGCATACGATGCAGGTGGATTGGGCGGGGACCAAGATGTGCCTGTACGACCCTGCGGGCACACCGGGTGCGAAAGTCAGCATTTTCGTTGCCGCGCTGCCGTATTCAGGGATGCTGTTTGCCTGTGCGTGTATTGACCAGCGGCAACAGTCCTGGCTTGATGCCCACCGTCAAGCGTTTGACTACTTTGGTGGGGTCTGCCAGGTTGTTGTCCCCGATAACGCGTCGACGGCATCAAACGCGATCAGCACTGCCGATAGGAATCGGAAGGTCAACGACACTTACCAGCAGTTCTTGGAGCACTACAACACAGCAGCACTTCCTACGCGCGCGCGTCGGCCGAAGGATAAAGCGAATGTGGAAGCTGCGGTAAAGATCGTCACACACAAAGTCATCCACGCCCTTGAAGGCCACCAGTGTGTTGACTTGGACGAGCTCAACGGAAAGATTGTGGACTTAGTCGATGCAATCAACAGGTCCGTGCCGTTTCGCAGTCAGCACATCAGCCGCAGGGATCTCTTCGAAGAACACGAGCAGCATCTCCTTGCTGACCTGCCGACAACCCCATGGCAGCACACCGAGTGGAAGCGCGCGAAAGTGGCCCCTGATTTCCATATCACGGTTGCAACGGTGCGCTACTCCGTCCCGCATCAGCTTGTTGGCCGCACTGTCGATGTGCGCATCACAGGCCAGGTCTTGACCGTCTTTGATCAGGGGACGACCGTGGCAACCCACCAGGTTTCGCATAAGCGTGGGGCCTATGTCACTGACTATGAGCACATTCCATCTGGAATGGACTCCACCCGTGGACTGTGGACCAGTGACTACTTTTATCGCGAAGCCAGCAAAACCGGCCCGGCAACACGCAAGGTCATCGAAAAACTCATCGCGGCGAAAGCCATCCCGGCCCAGGCGTACCAGTCTTGCCGAAATGTGCTTTCGATGGGCAAACACGGCAACAAACCAATCCTGGAAGAGGCATGCCAGCGCCTGACCGCCAACGACGGCAGCCGACGGGCGGTGTCATATACCGCAGTCAAAAACATGATGGCCGCCATACGCAAAGAACACGCCACTCGGCCCCGCGGATTAGACCAGGCCCCGCGTAGCACCACAACCGCCCAGCCTGTAGCCGCTGACCGGGATACCACCGGCGCGTTTCTCGGCGGTGCAGACCAGTTCAGCATGGACAACCTCGCAAAGAAAGGAAACTAAACCCCTTGTCATCACCAACCCCGCCAACAGATCGCTTCCTTGACGAATCCGTCCTGCCCGACTTCACCGCGCTGCGGATGACAGCCTTTGGCAGAAGCGTCATCGACATCGCCAACGATCCCGCATTCGACACATGGACGTTTTCCCAAAAGGTGCTCTACGCACTTGATAAAGAAGTCGCGGCCAGGCGCGAGCGACGCATCAACAAACTGCTGAAAGCATCCCGATCTCCAAACCTTGATGCTTGCCTTGAAAACGTGGTCTGCACGCCTGACCGCAACATCAACCCCGAGCAAGTCAGCAGACTCGCTCACGGACAATGGTGCCACCTGGGCCAAAACATTGTCATCCTGGGCAAATCCTCAGTCGGCAAAACCTACCTCGCCCAAGCCCTGATCACAGCAGCATGCCGCAAAGACTACTCCGCACGGTTCTACCGCACCGACATGCTCGCCGCCGAACTGGCAGTCCTCCAACCCGATGACCCTAAACGGCTGAAATTCATCCAGCACCTCCACGACGTCGATGTCCTAGTCCTCGATGACTTCCGGACCTGACCCCTGTTTGGTAGACACCT
>NZ_KV827682.1 GCF_001836165.1 Corynebacterium sp. HMSC036D02 | reverse complement strand
TGAGAAACTGGGTCGTCTCGGCTCTCCGCCTGAAGTTTGCAACAGCACCGTCCTACGAGACGGCCGATGAAATCAGGGAATTCCTGGCCGGAAATGGGGCGTCATCCCTGGCCTTTGCCTCTGATACCGATACGCGGCTCATCACCGCCTACCGGATAAACCAGGTAAGCACCGCTGTAATCCTGGACGCCGCGGGCACGGAGGTCTTCCGTGCCGTGGAGCCGGGTGCTGCGTAACTGCGGACGGCACTGGCCGCGGCGGGAGCCGGCTCAGTGAAGCCCCTTAGCCTGCGGCGGGCTCAGATGTAACTGCAGATTTGTTCAGCATCGCAGCGCTGAGGGTCGGCCACCTCGGCGGTTGCATATTGTTCGGCCACGGTCACCCGGAGCGCGGTGAGCTCCGCGATTTTCCGGTCCAGGTCCTGCAACTGTTTCCCCAGGACATCCCGTACGTGGGTGCAAGGCGTCAAACCGCTATCGCGGATCCGCAGAATGCCCTGGATCTGCGCCAGGGTCAGCCCGGCGATTTGGCTGCGGCGAATGAATTCGAGGCGGCTGAGGGTGTCGTGGGTGTAGTCACGATAGCCGTTGGCCGAGCGCTCAGCCGGTGGGAGCAGGCCCCGGTCCTCATAGAACCTGATCGTCTTGGTTGTTATACCGGCAGCATCAGCAACTTCACCGATTCGCATTTCGGGTCCTCATCTCGTTCCAAAAAATCGCATATGACCCTTCCATCGTACTGGAACGTTCCGCATCGGCACCCGCAAACCAACAGGTCCCGTCGCCAGCTTGACCTTCCCCCTTAGTGGAAGGTTGATAATGGGGTGTGACGTACTACTGGCCGTCCGGTTTCGTGTTGGGGTCCCCTGTCGGGGTCCCGGACACGAGCCGGACATATGAAGGGATGATCATGTCAATAAAAGTGAAGGGCCGGGAGCGCTCTGGCCTGGTGCTTGCGGCAGGCACTCTGCTGTCCTCCCTTAGTGTTGTGATGGTGGCGCTGGTGTGCTGCGGGGTACCCGTTCTGACGGCTGCAGCCGGTGTTTTCGCCGCGGCCGGCGCAATGGCCGGCAACCTCTGGTTCATTGCCGCCGCAGCCCTTGCCGCGGGGGCCCTGCTCCTGCGGGCGCAGCGTCGGGGCAGCCCGGGGACGGATTGTTGCGCCCGTTCCCGCCCGGGGGCCAGCCTGTCCGCGGGTTCTACTCCAACACCTCATTCATCGTCGGAGCAGGAGCGGTCCGGGCAGTCCCGGGCCGGTGCTTCTGAGGATGCGGGGTCACAGGGATGACGGGTGTTTTGGGTCTGGCCTTTCTGACCGGAATGCTTGCCACGGTGAATCCATGCGGGTTTGCGATGCTGCCAACCTATCTGGCGTATTTCATTGGTTCAGGCCCCGGTGCGGGACGGAAGCGGCCGTTGCTTGCAGGTCTTCAGGCCGGGGTTGCCCTCAGCGCCGGTTTCGCCACTGTCTTTGTTACGGCCGGCCTGCTCGCCGCTGTAGGCCTGCGGTCGGTGGCGTCGGCGCTTCCCTGGGCGGCGGCGCTGATCGGAGCGGTTATTGTGGTTGCCGGCCTTGGCATGGTGTTCGGATGGCAGCTGCCCGGGGCGAGGTTGAACCTGCCCCGGATTCTGAAGACGGACGGGACCAGTTCGGGCCTCAGGGCGGTCTTTGGCTACGGGGTGGCCTATGCGGTGGCTGCGCTCTCTTGCAGCCTGGCCCTGCTGCTGGCTGTTGTCGCCCAGGCTGTGTCCACCGGGAGCCTGGCCGGGCTGCTGGCGGTCTTCGCCGCCTACGCCTTGGGCTCCTCGGTGGTGCTGGTCCTTCTGTCCCTCGGTGCAGCGGTAGCGCGGGACGTCCTGGCACGCCACGTCCGAAGGATCCTGCCGTTTGTTAATCGTCTCGGCGGAGCCGCGCTTATCCTCGCAGGGATCTACCTGTTGCTCTACTGGGTTCCGGCCCTGTCCGGCGGGCAGGCCGGGGAGATCATGGGCGGGACGGTCACCGAAGCCAGCGTGGCGCTGTCCGGTTTCATCTCGGGCAACTGGCCCATCATCACCCTCACCGCGGTGGCCGCCGTCCTCGCCGCCGCGGCCCTGGCCCTGCGGCGCCGCAGTAAAAGCAAGGCACAGGACAACAGCGCAATCACGGATGGGGCTGAGAGCAGCGACAGCACCGAAGCGTGCTGCGGCCCGGAACATCTTCTTCCCGACACGGCGCCAGGGCGCACCAACCAGAAAGGAAACCCATGACAACGACCAGAAACCACCGGCGGATCTTCACCATTACTGCCGTCGTAGCGGCCGCGGCCCTCATCCTGGTCCTGGCCCTCACTGCGTTGAACCGCGGGAGCGAAACCGCTCCCGCCGCCGGGCCAGCGGGCGCAAACAACGTGGACAGGATCGAGATCACATCTGTGGACGGCAAGGCCCTCACCGTCCCTTCCACCCGCCCGACAGTGCTGTATTTCATGGCGAGCTGGTGCTATACCTGCGTTCCGCAGGCAGAAGCGATGAAGGAACTGGAACAGGAATATGCCGATAAGGCAGACTTCGTCGCCGTGGACGTGACGCCGGAGACCACAAAACCCAAGTGGACCAGTTCCGCGAAATGGCCGGCACACCCGGATACCCCTTCGTTGTCGACCGGACCGGGGAACTCACCCAAAAGTACGCGGTCACATCCCTGGACAGTACCGTCGTCATCGCACCTGACGGTGACATCCTGGGCCGGGCCGATTCCCGGCCCATGAAGGCCGATGCCCTGAAGGAATTTCTTGACACAACACTTCCGTAGCAACACCGATCTCTTCGCTCCCGTTCTTGACCTTCCCGTGCAGGGGAAGGTGCAGACTGGGGACAGCATGCAAAAAGGAACGCCCCCGGGGTGTTCATTCGAGACTCCAAGGAGGACTAATGCCTGAGGCAGCACCAGATTTTGATTTAGCCGTGATCGGTTCCGGAGGCGGCGCCTTCGCCGCCGCCATCCGGGCCACCAAGCTGGGCAATCGGGTCGTGATGATCGAACGCTCCACGGTGGGCGGGACCTGTGTGAACACCGGGTGCGTTCCCTCCAAAGCCCTGCTGGCCGCCACCGAAGCCCGGCATGTCGCTGTGGATGCGACCGGAAGGTTCCCCGGGATCAGCACTTCCGCCGCCCCGGTGGACATGGGTGTACTGATAGACGGGAAACGCTCCCTGGTCGAGGGAATGCGCTCGGATAAATACGTGGATCTGGCCGCCGACTACGGATGGGACCTGCGCCAGGGCACCGCGGTGTTCGCCGGCACCCCGGAGGAACCGGTCCTGGAAATCACCGGACCCGACGGCACCCGCGACTCCCTGACCGCCGCCCATTATCTGGTCGCGACCGGTTCGACCCCGTGGGCACCCCCGGTGCCGGGACTGGATGAAGTCAACTACCTGACCTCGACCACCGCCATGGAACTGAACGAGGTGCCCGAGTCCCTGATCGTCTTCGGCGGCGGGTACGTGGCCCTGGAGCAGGCGCAGCTTTTTGCCCGCCTCGGATCCAAAGTGACCTTGCTGGTCCGCTCCAGGCTTGCCTCGCACGAGGAACCGGAAGCCTCCCGTGCGCTGATGGGCGTCTTCGCCGACGAGGGCATCCGCGTGGTCCGCCGCGCAGCCGTAACTTCGGTCCGCACAGATCCCGCCGGCGCAGAGGTCCTTGTCACCGCCACGGTCGCCGGGGGCCAGGAGGAATTCCGCGCCGCAAAGCTGCTGGTAGCCACCGGCCGACGCGCCGTCACCGACGGACTGAACCTGGACGCCGTCGGCGTCAAGACCGGCGACACCGGCCAGATCCTGGTCGAGAGCACACTCGCCAGCTCCAACCCCAGGATCTGGGCCGCAGGGGATGTGACCGGGCACCGAGAATTCGTCTACGTCGCGTCCGCCCACGGAACCCTGATGGTGGAGAACGCCTTCAACAACGCCGGGCGCGAGGTCGACTACCGGCACCTGCCCCGCGTGACGTTCACCAGCCCGTCACTGGCCGCGGTCGGCATGACCGACAAGGAAGCCAACGAGGCGGGCATCCGGTGTGAATGCCGGGTCCTGCCCCTGGAATACGTTCCCCGGGCACTGGTGAACCGGGACACCCGCGGCTTCATCAAAATCGTCGCCGACGCCGACACCGGACGGATTGTGGGGATCACCGCCGTCGGCAAGGAGGCCGGTGACCTGGCCGCCGCCGGAGTCTACATCCTCGAGGCCGGCATGACCGTTGACCAGGTCGCGAACCTCTGGTGCCCATACCTGACCATGGCCGAAGGGATCAAAATCGCCGCACAGTCCTTCACCACCGACGTCTCCAAACTCTCCTGCTGCGCCTCCTGACCCGCGCCAGATCCCAGCCTAATCCCATTACGTTGTTGGCAGTTCCGCTTGAAGGAGCCCAGGATTCGTACTCCTAGCCCCATGCTGGGGCAGGCTATGTTTATCTGCGTTCCTTCTGCCTTGTGGCAGTGGAACTAGTCGCTGGCTTCGGTATGGCTTATTTTCGTCCCTGTCTGAAAATGATCCGGGGGGGTGTTCCCGATCTCTGTCTTCGCATAGATAAAGCGCGTTAGCATTTATTACCCTTAAAGAGTGATTACCAACGAACTTCGAAATTTACTAGCCAAAGCAACCACCCATGCACAGCGTTTTCAAGACGGAGAAGACCACACTGTAGCCGCAGCACTCCTCACCAAATCAGGCAAACACGTACTCGGTTTGAACGCGCACCACTTCCTCGGTGGTCCTTGCGGGGAAGTCTCGGCTTTAGCTAACCATGCTGCTAGTTATCCAGAGGACCCAATCCAAGCAGTAGTCGCCGTATACGGACCTACTGGTCAAGTTATTCCTCCCTGCGGTAAATGCCGCCAGGTGCTTTTTGATGTTGATCCGTCCATTCGGTGCATCGTGCGCGGAAGCAATGGACTTGAAGCACTTACCGTAGAAGAACTCTTGCCTTTCGCATTCAACTGGCGAGATATGGAACAAGAGCAGCGCATCTACATGTGGGAAGGCTACGAGGAATCAATTCGTAGCGGAGAAAAGCAACAAACCATCCGGGTAGATGATCCTTTCCATGAAGGAAGTGCCCAAATTGTCTTCGAGAAAGAATCCGGAGAGGTCGTCACCATTCCTGCACAGGTCACGTCCGTTGTCTCGACCCAGCGAAGTGAATTGTCGGAAAAGCAAGCTAGAAATGACGGTTTTGGTTCTCTCACCGAGCTTCAGGAAGCGCTAGATACTCACTATCCCGGATTAGCTGCCGATGACGAAGTCGACCTCGTAGAGTTCAAACTCCACCAGTAATTCAAACAATCTAAAAGCGCACTTACCCTTTTTGTAGAAGCAGTAAAACTACACCAGAGTTTGTGACTTAGGGGAGTGCTTCACATCTGCAAAACCGACGACTAATTTCTTGTTTTTTCTGTGTGTCAGCTCACTAACCAAAAGCCTAGGACACGCACCTGTGCGCCTTGTTTATTGGAGCGCACGGGGATACTGGAGACTACGAGTACGCACTAGACGCCGCCAACAGTGCAGCCGGACACCTGCAAGCAATACAAGCGGAGCTGCCTTCCACTTCCCCACTGGCCCGTGACACTGGAAGGCTTGCAAGGCTCGTGCGCGCCGCACAGCGGAACCTGTCTCAACAGCGTCCCGCAGATAATTCAGTCGAACTTCTTAACTTAGCCGCCAGCCTCAAAGAAAGGCTGGAAGGGGCGGATTCTAGGGGTCATTTTTCTTTGGCTAAACGCGGTTTTAGGCCGAATTTCGGCTCTCGACCACGAGCTCTAGGCCACGGGCTTCGTCCTCGTTTGAGAACCAGCCGGTGGCCTTGGTCGGGCTACGCCGCAAGCGGTGGCGCGTTGGGGAAAGCGTCGGTGCTAGTCTCATTGCGTCCGCGGGTGAAATTGGATAGCCGAAAGTTTAATTGCTGGGATTCTGTAAACTCTGTGTGATTAGATTCACACGCCCCGACAGCGCTTCAAAAAGACCTTCCGGGCGTTATAGGAGCCACCGATAACGCCCGGTCGGGGCCGTTTGGAACACTGCTGCTCCGTCAGAGCCCGAAGGCTCCGCCACTGACGAGGATCACGATACCGAGGCCGATGAGAACGATGGGAAAGAGGATGCCCTCCCAGCGTTCGAGCACTTCCGCGATCGGGGGGCGGGTTGCGACGAACTTTGCCAGGGCCACCAGGACCGCAACGAGCGCGAGGAAAATAACGCAGTAGGCGACTACTGCGAGAGGTTCCACGCTGAGGAATACAGGGGTGTAGACGCCGATGTTGTCGCCACCGTTGGCAAAGGTGACGCCTGCGACTGTCCCCACGCCAACCTTCTTGCCGGCAATCTTGGCCTCGTCGTCATCGTCCTCATCGTCTCCGCGCCAGGCCTCCCATGCGGCCCAGAGGCCGAGGCCCAGCGGGATTAGACCGAAGTACGGGATGGCTGTCGAGGGCAGGAATGCTCCGGCGCCCATGGTCACTAGAACCGCGGCACCGAGGATGCCCGCGAATCCGAGGTACTGGCCGGCCAGAATGCGGGCGGTAGTGCCGCGCTGGCCTGCCCCTCGCGCGAAGAAGAGGGAGAGCACGATGATGTCGTCGATGTTGGTAGCTGCGAACAGGCCTATCGCCTGCAAGACCGAGGTGAGGATCATGCGTCCTCCCCAGCTGCGTAGCACCCGGGAAGCGAGCAGGCGGGATCGATGCACGGGGCGTCTTCGTCTACTGCCAAGGTGGCATCGACCAATGTGGTCAGCGCCTGCGCCAGGTGCGGATCGGCGATCTCGTATCGTGTCCGACGCCCCTCGGGCTCGGAGACGACAATCCCACAATCGCGCAAGCATGTCATTGGACACGTTCGGGCGTGTCAGGTCCAGATCTCGGGATAGTTCCGCCGGGTAGGCGGGATGGTCGAGCAGGGTCAAGATGATCCGGGATCGAGTGGGGTCGGCCAGTGCACGACCCAGGCGGTTCATCACGTCGAGACGCGAAGCAATAGTCAGCATGCGCTGAACTATACAGCGATCGCTGAACTAGTCAAGTTCCGGGTAGCGGTGCAGCTGTGTGCGCTGCTGAAGAGACAGTGAAAGTAGCAGAGATGGCGCAGATTCCGGCAAAGTTGCGAAAACAGCTGAACCACGCTCGTTTCTGATGATCGGCCCATGTGCGATTTGTGCCGCGCCGAAGGCAACCGAATTGGCTCGAAGTGGTGCTGTTGCAAAGTTGGGGCAGTAGA
>NZ_KV827681.1 GCF_001836165.1 Corynebacterium sp. HMSC036D02 | reverse complement strand
GCACACCCCCAACAAACAACAAATCCCCAGGCAGATGCACTTTTTGGCACTCTTCCTGGGGCGGTTTCCTGGCTGTCGGGCAGTCCACCTGAATGTTAATAGCTAGTGGTAACAGGCCAACAGCCCATCCGGGCCATCGATAACAGTGATGGGTGTTTCGAAGATGGGCGTAAGGATCTCATCGCGCATGATCTCCTCCGGACTGCCGAAAGAAACGATGCGTCCATCCTTGGCCGCACAAATATGGTCGGCATAACGAGCAGCGAAGTTGATGTCATGGAGAACGATGATGATCGTCCGCCCGAATTCCTTGGCGGCCTTCCGCAAATGCTTCATCATCTCCACGGAGTGTGAGATGTCAAGGTTGTTGAGGGGCTCGTCGAGAAGCACGTAGTCCGTTTCCTGGCAGAGCACCATCGCTACGTATGCGCGCTGGCGCTGCCCGCCGGACAGCTCATCAAGGTAGCGGTTCTCCAATTCACGCAAGTGGAAGAAGTCGATGTAGCGCGAGACTATCTCTTCATCCTCCGCACTCAGGCGTCCCTTCGAGTAGGGGAAACGGCCGAAGCTCACCAGCTGGCGCACTGTCAGCTTGGTAATGAAGTGGTTCTCCTGGCGCAGGATGGAGAGGATCTTCGCCAGGTCCTGCGACTTCGTGGAGGACACGTCGTAACCGGCGACCTCGATGGCGCCCTCGTCGACGTCGAGAAGCCGGCCAATCATCGTCAGCATCGTGGACTTACCTGCGCCATTCGGCCCAATCAGCGCGGTAATACCGCCGGAGGGGATCTCCAAATCGATCGGACCGATGTTGGTCTCGCCGGAGTAGGACTTCGAAACATTGGAAAGCTTGATCACAGCTTGCCCTTTCGCAGAATGACCAGAAGGAAGACGCTGCCGCCCACTAGCTCAATAATGATGGAGACCACGCCCTGCGCGTAGAAGACGTGCTGCATGAGGAAGTAGGCGCCGGTGAGCACAGCGAAGGCCGTGGCAACTGCCATTGGGAACAAAAAGCGGTGATCGTACGTCTCTGCTGCCTGGTAAGCCAAGGTGGCCACGAGGAAGCCAAGGAACGTCATGGGCCCAACGAGAGCGGTGCTTGTCGCCATAAGAATGGAGACCAAAATCAGCGTGTAGATTGCATTGACCTTGTGGTTAACACCAAGGTTCTTCGCGGCATCGCGCCCCAGTGCTAGGACGTTGAGCTGGCGGGAGTTCAGGAACATCAGCAGTGTCACCGCGAGGACCAACGGTACTGCGATGGGATAGTACTCGCTCTCCGCGTTGTTAACGGAACCAAAGAGCCGCGCGGTGAGCACGTCGAATTCACTGGGCGTGAGCATGCGCTGCATAAACGTTGAGAGCGAGCCCAGGCCTCCACCGATAATGATGCCAACCAGCAACATCGCGTGCATGTTGTTGCGGCGACTGGTCAGCAGCCAGGAGTACAGCACGAGGGATAGTCCCACCATGAGCACAAGCTGCACAAGGAAGGTCCCCATATTGCGGGCCTGAGTTAGGCCGGTGGCGCCAAGGAAAAAGATAGTGGCTGTATTAATCGCTACGTACAGGGACTCAAACCCCATGATGGAGGGAGTAAGGATCCGGTTGTTCGTCACCGTATGGAAGGCCACCGTGGCCACAGCCTGGCATACCGCAACGACGGCCATAGCGGTCACCGCATCCGCTCGGCGGCGTGCAATGAGCCACCACTTGCGGGTGCCAAAATCCATGGGGTTGTCGTAAGCCAAGAGCCCGAAAGCAAAGGCCAAACCGGCGACGATCAAAACGCCGAGGATGATCCAGTACTTTCGTGCCGCAGCAGCAGACTGGAAGCTACCGACGTTTCGCCGGGCACGTGACGTTTGCGCAGGTTGCTTTGTCGCGGGGATAGAGATACTTACACTCACTTGGTCGACCTCACGATCAAGACGACGAACACGATAGCACCGACAACACCCAGGATGACCGATACGGGCATCTCAAACGGGGAGATAATAGTGCGGCCAATGAGGTCACACAAGGTCACCGTGGCGATGCCAAGCAGGCAGACCCACGGGAGATTAGAGCGCAGATCATCGCCGCGCACCATGCTCACAACATTGGGAACGATGAGCCCAAGGAACGGCAGGGAGCCAACAACGACGGTGACAACACCCGTCGCCACGGCGATAAGCCCGGTTCCCAACAGAATCATCCGCTGGTAATTCAGGCCGATATTGGTGGCAATGTCCTCCCCCAGCCCCGCGACGGTGAGCTTGTCAGCGTAGAAATACACCGCCAGCAAAACCAGCAGCACGATCCACAGGACCTCGTATTGTCCCTCATAGACAGAGGTAAAGGATCCCATGAACCAGATTCCGAGCTGCTGCAAGGTATCCGTCGCTAGCGCCACGTAGGAAGACACTGCGCTGACGACGGCGCCCAACATAATGCCAATAATCGGCACAATGAGTGAGGAGCGCAGCGCCACACGGCGCAGAAACGCGAAAAACACCATGGTTCCCACGAACGCAAAAACGACCGAAATAACCATCTTCACCAGCACGGATGAGTGCGGGAAAAGGATAAGCGAAAAGAGCAGGCCCAGTCCGGCCCACTC
Source organism: Corynebacterium sp. HMSC036D02 (assembly GCF_001836165.1). Lineage (GTDB taxonomy): Bacteria > Actinomycetota > Actinomycetes > Mycobacteriales > Mycobacteriaceae > Corynebacterium. The sequence continues at coordinate 30,109 of NZ_KV827681.1, read as the reverse complement.
GGTGGTTCCCGTCGTCGTGGGTTCCACGAAGCGGTTTTGGGTCAGCAGCTGCATAACCAAACCGCTCATCGCCATCGCAGCACCCGCCAAGACGAGCGCCACGGTGCGCGGTATGCGGGTGGTGAAGAACATCTCCCAGCCGTCCTCATTATTGAGGATGCTGTATTCCCCCACCATAAGCGAAAGGAGGAGCAGTGCGATGACAGCGAGCACGCCGAGGCCTAGCTTCCAGGTCAGCACGGGTCCGCGGGAGTTACGCCGGCTTATAGCTGAGTGCTCGGCCGGAGCGCTGCTCTTCACCGTCACGGTTTAGTCTCCTCCTTGGCTGCCGAAAGAGTTGCTTAGGCGTTGGCCTTCTCGAAGGCGTCGGCAAGCGCGTTCAAGATCTCGGTGTAGGTGATGATGGACTCATCAATGTAGGTATCAGTCGGCGCCACGTAAACGTTGCCTTCCTTCACAGCGGTGACGTTCTGAAGCGCCGCGTTGTCCTTGACCAGCTTCTCGCCCGGCGTGACATCCTGGCCTTCCTTGGCGATAGCAGAGTCACGGTCCATAACGAGGATCCAATCCGGGTTGGACTCAGCAATGGCCTCAACGGAGATGTCGTCACCCTCGTGGTCATCGGAGGCGTTGGACACCTCCAGGGCCGGGGTCAGGCCAAGCAGCTCAAAGACCGGGCCATACACGCGCCCGATACCGGGAGCGATGTAGCCGATTTCGCCGCCAGAGGTGTTCACAGCCATGACCTTCTGCTCTGGGTTGTAGGCCTTCTTAGCACGCTCAGCAGCGGCGTCGAAATCCTCGATGAGCTTCGCAGCATCCTCTTCGTGGCCGAAAACCTGGCCCAGTGCCTCAGTGTGGCGCTTGAGCTCGTCGAAGAAGTCTTCATCATCGCGCGGCTCGAAATCAACGACCGGGACATCCTCAAGCAGCTTCTCGATGTCTTCCTGGTACTGCTCGAAGCGCTGGCCGTTCCACACGAGATCCGGGTCCGCTGCTACGAGGCTTTCGAGGTCCGGATCCTTGTGGGAGCCCAGGTTTACCTGGACCGTGTCCTCGTTGTAGGTATCACGAAGGGACTTTGGCACCAGGTTCAGCGGTGCGGCAGCAAGGTCAATATCCCACTGCGCCAAGATAGAGAAGGCGCGGTTATCCGTCACCGCAGGGTTCTCCACCGGGAGGGTGATTTCCTTCGAGCCGAAGTTATCATCCAGGGTGATGGTGGAAGCGCCTGCCGCCGCGGATTCGGTTGGCTCAGCAGTCTCCTCAGACTGGCTAGAAGAGCAGCCGGTGAGAGCAAGCGCTGCGACCGAGAGAGTGGCGGCAACTTTGGCGGCGGTTTTGCGCGAGGCACGGCGAGTTAGAGTAAACATATCTTCCTTGCATATTAGGTGTGGCTAACCACAGTTGGCAAATGACGACGCCGCTAAACCTAACTCAAGTAAGGCTTACCTTTCAAGCACGCTTATGTTTTCTAATTCACGACGGGGGTGACAGACTGCCGCGCGATACCCCTTGACATGCCTTTTAGAACAAAATATTTACGCTTAGCCCTCCCCCTTCTCTGCAAGCAGATCACTAACCGCCACAGGCCCTTCCCTATCGAAGTCCTGTCGCGCTGCCCTGCGGAATTCCTTATCCGCCAAAAAATCTAGCGTTACCTGCGCCAATCCCGCCGCCGAGTCGACAGCCGCATCCACCGCCTGCGGTGTGGCCGCCCAGCGGGCAAAGTCCTCCGTGTGCAGAGCCACGTCGGTGGGTGAAACCTGCACCATTGGATGCAGGCCCGGCACGAGGTGAGAGACATTGCCAAAGTCAGTCGATGCGGCCACCGTATCCGGCACCGTCCCAGCAGGCAGCGCGGTGCGCCCCCGGCGCGCCTGCGTGGCTGACCACCGATCCACCAGCGCCTCATTATTGCGCACGGGCAGGGTCATCGGGTGCTCATCCCACTCCACGTCCACATCAACACCGGCCATGAGTGCGGCGCCACGGACAATCTCCTCCACCCTGGTGGAAAGATCCATGAGTGTGCGCGTCCCCAACGAGCGCACGTAAATAGTCATCTCCGCCTCGCTCGGAATGATCGAAGGGCGATCGCCACCGCTCATGATGGCGTGCACGCGATCCGATGGCGGCATTTGCTGCCGCATAAGACCAATCCCCTGGTAGGCCAAGCTCGCAGCGTCAAGGGCGTTGCGCCCCATGAAGGGCTGGGAGCTGGCATGCGCGGCCACGCCGCGATAACGAACCCGCAGAATGCGCCGGCCCACCCAGGCATGCGCGCCGATGTCATAGCCGAAGCCATGGATCATCACCGCGGCGTCCACGCCTTCAAGACTTCCGCCGCGAATCATGTATTCCTTGCCGGAATGGCCCTCCTCCGCCGGGGTTCCCTGGAGGAGGATGCGGCCGGACACGGCAGGGGCGTCGTCTAGCACGGCAGTAACCGCCAAGAATCCAGTAACGCCCGCTGCGGCAATGACGTTGTGCCCGCACGCGTGCCCAATCTGGGGCAGGGCATCGTATTCCGCCAGGATGGCCACGGTGGGATGCCGCTCGGGTTCGAAATCCGCGCTCTGACACGAGGCCTCGAAGGCGGTCTCCACACCATAGACTCCGCGGCGCGTCAAAAAGCCATGCCCTTCAACGATGTCCGCGAGCACCGCCATGGAGCGATGCTCCTCGAAGGCCGTTTCAGGGTGAGCGTGCAGGTCCGCGACGATGTGCGCGGCTGTCTCCCGCAAGGCCTCAGCACGCGCGGCCGCCGCGCCCCAGAGCTTCGCCTGGCCTGGGTAGTCCTCTCCCTGTTTTTCCGGTGGCGCTGCGGACGCCACGCGCTTTGCGACGCCCTCCTCCATCGCTTCCAAATACGCTGTCGATGGATTGTTGCGTTGATTCATGCGTTTAACCAATCATGACGTTGTTGCCCGGTCCCAGCGGAAGGTCCACGTAGAACCAGATGGCCAGCAAGATTGCCCATGCGGTAAAGAACGGGACCACGAAGGGCACAAGGCGCGACATCAGCGTTCCCAGACCCGCCTCGCGTTCATAGCGCTGGAGGAAGCCAAGCATGACAATCATGTACGGGTTCAGCGGAGTGATGATCTGGGTTGCGGAATCACCAACGCGGAATGCGCCCTGAATAAAGGCCGGCTCATAGCCGAGCAAAGCAAACATGGGAACGAAGACCGCCGCCATAAGCGTCCACATGGAAGAACCGGAAATAATCAGCAGGTTCAAGCAGGACGCAAGGACGATGAAGGCAAAGATAGCTGGGAAGCCCGTCAACCCGATGGATTCTAGGAAGGCAGCCCCCTTCACCGCAGTGAAGGTACCGATACCGGTCCAGGCGAAGAGAGCCACGAACTGGCCAAGGATGAACGCCAGGATAAGGAAGCTCATCATGTCCTTGAGCGCGCCAATCATCATGTTCACGACATCGGTGATGCCCTTGACCGTGCCGACGACCTTGCCGTAGACCACGCCGAGCACCAAGAAGTAGGCGAACACGATAAAGACGATGGAATTCAACAGCGGGGACTTGGGCAAGAAGCCGCCCTCTTCATTGCGCCACGGCGATTCCGGCAGAAGAACTGCGAAGAGAATGATGGCGGTGAGGATGACCGTGGCCACACCGGACCAGATGAGACCCTTGGATTCGGCCGGGCGCAGTTCAGCGGTGAGTTCTTCGCCGTTCTCGTCACGGTCGCCGCGCTCAGCGGCGTCCTCGGGATCGATGTCTTCCTCGGTGGGGACTTCCTGCTTCCACATGCGCGGCTCGATGACCTTATCGATGATGAAGCCGGCAAGCACACCGAGCACGATGGAAGAGGCCACGTTGAAGTAGTAATTCGACATGGCGTTAACCGGAGCGAACTCGGTATTCGGCAGGGTATCCATGACCGCGGTCGTAATACCGGCAAAGAGCGCATCCAGGGAGGTAGGCACCAAGGCAGTGGAATAGCCCGCACCCACAGCGGCGAAGCCGCCGATCAGACCCGCCACCGGGTGGCGGCCCGCTGCCTTGAAGACCATCGCGGCCAGCGGCGGAACGATAACGAAGGCCGCGTCCGCCATGACGGAGGCGGTCACACCGATAACGCCGACGGCGTACGGAAGCAGCCGCGGCTTCGCGGACCCGAAGAGCTTGCGAATCAACGCAGAGAGCATGCCGGAACGCTCCGCCACACCCACCGCCAGCATGATGGGCAGCACCGTCACCAGCGGCGGGAAATTGATGTAGTTCTCACCCATTGTCGTGGTGAACCACGTCAGCCCCTCACCGGTAAACAGGCCTTTAACCGGCTGAATCTCATCCGACCCGGGCACCTTAATCTCGACGCCCATCTTCGCCATGATCGTGGAGAGCACGCCGGTAATAAGGAAGAGGATTAAGAAGATGGTGAAAGGTTCCGGCAGTTTGTTGCCGATGTACTCAACGCCGTTGAGGAACTTATCCAGCATTCCCCCGCTGGATTGCTGGCTCTGTTTTTGATTTTCCTTGGCAGGATTCTCCGTGGTGTCAGCGCCGCCTTTCGGCGCCGTATTGGATGGGCTGTTCATGGGTACTCCTGTCGTAGGGGCCAGTCCCAGTGCTCCACGTCACACTGTTGACGGACAGGCTACCACGGGAATGTAACTCAGGTAACACATATTTTCGTTCTTAGTCACATTTTTGTGCGGCCAGCCCTACTCCGCTTTCACCCCGCGCCCCTACACCCCTCACGGGATTCTCATTACGCTCACTGCAAATAGTGGCCCAAAATCGACCGTTTTAGCACCTTATCTACCGTGAGCGTCGTCAGATTGCCCGAATGTTACATCCCCACGCTCAGCTTTGTCACCGCTCGAGGGCACCAGCCCGTTTATCCGCGCGAAAGGATCCCACTCGCAATCGCGATGCGGCTCGTATTCCGCAAAGTTGGCGGCATCGACGGCTGCCGCCTCCGAAATGAGCTCCGCAATGAGCGCGACCGTCATATCCATGCCCGCCGCCACGCCTGAGGAAGTCCATCGATTGCGGTCCTGCACCCACCGCGCCTTGGGCTTCCAAGTCACAGACACCCCGAAGGAGCTCGCCCATGCAAACGCACGCTTGTTGCTTGTTGCGGCGTAGCCCTCCAAGAGCCCCGCCGCCGCCAATACCGCAGAACCCGTGCACACAGAGGCAACCCACGGTGCTTGTGCGCCCACCTCACGAAGCCACGACAGAAAAGATTCGTCCCCCACGAGCCGCCGGGTTCCTTTACCGCCCGGGACAAGAAGGACGTCGGCCAGCTCAATCTGCCCATAAGAAATTGTCGGCACCACTTCCACGCCCTGCGAGCTGGCAACTGGCTCACCATCCGGCCCTGCAAAGACAACCGCGATCTCAGGGACGGCTTGAAGAAGTTGGACGGGCCCGAAGACGTCGAGAAGCTCAAAGCCCTCAAACAAGACGACTGCGATGCGGAGAGGTTCGGTATCCATGCGGCCATCCTAAAGCAGGCCGCAACGCCGCCGAGCTTGACCTATCTCTCCCGAGCATCCGTAAGCACACGAAATTGAAGCAAAACCGGATATAGATGGCCCACAGCACCGATAGCAAGAAGAACTGTAGCCGCTAACCATCCGCCTGCCGCAGCGCACCATCCAGCGCTACATATATGGAGCAGCAATCCCCACCCATGACCGGCTGCCGACGCTCGCATCGGCCGAAGGGGGTTCACCCCTTCACACTTGGCGGACTCTTCTCTGCGCATCGCCAGAATCATGCCATTCCATCCGATTCGCGTAAGCACAGCATTGAATAGCTCGACGCCCCACCGACGGCTAGCAACGCGAGAAAAAGACACACGCCGCCACATCGAAATCGGAATATGGCGCTCCAGAGAATCGCCAACAAAGGGAGCCAACCCGAACCCCAAGAGAATAGCTGTAACTACGAACCCCTCGGAGTTCGCACCGGTTTCATTCGCCACAACATTCAGCCCTAGCACGGCCGCGATAGTCCCAGCGAAAGCGATCAATTTTTCACCCCCTTAGGGAACTTAAAAGCCTGCAAGCGGCTTCACACATCTTCCTCTATTCAGAACCCCCTAGCGTTTCCCGCCAGACAGCTGTTACACCAGTTTAGCGGCCCAGCGGGTTACCCCGCTTGGGCTTCTCCGTGCGCAGCCTGCACAGGATCTCTAACGGGCTCTCCGGCTCGGACAAGCCCCTGAGCATGCGCGGTTGTAGGCCTGACTAGAAGTTCTTCACTTAAGGTTTGAAGCGGAGCCCGCCTTAGGCCGTGACAATCTTCGAACGAGGCATTACCCTAGTTGTTGATACGTCACCAATAGGAGTGTTTGACCAATGAAAGCATTCGGATTCTTAAGCTTCGGACACTACGCATTCGGCGGCCAGCGCGGCCCGTCCGCGGAAAAAGTCGCGAAGATTCACCTGGAAATCGCCCAGGCTGCAGATGAGATCGGTGTGAACAACGCGTCTTTCCGCGTCCACCACTTCGTACCGCAAGCCTCAGCCCCAATGCCGCTGCTCGGCGCTGTCGCCGCCACCACCAAGAACATCGAGGTGGGCACCGGCGTGATCGACATGCGCTACGAAAACCCGCTCTACCTCGCCGAAGAGGCCGCATCCCTTTACCAGCTCTCCGGCGGCCGCGTGGCCTTGGGCGTCTCGCGCGGCGCCCCGGAGGTTGCCGAGCGCGGTTGGGAAGCTTTCGGCTACAAGGGCGAGGCCCCCAACGGCGCGGACGTGGCGCGGGCCCACCTCGAGGCGTTCATGACCGCGGTGGACGGCAACGGGTTTGCCACAGCCGCTCCCCTGGACCGCCAGTACCCGAATATGTTCCAGCCCGGCTCCGCCCTCCCTGTCTTCCCCATGGCGCCGGAGCTGCGCAAGCACATCTTCTACGGTTCGGGCACTCACGCGTCGGCAGAGCAGACTGCCAAGGACGGGCTGAACCTGATGTCTTCCACCCTGGTTTCCGAGACCACCGCCGAGACCTTGGGGGAGATCCAGGCGGACCAGATCAACCGCTACCGGGCTGCCTGGAAGGAAGCGGGCCACGACTGGGCCCCGCGCGTGTCCGTCTCCCGCTCCATTTTCCCCATCGTGGACGGCGCCGATATGCAGCGGTTCGGCATGCAGGCTTCCGGCTCCGACCAGGTGGGCGTGCTACCCGACGCCGGTGCGTCCACCTTCGGCCGCACCTATGCCGCCGAGCCTGACAAGCTTATTGAGCAGCTCAAGGCCGACCCGGCTGTGATGTCCGCCGACACCCTGCTCATCACCATCCCGACCGGCATGGGCGTGGACGTCAACGTGAAGATTCTAGAGAACTTCGCCACCCATGTCGCCCCTGCGCTGGGCTGGCAGCCGAACACTGAGGGCCCAGTCACCGGTTACCCGATCGACTAATCCGCCCCCTTCACACAAGAAACCCGCTGGCCTTTATGACCAGCGGGTTTCTCTATTCAGTGGAGCCGCCGGGAATTGAACCCGGGTCCTTCGTCACCTCGCCAGGGCTTCTCCGTGCGCAGTCTGCACAGGATCTCTACTCGGCCCTCCGGCTCGGGCAAACTCGCTCCGGATGATGGGCCCAGTTGCTCTCAAAGTCCCCAACCGGCCGAACAACAAACCGGTCAGGCAAGTTCCTTAGTCGATGCCAGGATCTAGGTCAGGAACCAAACCTAGGCTGACAGACACGCGTCGCTGTAATTAGGCAGCGAGGGCGTAGTCACGCTGAGAGTTCTTCTCTGCGTTTATTGGTTGCTACGACGCTTAACGGTGGTCTCTAGCCTGCACCGGCACGCTTCCCCTGGCTCAATGTACGAAGTCGAAACCAAGTCGACCCCTCGATCACACATTGCTGTGAAAGCTGCGCAGCGCGCATCTTTATGCGCCCTACGGTTCGTTAAACGCTACTGCACCCGCCCCTATTCCCGCAAGCTTCACCCCAGGCCACATGAGGCATAGCTTTCATAAGCACCCCCTTGTGATTAACATCAACCTAAACGCTGTTAAGGTGTGTGAGTCCTATCCTCCTACTTTGTTAAAGGCTGCAAAGTGAGCACAAATACCGAAACCACCAGCTCCACGCAAGACGCTAAACGCCCAGCAAGCAACACCGAATGGGCCATCTCGCTCTTCGGCACCGCCGTAGGCGCTGGAATTCTTTTCCTCCCCATCAACGCAGGCAGTTTCGGCTTCTGGCCCCTCCTCGTGGCCACGATTCTGATTGGCCCGATGACATACTTCTCCCACCGCGGTCTGGCCCGCATGATTTGTGCGTCACCGCGCCAGGGCGAGGACATCACCGCGGTAGTCACGGACTACTTCGGCAAAAGCGCTGGATTTATCATTTCGGTGGTTTATTTCTGCGCCATCTTCCCCATCGTCCTCATTTATGGCGTTTCGATCACCAATACGGTTGATAGTTTCATCGTCAACCAGCTGCACGGGCCCTCGGTTCCGCGCCCACTGTTGTCCTTCCTCCTCGTGGGCATCATGACCATCGTCTTCGCCTTTGGCCAAAGAATGGTGCTGGCCGTCACGCAGTTCTTGGTCTACCCGCTGATCTTCTGCCTTGGCGCACTGTCCATCTACCTCATCCCGCGCTGGGATATCGCCTCTTTCATGGAGGTGGGCAACAATGATTGGCGCGTCGTCGGTGCTGTCGCCCTCATCATCCCCGTGCTGGTTTTCTCCTTTAACCACTCCCCCGCCATTTCCCAGTTCTCCTTGGCCATGGTCGCCGCGCACGGCCGCGAGAAGAGCTCCGAAAACGCCTCGCGCGCTCTGGCACTGACCGCCATTCTGCTCACCGTATTCACCATGTTCTTCGTGTGGTCCTGCACCCTCACGCTTGGCGCGGACGGCCTCAGCGAAGCGCGCGAGCAAAACCTGCCGGTCCTGTCCTACCTGGCCAACGTCACCGGTGTTCCGGTCTTGGCATTCCTCTCCCCGATCATCGCGATGATCGCCATCCTCTCCTCCTACTTCGGGCACGTGCTGGGAGCTACGGAAGGCGGCAACTTCCTGCTGCGCAACGCCGCGCCACGCGCCACCGCGAAGCTCTCGGAGAAGCAACTCAATTCCATCATGCACGGCATCATCTTCGTGGCCGCGTGGGTCGTGGCCATCATCGATCCGTCAATCCTAGGCCTCATCGAGGCCATCGGTGGCCCCTTCATCGCCTCGATCCTGTATCTGCTGCCGATGTATGCCATCAACCGCATCGACGCTCTCAAGCAATTCCGTGGCCGCCCCAGCAACGTCTTCGTTGTCATCACGGGTCTCATCGCCGTGGGCGCCACCGTCTGGAGCCTTTTTCTCCTAGCGTTCTTCTAACCACGCCTTCAAAACTGTGGCGTGGTTGACCTCGCGGTCCTTGGCGGCGAAAAGGAGGGTGACGTCGCCAGCCACAGCAAGCTGGCGTAGCTGCTCCAGCTCCTTACCGTCATTCTCGTCGAGCTCCGCACGATAGCGCCGGGCAAATTCCTCAAAGGTGTCAGCATCGTGCCCCCACCACTTACGCAGCTCTGGACTGGGCGCGACATCCTTGAACCAGTGCTCATAATGGAGACGTTCCTTGGCCACACCACGGGGCCAGAGCTTATCGACGAGCACCGCTACCCCACGCGGTTCCTCGTCACCCCGAATAATGTCATGAACCTTGACCGTGTAAATCATGGCTCCCAGGTTAGGCGTTGATCCCCTTGACGCGGCGGCCCAACTCGCGAGTGATGTCGCGGTCCTGGTCACGGCGCTTAATCGCTTCACGCTTGTCATAGTCCTGTTTGCCCTTGGCCAGGCCGAGCTCACACTTAGCGCGGCCATCCTTCAGATACACCTTGAGCGGGATCAGCGTCTTATTACCATCACGAACCTGACCCATGAGCTTGTCAATCTCTCGGCGGTGCAAGAGCAGCTTGCGTGTGCGCTTGGGCGAGTGATTCGTCCACGAGCCCTGGGAATACTCCGGGATGTGAAGGTTGCGGATATAAACCTCGCCGTCGTCGATGGTTGCGAAGGCATCTGCCAAGGAGATTTTGCCTTCGCGCATCGACTTAATCTCGGTGCCCACGAGCACCATGCCGCATTCCAGAGTGTCGAGGATGGTGTAGTCGTGGCGGGCACGTCGGTTGGTGGCCAAGGTCGAGTTATTGTCGACGGCCGCCTTTTTCTTCTTTGCCTTCTTCGCCATAGTTTGAACTATATTACGCTACTGCCAGGCACGACCCACAACAGGCCTGTTGGCCTATGTCCGCACGTAGGCGCGCATGGTCACCTGCGCGGTCAGCGCAGCGCACAGAATTGCCACTAGCCCCACGATGGGCAGAGCCGTCCACACGTCCCCAGACGTCACGGGGGCCAGAAGCTGGTTGTGGTACAGGTCCTTCAGCGCGGGATCGATCACAGTGTTCTTTCCCACGATGACGCCCACCCCGGCGAGGACGACACCACCGACGGCACCGAGGACCGCCTCCATGATGAAGGGGGCATGGGTCACCCACCGCGAGGCGCCAACGATGCGCATGATCGCGGTCTCTCGCTGGCGCTGGTAAGCGGCGATCTGCACCATGTTCGCAATCAGCATGATGGCGGCCAGCGCCATGACTGCAGCCAAGACGAAGGTGGCATTCCGGATGGCATCAAGGTTGCCGGCGGCGCTGCGCACCTCTTCCTGCTGATCGATGATGTCACTGACGGCGGGGTCGGACGCGATGGCGTCGATAGGCGCGGTATCCGTCGGATCCTTCAGCCGCACGTGGAAGGCCGCCGGCAGCGCGTCCGGGGAGGTTTCCTCCACCATGACTGGATCGGTCTCCTTGAACAGTTCCACGAAGCGCTCATAGGAATCCTCGCGGTTGCGGTAGCTGACGGACTCGATGTCTTCATCCGCCTCTAGCTTCTTCTTCAACCCTGCGCAGGCGGAGTCCTTACACTCCGGGTCGTTGGCAGAAATATCCTCGTTGAGCTGGACCATGACCTCGACGCGCTCGAGGTAGATGTCCTTGGTGTCATTGGTCATCTGGGTGACCAAGACGCCGGCCACCACCAGGGCCACCGAAATGGCCGTGGTGATCACCATGGCGATAGTCATGGTGATGTTACGGCCTAGACCTTTGAAAGCTTCCCTGAATACAAAGCCCAGATTCACCTAGACCGCCTCCCCATACATCGCGTTCTTCTCATCGCGCACCAGCGTGCCGTTGCGCAGCTCAATGACGCGCTGGCGGGCCTCGTTCACCGCGCGCGCATTGTGCGTCGACATCACCACGGTGGTGCCGCGGCGGTTGATCTTGGTGAGCAAGGCCATGATCTCCGCAGCTGTGGAGGGATCGAGGTTGCCCGTGGGTTCGTCGGCAAGCAGCAGCTTGGGACGGTTAACAAAAGCCCGCGCAATCGCCACGCGCTGCTGCTCACCGCCGGAAAGCTCATGCGGCATGCGGTGCTGCTTGGCGCCGAGGCCAACCATGTCGAGCACCTCGGGCACCTGCTTGGCAATCCGCGCCTTGCCCTTGCCAATGACCTCGAGGGAAAAGGCGACATTGTCGTAGACATTGAGCTTGGGCAGAAGACGGAAGTCTTGGAAAACATAGCCGATGGATTGGCGCAGTCTGTTGACCTCGCGCCCCTTCAAAGCGTTGACGTGGAAATCCCCGAAGTAGATATCGCCCGAGCTGACATTGGTTTCGCGCACCATGAGCTGGAGGAAGGTCGACTTGCCGGAGCCGGACGGGCCGATGAGAAAGACGAGTTCTCCGTCTTCAATCTCAAAGGACACGTTGTCCAGCGCGGGCCTCGTGGAGGTCGGATAGACCTTGGACACATTCTCGAAAGTGATCACTTAAGCCACATTAGCAACATTTGTTACTCGGGCCTAGGTCTCCTGCTGCGCCATGCGCCACCGAATACCAGATTCCAGGAAGCCATCGATGTCCCCGTCCAAGACCTTGGAAGGATCCCCCACCTCGTAATTCGTTCGCAGATCCTTGACCATCTGGTACGGGTGCAGCACATAAGAACGCATCTGATTACCCCAGGAGGCATTGCCGCCCGCACCCAGCGCATCGAGTTCCGCGCGCTCCTCCTGGCGCTTGCGCTCCAGCAGCTTCGCCTGCAGCACGCGCATTGCGGAGGCCTTGTTCTGGATCTGGGACTTCTCGTTCTGACAGGTCACCACGATGCCGGTCGGGATATGTGTCAGGCGCACTGCCGAATCCGTCGTGTTGACCGACTGCCCGCCCGGGCCCGAGGAACGGTAGACATCCACGCGCACCTCCGAGTCTGGTACCTCGATGGAATCGGTCTGCTCCACCACCGGCAGCACCTCCACCTCCGCGAAGGAGGTCTGGCGGCGCCCCTGGTTATCAAAAGGAGAAATGCGCACGAGGCGGTGCGCGCCCTGCTCCACGGAGAGCTGGCCATACATGTATTCACCATGCACCACGAAGGTGGCGGACTTAATACCTGCTTCTTCGGCATAGGAAATGTCGTAGACATCCACCTTGTGGCCGTTCTTCTCCGCCCAGCGTGTGTACATGCGCATGAGCATCTCCGCCCAGTCCGCGGCATCCACACCACCCGCGCCGGAGCGGATGTTGATGACCGCCTCACGCTCGTCATATTCGCCAGAAAGCATCGTGGTCACCTCGAGCGATTCGATGGCGGCGCCGAGTTCCTTCAGCTCTGTGTCGACGAGCTCCTGGGAAGCCTCATCGCCTTCCTCCTCCGCTAGCTCAGACATCACGGGCAGATCCTCGATCCGCCCACGCAGGGAATTCAGCTTGCGCAGCTTTGCTTGCTGCGCCGACAGCTCCGAGGTCACCTTCTGCGCATGATCGGGGTCATCCCACAGCGACGGGTCCCCCGCCTGGGCCTCGAGTTCGCGCACGCGCTCGGACACCGCCTCCGGGTCCATCACCTTCTCAATAGAGGTCAAAGTGGCGCTGAGTTCCTCAAGTCGTGCTGTTTGTTCCGGACGCATAGACCCCTACTCTACTTATTCTTTCTCCCTGATTAGCCATCGGCCGCGTTTAGCGCGACAATAGGCGGCATGAGTGACCAGCCAAGCCTCACCGAGATGATCGATGCCATCATCAAGACCTTCATCGTCGCCCATGCGGACGATACCGATGCCCACCTTGCCCAGGCGCTTGTTTATAACGCCGGCCGCCTGGCCTGGCGCCTGCGCGAGCAGGGTGTCGACGTAGAGCAAAAGACCTCCGTGTCCGATGTCGTCACCGACGCCGACTTTGCCGCCGAGCGTTTCGTCGCCGGTGTGCTCGAAACTTTGCGCGGCGAGGACGGCATCGTGGGCGAAGAGGGCGCGAACCGCGAATCGAAGTCCGGCCGGACCTGGGTCATCGACCCCGTCGATGGCACCTACAACTTCGCCTCGGGCTCCGACTATTGGTGCTCCGCGCTCGCGCTTGTCGACGCCGAAGGGGTCATCCTCGGCGCCGTCCACCGCCCCGCCATGGGCTATACCTGGTTCGGCGGCCGCGACTTCCCCACCAGTCTGGACGGCAAGGAAGTCACCAAGCTTACTGACACCCCCGCCGACAAGCTGTGCTTGTCGACGTACCTGCACCCCACCTCCATGACTGACCCGAACATCGCCGCCGCCTGGGAAAAGGTGGCCCCGCATTTTGCCACCGTACGCATGCTCGGCGCGGGTTCCGTGGATCTCTCCTGTGTGGCGGATGGCACTTGGGGCGCATGGATGCAGCATTCCGTCAAGGACTGGGATTGGTATCCCGGCCAAGCGCTGGTGCTGGCTGCAGGCGGCGCGGCGCGCAAGGTTGAAGCCGGCGGTGTGGAATGGTGTATCGCGGGTAATAAACAGGTAGTTGATCAGATGGAGGAATGGCTCCGTGGGTAAGTACAAAGAGGACCTCGGCTTGGCATTGGAGATGGCGGGCCATGCGGACGCCATTACGATGCACCGCTTTGAGGCTGCAGACTTGTCAGTCAAAGAGAAGCCGGACATGACCCCGGTTTCAGATGCGGACCTGGCTTGTGAGAAGGCGATCCGCGAAGCCCTGAAGCGCTCCCGCCCGCGCGATGAAGTTTTGGGTGAAGAGTTTGGCGGCGAGGCTTGCTTCGAGGGCCGCCAGTGGGTCATCGACCCCATCGACGGCACGAAGAATTTCGTGCGCGGCGTTCCCGTCTGGGCCACGCTAATCTCACTGCTGGAGGACGGCGAGCCGGTCGTCTCCGTCGTCTCCGCCCCAGCCTTGCGCCGCCGCTGGTATGCGGCCAAGGGCAGCGGCGCCTACCGCGTCTTCGGTGGGGAGCCAAAACGCCTGCGTGTCTCCGAGGTCTCCAAACTGGAAGACGCTTCCCTGGCCATGAGCTCGCTGTCGGGCTGGCGCCCGCACCGCGATGCCTTCGTCTCATTCACGGATAAGGTCTGGCGTCTGCGCGGCTACGGCGACTTCTGGAACTACTGCCTCGTGGCCGAAGGTGCCGTCGACATCGCTGCCGAGCCGGAGGTTTCCCTGTGGGATTTGGCCGCCCCGGCACTCCTCGTGACCGAGGCCGGTGGACGCTTCACCAACGTCCGCGGCGAAGACGGCCCCCACGGCGGCTCGGCACTGGCCTCCAACGGCAAGCTTCACGACGCCGCCCTCAGCGCCCTCTCCTAGGCCCCGCACAGCACCCCAGCGCCGCGGGCCGGTGCCGCACCCCAGCGGATCGTGTTCCGAAGGTCATTTCGATCATTTAGTGCCCCAGATCTTTAAAGATCTGGGGCACTATTTGTTAGAAACGTACTCTCCCAGCCACGCGCCCGCGGCTCCGTGACCGTTTTCGCAAACAAGCCCCTTCAGAACGCAAGTTTTTCGGCCTTATTTACGAAAACGGACCCCACACACGACTAAAGGGGCCCCGCAGGGCCCCTTTTCGCAGCGGTGGTTAGTTCTCCGGAAGCGTGAATCCGGAACCTACGCCCTCGCGGCGGTTGAGATCCGCGATGATGACATCGGTATTAGAAACGACCGTCGGGTTGTGCAGCGCGCCCTGCCACGGGGTGCGGCACGACGGCAGGCCTGGCACCAGTCCGCGGGATACCGAGCCGACAATGCGGCCATTGTGGAAGACCGGCGCACCGGAATCTCCGACCATCGCGCACACCTGGTTGATGGTGATCTTCTGACTGTGCTGGAAGGTCATGCCACATGTGCGGCCGGTAGCCACACCGCTCTTGCAGGTAATATCGCCCGGCTGGGTGGTGCCACCGATCCCTTGGGCGGTCACACCGTTATAGCTGCGGGTTACCTCGGCCTGGGAGCCAAACTCGATGAGCGAGTAGTCCAGGTTCGCGTTCTTCGCTACCACGGTGCCGGTGGGGCCTACCTGCCAGGAGTCCGCCGAGGACACCGGATCGCCGACACTTCCACAGTGGCCAGCAGTAATACCGACCTTGCGGCCTTCGGCATCAGTGCCGGCTGCCGTCAGCGTGCACATGGTGTCCTCACGAATGTACAGCGGGGTACCCGGGCCGTACAGAGACTTCCCTTCGGTCATCGCAACGTTAGATTCCTCGGGGATTTGGGGAGCATCGTAGTAAGAACCAGGCACTCGGTGCAGAACGTAGTCCGCGTGCGGTTTACCAGCAGCAACCTTGGAGAACAGGTCGTTCTTCCACACATAGTTCGGATCCGTACCCTGAGGTACAAATTCCGGCTGCGTGGCTTCCTCCAGCAGTCCGATGGGGGTCGGGTTTGTCAGAGCTTGTCCCATGTTGGCGTTAGCATCGGCGTATTCTTGCGCCGAAGCCAAATCCGGCAGCTGGGTGTTCAGATTCGCTTGCTGTGTGAGATGCTGCGCCGCAGGCGAGTTCACAGCGCCAGCAACAGCCTGGGACGCATCCTTCGATGCCGCCGCAGTTGCACCGTTAACGGCGGTATCGACGGCGTCGGTCAGCACTTTGTCCACGGGCTTGGTCTCAATGCCCACGGACTGCAGATCCGCGCGTACCTGGTCAACAAAACCTGCTGAATCAATCTCCGGGATGGTGGGGAGCCCCTGAGCACCCGCCACTGGGTCACCCAGGAAGAACGCACCTGCGAAAGCCGAGCCCACGATGACTTTCTTAAGGTGCGGAATTTTTCTCATTGAGTAATTCCTCTTTTCACTTCTTCTCGTATTGGTCTATAAGACTTCCCCATGATGACACGCGCACTGGGGTAGCCGTTTTCTAACGTGAGGGACTGTGTCCAAGCCGTTACACTACTGACAGTTTTCGGGTGCCCCCTCTCTCCCTTCACCGTCTCTCGGACCCCACGCAGACCTACTATGGAGGCATGTCTGAGACTGCCAACTCTTCATCATCTTCTGCAGACATTGCTGAGATCGTCGCTGTAATCCTGCGCGATAACCATGGTCGCGTTCTTGTCATCCGCGCCACCGATACTCCAGAATTCGTCCTGCCATTTGGCTCCATCGATGACACTATTAACCCAGCCCACGCTGCCCAGCTCATCGCCTACGAGGCTGTTCGGGCCGCGGTTGATATGTCGAAGCTGCGCCGCCTGGCCACCTACGTCTCATCGGCAGCTAATGGCACCCCACACACCATCCACGCTTACGTCTATGTCTGTGCAGAAGAAATCTCCGTTGCCCATCCTGACAAGGAGATTGCCGAGCTAGCCTGGGTCGATCCCGCCGCTCCGGACGTCACTATCGCGCCATTACTGAGGGAGAGGGTATTCCCCGCCCTGCAGGAACTCTAGGTCCATAACGTCTAGACTCCCCACCATGATTACGCAGCGACTACTCCCCGTTCTCGCCGCCGGTTCCCTCGCCCTTGCACTGGCCGGCTGCGCCACCGACGACAGCACTGATGCCACGCTTTCCGACGTCTCCCCTACAACCACCCAGGCCGCCGACGCCGAATCCGGGGCTTCTACACCCGCAGACCCGCAGTCACCCGACACTGATGCGCAAGATTCCGGGCAAATACCACCTGAGAGCGGTGACAGCACCGAAACCGCTCACGACACTGCCCAAGCCACAGCCGTTGTCGCGTGCGCCACGCAGCAACTCGATATCAGATTATCCAACGAGCAGGGGGCCGCCGGCTCACGCTTGGCTGATATCACCTTCACCAACACTTCTTCCACGCCGTGTACGTTGAAAGGCTTCCCCGGTGTTTCCGCCGTCACCAATGATGACGGCACCCAACTCGGTCCCGCCGCCGAGCGTGAATCAGGCCAAGAAACAGCAACCGTCACGCTCGCGCCAGGCCGCTCCGCCCGTGCCGGCCTCAAGATGACCAACATCGGTGTACTCGACCCCGCCTCCTGCCAACCACAGGCTGCCGATGGTCTCCGCGTCTACCCACCCGGCGAAACCGCCAGCGCCTTCATCCGCATTTCCGGCTTCGAAGGGTGCGCTGGCGATGCCAACTACCTCTCTATCCAACCGGTTACCGCAGGTTGAACCCGCCCAAAACCAGCAGGCGTTCACATCGGTCTACACTCGCGGCCATGGAATCCAAGAAGCTGACGTCGCTGGTGTTTGGGAACGTTGTGTTGGAATCGCACATGACGAAAACGGTCATCGCGGTCTACGCGGAAGATATGCGGTCGTGGTATTTCCGCCCTAGCCCCTACACGGAGCTCAAGGTACCTCTCGATGAGCTGCGCGGGGCTTTGAGCCGAGAACGCGCCAAACTGATATCCGAGCGAATCTTCGACAACGTCAAGCTGGAGCTCGAAGAAAGCTACCCGGGCGGCGTAGATCGCGCGCAGAAGGAACTCTGTAGCTGGCTTCTCTGTGAAGACGACAGGGCTTAAGCGATGACCGAGCCACTCTCCTACTCCTCCACCGAGGGCTTCCCACAGCTGCACATGTCCCGCATCATCGACGTAGATTTCGATGCCGCAGCAGATAAACTCTTTCGCTGGGGCCTACAGCGCAGCGGCATTTTCCGGGTTAATCCCAGCCACGCCATCGTAGAAGAAGGAGTCGAGGTCAGCCTCGGTTTTGGACCGTGGGATTTTCGCTGCCGAGTGGTGAATGTATTCCGCGAGGAGGGGCGCTGCGGCTTTACCTACGGCACCCTCCCCGGCCATATTGAGCGCGGCGAGGAGACCTTTACCCTGGAGCGCCTGCGGGATGGGCGCACGCTGCTGCTTGTCGCCGCCTCCTCCCAGCCCGCCCGCCTCGCCTTTCTGCGCCCGCTGCTCGATATTCCCCGGCGCGCGCTGATCGGCTTCTTTTACCTTCGAGCACTGGACTGATCCCCCCGCAGCGCCCGCCGGCGGATGGCAGCTAGTCGGTGAATCCGTCCTTAGGATTCCAGGTCTTGCTCACTGCCAGCGCTACCGAAGCATCTTCAGCTTCAACATCAGAAACACGGTAGTAGTGCATGTCCACGTGATCGGCAAAGAGGTGCGCGACCGCATAGCCGTGGGAGTCATAGTCCAAGTGCTTGACCCACGGATTGGCGTCCTTGATTGCGTCCTCAATGAGCAACGAAGTCGAGTTGTCCTCCCCGTGATAGGTGCCTGTGTAGGTGGTGAGGATTTCGTCGATATTGGGCGCCGTAATTGAAGTAGTCACCAGCTCACAGGCCACGCGCTTGTCGTGCAGGTAGATGTCGTTGGCCCATTCCGAGTGGATATCACCGGTGATAAAGAAGGAGTTTCCTTCGCGAGCATCGAGAGCCTCAAGCACACGGTCACGGTCAGCGGCGTATCCATCCCACTGATCCGAATTCACCGCGAAGCCAGAAGTATTTCCCTTGACAAAGCGCAAGCCCTCATTGGCCGCATCATTACCGGGAATGGTCAGCAGGCGCATGGGAGCCATCATTACCGAGTTGCCCATCACCATCCAGGTGGCGTCTGACATCGAAATAGTGTCCCGCAGCCACTGCAGCTGTTCGTTGCCAACGATGGTGCGATTCGGATCTCCAAAGCTAGCGGCGGTGGTTTCTTGATCGCGATAGGTGCGCAAGTCCATCATGGTGAGCTCCATGAGAGAGCCGAAGCGCAGGTTGCGGTAAAGCTTACCGCCCTCGCTCAGCTGCTTTTGGCGCAGCGGCATCCACTCGTAGTAGGCCTGCAAGGCACCGTTCCAGCGGCGGGACCACTCACCTTCCGCAAACCCAGGCGTGTGGTTTTCGGCACCCTCACGCCAGGAGTTGTTGGCGGTTTCGTGATCATCCCACACCACGACCCACGGTGCCGCGGCGTGTGCAGCCTGCAGATGCTCATCGGTGCGGTATCGGCCGTAGCGGATGCGGTAATCCTCCAACGTGACGATCTCCCACACGGGGTGGTGCTCACGGGCCACACCGCTCTTACCCACGTACTCCCCCGTGGGATACTCGTAGATGTAATCCCCCAGGAACACCACGAAGTCCAGTTCCCCAGATCGTCCGCGCTCTGCCATGTCTTTGTAAGCGTTGAAGAAGCCCGATTCGTAGTTGGCGCACGAGGCCACGGCGAATTTCAGGCTGTCTACCTGGGCGTCGACAGTCGGCGCAGTTTTCGTCCTGCCCACGGGCGAATACGCTCCGCTGTGCTCACCCGAAGTAACCTGGAAGCGGTAGTAGTACACGGTGTCCGGGGTCAATCCAAAGGGATCTACGTGAATGGTGTGGTCGTGCTCCGCGGAGGCAACCTCTTGACCGTGAGCCACCACGGAACCCATCGCCTCATCGGTGACGATCTCCCAGGCCACGTGAACGTCGTCTCCCATGCCAGAGCCAGGCAGCGCATCCCGGTCCGGGGTGACGCGGGTCCACAACACCACCGAGGTGGGTAGCGGATCACCTGATGCAACGCCGTGGAGGAAAGGGAGCTGGGCGCCGGTGTACTGGTTGTACGCCTCCAGCGGGGCCTGGCGCGGAGTGCCATGTTGGGCAGTTGCCGCGGACAAACCACAGCCAGCGGCTGCGGTGGATGCGCCAACAGCACCCCAGCGCAGCGCGGTGCGTCGATTAAAGCGGATAGCGCGGGAGTTTCCTAAGGATTCTGAAGAGTCTGGGGGATCTGCGGACCCGAATTCGTGAGACATGAGGCTCAACATAAGCGCACCAAAACTGCTATTTCAACGCGAAGCACCGCACCCTATCCCCTATCCCGGGGGCATGTTCCACAGATTTTCATTCTGCTTAACCGGTAGTTCACTTCGAGATGATTTTGTGTTTTAGTCATGTCTGATTCTCTGTTTTCTCAACAGAAAATCACCCTCACCTTCGATTCCTGATTCTCCTCGCAAAGGCCAAACAATAATGAAACGTTGCAGATTTTCCCCTGCCACCGCAGGCGTAGCCGTCGTGACCGCAGCCGCTTTAACCTTCACCTCGCAGGTGAGCGCGCCTGTATTAGCCACTGCTCAAACCAGCCCAATTACCCGGATGGTGCTTCAACCGGGGAGCAACGAAAACTCCGCCATCGTCTCATGGCGCACCCAGGGTCCAGCAGACAAGGAAGTCCTCGAAGTCACTGGCCCGGACGGTACTCAAGCCTTTCCTGCCAAGGAAAAAGACGGCGGCGCTATTGCATACGTGTCCAACTACGCCACCGCTACGGGGCTGAAAGGAAAACACCGAGTACACCTACCGCGTCGGTTCCGAAGAAGGCGGCTGGTCCGAACCCGAGACCTTTAACACCGGTAGCTTTGGCACAGACTGGAGTTTCATTACTGTGTCAGACGCACAGATTGGAGTCGGTGCCGATATCAAGGGCCAGACTGAGCAGTGGAACAAGACCATCGGCAACGCGGTTGCCGACGCCCCTCAGGCCAACATGATCTGGTCCCTCGGTGACCAGGTGGAGGGCTGGGGTGCCACCATCGCGCAGTACGACGGTTACTTCTCCTCCCCGGAGATTCGAAACATTCCCACCAATGCACTGCCGGGCAATCACGAGACATACCCGTCAGACCTGGCGATGAAGCACTACGATGAGCACTTCATTAACCCGAATCAGGAGCCGGACCTGAGGGATTTCTATTTTGAACGCAACAACGTGCTCTTTCTTGGTTTAGACACCAACGCCAATAGCGATGCAGATATAGAGCGACACGTGGAGTTTATGCGAAAGACCATTGAACACCGCGGTGCCTTCAATGACTGGATTATCGTGGGCATGCATCACTCCTTCTTCTCCCAGGGCACCCATTACACGGACGGCGATGTGTCCAAGCTCCGTGAGAAGCTTGCCCCGGTCATGTCTGAACTAGATGTCGACGCAGTGCTCAGCGGCCACGACCATATCTACACCCGCACCCACCTCATGAACGGCCTCGAACCAGTCAAGGCTCCCGCCAAGCGTGGCGACGTCCTCGCCCCGCATGATGGGGAGGTCCTCTACATCACCACCACCTCCGCGGGCGGCGGAAAATTCTATGACTTCCAGGGCGAGGACGGGAAGAAGTATCCCAATGCCCGCATGGAAAACATTGACCCGGCTCTCCCACACGAGTCCACGGCGATCTGGCGCCAAGACTACGACGAGGATTACATGATTGTCGACGTCACCAGCGATGAGCTCACCTTCCGCACCTACAATGCAAACAACCCGAATCTGGTGGACAAGGTCTCCTTGAAGAACAACGACCACGCGATTTCCGATCCGCGCGAGCAGGAGCCAACCACCCCGGCGCCGACAACCACTACTGAGGTTGTCACCTCGGAGGTGCCGACCACCGTGACCACCACGGAAACCAAAGAGGTCCCCACCACGGTGACCACCACGATTCCGGCGGAGAAGACCACCAAGACAGTGACCTCGATGGTGCCCACCACTGAGGAAAAGTCCATCACCACAAAGGTCCCGACGACGGTTACCGTCACCACAACGGCTGAGCCCTCCGAGCTTTCGGATCCCTCCAAGCCACACGAACCCTCTCAACCTGATGAACCTTCCACACCGGATGAGCACTGCTATGAGGGCTCCGTGGGGTCGTCGGCAAGCCCGGCAGACTCTTCTGATGGGTCCTCGGATGATTCGTGCTCGTCCTCTCGCGGCGGCATGATTGGCTTCCTATTGGGCGCTATCAGCGCGCTGATTGTCGCCGGCGGCGTGGCGGCATTGGACCCGAACAGCCCAGTCCGCAACAACATTCAGAGCATGCTCGACTCGATCTACCGGATGTATACCCGGCTGTTCTAAGGCCCTTGAAACACGCAAATGGAAACGGGATACACGGGGGTTAATCCCCCTGTATTCTCCGTTCCCAAGCACAGCTCGCCTCTCGTGTGTAATTTAACTCACATGCACCCAAAGTCACGTTTCATCTCAAAACCATTGCTCACGGCGGCTGCTCTCCTTGCAGCAGTCGCTCTCTCCGTCGCAAGCGTTCTCTTTCCCCTCACCGCCACCGCCGAAGATTCACACTCAACGTCCACTAGTAGCTCCGCGTCGAGCTCCCCCACTGCCTCTAGTGACATGGCTCCGACCATGGTGGTCTTCGATTCCTCCGGTTCCATGATCACCAACGATGCCGGCGGCCAGACCCGCATTGATGCCGCCAAGGAGGCTGCCCGCACCTTCATCACCGAAGCCGGGGATGACGCCCCGCTGGGGCTTGTCACCTACGGCGGCAACACCGGCGAAGCGCCCGAGGATGAGGCAGCCGGTTGCCAGGACATCACCGCGGTAGCACCACCCGAGGCTGGCAATTCCGACAAGATGATTTCCCACATGGATGGCCTGCAACCGCGCGGCTTTACGCCCATCGGTGAGTCGCTACGAAAGGCCGCCGCTGAGCTACCAAAGGAAGGCCAGCGCAGCATCATCTTGGTCTCGGATGGCGTTGCCACCTGTACCCCGCCGCCGGTCTGCGATGTAGCGAAGGAGCTGAAGGAGCAGGGCATCGACCTGGTCATCAACACCGTCGGCTTCAACGTTGAGCCCGAAGCACAACAGGAACTGCAGTGCATTGCCGACGCCACCGGCGGCACCTACGCCGACGCCTCCGACGCCGATAGCTTGGCCAAGGAACTTAGCCGCGCCGCACCCCGCACCTTTAACGCCTACGAATCAGACCTCAAAGAAATCGAAGGCGGCGAAACCGAGGGTTCTCCCGCCAAAGTCGACCGTGACGTGGAAGCCTTCTCCACCACCCTTCTTCCGACGGAGGGCGAAGGCCACTCCGCTGAATCAACTACTTTCTTCACCACCCCAATCGCTGAAGGCGAGCGCGTTGTCATTAGCGCCAACTCGACGCAAACACCGAGCATCAACAACTTCCGAAAAGGTGGATCTTTCTACTTGGGAGTTCATGCAGCCGAGATACTTTGCGCGCTCGACACCGATAACACCGCTGATATCTCGGTGAACCAATACCAAACCGCTAGCTTGTATAGCACCCAAGGCGGTGCAGAAGATTGCGACTCCGATGAGTTCGCTTTCTCCATTCAGCGAAAAGGTGACTGGAAGCAGGATGAAGAGCTCGGCGTCGAAGTGACCATCACCCGCTTTGGCGAGCCGGATATGGACGGGCAACCAGATCCGGCCGAGGAAAAGACCGAACCCGGCCACGTCACGGCTTCCGGCGGCGCCACTGAGGTTACTCCCGGAACGTGGTTCACCGAAGCTACTGAGCTCACCCCACAGCAGCCAGTTCGCGCACAGATTGTCCCCGGCGAAACCCACTTTTATCGCATCTCTGCCGAACACGGACAACAGGTTGCCGGCACGGTCTCCATGGTCGAAGAGGCCGATGACTTTGACAACAATGGGCCGGGTGACTCCCTCGTTCTTATCGGCTACAACGAAGCACGCGCAAAAATTGATCTGGAGGGTTCCCGCGCCGTCGTAATTAAAGACGGCACAATCGATTTCAGTTACCCAGCACCGATCCTCTTTGCCAACCGCTACGGCGGCTCGCACAACGATGGTTCTGGGACTCCGGAAATCGAAAAAGTGTGGCAGAGCGGCGAGCAATACATTGCCGTCAATTACGAGAAGCTCCTGACCGATCAAGAAATCGACGAAACCACTCAGCTGCCTGTTCTTACATATGACCTTGCCGCCGATGTTCTCGGCGATCCAGTCCCCGAACCGACCTTCGCACCGGTCAAGCTCGAGACCGAGAAGCCCTCTGCCCCAGTGGAAAAAGAAGATAAAGAAGATACCGAGAACCGCGCGCAAGACAACGATGACTCATCGCTCTTCTCCGGCTTCCCCTTCCTCTTGGTAGGGCTCGGCCTTCTGGTCCTTTTCGGCCTCGTCATCGCTTTGGTTGTTGTCATCAGGAGCCTCAACCGTTAGCCACGCTCGCGACGGATGTCGTTCACGGTAAATAGTGCCCCGAATCTGCAGGCGGCGTGTAGATGTGTCAGTGCAATGCGCAGCGAAATGGCGTGTTTGTTGCACGGTAAAACAGCGCGTGTCGTGGTGCGTGTATTGCGCTGTGAAATGACGGTGCCCCAGAGCAGGCGCGGTAGCGATCCCCTACCGGACGGCAACGGCGTCATGCGCGGTCTGTACTGAAAAAAAATAACCCCGCAGGTTTCCCTGCGGGGTGTTGTTGCAACTAGAACGGTACTTCTTCAGAGCTGTTGGCAGCAGCGTTGTCAGCGCTGTTCTCACGGCGTGCAGCGCGTGCTGCAGACTCGGCCTTGGAGTCGATGAGCTGCACCGTGTCGATACGGGCCACGAGCTGGTAGTGCTTGTTCCCATCCTTGTCGGTGTAGTTGTCAGTCTTCAGAGAGTAGCCTCACAACCTTGAGGATGTTGGTTTCACGGTGGTGCCTTTCGGGCAAGGCTTCAAAGACATGTCCCCACCCTCCAAAGAACTTATGAAACTCGCCCTAGAAGGCAAGCGTGCCCATGGCGGGCACCCAGTCCTGGGATAAATTGTTGACAACATCCACGTGCGCACCGCCCCGGCAGGAAACATCAAACCCGACAAACAAAAATCCACCGAAAAGATCGACGGCGTCGTGGTAACCATCACGGCCTTGGATTGAGCCATTCGGGGAGGTAGCTCAGGTGCGGGCGAGTCGGTGTGCGATTCGAGGGGACTATTTAGTACTCTAAAATAGATTTTTACGAATGACAGCGGGTTTGCTGCGGGAGAAGTCCATGAGTAGTTTGCGGGATTGTATTTTCGGGCTGGCGGTAGGTGATGCACTGGGTGTTCCCTACGAGTTCTTGAAGCGAGATTCCTTCCTTTGCACGGACATGATTGGGTATGGTTCCCATGATCGACCTGCTGGCACCTTCTCGGACGATACAGCAATGACGCTAGCCACATGCGATTCGATCCGGGCAACAGGCCGTATAAATGTTACAGATCTGAGGAAGAGATTTGAACAATGGGCATATCTAGGTTTCTACACACCAGACAGGGCAGCATTCGGTATAGGTCAAACAACTCTGCGTGCCCTGATGAATCGAGCAGGGCAATCTAGCGAGCGAAATAATGGCAACGGTTCGCTGATGCGAATCGCGCCACTGGCTTATACACAAGCTACCAACGAACAGATTCGCAACGTTTCGGCCATCACGCACGCACATGAAATTTCGATGCAAGCGTGCGTCGATTTCGTGAAAATCTTACGGATTGTTGTGCGTGGGGAGGAACCAGATCTCAGCGAGTGGTTAGGTAAGCCCCGCGAACAGATCAGGTCAACAGGATACGTAGTACATACCTTAGAAGCGTCCTTATGGTGTTTCGCAAACACAACGAGCTATGAAGAATGCGTACTCGCGGCAGTGAATCTTGGAGCTGACGCGGATACGACTGCTGCAGTTGCTGGCGCATTAGCAGGTGCCAGGTATGGGGTAGAATCGATACCTACCAGGTGGATGGAAACACTGCGCGGTAAAGACCTTATCGAAACGGCTCTATTTTAATCGCCGCCTCAAAGATTCAAGCGTGTGCACTCCTGGAGACTACTCGTGTTCTAGAAGGTGTAGCGCGTCACAGAATTCGTGACCGTTCCACCTGCCATATGCTGGGTGAGTTGGATAATAAGGAGCGTTCTTCGAATAAACGGCTTTAGCCGCCGCGTTTGGCTTCTTGGACGTCCTAATCAGCTCTTGGACGATAGGAATGATGTCGCGTTTCCAAGGGAAGTTGCTATCCTTCAGATTACCCCACATGAGAATGATATGGTCTGCCTCAGGCACGATCAATTTCATTACGGTGATGGTGATTTTCAAGGAAGAGAGGATCTCACTCTTCCCCGACGAAAGATTCCAGTCGGGTAACTGGCGGCCCTGACCAACTAGCGGGATGAGGTTGATAATGCTCATCCACCGGGCATCGATGGGGCGCTGGCGGTCATCAACTGGGAAACGTTTCAAGATCGCCGCGGTCGTCGGATCTCCGCCTTGAACCTTAGATGCTGCCGCGAATGTGGTTGCGGTAGAAGGATTGATTCCAACAAACAGAATCTTGGAATGGTTCTCGGAATTCTCAGCAGAACGAAGGAACCACCGCTGACCGTGTGCCATTGGGGTGGCGGGATAAACAAGGCGGCCTGATTCCCAGGCTTGAATGAACCCCTGTTCCGTCAAATTCTCCACCTCCCTATTCTTACATAGGAGTGCCTATTTATGAGTTTTCTAGATTAGCTTCGCGGTAATACTGAACGTAAAGCTCAGGATTATCAGCTTTCAAGTACCTACAGTTTCTTGTTCGGTCCCACTACCTCTGGGCGGGAGGTAACTGAACGCTCTGCGATGCAGATGCGTGAGTAGACGTCAATGACCGTAGCTAGATACATGTTCTTGCCGCCCTTACACGGCAGGTAGGTGATATCGCCTACGTAGACGTGGTTCGGCCTATCAGCGGTGAATTTACGGCCTACTAAATCTGGCATGACCCGGTGGCCAGGCTTACGCCTAGTGGTGATACACCGACGCCGCTTAGTAAAGCCTTTCAGCCCCATGGATTTCATGATGCGTGCGACCTTCTTGTGATTGGTCGGAGGAAAGTCCGTATCGTCGTTAAGGCTTGCAGCGATGCGTTTAGCACCATAAAGCCCGTGCTCATCATCGAAGATGGTCTTGATTTTTGCACCAATAAGGGCATCGGAACACATCTTTAACCTGCGGTTTTCGCGGGTTTGCACCCATTTGTAGCACGAGGAGCGATTGAGCTTTAACACGTGGCACATCCGTGTGAGCCTAGTATTCGGTTCGGTGGTCATAGACAAACTGGAAGCGGATTACCAGTGAGTCTCTTTAAGCAAAATATTTCGCGGCCTTGCGCAGGATATCGCGTTCTTCGCGCAGTTTAGAGACTTCCTTTGTCTCACTGGCGGATCCGCTCAGAATCAGTCGTCGCTTGGGCCTTGTCACGCATGCTTTTTGTGCGGGCGCGTTTGCCGGTGCCGTACTGCTTGATCCAGGAATAAAGTGAGGAGCGATTGACTCCAAGCTCTGCTGAAGCCGCGTGAAGTGAGAGGTCCTCATTGTTTTCGTAGAGGGCCACAGCATCACGTTTGAACTGTTCGGAGTACCTAGGCATGGTGGTAGATTACCTTTCTTCCCAACCCAACCGGGCTGGATATCTGAAGCGAGGAATACCGTCGCAATCACCCGAGGAAAGAAACGAACCACTAACTAGAACACGTGCACCGTAAAAAGTAAAAATCCCCACAACACAGCGTAGCGGTTAACCGCTACGCTTCTTTTATGCTCTTCCTATGCCCCAACTTTGCAACAGCACCAATAAACTGGCGCCCCGGTTATAAGTTGGGGCGCCAAGTCGATGTGCTCGAGTCGGGGGATGTTAGTGGCCGGTGCCAAGCCGGCCAGACAGGCGGTTCAGCCGGTCCTGACTGGGACCGTCGAGCCCGATAATGGACACGGTTTTGCCTCTGTCCTGGAACTTCTGCGTAATCGCGTCAAAGGTCGCGACCGTGGAGGCATCCCAGATCTCCGCCTCAGTGAGATCAATAGTGATATGACGGGCAGAATCGGTGTAATCAAAGCGATAAACCAGGTCATTGCTTGATGCCCAAAACAACTGGCCATGCACCCGGTAGGTACGAGTATCAATCTCGCCATCGCCGTCGCCGTCGATCTCGGAGACCTTTTCAATGGAAGCGATATGTGCCATCCGACGGGCGAACATGATCATCGCGGTGACCACACCCAGCACCACACCAATGGCCAGGTTGCTGGTGGCTAGGGTGGCAATAATCGTCACGGCCATAACAATGGTCTCAGAGACCGGCATGAGTTTAAGGGTGCGTGGATGCACCGAGTGCCAGTCGATGGTGCCGACCGAGACCATGATCATGATTGCCACCAGCGCAGCCATCGGGATCATGCCAACGATGTCGCCCAGTGCCAGGACCAGGACCAGCAGGAACACACCGGCTAACAGGGTGGATAGGCGGGTACGTGCCCCGGATTCGCGGACGTTGATCATGGTTTGACCGATCATCGCGCAGCCGCCCATGCCGCCGAAGAAACCGGAGGCAATATTAGCCACCCCCTGTCCCCAGGATTCGCGAGTTTTATCGGAATGAGTGTCGGTGATGTCATCGACGAGCTTGGCGGTCATCAACGATTCCATGAGACCGACCACGGCCATGGCCAGGGCATAAGGCGCGATGATCTGCAGGGTCTCCAACGTCCACGGCACGTTCGGAATAAACAGGGACGGTAAGGTCTCCGGCATCTTGCCCATGTCCGAGACCGTCGGGACAGTCAAACCGGCGGCAATGACCAAACCGGTGAGCACGATAATCGTGACCAGCGGGGCGGGGATCACACTGGTGAGCTTGGGGAAGAAAATCATGATCACCACACCCAAGCCGACGAGTGGGTAGACCATCCAAGGCACATCAATGAGGTGTTCGAGTTGGGCGGTGAAAATCATAATGCCCAGTGCATTGACGAAACCCAGCATCACCGATCGGGGGATAAAACGCTGAAGTTTCGCCACACCGAGGGCTCCGAGCACGATTTGTAGGACACCGCCCAACAAGACGGTGGCGATGAAATAATCCATCCCGTAACCACGCGCCACAGGAGCAATGACTAGGGCAATAGCCCCGGTGGCGCCGGTGGTCATTGCCGGGCGGCCACCGGTAAAGGCGATCGCAATGGCCATGACTACCGAGGAAAACAGACCCATGGCTGGGTCAACACCGGCAAGGATGGAAAAGGCAATGGCCTCAGGGATCAGCGCCAGGGATACCGCCAGTCCGGCCAGAATCTCTATACGGATACGGGCGGGGGAAGAAAATGCGTAACGGAAGGATGCGATGATCCCGGTAGGGGCATCAGCGCCGTCTGGACTCAGGAGGGGGCGGGGGGCCGCCGTGCTAGTTTCAGTCATAGATGTCCAATCTTTGAGGGGATAGGTAACTGGGCGAACGCCTGAAAGGAATCCAACCCTCTAGTAACTTTAGGTTTGGTGATGGTGGTCATGGTAGCGGGAGTTTTACTCAACCGCCAACCCAGGCACAGGAACCCGTGGGCAACATCACCGTGAAGGAGAACAGGCAATGCAAAACAGTAATTTCAAGATCGGCGAGGTCGTTGACCAGACGGGGTTGTCGATTCCCACCTTGCGTTATTATGACAACGTCGGCCTGATTACCCCATCGGGGCGTAGCCCTGGTGGGTTCAGGCTTTATAGTGAGGCTGATGTACGTCGTGTTTTGCTGGTGCGACGGATGAAACCGCTGGGGTTTACTCTGGATCAGATGCGGGAATTCCTGGAAGCTGCGGAGATTCTTCATAGTTCAGATGGCGGGCAGGACAGTGATACCGCACAGCAGGCACGGAGTAATGCCAAGGCCACCCTTGCCGACATTCGTGAGGAGACGCGCACCCGCTACGAAAAGCTACGCAAGCAAATTGCCTACGCTGAGGAATTCCTCGATCTGGTCAACACCCTGGCACCCTAAACTGCCCCCATCCTTCGCAGGGAGAAAAAGACCATCGTATTGAATGCGCTCTGTCGAATCGCGTTCCAGATGAAGTGGACGAACGCCCGCGGCCTCTCCGGAGTGGATGGCGATAGTACAGAGGACTTCTGAAATCCGTGCAGACGACTCCTCAAAACGACACAGTCATCCAAGGTCACAAAATCGAAAATTGTCACTTAACCCCATCACTTCCAAACCGGCTTAAGTGACAAAATGGGCCTAAACGACAGGATGTGTTGGTGAGGT
>NZ_KV827680.1 GCF_001836165.1 Corynebacterium sp. HMSC036D02 | reverse complement strand
GAACCAGCCGGGTGAGGAGACCACTCCGAATAACCCGGGTGAGGAAACGACTCCGAATAAGCCGGGTGACGAGCCGTCTGAGTCCACGACCGAGACTCCGGATGACGGCGACGGTAAGGATAAGGACGACAACGATGGCAGCTCGAAGAAGTCCGATCTGCCGTGGTGGCTGCTGCTCATCCCGGGTCTGGGCCTCATCAAGCTCATCATTGATGGTGGCAATAGCGGTGACGGTGGACATGATGGTGGCCACGATGGCGACCACAACGCTGAGGTCATCGAGGACAACGGCCGTGGCGGTGACCATGGTGAGTCCACCGGTGACAACGCTGGTGAACCGTCCGAGCAGACTGGTGACAACACCGGCCGCGATGACCGCGAGGTCACCGTCCTGGACGCAACTCCGCCGGAGGACTCCGGTCAGCCGCTGCCGTCCAACGCAGAGCGCGTGGAGATCAAGCACGTACCTTCCGGTGCGACGAAGCTTGACCCAGGCATGAAGGACTTCATCAAGTAGTCCAAACTGCAACACCATCCCAGCCCTCACCGGTTGGGGTTGGTAAGGCGCAGAGAGCAATGATGACAATCCCCTCCAGGGCGTAAACGCTGGAGGGGATTCGTCGTCTGATTTTTAGTCTATTGTTTAAAGCGAATAACTAGAGCCAATACTTTTATAAGTTAAATCTCAGAAGCTAGAACGTAGAAGCTAGGAGCAAGGAATAGAAAATGACTGATGATGGCGAAAAGAACAGTATCCCGGAGTATCCCGGTGAGTCCTCTGCATCTGAACACCGCGCCAGCGAAGCGCAGCCGGTAGGCGATGGGAAGAAGAGCAATAAGAAGCTGCTCATCGGTATTGCAGCGCTCATCGCGATTATCTTGGTTGTCGTACAGCTAGTGCTCTATGCGGGCCGCAGTGAGGAAGATTCCACGGATACAAATGCGGCTGAGGAACAGACGTCAACCTCGCAGAGCGTTGAAGCTGAAGCGCCGACAACGAACAATGATCCTTTCGTGGATGACTCGGGTGAGCAGGAACACGAGGTGGAGCCAGCACCGGGTGAGTTCCGGGGCTTTGGCGCGATGTCCTTGGGCATTAACGATGAGTTTGCGGCCGTGGACCCGATTCAGGTCACTGATACCGGCATGCTGATTCCCCCGCACGATGTACAGCGCTTGGGCTGGTACTCCGCGTCGGCAGTGCCGGGCGAGGCTGGTCCGGTGGGCTCCAGCGTTATTACCGGTCACATCAACTACCAAGGCCAAGGCACGGGCTTCGCAGAGAAGTTCACCACCCTGGAGCAAGGGCAGGAATTCACCGTCTTCATCGATGGTGAGGAGCGCCGATTCCGCGTGACTGAGGCGCCGTACCGCCTGCAGAAGGGCGCGGGTTTCCCGGACGTGGTCAATGACACGCAGGGAGAGAACCGTCTGGTCCTCATCACCTGTGGCGGCAAGTTTGTGGGTGGTCAGCTTGGCTACGAAGACAACATCATCACCGTGGCGGAGCCGGTGGCGCCGGTGGAGGGCGCTGAGGCACCGGTAGAGGGTGGCGTTGAGGCACCTGCTGAGGCACCGGCGGCTTAAGCTGTCGCAGCGGTCTAAGCCGGTGAATGGCTTAGGCGGAGGCCTCCTGCAGGCGGGCAATATGCAGCGTCAAGTAGGAGACCTCATCGGGGGTTAGGGCGCTGTCGAGGCGCAGCTCAATCAGGTTAGCCACCATCTGGGCGGTCTCGACGGCATCGGGGTAGCGGGCGGAGATGGCGGTGGCTACTTGGCGGTCGTCCGAGTCGAGCTGCTGGTGTTCCGCCATGCGCACGAAGAGATAGCGCAGGTGCGTGATGAAGCGGGCGACGGAGATGTCCTCGCTGTTGAGCTCCGTATCGTTGTGAGAGCCAATGACGGCCAGAATCTGTTGGATGAGGCCCGTCATGCGGTAGGTGCCGGAGAGATCCCCGACCGCGAAGCCGGCGTTGACCAAGTTCAGGGTGATGGCCACGGCTTCGTCGGCGGCAAGCGGCTTGTGTAGGCCGCTGTTGATGGCGTCGAGCAGCTGTTGCGCCAGGGCAAAGTCATCGGCGTAGAGGTGGCGTACCTCAGCCTCCAATGGATAGGACACGGTGTTGCCGCGGCTGACCGCGCCGTGGATGTGATCCGCAATCGCCACAACCAGCGTGAGCTTGCTGCGCAGTGCCTCAGACATGTCGACGGAGTGCATGGCGTCGATGACTAGCTGGACGTATTCGCCGGGAATGCCGGCGATCATGGCGGCGAGGTGGTCCGGGTCGCGGCCGGAATCCGGGACGAAGACTTTGACCACCTTGGCCGGGTCAACCTCAGTGCCAGGTTTGGCTTGGAAGCCGATGCCGCGGCCGGTGACAATGACGTCTTCCGCACCGCGCCGTGCGAGCACGACGTTGTTATTGAACACGCGCAACAGTTGCACAGGGCACCTTTCTGGTTGAGGTTAACCGGTTAAGGCTAGCCGGTTAGGGCTAGAACGACTAAAGCCGGCCACGATGGTAGATACATCGAGCCAGCTTAGTCAGGGTTCGTTAAAGGCGTGCTAAAGGTTCCCTAGTGGGTCCTTTAGCGGGTCGTGGTGATGACCGTGTCGCCAGCGGCGGCGTGGTTCAGGCCAGCCGGGGTGACGGCAGACAGAGCCTTGGTATTGGTCACGGCCAGGACGATGGTGGTGTCGTAGCCGGCTTCGGTGACCTTGGCAAAGTCAACGGTGGCAAGCAGCTCGCCATGCTTGACGGTGTCGCCCTTCTTGACGGCCGGGGCGAAACCTTCGCCCTTCATCTTCACGGTGTTGATACCGATGTGGACGAGGACCTCCACGCCGTCCTCAGTCTTGATGCCGTAGGCGTGACCGGACTTCATAGCACTGACAATCGTGCCGCTGACGGGGGAGTAGACCTCGTCGCCCTCGGGGACGATGCCCACGCCATCACCTAGCGTGCCGGCGGAGAATACCGGGTCATCGATCTCAGCCATGGGGACAACCTTGCCGGTCGACGGCGAAGCGATGTCGGTGGTGGTGCCAGCGGCAGGCTCAGCGGCCTTGGCCGGGGCGTCAGCCTTGGTTGCGGTGGCGGCACCGGCGCCAGCGCCGGCAGCGGTGGTTGCGGGGGCGTCGGCAAGCGCGGCGTTGTCAGCGTTGCCGGCGTTGTTGGCGTTGTCGAGCTCGGCCTGCTCGGCTGCCTCGCGGGCGGCCTTGGCCTCAGCGCGCTCCTCCGGGGTGCGGTAGTCGGTGAAGAGGATGAGGAAGAAGGCCACGAAGAAGGCCACTGCAATGGCGATGGCGTACTTGGCCATTGGGGTGAAGACCGGGATGGTCAGCAGGGAGGTGAAGACGAAGGCGTCGGTAGTAATACCGTTCGTGCCCAGGGTCAGCAGGGCCACGGTCAGGCCACCAGCGAAGCAGCCCACCAGCATGCGCGGGTAGATGCGCTTGTAGCGCAGGTGGATACCGTACAGGGAAGGCTCAGACACACCACCGAGCAGGCCGGCCAGGAGGGCGGAGCCGGAGGTCTGGC
Source organism: Corynebacterium sp. HMSC036D02 (assembly GCF_001836165.1). Taxonomy (GTDB): domain Bacteria; phylum Actinomycetota; class Actinomycetes; order Mycobacteriales; family Mycobacteriaceae; genus Corynebacterium. The sequence goes on along the minus strand of NZ_KV827680.1, from coordinate 113,536 downwards.
GCATCACGGTGTCGCGGTCACGGATGGACAGGGCCAGAACACCGGCGGTAGCGCCGAAGCAGGCGAAGTTCCATGCGCCCATCGGGCCCTGGATGAAGTCATAGCCCAAGGTCTGGATGTTGACCAGCATGAGGGCGTTAAGCGGCCAGTGCAGACCCAGCGGGACCAGGAAGGGGTAGAGCATCGGGATGGCTAGGGCGAAGACGAACGGAACATTGTCATTCATCCAGGACAGGCCAGCACCAATGCCGTTACCAGCCCACACACCGAAGGGGCCAATGAGGAAGGCCGTCAGCGGGATGAGGACGATCATAGTAAGGAAGGGGACAAAGACCATGTGCACCGCGGAGGGGATGATCTTCTGGAAACCCTTGTAGAAGAGCGCGGCAACGGCGGCCATGATGAGCGGGACGAAGACGTTTCCGCCGTAGTCCTGCAGCTGCATGGTCATACCGAAGATCTCAATGGAGCATTGCTCAGCACCGAGGGTGTCGTTGGTAACGCACTGGACCGCGGGGTTCTCCGAGAGATTGAGGAACTCCGGGGTGAATAGCGCAAGCATGATTGCCGCGGGAACCCAGGGGTCGATGCGCAGCTTCTTACCCGCGTTATACGCCACCATCACCGGCAGGAAGAAGAAGACGGAACGCCACATGGCATCCACGAAGAACCACGAGGCCGGCTTGTCAGGGGAGCGGAAGTCCACAACGCCGAAAGCATCGAGCACCGAGGCGAAGGCAATAACCAGGGAGGCGCCCAGCAGCACGCCGAGGATGGGGCGGAAGGAATCCGAGAGGTACTCGAAGAAGGTATCCATCCAGGGCAGCTTGCCCTTGGACTTGGCGCGGGCGGCGGCCTTGACATCATCGTTGGAGCGGCCGGCGGACTCACCGGCGTTCTTCATCTGCGGCAGGGCGTTGATCTGGTCATAGACCGTGGCCACGTCGCCGCCGATGACCACCTGGTAGTTGCGGCCGCCCTGGGGCACAGCGCCCATGACCTTGGGGATAGATTCGAGTGCTTCCTTATCGGCTTTGGAGGCATCAGCCAGCTCGAAGCGCAGGCGCGTAGCACAGTGCGTGAAAGAGGTGATGTTCTCCGCTCCGCCGATGCCATCCAAGATGGCTTCGGCTGCCGAGCGAGTCTCTGTCGACATGAGAATCCTTTCGAGAGTAGGCAGGCACTGTGGCTAAAAACCACAAAAGACCTAGGCCACAATGGTTCACAAGCGAACCATCCCCACACGGCTAAGAGCGGGGAGCCTAGGTCTTGCCCGAAGTAACAATCCTGGTTAGGAGCCTACTCCGAGGGAACAAGGGAGGACAAGTTTCTGTGTGATAGCACACTTTGGCTTCGGGTGAGGTGGCAGTGGCCTGGGGAGTTGCTGATGGTCAGTGTTAAGTCGGCGGCGAGAAGGGGTGTGTTCCCGTACTGTGAAAGTGTCGTAGTGTCACTGTGTACCCCACTATGTGAGCTTGGGTACACGCTTTCTAAGCAGAGAAAGGTTTCTCATGACCGCCAAGTCCTCACGGAATTCCGCCTTCATCAGCGTCATTGGGCGCGGCTTCGACGGTTTGGACGTTGCTGCTGTGGCTCAGGAACTGGGGGCCACCTTCGCCCAGGTAGATGACTTGGGAACCACGCTCAGCGAAGTCCTGGAGAATGCCCCCGCGGGCAACCTGGTCCTCCAAGGCACCGGAGTTATGGACTTTGATGCCAAGGCCGCCGCCGCCCTGGGCCTGCCCTTCGTGCTGGTTTCCGAGGCGCCTGACCGCGCCGCGGAGCTGGCGCTGAACCACGCGCGCTCGGTGGGAGCCACCGTGGTGGGCGCGGTGGATGACGTCTCCTCCATCCCCAGCGCGATTTCCTCCCTGGAAGAGATCGAACCTTATATGAGCGCCGAGCTCTTCCAGAAGCAGCTTTTGGATCAGGCCCGCGAGATTGGCGCGCACATCGTGCTGCCGGAGGGCGAAGACGATCGCATCTTGGAGGCCGCAGGCGAGCTCATCAAGGGCAAGGTGGCGAAGCTGACGATTTTGGGTGACGGGAACGTCGAAAAGCGCGCCCAGGAACTCGGGATCGACCTACCTGGCGTGGACATCATCAACCACCTGGAATCCCCGCTGGCAGAAGAGTTTGCGGCAGACTTTGCGGAGCTGCGCAAGAAGAAGGGCGTGACGCTGGAGCAGGCGCGCGAGACCATGAAGGACGTGTCCTACTTCGCCACGATGATGGTGCACAAGGGCTTGGCCGATGGCATGGTCTCCGGTGCGGCGCACACCACTGCGCACACCATTAAGCCTTCCTTCCAGATCATTAAGACCAAGCCGGAGGCCTCCGTGGTCTCCTCCATCTTCCTCATGGTGATGCCCGGACGCCTGTGGGCCTTCGGTGACTGTGCGGTGAACCCGAACCCGACCCCGGAGCAGCTCGGCGAGATCGCCATCGTCTCCGCGCAGACCGCCGCGCAGTTTGGCCTGGACCCGCGCGTGGCGCTGCTGTCCTACTCCACGGGTACCTCGGGTGCTGGCCCAGACGTGGAGAAGGTGGCGCAGGCCGTCGAGGCGGCTCGCGGTATCGACTCTTCCGTGGCGGTGGATGGTCCGCTGCAGTTCGACGCCGCCTGCGACCCCGGCGTGGCCGCCAAGAAGGCGCCGGAATCCGACGTTGCGGGTAAGGCCACGGTCTTCGTCTTCCCGGACCTGGAGGCCGGCAATATTGGCTATAAGACGGCGCAGCGCACCGGTGGTGCACTGGCGGTGGGCCCGATTCTGCAGGGGCTGAACAAGCCGGTCAATGACCTTTCACGTGGCGCGACTGTTCCGGACATCATCAACACGGTGGCTATCACTGCTATTCAGGCAGGGGTGAAGTAGATGGCGTACGTACTCGTTCTCAACTCGGGTTCCTCCTCAGTTAAGTTTCAGCTGGTGGACCCGGAAAGCTCGGCTACAGATACCCCGCTGGTCTCCGGTTTGGTGGAGCAGGTTGGTGAGCCGCAGGGTGCGGTGACCGTCAAGACGGGCGGTGAGGAATTCAAGGAAGAGCTGGAGATTCCCACCCACTCCTTCGGCCTGGACCGCGCGTTTAGCATCATGCACGAGCATGGCGTGGGCCCGACGGATGTCGAGGTCATCGCCGTGGGCCACCGCGTGGTACACGGCGGGCGCTTGTTCAGCGAGCCACAGCTCATCGTGGATCAGATCGAGTCCATGATCGAGGACCTCATTCCGCTCGCGCCGCTGCACAACCCGGCGAACCTGGACGGCATCCGCGTGGCGCGCAAGCTGCTGCCGGAGATCCCGCACGTGGCGGTCTTCGATACGGCCTTCTTCAACCACATGCCGCCGGCGGCCGCGCTCTACGCCATCAACAACGATGTGGCCTCGCAGTATGACATCCGCCGTTATGGCTTCCACGGAACCTCCCACGAGTTCGTCTCGCAGCAGGTGCCGAAGCTTCTTGACCGTGACCCAGGGCATGTTCACCAGATCACGCTGCACTTGGGCAACGGTGCTTCGGCGGCGGCGATTCGCAACGGCCGCCCGATCGATACCTCGATGGGCCTGACCCCGCTGGCAGGTCTGGCCATGGGCACGCGCTCGGGCGATATTGACCCGGGTATCATCTTCCACCTCTCGCGTGAGGCGGGGATGTCGATCGATGAGATCGATAACCTTCTGAACAAGCGCTCCGGTGTGAAGGGCATTGCGGGTGTCAACGACTTCCGCGTGCTGCGCGAGCGCATCAACAACGAGGACCAGGACGCCTGGCTGGCCTACAACATCTACATCCACCAGCTGCGCCGCTTCATCGGCGCGTACATGATTGCGCTGGGCCGCGTGGACGCGATTACGTTTACCGCCGGTGTGGGCGAGAACGATACTGAGGTCCGCCAGGATTCGCTGTACAACCTGGACATGTACGGCATTGACTTCGATAAAGAAGCCAACCTCGTGCGCTCGAAGGAGCCGCGCATGATTTCGACCGCGGATTCCCAGGTCAAGGTCTTCGTGGTGCCCACGAACGAGGAGCTGGCTATCGCGCAGAAGTCCGCAGGTATTGCTGCCATGGCCCGGGAGGCGGGCCTGTACTAAGTCGAGCGTCGGCTATGCCGCCGGCCGGTAGCGCTGGCGGCTAGAACATCGTGACTGGGCGGACCTTATTGGCCAAGTCCACCAGCGCGTAGCGGTGGCGGGCGAATGGTGCTTGGCGGGCTAATGCCCGCAGGGTATCCGCCAGGCCATAGCGCAGGCCGCGCTGGGTAAAGGGGAACTCGAAAAGATCGTTGGGGGAGGCCGCGGCGTCGAGGTCTGCCTCGCGCAGGAAGGTCAGCCCGGCGGAGATGACCGCAATCTTGATCTGCAAGAAGCGCGGCTCGTTCTGCGGAATCTCCTCTAGGCGGCGGGCAGCACGCCGGATGCGTGACTCGGAGAGATCATGCACGATGAGCTGCAGGACCGTGGTCAAGCGGGCCATGCGGTGATGGCGCGAGGCGTTGGGCACCTTATCCAAGGTGGCCACGGCAAGCTCAACCTGGTGCTCGGCGCGCAGCTGGCGGGCCAAGCCGAAGGCGGAGGAGACCGTCGTCGGGTTCGTCGCCCACACGATGCCGTAGAGGCGCAGCGAGTTGAAACGCAGGTGGGCCGGATCATCGGTGATGTGGTCCCAGATACCTGGCTGGTCCTCAAAAGCATCGTTGGGCAGATCCGCCAGCGAGGTGGTGAGGTTGGCGCAGGCACGGGCAACGGAGGCGTCGATCAGCGCGGCCTCCGAAAAACCCAGCTGCTGCAGGATGAGCTCGTTGACCGCGCCGATGGCCAGCTTCGGTGCAGCCTCGCCGGGCAGCACGTCGAGGACGTGCGCGAAATGGGCTTGGGCCTCGCGGTATTTGTCCAAGAGCAGCTCGGTCACGCCCGAGTACCAGTGGAAGCGCCAGTCCTTGCCCAAGCGCTCCTCGATGGAGGTCAACCACTCGCGGGCCTGGCCGATATAGCCCAGGTCAATCATGGCGCGCACCACGCCGAGGGGAATCTCGGCGGACTCCTCGTACTCCGGGGTCTGCATGGCCTGGCGCAGGGTTTCTAGCGCTTCCTGCGGCTCGGTATAGGAAGAACCCTGCAGCAGCGGGGCGCCGATATCGGAGCGGACAATGAGCGGGATGGGCAGCGCGGAGACCACCTCGGGGGCGGTGATGCGGACGGTGCGGTCGATGCCATCGATGAGCTGGTCGGTGCGGAAGACCAGGTGCTTCGTGCCGAAGGTCGTACGCTGCGGGGAGAAGACGGAATGCTGAGCAGGGTGCTGGATGCCATCGCGGAGCGCGATGACCTCGCGCAGGACGCCGAAGAGCTGGTCACGCAGCTCGGAGACGGACGCGAAGCGCCGCTCCGGGTCCGGATCGGTCGCGCGCAAGAGGAGGCGGTAGAAGGAAAGGTAGCGGCGCAGCAGCGGCTCCTCCGTGGGGGAGGGCAGGCCGGGCTTGTAGACGCCATCCTCCACCGGCAGCTTCAGCGTTAGGCAGGCCAGGGTGCGCCCGATGGTGTAAATATCGCTGGCCACAGAGGGGCCCTGGGTGGAGATCTCCGGCGCCTGGAAACCCTGCGTGCCGTAGATGTGTCCGAAGGCACCGATGCCGGAGACCGCGCCCAGATCGATGAGCTTGACCTGGTCCTCGGTGACGATGATGTTGGAGGGCTTCAAGTCGTTGTAGACCACGCCGCGGGCGTGCAGGTAATCCAGGGCGGGCAGGATTTCCAGGATGTAGGCAATCGCGGTGTCGACCGGGAAGCGGTCATTGGCCTGGTCGTTGCGGCGCTGCTTCAGCGAAGGTCCGCCGACGTACTCCATGACGATGAAGCCGCCGGGTACGCGGGGATCATCGATGAAGTTGAAAATCTTCACGATATTCGGGTGCGTGATGTCCGCGAGGAATTCGCGCTCCGCCTCCGCCGTGGCGGTCTCTTCTGCGGAGTTGGTGGATTGCATTCCCTTGAGCACCACGATGCGCCCGGAGACGAAGTGGTCATTGGCCAGGTAGATCCAGCCCAACCCGCCATGGGCGAGCACGCCGAGGATTTCGTATTGGCCGGCCACCATGTCACCCGGCTTAAGCTGCGGCGGGGCGGCGCGGGGCGCATCCTGCGGATCGATAAGCGCCTGAGTGGGATCATCCGGGACCACGAAGGGCAAGGTGGCCATGCCATCGGCCACTTCGCGGTCGGTGCGCTTGGTGCTGCGGCGCTGGCGGAAGGTATCGAGCGCGCGGCGGCGGGAGGCCTGCGAGGGGTCCTCTGCTTTGCGACGATCTCGCAGCTGCCCCAGCTCTTCGATCAGAGCCGCGATGTTGTCTGAATCGACGTATTCGCCATCGCCAGGCTTATTCGTCGCGGTGCCGTGCGTGCCGGGCTGACCGGAAGGGGATAGGACGGCGCCGGTGGCAGTGGGGTCATCTTCCTCGTAGTCATCGGCGAAAGGATCGAAAGGTACGGCCGCGGTGCGGTCGGAGGCTTCCGTGTTACCGGCACCGGAAGCCGTTGTTCCCGGATCACCTGGTTCCGCAGGCGAGGTGCTGAGAAGGTGATCCTCCGAGAGATCATCCTCCTCATCGGCGAAGGGATCGAAGCGGACGGCTTGGGTAGCGTCGGCGGGTGCTTCGAGCTCCACAGCTTCGAGAGCAGCGTCCTCGTGCTCTTCGGGCGTGAGGTGGTCGAGCTCATCCTCGCTGAAGCGGTGCGACATTAGTGCCCCTCCTTCTTCTCACCGGGGTGGTTGCTGCTTGGGGAACTCGGCTGCGATTCCGTCGCGGGTGGGGTCTCATCGAGGTACTTTGGCGCCGGGAGCATGGGCTGGTCCATATAATCCCCCAGCCACTCGTTGAAGAGCCTTTGCCAGGTCCCGTCCTTGCGAATGCGCTCCAGCGTGGAGTTCACCTGACGGATAAGCGGGCGCGAGTCATACGTGCCATCGGGCTTGCGCACTGCCACGCCGTAGTTTTGACTCTCAAGGGGGCCACCGACAATCTCGGTGTAGCGATCCTGGGCCAACATGCCGGAGAGCAGCGCATCATCCACCACGATGCCATCCGCTTGCCCCAGCTGTAGGGCCATGAGGCAATCGCCCCAGGCGCGGGTCTCCAGGATGTCGGAAGCAGGCGCGTGCGTGCGTATCGCGTCCACCATGGTGGAACCCTTCGTCGCGCACAGGGTCATCCCAGCGGTATCCGCGATGGACTCAATACCGGAGTTCTTCAGCACCAGCAAACGAGCGTCCGTTTGCATATAGGGAATGGAGAAGGTGACTTCGCGCTGACGTTTGGGGCTAATAGTCATGGTACGGATGACGATGTCCACCGTGCGGTCGTTGAGGGCACGCGCGCGCTCGGAAGCTTCCACGAAGCGGAAGTCCACCTTGTTGGGATCCCCAAAGATATCGCGGGCGATTTCGCGGGCGATGTCGACCTCGAAGCCGCGCACCTCGCCGCTGGCGGTATCGCGGTAGCTGAGCAGGTTATTGGAGCGGTCCACGCCCACGATGAGCCGTCCGCGCGCCAGGATATCGGGCACGCGTTCCTCCGGCTTCTTATCGTCCGGGCGGTAGGAGCCATAGGCCTCTGCATCGCTTTGCCGGGATACCTCACCGGTGCCAGCGGGCTCGATGATGGCATCCTCCGGCAGCGGCGGCCCCGGAGTGGAATCGAGGTTCGCGGTGGAGGGAAGGATGGGGTCCTGCGTGCTGGGCGGCTCCGGCTCACAGGCGCTGAGCGCCACGGCGCTGCTGAGCACGAGCAGGGCTGTGGTCCACGCTAAGCGTTGAGAGTTTCGGCGGCGCATCACAGGTACTCCTGCAGACGGGGACGAATACCTAGCCACACGGCGATGATCGCGCCGAAGGTGGCCAGGAGCACGCCGGTGGACACCATCGTCATGGCGTTGAGACCCTGGACCAGGTAGGTGCGCATGGCGTCGCGGGCTTGGTCGATGAGCGCGGCCAAGGAGCTATCCACGGCGTTGAAGGCGCTGGCGGCGGTCGGGTCACCGTCCGGATCGATGGCGGTGGCCTGGTACAGCGCGCCATCGTAGTCGCCCTTAGCGAGGTCCTCGGTGAACTTCTCGTGGGTGGAAGTCCAGTCCTCCACTGCCTGCTTGGCGCGGGGAATCAGGGAAGGATCGGAGGAGGGGAAGTCGTCGTCGCTAAGCGCCTGCTCATAGTCCCGCAAAGCCTGGTCCACGGAGTACACCGTGGAGCTAAAGTGCACGGACATGTCCTGCTCGGAGGAGCGCAGGACCAAGGCGAGGGTCTCCGAGGTGCGCATCTGCTGGGCCTCAATGCGCGAGGCAGTCAGTGAGTCCCAGGGGCGCGACACCGTCTCGAAACCCTGGTGGCCCGAGGCCCACGTGGCGAAGTTGGAGGCGGAGGCCCACACCAGCGCGAGGAACAGCAACCCCGTGGCCGCCACAAAGCCACGGTTGAAGCGGCGGCGGGTCAGCCGCCACAGCCACCACTGCGCCAAGCCGAGGAAAATGAGTGCGGCAACCAGCCCGGACAGCGGAACCCACTGCGGGCGGGTCAGACGCTGCTGCTGTTGGCTCACCTTCTCCGAGGTCAGGGTGAACAGCTCCGCGGCGGCGGGGAGAATCTGGGTCCGCATGAGCGCCGAGGCGTTGGACATATAGGAATTCGCCACGGCGTGGCCCGCGCGGTGATTGACACGCGCCTTTTCCACGAGGGCGGTGTACACCGGCAGCTCGCGCTGGATAAAGGTGACGAGCTCGCGCACGCGCTCATCCTCGGCCGAGGTGCCGACGATGGCCTGCGTGGCGGCGACGGACGCGGCATCGATGGCCTCGTTATAGCGGTCGCGGTTATCCTCCGGCTCGACGCCCGCCTGAACGAAGCCGGTGGTGGCCACGGTATCGGCCAGAGACAGGTTGGTGTAGAGGTGGTGCGCCGCATTCGACATCGGCTCAGTGGAGGTCAGCAGCGTATCCAGGTCATCGTGGCGCGCGGCTGAGGAGGAAGACATAGAAAACCCGGCTGCCGCGAGCGCGGCGGTCAGGATAACGGTGACCGTGAACAGCTTGCCGGGCGTGGTGGCCGCGAAGCTATAGAGGCGCCGGAGGACGCGCGCTGGGCCGGAGAAGGAACTCATGGCCAGCTGCGTGGGGCGGCTAAAAGCCGGGGTAGAAGGCTCGGTGACCTCATCGAGCCAATGATCGCCCCACGATTCGGGGGAGTGCTCGCGCAGTTCGGTGGCCGGGCCGGTCATTCCCTTAGGATAGCGCCCCGCACCGCATCGCGCGATGATTTGGGGCAGGGTGGCGTGGGCTTATTCTCGCGTATCGTATAAGGCATGTGTACACGCGTTAACCCAGAGCTTTCCGGTGATGGCTGGTCTAAAGGTCCGGGCGGGGTGCCGGTATGGGGCAAGTTTGGAGCAGCAGGCCTTTTCCTCGTGGCGGGGGATGAGGTGCTTCTGCAGCATCGCGCTACGTGGACGAATAACGGTGGGACCTGGGGAATCCCGGGCGGGGCGCGTGATAAGCCGGAGTCGCCGGAACAGGCGGCACTGCGGGAGACGGAGGAAGAAACCGGAATCTCGCCGGCGGACGTCGAGGTTCTAGGCTCGCTCGTTACCGCCGGGCCCTTCGAGGAAGGCTGGACCTATACCACGGTGTTGGCGCGGACGGTTTCGGGGCAGCGTTTGGCCACGACCGCCAATGAAGAATCCGCTGAGCTGCGCTGGGTCCCGTTTAACCAGATGGAAGAGCTGGAGCTTTTGGCTCCCTTCCGGGAAGCACTGCCGCGGTTGCTGAAGTATTGGGAAGAAAACGGCAGCTGATACAGGCGCGCGGTGGGAACCTGTGGCACGCTGTAGGACATGATTGAAGTAGCCGGACTGACCAAACAGTACAAGTCTGTCCGCGCCGTCGATGACCTCACCTTTAAGGTGGAGCCGGGCCAAGTGACCGGCTTTCTGGGGCCCAACGGCGCTGGAAAATCAACGACGATGCGCATGATCCTGGGCTTGGACAAGCCCACCGCTGGCACCGCCCTGGTGCACGGCAAACCCTACCGCGAGCTGAAGAACCCGCTGCGTGAGGTGGGCGCGCTTCTCGACGCCAAAGCGGTCCACGCCAACCGCACCGCCGCCAACCACCTGACGTGGATGGCGCAGGCCAACGGCATCCCGACCTCCCGCGTCGATGAGGTGCTCGGGCTTGTAGGATTGGCTGATGTTGCGGGCAAGAAGGCCGGCGGCTTCTCCCTCGGTATGGGCCAGCGCCTTGGCCTGGCGGCAGCCATGTTGGGAGACCCGGGCGTACTAATCCTGGATGAGCCGGTTAACGGCTTGGATCCGGAGGGCATCCGCTGGGTGCGCTCGCTCGTGCGCGCGCTGGCAGCTGAAGGCCGCACGGTGCTCATTTCCTCCCACCTGCTGGCGGAGATGGCGCAAACGGCGGACCACCTGGTGGTCATTGGCCGCGGCCGGCTCTTGGCCAATCAGCGCACCTATGACTTTGTGAAGGAAAACTCCAGCTCTTCGGTTATCGTGCGCTCGGAACACTTGCGCGAGTTCGGCTCGGCGCTGAAGGAGGCCGGCATTTCCTTTAGGGAATCGGTCGACGAGGAGCAGCGCCCCACTTTGATCATCCCTGAGCAGACCACGGACTACGTGGGCCAGCTGGCGTACTCCACGGGCGTGCCGCTGACGGAATTGACGCTCCACCGCGCCTCGCTGGAAGAGGCCTATGTGGCTATGACGGATCGCGCGGTGCAGTACCAGGCGGAGGCACCGCAGGAAGGGGTACAGCGCTAATGTTTCTCAATACTGTTCACTCGGAGTGGACGAAGCTGCGCACGACGAAGTCCTTCTGGTGGACCACGGTCCTCATCTTCCTCATCGTGACCGGCTGGACGCTGCTGAACTCGCTCAACGCGGGCGAAGCCGTGTTGGGCATTAGCCCGCTGCAGGAGCGCAGCTTGGGTTCCATCATCTTGCTCATGGGCATGCCGATCATCATGATCCAGGCCGCGATGGTGGTGACCACGGAGTACCGCTATAAGACGCAATCCCTGACCTTCATGGCCAACCCGCAGCGTTGGACCGTGGCCTGCGCCAAGCTGCTGCTCTACGGGGTCATTGCGGCCGTCATTGCATTCTTGGGCCTGGTGTACATCTTCGTGTTGGCAGATTTGACTACGAACGAATCTGCGGCCGAGGCCTTCCAGCCCTTTGCCAGCGAGGACGGCAAGTACATGCTGTGGGCCTTCCCGCTCGCGGCCTTCGGCGTGGTTGCTTTTGTCCAGGGCCTAGGCATGCTGCTGCGGCAGACCGCCGGCACGGTGGCCATCTGCCTCATCTTGTACTTGGGCTTGGAAAATATCGTGCGCGTGCTGCCGCTGGTGGGCGATAAAGTCATTCACTTCATGCCTTTTACCGCCTTCCAGAACTGGGCGGTGAACTATGTCGATGAGAACGCGCCCTGGTCATCGGTAGGCTTTGAGGCCCTCGTCTTCTTCGGTTGGGCCGCAGTTCTGTGGATTCTGGGCGTCATCGTGCTGGAGAAGCGCGACGCGTGATCCCTTACCCGCTCCTGGCTACATTGGCGCTGTTGTCCGCAACAGCGCCTTTTGCCACTGATATGTATTTGCCGGTGATGCCGGCGATCCTCTCCGATCTGGGTACCACCCGGGCCATGGTCCAGCTGACCATCTCGGGCTTTTTCATCGGCATGGGAGTGGGACAGCTGGTCATGGGCCCGCTTTCCGACGCCATCGGGCGCAAACGCCTCCTCGTCGCCGGTGCCTCCCTCGCGCTGTTCGCTTCCGTGTTGGCGGCGCTGGCTCCGACGGCCACCGTGCTCGTGGCGGCCCGCATACTGCAGGGCCTCGGCGGCGGCGCGTGCGTGGTACTTGCCCGCGCGGTGGTTCCGGACCTTGTGCACGGCGCGGCTGCCGCGAAGGCTTATTCGCTGCTCATGGCGCTGCAAGGCATCGCGCCGGCGGTAGCCCCGGTGCTGGGTGGCGTCCTGGCGGAGCCGCTGGGCTGGCGTGGCATCTTCTGGGTACTCGCCGGGCTGCACGCGGTGCAGTTGGTGCTGGCTGTTGCCATCGTCCCGGAAACCGCGGGTGGGCGCTCCCGCGCCGGGCTGTTTCGCACGGTGGCGGGCAACTACTGGGCGGTCTTGACCAATGCCCGGGTGTGGGGCTACCTGGTGACCATGGCCTTCGGCTTCTGCTCGATGTTTTGCTACATCGCCGCCTCGGCCTTCGTGGTGCAGAACCAGTGGGGCTTTTCGCCGTTGGGCTATTCGTTGATTTTCGGCATCAACGCGGTGGGACTCTTTATGGCCACGCTGGTGAATTCGCGGGCTATGGATTCGGTCTCCCCGGCGGTCATGCTGCGCATCGGTGTGACCGGCGTCTTCCTGTGCGGGGTGCTCTTGTTGCTGTCGGTGTTGCTCGGCGCCCCGGTATGGGTTTGCCTCGTCGTGCTTTTTGCTTGCGTGGCGCCGACCGGCTTCATCATGGGCAACGCCACCGCTCTGGCGACGGGCCTCATGCGCCCGCGCGCGGGCAGCGTGTCCGCCATCATGGGATTCGGGCAGTCCATGTTGGCCAGCGTCATCAGCCCGCTCATGGGCTGGGGCTCAAATGCGGCGCTGACCATGGCCACCGGAATGGTCTGCTGCAGCTTCATTTCGCTGTGCGGCCTTGCAGTGTCCACGCGGCTGGCCCGCGGCGCCGCGTAGTGCACCGCGCCGTCTCGTGCACAGGCCGCCGAACTCAAGCCATCGAGCACCCAAACGGCGCCTTGCAAAAGGCATCCCACAAATGGCATCAGTCGAAAGGCGTCTTTTCCTCTAAAAACGCCTTTTGCGGGTCCTAGATGGCGTTTTTAGCACCAAAAACACCTTTTGAGAGATGCCTTCTGGGAGATGCCATTTACTAGATGCCTTCGTCGGATGTCTTGTGGCGCGCGCCACGTGCGCGGCGAGTACACCAGGGCGGGGCTCTTGCCATCCTCAGAGATGGTTCTAGTCAGATGGTTCGTTTGCCCCCAAACGAACCATCTACCGCCTCGCAGAAGGTTTGTTTGCCCCCAGAGGAACCGTTTGACTGGAACCACGTGCGGGTCCCCACGCAGCCCTACTGCAGCGCCGAGGTCAGGCGCATGACGTTGTCCACGTAGCGGCGCAGCAGTCCGCGCTCGTTCCACTCTTCGAGGGTGAGCTCGTGGCAGACCTTCTTGTAATTCCTGGCCAGCTGGGTGAAATCCTCGATGAGGTCGCCCTTGGCCACCAACATGGTCGATTCATAGTTGAGGCCGAAGGAACGCATGTCCATGTTGGAGGAACCAAACATGCACAAGGAGTCGCGCTCCGGCAGGTTCGGGTCCGCCAGGATGAACTTGGAGTGCAGCACGAAGGGCTCGGGGAACTGGAAGATCCGCACGCCGGCCTCCAAAAGTGCCTGGTAGTAGGAGGACTGCGCGTGGTTGACCATGAACTGGTCCGCCTTCGCAGAAACCAACAACTCCACCTCAACGTCGCGGTAGCACGCGGTGGTGACCGCCTCCAAGAGGGATTCGTCCGGGATGAAGTAGGGCGAGCAAAGGATGAGTTTTTCCTTAGCGTGGTGCACCACCGAATTGAACATGCGCAGGTTGGGTTCCGTGGTGTAACCGGGCCCGGAGGGGACCAACTGGAGGTGGTTGGAGTCCGCCGTCATGGCGTCGTCGTAGGGCTGCATGTCCAAGGACAGCTGCTCCTCCGATTCCAGGTACCAATCCACCGCGAATACCGAGGCCAAAGACGTCACCACAGGGCCGGTCATCTCGACCATGTAGTCGATCCATGCGCGGTCTTTGGTTTTGTACTCGCGCTTGATCATGTTCATCGAGCCCAAGAATCCCGTGTGGCCGTCAATGACCACGATCTTGCGGTGGTTGCGCAAATCCGGGCGGCGGAAACGGCCTTTGTGCAGCTGCAGCGGAAGCATGAGCCGCCAGTCGACGTCAATCTCGGTGAGGCGTTTGCCCAGCGTGAAGTAGCCCTTGTACTTCAAACTGCCAATCTGATCTAGCAGCAGCTTGACCTCTACGCCGCGCTTTCGGGCGCGGGCGAGGGACTGGAAGAAGACATCGGTCACTTCATCCCAGGACTGGATGTAGATTTCGATGAGCACGTATTTCTCAGCGCGGTCCACGGCCCGGGCCATGGCAAGGATGGCCTCCTCATAGGAGGCGTGCAGGCCTTTGTTGTGGCCAATGAGGGCCGGGTGCCCGGTGAGGTTGCGGTTGAGCTGGATGAGGGATTCCACCTCCGGGGAGAGGCGGCCCGAGGGGTGGTTGGGGGTGGAGGCGGTGACGTCGTTAAGCAGTGCGTTGGCTTCTTGCTGGATGCGGTGGCGCCGGCGGTTGATATAGGGCGAGCCCATGAGCAAGAACAACGGCAGACCCACGATGGGCAGCACAAGAATAGCCAACAGCCAGGCAGTGGAGCTGGAGGGGCGGCGACCTTCGGGAACCACGCCGATGGCGATGATTTTGATGCCGTAATCAATGAGCAGCAGTACGAACTGCCAGACGGAGAGATCGATGTTGAGGTTCATGGCAGGCTAGCGCACCGACGCGAAATCAGGGACATCGAAGTCCGCGATCAGCGGGACGTGATCGGAGGTCTTGTCACCGGCGCGCTCAACCATGTCCACCTGGGCACCTTGGACCAAGCGTGCGAGGGGTTCGCTGGCCAGCTGGAAATCGATCCGCATGCCCTCGTTCTTCTGGAAGCGCAGGGACTTGTAATCAAAGTAGGTCCAGCGATCTTCCTCGGTGAAGCGGCGGGTGACTTCCACCAGCCCGGCCTCTTCCAGCATCTGGAAGGCCGCGCGTTCCGGTTCGGTGACGTGCGTCTTGCCACGGAAGGGGGACATATCCCAGACGTCCTCATCCCACGGCGCAATGTTGAAGTCACCCGTGAGCAAGAGTTTCGACTGCGTCCGGTTCTCCGCATAGCGCGCCAAGGAGTAGAGGAAGTCCAGCTTGTAATCGAAGTGCCGGTCCGTGATTTCGCGCCCGTTGGGAACGTAGAGGGACCAAATTTCAATCCCGCGGACGCGGGCCGAGACCGCTCGGGCCTCGCGCGCTTGCTCCTTGGCGGGGTCCTTGTGGAAACCAGGCTGACCGGGGAAGAAGGTCTGGACCTCTTCCGGTTCTTCCTTGGACAGGATGGCCACGCCATTCCATTGGTTGAGACCGTGGCAGGTCACGTGGTAACCGACCTCCTCGAAAGGCTCGCGTGGGAACTTCGCATCCGCCACCTTGGTTTCTTGCAGGCAGAGCACGTCGATGTCGTGCTTGGCCAGAAGATCTACCGCGCGCTGAGCGCGGGTGCGAACGGAGTTGATGTTCCAGGTAGCGATGCGCATGTGGTTTAGGGTACTTGAGTCAGGCGGCGGGCGTAACGGTGGCGGTGTTGCTCTAGGAAGCCGAGCTTCTCATAGAGCCGAATCCCCGCCGTATTATGAGCCACGACCTGCAGGTAGGCCTTCTCCGCGCCGTGGGCCTTGCCCCAGTCCAGCATGTGCGCTCCCAAGGCGGTGCCCAAACCTTTGCGGCGCCAACCTTCGGCCACCTCCACGGCGGAGTAACCCAGCCACACGGTGCCGTCACCGGATTCGGTGAGCGTGCCGCGTGTAATCGCGATGGTCTCACCAGCAGGGGAGAGGAGACGCCCAAAGCCCATCGTTCCCTCGATGTGGCTGCGCAGGTACTCCAGGGCTAGAGGTGGCAAAGCTTGGCCGCGGAAGTGGTAGAGGTCGAGCCACTCGGGATCGGGCTGCGCATCGATGCGGAAGGTGACATCGTCGGGTGTTGGCAGCTCATCCAGGTCTCGGACCATCACCAAGATTTCCGGTTCGAGCTCCCAAGCTTCGGGCTCGGCCGCCACGAGCTTCTCAGCAGGCTTGCCGATGCGCTCCGGGATGGCCAAGCACACAGGAAGATCGTGGCGCGCATAAAACGCTTCAATCTCATCGAAAGGCACCGGCAGGAAACCCGCGGAAGGACCCAGCGGAATCGCGGAGTTGGAGCGGCCCGTCACGCCATCACCCGCGCGCATGAGCCACTGGCCATCCGAGGTCCACTTATGTTCCTTGCCCGGGAAGGCAGCCGCGGTGGCCACCTCGACGGCGCGGATATCGGAGTTGCGGACGGTGCGCGGGGAGAGGCGCTTAATAATCTTGAGCTGTTCTGGCGGAATCTCCACCGCGTCGAGCGAAGACGGGTAGCCGCCCACCTCCTGTGGGCGGATGACCAGCGGATCTACGCTGAGCACGTGGCCAATCACATCGCTGTGCACGCCGCCAAAATTGCGCCGGGCCACCACGCGCTCGCCCACCTGGACGGAATCGGAGCGGAAGATGCGGGACATTAGTCCTCGTGCCCGAAGGGATCTTCGTCCTCGCCCGGTAGCCAGGTAAGCCCGGCCTCGGTCCAGCCGTTGCGCTTAATGGCCTTCTTGGCCTGGCGCTTGTAGCGGCCGGTGAGCACGTCGGTGTAGACGAAGCCATCGAGGTGGCCGGTTTCGTGCTGCAGCATGCGCGCGAAGAAACCATAGCCCTCGATGGAAATGTCCTCGCCCTTTTCATTCTTGCCGGTCACGCGGGCCCAGTCGGCGCGCCCGGTGGGGAAGCCCTCGCCCGGAACGGAGAGGCAACCTTCGTCCTCGGAGCCGTCGTCAGCCGGCATGGTCTCCGGGATCTCGGAGGTTTCCAGCACCGGGTTGATGACGCAGCCGCGGCGCATACCGCCTTCGGGAAGCTCGGTGCCATCAGGCCCGTCGGTGTCGGGGCAGTGGTAAACAAAGAGGCGCTTGTTCACGCCGATCTGGTTTGCGGCTAGACCGACCCCGTGCGCGGCGTCCATGGTTTCGTGCATGTCCGCGATGAGCTCCTGCAGCTCGGGGGAATCGATGGCTTCAGTGACCGGCTCGGTGGGATTGTGAAGGACCGGGTCGCCGTGGATAACGATGGGACGAATAGTCATGGCATACAGTCTAAGCATGCACTCCCTGTCAGACCTAGACGCCGCGATTTTGGAGTTCGAGTCCCACGTCCCGCGCGATATCGGCGCTAAGGAGGAGGCCATCCGTACGCAGCTGGACATTACTCCGGTGCGCTATCACCAACGCCTCAACGTGCTCCTTGATAACCCCGCCGCGCACGCTTCCTACCCGCTGTTGGTGACACGTTTGCGCCGGCTTCGCGACGCCCGCGAGGACGTCCGGCGCGCCGCTCGCGACAATGCGCCGGACTGAGGCATATAGATACTAGAGTTGCTTGTGTGACTAATGTGAATCCGGAAAACTCTGCCTCGTCCGCTGACCGCGCGCGCCACGCCGCCGATTCCGATTCGGCTGCCGCCGCCCCGGCCTCCGCTAGCAAGCTCCCGCTGCGTGGTGTCGCCATGGTGCTCATCGCCGTGGCCGTCATGCTCGGCATGTGGGCTCTCTACGCCATGACCTCGGATGGTTCCGAGGACACCGCGCAGGACGCGCCGGCCAACGACGCCGCCGTCTCCGGTCCCGCCACCGGTGGAGCTGAAGGCGATGTTGCCACCGGCGGTGCGGAGGGCGAAGCCGATAAGAACAAGGATGCCGCCGAGAACGAGCGCCCGGCTGATGCCGACGCTGACTCGGAGAACGCCGACCAGGCCGGCGCCGAGCGCAAGGAGAGCCGCGAAGGGAACGCTGAGGCGGGCGCCGCCGCAGGCAACGCTGACCGCCCGCAGGCGGAGATCCCCGTCAACGTCTTCAACAACTCCGGCCGCGCCAACTACGCGGCTGACGAGGCAGAGCGCCTCAAGACCGAGAAATTCAAGGTCGCCGAGGTAGGAAACATCAGCGACGACGTCCTCGTCGCACCGCAGACTACAGTCTTCTTCCCGCAGGGTGATGCGGCCGCCGAGAACCTGGCCAAGGAAGTCGCTGCCCAGTACTACGGCGGCAACGTTCCGGCGGAAGCCATTGCGCCTTACCCGGCCGAGCTGACCGGGGATTACACCAAGGGCGATGCCGTCGTCGTCGTCCTCGCCGTTCCCCAAGCCTAGGGAATAAAATCTTATTAAATTCACCCGTCCGACGGATAGGATGAATGGGTGAATATTCCGGAAGAGAACTTCGCCCGCTCGCCCGAGCCCACCCTGGGCGTGGAATGGGAAGTCGCCCTCGTTGACCCAGTGACCTGGGACCTCGTGCCGCGTGGTGCGGAGCTCATTGACCGCGTACACGCCGCTCACCCCGACACCCACTTGGAAAAGGAATTCCTCCAGAACACCGTGGAGCTGGTGACCGGGGTGTGCCGGACGGTGCCGGAGGCGATGGGGGACCTTGAGGCGTCGCTAAGCGCAGTGCGTGAAGCGGCCAATTCCATGGACGTGCGTCTGTGGGCCTCGGGCGGGCACCCTTTCACGGACTTCCGGAAGAACCCCGTCTCCGCGAAGGAGAGCTACTCCGAAATCATCAACCGCACCCAGTACTGGGGACAGCAAATGCTACTGTGGGGCACACACGTGCACGTTGGCATCAGCCATGAGGACCGCGTGTGGCCCATCATCAATGCGCTGATGACGAAGTACCCCCACCTGCTGGCCATTTCTGCCTGCTCGCCGGGGTGGGAGGGGCTCGATACCGGCTATGCCTCCAACCGCACGATGCTTTATCAACAGCTGCCCACCGCGGGCATGCCCTACCAGTTTGAGAATTGGGAGCAGTGGCAGTCCTACATGCGGGACCAGGCTATTTCGGGGGTCATCAACCACACCGGCTCGATGCACTTCGATGTTCGTCCGGCCTCCAAGTGGGGCACGGTGGAGGTTCGCATTTCCGACGCCGCCTCCAACCTCCGCGAGCTCTCCGCCATCGTGGCGCTCACGCACTGCTTGGTGGTGCACTATGACCGCATGATCGATGTGGGCGAGAAGTTGCCGACCCTCCAGCCGTGGCACGTGGCGGAGAATAAGTGGCGCGGCGCGCGCTATGGCATGGACGCGCTGGTCATCACCTCGCGCGAGACCGATGAGCGCTGGATCAAGGATGAGCTGGCGGATCTGTTGGTGGAGCTGGCCCCGCTCTCGGAAGAGCTGGGCTGTGCCCGGGAGCTGCAGCTGGTGCAGGAGATCATCGATTCCGGGGCAGGCTATGAGCGCCAGCGCCGCTTGTATGAGGAGACCGGTAGCTGGCAGAAGGTGGTCAAGGCCACCGCGGATGAGATGGAGCAGCTTTTGCGGCTTTAGAGTGAGTACCGAACGATCAAATATGGCCCGGAAACTGGTGGTTTTCAGGGCCTTAATTGATCGAAACGTACTTTGGGGAAGCTGTCTCGCCTCGACGAGGACGTTTCGATCAAATAGTGCGCTAAAACAGGCGGGTTTTGCCCCCTTATTTGATCGAAACGCCCCCTAGCTCTTCTCCACCGCGCGCTTACGCGGCGCGACGAAGCCCCACACTGCGTAGACGGCGATGAAGGCGATGCAAGACAGCGTCCACAGCGAGGTCGCCCACGGCTGGAAGGATTCGATCGCGTCGAGGTTGGCCGTGGACATGGTGAACCAGACCGGCACCGACATGAAGGGCAGCGACACCACGAACAGGGCCGCCACGGAGGCAAGACCGGCGAGCTGCTCGCCGAACTTACCGGACAGCCGTGCAGTTAGCGCCTGGTTGACGGATACGAAGACCATGACCACAAACGGGATGGTCCACACGAAGTGGTGGTACCACGAGAAGGGGGAGACCAAGCACGTACTGAGCCCAGTCAGTGCGAAGGCCGCGGTACGGTTGCCACGCAGGTATGCGGTGCGCAGCGCCAAGCAGGTAAGCGCGAAGACCGCGATGACCGCCAGCAGCCACCAGATGCCGCCATCGATGCCGAGCTCGCGGAACATAAGCGAGCGCAGCGACTTCGCCCCGGGGTTGGCGTGCTCACCCACGCGGGAAGAATTGAACATGGCATCGGTCCAGAAATCCATCGCATCGGGCACGAAGAGGAAGCCGAGCACCACGGTCACCAAGAAGGTGATGACCGCTCCTAGGGCGGCCCACCAGCGCTTCTCAAAGAGCAAAGCCAACCCCATATAAGCCGGGGTCAGCTTGATGCCCGCAGCTAAGCCAATTCCCACGCCCGGCAGGCGGCGCTTGAGCGGCAGGAAATCCAAAGCCACGAGCAGCATCAAGAAGACATTGACCTGCCCGTAGTAGAGCGAACCGTGCATCGCTTCATTCGCTGGGGTGAGCGCGGTAAGCAGCACCGCGACGAGTACCGCGGCTGGGGTCATCTTCACGCCCCGCTCGCGGAAGATCATGACGACGATCGCCAGCACTGCCAGGAACATGAGCGAGGGCCAGATAATGGTCAGCGCACCCTTGCTGAAGAAGGGCAAAACCTTGAACAGCAGACCCGCGAAGGGCGGGTAGGTGAAGGGGAATTGGAAGATATAGGGGGCGTCGTAAAGCAGGCCGCCCGCGTTGAGGTCTTCGCCCGCCATGCGGTAGATGGCGAGGTCGAAGGGGAGGATATAGGTGAAGGAGTGGGGTCCATCGAAGTGGCTGAACTTGTACACCATCACAGCGATACCCATTGCGAGGACAGCGCATATTGTTGGTACGCCTTGCAGCTTCTTCACGTCGACTCTCCTCGGATGAGCACCTATTATTGCCTTTTGCAGCCTATATTAACGCTCCCTCTTTTCCTGGGAGAAGGGGCCCGTGTCCCTACTTTCGGCGCATGGAACGCGCGGCAGGGGCCTCATTGCGCAGCATTGACTCCGGCGGGCCGTACAGGCCCTCGCGGCGGGCGATACGCGTGGTTCTTTGTGCGGTCACCGGGCTGGTGATCATGGCAAAGAGGACTAGAAGGATGAGGATTCCCAGGTCACCCTTTTCTGCCACGCTGAAATACTCCGAGCCCGTTACCTTGATGATGGCGCCCAGAATGGTGAAGATGAGGCCCGTGGTTTGGGGTTTGGCGATGGCATGCACGCGCGCCATCGTGTCCCCAAAACGTGCCACTCCAATCGCGGCCGCCAAGATGAGTATCGAGCCGACAAGGATGAGGATGATGGAGAGGACATCGGCAATCAGTGCATAACTCATGAATCCCTCTTCCTGAAGCGAGTAACGGAAACCGTAGAGATGAAGCCGAGGAGAGCCACGACCAGCATCGCGTTGGAGACTGTGGTGTCCAAGGTCCAACAGATATAGGTGGCCAGGGCGCATTGGAACATGGCCACCAGCCCGTCCATGGCGATGAGCCGGTCGAGCGAGTTGGGGCCGATGACGATGCGCCACGTGGTGATGAGGAAGGCCACCACGAGGAAGCCCGCGGCCACGGTGAGCAGGATGTTATACACGTCAGTATCCATCAGGGGTGGCTCCTTTCGAAGATGGCAATCATATCGGCCTCCAGCTTGCGCACCGCCGCGATCTCACGCTCCAGGTGGGCTTCAGAATCGGCGTCGAGCAGGTGGATGGTGAGCATGCGGTTGGCAATGTCGATATCGGACACGGTGCCGCCCGGCTGCAGGTTGTACAGGCTGACCGCCAGCGCCAGAACGAACTCATTCTCCAAGCGCATCGGGAGCCTGACAATCGCTGTCTTGGGCACCTCCTGCGGGCGCACCGCCAGCCAGCCCACCTTGACGGAAGCTTCCATCAGCTCCACAAACCACTGCACCATGAAGATGAAAAGCTTTCCCCAGCTCACCGAAATCCCCGCCACGGGCATCGCCGGCAGTGGCAGCGCGAAGACGATGAACAGGCTGGCAAGCAGCCCACCTACCAGGTTCGCCACGGTGACTTCGCCCATGAGCATGCACCACATGACGATGATCCACACCATGAACCAGGGGCGGAAGCGGTGCTTAAGCCCGGCAAATCTCATCGCGATACCTCCTTTTCATCCTTGCTCACGGTGGTGGGCAGGGCGGGCGTAGCGCTTGGCGACGTCTTCGTTGTCGGCGCCACCGGCTCCGGATCCGGGATGGGCTCGCTCCGGTTCTTGCGAGAATCCGCGCCCTCCTCGTAGCGCTCAGCGGGGTCTAGGTGGCGCGTCGGGTCCTCGGCAGAATCACCCAGCACGGCATAGCGGTAGATGGAGTCATCCTGCGCCGAGGTGGCCGCGCGGGTGGTCACACCGGAGATGGGTCCCGCCAGGAAGGACATCGACACCGAAGCGATGACGAGTAGGGAAGTGGAGGCCAGCATGCCGAAGGGCACGCGGCCGACGTCATCGCGCTCTTCTAGCTCAACGTATTCGGTGACCTCGCCCAGCGGGGAAGGACGCACCATGGCGAGGTTGCCCTCGGGTGCGTCGCCGCGGTCACGCAGGAAACCCTTGGCCCAGACGAGGACCATGACGTACAGAGTGAGCAGCGAGGTGACCACCGCGCCGCCGATGAGGACCCACGACATCCACGATCCCTCGTTCGCGCCCGCCTGGAGCAGCATGATCTTGCCCAGGAAGCCGGAGAAGGGCGGGATGCCACCCAGATTCATGGCCGGGATGAAGTACAAGATAGCGATGAGCGGTGCGGTGTAGATCAGCGAGCCCAAGCGCCGCAGCGAAGAGGTGCCGGCTTGACGCTCGATGAGGCCCACCACCAGGAAGAGCGCGGTCTGCACCAGAATGTGGTGCACAGCGTAGAAGATGGCGCCTGACAAGCCCTGCGCGGTTCCGAGGGCAACGCCGAAGATCATATAACCGATGTGGCTGACCAGCGTGAAGGACAGTAATCGTTTGATATCCGATTGGGCGATGGCACCCAAAATACCCACGAGCATCGTGGCCAGCGCGACCCACATGAGCAGGTTATCTAACCCACCAGCGGTGAAGATGGAGGTGCGCGCGCGGATGATGGCGTAGACACCGACCTTGGTGAGCAGGCCCGCGAAGACTGCGGTGACCAGCGAAGGTGCGGTGGGGTAGGAGTCCGGCAGCCAGGCGTCCAGCGGGAAGACGGCTGCCTTAATGCCGAAGGCAATGAGCAGTACGGCGAACACTGCGGAGCGCGTGCCCGCCGGGATATCTTCCATGCGGATACCAATTTGGGCCATGTTCATCGTGCCCACCGCGGCGTAGATATAAGCCAAGGCCAGCACGAAGATGAGCGAGGAGGCCATGGAGACCATGACATATCCCACGCCCGCACGCACGCGCGCAGGCGAGGCGCCGAGGGTCAGCAGCACATACGAGGCCACGAGGAAGATTTCGAAGCCCACGTAGAGGTTGAACAAATCACCGGCCAGGAAGGACACGTTTACGCCCATGGTCAGCAACATGTAGGTGGGCAGGAAGACCGCCACCGGCTCGTCCTTGGTGCCGTCGCGCACGCCCTGGGAAATGGCGTACCACATCACGGAGAACAGGACGACGGAGGAGGTAAAGAGCATGACCGTGGACAAACGGTCCGCCACCAGCGTGATGCCCACCGGCGCGTCCCAGCCGCCCACCTGCACGGTCTGAATGCCGGTGGTATCCGCGATGAAAATCAACGCGGCGTTCACCGTGGCGAGCGTGAGCAGGGAGAAGAAGGCGATGCGACGTTGCGCATGGGCATTGCGCGCAAAGAGCATCGCCAGCGCGGCGGCCAAAGCCGGGATGATGATCGGCAGGGGGATCAGGTAGCTGATATACGGCAGCAACAGATCCACCAGGGGCGAGATGGTCTCACTCATCGGTGGCCTCCTTCACGGGAGCCTCGAAGAACTCGGGGCCAAACTTATCGCCTTCCTTGGTGTTGCGGCCGGTGGTCGGGTCATTGGAAGCATCGTGGTCCGGGGCAGCCGAGGCGTTGCCTGGGCGCGAGGCCATCGCCGCGATGGCGGTGTCCTCGGTGTCGTCCTCAATCACGTCCGCCGTGCGGTAACGGTACTGGCGGTAGGCCAACGTGAGAATGAAGCCGGTCAGCGCCATCGAAATGACGATGGCCGTGAGGATCATCGCCTGAGCCAGTGGATCGGCGATTTCCTCGCCATAGGGCAGGGAAGTCCGGCCGTCGATTGGCGGCGAGCCAGCCTTACCGCCGGCCATGAGCATGAAGAGGTTCGCACCATTGCCCAGCATCAAGATGCCGAGCAGCATCTTGGTCATGGCGCGGTCTAGCAACAAGTACACCCCGGCGCCGCAGAGTACGCCCGCAGCGAGTAGGAGCATGAGGTTGGCATCCATTAGGCGCGTCCTTTCTCTGCAGTGGCAGTGGTTTCTTTCTCGTTCGCCCGGCGTGCCAGGGAGCGGGCGCGGTCGCGGGCGCGTTGCTTACGCATCTCTTCTTCCTCATCGAGCTTGGCGCCCAAGGAGGACAGGACGTAGAGCGTGAGGCCGACGACGATGAGGTAGACGCCGGCGTCGAAAATCAGCGCCGAAGGCAGGGATACATCACCGATGAGCGGCACGCCGACCTTCGTGTACCCGGTGGTCAGGGGCGGATAGCCCAAGAGCATCGGGGTGATAACTGCGCTGAGGGAAAGAAGCAGCCCCACCGCCATGGTGCGGCCGCCGTCGAGAGGCAGCGCCTCATCGAGCTCTTCGCGCCCGCCCGCCAGGTAGCGCAGAATCAGCGCCAAGGCCGCCACGAGGCCGCCGGCAAAACCGCCGCCGGGGGCGTTGTGGCCGCCGAAGAAGAAGTACAGGGAGAGCACCATCATCGAGGGGAAGAGGATGTGGGTGCTCACGTCCACCATGAGCGAGCGGTTGAGCGCCTTCTCTGATTCCACGCCCGCGGCCAGCCAGCGGCGGCCGGTGACCTGCAAGGTCGGGCGGCGGGAGGAGCGGGTGAAACTCTGCGTGCGGTAGATCAGCGAGGCGATACCCGTCGCCGCGATGATGAGCACCGTGATTTCGCCGAAGGTATCCCACGCGCGCAGGTCCACGAGCAAGACGTTGACCGTGTTGGCGCCGTGGCCGATCTCCTTGGCCAATTCCGGCATGTACTGCGAGATGGGTTCCTCGCGCCGGGCGTTGATGGCGAACATGCCCACCACGGTGACGGCCAGGCCCACGCCCACCGCCAGCCACGCGCGCAGGCGGCCGGATTTGGGGTCCTGCTTCCATTCGGTATTCGCCGGCATGCGGCGCAGCACCAGCATGAAGAGCACCATAATGATGGTCTCCACGAGGAGCTGCGTCAGCGCCAAGTCCGGTGCGCCCTGCAGCGCGAAGATGAAGGACAAGGCGTAGCCGGTCACGCCGACGAGGATGACGCCCGAGAGGCGGTTATCCAGCACGGTGGCAGCGACAGCGGCAATGATGATGATCACCGCGGCGATGGCCTGCCAAGGGTTCTCGGCCACGATCATGTGCACGTTGGTGATATCACCGTTGATGAGCATGACGATGGGCAGCACCATGAGGGTGGCGAAGATGACCGTGAGGTTGAACTGCAGCGAACCGCGCTGCGTGGAAGCGGTGATGCGCAGGGAGAGTTGGCGCAGGGCGTTGATGACGGCGTCGTAGGAGTCATCGGCCGAGCCCAAGGCCGGGTAGGTGAACTGGGCCTTCGTGAGGGCTTGGCGCTGCCAGTGCAGGAGAGAACCGGCGACGATGATGACCACGGAGAGCAGCAACGGGATGGTGAAGCCATGCCATAGCGCTAGTTCGGACGCGTGCTTCGCGCCAAAGGTGTTGTCCAGGTGCTGCGTGATGCCGTGGGACAAAGGCAGCGGCAGCAGACCAAAGAAGATGGTCAGCAGAGTCAGCACCGTCGGCGGGATCCACAGGAAGGGGCCGATGTGGTGCATATTCGCTACCGCTTCAGAGGGCTTCTCCTGCCCCTTCGAGGAGAACGCGCCCCAGAGGAAGCGCAGCGCATAGGCCATGGTCAGCGCGGAGCCGACGACGACCGTCACGAGCAGCATGTTGCGCGGCATGCCGACCAAGAGCTCCTCGTGCATGATCGCCTCGAGCGTGGCCTCCTTGGACACGAAGCCCAGCAGCGGCGGGATACCGGCCATAGACATCGCGGGGAGGAGGGCCAGGATGTACAGCGCGGGTTTCTTCTTGCCCAGGCCCGCAAGCTTGTCGATGTCCCGGGTCCCCGTCGAATGGTCGATAGCGCCGACGATCATGAAGAGCGCGGCCTTGAAGAGGGAGTGCGCGAAGGTCAGCGCCAACCCTGCCTGCATGGCCTCGCGGGATCCGATGGCGATGATGGCGGTGATAAAGCCCAGCTGCGAGACGGTACCGTAGGCCAGAACCAGCTTCAGGTCGCGCTGCTTGAGCGCCATCCAGCCACCGAGCAACATGGTGAAAGCGCCAAGGGGGATGACCACGAGGTGCCAGGTAGAAATGTCATGCACCGAGGGGGCAAGGCGCGCGACGAGGTAGATGCCGGCCTTCACCATCGCCGCGGAGTGCAGGTAGGCCGAGACTGGGGTCGGCGCGGCCATGGCGCCGGGCAGCCAGAAGTGGGCCGGGGCGATGGCGGACTTGGAGAGCGCACCGCAGAGAATCAGCACGATGGCCACGGTGAGGTAGGGGGTGTTGGCGAGGTCTTCGGTGGCGGCGATACCGCTTAAAGACCACGCGCCGGTCTGGCGGCCGAGGAGGGTGATACCCACCAACATGGCGAGGCCGCCCAGAACGGTCACCATGAGGGCCTGCTGCGCTGATCGACGCGACGAGGCACGCTCGCCGTAGTAGCTCACCAAGAGGAAAGACAGCAGGGAGGTGATTTCCCAGAAGACGTAGAGCAGCAGGAAATTATCGGAAATGACCAAGCCATACATGGCCGTGGCAAAGCCCACCATCTGGCCACCGAAGAGGGCGAGGCGCCGCCGGGAATGGTCGAAATAGCCCCAGCAATACAGCAAGACCAGCGCGCCTACTCCCAGGATGATGAGGCTGAATAACGCGGAAAGCGCGTCCATGCGGAAGCTGATGTTCAGGTGTGCCGCCGGCATCCAGTTGAGGTCATAAGCCAGCTGGTTGCCGTTGCGTAGCGTGCCAGTGGTGAGCTGCTGGAGTACCCAGAAGAAGCCGACCGCGGGCGCGATTGCCAAAAGCCCGAAGGCGCGGCGGCCAAGGTAGAAAATGAGGAATGGGGCAGCAATGGTGGCGATGACCAAAGCGCAAAAGAGGGTGAGCACGAGGTTGCAGTGGCGTCCTTTCCTTGTCGGGGGACTGGGCTAAACCCACCGCACTGGCGGGCGTTCACTAATGCTCACGATACAGTCTGAAATCCCAATTTTCACATTTTCGTTTCATCCAGTTATAAATGCGTCTCCTGTTGGCGTTCCGCCACGTCACCAACAGCGCGTCCAGAGTGCATCCGGAAGGAAGCGGGACCCCGCCCGGCGGATGGCTCTGCCGAGCGGGATCGCGCCACTTAAGCGAAGCGCTGGAGGAAGAGCGCTTCGGCGATGGCGATCTTTTCAATTTCGCTCGGGTCGACCGACTCATTGGCGGAGTGAATGGTGCACTGCGGCTCCTCGACGCCAAAGAGCGCGATCTCCGCATTCGGGTGCTTCTCCTGCAGCTCTACGGTCAGCGGGATGGATCCGCCCATGCCCTGGGTGATGGTCTCGGCCCCGAAGGCCTCGCCGAGGCACTCGCCGAGTTGAGCCACGGCGGGCTTTGCCGGATCGGTTTCGAAGCCCAGGTTGGCCTCCAGGATGGTGACCTCGATGTGTGCGCCCCACGGGACGTGCTTCTTTAGGTGCTCGGCCATGGCCTCCGCGGTGGTGCGGGGATCCATGGTGGCGGGGGTGCGCAGGTTGATGTTGGCCTCGGCGGTAGCGGGCACGGCGTTGACGGCCTCGGCCACCGGGGTGGAGGTAAAACCGGTGACGGTAATCGCCGGGCGGGCCCAAATCATATCCGCGATGGCGGTGGCACCGGCCGGATCCTTCGCGCCCATGATTTCGGTGCCCTCAAGCATCTGCGCGTCGGCGCGGAAGTTCTCCTCGCTGTAGGCGGTGTCCTGGCCCTCGGCCAGCGGCCAGGTGCCCGCACAATCGACGCCGTCGATAGTCGTGCGGCCGTACTCATCCGTCAGGGAATCCAGCGCGCGCATGAGCGCCTTGACGGCGTCGGGAGCCGCGCCGCCGAACTGGCCGGAGTGCACGGCAGAGTGGAGGGTGGAGACCTTGACGTTGATCTGGGAGCCGCCGCGCAGGGAGGTCGTCAGCGTCGGCACACCCACCTTGGCGTTGCCGGCATCGGCGATGAGGATGGCGTCGGCAGCAAAAAGCTCCGGGCGTTCCTCGATGAGCGCGGACAGGCCCTCGCCGCCGCGTTCCTCGGAACCCTCAATAAGCACGGTGAGGTTAAGGTCGGTTCCACCGTGGGCGTCGAGCGCGCGCAGTGCCGCCAGGTGCATAGCGACGTTGCCCTTGCAGTCCGCGGCGCCGCGGCCGTACCAGCGGCCATCGCGCTCAGTCAGGGTGAAAGGATCGGAATCCCAGGCCTCCGGGTTGCCGGCGGGCACCACGTCATAGTGCGAGTAGAGCAGCACCGTCTTCGCGCCCTCCTTGCCGGGGCGCTTGGCGACGATCGCCGTGGAACCATCAGCGGTGGTGATGGCTTCGGGGGTGAAGCCGACGTCGACAAGCGCTGCGTGAACCCACTCCGCCGCCTTCGCGGTCTGGTCCTCTAGACCCGGCTCGTTGTGAACGGAATTGAAGGAGACGAGCTCCTTGAGCTGCTGGAAAATGGTATCGCGGTCGTTGCTGACAAACTCAGAAATCTTGGTCATGCCCTCCAACCTACTCGTATCCCCGAATCGGTCTATCGACAAGTAGGGAGTAATATATTCCGGGTTCTAGTAACTATTCCTTAGAAAGGACCTGACATGGCGACGACGACCGCCGAAGGTTCCCAGTCCACGCTCCGCGAGCTCACGCTGCGCGGCATTATTATCGGTGGACTCATCACTCTGATCTTTACTGCCGCCAACGTGTATCTCGGCCTCAAAGTAGGCCTGACATTTGCCACGTCCATTCCTGCCGCCGTGATTTCCATGGCGGTGCTGCGCCGCTTTGCCGGGCACAACGTTAAAGAGAACAACATTGTGCAGACCATCGCGTCGGCAGCCGGTACCTTGTCCGCCATCATCTTCGTGCTCCCGGGCCTGGTGATGGTGGGCTATTGGCAGGGCTTTTCCTTCATTGATACCGCCGCAGTGTGCGCCATCGGTGGTGTGCTCGGCGTGATGTACTCCATCCCGCTGCGCCGTGCGCTGGTGACGGGCTCGGACCTGCCCTACCCGGAGGGCGTGGCCGCGGCCGAGGTCCTCAAGGTGGGCGATAGCTCCGGTGAGGACGGCGAGGCCGCCCATGAGGAAAACGCGAAGGGCCTGCGCGTCATCGTCTTCGGTGGCATCCTCTCCGCGCTCATGGCTTTGCTCGCGGCAATGAAGGCGGCTGCCTCTGAGGTGGCCACCTACTTCAAATTCGGCTCGGGCGCGACGACGCTGGGCACCTCCCTCTCGCTGGCGCTGGTCGGCGTGGGCCACCTCGTGGGTCTGGCCGTGGGTATCGCCATGCTCGTCGGCGTGGTTATTTCTTACCTCATCCTGCTGCCCATCCTGACCGGTGGTGAGGGCCTGGGTGATCCGGCTGCCATCATGGAGACCGTGGATACGGTCTTCTCCGATAGGATCCGCTTCATCGGCGTGGGCACCATGGCCATCGCGGCCGTATGGACGTTGGTTAAGATTGCGGGCCCGATTGCCAAAGGCATGGCTGAGTCCTTCGCCTCCTCCCGCAACCGTAAGGATGGCCAGCAAATGGCAGTGGAGGAGCGCGATATTCCAGCGCCCTATGTCATTGGCACCATCCTGGTCCTGATGGTTCCGATTGGCTTGCTGCTGTGGAACTTCGTGCGCGGTACCGATATTCATGACCACATGGGCGGCTGATCACGGTCTCCGTACTCTTCACCTTGCTGGTGGGCCTCGTTATCGCGTCGGTGTGTGGCTACATGGCGGGCCTCATTGGCGCTTCTAACTCGCCGATCTCCTCGATTGGCATCATCGCGGTCATCGCCGCTGCGCTGCTGATTGCCGCCGTGACCCGCGGTACGGATGCGGAGCCGCTCTCGCTGGTGGCTTATACGCTGTTTACCGCGGCCATTGTCTTCGGCATCGCGACCATTTCCAATGACAACCTGCAGGACCTCAAGACTGGTCAGCTGGTTGGCGCGACACCGTGGAAGCAACAGGTAGCGCTCATCATTGGTGTCCTCTTCGGTTCCTTGGTGATCCCGCCGATTCTCCAGGTCATGCTCACCGGCTTTGGCTTCCAGGGCATGGAAGGCGCTGGCGAGGATGCACTGGCCGCACCGCAGGCTGCGCTGATGTCCTCGGTGGCCTCCGGTATTTTCGATAACTCCCTGCCGTGGGATCTCATTGGTCTGGGCGCGGCGATTGGTGCCGTCATCATCATCGTGGATGAGTGCCTGCGCCACTTCACCGACAAGTACTCCCTGTCCCCGCTGGCAGTGGGCATGGGCATGTACCTGCCGGCGGCGATCACCATTGTGGTGCCGATTGGTGCGTTCTTGGGCTACTTCTACAACCGTTGGGCGGCACGCCAGTCCAAGCCGGATTTTGTCAAGCGCATGGGTACGTTGCTGGCCACCGGCCTCATCGTGGGCGAGTCCCTCTTCGGTGTGGTCAACGCGGGCATTATCGCGGCATCGGCCGGCGACTCCCCGCTGGAGATCTTCGAGGGCGGCACGGGAGCCAAGTTCGTTGGCGTCATCCTCTTCGTTGGCGGTATCGCTGCGGCATATAAGTGGACGGCGAAGAAGGCTGCTTCTTAAGACAGCGTGATTGGTTCTTTTTAAAGGGCGGTTCGATCAAACGGGCGGTGTTTTTGCACCGCCCGTTCGCTTATAGCGTTCGTGTTGAACCTTGCAGTCGGTAGGTCTGAGTGCCAGAATGGTCGCTAGCACTTCCACATGGCAAGTGCCAGAAATAAACAGAGTCATCTATGTGGTTGGGGCTGGAGAACACTCGCCAGCCGTGCCGTCGCGGGCGTCCGTCATAGATCAGACGTGAGTGTCGTCCTCAACAAAGCTTAAGGAGCACAAACACATGGCAAAGATCATTGCCTTCGATGAAGAGGCACGTCGCGGCCTCGAGCGTGGCCTCAACACGCTTGCCGACGCCGTCAAGGTCACCCTCGGCCCCAAGGGCCGCAACGTCGTCCTGGAGAAGTCCTGGGGCGCCCCGACCATTACCAACGACGGTGTCTCCATCGCGCGCGAGATCGAGCTCGAGGACCCGTACGAGAAGATTGGCGCTGAGCTGGTCAAGGAAGTAGCCAAGAAGACTGATGACGTCGCCGGTGACGGCACCACCACCGCTACCGTTCTGGCACAGGCTCTCGTGCGTGAGGGCCTGCGCAACGTAGCCGCTGGTTCCAACCCGATGGGCATCAAGCGCGGCATTGAGGCCGCCACCAAGAAGGTTGTTGACTCTCTGCTCTCCTCCGCGAAGGAAGTAGAGACCCAGGAAGAGATCGCCACCACTGCAGGAATCTCCGCCGCTGACCCGGCAATCGGCGAGAAGATCGCCGAGGCTATGTACACCGTGGGCAACGGCTCCGTGAACAAGGATTCCGTTATCACCGTTGAGGAGTCCAACACCTTCGGCGTTGACCTTGAGGTCACCGAAGGTATGCGCTTCGACAAGGGCTACATCTCCGGTTACTTCGCTACCGATATGGAGCGCCAGGAGGCAGTCCTCGAGGATCCGTACATCCTGCTGGTCTCCTCCAAGATCTCCAACATCAAGGACCTCGTGCCGCTGCTGGAGAAGGTTATGCAGACCGGCAAGCCGCTGCTGATTATCGCTGAGGATGTTGAGGGCGAGGCCCTGTCCACCCTCGTGGTCAACAAGATCCGCGGCACCTTCAAGTCTGTTGCTGTGAAGGCTCCGGGCTTCGGTGACCGCCGCAAGGCCACCCTGCAGGACATGGCTATCCTCACCGGCGGCCAGGTTATCTCCGAGGAGGTCGGCCTCTCCCTGGAGACCGCCGAGATCGAGTACCTCGGCCAGGCGCGCAAGGTCGTTGTGACCAAGGATGAGACCACCATCGTTCAGGGTGCTGGCTCCCAGGAGCAGATCGACGGCCGCATCAAGCAGATCCGCGCCGAGATCGAGAACTCCGACTCCGACTACGACCGCGAGAAGCTGCAGGAGCGCCTGGCCAAGCTGGCCGGCGGCGTGGCAGTCCTCAAGGTTGGTGCCGCTACCGAGGTCGAGCTTAAGGAGCGCAAGCACCGCATCGAGGATGCCGTGCGCAACGCCAAGGCTGCTGTTGAGGAGGGCATCGTTGCCGGTGGTGGCGTGGCTCTGCTGCAGGCAGCTGAGGTTCTGGATTCCCTCTCCGACCTCACCGGTGACGAGGCAACCGGCGTCAAGATTGTCCGTGAGGCGCTGTCTGCTCCGCTGAAGCAGATTGCTCAGAACGCTGGCCTGGAGCCGGGCGTTGTCGCTGACAAGGTCGCCTCCCTGCCGGCTGGCCAGGGTCTCAACGCCGCTTCTGGCGAGTACGTGGATCTCATGGCTGCGGGTATTAACGACCCGGTTAAGGTCACCCGCTCCGCGCTGCAGAACGCTGCGTCCATCGCGGCTCTGTTCCTGACCACCGAGGCTGTTGTGGCTGATAAGCCGGAACCGGCCGGTGCAGGCGCTGGCATGCCGGACGCTGACGCAATGGGCGGCATGGGCTTCTAAGCCTCCTGAAGGCCCCGTACGTCGCCCTAGCGGCAGACGATGGAGCCGAACCATCAAGGAATTGAAGCGCCCCACAAATGGCGATAAACGCTGTTTGTGGGGCGCTTCGGCGTGTCTCGGCCACTTCGCTCTTCAGATGTGCTCTTTGAGAGCTTTTCGGTATCAATATGAGAGATTTGCACCTCACCATATAAATCACGGCGAGGAGTGTGGCTCCACTCCCTTTAGTAACAGGCGTCCCACCATTAACTTTAGACCCCCAGATGGGGGTGCCCCTTCAAGAATTATTTTCAGCAGAAACTGATGCGGTTGAAAGAGAATGGCTAAAGGCTATCGCTTGCTAGAGCGAAAAACGTTACGCAATGCCGTGAGGTTTTCGCAGCTTAATCCCTGCGCCTTTCATAAAACCCCAGTTAGAATACGTTTTTAAAGTGTGCGCCCCGTTAGCGGGGAAGGTGATGGAGCGCTCGAGTGTCGATTGCCGAGGTTTAGAATTGGCGAAACTTGTGGCCCAAACGAACTTGATTTGTTGTCATCTTGTGCCAAAATACTTCTTGTGACGCCCACCGAGGGTGTCTGCAAACTGCAAACCCCTCCGGGGCAATGAATAGCTTCGGACCTAAAATAGGAGTTCATTATGGATCTCTCCCTCATTCAGACTCACCTCGACAACTTTGTTGACACCTGGCAGGGCTGGGGCAAGGTGTTCGATGGCTTCATCAAGTTCATCGACGTCTTTGCTACTGCTAACGGTGGCAACTCCAACGCTGCTGAGACCGGCCTCAACTCCCTGCAGGGCCTGAACATCTTCGCTGGCTCCTCCCAGCTGTCCTCCAAGTAATCCACACTACATACAACTCTTAAGGAGACACTATGTCTGAATTCTTTGCTGGCTCTTCCGCATTCGCTGAGGGTCTTTCCGTCGCTATTCTGCCTTTCGCTCAGATCTTCGAGGTATTCCGCGGCATCGTTTCCCCGTTTGTGTCCATCGCTGACGGCGCTTCCCAGCTGATCGGCATGTTCGTTTAAGAACAACCTCAGCTCTGAGCTTTAAAGCTCACTGAAGCAAGAAGGCCTACCGTTTCGGTAGGCCTTCTTTTCGTTTTGATTGCTGTCTTGAGGGAAGGGGTAACTGCGAAGGTTTAGGGCACTTGTGGTGTTGGTTCGGGTTAAACTAAAAGTATGGCTGACATTAAAGACGACGAACTCCCCGAGATCGACCTTGCACAGACCGACGGCTACGTCGTCGATGACTCTGATGAAGATGATCCTTCGCTGATCATGCCGGATGGCTCGCCCGTCGAGACCTGGCGCGAGAACTACCCCTACGAAGAGCGCATGACGCGCGATGAGTACGAGTCCATCAAGCGCGCCCTGCAGATAGAGCTGCTGAAGTGGCAGAACTGGACCAAGGAAACCGGCCAGCGCCACATCATCCTTTTTGAAGGCCGCGATGCCGCGGGCAAGGGTGGCACCATTAAACGCTTCAACGAGCACCTCAACCCGCGTGGTGCACGCACCGTAGCGCTAGAGAAGCCATCCCCGCGCGAGTCCACCTCGTGGTACTTCCAGCGCTATATTCAACACTTCCCGTCCGGCGGTGAAATCGTCTTCTTTGACCGCTCCTGGTACAACCGCTCCGGTGTGGAGCGTGTCATGGGCTTCTGTACGGAGTCGCAGCACGCGGAATTCTTGCGTGAGGTGCCGATGCTGGAGAATATGCTTCTGGGCTCTGGTATTTCGCTTACCAAGCTGTGGTTCTCCGTGACCCGCAAGGAGCAGCGCACCCGCTTTGCTATTCGCCAGATCGACCCCGTCCGTCAGTGGAAGCTTTCGCCCATGGACTTGGCATCGCTAGATAAGTGGGATGATTACACCCGCGCCAAGGAGGAGCAGTTCCGCTACACGGATACTGAAGAGTCTCCGTGGATCACCATTAAGTCCAACGATAAGAAGCGCGCCCGCATTAACGCGATGCGCTACGTGCTCTCCAAGTTTGAGTACACCAACAAGGATCACGAGCTCGTTGATCAGGTAGATGACAAGATCGTCAAGCGTGGACGCGACCAGATCGGTGACTAGTCACCACGCACCGGCCGCGCATTAGCGGCTCGTGCATGCATAAAGAAAGAGGCGGCCAGGTATCCTGACCGCCTCTTTCTTTATGTAGCTAATGTTTCCACGGTTCAATCGGGTTGCCCTGCCACTCGGAGTTGCCAGGGACTTGGTCGCCGCGCATCACCAAGGAACCGGGGCCGACGGTTGCCACGCTGCCAATGACCGAGGCTGGCAGCGCCACCGAATGCGATCCCAAGGTGGCACCAGCCTTAATGGTCACGGTGTCCAGGCTCATCACGCGGTCCTGGAAGAGGTGCGTTTGCACCACAGTGCCGGGGCCAACGGACGCGCCTTCGCCCACGAAGCACAGGTCCGTCTCGGGGAACCAGTAAGAATCGATCCACGCGCCGCGGCCAATCGTCACGCCGAGAGCGCGCAGGCCCTGGTTGATTTCGCCCATGCCATACGTGTGGCTAAAGAACCATGGGGCAGCAACAGCCTCCACAAAGGTGTCCTGCAGCTCGTTGAGCCACACGAAGGCGGACCACAGTGGGTGGTCGCCAGCGGTCTGCGTGCCCACGCAGATCCACTTCACCGCGACGGTGATGGTCATGGCGATGGCGCCGGCCACCATGAGGATGAGGCCGCCGAGGGCCCAGGCGGCGGCGATGCCGAGGGCGTCGGCAAGCGCGTAAAGCGATGCCAGGGTGCCCGCCAGCAGCATGGCCGAGGTCATCGGCGCCAGCAGACGCATGGTCTCAATCGCACCACGCGCGGCCTTGACCCCAAAGCCCGGGTTATAGGTCAGGGATTCGCCCTCCACACCGTCCACGTGGGCCTCGACGCGGCGCATGCGCTCCGGCGGGGAACCCCACCAGTTAGCGCCGGACTTGGTCTTCTTTGGTGTCGAGGAGAGCACGGCAACCAGCGAGTTCTTCGACAGCTTGCGGCCCGGGCCTGTGATGCCGGAGTTGCCCACGAAGGAACGCTTGCCCACCTTGGTCTCACCCGTGAGCAGCCATCCGCCGCCGAGCTCATAGCCGCCGATCATGGTGTCATCCGCCAGGAAGGCACCGTCTTTGACCTCAGTGAGCTTGGGCACCATGACAGCCGTGGAAATCTCCACGTCCTTGCCAATCGTGGCGCCCAAGGAACGCAGCCACGCCGGGGTGAGCTGCGAAGCATAGATGGGGAAGAGCTGCGTGCGGGCCTCGTCCATGAGCCTCTCGATGGTCCACAAGCGCCAACCTTTGGCGGAGCGCACCGGTGCGACACCGGGTGTGATGCCAATGGAAAGCAAGCGCACGCCCAGCCAGGTTTGCAGCATATAGGTAGCAAACGCCACTAGGGCGCCGAGCGGCGCGAAGAAGATGGAGCCGACGAAGGCGGAGCCATCGGTCAGCGCGATGAGGCTAACGACGACAGCCGCGCCGACCGCCAGCGCCACAATGGGCTGCAAGGCTAGCAGGACGGACGTGAAGTCATACACAGGAACCCATAGCGGGCGGCGTTTCGGGGTATGGGACGGGAAGCGGTGCTTGGAGCGGCCCACCTTCTTGGCGGGGGAGCCGGACCAGCGCTGGCCGTCCTTGACCTTTTTGCGCCCCGTCACGGTGGAGCCGGCCTCCACGTGGGCGTACTTGCCCACGACGGTGCCCGGCAGCAGCGTGGAGCGCGCACCCACGCGCGCGCCTTCCTTGACTTCAATGGCACCGACGCGGAGGATATCGCCGTCCAGCCAGTAGCCGGTGAGGTCCACTTCCGGTTCAATAGCGGCGTGCTTGCCCAAGGTCAGCAGCCCCGTCACAGGCGGCAGCGAGTGGAGATCCACACCGCGGCCAATCTTCACGCCCAGAGCGCGGGCATAGTTATTGACGCGGGTAGCGCCCGCCAGGGAGCTGGCGCCTATGGCATTAACCCAGCGCTCCGCTGCCCAAATGCGCAGGTGCGTGGAACCGCCGCGCGGATACTCGCCGGGCGTGATGCCGGCGGTGATTAGCCGCGCCCCGAAACCACCGATGGGGATGCGGCCGATGGGAGCGACAAAGATGACGAGGAGAAGAATGACCAGCCACCACGGGGTGGTCATGGCCCAGTCCACGCCCAGTAGGTTCGCCACGTTGGAGCCCAGCAGCAACCAGGCCAGCCACGTCGTGGCGGCCAGCGTCATTACGGGGATCTGGATGAGTGTTTGCGCGATGCGCGTGCCGGCGCGCACGGGCGCTACCTCGCGTGCAGGCCCTGCGTCCTCCACGGACTCGGCACCAGCAAGCTGCTCCGCCAGGGAGCCCAAGCGCGGGTGGTCATAGAGATCGCGCACGGCCACGGTAGGGAAGCGCTCGCGGATGCGGCCGACCAAGGTCGCTGCGGCAAGGGAGGTGCCGCCGAGGGAGAAGAAGTCCGCGTTGACGTCCTCGACGGAAACACCCAGGGTGTCCACCCACAGCTCCGCCAGCCACTGCTCGGTGGGGTTGAGGCCGTCTGCCTCCACGCCTACTCCTGGCAGCGGCCACGGCAGGGCCTTCTTATCCACCTTGCCGGAGGTGCGAATCGGCAGCTCTTCCATGATGCAGATGCGCGGGACGAGCGCTGCCGGCATGGTCTCCGCCAGGCGGGCATGCGCGGCCTCGTGGTCGAAGCCGGCATCCGGGTCATCCAGGGAGACGTAGCCGACGAGCACGGACTCGCCGCCCGGTGTCTTCTGCACGGCCACGGCGGAGTTGTACACGTTCGGCAGGGCGGCGACGTTAGCCTCCACCTCACCGAGCTCGATGCGGCGGCCACCAATCTTGACCTGGTCATCGACGCGGCCGACAAAGTACAGGCCATCCTCTTCCAAACGCACGTGGTCACCGGTGCGGTAGGCGCGCTCCCAGCCCAGGGACTCCAGCGGCGCGTACTTCTCTGCATCCTTCACCGGGTCCAGGTAGGCAGCCAGGCCCACACCACCGATGACGAGTTCGCCTACCTCACCGATGTTCACGGGGACGCCGTGCTTGTCGACGACCACCAGATCCCAGCCCTTCAGCGGCAGCCCAATCGACACGGGCTTGCCGGGCAGCATGCGCTGCGCGCAGGCCACGACGGTGGCCTCGGTGGGACCGTAGGTATTCCACATCTCGCGGTCCTCGGTGGCCAGGCGGTCCGTGAGCTCCTGGGAGCAGGCCTCGCCGCCAACGATGAGAAGGCGGATGTTGTCTAGGGCCTCGGCGGGCCAGAGGCCGGCCAAGGTCGGCACAGTGGAGACCACCGTGATGTCGCGGCGGATGAGCCAGGGACCCAAGTCCATCCCGGAGCGCACCAGGGAGCGAGGGGCCGGGACCAAACAGGCACCGTGACCCCAGGCCAGCCACATTTCCTCGCAGGAGGCGTCGAAGGCCACGGACAGGCCGGCCAGGACGCGGTCGTCCGGGCCGAGCGGGCCATGCGGGTTATCTGCCAGGAAGAGGGCTGCCTCGGCGTCGACGAAGGCGGCCGCGGAGCGGTGGCTGACGGCCACGCCCTTGGGCTTGCCCGTCGATCCGGAGGTAAAAATGATCCACGCGGTGTCTTCGGGGCGCGGCTCCTGGAAAAGTGCGCCGTCTCTACCGTCCCTTTCGTCGAACGTGGGGCGCGCCGCCCCACCTTCCCGCAGCATGCGGAAACCTTCGTCGGTGAAGACACCGTCGATATCGGCCTCACCGAAGACCATTTCGGCGCGCTCATCGGGGTCGTCGGCGTCGACGGGCACGTAGGCCGCGCCGGCGGCGAGCGTGGACAGGATGGCCAGGTAGAGCTCGCGCTTGCCGGAGGTCATTCGGATGCCGATGCGGTCGCCGCGGCGCACTCCGCTGGCGTAGAGTTCGGTGGCCCATGCGGAGACGTCGGCAAGCAGCTCGGCGTAGGTGAGGATTTCACCGTCGTCGAGCGCGGCGGCTTCGGGGTAGTGCTCGGCGGTGGTTTGAACGATATCCCAGAGGGTGCGCGCGGGGGCGGCCTCGGAGCCTAGCAGGTAGTGTTCGGGGACCTCGGGCATCGTCGGGGTCTCGGGCTCGTCTGTGCGGAGGGCGTGGCGGCCCCCAGTACTAGGAAGGTTATCGGGTTCCGACATTTAAGCATCACTGCTTTCTGTATCACCGGGTGCGTCAGCCGCGATGATGGCGGTGGCCAGCTTGCGCAGGTGCTTGAGCTGCTTGTTGGTGGACGCGTCGAGGGCTTCGTCCTCAGCCTTCGCTACCAAAACGGTGAGCTCCTTGTGCGCCTTCACGCCTTTCTTGGTGGAGGCA
Source organism: Corynebacterium sp. HMSC036D02 (assembly GCF_001836165.1). GTDB lineage: Bacteria > Actinomycetota > Actinomycetes > Mycobacteriales > Mycobacteriaceae > Corynebacterium. The sequence goes on along the minus strand of NZ_KV827680.1, from coordinate 74,473 downwards.
ATGATTTGGCGGCGGCGGTCTTTGGCATCCCGCTCGCGCTTAACCCAGTGGCGGGACTCCAGGGAATCGAGCAGGCGCACCATGTCGGAGGCGTCAATGGCCAAGGTTTCCGATAGTGCGGACTGCGAGGACGCGGCCTCCGCAACGAGGCAGGTGAGAACCCAGTACTCGCGCAGGGTGGTCTTCTGCGTTTGCAGCGCGGCCTCGACGCCCTCGCGGGTGCGGCGGCGGAGGCGCTCCAGCTGGAAGGAGGGGGACTCCAGGAGCGCGGTAGGGATGGAAACAGAATTCAATGAAGGCATGCCGATGATTCTAACGCGCCTACGGTGGCATGCCTAAATCATGGGTTGTGGCCCATTAGTTTTAGGCTGAGGCTAGCTTCTGCACAATGAGTGTGTTGAGAGAAACGCCTTCCCGTTCTGCTTCGATGGTCAGGTCTCGGTGAAGTGACTGAGGTATGCGGAGGTTGAACTTCCCCGAGTAGCTTCGTTGTCCGAATGGTTCTGGGATGTGTTCATTGTTGCGTTGCATATCTTCTAGGGTTTCTTCGACGACGCTGCGCAACTCGGCCTCTGCGGTGGCCGCAGTAGTATCCAGCCATGACAGGGAAGGGAACTCTAGGACTGTGGCCACGAACTCGCCATCTTCTTCGGACCAAGCGGTTTGGTAGGTGTACTTGTCTGCGAGGTTCATGATCTGCTCCTAGAAATAGAAGTCGCACACAAGTTGCAGCTCTGAGAAGCGGACGTTTGTCCGTGAGGTCCGCATCTTTGTGAGGATCTTTTCTATCTTGGAAACCACACTTGCATGGTACCGCAAATGGTACCACTAGTGGTTTGGGTAAACCATAGGGCAGCCTTGGGTCTTCCACGCATCCGTGCCACCGTCGACGTTGATGACATCCCAGCCTTTCGCGTGCTCGAGGTACTGGCAGACCTGCATGCTGCGCCCGCCTGCATGACAGATGACGTAGATATCGCGGTCCGGGTCAATCTCGTCGAGGCGCTCGACCAGGTCTCCCATCGGGATATGGGTGGCGCCTTGGGCATGCTCGGTGTTCCACTCGTGGTCCTCGCGGACGTCGATAAGCTGGGCGTTCTCAGGTACTTCCTGGGGCGTTACGTTTCTCATGCCCCATACCCTAGTCACGCATAGGGCCTAGTGCTGTTACTCCACTCGCCGCGTCCACGGAAGGGCCTCAAACTCTGCGCGGTCCCCGTTCACAAACCGTTCAAGGAGGGACAAGGCTTCGTCGATGTCCTCAAGGAGCATCTGGAAGTTTTCTTCCTCACCGTTGTTGTGGCCCCATTCGACGAGGTAGCGTGCCGCTCCTGTTTCTGAGGGTTCCACACGGTCGACCTGGCAGTAGTCGCCCGGGACTATTCGGTCAAAGGCCGCTACCCACGCTCCCACTTCGGGGAAGCCGTCCTGGCGAACTGCCTCGAGAAGGTCATCGTTGAAAAGATACGCAGCTGAGCCGAAGACCGTGGCGTTGACCATGAAGCGCTCGTCCTCAGGGATATCTGAGGACGACTTCTGATCTTGCCAATTCACTTTGTCCACCAACTGCGCTGGGGAGTAGGTGAATTCAACCATCAAATCCAGAGCAAGGGGCAGTGAGATGGATGGGATTTCGTGTAGGTTCCCGTCGGGGGTGACAAGGTCAAGCGAAACGTTGTCGCCCGTATAGGTTGTTTCCAAGGTATAACGCTCCTGGAAGTCCACCTGACTCCCGGATCGAACCTCAAGCCTCCATCCTGTGAAGAGGCGAAGCCCCGCTTCGAGTACGGAGGAGGATGTGGCCACCTCCCAGGTGTTCACATACAACTTATCCGCGAGTAGCTTCAACTGGCAGCTCTCGGCTCCCGGAAGCGGCTTGCCCGACGGGTTATACAGTGCCAGGGAATCATCGACAACAAGCGAAATGCCGTAATCCTGCGCCAGATGAGTAAGCCTCTCTATCGTGACCGTCCTGACATCAGCAGGGATGAGCAGCCGTGTGAGTGCTTGTGCCTCCACGTGCTCCTCGGCGAGGAGGATTTCGCTTCCGAGCTTTGTGTTAATCCTCTCAATATATTTCTGCATCCGAGGGCTGGGCTCGCCATTATGGTCAGCGCGGATGCGGTGCATCATGCATACTGATGCTTCAGTCCACTGCTCTTCGCGCTCCGGCAGCTCCATTGCGGTGACCGTGGTGTACGGCGCCGGATCCGAAGATGAAGAGTCCGGGAAGACTGTGGAAATCATCTCGCCGTTGCCGTCTAAATAGTGCTCCGCCACTGCGATGGCTTCGTCTGCGATGTCGAAGGTCTGCACATTGTCGGTGCCGAGGTTATCGTAAACTTTCGCGGTCCACTGTCCTTGTGCATTGCGGCCGTAGGCCAAGGAAAATGTTGGCCATTTATGCAGGTGGACCATCACGCCTGCGGGGAGCTCCTTCACCGCGTCCAGCCGGCGCCAGGGTGTTTCGTGGCGGACTGAAGGATCCAGGATTGGCTTAGATGCGCGTTGAGGCAACGGCTCCCACGCAAGTTCTTCGATCAACGGGTTGTGATCACTGAAGGAAAGCAGAATCTCTCGTGATTCTTCATAGGTATCGACAGTGAGCGTGCGGAATACCGGTTGAGTGGCCTCTGGAGGGAGGCTGGACCATATCAGTTCGAACTGTCCGCTTGCGCGCACGTGCATGGACATTTCGAGGCCGTAGCTTCGTTCTTCCGAGCCATAGTTGATTACCTGAATCCACGTCTGTTCGGACACCGGCAGGCGCAGGGCGTCCTCAAAGGCGCGATCAAGCATAGGTCTGCTGACCTGTCGCCACATAGTTCCCATGCAGTTTCTGATGGAGGAAAGGCCATTGCTGCTCGTGGGGATTCCAGTCGCATTAAAGAGGATGTCCGTGGTTCCAATGAAGACCACCAAGCCGTGGTAATACGCCAGCAAAGCTAGCTTTTCTTGGAGCTCTAAATCGCTCGAATCCATCGTGACCGTGACGGCCGAATGCGCGGGCACGTCCTGTCCGAAAAGTTTGGAGAGTGCGGCCGATGCTTCTTCCATTTCTGGATCCGGCTTCCGGAAGGAGGCCAGCCCTTCCGTCTGAATTAACTCCAGAAAATAGTCATGGTCAGCAATTTTTTCTCGGTTAAAGCGCACGATGTTGAGCTGCACGTCCATTAAGCGGGGTCCTTCCAGAGTGGGTTGGGTAAGGGCACGGACAAGCTTATGTGTCTTGCGTCACAGTTTCCTTGGGATCCTGTGAACGGTCCCTGTCAGGGCGCTCGTGTGGACGGTGGGCAGGCGCGGGCTTTAGCGGTGCGCGGAGAGGTACTCCAGAATGGCTTTCACGCGGCGGTTGTCCTCGCTGGGATCCAGCCGCAACTTGGTGAAGATATTGGAAACGTGCTTGGCCACCGCGGCGGAAGACAGGACGAGCTCAGAGGCGATGTCCTTGTTGGATTTGCCGCGCGACATGAGTTCGAGCACCTCGCGCTCGCGCGGGGTGAGCTCGCCCAAGCCGCTGCGCCCGGAGCTCATTAAAGCCTGGGCCACGGTGGGATCGATGACGGTGCCGCCCTGAGCCACCACGTCCAGGCTGGAGAGGAAGTCCCGCACTTCGGAGACACGGTCCTTCAAAAGATAGCCGGTGCCGGCATCGGGGGAGTCGAAGAGCTCCACCGCGTAAGCCGGGGCTACATACTGGGAGAGCACCATGACGGGTAAGCCCGGGTATGCATTTCTCAAGTTCACGGCGGCTTTCAAGCCATCATCGCCCATGCCTGGCGGCATGCGCACGTCCGTGATGACGATGTCCGGAAGCTCATCGCGCAGCTTATCCACAACGGCCTCAAGCTCCGGTGCGGAGTCCGCCTGGCCCACAATCGAATGCCCGCGGCGCTCCAGAAGGCCGGCGAGGCCCTCGCGCAGAATGGCGGAGTCATCCGCCACGACGATTCTCAAACTCATTTCTTAAACTCCTGACTGTCCGCGATCGAGAAGAAGAGGAATCGAGCACGCTAGCCTCGTCGGCCCGCCTGGGGGAGAGGACAGAGTCATCTCTCCGCCGAAAGCGGCGAGGCGCTCGGCCATCCCCGCCAAGCCATGGCCCGGCACCACCCGCGCGCCGCCTGGCCCCTCATCCACCACGGCGATTTTCAAGGAGGCATCCGCGGTCACTAAAACAGACACCGGCGCGCCGGGCGCGTGCTTGGCAGCGTTGGTCAAAGCCTCCGTGCCGAAGAAGTAGCCGCAGGCCAGCACGGAGGCGGAAAGCTTGGGCAAAGGATGCGGGGCGAAGACGCTGACGTGGGGGCCGTGGGAAGAAGCAGCGTCGGCAAGCGCGGCCACCAAACCGTGATCCTGCAGCACCTGCGGGTGGATGCCGTGCACCGTGGCGCGCAAGGACTTGAGGCCGCGGTCCACGTCCTGTTTGGCGGCGGTAAGCAGCACGGCGAGGTCAGAGGGGGCGTCGAGAAGAGCCTCCCCCAACTTCATGCTCGCGGCCACGAGGTATTGCTGCGCGCCGTCGTGCAGGTCGCGCTCGATGCGTGCGCGCTCCACCTCGTAGGCATCCGCGATGGCGCGACGCGAGGCCGTGAGCTGCGCGATTTTCTCCGCTTGCTGCTGCTCATGGTTGGTGGGCTGGGGCTTTCTTCGGAACACGGTTTTCAGCATAACGGGCTCTACTGATCACAGGGGTAGTGCTGGCACTACCTTAAAGAGCAACGCTAGGGCTGTTCTTTCCGCGGGCCCTTCACGGTGGAATGAGAGACATGGCAAAGACACTTTCCCTGACAGACATCACCAAGGATTTCGGCGGCGGCCCGGTGCTCGCCGGAATCTCCCTCGACATTGAACCGGGCGAGCTCGTGGCCGTCATGGGGCCGTCCGGTTCTGGCAAGTCCACGCTGCTGCACTGCATGTCCGGCGTGCTCACCCCCACGCACGGCAGTGTGCGCTACGGGGATGAGGAGCTTTCCGCGCTTGGCGACGGCCCCCGCTCCCGCACCCGCCTGCGCAATTTCGGCTTCGTCTTCCAGGATGGCCAGCTGCTGCCGGAGCTGAGCAACGTGGATAACGTGGCGCTGCCCGCGATGCTTAACGGTATGGGGCGGGGTGCGGCCCGCAAGCGCGCGATGGAGCTTTTAGATCAGCTGGGCCTGGGTGGTTTGGCGGAGCGCCGCCCGGCGCAGGTTTCTGGCGGTCAGGCGCAGCGCGTGACCATTGCGCGTGCGCTGGTGGCTTCTCCGGGCGTGGTCTTCGCCGACGAGCCGACCGGTGCGCTGGATCAGTCCACGGGCCACGAGGTCATGCAGATGCTCACCACCATCGTGCGCCAGTCGGGTGCCAGCCTGGTCATGGTCACGCACGACCCGAAGGTGGCCGACTGGATGCAGCGCCGCGTGGAGATTCGCGATGGCATCATTCACGATGACCGCCGCCTCGAGGTGATCCGATGAACACCGCGACTTTAGTCTTTGACCTGCAGCGCGAATCGATTCGCGCGCGCTCGGGAACGGGTATTGTCTCGCTTCTGGCAATTGTGAGCCTGACCATTGGTTCCGCCATCGCCTTCCTGGTGGCGGGCGGTACGTGGATGTTTTGGGAGCGCGCCCAGCACGTTGAGGATGCCGCGCCCGCTCTGCAGGAGGCCTTCGGCAACGAGATGGAGGCCTTCCTCTACCCGTGGTTCGCCCTGGCCCTGCTGGCCTGCGCGTTCATTCTTCCGGCGCTGTTTAACCTCACTGCCCAAGCCGCCGTCCTGGGTGCTTCCGGCAGGGAGCAGCGCCTGGCCACGCTGCGCCTGTTGGGATTGAGCTCCCGCCAGGTGGAGCGCATGGTCATCGTCGAGACCGGCCTCCAGGCAGTGATCGGCATCGTGCTCGGCGGGCTGATCAGCCTGCTCGTCGCGCCGGTCTTCACCCAGCTGGATTTCCAGATGCGTTCCATTGCTCTGTCCGAGCTTCTCCTCCCGTGGTGGGGCTACCTCGCCGTGGCGGGTGTGCTCTTCCTGCTGGCCATCGGTGCCGCACTCGCCGGCATGCAGCGCGTGCGCGTGAGCCCGCTGGGCGTCGCCAAGCGCCAGATGCCCGCGGCCTACCGCTGGTGGCGTGTCATCGTCTTCCTCATCATCGCAGGTATCGGTGGTGTTCTGCTCTCCGGTAAGGCGGGGCCGCCGACCGCTATGGTCATCGTGGTCATGTTTGGCATGGTGATGAGTATCAACCTCATTTCCCCTTTCATCCTGCAGCTCGGCGCACACATCATGTCCCTCTTTCCCGGAAACGCGCACTTCGTGGCCTGCCAGCGCGTAGCGGGCAATGCGCGCCCGGCATGGAAGCGGAGTGCTGCCATCGGCTTCTTCGGATACTTGACGGGCTTCCTCGTTGCCGCGCCCCTGGGCTCTGATGCCTTGGCCATGGTCCTGAAGGAAGACCAGGGAATGAACGTGGTGTTCAAAGACATCTCCACTGGTGTTCTATTAACCCTCATTTTTGGCTTCACACTGACCACCATGTCCATCATCCTGGGCCAGGTTTCCGGCATCTTTGAGGACAAGGAGCTCATCCGCTCCCTGGATCTCATGGGCGTGCCGCGCGGATTCCAGTTCCGCTCCGGTGCCCTAACCATCATGGGGCCGGTGGTGGGCTTGAGCTTCTTCGGCTTCCTCTTTGGTGGCAGTATCGCCGCGCTGATGTTCTTCTCCAGCGTCGATCAAAGTGATGTCGACGTTCTCGGCCGCATGCTCATGGCCTTCGGTTTCCTGGCCATAGGTTGGTTGGTCACGTTGCTAGCCATTGTCCTTGTTGAACCCCTGCGCGGCTACGTGCTGCGCACGGGAGGGAGGAAAGAATGAAAACTGTACTGAAAATCTTCGGCGGACTGTTTCTTGTTGCCCTTGTTGCTGTGGCCGCGGCCGTGTATTTCTTCGGCCCTTCCTATGGCGGAGCGCTCTTGGGCAAGCCCTACTTCCTCTTCAATGCCAGCGAGAAGCGCATCAATACCGCGATGGTGGATACTGCAGCGATCTCCGGAATCTATGGCGAGAGCGAAGAATTCCAGCGCGCCCGCGAGGCCTTCAAAGAGGACCCCACGAACGCCGAGCTCCTCGATTCCGCCATCGACGCCGCCGGTGGCAAGCACTCCAAAGTCTTTAGCGTCGAAAAGGAAAAGGCCGCCGAAAGCACTGAGCCTTCGGTCGACTTCAACGATGGCGTCCTGCGCGCTACCGTGCCCTCCATCGGCCGCCACGATGATGGCCAGGCCTATGCCGACACTTTGGCTCAAGGCCTGACCGCCCACCCGGAGGCCTGTGCCGCTGTGGTGGACCTGCGCGGCAACGGTGGTGGCGACATGGGCCCGATGTACGCGGGCTTAAGCCCGCTGCTGCCGGACGGCCCCGCGCTGTCCTTCGTCAGCCGCATGGGCACATCCGAGGTGGTCATCGACGGCAATTCCGTCACCGGCGGTGGCACGCCGACAACCACGTCGGGCGGCAAGCTTGAGGTTCCCGTCGCTGTGCTCACCGACGACGAAACCGCGTCCTCCGGCGAGGCCACCCTCCTGGCCTTCCGCGGCCTGGACAACGTGCGCACCTTCGGCGAGCCGACCGCCGGCTACGCCTCCGCCAACGTGGTCCTGGACTATCCGGACGGCCGCTCGCTCATGCTCACCACTGCCAAGGACAAGGCGCGCACAGGTGAGGAATTCGCCGAGGACCCGATTAACCCCGATGCCCCGGAATCCGAGCTCGACGGCTGGCTCGCTTCCCACTGCAGCTAGTTAGCTGCATTGTTAGTAAGTCGCAGCGTTAGCCAGCCCAGTTCGTTGTCGGCACGTTGCGGCTGGTAAGCCGCAACGCTAGCCTGCCCAACGCTCGCCTTGCCACCTCCAGTAGTGGTGCCACTTCCAAGGTGGAGGCACGAACTCGCCCCGCCCTTTGATGACCGCGAGGACCTGGTGAACAGCGACGTCGAGGTGATGCTCGATCGTGGCGGCGGTGAAGTGGAGGGGCCGGTAGCCGCGCTGGATGGCGTCGTTAAGCTTCTGGCGGTCGATTTCGAAACGCTGCCGGTTCTCGCCCTTGTGATAGGCATAGCCGTCCACCTCGATGGCGACCTTGTGTTCCTCCAGTACCAAGTCCCATCGGTAGGGCCCAACCCGCACGTTGTTGCGGACCTTGACGTGGGGCTCGAGACCCCGGGTCAGGTCGCGCTCCGGCTTGCTATCCGCTCCGACGATGGCCCGTTCCAGCACCTCGCGCGTGTGCTTGGGCAGGCGGCGAAAGTCCAGCTGCTCGGTCTCGATGCGCGAGCGCCCGTGCGGCCCGGCGAAGAAAGCCTCAATGAAGGCTCCGGCATCTTCGTGCTCCATCGCCTCAATGCACTGCAGTGGACTGCACACGTTCACCCCGTTCATGCTGCCCAGTGCCTTGGGCCGTGCCCGCCGACTGCGAAAGAACGCGCTCGATGCCATCGTTCCAGCGCGAAGAAAATAAAGTGGGTAGGTCAGCTCTTGGCCAAGATACTGCTGGGCGGCGGAGTAGCCGTCCAGAGCTGAGTCTGGCCAACGCCGCGAGACGATTTCAGCGAGTTGGCGCGGTGTTGGCGCTGCAGATAAATACAGACCGTGACAAATCTTGATTGCTTGGCCCTTAGCTGCGCGGCGAGTCCCCGCGCGTCCCTCGAAAATTTCCATGTGCCCCCGATGCGTACGTTTCTAACAAATAAGCCCCCAGAAACCGCTGTTTTCGGCCCCCTATTTGATCGAATCGTACGTCACGAACGAGGAGTTGTCGCGGCGACAAAGAAAAAGGACGTTTCGATCAACTAAGGCCTCTCAAACCTTTGGTTTTGGACCCCTATTTGATCGAAACGTCCCTCAACGTGCGGAACGCGGCGGCCTACTTGAAGCGAGCCTTCGCTTCCTCGAGGATCTTCTCTGCCTCAGCCTTGTCGCCCCAGCCGGAGCCGGTAACTTCCTTGTTCGGTTCCAGGTCCTTGTAGCGGGTGAAGAAGTGCTCGATCTCGTCCTTGATGTGCTGCTCCACATCGTTGATGTCCTGGTAGCGCTCCCAGCGCGGGTCATCGACGACGGCGAGCAGCTTGTCGTCGCCGCCGGCCTCATCAGTCATCTTGAACACGCCGAGGACACGAGCCTCCACAACAACGCCGGGGAAAACCGGCTCCGGGAGGATGACCAGTGCATCCAACGGGTCGCCGTCCTCACCCAGGGTGTGGTCGATGTAGCCGTAGTCAGCCGGGTAGGCCATCGGGGTGAACAGGTAGCGGTCGAGGTGGACCTTGCCGGTCTCGTGGTCGATCTCGTACTTGTTGCGGGAGCCCTTAGGGATCTCGATGGTTACTTCAACGCTCACGGCTGAATCCTCCATAACTAATAGGTTGGTATGTGCTCCGCTTAGTCTACCGCGCTAGTCTAAAGGGCGATGAAAGCTAAGCATGTCTGGTGGAGTACTGCGGCCCTCGTCACGGCTGGTGCCGTGGCGGCGACGGCCGCAGTGGGCGTAGAAGTCCAACGCACCTACGATCACCTGGACCACGGTCAGCCCTATAAGCAGGAAGAACCCACAACACTGGTCCAGCCCGTCGAGCCTGGTGAGATAGACACCGCCGCGCTTAAAGCGAAGTTGGATGAGCTGGGCAAAGACAAGGCCCTCGCCACTTTCGGCGGCCAGGTCATCGACACCACCACCCACGAGGTGCTGTGGGAGCGCGAGCCCGCGAAGCCGCTGACCCCGGCCTCCGCCACCAAGGTCCTCACCCTCGCCGCAGCAACACTCGCGCTCGATGAGGAAGAACGCCTCACCACCGAAGTGGTCGCAGGTGAGCAGGAAGGCGAAGTTGTTATCAAGGCCGCCGGCGATGTCTGGCTGACGGACGAGCGCCTCGATGAGCTGGCGAAACAGATTCAGCAGAAGATGGATACCGTCACGCGGGTCTCCATCGACACCTCCATCTGGGCCGGCCCCGACCAAGCACCGGGCTGGGACGATGACAATATTGATGGCGGCTATGTCGCTCCCATCCAGCCGGCCATGCTCTATGGTGGGCGCATCGGGGAAAAGACCGGCGACGTTCCGCGCTCCCACGAGCCGGCCCTCGATGTTGCCCGCGCCTTGGCCACCCGCCTGGGAGCCGACGAGGCGGATATCGCTGCTTCACCCGAAAACTCCGAGGTCATCGCCTCCAGCGAGTCCGAGCCGCTGGCCCTGCGAGCCCAGCAAGCCGCGAAAGATTCTGACAACGTCATGGCGGAGGCCATTGCCCGCGAGCTGGCCGTCAGCCAGGGTAGGGAAGCAAGCTTCGAGGGCGCCACGAAGGCCATCCTCGACGAGCTACGTGGAGCCGGCATCGACGTCAACGGCGTTACCCTCAAGGACGGCTCCGGCCTCTCCCGCGATAACCGCATCCCCGCCGGGCTCCTCGCCCACATCGCAGATCAAGCCGTAGCCACCGACGAGCTACGCCCACTCCTGGGCTACCTCCCTCTTGCCGGCGGCGAAGGAACCCTCTACGAGCGCTATCACGAGTCGCCCGCCCGCGGGTACGTTCGCGCCAAGACCGGCACCCTCACGGGAACTTCCGCGCTGACCGGCACCGCCCAGGGGCAGTCGGGCCGCGTTTACGCCTTCGCCTTCCTGGTCAACGACGGCGAAGTCACCTCCGCCCGCCAGGCCCAAGACGCCCTCGCCGCCGCACTCCATGACTTCTAAGAAGCCCTTCTGGCCGCGCACAAGCCCCAACTTCTTGGCCTGCCGCGTCGCTGCGCGCGCCGTGATGGGTGAGCAACCACGCGCCATCGCGGTGGGCCTGTCCGGAGGCGCCGACTCCTTGGCGCTGACCGCAGCACTCCTCGCAGAGGGGCACGAGGTGACAGCGCTGTGCGTCGATCACGGTTTGCAGGAAGGCTCGGCCACGCAGGCGCGCCGGGCTGCTGAGCAGGCCTGCGCTTTGGGGGCGGGGGCGGAGGTGTTGCGGGTGGACGTCGGCAAGCAAGGCTCCGTGGAGGCCGAAGCCCGCGGCGCCCGGTACCGTGCCTTCGCACCCTGGGAAGAGGTGGCGGTGGCGCATACCGCTGATGACCAGGCCGAAACCCTGCTGCTCAGCGCCCTCCGCGGGAGAGTGGCGGGCATGCGCGAGCGTTCCTCGGTCGAAGGTGTGCACGTCCTGCGCCCCCTGCTCAGCGTGCGCCGCGCCCAGACCGAGGCCGCCTGCGCGGAGCTGGGGCTGGAGGTCTGGCAGGACCCCCAGAACCAGGACCTGGCCTTCCGCCGCGTGGCACTGCGCCGCGAGATCCTCCCGCGCCTGCAGGAGATCGTGGGCGGAGACCCCGTCCCGGCCTTAGCCCAGGCAGCCCACGACGCCGCGCTTGACGACGCCCTCCTCAGCACCCACCCCACCACCGACTGCACCGCGCTGGCCGTTCTCCCAGAACCGAAGCGCCGCCGGGCGATCGCCGCGTGGCTGCGCGAGGAAGGAGTAGAGGTTACTCGCGAGGCAGTGCGCGGCATCGATGCCCTGTGCACGCGGTGGCATGGACAAGGCCCCGTCGCCGTCCGCAGTGAAAAGAAAGGCACAAGGTTGGAAGTCGCACGCGTTGGTGGCAAACTGTCAATATTGCCTCGGTCAGCAAAGGAGCGCTCACGTGCACGACAACCATGATTTAGCCGTCCCCGCCAATCCTTATGGAGAGGACATCAAAAACGTTCTCATCACCGAAGATGAACTTCAGGCGCGCATCCAGGAGATGGCGGATCGCGTGTCCGAGAAATACAGCAACACCGACGAGGACCTCATCTTGGTCTGCGTGCTCAAGGGCGCGGTTTTCTTCCTGACGGATTTCGCCCGCAAACTGGCTATCCCGTCCCAGCTGGAGTTCATGGCGGTGTCCTCCTACGGCAACTCTGCCTCATCCTCGGGCGTGGTGCGGATTCTGAAAGATCTGGACCGCGATATCGAGGGCCGCGACGTTGTCATCGTGGAAGACATCATTGATTCCGGCCTGACCTTGTCCTGGCTCATCCGCAACCTGCAGGGCCGCCAGCCGCGTTCCCTGGAAGTGGTGACGCTGTTGCGCAAGCCCGAAGTAGTCAAGGCGGAGCTGGATCTCTTCGATGTAGGTTTTGACATCCCGAATGAGTTCGTCGTGGGCTATGGCCTGGATTTCGCGGAGCGCTACCGCGACTTGCCCTACGTGGGCACCCTGGAGCCTGCGGTCTACAGCAACGATTAGTCTTTTCTTGCCCTCTTTTGGTTTGAGGCCTCGAATTCGCAAGGTAATTAATGAAAAACAAGAACATCATCCGCTATGGCTCGATCGCGGGCCTGGTTCTCATTCTGCTGTACGCCTTTACGTTCTTTAGCAACGATGCCCGGAGCTTCAAGCAGGTCGACACCTCCGTGGCCATGGAGCAGTTGAGCTCTAAGAACGTCGAGGAAGCGCAGATCGATGATCGCGAGCAACAGGTGCGCCTCAAGCTCAGAGAACCGGTGACGGTAGAAGAGCAGGAGGGTATCGAGGAAGTCATTGCCAAGTACCCGGCACGCGCCTCCGAGCAGGTCTTCAACGCGGTGAAGGATTCTGGTGCGGATAAGTACCAGACCAAGGTCACGCAGGATTCCTTCATTGGCTCCATGATCAGCTTCCTGCTGCCGATGCTGATCCTCTTCGCGTTGCTGTTCTGGATGATGACCCGCATGCAGCAGGGCGCGGGCGGCATGTTCGGCATCGGTGGCTCCAAGGCGAAGGAGCTGACCAAGGACATGCCCACCAACACCTTCGCGGATGTGGCCGGCGCGGATGAAGCTGTGGATGAGCTGCAGGAGATCAAGGACTTCCTGGATGATCCGGAGCGCTACCATGAGCTGGGCGCGAAGATCCCGCGCGGCGTGCTGCTCTATGGCCCGCCGGGTACCGGTAAGACGCTTCTGGCCCGCGCGGTCGCGGGCGAGGCCGGCGTGCCTTTCTATTCCATTTCTGGTTCCGACTTCGTGGAGATGTTCGTCGGCGTGGGTGCTTCCCGCGTGCGTGATCTGTTTAAGCAGGCCAAGCAGAATAGCCCGTGCATCATCTTCGTCGATGAGATTGACGCCGTGGGCCGCCAGCGTGGTTCCGGCACTGGCGGTGGTCACGATGAGCGCGAGCAGACGCTGAACCAGCTGCTCGTGGAGATGGATGGCTTCGGCGACCGTGAAGGCGTCATCCTCATTGCCGCTACCAACCGTCCCGACATCCTGGACCCCGCGCTTCTTCGCCCGGGCCGCTTCGACCGCCAGATCCCGGTGACCAACCCGGACCTGGCCGGCCGCGAGCAGATTCTGCGCGTGCACGCCAAGGACAAGCCGCTGGCCAAGGAAGTCGACGTGGCGCAGCTGGCCAAGCGCACCGCTGGCATGTCCGGTGCAGACCTGGCCAACGTGCTCAACGAGGCCGCCCTGCTCACCGCCCGCATTGGCGGCAACGTCATTACCTATGACGCGCTGGAGGAGGCTACCGACCGCGTCGTCGGCGGCCCGCGCCGCCAGGGCAAGATCATTTCCGAGCATGAGAAGAAGGTCACCGCCTACCACGAGGGTGGCCACACGTTGTCCGCGTGGGCGCTGAAGGATATCGAGCGTGTCTACAAGGTGACCATCTTGGCCCGCGGCCGCACTGGCGGCCACGCCATGACCGCGCAGGAAGACGATAAGGGCATGTACACCCGCGATGAGCTTTTCGCTCGCCTTGTCTTCGCCATGGGCGGGCGTGCCGCGGAGGAGCTCGTGTTCGGCGCACCGACCACCGGTGCATCCTCCGATATTGAGCACGCCACCAAGATCGCGCGCTCCATGCTGACTGAGTATGGCTTTAGCCCGGACCTGGGCACCGTCAAGTACGGCCAGGAGCAGGGCGATCCCTTCAGCTATGCCGGCGGCGGTGGAAGCATTGATTACTCAGATGCCGTGGCTGCCAAGATCGACGAGCAGATGGCCTACCTGCTGGACCGCGCTCACCAGCAGGCCTATGACATCCTGTCCGAGCACCGCGACTACCTGGATAAGCTCGCCGAGATGCTGCTGGAGAAGGAAACCCTGCGCCGCCCGGACCTCGAGGGCATCTTCAAGGGCATCGAGCCGCGCGAGGCTTTCGACGTCTTCCCGAACGAGGACGCTCGCTTCCCGCGCCAGGCTGGCCGCGAGCCGGTGAAGACCCCGGTGGAGCTGGCCCAGGAGCGCGGTGAGGAGCTGCCGAAACGCATGACGCTTCTCGACGCCTCCCGTGCCGCCCGCGAGCGCCGCCAGGCGGAGCTCGAGCGCGGGGAGGCCAATGGTCCGAAGCAGGGGGCGCCGGTCGAGGAGATCGGCTTCAGCTTTGGCCAGCACGCAGGTGACTATGTGGACCCGGACAAGGGCAATACCTTCTTCGGCGAATCCGAGATCACCGAACCCACTGGCCGCGAGCTGAGCGAGGACGAAGCTGTCAGCGACGCGGCGCAGGAGGAGACCGTGGCCCCAGAGCAAGCAGGGCCCAGCAGCGAGGACACCCAAGAGATTCCGCGTGTACCGAATGCTGCTGCACCGCAGCCAGATTCCCAGCCGCAACCGCGCGAACCGGAACGCCGCGGCCGCCACGCCAAGCCGGAGGATCACGCCTGGGGCGCGCCCGGCTGGGGAGAGAATGAATACCGCAACAACCCGTACAAGGACGGCCAGAACAATGAGCGATAACATCCCGGCGCAGCGCGACTTCGATCACGAGCGTGCCGAAGCCGCCGTCCGTGAGCTGCTCATCGCGGTGGGCGAGGACCCCGACCGCGAGGGCCTGCGCGAGACCCCGGCCCGTGTGGCCCGCGCCTATGCCGAGGTCTTCGCAGGACTCCACCAGGACCCGACTGAGGTCCTGCACAAGACCTTTGCCGAGGAGCACCAAGAGCTCGTCCTCGTGCGCGATATCCCCATCTATTCCACCTGCGAGCACCACCTCGTGCCCTTCTACGGCACGGCGCACATTGGCTATATCCCTGGTTCCGACGGTCACGTCACCGGCCTGTCCAAGCTGGCACGCCTGGCGGATATGTACGCCAAGCGCCCGCAGGTGCAGGAGCGCCTCACGAGCCAGATCGCCGATGCGCTGGTGGAGGTCCTCCACGCGCAGTCCGTCATCGTCGTCATCGAGTGCGAGCACCTGTGCATGGCCATGCGCGGCATCCGTAAGCCGGGGGCGACCACGACGACATCCGCGGTCCGCGGCGGTTTCAAGAAGAATGCAGCCTCCCGTGCGGAGGTCATGAGCCTCATTAGGAGCTAGTTTCCATGGCAGTCAGCAACCTCACCGTCCCCGGCCGCACGCTGGTCATGGGCATCGTCAACGTCACGGAAGATTCCTTCTCTGACGGCGGACGCTGGATTAATGTCGACGACGCCATCGCGCACGCCCGGCATTTGGTGGCCTCCGGCGCGGACATGATCGATGTGGGCGGCGAGTCCACCCGCCCGGGTGCGGTGCGTGTTGCGGCCGAGGAGGAGGAGCGTCGCGTCGTGCCCGTCATCAAGGCGCTGCACGAGGAGGGGATCAAGACCTCGGTGGACACGATGCGGGCCTCGGTTGCCACAGCGGCCGCCGAAGCCGGTGTCGACATGATCAACGACGTCTCTGGTGGTGCCGCCGACCCGGACATGTACCGCACGATGGCGGCTACCGGCCTGCCGGTGTGCCTCATGCACTGGCGCACCGTCCAGTTCGGCAGCGCGGCCGGAGTGGCCGACCACGGCGGGGACGTCGTGCGCGATGTCCACGAATCCTTGGCGAAGCTTGCCGATAACGCCCTGCAAGCCGGTGTTAGCCACGACAATATCGTCGTGGATCCGGGCCTGGGTTTTGCCAAGTCCCCGCAGGATAACTGGGCTTTGCTCAAGGCCTTGCCGGAGTTCCTGCAGGGCGAGTTTCCGCTGCTCGTGGGCGCTTCCCGCAAGCGCTTCCTCGCCGCCATCCGGGAGGATCGGGGTGCCGAGTCCAGCCCGCTGCTCGCGGATCCGGCCACCGCGGCCGTGACCGCCATCTCCGCACAGATGGGAGCGTGGGGCGTGCGCGTGCACGAGGTCGATGTCTCGCGCGATGCCGTGGATGTCGCCGCCGCCTGGAATGCGGGCGCGGCCTACACCGGTGGCGCGCATGCCTCCGGTAGCTACGCCAACGGCGCCGATGGAGGAACCGTGGTCTCGACTTCGCTGGGGAGGGCTTAAGCCCATGGCAGATCGCATCGAGCTCACCGGCCTGGAATGCTTTGGCTACCACGGCGTTTTCGAGGAAGAGAAGAAAACCGGCCAGCCCTTCATCGTGGACGTCACATGTTGGTTGGACACCGCGGGCATTGAGGATGACCTGTCCCGCACGGTGAATTACGCCGAGCTTGCTGACGTCGCCGCAGACATCGTCGAGGGCCCCTCCCGGGACCTCATCGAGACGGTGGCTGAGGAGGTCGCTGAGACCGCGATGCAGCGTTTTGAGATCCTCCACGCCATCGAGGTGACCATCCACAAGCCGAAGGCACCCATCCCGCGTACCTTTGCCGACGTCGCGGTCGTAGCGCGCCGCTCCCGGAAGCGGATGGCAGGCTAATGCGCGCTGTCTTGTCCATCGGCTCCAACATGGAGGACCGCCGTGCGCTGCTGCAGACCGTCTTTGATGAGTTTGCTGAGGAGACCGTCGCTGCCTCCCCGGTTTATGCCACCCCGCCGTGGGGCGTGACCGATCAAGATGAATTCCTCAACGCGGTGCTCATCGTGGACGTGGATTGCACCCCGCTGGAACTTCTTCGCCGTGGCCAGAAGCTGGAGGAGGCCGCCGAGCGCGTCCGCGTGCGGCACTGGGGTCCGCGCACCTTGGACGTGGACATCGTGCAGGTTGACGGCGTGACCTCCGATGATCCTGAGCTGACCCTCCCGCACCCCTATGCGCATGAGCGCGCCTTCGTCCTCGTGCCGTGGTTGGCCGCGGATGAGAACGCACAGCTCAACGGCACCTCGGTGCGCGAGCTCATCGCGGGCCTCGATGAAGACGAGGTCGCTGCGGTGAAGGAACTGGGGGAGTAATGACAAGGACGTCGGTAGGCGCGCTCATCGGCACGGCCCTCTTCGTGGCCGCGGCGGCCGCCATCCTCACCACCCGCTTTTATGGCTCAATGCTGGCCATTCCGGCAACGGTGTCGATTTCTCTCTGGGCCATGGCTGTGGTGTGCGGCCTCCTTACCCTCAAAGTCCGCAACGCCAAAGAGGATGAACACGGCATCGGCCTGGATAATTCGCAGCTGAATCCCATGACCATCGCGCAATTCCTGCTCGTCGGTAAAGCCTCCGCGTGGACGGGTGCGATCGTGGGCGGGGCCTATGCGGGCATGGCGGTCTATGTCGTGCCGCGCGCCGGTGAGCTCGTCGCTGCGTCCGGTGACCTGGCCGGGGTGGTGTCCTCGGCGCTGGGTGGTGCCGCGATGTGTATCGCTGGAGTGGTGCTGGAGCGACACTGCGAGGTGCCACCTCCAACTGATGGTGCACAAGCGGTAAGTTAGTGGGCATGACGAGCCCGCACCACGCCCCTCAGCCACAGCACGAGTCGGCCCCGGATGATCGCCCGACGACCCAGTTTTCTGCGCAGCCGGACTCTCAGCTGCCAACGTCGGCAGAGACTTCAGAGACTTCTGAGTCCGGCTCGAAGACGGACGCCGGTTCCATCGGGCTCATCGTTCTAGTCATCCTCGCGGTTATTGCCAGCCTGGTCATGCTGATTTCGGGTTCGGCGAATGCGCTGAAGATTGCCCTGCTCGCCTCCCTGTGGGCCGCGGTGCTGGGCTTCTTCCTGGTGGTGCGCTACCGCCGCCAGGCACACGAAGCCAAGGAGCTACTGGCAGTAGAGCGCGCCCATGCCGCATCCACGTTGACGGCTTCCGGTGCTTCGAGCGCAGATAACAGCCAGGTTCTGGCGGAGATCCGTTCCGAGTTGGAGGCCATCCGCACCCAGATCGAGGAGATCTCAGGGCGCGAGTGGGTCTACGAGCCGGCCGCCCTGTACGCGGAGGCTCGCCGCATCCAGGAGCTGGAGCGCAAGGCTGGCGGCGCTGGCGTGGATGAGCGCGGCGATGCCCCCAACGTGAACTTCACCCAGAAGTCCGGCGGTGCGCCGTCTGCCGACGCCGTCGCAGGCCGCCTCGGCTCGCAGCCGACCCACCCGGTGAGCAATCCGCTGGATAACCTGCTGGCAGATAATGCCGGTGCCAACACTCAGCAGCCGGCCGCGAAGCCAGCTCAGCAACCCACCCCGAAGCCCGCCGAGCAGCCAGCCGCGAAACCCGCCGGGAAACCCGCAGAACAGCAGGGCACCCGCCCAGCACCATCCCCGTTCGGCGCACCGCAGCCGTCACAGGGCCGTCCTCCGGCGTTCCGCCCCGTGGGCGAGCCGCAGCAGAAGCCACAGGCACGCGCCGAGCAGAAGCCGCCGCATCAGCCCCAACCGCAGCCAAAGGCACAGCCACGTCCCCAGGCTCAGCCGCAGCAGAAGACGCCGGAATTCAAGACCGATAGCTTCCAGGCCGTGCAGTGGAACCAGGGCGCCGCGGGCGGGCAGCACGTCAAGGAGAACCCTGCCCCCGCGCAGCCGCACCACCGCCACCGCAGGCCGGAGGCAGACACCGCACAGCCCAGCACCCGTGGCCGCCGCCGCAGCGATGAGCACCGCGAGGGCGCGGTCTCCGTGGCGGAGCTCATGGCACGCCGCAAGCGTCAGCAGGAACAGCAGAACAAGGGCGACAAGAAGTAGATGAAGGCACCACGCATGCGGGTGGCGGTCTGGGGTAGCTCCCGGGCCGGCCTTAACTTCGCGCGACACCTCGAGTGGGCGGGCCATACCATCGAGAGCCTTGAGGACCCCGCCCAGTTGGACCGCTTCGATGCACTGATTATCGCTGCAACGGCGAGAGAGCTGGAGGCAGCTGTGGGAGACGTCGCCAAGCACGTGCGCCCGAGACAGATCGTCATCCATACCTCGTTGCTGGCCGGTGTGGAAGCACTCGATGACCTGGAAACGCGCGGGTGCGTGACCATTGCCGCAGCGCCCCTGGGTGACTCCTACGCGGTGGGCACTCTCGATGAGGTGGCGGACACCGTCATTAGATTGTTGCTCTCAGAGATTCACCAAACGGCAGAAGCGGTACCAGAAGCCCGCCGTGCCGAACGCGCGGCGCGGTTGTATTACGCGGAGATGCTCGGTGAACTCAGCGCGTGGGCGGCGCTTAAGGCGGGGATTATCGACGATTTTATGGGCAGCACCTTTGACCTCGACGCCGGGGACATCATCGATGCTTATCCCGCCGCCGTAGAACTGGGCATGGCGCGCAACTACCGCGACGTCGCCCGCATGGTGGGTGAGAAGAAGAATATGGAAGAACTGGAACTGTGGGCAGTAAGAAAGGAAGCGCCGTGGCAGAACAACTCCTAGTGGAGGATATCGAGCGCATCCGCATGGTCGGCAGCGCCTACCGCAAGACGGGCAAGCGTGTGGTACTCGTACCGCTGGGCCGCGATATTCACGCCGGGCACCTTGCCCTGGTACAGGCGGCCCAACGCGTGCGCGGCGGCGTGGTCGTCGTGGCGGTAGAACCGGAGACGGACACCTCTGCACTCGGCGGCGTTGACGTAGTGTGGCGCTATGGCGAGCAGAGCCAGCGCACGCGGGTCCTCGCACCCGATCACGGCATGGAGGACGTGAGCGCGGAGCTGACCCGCATTGTGGCGCTGACCTGTGCGCTGGGGCCCAGCGATGTGCTCATGGGGGAGAAGGATTACGAGCTGCTCGTGGCCACCCAGCAGGCCTTTACTGACCTTCACATCGGGGCGCGTGTGCAGGGAGTTCCTTCGGTGCGCATGCCGGACGGAGTGGTGATGAGCCTGCGCAATGCTGACGTCGCACCCGAAACCCGCGAGCAGGCCAGCGCGCTGTCGGCGGCACTCACCGCCGGTGCGTACGCGGCGGAGTCCGGGGCCGAGGAAGTCGTCCGCGTGGCACGTGAAGTGTTGGCCGCCGCGGGCGTGGAGCCGGAGTACGTGGAACTGCGCGGACGCGACCTGGGTGAGGCCCCCGCAGAGGGCGATGCCCGCCTCTTAATCGCAGCCACCGTGGGTGGGGTGCGGCTCATCGATAACGCGGGCGTGCCGTTGGGAATTGGGTTCCGAAACTTAGAACAGCGCGGATAAAAGTCTGTGGCGCAGGTCTCCACCAGTTAGGTTGGAGACATGAAGATTGGAATTCTGGGAGCCGGCGCCATCGGCGGATACTTTGGCGGAAAACTGAAAGCAACGGGCCACGACGTCGCCTTCGTGGCCCGTGGTGAGACCTTGCGGGTGCTGGGGGAGACGGGCGTGACGCTGATCGACGCCCACGCGGAACCCACCACCACCGAGGACATTAAGGTCCCAGCTGCCCAAACCTTTGCCGAGGTCAAAGAACTCTTGGGCGGGCTGGACGTGGCGATTATCGCGTCGAAGGCGCTGCCGGGCAACGAGACTTTTGGCAGCGTGGAGGACCGCGAGGCCCTGCAGGGAATCCCGGTGGTGACCACGCACAACTCGGTCGAGATTCCGTACGTGGCGGCCGAGGAATTCGGGGAGGAAAACATCCTTGCCGGTGTCGCTCGCGTCTATGCCACGCGCCTGGGCCCGGCACGGATCAAGCGCAATCCGGGGCCCTTGGCTTTGGCCTTTGGTCCGCTGAGTGCCAACGCCCCGGAGTCACTGCGGCGTACGGGCGAGGAGCTGGCGGCCGCGCTGAAGGAGGCGGGTGCCTCCAGCAAGTTCCACGACGCCGCGCTTGTCGACGTCTGGTCGAAAGCCATGTTCGTCACCCCGACAGGCACTCTGGGCGCCTTGGTGGATAAACCGATTGGGTACCTCTGCCAGGAAATCCCCGGCCAGCTCGAGGCCTTCATGCGGGAAGTCGAGGCTGTCGGGTGCGCACTCGGCGTGAAGCTGCCGGAGAACGTGGTGGAACAGACCATGGAGTTTGCCCGCCAGCAGCACCCGGACAGTACGTCCTCGATGCAGCGCGATATCAAGGAAGGGCTGCCCAACGAATTAGACGCCCAGGTCGGAGCGATCCGACGCATGGGCGTCAAAGCTGGCGTTGCAACCCCGTTGTGGGACTTTGCACAGGAGGTGCTGGAGGCGCAGCTGCGCACCGCCTAGGAGTGCGCACTACGCAACGTCGGTGCCTTATTCGGTACCGATCTTGCCGCCCTTCTTCCACACCACAACAACGGCCGGGCGCGGGGTGGACTTCCCGCCGTCAGGCCAGTGGGAGGTGGCGTTCTCAAAGGTGGCGTCGTCAGCCTCGCCCGGGTGCTGAACGTTGACCATGACGCGGTCATCGTCGACGATCGGGCCACAGGTCTCCGCGCCAGCCGGGACGGTGAGGAAGCACTTGAGCTCGCCGCGGGTCTCGCCCTCGGTGGTCACGGCATAGAGGCCGTCGTTAGAATCCAGCGCGTTGCCGTCTGTGGAGATCCACAGGTTGCCGTGGTTGTCGAAGGCCAGGTTATCCGGGCAGGAAATCGGGGAGACCTTCTCCTTATCGAAGCCACCGAAGTAGGTGCTGGCCTCACGCGGGTCACCACAGACCAGGAAGAGGTTCCAGGTGAACTTCTCGCCGGCGTGGTCATCCTCGAGTTCCATGACCAGGCCGTTCTTGTTCTCCTTGACCGGAGCCCATTCCTTGGCGTCTTCCTTGTTCTTCTTGGCGTTCTCGCCGGTGGCGCCGCGGTACTTGTTGTTGGTCAGCGCGATGTAGACCTTCTCGGTCTCCGGGTGAACCTCGACGTCCTCAGGGCGGTCCATCTTGGTGGCGCCCACCTTGTCGGCGGCCTCACGGGTAAAGACGGCGACCTCTTCGGCGGACATGCCGTCCACGTGGGACTCGAACTTGTTGTTGTCGGTATCGGAGGTCAGCAGCTTGACCCACTCGCCGCTGCCGTCGAAGGCACCGTCTTCCGGCAGGACGCCGGAGCCGTCGATTTCCTTCTCCGGGGAGTTGCCTTCCATCTTGGCCACGTACAGGGTGCCGTGGTCCAGGATGGTCATGTTGTGCTCCAGGTCGCCCTCCTTGTACTTCTTGGAGGAGACGAACTTGTAGACGTACTCGAAGCGGGAGTCATCGCCGGAGTAGCAGACCACGGTGCCATCCTTGGTGATGTGGATGTTGCCGGCCTCGTGCTTGAAGCGGCCCACTGCGGTGTGCTTAATCGGGGTGGACTTCGGGTCCAGCGGGTTGATCTCCACGAGCCAGCCAAAGCGGTTCGGCTCGTTCGGCTCCTTGGCTACATCGAAGCGGTCATCGTACTTTTCCCACTTACGGTCGGATGGGCCCTCCTCGATGCCGAAGCGCTTGAGGGACTCAGCGGCCTTCTCATCCTTGACATCGCCACCGGCGAAGTACTGGTCGAAGTTCTCTTCGCCGGAGAGCATGGTGTTCCACGGGGTCACGCCACCGGAGCAGTTGTTGAGGGTACCCAGGACCTTCTCACCCTTCGGGTCAGCGGAGGTCTTCACCAGGTCGGTGCCCTTAGCTGGGCCAACCAGGGTGAACGGGGTGGTAGCGGTGATGCGGCGGTTGAGCGGGCCGAATTCGCGCTTGAGCTCGCCGGAGCCCTTCACCTTGGAGACCTCGAGGATGGTGTGACCGTGGCCAGCCCAGCCGATCTTCACCTGCTCCTCGGTGGGGTTCTCCGGATCGTAATCCGGGAACATCATCGGCTCGGTGGTGTACTCGTGCGAGCACATGTAGATCATGCGGTTCTTGTCATCAGGGTGCTCGATGAGGCCGGCGAAGTCATTGTTGAAGCCGAACTGCTTCTCCGCATCCGCGGCGGTCTGGTTGTTGACGTCGAATTCCGGAGCGCCCTCGATGACCGGGTCACCCCAGGCGATAAGTACGGACTGCTCGTAGCCCTTCGGGATGACTACCTCATCTTTGGTATTGGCCTCTACGGCTTCAAAGTGCATGCCCTCGGCGGAGGTGAGCTCGATGTCAGAGCCCTTCACCTCGCTGGTCTTGGAGGAAGAACCGCTTCCGGCCGCGGAATCCTTCTCGTCCGGTGCGGCACACGCGGCAAGCGCGGAGGAACCACCGACGGCGACCACGGCCAGGCCGCCGGCGCGCAGTGCGGTGCGGCGCGAGAACTGGTCACCAAAGTAAGGGTTATCGGAGGTGTTCTCGCACTCGCCGAAGCAGGCGTTACCGCACTTGTAGGTGCAGGTAAGGGAAGAACGAGAAGAGGTAAACATGTTAGCCAAGAGATTGCGGCCATTGAGTGCCATGAAAGTTATGCTCCAAAATCGAAATCGTTAGTTGCGTAGAGATGTCGCAACGGACCTCATGAGTTAATACGGTTGAGATGACCGCGCGGTTGATACTGTCTAACCGCCAGATGAACACTCTGTGAACCGGGATCGCGCCAGCGTATGGGGATCGACTACCCTAGACAACCGTGAGCGAGAAGAAGAATACTGAAGTTACTGACGTTCCCGAGCAGCTGCGCATCCGCCGCGAGAAGCGCGCTCGACTGTTGGAGTCCGGCACCGATCCTTATCCGGTGACCGTGGACCGCACGATCTCCCTGCGGGATCTCCGACAGCAGTTCCAGGTGGTGGCGGAAGGTGAGGAGCCGGCCGCGGAAGAGGGCGTCACCTACCTCAGCGCTGGTGAGGAGACTGACGTTGAGGTGGCCATCGCCGGCCGTCTCATCTTCATGCGCAATACCGGCAAGCTGTGCTTCGCCACCCTGCAGGATGGCGACGGTACTCAGGTGCAGGCCATGCTGTCCCTTGCAGAGGTTGGGGAGGAGCGCCTAGCCGCGTGGAAGTCCGACGTTGACTTGGGTGATTTCATCTCCGTGCGCGGCCGAGTAATTGCCTCGCGCCGCGGCGAGCTCTCCGTCATGGCAAACGAATGGACCATGGCGGCGAAGTCCTTGCGCCCGCTTCCGGTGTCCTTCGCTGACATGAATGAGGAAACCCGCGTGCGCCAGCGCTACAACGACCTCATCGTGCGCGAGGAAGCCCGCAAGAATGCCATGACCCGCGTCAAGGTCATGCGTGCACTGCGCAACTACCTGGAGGATGAGGGCTTCGTAGAGATCGAAACCCCGATGCTGCAGACTCTCCACGGCGGTGCAGCGGCCCGCCCGTTTGTAACGCACTCCAATGCTTTGGACATTGACCTGTACCTGCGCATCGCGCCGGAGCTCTTCCTTAAGCGTGCCGTTGTCGGCGGCATCGATCGCGTCTTTGAGATCAACCGCAACTTCCGTAACGAGGGCGTTGACCGCTCCCACTCCCCGGAATTCGCCATGCTGGAGACCTACGCCGCGTGGGGTGACTACAACGATTGTGCCCGCACCACCCGCGAGTCCATCCAATCGGTAGCACGTGCGGTCTTCGGCTCCACCACTGTTACTTTGGCGGATGGCACTGAGTATGACTTCGGCGGCGAAGAGTGGCCGGAGATTGAAATGTATCCTTCACTCAACGAGGCACTACAGCGCAAGTTCCCGGGCCAGCCGGAGGTCACCATCGACTCCACCGTCGAGGAGCTCAAGGCGCTTGCTGACGTCATCGGGCTCGACGTCCCGAAGAACGGTGGCTGGGGCCACGGCAAGCTGGTGGAGGAGATTTGGGAGGTGCTCTGCGAGGACCAGCTTGAGGGCCCGATCTTTGTGAAGGACTTCCCGGTTGAGACCTCCCCGCTGACCCGCCAGCACCGCTCCAAGCCGGGGGTGACGGAGAAGTGGGACCTCTACGTGCGCGGCTTCGAATTGGCCACGGGTTACTCGGAGCTGGTCGATCCCGTGATCCAGCGCGAGCGCTTCGAGGACCAGGCCCGCCTGGCCGCCGGCGGTGATGAGGAGGCCATGGTCTTGGACGAGGACTTCCTCGCCGCCATGGAGCAGGGCATGCCGCCGACAGCCGGTACGGGCATGGGTATGGACCGCCTGCTCATGGCCCTGACTGGCCTGGGTATCCGAGAAACCGTTCTCTTCCCCATCGTGAAGCCTGAGCATTAGTCTCCGCGTAAGCTCTACGCACTCAACGCACAAGCCACTGGCCCCGCAGCCGAAGGCTTGTGCGTTGTTGTTTTAGGAGCTGTTTTAAGAGCTTTCAGTTTCGCTGCAGCGCACATCACTCCGCGCGAAGCCTGCCTGCGTGGAACAATACAAAATATGAAAAAACTTTTCTCTCTTCTCACACTGCCGCTGGTGGCGGCCGGTTTGGTGGCTTGCTCCCCGGATGAAGAGACCGAGGACACTCCTCGGTTCGAAGTTGTGGATAGCTCTGGCACAGAGATCGCTTCGGAGGAACCCAGTACTGCGGCAGCGAGCGATTCCACAGATCGTGAGCCGGAGTTTGGCTCTCAATCTTCCGGGCTCAAAGAACGCGATGCCGAAGAGTTCCGCGCCACTGGATTCAGGTATGAGACCACGGTTGCCTGGGGTATAGCCAGCCCAGACGGTAGGGTGCGGTGTTCTCTGTATGAGGGTTCTCAAGCGCCGACGTGCTTAGTTGGTTTTGACAATCCCCCCATTGTGCCCGACCCCGAAAACCCGCAGTGGGAGGCGAACATGGTGATCTTCAAAGATGGCGCAGGCTTCTTCCCCAGTGGCGTAGTGGACCCGGGGGACGTGGTTCCGCCACAGCTGCTGGAGGAGGGCGAGAAAGTCGATATCAACGGCGTGGTTTTTGAAGCCCCTAGCGCAGATGAATTCACCGTTCAGGCCCAAGGGCACCAGTTCACCGTGAAGGACGGCGGCCAGTTTTCGGCGGATACCTATCCGCTGGAGCCGGACTCCAATGGCTATGCGCCTGTAGGTGCCGTCTGTGGAGAGGCCGATACTAATTTTGGCCGCCAGAAGGTCTTTGTGCAGACAGACGGGACGAATTGCACGACTGCGATGGACATCGTGGACAAGTACGTCAACTACGAGTGGGACATAAAAGAAGTGAACACTCGCGGAATCCTGGAGCTTGACGGCTGGAAGTGCTCCCACAAAGAACCGGAATTCGTTGAAACACCCAATCCGTATGCACGTCGGATTCATTGTGAAGATCTATCCGGTACCGGTCGCGTTATTCTTCTTGACGCTGCAAATCCTAAAGATCCGAAGCATTCGGAAAACTAGTGGCACAGCGCTATTTCGTGGAACGATGATTGTTATGAAGAAGCTTCTCTCTATCCTTTCTGCCTCCCTCATGGCCTGCGCCGTGGCTTCGTGTTCTTTCACGAGCGAACCGGCGGGCGATGAGCCACAATTCCAACAGAACTCATCCAGCTCTGCCAGCTCTGAGTCAGCCTCTGATGACACTTCCGAGGCGGCGGCGCCGAGCAGCGACAAGCCTGACAAAGACAAACCCGGCGGATTGAAGGAACGCGATCCGCAAGACTTTATGGCCGGCGGTGATCTGGCGACCATTCCGAACCCCATCCCGGCCGTCAAGAGCCCTGATGGGCGCGTCCTCTGCCTCATTCACGAAGAGGCTGATGCCCCGAACTGCAAGGTCGATTTTGCCGATCCGCCAATTTATCCAGGGCCGGTTATGCAGAGCTGGAGGTCAAATGCGGTGAGCTACCTCGGCGACCGCGGCTTCTTCCCGGTGTGGGCCATTGAGTTCTATACACCGACAGAGGTTGCAACGCTCAACGAGGGTGAGACCGTGAGCTTTGATGGCGGAACCTTTGAAGCACTCAGCGGCAACGAGTTCGTGGTCAAGGCGAACGGGCACCATTTCACCGTCAAGGACGATGGCCAGTACTACTCCGATACTTTCCCCGCGAAGCCAGATGCGAATGGCATGGCCAACACCGGAGCGGTGTGCGGTGAGAGCGGCACACGCGGGGAGGAGACCGGCTTGGTGTACGTGCAGGAAGATGGCACCGACTGCACTGACGCCATGGAGCTGCTGGATGAATACGCCAACCATGATTGGCAGGCCGGCGAGGGCGGAAACCGTGGCCACCTCACCACTGACCTTGGACACTGTTCCTACGGTGCACCGAAACTGTGGGAGGATACCCCTGAAAACCGTCTGCTGGGCTGCAGTCTGGACAGCGGTGGCAGCGTCGTGGTCATCACACCCCGCAACATGGAGACCATGCCCTAAGGCGTATCACGAAGCCATCGCCAGCCGCGGCGGTCTTAAGAAGGCCCGCGGCTTGGCTCATGTGGCATGCCCGGTGACCTTGGGAGTACTCTAAAATCTTCGCGCGCTGACTTTCACAGCTCCAGTGCGAGGTCCACAGAGTTAAGTAGTTGAAAGGTGTGGCTGGCCGCATGTCCGCTGAGATTCCCTCCAAGGTAGTGATCAACCTCAGCATCCTGGTGCTGGGGGCGATGGTCATGATTCTCAACGAGACCTCGCTATCCGTCGCGCTGCCGGCCATCATGGCGGACTATGGCATTCCCGCCACGAGCGCGCAGTGGTTGTTGACGGGATTCATGCTCACCATGGCCGTCGTCATCCCGACAACCGGCTTCCTGTTGGAGCGGCTCACCACACGGCAGATTTTCATCGCCTCCGCAGGACTCTTCCTAGCCGGAACCGTGGTGGCGGCCCTCGCCCCGAGCTTCATCGTTTTACTCTTGGGGCGCGTACTTCAGGCCGGTGGAACCGCGCTGATGATCCCCACTCTCATGACCGTTGCCATGACGTTGGTCCCAGCGCAGCGCCGTGGCACGGTCATGGGCATTATTTCCGTGGTGATTTCCGTCGCCCCGGCACTGGGGCCAACGGTTGGCGGGGCCATTCTCAACCACTTCACCTGGCACGTCATCTTTTGGGCCATGGTGCCGCTCATCGCCCTCATCTTGGTTGCCGGGCTCTGGCGCCTGAGCGATGTTGGTGAGAACCGCGATACCCCACTCGACGGTCTCTCCGTCATTCTTTCCGCATGCGCTTTCGGCGGTCTGATTTATGGATTGTCCTCGATAGAGAAAATGCTGCAGGGCGGCGCTTGGGTGGATATCGCCGTCACCGTGGTGGGCGTTATCGCGCTCGTCGTCTTCATCCGCCGGCAGAGGCGCCTCGCGCTTGAGGACCGCGCCCTGATGGATCTGCGACCTTTTCGCGTACGCAACTTCACTCTCGCGGTGATCATCCTCGTCCTGTCCTTTGGACTCATGCTGGGAATGGTCACGGTCCTGCCCATTTACCTGCAAACTACCCTGGGCGCTACGGCCTTCACCACGGGGCTCGCGGTGATGCCGGGAGGCATCCTTCAAGCTTTCCTTTCCCCGATTGTAGGCCGTCTTTTTGATTCCTATGGCCCGCGCCCCCTGATGATTCCGGGCTCACTGTTCATGGTGGCCAGCCTGTGGCTCATGGCCACCTTGGGAGAGAACTCAGCCGTGTGGATGGTCGTGGGCATGCACGTAGTTTTCTCCCTCGGCATGTGTTTGATGATGACGCCGCTGATGACCACCGCGCTGTCCTCACTTCCGGAGAAGCTCTACTCGCACGGCTCGGCCATCATGAACACCTTCCAGCAACTGGCTGGTGCGATGGGAACTGCTTTCCTCGTTGTCTTCCTCACGCGCGGCACCCAAGCCGGCGCCGCCGCAGGGATGGGGCCGGCCGCAGCGACGGCTCAGGGAACACACTGGGCTTTCCTCTTCGCCGGCGTAGCCGGTACTGCCATTGCGGTGATTGCACCGCTGCTCCGGCGTGCGGACTAACCGTTCGGACTAGCTACGCGGAGTGAGCGCGCGGCTTAGCACAGCGGCATGTTCAGGCGTAGCTCTTCGGCATCCTCGCCCCACACGAGGACGGCGTCAGCAGAGTCCTCGGCGCTCATATAGAACACCGGCTCGGATTCGGAAACATCGTAGCTGTGCACGGTGCACTGCCCGTTGGACAGTTCCTGTGCATCCTGCGCTGGGGCAGCTGCATCGCGCTTGGCGACGTCCCCGTACCGCGCCACGGAGTAGCCCACACCGTCACCAACGCAGGTGATCTTCGCGTCCTGACCATCCTCCGGATCGCGGGATTCGCAGGTAGCGCCGTCAAAACCTTCCCCGCCGGGGCGGGAGCTGATGAGGCCCGGGTGGTCGTCGACAAGCGCCTGCTCCGCCTCAGACCACGCTGAGCGTCCCAAGAAGAACCACAGCAGGCCGCCGATCAGGGCCAAGAGGAGAAGACCCACGCCGAGGCCAGCAAAGACCTTGCTCTTCGATGTCGACCCGCGTTTTCCGGAGGCTTCCGCGGGGGCGGGTGCGGGGACCTGCTGCTGCGGCTGCGTCCCCCAGTCTCCCTGCGGGGTGGCAGCGTGCTGCTGCTCCGGTTGCCACTGCGGCGTACCCGTGTCGGACCTGTTCATACCAGCCGCGTTGGCGCCGGTCATGCTGGCATTGGAGGTCCCCGCGCCAGCATTTCGGAGAGAATCAACGACGGCGGATGCCGAGGTATAAGCGGCTGCTGCGCGGAAGGATGGGTAAGCGGCGGCGAGGAGTTGTGCGAGGCGGTCGATTGCTTCCTTCGCCGTTGCGTTGGGGGCCTCGGAGCCCGTGGCTGGGCCAACTGCCGCGAAGAAGGCATTCGAGCGATTATTGGTCAGGATGATGCGGCGCGGATTGAGCGCGCGGAGAGCGTAGTTGGCGCGGCCTTTCTGGAGCAGGAAATCGGTCGCGTCAGCCAACGGCGCGAAGACAGCGATGGCCTCATCGCGGGAAAGGTGCTGCGCGCCGATGCCGGAGGAGGTGAAATCCGACAACTGCTGGCCCGGCAGGCTGCGGCGCACAAAGAATTCCTGACCGCTGTTCATCGTTCCCGTGCCCACGATGGGGGCGATGGCGCTGTGCTGAAGCTGCCCCACGATGCCGGATTGGCGGAGCACACCGCGGTTTTCCGGGCCATATATCTCCACGAGCATCTCATCATGCGAGGGATCTTCCACGAGGAAGAGCGTGGAGTCCGCTCCTTGGTCCAGGACTGCCTTCTGGCGCAGCTGGTGCTGGGTGGTGAAAAATTCTGGGAGCATAGTCACGATGAGAGGAAATCCTTCGTGGAGGTGTCGATGATGAGATATATAGAATCCTCTTCATTCTAAGGTGGCGAAGCTTCTGTGGCAGGTTAGTGCGAAAAGCTGCCTTATCATGACCTGTTCGCTACCGGCGTACAGTGCCTTTACCTGCAGAAATGTTGGTTTAGGGGAAGGGGGGAAGGGAAATCGTGAATGGAGTGTCCTCCCCGCGCGTTAGAGTGGATGACACATTTAGAGCGAAAGGTAAGAGGTAATGTTCGAGAGGTTTACGGACCGTGCTCGCCGCGTCATCGTTTTGGCGCAGGAGGAAGCACGCATGCTCAACCACAATTACATCGGCACCGAGCACATCCTCCTAGGACTCATCCACGAAGGCGAAGGCGTAGCAGCCAAGGCCTTGGAGTCCATGGGCATCTCACTGGAGGATGTCCGCCGTGAGGTGGAAGAGATTATTGGTCAAGGTTCTCAGCCGCACACCGGCCACATCCCATTTACCCCGCGCGCGAAGAAGGTTCTGGAGCTCTCGCTGCGTGAGGGCCTGCAGATGGGACACAAGTACATCGGCACCGAATTCCTGCTGCTCGGCCTCATCCGCGAGGGCGACGGCGTAGCAGCCCAGGTGCTGACGAAGCTAGGCGCTGACTTGCCGCGTGTTCGCCAGCAGGTTATCCAGCTGCTCTCCGGCTATGAGGGCAACGAGGGAGAGGGCAACCAGTCCCAGGGTGGTGCAGGCCCGGTAGGTGCCGGTGCCGGTGCCGGCGCTGGCCAGGGTGGCCGTGGCGGCCCCGGCAGCTCGGGTGAGCGTTCCAACTCCCTGGTGCTGGACCAGTTCGGCCGCAACCTCACCCAGGCGGCGCGCGATGGCAAGCTGGACCCGGTAGTGGGCCGCGATTCTGAGATCGAGCGCATTATGCAGGTGCTGTCCCGCCGCACGAAGAACAACCCGGTGCTCATCGGTGAGCCCGGCGTGGGTAAGACCGCCGTGGTCGAAGGCCTGGCTCTCGATATCGTTAACGGCAAGGTCCCGGAGACCCTCAAGGATAAGCAGCTCTACTCGCTGGACCTGGGCTCCTTGGTGGCTGGTTCGCGCTACCGCGGTGACTTCGAGGAACGCCTGAAGAAGGTGCTTAAGGAGATTAACCAGCGCGGTGACATCATCCTCTTTATCGATGAGATCCACACTTTGGTTGGCGCGGGTGCCGCTGAGGGCGCTATCGATGCTGCCTCGCTGTTGAAGCCGAAGTTGGCTCGCGGCGAGCTGCAGACCATTGGTGCCACCACCTTGGATGAGTACCGCAAGCACATTGAGAAGGATGCTGCTCTCGAGCGCCGCTTCCAGCCGGTCAAGGTGGAAGAACCTTCCCTCGATGACACCATTCTGATCCTCAAGGGCTTGCGCGATAAGTACGAGGCACACCACCGCGTGTCCTACACGGATGAAGCTCTCAAGGCTGCCGCCTCCCTGTCTGACCGCTACATCAACGACCGCTTCCTGCCGGATAAGGCCGTGGATCTCCTCGATGAGGCCGGTGCCCGCATGCGCATCAAGCGCATGACCGCTCCGGAGGGCCTGCGTGAGGTCGATGACCGCATCGCCGAGGTCCGCAAGGAGAAGGAAGCCGCGATCGACGCCCAGGACTTTGAAAAGGCCGCTGGTTTGCGCGATAAGGAGCGCAAGCTCGGTGAAGAGCGTGCGGAGAAGGAAAAGCAGTGGCGCTCTGGTGACTTGGAGGAGATCGCCGAGGTCGGTGAGGAGCAGATCGCAGAGGTTCTCGCTCACTGGACCGGCATTCCGGTTCTTAAGCTCACCGAGAAGGAGTCCAACCGTCTCCTCAACATGGAGGAGGAGCTGCATAAGCGCATCATCGGCCAGGACGATGCCGTCAAGGCTGTCTCCCGCGCCATCCGCCGCACCCGTGCTGGTCTGAAGGACCCGCGTCGTCCTTCCGGTTCCTTCATCTTCGCCGGCCCGTCCGGTGTGGGTAAGACGGAGCTGTCGAAGTCGCTGGCTAACTTCCTCTTCGGTTCGGATGATGACCTCATCCAGATCGATATGGGTGAGTTCCACGATCGCTTCACCGCCTCCCGCCTCTTCGGTGCCCCTCCGGGATATGTTGGCTACGAGGAAGGCGGCCAGTTGACCGAGAAGGTCCGCCGCAAGCCTTTCTCCGTGGTGCTCTTCGATGAGATTGAGAAGGCCCACAAGGAGATCTACAACACCTTGCTGCAGGTGCTGGAGGATGGCCGCCTGACCGATGGTCAGGGCCGCATCGTGGACTTCAAGAACACGGTGCTCATCTTCACCTCGAACCTGGGTACCCAGGACATCTCGAAGGCCGTGGGCTTGGGCTTCACCGGCTCTTCCGAGAATGATGCGGATGCGCAGTACGAGCGCATGAAGAACAAGGTCAACGATGAGCTGAAGAAGCACTTCCGCCCCGAGTTCCTCAACCGTATCGATGAGATTGTGGTCTTCCACCAGCTCACCCAGGAGCAGATCGTCGAGATGGTGGAGCTGCTCATCGCCCGCGTGGAGAAGCAGCTCTCCGAGCGTGACATGGGCATCGAGCTCACCCAGAAGGCCAAGGATCTGCTGGCTCAGCGTGGCTTCGACCCGGTCTTGGGTGCTCGCCCGCTGCGTCGCACCATTCAGCGCGAGATTGAGGATCAGCTCTCCGAGAAGATCCTCTTCGGTGAAATTGGCGCCGGTGAGATCATCACCGTGGATGTTGAAGGCTGGGACGGCGAGTCCAAGGACAACTCTTCCGCATCCTTTACCTTCACCCCGCGTCCGCGCCCGCTGCCGGAGGATACCTTCGACAAGGAGCTTGAGGAGACCGCCGTGCGTGAGGCCGATGAGGAACTCGCCACCGAGATCGATGCCGAAACTCACGGCCCAGACTCCGATGGCCCCGACACTGTCGCCCCGGACGTCCTCGATGAGTCTGGTAGCGACTCCGCTGAGGAATCCCACAACGATGATGGTGATGACGGCAACCCGCCGCCGGCAGGTGCCGGTGCTGGCCAGCCGCTCTAAGCGCTGACTCGGGCCCTACACTGGGCCCATAAGGAATAGCCCCGAACCGCATGCGAGTGACACTCCGTGCGGTTCGGGGCTTTCTTTGCGCGATCGGGCGCGGCGGAATCTAATCCCTCTTTAACACCATGACCGGTCCAGTATTAGAACTGAATCAGCACACTGTCTCGTGGGATTCGTGCTCCGGGTGCTCGATCTGGATGGTGGAGTGCTCGATGCCGTGTTCGCGCAGGGCGTGCTGGGCGGCATCCAACAGTGGGCCGGTGTCGACGGTGCCGTCGCGCACGATATGCACGGTCGTAAGCACGTTTACTCCGTCCAGGCTCCATAGGTGCAGGTCGTGAATATCGGCAACGCCGTCGACCTGCCGCAGTGCGGGCTCGATCACGCTGGCGTCGAAGCCCGCCGGAACCTGCTCGAGTAGCACGCTCGCCGACAAA
Source organism: Corynebacterium sp. HMSC036D02 (assembly GCF_001836165.1). Taxonomy (GTDB): domain Bacteria; phylum Actinomycetota; class Actinomycetes; order Mycobacteriales; family Mycobacteriaceae; genus Corynebacterium. The sequence goes on along the minus strand of NZ_KV827680.1, from coordinate 40,933 downwards.
CGCATGAGCTGCCAGGCACGCGGCAGCACCATCGCCGCGATCACGAGGGAGGCGATCACGTCCGCCGCCACAAACCCCGTGGTCAGCACCACGATGCCCGCCACAATCACGGCGACCGAACCGAGCAAATCCACCAGCACGTGCAAGAACGCGCCCTCCACGTTGATCGAGGATTCGCGGTGCCGGTGGAGCACCCACGCCGATAGCGCATTCGCCACGAGACCGATCACCGCGATGATCAGCATTGCCTCGCCCTGCACCTCGGCCGGGTTCTGCAGGCGGCGCACCGCTTCGACGACAATCCACACCGAGATCGCCAGCACCATCACCGCATTTGCCAGCGCCGCAAGCACCTCCACTCGCCGGTAGCCGTATGTGGCCTGGGCTGATGCTTGTCGACGCCCAATCAACACCGCGATCACCGCAATGATGAGCCCGGCGGCGTCGGAAAGCATATGCATCGCATCCGCCATCAGCGCCATCGAACCCGCCAACCAGCCGCCGATCAACTCCGCGAAGAAGACGGTGCCGGTAATGCTCAGCGCGATTATAAGTGCGCGCAGCGGCGTGCTGGAGTGATCGTGGTCGTGGTGCTCGTGTGCCATGCACTCAGCCTATCACCGCCGGTGCCTATTGACAATTAAATGAAAATGAAAAACGGTGGGCGAATCGATGCGGTTTTACTTGGCCACGCCGAGATCTACCAGTGATTTCTTTGCCACCTCAGGGTCATCACTCTTGATCATGTACTCAACGATGCCCTTATCGTCAGGGAGGATTTCCTGAACAGTGAACATGGCCTCCAATCGCTGGGCCTTGAATGTGGAACCGCGCGTTGATTCTGCGGAAATCTCAGCGGCCTTCAAGACGGGTTTGCCGTCACGAACGGCAGCGGTGGCGGCAGGGTCATCGGTGAAGACTACGTAACCAACCTCAGGTGCTTTCGTAGTATCCACGGAACAGTTGATGCCTTTCGCTTCTGGGGCAGGGGAGTTATCCGCGCCGTAGTAGCTGAACATCACTTCATAATCTGTGCACACTTCCACGAAGTCAGCAATCGGCTCGGGTGCTTGGTCGGCGGGGGTGAGGCCGCTTTGAGCGTCGCCAGCAGAATCGCCACCGGTCGCGCCGTCGGTGTCACCGTTGGAAGCCCCGGAATCGGCAGGTGCTTCAGCGGCGGGCTGCGCAGGAGCGGCCGAATCCTCAGACTTGTCACCAAAGAGAGCGTCTTTAGCTGCGACGTAACCAATCGCTACCACCACGATGACCGCGATTACTAGCGGAAGGAGCAACAGCTGCTTCTTTACACTGAGGCCTTGCTTCGGGCCATCGGTGTGGACACCTGTCGTGCCCGCGGTGGGGTTCGACGTGGAGGCAGTGCCCGATGCATTCTTCGAAGCCGCGCCTGGGTCTAGTAGTGAGCCATGCTTGATGAAATGGCGGTAGCCATTATCCGCAACTGTCTGGCCTTCTTTGATGTGTGACGTGTCTTCCGCCCCGTTAAGGTGATCGGGCGAACCCGGGTATGCAAGTCGGCTCATTATTCAGTCCACCACCGTGAATCAATGTCGGAATACAGGGAGCGCATCGACTCAACACGCGCTTCTACGCTGTCGCGATTGAGACGGTGCTTGTTTTCTTTCCACCGTTTAAAAAGTTCCTCCGAAGACACCGTGCGCGAGGCCTCCGTTCGTGCCTCCCGGCCTGCGGTCAGGGCCCACTGGGCGGCAAACTGCACGCGACGCGCGGCCTTTTCCGTGAACCCGCTCCACACTTTGTATGTGTTGTAGAGCTGAGCCACGACGGCCCAGCCATCCTGGTAGGGCAGAACTGTGACGTTGCCTAGGTTGTCAAGTTCAAGGAACTCAAAATGAGTTGGATCCTTCTTATCGGCGGTCACGAGGATCCTGCGGTTGGTGACAAACGCGGCACCATCCACCCCGCTTGCTTTCGTGGCGGCGGCTTCCAGCACAATTTCGTCGACACCAAGGCCTTCTACAACGGCTGCGGCGGCAGCGTGCACAATCTCGGAATCACCAGCACGTTTAAGTGCAGCACCGAGATCTGGCCGGTCTGTCAATGCAATTTGGGGTCCTGTCATGCACACGAGACTAACAACCCATCAAAAACTGTGACTGGGTGTGCTGAATTATGGCGTAGATCACCCCCCAGCATAGGGGTGATGGATGGGGCACCACGGAACCGCGCCAGAAACCTCGGTACGTTGAGTGGGTATGAGCTCAACGTTCACGCCAGCAAAGTTTGATGATACTTGGATCTACCGCCTTACAAAGTTCCCGTGGCCGGAGCCGGCGCCGAGCAAAGATGAGGTGCGCCGCCACTCTTGGGGAATGGTGTACAAGAGCAATAAGGCGTTTGCGACCCCGCTAGGGGTTGAGGCCATCAACGCAAGGGCGGCCAAGTACTACAAAACATCTCTCGAGCAAAACTGGGGGGTCACTGGTGCACAGGAAGCGTATCAGGTTATTGATGCTCTGCTCGAAGGTGGCCAGCACGTGGAAAATGACCTGGTTTTACCCCTCGCATACGCCGTGAAGGACGTCCCCGAGCGCGAGCTAGATGCGGAAGTGGAGGAAAAGGTCGAGTTCATCAAAGACTTCTTTATTGCCCAAGGCGCGGATCCGCGTCGTGGTGAACATAAGTTCCGCTACCTCGTAAGGATGTTGCGCTCGGAGGGCTTTGCCAAAGCAGCGGCCCCGGCACTGCCCACCACTACGCGCGCATGGGACATAATCCGTGTTCACAACGTTGGTGGCCCGGCAACGGAGCTGGGGTGGATCTCTCCAGAAGAGTTCCTTCAGATTTCGGACAAGGCCGTGGCGACCCTGCAGCGCTACTTCGTGTCGTGGGCTGACGTAGCCGCAAGTTTCTGGTGGGGCCGAATGATCTGGGCGAGTGATGGTGAGCCCGACGTCACCGCTGCGATGAAGGATCAATCGCAACGGCTCACCGAGCTGCTCGCACACAGTGATTCGCCTTGGGTGCGCGTGCCCTTGCACGACATCCAGGCCGAGGAGCCATTCGCATCCCTGGGCGGTTTGCACTAGAGCCTCTGCACTAAGCCCTTAGGAAGCTTGGCAGTTAGAGGGTGCAGGGACATCCTTGAAGCGGTCAATCAGATAATCCACGCCGCGTGGAACCGAGCTGATGATGCCAACGGCGTGGTTAGCCCCAGAGCGGGGGAGAATATCGACGGGGTTCGCGGCCTCAAACTGGACGGTGCCGCCGAGTGAGCAGTAGTTGCCCGCCATCGTGCGGGACTGCTCGTAGGGGATGAGGTCATCGGTGGGGGAGTTCATGACCAACATCGGGGCGTTGAGGGCACGCTGGCCCAGTCGTTGCTCCGCGAGCATCTGGGCGGCGGCTGGCTTGCGTCGGACGAGCTCGCCGAAGGACTCACCCGTCTTGGTCAGCTGGCTGGTATGGGTAAAGCCCCACGTCGCGATCGAATCGCCGATGCAGGCGTGGGCGGCACTGGCGAGGAAGTGCATGCCGCGCGGGTTCATCTCGGTGACGATCTCGTTATAAAAATCAGGGCTGCGCTCCGCATAGCCGTTGATGGCATAGCCCAAAACGTGAACGATGGAGGAGCCATCGACCGCGTTCATAACCTCGAAGAGATCAGCCGGTGGGGCGCCGGCGTAGGTGCCTTTGACGTTGAGCTCAGGAGCATAGGTTGCCGCGTACTCGGCTGCGGCCGCGGCGGCGCCGCCACCCTGGGAATAGCCGGCGAAGCCAACGGGGGCATCGGCCGGCGCGTTGACGTGGCGGAGGGTGGCGCGGGCGGCGTCGAGAACCGCGTGCGCTTCCTCAACGTGGTTGACGTAGGTGTGGTGACCTGGCGTGCCGAGACCAACCAGGTCCGTCGTGACCACGCGCACGCCCTGTTGCGCGGCGTATTGATAGAGCGCGTACTCGTAGTTCATATTGAGGGTGACCTGGTTGGCCGGACCCAGAGCGAGGTTGCCCACCGATTGTGCGGCATTAGACGGTGCACACTGATCACCCGCGCCGCGGGTACCGGGTGCGAAGACGATGGTGGGGCGCTCACCTGGGCCGTTCCACGCAGCGGAAGGCTCGTAAATGACACCCGTGACGGTGGTGAGGCGGCCGTCCATGAGGGTGGATTCGTAGGAAATCTTCTCGGCTTTGACTCCGGAGATGGCAGCCACGTGATCGATCGGATGCGAGGAGACCGGCGTGCCGGGCGCCGCCGATGCCACTGCGGGTGCCAGTGCGGTAGCCGCGAGTGCGAGGGCGGCTAGGAGGGCGCGGGGAGAGATCAGTTTCATGTCGTTAGACTAATCCTTCTTTCGCTGGGGTGCAGCGACTTCGCTGCGCTAAGCTAGCGCGCATGGGAATCTATTTTCGTAAGCGCAAGAAGACCGGAAAGAACAGCTGGATCAACGTTTCCGGCTCCGGTGCGTCGATGTCGACGAAGGTCGGCCCCGTGACCTTTAACTCCCGCGGCGGCATGTGGGTCAACCTGCCCGGCGGTCTGAACTTCCGGGGACGCTGGCGCTAATGACTTCTCACCCCAACAGCGACTATGTCCGCATGGGGTACGAGGCCGACGTCGTCCTGCGCCTAGGCATGATGCTCATGGGTGCGGGAACGTCCGGCTACCGCGTGCTGCGCGGCATGAAGCGTGCCGCCCGCGCGCTCGGCTTTGATCGGCTCGACGCCAACGTCGGCGTCACCCAGATAACATGCACGTTTCACCGCGGCCGCGAGTTTCGCACCGTGGTGGCCCAGCAGCATTCACCCGCCGTCGACGCCTCCCGCATTGAGGCGCTGGAGGACCTTACCCATCACAGGCTGTACGCGGGCATTACGGCTGAAGAGCTCACGGAGATGCTTGATTCCATCGAGTCGAGGGTGGTCAAGCGGTGGAATCGTTGGTTCTTGGCGGCCGCGGCAGCGATTGCGTGCGCCTCTTTCGCGGTCCTGAACTTTTTTACGCCGCTGGCGATTCTGCTGGTGGCTCTCGCCGCTTTTTGTGGCCAGCTCACCCGCGCGGTCCTACACGGCAAGCACGTTCACCAGCTGGGCTGCATCGTGGCGGCTGGAACGGTGGCTAGCCTCGTGTACTTCTTCACCACCGAGGCCGTAGCCGCCGCCGGAGTGGCGGACCCGTCGGAGTTTTCCTCAGGCTATGTGGCCGCCGTACTTTTCCTCATTCCCGGCTTCCCGCTGTTCTCCGCGCTCATTGACCTCGCGCGCTTCGACTTCGAGGCCGGGCTGTCCCGCCTGACCTACGCGCTGACCGTGATCACCGCTGCGACCTTTACCGTGGCTCTGGTCAGCTGGACCACGGAGCTCACCCCGGAACCGGGAATCCCGGACTATGCGCCCGTGTGGTACCTCGCCGCCGCGGCGGCCAGCTTCCTGGGCATTTCCGGATTCGCGTTCCTCTTTAACTCCTCGCGCCGGATGGTGCTCGTAGCGGCCGCGGTGGGAACGGTGGCCAACCTCGTACGCCTGATCCTTATCGGGGTCGGGGCCACAAGCTACGTCGGCGCGTTCGCCGGCGGTCTCATCGTGGGGCTCTTGGGTGCGGTGGCCTCCAAGCGCGCGCATCTACCGCGCATCACCACGACGGTGCCGGCGTCCGTCATCATGATCCCAGGAACCTCCATGTTCCGCACCGTTTACCACCTTAATGTGGGCAACATGGACCAGGCGTTGAACAACTTCGCCACCGCTTCGATGGCCGTGGCGGCCATTGGCTGCGGGCTCATCCTCGCTCGCCTGCTGACTGACCGCGATTGGACCTTCGGTCACCTCATCGACTTCTCGCACGTGCCTAGTGCGGCAGGTGGAACAAACCCTCGTCGTTGATATCCATCAATCCATCCTCGAGCAGTGAGGCTTGTGCACGCGAGCGCTGCGCCGCATCTGGCCATACCGCGTCGAGCGCGGATTGCTCGACGGGATGAGGGGTGGCGCGGAGGACGTCGAGAAGCAGCCCCCGCACCTGCCGGTCCGTGCCGGTGAACTTTTGCACGCGTTTCTTAGCCCGCGCGGCCTCCTCCTCACTGGGCTCCGGGCAGCCCGCGAGTTGCCAAGCGCACGTGGACTTGATGGGGCAGGCGGCACAGTCCGGGGTCTTGGCCGTGCACACCAAGGCGCCGAGTTCCATGAGTGCGGCGGAAAAGCGCGGGCCGTTCTCTTCCGGAAGCAGGGATTCTACCTGCGCCAGCTCGCGTCTTGCGGGAGGTGGCGCGAGGAAGCGCCCCTCCTCTGCGCGGGCATAGACGCGGCGAACGTTGGTATCCACCACCGGAACGTTGTGGCCAAAATGGAAACAGGCCACAGCACGGGCGGTGTACTCACCGATCCCCGGTAACGCCAAGAGCTTGGCGACGTCCTCCGGAACCTCCCCCTCACCAATCTCCTTCGCGCACTCCCACAAGCGCAGCGCGCGGCGCGGGTAGCCCAGCTTTCCCCAGGCGCGCAGCACATCTGCTTTGGACGCCGACGCGAGGTCGTGCGGGGTGGGCCAGCGCCGCATCCACTCCTCCCACTGTGGGGCCACGCGAGCGACCGGGGTTTGTTGGCTCATAACCTCGCTTAAGAGCACACCCCACGCCGAGGTACCCGGCCGGCGCCACGGCAGGGGGCGCTCATGGGCATCGAACCATTCCACGACAGCTTGGGTATCCATAGGCACCTCAGTGTAGGGCTCTGAGGGCTAAGCTAAGAAACATGCCTCTAGCAAAAGTTCCTCAAAATCCACAGAAGGTGTGGGAAGCCCTCCAGGAAGGTAACCATCGCCTGGTTACGGGCAACCTCATCGCCGTTAACCAGGACGCGAAGCTGCGCGCTGGCCTGACCCAGGGCCAGGATCCGCGCGTCATCGTGTTGGCCTGTTCCGATTCCCGCGCGCCGATCGAGCACGTGTTCAACATTGGTTTCGGCGATGCCTTCGTTATCCGCACCGCGGGCCACATTTTGGACAGCGCGGTGATGGCCTCGCTGGATTACGCCTTAGAAAACCTCCACGCCAACCTGCTCGTTGTCATGGGGCATCAGTCCTGCGGTGCAGTGGGCGCGGCTAAGGCCTTCCTGGATGGTGGCGAATTACCCACGGGCCTGCAGCGCCCGATCATCGAGCAAGTTGCCGCGGCCTCGCTGGTGGCCAAGCGCGATGGCCGCGAAGAGTGCGCTGACTTCGAGCGCGAAAACACCGCGCAGGTGGTTTCCCAGATCATCTCCGATATTCCGGCTGCACGCCGGCTTCTCGACGCCGGCACGCTCGGCATCGTCGGCCTGCGCTACCTCCTTGAGGATTCTAGCGTGGAAACCGTCGTCCTACACGGCGTGAAGTAACCGTTGTACTCACCCGGTTACTCGGGTGAGTGCATAGAAGCTGCTGCTCAAGACACGCGGCCCCGGGCTGGCCCGGGTTAGGCTTCGGTCCCCTTAAACTAAGAGCTGTGACTGAGCCATCCCGTACCCCGAAGCAGCTGCCGCGAGAGATCTATGTGCGCCGTCGCGTCGCCGCGCTCGTGGCGATCTTGGTACTCGTGATCGTTCTTATTTGGGCTGCCACCGCGCTTTTTAGCGGTTCGGAGGAACCGGGAACGGAATCGCAGCAGGCAGCGGCTTCGGATACCTTGGCACCTTCGAAGGAAACCACCTCGCCGGTCGAGACAACCGAGTCCACCGCGGCCGAGGGATCCGCTGAAGCCTCGGAATCTGCTGAGCCGAAGGAAGGCGAGCAGGACAAGGAAGCGCCATCGTCTGAGGCGAAGCCGGGGGAGTTGACCGTCGATCCCACCAAGAAGACGTGTTCCCTCCAAGACCTCAAGGTGCTGGCCAAGACTAACGAGGACAGCGTTCCGGCCGATAAGATGCCGACCTTCTACTTGGAGGTCTTTAACCCGACGACGGCAGATTGCTCCATCGATCTGGATGAGGAACAGCTGCGCTTCGAGGTTTACAAGATGGGCTCTAACGAGCGCGTGTGGGCCGATACCGATTGCTATGCCTCGGTGGAAACCGGCAAGCAGACCTTCAAATCCGGTGAGACCCGCTACTTCCAAGCGGATTGGTCCCGTAAGCGCTCCGAGCCAGGCAAGTGCACCGACCGCGAGGACGCTGAGCCAGGTGCTTATTTCTTGCACTCCGTCATCGGTGAGAACTACTCCCCGGCGCTCCCCTTCAATCTGCTTTAAGCGCAGCGATTGCTTCGCTTAGCGTCGCTGCCTGGCGCACCTGCATGCCCCCGCTGACCTCCACCTTTCCGGGCGGGACGATGGCGTAGCGGTAACCCAAGCGGGTAGCTTCCGCCAAACGGCGGTCTAAGTTGGGCACGCGGCGCACCTCGCCGGCGAGGCCAACCTCCCCAATGACCACGGTCTTCGGCGGCAAAGGCCGCTCGTGCAAGGAGGACCACGTGGCAAGGGCCACTGCAAGGTCCGTTGCCGGTTCCTGAATCTTCATGCCGCCCACCGTGGCCACATAGGCATCCTTGTCATTGGTGCGTTCGCCCGCGCGGGCCTGCAACACCGCGAGCACCATGGGAACGCGGTTGGCATCAAGCCCCGTCACCACGCGCCGCGGGTTCTTCGCCACTGGATCTACGGTGAGAGCCTGGACCTCAGCCAGAATCGGGCGCACACCATCCATGGCGACGGTCACCGCCGAGCCATCCGGGGTGCTGCCGCGGTGGGAGAGGAAGAGGCCAGAAGGATCCGCGACCTCCCGAATACCGGCCGCAGTTTGCTCGAAGCAACCCATCTCATCGGTGGCACCGAAGCGGTTCTTCAGGCCCCGGAGAAGGCGCAGGGAGGATTGACGGTCACCTTCAAAATTCAGGACGACGTCCACGAGGTGCTCAAGCACGCGCGGGCCGGCGACGTTGCCGTCTTTAGTCACGTGCCCGACGAGGAGGATGGGGATGCCGGTGGTTTTGGCCAGCGTGGTCAGGGCAGCGGTCACCGCGCGCGACTGCGCCACGCCGCCGGCCACGCCTTCGACTCCGGCGGCGTGCATGGTTTGAACGGAGTCCACGATGAGCAGGCTGGGTTTGAGCTGCTCCACGTGCCCAAAGACAACGTCGAGGTTCGACTCAGCCGCGAGGTAGAGCGTCTCGTGCAAAGCCCCTGTGCGTTCAGCGCGGGCGCGGACCTGCCCGGCGGATTCTTCTGCGGTGGAATAAAGTGCAGTGCGTCCTAGCTGCGCCCAGCGGGAAGCGACTTCAAGCAGGAGTGTGGATTTGCCGACTCCCGGCTCACCCGCCATGAGCACCACCGAACCGGGGACGATGCCGCGGCCCAAGACTCGGTCAAGCTCCCCAATGCCGGTATTGATGGCCTTCGTTGCTGACGCGCCCACTTTGGTTATCGGCACCGCCGGGCTCGTCGGTGTTAGGCCTGTGGGACGGCGCCCAGACACCGCAGCTTGGGCAGCAGTACCGCTCTCTGCCGCCGCGGTTTCCTGAAGCGTTCCCCAAGAGCCGCACTCGGGGCAGCGGCCAAGCCACTTGGGGGAGACGAAGCCACACTCGGAGCAGGTGTGGACGGGACGAACCTTTTTTGCCATGCTTCTCACTCTAGTAAGCCGCGTGGACATCGACGTCAGCCTGCAGGACGGTGCAGGCCATGTACCGCGGGACGGCTCTTCTTCTCTCTCTTAACGCTATGTAAAAACGTAAAAGAAACCGCCCCACCTGCCAAAGTTTTCCCGGAACTTTGAATCGCGGGCTGCAACTTTGGCAGCTGGGGCGGTTTCTATGAAGAAAAGGCCTACTTGTTCTCGGCGTAGCCCTCGGTGGACTGCGGGTCGCGGTCATAGTTGCCGGACTGCAGCGGGGAGGCAGACACGGTGGCATCAACCTCAATGGTGCCGGTGTTGAAGGTGAAGGTCACCGGGCGGGAGCCGCCAAAGCCATAGTCCTCATTCTCCAGGGAGGTGGTCACGTAGGTGATCTTTTCGTCCTTGCCATCCTTGGGGAGGCGGTCCAGGTTCGCCTGGGAATCGGCGTAGAGGGCATGATCACGCGGAAGCGGCTCGACGCCTTCCAGAGGGACGTCCTGGCCATCGACGCTGACGGACTCGAGGGTAACGTCATCAACCTTGTAGCCCTGGTTAACGGCGACGAACTTCAGGGAGGTCTCACCGGTGTCCGGCTCAACCTGAATGGTGACGTCACGTACGGCCACCTTGCCATCTTCGGAGCTTGCGGATGCGCCGTCGACAGCAATCACCTTTTCCGCGGTCTGCGCAACATGACCGGCCGAGCAGGACGCCAAGGCCAGCGCGGAGAGGGCGGTAACTGACATGATGGCACCGCAGCGAGCGGCGGACTTCAGGGACTGCACTGTGAGTGTCCTCCATTGAATTGCGATCACAAAGCTTATCAACGCTTTAGCCTAGTACCTCTGGGGGGAAAGCACACAGTTTCCGCTAAACCCCTTGGGTAGACCGGGGGTAGCCGGGCTTTATATCAGCCGCCATTGTGGTGTAGTGCAGTCAGTGCGCAGCACCTGGGCGGGGGAGGAGGGGTAGAAAGCAGCGTGCTAGAATAGACTCCCTGTATATGCGGCCCACCGAGAGTACGCCGAGCGCACACGATGGGCATCGTCTCAAAGGCTTCACAAGGAGTGGCAATGGAATTTAAGGTCGGAGAGGTCGTCGTCTACCCCCACCACGGCGCCGCCAAGATTACGGCGATTGAAACGCGGGAGATGGGCGGCGAGGAGCTCGAATACCTCGTTCTCCAAATCAACCAGTCCGACCTGGTGGTCCGTGTGCCTTCCAAGAACGTTGAGATGGTGGGCGTGCGCGATGTCGTGGGCAAGGAAGGCCTCGAGAAGGTCTTCTCCGTTCTGCGCGAAGTAGACGTTGAGGAGGCCGGCAACTGGTCCCGCCGCTACAAGGCTAACCAGGAGCGCCTCGCCTCCGGCGATATCAACAAGGTGGCGGAAGTCGTGCGTGACCTGTGGCGCCGCGACCAGGACCGCGGCCTGTCCGCCGGCGAGAAGCGCATGCTGGCCAAGGCCCGCCAGATTCTGGTCGGTGAGCTCTCCCTTGCCAAGCCGGTTGATGAGAAGAAGGCTGACACCATGATGGAGGAAATCAACGCCACCATCGAGCGCCACCGCGCCGCCGGCCTGGTGGAGGACAAGTCCATTACCACCGACATTGACAATGACGTCGATCTCGATGACCTCTCCTTCGACGACGAAGACTAATACCCGTTCCACCGCCCGCGTCATTGCTCTCGTCGCGGCCGCCGGTCAGGGGACGCGCCTCGGGGCCGAGGTTCCCAAGGCCTACGTGGAGCTGCGCGGGCGCACCCTCTTGGAGCGCTCCGTTCGGGCGATGATCACCTCCGAATTCGTTGATGAGATCATCGTGCTGGTCAGTCCGGCCATGGAAGATTATGCCGCCAGTATCCTCAACCGCATCGATTCTGATGTTCCCGTGCGCATCGTCCACGGCGGGGGTGAGCGCGCCGATTCCGTCTGGGCGGGTCTGCAGGCCATCCCGGATGAGGATGCCGTGGTGCTCATCCACGACGCCGCCCGTGCATTGACGCCGCCGGGGATGATCGCGCGCGTCGCCAAGCGCGTGCTCGACGGTGCCACCGCAGTCATCCCGGTCCTTCCCGTGGCGGACACCATCAAAGAGGTGGAGGGCCAGACGGTCCTGTCCACCCCGGACCGTTCCCGCTTGCGTGCCGTGCAGACGCCGCAAGGTTTTGACCTGGCTGCGCTGCGCCGCGCCAACCTAGACTATTGGGCGCAGGACCCTGACTTCGTCGCCACCGATGACGCCAGCCTCATGGAATGGCACGGCGAGCGCGTGGAGACCGTGCAGGGAGATACCTTCGCCTTCAAGATCACCACCCCCATCGACCTCGTCCTGGCCAAGGCCGTGACGGATGAGGCCGAACCGACCATCTTCGAGGTGCCTAGTGACTAACCCGATTATCCCGCGTGTGGGAATCGCCACCGACGCCCACCAGATCGAGCCCGGAAAGCCCTGCTGGATCGCAGGTCTCCTCTTCGAGGACGCGGATGGCTGCGAGGGCCACTCCGATGGTGACGTGGTGAGCCACGCGCTTGTCGACGCCCTGCTCTCCGCCTCCAACCTCGGCGACCTCGGCTCCTTCGTCGGCGTGGGCCGGCCAGAGTACGACGGGGTCTCCGGTGCCCAGCTGCTGCGCGAGTGCCGCGAGTTGCTGGAGAAGGAAGGCTTCATTATCGGCAACGCCGCCGCACAGTTGGTTGGACAGAGCCCCAAGATGGGCCCGCGGCGGAAAGAAGCCGAGTCCGTGCTGACCGAAATTCTCGGTGCCCCAGTGTCCGTCTCTGCGACGACGACGGATCATCTCGGTTTCACCGGCCGTAAGGAGGGCCGCGCTGCCGTGGCAACCGCCGTGGTCTGGCGCGCCTAAGCCGTCTCGCGCTAGCCGCCGCGCCCGAGTCAATTAGACTAGGCCGGGTGAGTACTTTGCGCATTTTTGATACCGCCACCCGCAGCCAACGTGAGTTCGAGCCGGTTCGCCCCGGCCACGCGTCGATCTACCTGTGCGGTGCCACCCCGCAGTCCCAGCCGCACATTGGGCACCTGCGCTCCGGCGTTGCCTTCGACATCCTGCGCCGCTGGCTTAGCGCGCAAGGCTATGACGTGGCGCTCGTGCGCAACGTCACCGATATCGATGACAAGATCCTCACCAAGGCTGCTGAGAATAACCGTCCTTGGTGGGAGTGGGTATCCACCTATGAGCGTGAGTTCACCAAGGCCTATAACACCCTGGGCGTTCTGCCCCCTTCCGTGGAGCCACGCGCGACGGGATTTGTCACCCAGATGGTGGAGTACATGCAGCGGCTGATCGATGCCGGCTTTGCTTATGCCGTGCCTAACGGCACGGCGGGGGGAGAGGAAGATTCTGGCTCCGTCTACTTTGATGTCGCCGCGTGGAATGCCACGGAAGGCTCGGACTATGGCGCGTTGTCTGGCAACCGCGTCGAGGATATGGAGCAGGGCGAGTCGGATGCCGTGGGCAAGCGCAGCCCGCAGGACTTCGCGCTGTGGAAGGCGGCTAAGCCGGGCGAGCCGTCCTGGCCCACCCCGTGGGGCAAGGGCCGCCCGGGCTGGCACTTGGAGTGCTCCGCCATGTCCACCTACTACCTAGGCGGCGAATTCGATATCCACTGCGGCGGCTTGGACCTGCAGTTCCCGCACCACGAAAATGAGATCGCGCAGTCCCATGCGGCGGGGGATAAGTTCGCCAACTACTGGATGCACAACCACTGGGTCACCATGGCCGGTGAGAAGATGTCGAAGTCCTTGGGCAACGTCCTTTCTATTGCGAACATGCTGGAGATCGTCCGCCCGGTGGAGCTGCGCTACTACCTGGGTTCCGCGCACTACCGCTCGGTCCTCGAATACTCCGAGGCAGCGCTGACCGAAGCTGCGGCTGGCTACCGCCGCATCGAGGATTTCGTGGGCAAGTTCGAGGGCGTCGAGAAGGGCGAGTGGACTCCGGCCTTCGAAGAAGCGATGAATGATGACATCGCTGTGCCGAAAGCGCTGGCGGAAATCCACACCACTGTGCGCGCGGGCAATAAGGCGCTCAGTGAAGGCAACCGTGAGGAGGCCGAGCGCCTCGCTGGGGCTGTGCGCGCTATGGCTGCGGTTCTTGGCTTTGATCCACTTGATGAACAGTGGAAAGATAGTGGCGAAGAAAGCGGCGCTGAAGCGGCACTGGACGTCCTCGTCCGAGCCGAATTGGAGCGTCGCACCACCGCCCGCGCAGAAAAGGATTGGGCTACTGCGGACGCCGTGCGCGACCGCCTTGCAGCCGCGGGTATTAGCATTACCGACACCGCCGACGGCCCCACCTGGTCCCTGGCGGATTAACCGTCCTTGGCATAAGCCGAGGACAACAAAGGAGAAGAATTATGGCACGTACCCATGGCCGCGGCGGCGCAGGTATCCGCAAGACGAATAAGAAGGGTGCTACCAAAGGCTCTGGTGGTCAGCGTCGAAAGGGCTTGGCCGGCAAGGGCCCCACGCCCAAGGCGGAGGACCGCGTCTACCACGCCAAGCACAAGGCGAAGCTGGAGCGCGAGCGCCGTAACTCAGGCCGTCACCAGAAGGAAACCGCGGAGATGGTTGTTGGCCGCAACCCGGTCATCGAGTGCCTGCATGCCAAGGTGCCTGCTACCTCTCTCTACATCGTGCAGGGCACGCGTAATGATGCCCGCCTGTCCGAGGCAGTAGCCATGTGCAACACCCGCAACATTCCGATTCTCGAGGTCCAGCGCCACGAGATGGATCGCATGACCGGCAACGGCATGCACCAGGGCATTGGCCTGCAGATCCCGCCATATAAGTACGCTGATGTTCATGACCTGATGGATCGGGCCCGCGATGCTCAGGAGCCGGGCATGTTCGTCATCCTCGATAACATCACCGATCCGCGCAACCTTGGCGCAGTCATCCGCTCCGTCGCGGCCTTCGGCGGCCATGGTGTCATCATCCCGGAGCGCCGCTCCGCCTCCGTCACCGCGGTGGCCTGGCGTACTTCCGCCGGCACCGCCGCGCGCCTGCCAGTAGCGCGCGTGACCAACGTGACCCGCACGGTTCAGGATTTCCAGAAGGCCGGCTACCAGGTCGTCGGCCTCGATGCGGGAGGCGAGCACACACTCGACACCTATAGCGGTGGCACCGACCCCGTTGTCATCGTCATCGGCTCTGAGGGCAAGGGCATTTCGCGCCTCGTCCGCGAGAACTGCGATGCCATCATGTCCATCCCCATGACGGACTGGGTGGAATCCCTCAACGCCTCCGTGGCGGCCGGTGCGGTCCTTTCGGAGTTCGCCCGGCAGCGTCGCGCACAGTAGCGCGCGGCAGGACTGATGCTTTACGCGCCGCGTCCACACGGCACTGACCTACCTGCCAAACTTCTCCGCGCTGATTCAGATCTGGCCAGATCTTTGGCAACTCGGGCAGTTGTGGCCGTGTGTGGACTTTGCAGCTAAGAAACGCGGGCGAAGAAATCTTCCACCACATCGGCGGCCTGAAAGGCGTCGGTGTTGGGGCCTAGGCGTGCATCGAGCTGGTTGCCAGACGGGATGACATGCCCGGTCCCCTCCATGGTCCACAGCTCCACAGGGTTCTCACCCGCCCATGTTTGGGTGCTCACTGACTCGTAGGGGTGGGTCAGTTCCGGCTCTCCAGATAAGCCATTGAGCTGTGCCAAGCGCGCGGCCGTCCAGGGCGCTGAGGTCACCTTTCCGCGCGTGCGGGTTGCATCCAACCCAGCAACACCGCCCTCATAGGGCGCGAGCGGATCAGCGGTTCCGTGCATGAGCAGAACCGGGGTGGGCAGGTAGGCCGAATCCGGGTTGCTCGGCGCGTGGTTGGAGCCGGAACCGAGGGTGGAGGCGAAGATACAGGCGGCGTCGAGAAGCCCGGGGGCGTCGAAAAGCAGGCGCAGCACCATCTGGCCACCGTTGGAGTAGCCACAGGCAAACGTGCGCTGTGTGCCGTAGCGCTTCTGAGCCAGTTCCACGAGGGTGCGGGCAAAGGCGACGTCATCGACGCCGAGCTCCCGAGCCTTGACCGGCAAGGTGCCGCGAGCATCGTTGAAGTGGCGGTCCACGCCCTCCGGATAGATGATGACGCGGCCGGTGCGCTGGGCCATCTCATCGAAAGTATTGGCTGTAAACCTCCGCATGACGCTGCCCGATTGCAGCGAACCGTGGAAGAAAAGGATCAGATCCCCGCCTGGCTCAGGGGGCTCCACGATGATAAACGTGCGGGTGCGGCCATCGAGTTCCAGGGATTCTTTCACGGGCAGATAGTTTAGTCGGTATGCGCGCAGTTCTCGTCGTGGGTGCTTGTGTGGTGCTCTTCGCCTGAGTCTTTGTGCTCGCGGTGGAAGCGTGCAGCAGCGATGTCATCGCGCACCGCAGTGCGCCCGCGCAGCCAGCCGATGAAGCGGCAGGCCAGGTAGATGATGAAGGAAATCGTGGTCACAAACACCGATACCGGAAGGCCGGGTGCTAGGGAGAGCAGGAAGCCGCCCACGGCAGAGACTTCCGCGAAGATGGTGGACCACATCACCGCGCGCAGCGGGGAGGAAGTAATCTGTACCGCCGCAGCACCCGGGGTGATGAGCAGCGCCATGACGAGCAGGGAACCGACGATCTGCACGGATTGCGCGGCCGTCAGGCCCACGAGGATGGCGAAACACACCGCCAGAGACTTCACCGGCACGCCGGCGGCTTGAGCCATGACGGGGTCTGCAGAGGCGAAGAGCAGCGGGCGCCAGAACAGCGCCACTACGGCGACGATGATGGCGGTCGTGGCGGCGAGCAGCCACACCGACGCGGAGGAGACACCGACGATTTGCCCGGTCAGCAGCGTCATCGCGGTCTTGGCGTTGCCGGGGTAGAGGTGCAGGAACAGCACCGAAAGACCCAGGCCGAAACTCATGACCACGCCGATAGCGCTGTCTTGTTGGCCCTTGAGCCCCAGCACCGCCAGGATGATGGCCGCGACGATGGCGCCGGCAATCGCACCGAAGCCGATGTTGAGGCCGAAGAGCAAAGCGGCGGCCGCGCCCATGAGCGCGAGCTCAGAGGTGGCGTGCACGGAGAAGGACATTTGGCGCAGGACGATGAGCGAGGTCATCACTCCGGACAGGATTCCGAGCAGGGCGCAGGCGATGAGCGAGGATTGCACGAAATCAACGCCCAGCAGGTACTGGGTATCTTCGATGAACTTAGACAACGATGAGCCTCCCATCGACGTTGAGGACGGTCACGGAGGAGCCATAGAGCTCCGAGAGCACCTCGGAGCGCATGACCTCATCGACCGTGCCGAACATGTGGCCATTGGGTGCAAGGTAGAGCACCTTATCCACCACGCCCAGCACCGGGTTGATGCCGTGGGTAACGAAGAGCACGGAGGTGCCGCGCTCGTGGCGCCAGGCATCGAGCTTGGTGACGGTCGCCTGCTGTCGCGCCGGGTCCAAGGACAATAGCGGCTCGTCCGCGAGGATGAGTTCTGGGTCGTTGGCTAGGGCCTGGGCCTGGCGGATGAGCTGTTGCTGCCCGCCGGAGAGCTGGCCCACGCGGCGGTTGGCAATTCCGGTGGCGCCGACCTCGGCGAGGAGTTCATCGACGCGTCCCCGGGCAGGGAGCCGGTTGCGCAGCGTGCCGTGGGCGAGGGGCAGCGACACCAGATCCCGGGCGCGTAGCGGCAGGTCCTGCGGGAACATCCTTTGCTGTGGGATAAAGCCCACGCGGCACGTGACGTCCACGCTGCCCGCGGTGAGCTGGCGGGTGCCCAGGATAGTTCCCAGCAGCGTGGATTTGCCCACGCCGTTGGGGCCTAAAACGGCGATGAACTCGCCGCGGTCTACGGCGAGGTTCATGTCAGACCACAGTGGTTCTACTGCGGCATTTTTAAAAGAGATGAGCACTTACACAGCCTCGAGTGCGTTGACGACTTCTTCGTAGTAGTCGAGGAAGTTGGTCTCCTCCGGCGGGGTTTCGCCAATCTCTACGATCGGGATGTTCTTGTCCTCGGCGGCGGCGCGGATGCGCTTGGTCATGTCGGTTTCGGTCTGCGGGTTAAAGATGAGCAGGTCGATCTTGTCCTGCTTGATGCCCTCAAGGAAGCGGGCCAAGTCGGCGGCGGTGGGCTCGCTTTCAGCGACGGTGGCCTTGCGGTAGCCCTCCGGGGTGGCGTCGGTGCTGTCGGTGTACTTGAAGATGTAGTCCGCGATGGGCTCGGTCTGCGCGTAGTTGCGCTGCGGGAGCTTCTCGATGCGTGCCTTCAGGCCCTCTACGCGCTCGACTAGCGGATCAGCAGTGGCCTTGGCTTCCGGGTTGGTTTCGTTAACGAGCTCGGCCACTTCGGTCGCCACCTTCTCGATGGCTGCGGCGTCGTACCACACGTGCTCGTTGCCATCGATGTTGGTGATCTGCTCGGGGTGCTCGGCGGCGATCTTCTTGGCCTCGTCCATGGTCACGGTTTCGCCTTCATGAGCGTGGTCATGATCATGACCTTCTCCATGGTCATGCTCGTCATGACCATGTTCGTCGTGGTCATGCGCGTGTTCCTCGTGCGCATGGTCGTGTTCCTCTCCATGACCATGTCCGTCATGGTCGTGCGCATGGTCGCCATGGTCATGCGCGGTGAGCGGGAGCGCGTGAATGATCTGGTCCTGATTCTTCACAGCCTGGTAAAGCCATGCATCGTAGCCGCCGCCACCTGCGATGATGACGTCGGCTTCGTTGGCGCGGGCGATATCCGCGGCGGTGGGCTCGAAGTGGTGTGGGTCCACGCTGTTACCGCTCACGATGGGGTGGACGTCAATGTTGACGTCGGTCTGCGCGGTGTTGACCACCGCCTGGGCCACGTCAGCCCAGATGGAGGTCGAGGCGACGACCTGGATTGTCTCCTTATCGGAACCGGCATCCGAGCCGCCATCGGCGTTATCGCCGCTGGAGGAGCAGGCGCTCAGCGTGGCGGCGCCCAGGGTGGCGGCGAAGAGGAGGGCGGTGGGACGTCGGAAAGCACGGCGTGAGAAGGAAGTGGTCATGTCCCTATTTCTACGCTTTAGTGAAAATTGTTGTCAAATGATAATGAGTTGAAAACGGGTAACCTTACCGTCATGTCTAAACGCAGCACGACGCTGGCCTCCTTGGCCGCCGAACTCGGGGTTTCGCCCACCACGGTGTCCAACGCGTATAACCGCCCAGACCAGCTGGCGCCTGCCACTCGGGAGCGCATCCTCGCCGCGGCGGCTGAGCGTGGCTACACAGGACCGGATCCCACGGCGCGCAGCTTGCGCACGCGCCGCCAGGGGTCGCTGGGTGTCCTGCTCACCGAGCACCTGTCCTATGCCTTCGAGGACATGGCCTCGGTGGATTTCCTCGCCGGCATGGCGGAGGCCTCGGCAGGAGCGAGCACAACGCTTACCCTTATTCCCGCTGGTCCAGATACCGTCGGTGTTCCTAGTGACGCCCAGGCAGCGCAGCTCGTAGGGTCGGCTGCCGTCGACGGTTTCGTGGTCTATTCCGTGGCGGCGGGTGATGCTTACCTTGAAGCAGTGCGGCGCCGCGGCCTGCCGGTGGTGGTGTGCGACCAGCCCACAGACTCGGGCCTGCCCTTCGTGGGCATCGATGACCGCGCCGCGATCGCTCCGGCGGCGCAGGCGCTTGTCGACGCCTCCCATACCCGCATCGGCATCCTTGCCATCCGCCTACACCGCGAACGCCTCGACGGCGAAGTGACGGCCGCGCAACTGGCCGCGGCGGATATGCACGTGCAGCGCTCACGTGTATTGGGTGCACTCGATGTCTTCGGGCAAGCCGGCCTCGATCCTGCACGTATCCCCGTGGTGACGCGCCATATCAATGATCCGCGCACCGCCTATGCGGCTGCGGAGGAATTGCTGACTAGGCACCCGGACCTCACCGCGGTGTTGTGTACGACGGATTCGATGGCGCTCGGTGTTATCGCTTATGCCCGCGATCATGGAATTGCGGTGCCCGAGCAGCTTTCTGTCACCGGATTCGACGGCATTGCGCCCGCCCTGGCGCTGGGGCTGAGCACCGTCGTGCAGCCGAACAAGGAGAAGGGGGCGGCGGCCGGGCGCATGCTGGCCCGCCTCATCGAGGGGCGCGGCGAGGTGCCGCGCACACTGTTGCCGACTACCTTTCAGTCTGGGCGGACCGTGGCCCCGGCTGGGGCTTAAGCGCTGTGCTGCGCGCGGGCGGCGGCGAGCTCTTCGAGGAACTCCGTCACCGCCGCGATATCGGGCACGCGCAGCGCCGCCTGCGTATCGCCCTCACCGACCTTGACACCGAGGTCCGGCGGCTGGTTGAGCACGGCGAAGCCGTCCTCGTCGGTGGTGTCATCCCCTAAGAAGACCACCGCCGTGGCGCCGACGCGCTGGCGGAGGGCCGCTATCCATGTGCCCTTCGTGGCCTGCGTTGCGGAAAACTCGACGACGCACTTGCCCGCAGTCTTGGGGAAACCATCGGCGCTTAGTGCCTCTCCCTCCGCATATGCTGCGGCCGCGGCGTCCGGGTCCTGCAATTCCAATGCGCGCAGGTGCAGCACGCGCTGGAAGGGCTTGATTTCCAATTCCGCGCCGGGGTGGCGGGCAATAATTTCTTTGAGCTCTGTTTCCTTCTTAGCCAGATGCGCTTCCATTTCTGGGGTGAGGGCGGAATTCTCCCACGAGGACTCAGCTCCGTGTGAGCCGCCAAAAAGCACCGGTTCGCGCAGCGGGCACACCTGTTTTAGGCCCTCTAGGTGCCGGCCAGAGAGCACCGCGGCGGTAGTGTTCGGGAGTTGAGCTAGGGCGGCCAGGGCATCGAGCGAGCGCTGCTCTGGGCTTACTTCATATGCGTTACGGGCAAAGCCTGCCAAGGTGCCATCAAAGTCGGAAACGACCGCGAGGTGTTCAGCGGAGGCAAGGGCATCAATCATGGTCCCCACCCTAGCGCTGAAATCTTCAGGGCTACAGTGAGGCCATGCGGATGATGGGGGAATCCACCTTGTCGGTGCGCAGCGTCAAGACCAGTTGATTGTTGGGGTTAAGGGAAAAGTCAAATTCATGGCCTTCGGCGATGAGGTTGCGCATGAGCGAATCGGCCCACTGCACCGAGCCCTCACAATCAACACTGCGCGGCGGGCTCTCGTAGATGGCTTTCTCCACCCGCATCACATCGCCCTCCCAGATGGTGGAGGCCTTGTCATCCTTGTGGAACGAAACCTCAGCAGTGAAGGAGACACAGCCAGTTGAGCCCACGGCGGTGTGCTCGCCGAAACTCATGTGCGGCACCTGCGCGGTGTCGTCCGGAATGGTGGAAGGAGCATCAGGGGAGGTATAGAGGTTGATAACCTGCCAATCCTTCCCCACAATGCGGTCGTCGCCGCGTGGGGTAGGTTCCTCCTCCGTGGAAGCGCACCCGGCTACCCCAAGCGCGAGCAGCGCAGTGCTGAGCACAGAGGTGAGCGCTGCAGCTGTTCGGTGCTGCGTCATGCTTGCTCCTGGTTTAACGCGCCGAGGAAGGACTGCGACCACAGCGCGATATCGTGCTGACGGACTTGCTCGTTCATAGCAATCATGTGCTCGCGCATGGTCTCGGGGGATTCCTCCAGCGCCTTGACCGCGGAGAGTAGCGCGCGCTTGATGGACTCGATGTCGAAGGGATTGCACAAGTTGGCTTGGGTGAGCTCTGCTGCAGCGCCTGCGAATTCGGAGAGCACGAGTGCGCCGGAGCCATCGCTGTGGGAAGCCACGTATTCCTTGGCCACCAGATTCATGCCGTCCTTGAACGGCGTGACCAGCATGATGTCCGCGAGCCGGTAGTAGCGCCGCAGGACGTCCTTCGGCACGGAACTGTGCTGGTAATGCACCACCGGCGCGCCGAGGCGCCCAAAGCGTCCATTGATGCGGCCCACAGCTTCCTCCACCTTCGAGCGCGTGGCGCGGTAATGATCGATGCGCTCGCGCGAGGGAGTAGCCAGTTGGACGAAGGTTACTTCTTCCGGATTCAGTGCCCCGGTCTCGAGGAGTTCCTCGAAGGCAGTGAGGCGCTGCAGGATTCCCTTCGTGTAATCCAAGCGGTCGACCCCCAAAATGACGTGTGCGGGGTTGCCCAACTCAGCGCGGAGCTGGGCGACGTCCTCTGCATCGCCACCCTCAGCGAACTCACTCGCCGCAATGGAGATGGGAAAGGCCCCGACCCCGACGGAATGACCGCTATTCGTCACGATGTGGGCGGTCACCTCGCGGGTACTGACCTCGCCTTCTACTGTGAGGCCCTGAGTGCGGGCCAGCTCCAAGAAATTGCGGGCGTTGGACTCGAGGTGGAAGCCGATCAAGTTGGCGTCGAGAAGCCCCCGCACCAGCTCCTCACGCCACGGCAACTGGCGGAAGAGATCCGGGGAGGGGAAGGGGATGTGGAGGAAGAAACCGATAGTGAGATCGGGGCGCAGCTGGCGCAGGATGCCAGGCACGAGCTGCAGCTGATAGTCCTGCACCCACACCGTGGCATTCTCCGCAGCGACGGCCGCCACCTCGTTGGCAAAACGCAGGTTGACCTCGCGGTAGGTGTCCCACCAGTCGCGGTTATAGATGGGGGTGACGATGAGGTCGTGGTAGAGCGGCCACAGGGTGGCATTGGAAAAGCCCTCGTAGAAGGCCTCAAAATCCTCCTGCGTCAGGCGCACCGGGTGAAGCAGGACACCGTTGTCGGTGGTGAAAGGCTCGGGAGCCTCGTCGGCCACGCCGGGCCAGCCCACCCAGCAGCCCTGGTGTTCTTCTAGGACAGGGGAGAGCGCGGTGACGAGGCCCCCAGGGGAGGCCTTCCACTCGCGGGTGCCATCGGCGGCGGTCTCGAGGTCCACCGGTAGGCGGTTGGCCACGACTACGAAGCTATTGCTGCGCCCGGACATAACTAGGCCTTCTTCGCGGCCTTTTTAGTTGCCTTCTTTGTAGCCTTTTTGGTCGACTTCTTCGTGGCCTTCTTGGTGGCTTTCTTCGTAGCCTTCTTCGTCGTCTTCTTGGTGGACTTCTTGGAGGCCTTCTTCGTTGCCTTCTTGCTGCTCTTCTTCGGAGCGGCATCGGCTTGCTCAGCCAAAACCTTGCGGTGGACCAAGCCTTCTGGTTCGACGCCCAGCATCGACATGAGGGTCACGCCGTCGAGGAAATCCTCCGCATAGGTGGCGACGACGCGACGCGCGGCGCGGGCGGTCTCTTCCTCTACTGCATGAGTCTGATCAGCGGCGGGCTGAGTATCTGTGACCTTTGGTGGCACGGAGTCCTCCTGGGATGAAGTGTGAAAGCTTTCAGACCGGCTATTCTACGCTATTGCGACGCCGATGGGGCGCTCGGGTCATCTTTGCCGGGCACCGTGTAGGTGGGGCGCTGCGCTGGAAATTGCGTGGTGACGGGCCACATGTCCGTGACGGCATCGCCCTGCTGGAAGCGCGCCTGCTGTGCAGGCGTGGGCGGTTTGGGGCCGTACTGCGGAGGTGGGGCCGGCAGGTTGTGGCGCGGAGCGAAGGGCGATAGGGGGACGCGCGGAATGCGGGCGCGCTGGGCCAAGCGGGTAGCGCGCGAGAAGGAGAACGTGCCCAGGCGCTTGAAGGCGGTGTACGGGCGGAAGTACTGCGGGCGGCGCAGGCGGCGGGCCACTCGCTCGCCGAAGACCACGCCAGCGGCTAGTGCACCGGCAATGGCGAGGGCGCTGGCCAGGTTGGTCAGACCGGTAATGAGCTGTTCGTTGAGCATGGCGTACATGCCGCGGTACAAAGTCAGGCCCGGCAGCATGGGGGTATAGCCCACGATCATGGTGATGAGCGGCGGCATCATGTAGCGGCGGGAGAGGAGACCACCGGCGAGGCCGACCGCCACGGCCGAAATACCGGAGGCGACGACAGCTCCGACGCCCAATAAGACGACGAGGAAATAGTAGAAAACCATACCGGCGGCCGCGGTGAGCCCAGAGATGGTGACCTCGGACCACGAGGCTCCCAGCGCTAGTGCGAAGGCGGCGGAACCGATTCCACCGCACAGCACCAGAAGGGGGATTTGGTGATAGACGGGCGGGGCGAGTGTCGCCAGCGGCGGCAGGCTGAAGCCCAACCACGCCGCCACCTGGATACCTAGGCCAACGCCGGCGATGATAGCGCCGGTGGACATCAAAGCCTCAAAGAACTTGGCGGATGAAGTCACGGGCGCGCGCGTGATGCCGTCCACCAGACACTGCACCAAGGTCAGGCCCGCCACCAGCACGATGATGCCGGAACCGATGATTTGGGAGGGCAGCATTTGGATGCCAAATCCCGCGAAGACGTTGTAGAGGATGGCGGCAGGGACAACGGCGAGCAGGCCGCCGACGAGGTTTTGATAAAAGGGCGGCAAGCGATAGTCCGCCAGGAACATGTTCGTGCCCATAATGAGTGCTGAAATGAGGAAGGTGACAACACCGACGAGAAGGTCGCCGCCCAGCATCACGGCGATGAATCCACCCATGGCACCCCATGCGCTGACGATGGTGGTTTTGGAATAGGGGTTCTTCATCGCGTCGATGTCATCCAGGATTTTTTCCGCCATCGCCGGCGGGGTCGCACCGGAGTGGATGGAGCGGATGAGCCGGTCGACGGCGGAGAGTTTGGTGAAGTCCACGGCGATGCTCGGCGCTACACGGAAGACGTGGAGGTTGTGCCTATCCGGCCCGGTGCCGATGGAGGTGTGGATAGTGATGGTGTTCATCAGAATCGACACGTGGCAGTAGTGAAGGCCATATGAGGATGCGACGAGGTGAATCTGCGCCTGCACGTCGGTATTGGCTGAGCCCGCTGCAATGAGGATTTCACCAACGCGTGCAGCGATCTCCATGACGCCGGTGACCTGGGCCGGATCGGTGAGATCGACAGGGGCGAGAGGGGAGGGCGGTGGTGCGGCCTTAGCGGCGTCAATGGTGGCGACCGGAGCCGACCGGTACAGCAGGCGCTGGCGCAAGGAAGAAAGAACAGACACGGAAAAGATAGACCTCAACAACACTTCTGGGTTCGGTAAGTCAGCACTTTAGTAACTACCGTCGATTTATGCACCTGCCAGTGCTTTTCGCGGCATTCACGCCCACTTTTCCGCAGCGCAGGCACCCTGGCTTTCATTCTAGGGGGTGGGCTCAGGTACGATTCCCATAGCGGATTAGCCGCGGTGCTGGAGTGGCGCAATTGGTAGCGCAACGCACTTGTAATGCGTAGGTTGCGAGTTCAAGTCTCGTCTCCAGCTCAAAAGGGCCTTTTTCAAGGCCCCTTTTTCATAGTTGGGGTTTATTCGGCGAGGTGGCCTAAGGCAACGTCGATAAGCGCGCGGCGTCGCTGTGGCGGCAGGGGGCGGTCGGTGAGGTGATCGTGGACCCACAGGCCGTCGGCGATGATCGAGGCCAGCACGACGGATTCATCCTCGTCGGTAGGGTCGGGGATCCAGCGCCTATCGACGTCCTTCCACACCTCCTGGAAGTCCGGATGGGACTGCGAGTGGATGGACATGAGCAATTCAATGAGCGGGTCATTCTTGCCCATCGACTCCAATGTGGCGCGGTAGCGCTGGCGAGGACTCAACTGCTCCGCCGTCTTGCCACCGGAGAGCCCGATGAGCTCTTCCTCCCAGCGCTCCGCGCAGAGCTTGTGGCAGTCAATGAGCAGCTCGTGGCGGGTAGGGAAGGGGTAGATGAGCCCCGACTTACTCATGCCTGTGGCGGTGGCCAGGGAATCGTAGGTTAGTGCGTGGACGCCATCCTTCTCGATGATGGCGAGTGCCTTTTCGAGCGCCTCAACCTTCTTACTTACGCGTGGCATCGGCATCTCCCGAAGTGGGGTTGGTGCGGAAGCACCAGCCCGTGACCGCGGCGAAGATGAGCATGACTACGCCGAGTCCAGCGGCGGTGGCCAGATATGCGTCGGTGTACGCGGGGCCGGCAGCCTCTGCGAGCGCGGGGTCGTGGAGTGCATCCATACCCAAGCTTTGAATGTTCTCGGGCAGCCCGCCCTTATAGAGCATAGGCAACACTGAACCGGTGACCGCAATGGACAGCAGCGTGCCGAATTCATAGGAAACTTCCTCCACGCCCGCGGCCATTCCGGAACGTGAGGCAGGCGCGGCGCCGATGATGGCGGTGGAGGACACCGACATCACGAAACCCGCGCCGAGACCGGTGACGAACAGACCAGCCAGGTATGCGGGGAAGACCTCGTGCGTGCCGCCCCACACCACGCAGCCAATGCCTGCTGCCATGGCGAGGAAGCCGCCGGCAATGATGGGCAAGAAACCCCAGCGGTGCAGGTTAGCCCCACCCAGCGCAGACATGGGCAGCGCTGCAATCGCGATGAGGGAAATGATGAGCCCAGCGTGCAGTGGAGAGTAGAGGTCCACCAACTGCAGCTTCTGCGTGGTGGTCATTTCCAGCCCGGCCATGCCAAACATGGCGCCGGCTGCGGCCAACACGCCACCACTGAAGATGGGGGAGCGGAAGATATCGAAGGTGAGAAGCGGCTCTTCCAGTTTGTGCTGGCGGCGAGTGAAGAAGACAGCACCAATGAGGCAGGCAGCCAGCGCGCCCCCAATAAGCATGGCGTTGAGGTGGGGGCTGGCTACAGACTTGATGAGAAGCACCAGCGAGGCCAGCGTGATCAGCGCATAAAGGGAAGATAAGAAATCCCAATGCTTCGCCGGGTTCGCCACGTTAGGCGGGGCGAGGAACGCAGTGAGGGTGAGCGCGATGATGACGATGGGCACGTTGACCAAAAAGACCGATCCCCACCAGAAGTGCTCAAGCAAGAACCCACCTACCGTGGGGCCTGCGGCCGCGCCGACGACGGCGATGGAACCCCAAATGCCGATGGCGGTGTTGCGCTCAATCTCATCTTCAAAGGTCAAGCGAATCAGCGCCAGGGTAGCGGGCATCATGATGGAGGCGCCGAGTCCCAAGAAAGCACGGGCGGCGACAAGCTCCCACGCGCCGGGCGCAAGTGCCGCGGCCAGCGACGCGATGCCGAAGACCCAGAGACCGATAACGAACATGCGGCGGTGGCCGATCTTGTCACCTAACGTGCCGGTTCCCAGCAGGAGTCCGGCGAGCATGAGCGCGTAAGCGTTGATGATCCACAACTGCTGCAGAGAGTTCGCATGGAGTTGCTCGGAGAGCTCTGGCAGTGCGGTGTAGAGGATTGAGTTGTCCAGGCCGATCATGAGAAGGCCTAGGGAGACTACGCCAAAGAAGGTCCACCGGCGGGTTGCTGAGGTGCTTAAGGCCTCTGCGGAGGCTTTCGTGTGAACGTCTGTCATGCTGCGAAACTATAGCGAACGGTCGTTACAGTTTCAAAGCTTTGAATGTTGGCTTGTTGTTAAAGTCACAAAGTCTGCGTGACGTGAGAAAGCAGCTTTATGGTGGCGAAACATCATCGGGTAGGAGAACACTGGGTGCCGTTAGCGACAAAAGTTAGAGAGGTAAAACATGGCACGCAATTACGCCACGCAACTCGTAGAAACCTTGGAAGCCCAGGGGGTCAAGCGCATCTATGGCCTCGTTGGTGATTCCCTCAACCCCATCGTGGATGCGGTGCGGCAATCCTCCATCGAGTGGGTCCACGTCCGCAACGAAGAGGCCGCAGCTTTCGCCGCTGAGGCCGATTCCCTCACCACCGGCAACCTCGCCGTGTGCGCTGCCTCCTGCGGTCCGGGAAATACGCACCTTATTCAGGGGCTTTACGACGCCCACCGCAACGGCGCCAAGGTCCTTGCCCTGGCCAGCCACATTCCTTCCCGCCAGATCGGCTCGAAATTCTTCCAGGAAACTCACCCGGAGGCCATCTTCCAGGAATGCTCCGGCTACTGCGAGATGGTCAACTCTGCGGAGCAGGGAGGTGTGGTCCTGCACCACGCCATTCAGAGCACCATGGCTGGCAAGGGCGTGTCCGTCCTCGTCATCCCGGGCGATGTCTCCACTCAAGAGGCGGAAGAGGACACCTTCACCTCCTCCGTTATTTCCTCCGGCCGCCCGGTTGTCTACCCGGACCCGGCAGAGGCCGCTGCGCTGACCCAGGCCATTAATGAGGCCAAGACTGTCGCCCTCTTCGTTGGCGCCGGCGTCAAGAATGCCCGTGAGCAGGTCCTTGCGCTGGCCGAGAAGATCAAGGCTCCCATCGGCCACGCCCTGGGCGGCAAGATGTACATCCAGTACGACAACCCCTTCGACGTCGGTATGTCCGGCCTGCTCGGCTACGGTGCGGCACACGAGGCCACCCACGAGGCAGACCTGCTCATCCTGCTGGGCACGGACTTCCCCTACAACGACTTCCTGCCGGATGCCAACGTGGCCCAGGTCGACATCGATGGCTCCCACATTGGCCGCCGCACCCGCATTAAGTATCCGGTGACGGGTGATGTCGCCGCCACCATTGAGAACATCCTGCCGCACGTGGAGGAGAAGAAGGATCGCTCCTTCCTCGACAAGATGCTCAAGAAGCACTACGACAAGCTGCATCACGTCGTTGAGGCCTACACCTCAGGCGTCGAAAAGCACACGCCGATCCACCCGGAGTACATCGCCGACCTCATCGACCAGCAGGCCGATGACGACGCCATCTTCACCGTCGATACCGGCATGTGCAATGTCTGGGGCGCGCGCTACATCACTGCGAACGGCAAGCGCGAACAGATTGGTTCCTTCCGCCACGGCACCATGGCCAACGCCCTGCCGATGGCCATCGGCGCGCAGGCGGCACACCCGGACCGCCAAGTCATCACTTTCTCCGGCGACGGTGGGCTGTCCATGCTCATGGGAGAGCTGCTCACGGTGAAGCTGCACAACCTGCCGGTGAAGATGTTCGTGTTCAACAACTCTTCCCTCGGCATGGTCAAGCTGGAGATGCTGGTCCAGGGCCTGCCGGAGCATGAGACCGACCACGAGCACGTGAACTACGCCAAGATTGCGGAGGGCGCGGGCATCAAGCACTTCCGCATCGAGGACCCGAAGGAAGCGCCGCGCCTCATCAAGGAGGCTTTGGCCTACGACGGGCCTGCGCTTATCGACGTCGTCACCGACCCCAACGCCCTCTCCCTGCCACCCACACTGACCTTTGAGCAGCTGCTCGGCTTCTCCAAGGCGGCAACCCGCACCGTCTTCGGCGGCGGCGTGGGTCAGATGCTCACCATGGCGAAGTCCAACCTGCGCAACATCCCGCGCCCGCAGGACTTTTAATGTGCCGGCGTTAAGCGCCACACATTAAAAGGGGGCTACGTCGAAGGAGCTCACACCTTGGCGGGGTCTTTGACCGGGATGAGCACGAGGGCTCCTACGAGCAGGACCAGCCCAATGGCGAGCACGCCTCCCCGGTCGCCTTGGCCCAACAGTGAGACGAAGACACCGAACAGGAAAGGCGTCAACCACGCCACGGCCCGCCCGGTCGTGGCGTAGAGGCCGAACATCTCGCCTTCGCGCCCTGGCGGGGCAACGCGCGCCAAGAAACCGCGGGCGGAAGCCTGGGCTGGTCCCACACATAGGCACAAGATGAGTCCGCAGATCCAGAAGGCCGTCGGCCCCTGCGCCACGAACATGATGCCGGCCATGAGCGTCAAGATAGCCAGGCAGGTGAGGATGATGGCTTTGGGGCCCACGTGGTCGTCGATCAGCCCGCCCGCCACCGCGCCGAGCGCGGCCGCAACGTTGGCGGCAACGCCGAAGATGAGCACGTCACCGGGAGACAATCCATAGACGGACACCCCCAGCACCGCCCCGAAGCTGAACACGGCCGAGAGCCCATCGCGGAAAATGGCCGAAGCGAAGAGGAAAGCAAAGGCATTGCGGTCCTCCCGCCACAGCGTCACCACCGTGCGCCACAGCTCGCGGTAAGACGCCGCCACACCACCCGTCGATTCACCCGACGGCGCAATCTCCGGCACACGCAGCAACACAGGAATGGCAGACAACCCAAACCACGCTGCTGAAAGCAACGCTACGAGCCGGATATTCCAGCCGCCCTCCGTGTTTAGCCCTA
Organism: Corynebacterium sp. HMSC036D02; assembly: GCF_001836165.1. Classification (GTDB taxonomy): domain Bacteria; phylum Actinomycetota; class Actinomycetes; order Mycobacteriales; family Mycobacteriaceae; genus Corynebacterium. The sequence goes on along the minus strand of NZ_KV827680.1, from coordinate 11,350 downwards.
GTGCGCCGCCCTCGCCGGAGACGAATCCGAAATAGCAGATGAGCAGCAGCGCGATGCCGCCGAAATAGCCCGCCGACCATCCCAAGCCGGATACCCGGCCCACCTTGTCCTCGGAGGCCACTTGATTGAGCTGGGCAAAGTAATTGACTTCGGCGAATTGGATGGTCATCGAACCTACCGCCAGGCCGATAAGCCCGAGCCAGAAATACGCGGGCGCATCATTGCGGATGAAGAATAAGCTAGCCATGACCAAGAACGTCAGCAGGGACCAGAAACCCAGCGCGCGCCGCCGCGTGCCCAGCCGGTCAGAGCGCTGGCCCATCACGGGGGTGACCGCAAAAATCACCAGCCCCGCCACCGTCATGGACCACGACAACCATTGTGCCGGTGTGAACTGCGAATCAATCTGCTGGCCCACCGAGTCGGTGAGGTAGACCGAGAAAATAAACGTCACGAGAACCGCGTTGAAAGCTGCCGAACCCCAGTCCCACAGGGCCCAAGCAGCCACGGTGAGGCGGTCAGTGCGTGTCGAGGCGTGAGTCATGCTTCATTATCGTAGGCAAAAACATGTGCTGAGTGGCAGGAGTTGCACTTAACGCGACGTCAACTTTTAGGCTCAACGGCATGCGTAACGACTACAGCATCGGCGACGTTGCCGAAATCCTCAAAGTCACCACCCGCACGTTGCGGCACTGGGATGACATTGGGCTGCTCAGCCCACAGTGGCGCACTGGGGGTGATCACCGCCTGTACACCGAAGATGACGTGCAACGCGGGATGGACATCCTGATTTATCGCAGCGTGGGAATTGAACTGAAGGACATCGCAGTGCTTCTCGATGCCCCTTCCTCCGCCACCCTGGCCCGCCTCCGTGCCCAACACGAGGCTTTGCAGAAGCGGCGAGCCGACGTCGATGCCATGTTGTACGCAGTGGAAAGACTAATTGAGGAGACTGAAATGGATAAGAACCTAAGCCCCAGCCAAAAAATGCGCAACCTGGGTGACGCATGGCCCCAATTGCAGGAAGAAGCCCACGAGAAGTGGGGAGACAGCACAGAGTGGGCGGCCAGTGCGGCCGTCGCGGAATCGATGGGAAAGAAGGACTGGGAGGAATTCTCCGTGGAGCATGAACACTTTGCGGCCGAGCTAGAGGAGGCCGCGAAGGCGGGACTAAAGGCAGGCAGCGAGGAGGCGAAGGAGATCGTCGACAAGCACCGCGCCCTCATTGCCCAGTGGTACCCGGTGTCGAGGTCCAAGCAAGTGATCCTGGCGCGCATGTACTGCGAGGATCCGCGCTTCGATGAGACCTACCGCGGTAATGCCGGCTACTTGCGCCAACTGATTGAAGCGCAAGCCCGGGCGGAAGGTTTGGATTTGGACAACATCGCGTGGGACTAGTTTGGTTCACAGCGCACGTACAGACTCCGCTCAGTACGCTGGGAAGGCGTAGTGCAATACTTCTCATTCTGAATGAGATATCCCTGGCGCCACCTGGCGTTAAGAGAAGCGGAGAAAGGACCAAAGCGGGACCATGGATGATTCAAAGGACGTCAAGGTACTTGTCGTCGATGACGAGCCAAATATTGTTGAGTTGCTCACCGTCTCCCTGAAATTTCAAGGTTTCGACGTGCACAGCGCCAACTCTGGCAACGAAGCCCTGCGCATCGCGCGTGAGATCAACCCTGATGCCTACATCATGGACGTCATGATGCCAGGCATGGATGGTTTTGAGTTGCTGGGCAAGCTGCGCGCGGAGGGGCTCGACGGCCCCGTCCTCTACCTCACCGCCAAAGACAGCGTGGATCAGCGCATCCATGGGTTGACCATTGGTGCGGATGACTACGTCACCAAGCCCTTCAGCCTCGAAGAGGTCATCACCCGCCTGCGCGTGATCCTGCGCCGCGGCAGCACGGTGGATGACCAGAACGGCGACGCCACCATGACCTACGCCGACCTCACCCTCAATGATGACACCCACGAGGTCACCAAGGCAGGGGAGATCGTGGAGCTTTCGCCCACCGAGTTCAACCTACTGCGCTACCTCATGCAGAACCGCGAGGTGGTGCTGTCCAAGTCCAAGATCCTGGATAACGTTTGGCACTACGACTTCGGCGGCGATGGCAACGTGGTTGAGTCCTACATTTCTTACCTGCGCCGCAAGATTGATACCGGCGATACACCGCTCATCCACACCGTCCGCGGTGTCGGTTATGTGCTGCGCACACCGCGCTCGTAGGCTTTTTCACTATGAGCGAATCCACCGCGAACCCTCAGGGGCCGGATGCTGGATCCACGCCGGTGCGGAATAGCGCCCTGCGCCGGCGCATGCAGCGCCCTAAAGCGCTGCCCCTGCGCACGTGGCTGCTCGTCCTGATGGTGCTGGTTTCGGGCCTGGGCCTGGCTATGTCCTCCCTGGCGGTCTCGTCGATCATGCGCAACGTGCTCTACACCCGTGTGGACACCGAGCTGAATGATGCCCTGAGTTCTTGGGCCAGCAACCTCGACGCGGCTTTCTACACGCCGCAGGACGGGAGCCGCCGCCCCCCGACGGACTATGTAGCACTGGCGTATTATCCCGATGGCTCCGTGGTGACTACGCGGCCGACGGCGGCGTTGCCGGATGCTCGTTCGGTAGTCGTTGGCGGTGAACCTAGCACCGTTCGCTCAATTCAGGGCGAAACCGAATGGCGCGCCGTGGCGAAGCTCAAAACGGATGGCTCCGTGGTGGTTGTCGCTAAAGACATGACGACGGAAAACTCCATCCTTAAAGGCCTGGCGATGGTCCAGGTCATTATCGCGGCGCTGGTCATGCTCATCATCGCGCTCGTAGGCATGTGGCTTATTCACCGGGCGCTGCGTCCGCTGCGCGTGGTGGAAAAAACGGCCTCCCAAATCGCGGCCGGCAACCTGGATAAACGTGTGCCGGAGTGGCCGCCACACACCGAGGTAGGCCAGCTGGCCGCGGCGCTTAACGTCATGCTGGGGCGGTTGCAGAACTCCGTCGTCCATGCACAGGAAAAAGAGCAGCAGATGCGCCGCTTTGTCGGCGATGCTTCCCATGAATTGCGCACCCCGCTGACCAGTCTGCGCGGCTACACGGAGCTATACCGTTCGGGGGCGACTAAGGATCCGGAATTTGTCTTCAGCAAGATCGACGCCGAATCGCAGCGTATGTCGTTGCTGGTGGAGGACTTGCTCGCCCTGACGCGTGCGGAGGGATCGCGCTTGGATATGCGCGAGGTAGACATGTTGGAGCTCGTGCTTTCCGTGGGTTCTTCGGCACGCGCGGCCTTTGCTGGCCGCACGATCAACGTCAAGAATGAGGCCTCCGGGATTCCGATGGTCAACGGTGACGCGGACCGCCTGCACCAGGTGCTACTTAACTTGGTGTCCAACGGTATCCGCCACGGTGGTGAGGAGGCATCGGTGACGCTGACCCTGCGGGATGATGAGGAGCACGTGCTTATCGACGTCGCCGATGACGGCAAGGGCATCTCCCCCGAAGATGCGGCCCATATCTTTGAGCGCTTCTACCGTGCGGATACTTCACGAACCCGCGATACGGGTGGCTCGGGCTTGGGCTTGGCCATCGTGAAATCACTCGTGGAGCAACACGGCGGTTCGATCTCCGTGGACTCCGAGCTGGGCAGCGGATCGGTCTTTACCGTCCGCCTCCCCAAGGCGGCAGCTAGTGCCTAGCTGCCAAAGGTAGCAGTCAGCTCTTAGCTGTCGCGGCGGCCGTCCTCATCCGTGCCGAGGTGCTGGCGGATGCGCGCGGCGGCCTCGTCCATGGCGGCGGGGTCGGTGGCGTCGGCAGCGAAGGCCTTGGCGAAGTCGTAGTCTTCCATCTTCTCGGTGGGGAAGAGGTGGATGTGAGTGTGCGGCACGTCGAAGCCAGCAATGATGTAGCCGGTGCGCGGGGTATCAAAGGCCGTCTTAATGGCGCCGCCGATCTCTAGGGCGATCTCATTGAGGTGTGCCCAAGTCTGAGAATCGAGGTCAGTCCACTTGTCGACCTCCTCGATCGGCACCACCAAGGTGTGGCCGTAACGCAGCGGCTCGATGGACAAAAATGCCACGCATTTCTCGTCGCGGTAGACAAAGCGAGCAGGCAGCTCGCCCTCGATGATCTTTGTAAATACGGAAGACATGGCCCCTAGGCTACCGCCAGTTAAGATAGACGGCATGCGCATTCTCGTTATTGGCTCGGGCGGCCGCGAACACGCCCTGCTCACTGGCCTTAAATCTGACCCCTCTGTTACCGATTTGCACATCGCGCCGGGTTCTCCGGCACATGCCAAGCAAGCCACTATTCACCCGGAGTATTCCCAGGTGGACGATCCCGCGCGTATGACGGAGCTGGCGGTTGATATTGATGCGGATCTGGTCGTCATCGGGCCGGAGGTGCCGCTGGTGAAGGGCGTGGCGGATGCTCTGCGTGAGCGCGGCATTGCGGTCTTCGGGCCGTCGGCAAGCGCGGCACAGATCGAGGGATCCAAGGCCTTTGCCAAGGATGTCATGGCGGCCGCCGGTGTGCGCACCGCCCGTTCGGAGCAGCTCGCCCCCGGTACCAGCGATGCGGACATTGAGGCCGCGCTGGACCGCTTTGGCCCGCACTTCGTGGTCAAGGATGATGGCCTGGCCGGCGGCAAGGGCGTGGTGGTGACCGAATCCCGCGAGGACGCCCGCGCACACGTCGACGCCGTCCACGCCGCCGGCAACCCGGTGCTGCTCGAGTCCTTCCTCGACGGCCCCGAAGTCTCCCTGTTCTGCTTGGTGGACGGTGAGACCGTCGTCCCGCTGCTCCCAGCACAGGACCACAAGCGCGCCTATGACAACGATGAAGGCCCCAACACCGGCGGCATGGGCGCCTACACCCCGCTGCCGTGGCTGCCTGCCGACGGCGTCCAGCGCATCGTCGACGAAGTCTGCGTGCCCGTAGCCAAGGAAATGGTCAAGCGTGGCACTCCCTACTCTGGCTTGCTGTACGCCGGCCTGGCATGGGGCAAGGAAGGCCCAGCCGTGGTGGAATTCAATGCCCGCTTCGGTGACCCGGAAACGCAGGCGGTGCTCGCCTTGCTGAAGTCTCCGCTGGGTGAGGTTTTGAATGCCACCGCGACCGGACAGCTAGCGGAGCTGGCGCCGCTGGAGTGGGAAGACGGCTATGCCGTCACCGTGGTGCTGGCCGCCGAGGGCTACCCGGCTTCGCCGCGCAAGGGCGATCCGATTACCTCCTCGGATCTTGATGATCCCACCCGGATCCTCCATGCCGGCACCACCACGGGGGAGGGCGGCTACGTCTCCAACGGTGGGCGCGTCCTCAACGTTCTCGGCCGTGGTGCCACCCTCGCCGATGCCCGCGCCGCCGCCTACGAGGTTCTCGGCGGTATCGAGCTGGAGGGCAGCTTCTTCCGCACAGACATCGCGCTGCCAGCGGAGAAGGGCCAGATCAGCATCTAATCTGCTGATAATGCCTCCTTTGGGGCGAGGCGTGGAATAATGAGCGACGTGGCTGAAAAGAAGAACATTTCCAACGTCCTGTCCGCTCGATACGCTTCCCCAGAGATGGCTGAAATCTGGTCCCCAGAACACAAGATCATCCTGGAGCGCCAGCTGTGGATCGCGGTGATGAAGGCGCAGAAGGATCTTGGCGTCGACATCCCTGCCTCGGCTATCGCCGCCTACGAGGCGCAGGTTGAGAACGTAGATCTCGCCTCCATCGCGGAGCGTGAGCGCGTGACGCGCCACGACGTCAAGGCGCGCATCGAGGAGTTCAACGCCCTGGCCGGCTGCGAGCACATCCACAAGGGGATGACATCGCGTGACCTGACGGAGAACGTGGAGCAGCTGCAGATTCTGCGTTCTTTGGAGCTGACCCGTGATAAAGCCATCGCGGTGGTCTCACGCATCGGTGAGCGTGCCGCGCAGTACCAGACGCTGGTGATGGCCGGCCGTTCCCACAACGTCGCCGCTCAGGCCACGACCCTGGGTAAGCGTTTCGCGTCCGCTGCCGACGAGCTGCTGCTGGGCATCGAGCGCGTGGAATCCCTGCTGAGCCGCTACCCGCTGCGCGGCATCAAGGGCCCGATGGGCACCTCGCAGGACATGCTCGACCTGATGGGCGGCTCCGAAGACAAGCTCGCGGCGCTGGAGACCCGCATTGCGGATCACCTAGGCTTCTCCCGCGTCTTCAACTCGGTGGGGCAGGTCTACCCGCGCTCCCTCGACTTTGATGCTGTGTCCGCGCTGGTGGAGCTCGGTGCTGCGCCGTCCTCGCTGGCCACGACCATTCGCCTCATGGCTGGCAACGAAACCGTGACTGAAGGCTTCAAGGAGGGCCAGGTTGGTTCCTCCGCGATGCCGCACAAGATGAATGCCCGCTCCTGCGAGCGCGTCGGTGGCTTCCAGGTCATCCTGCGCGGCTACCTGACGATGGTGGCGGACCTGTCCGGCCAGCAGTGGAACGAGGGCGACGTGTTCTGCTCGGTGGTGCGCCGCGTGGCACTGCCGGATGCTTTCTTTGCCATTGACGGCATGTTTGAAACCTTCCTCACCGTGCTGGCAGAATTCGGTGCCTTCCCGGCGATGATCGACCGTGAGCTAGAGCGCTACCTGCCCTTCCTCGCCACCACCCGCATCCTCATGGCGGCGGTGCGCGCGGGCGTGGGCCGTGAGACCGCGCACGAGGTTATTAAGGAAAATGCCGTCGCCGTGGCGCTCAACATGCGTGAGAATGGCGGGGAGCAGGACCTTATCGAGCGCCTAGCTGCCGACGAGCGCCTGCCGCTCGATGCCACCGCCCTCGAGGCCGCGCTGTCGGACAAGCACGCCTTCATCGGTGCTGCCGAGTCGCAGGTGAGCCAGATTCTGGGCCGCATCAAGGCGATTGTTGACCAGCACCCGAAGGCCGCGGCCTACACCCCGGGCGAAATCCTCTAGCTCACGCGCCTGGGGGTATCCGGTGAGCTGGGGCGACCCGGCGCGGTACGTTTTCGCAGACAAGCCCTCTCAAACGCGAGTTTTCGGCGCTCTATTTACGAAAACGTACCGCGCTGGCCCGGTCCATGTACGTTTCGATCAAATAAGGTTGCCCAGATTGAGTTTTCTCGTCCTTATTTGATCGAAACGACCTTCTATCAACATCCCCGGGCTACCCAACACTAGCTTTTAGACCATTCTGGGGATGCATTGAACCGGTAGCGCCGGTGCCGGCGGGATTCCTTCTTGTACACCGATGCTGCGCAGGCCTTACTCCCCAAGTTTGGGATGTATCTTGAAGCAGCCTAGACGGGTCTAGGATGTATGTCATGCGTCCAGAACTTTCTTCCTATGCCCACATCGCCTCCGGCAAGGTGCGCGATATCTACGAAATCGACGGCAATACCCTGCTCATGGTGGTCTCCGACCGCATTTCCGCCTATGACCACGCCCTTGAGCCCGCCATTCCGGACAAGGGCCGCGTGCTCACGGCGACCTCGAAGTTCTTCTTCGATGCCATTGACTTCCCGAACCACCTCGCCGGCCCGCTCGATGATGAGCGCATTCCCGAAGAAGTCCTCGGACGCGCCATGGTCGTGCAGAAGCTCGACATGCTGCCCTTCGAGTGCGTCGCCCGCGGCTACCTCACCGGCTCCGGGCTGAAGGAATACAAGGCATCCGGCAGCGTGTGCGGCGTCGAGCTGCCCGAGGGGCTGACCGAAGCTTCCCGCCTGCCCGAGCCCATCTTTACCCCAGCCACTAAGGCGGAGCAGGGCGACCACGATGAGAATGTTTCCTTCGATGTCGTCGTGGAGAAGCTCGGCCGCGAACGCGCCGAGGAGCTGCGCGATGCCACCCTGCGCATCTACGCCACGGCCGCCGCACTGGCGGAGGAGAAGGGCATTATTTTGGCGGATACGAAGTTCGAGTTTGGCGTCGACAAGCACGGCACCTTGGTCTTGGCCGATGAAGTCCTCACCCCGGACTCCTCGCGCTACTGGCCGGCCGATACCTATGAGGAAGGCAAGGTCCAGCCTTCCTTTGATAAGCAGTACGTGCGCGATTGGCTCACCAACTCCGGGTGGGACAAGGAGTCCACGCCGCCGCGCCTGCCAGACGACGTTGTCCAGGCCACCCGCGCGCGTTATGTTGAGGCCTTTGAACGCCTGTCCGGAACCACTTTTTAAGGAGGCTGAATGAACGCCCCGATTGCTGCCAAGCGGCCCATCACGCGAGAGTTCCACGGCCGCAGCTTCGTCGATGACTACGAGTGGCTGCGTGAGAAAGACGCCCCGGAGACCCGCGAGTACCTTGAGGCGGAAAACGCCTACACCAAGGAGCGCACCGCGCACCTGGAGACCCTGACGGAGAACATCTTCTCCGAGGTCAAGTCCCGCATCAAGCAGACGGACATGTCCGTGCCCCAGCGCCGCGGCAAGTACTGGTACTACGGCCGCACTGAGGAGGGCAAGGAGTACGGCTACAGCTGCCGCATCCCGGTGTCGGAAGGCTCTGATCCGTGGACGCCGCCGACCATTCCGGAGGAAGGCGCTCCCGACGGGGAGCAGGTGCTTCTCGACGTCAACGCGCTCGCCGAAGGCCACGAGTTCTTCGCCTTGGGTGCGTCCACGGTGAGCGATTCCGGTGATTTGTTGGCCTATTCGGTCGACGTGGCTGGGGACGAGCGCTTTGAGCTGTTTATCAAGGATCTGCGCACTGGTGAGCTGTTGGAGGACCGCTTGGAAGGCATCTTCTACGGCGCGACGTGGGTGGGGGAGGAGTTCATCTTCTACACCACCGTGGATGACGCATGGCGGCCGGACACCGTGTGGCGCCACCGCGTGGGCACCCCGCAGTCGGAGGACGTCGTGGTCATGCGCGAGGAGGATTCGCGTTTCGGCATTGGCGTGGGCACGACCCGCAGCGAGAAGTACATCATGATTGTCTCCGGCTCGAAGACGACGAATGAGGTGTGGGTGCTCGAGCAGGATAATCCGGAAGGGGAGTTCCGCTGCCTCTGGGAGCGCGAGGCCGGCGTGGACTACGACGTCGACCACGCCGTGGTGGCAGGTACCGATTATTGGGTGGTCACGCACAATGCCACCGGCCCCAACTTTGCGTTGGGCTACTGTCCGGTTACTGAGGATCTGCCTGCCCTAGATGAACTCACCCTCCTCATGCCGCATGATGACACAGTGCGCATTGAGGGCGTGGATTGCTACCGCGACCAAATCGTCGTGGGCTATCGCCGCGGCGGCATTGGCCGTGCCGCGGTGATGGACGTGCGTGAAGGCTGGTCCTCTCTTAGCGAGATCCACTTCAACGAGGAGCTCTACACCGTTGGCGTGGCCGGCAACCCGGAGTGGGATGCACCGGTGCTGCGCGTGAGCTATACCTCCTTCATCCAGCCGGCACAGCTCTTTGACTACCGCGTGGCCACTGGCGAGTACACGCTTCTCAAGGAGCAGGAAGTTCCGGGCGGCTATGACAAGGATGAGTACGTGGCCTACCGTGTGTGGTCTGAAGCTCCCGATGGGAGGAAGGTGCCGGTGTCCATCGTGCACCGCGCGGACTTGGACCGCACGCAGCCGAACCCGACGTTGCTTTATGGCTACGGCTCCTATGAGGCGAATATGGACCCGTACTTCTCGGTCTTCCGTTTGTCTCTTATGGACCGCGGCATGATCTTTGCCATGGCGCACGTGCGCGGCGGCGGTGAGATGGGCCGCAACTGGTACGACGACGGCAAGATGCTGGCTAAGAAGAACACGTTTACTGACTTCATCGCGGTGGCTGATGACCTCATCGCGCGCCGGGTGACCACGCCGGAGACCTTGGTGGCTGAAGGCGGTTCCGCCGGTGGCCTGCTCATGGGCGCGGTGGCGAACATGGCGCCGGATAGGTTCAAGGCCATCGAGGCTAACGTGCCCTTTGTGGATCCGCTGACCTCGATTCTCATGCCGGAGCTGCCGCTCACGGTGGTGGAGTGGGAGGAATGGGGCGACCCGTACCACGATCCGGAGGTCTACGACTACATGGCCTCCTATGCGCCGTACGAGAACATCGCGCCGCAGGAGTATCCGAATATTCTGGCGTTGACCTCGCTTAATGACACCCGCGTGCTGTATGTCGAGCCGGCGAAGTGGGTGGCCAAGCTTCGCGACGTCGCCACCGGCGGCGAATTCCTCCTCAAGACTGAGATGGCCGCCGGTCATGGTGGTGTGTCCGGACGCTACGCCAAGTGGCGGCAGGCGGCATTCGAGTATGCGTGGCTGATTAACCAGGCCACGGGTGCTGAGTCTTAGGCTTGCCGCGTGCGCTGTGTGGCTAATCAGCTACACGCTGCCCATGTGGGGGAGCGCCGAATCTCCTTCAGCGCGCGCCGGGGCGGTGGCTGTGCGATAATTCTTCTTATGCATGGCCACCTTCTGGTTTCGATTTCCAGTATCTTCGACGACACCCGAAGCCAAGCCTCAGATCTGCTCATGCAGTTCGACAAAGCAAACGTTCCTGTTTCCTTGCTGGTGGCACCCCACATCGATGGCAATTGGCACCTAGCTAAGGATGAGTCGACGCGCTCGTGGTTGCGTGAGCAGGCAGAGTCAGGCCGAGTGCTCATCCTCAACGGCTTTGATCAAGCCGTGCAGGGTCGTCGTGCGGAATTCGCAAACCTGGATGCGCACGAGGCGCGTCTGCGCCTCAAGGGCGCGACGCGGCAGATGGCCAGAATCGGCTTTGAGCCGACTATTTTTGCACCACCGCGCTGGCGCATGTCGGAGGGAACACTAGAAGTCCTTCCCGAGTTTGATTTCGACTTTGCTGCCTCCACCCGTGGCATCCATGACCTGCGCACCGGCGAGCTCCACCAAGCCCGCAACCTGTCTTTTGGCGAGGGCTTCGGTTCGGCCAAGTGGTGGCGCCGCAATATTATTCGCGCCGCGGAGCGCTCCGCGCAGCGCGGTAACACTGTCCGTCTATCAATCTCTGGCCGCAACCTCGATGACCGCAAGGTAGTGTCCGATTTCCTCAAGGCCGCCGAGCGCGCCATCGAAGCAGGCGCCAGCCCCGCTGACTACAGGGCCTTTGCGCCGCGCTAGCCGTGCCCACCCGAATCCTCACGTCACGTTAAACCATCCGCATATCCCGGTGTCCGCTGGCCTGTATGGATAGGGAGACGCGCCCTCCAGGATCGCCGGAGTACCCGTCAACCTTCATCCGGTTGGCGGGTTTCGCCCTTTAAGGGCTTAACCCCCAGTGGGAAGCGCGTGAATCGTGGCTAGGGATCGCCGGTATCCCCGTCAACCTGGTTGTGGTTGGCGGGTTTCGGTGTGTTTTGAGGGGTGGCGCTGTCCTTTCTGTTTCTGCTGTGTGT
>NZ_KV827679.1 GCF_001836165.1 Corynebacterium sp. HMSC036D02 | reverse complement strand
ATCCCCCATGGGCACAGAGACTAAAACAGCACCCGCAACCCCGCAACCGGAAGAATAAACAGCCAGCTCAGCGGCGGCCACTGAGCAGTAAAGAATCCTATGCGACCGCGTTGCGGACCTTCGTGAAATGAACCTTGTACCGCGTATCAACATCCACGTCCGGGAAGGCCGCGCGGAAATCACGGTCATTGACTTCAATGGCATCCTTGATGCGCAGCAGTGGGGTATCGGGATCCGCCAGTACCTCATACTGCAGCGTCGGCCGCGAGCGGTCATAAGCCACCAACCGCGCGACCTTCTCCACGCCCTCGACCTCACCGAGCGTATCCGCTACCGCCCCCGCAATCGCGGACATCTCCGTCTTAATCGCGCCCTCCTCATTCGACTCCTCCGAGGGCACCGAGTTAAACCGATGGTGCCGCAGGTTGCTAATCACGAGCCACAGGCCGGTGAGGGCACAGATGATCGTCGCCAAGCCCAGCGCAAAGGGCCACCAGGACTGCTCTGGCAATCCAGCCCACGTGTCGTGGTCCACCCACGTGGCCAAGTACGTTGCGAAGGGCACGTCGAAGTGAATGAGAATCGGCCACACGCCCAAAGCTATGAGCAGGATTCCTAACACCGCAAGTATCGCGCGGTCCACACCCGCAAGCGTCTTAGACATTGGCGATATCCTCCTGTTCATTCTCAATCACCACGGTAACCTCCGGAGCCGGAGTGATGGCCGCCAGCGCCGCCGTCACCGCTTCAGACACGCGCTCCTTGAGCTGCGCATCATCAGCATCGCCCGTGGCCGTCACCGTAATACGGGAGCGCTCCTTAGTAATCTTCGCCCGACTCCGCGCCGCCGTGGTCCCCGGCACCCGACGCGCTGTTGCCGACGCCACCCGCGCAATATCCACCGCGCGCAGCCACATCGACGCATCCTCGGAGCCAATCCGCACGTGCGTTGTCTTCCGCGGAGCACACGCCGCCCACAACAGAATCAGCCCGACGACGATCGCCACGCCCCCGGCCACGAGCATCCATGTGTGAATCTCCGGCGAGGACATCACGTCGATGAACGGCTGCAGCCACGAGGTTCCGCCCTCATTGGCACCAATCACCCAGGCCTCACGCCCCACGACCACGGCGGCCGCGAGCAGCAAGATGCCCACGATGATGGTCCAGCCGCGTGCCGGCGGGGAGGCTTTCGGGCGTTGGCCAAAGCCAGCGGGCAGCGACTTCTCACTCATGATGGCCTCCTTCGCGGATGGTGATGGCGCGCAGCGGCACCGGACGCGGGACGTCTATCCGGCGGGTGAATTCGGCCGAGGGCCGAATCGTAATCGGGCGAAGCTGAAGCGGCGTGGCATGCGGGACGCGTAGGGGAGCAGCGGGCGGAAGCTCCACGCCGCGCGGCTCAACCGGGCGGGGTGCTTCGACGTGGCGCAGCGCGAACTCCCGTGGCGCCGGCACCGAGCGAACCTGCACCGGCGCGGGCTCGGTAACCGCGCGCAGCGGCTGCGGTTCGGCCGTGTGAATGGGGCGCAGCTCCTCGTAGCGATTCTCGCCAGGGCCGAAACCTTCCGTGCGTACCTTAACGTCCGCAGGCTTGCCGACGCCCCTCACCCGCACCGCCTCCGGCACACTCACCCCGCGCACCGGGACCGGCACAGGGGTTGACACCTGACGCACCGCGGCGTGCTGACTCACGTCCACCGGCTTCAAGGCACGCTCCGGAACAATCGCCGGAATCTGCGCCGACAGCGGCGTGCGTGTCTCAACAGCCAGCGCGGTTGTGCGCTCGCCTGGGACCGCGCCGCCCACCGTCACGTTGACGCGAGTGGTGCGAAAGCCCGTGAAATCGCGGACAGCCTCCTGGATTGCTGCGCGCACCGCCTTCGCAACCTCGGTGACGGGGGAGGGCCAGTAGACAGCAATGTCGACATCGACCGCCACCATCTGCGTATCCGGATCCATTTGCGCCATCACGCGCGGGAAGGCGCGGCCGGCGAGGCCGGCTAACTTGGCGTCGACAGCCGCGGTTCCCGGCACGCTCGCGATGGCGGAGCTAATGACCTTCTCCATCGCGCGCAGGGAAAAGCGGGTGCGGCCGTGCTTGGCGGTGCTCACTAGCCTCGGCCTCTATCCTGGCCGACCACGCCCTTCCACACCGCGGTGAGGTCAATGCGGCCGTCGAAATGCGCGCCGATGACGCCGCCCACCGCGGCGAGGAGCACCGCGAGCGCGACGTACCACACGCCGAGGTAGATGAAAAAGGCCAGAACCAAGCCAGCGATCACGCCGAGGGAGGTGTAGTTCTTCATGGTTTTCCTTTAGTTCTGTATGTCGGTTCCTTCTAGACCGCGTCGTCGAAGACCACGTCGACGCGGCGCACCGCGTGCCAGGTGGTGCGGACGGTGGTGCGGGTGACGTCGCCAAGCTCGGCGAGTGGAACACCTGCGCTGACATCAACGACGATGTGCAGCTCCAGGTGCGTGTCATCTTGCGGGTTAGGGCGGCGGATGCCGTGCACGCGCTCACCAGGAAAGAGCAGTGCGACCTCCCCGAACCGGCCGGGCGAGAGCTTGGCGACGCCCCTTAGATCCGTCACCGCCGCCGCTATGGACGTGGCAATGGGGAGGGTGAGCTCAGCAGAGGTCACGTTATGCCTGGCCCTGGGTAACCGCCGGGGCTGCCTCGGTGGACTCGTCTTCTTCGCGCGGCAGCTTGACGTCGTGGACGACGACGTCAACGCGGTCGACGGACAGGCCGGTCATGCGCTCGACCGCATTCATGATGTTGCGGCGAATAGCCTCGGCAAGTTCGTGGATGGCCACGCCGTACTCGGCGATGATGGCGATCTCGATGGAGGCGGTGCCGTTATTGACCTCGACGCTGACACCCTGGCGGACGTCCTCGGAGGCACCGAAGGACTCGCGGATGGAGCCCATCATGCGGGCGCCACCGCCGCCGAGGGCAGCGACACCGGAGACCTCACGGGCGGCGATGCCGGCAATTTTAGAGACGACAACGTCATCAATACGGGTGGTGCCGAAATCGGTCTCCAGGTTCTTGTTGCGCTCCGGGGTGGTGTCGGCAGCCGTGGCGGTCTGCTCGGCGACGTCCTTGGGGGTGGTGTTTTCAGCCATGATGGATCCCTCTCACTGTGTAGTTGATTTATGTCGGTATCTACGTCACGAGCTTAACCGCGAACGCGGAGCGCGGGGCGGCGGGGAGCTGATCCTTGGCCAAAACGTGATGTTACCCACTGTTTCTTCATAAGTTTGGAAAACGCGAGGTTACGTGCTTAAATACAGGGGTTGCTTTAACACAGCGACGTAGCCGCAGGCTCCAGCTTGTAGGGCGTTGTTGCTGGTAAGGCGAACATGACACCTTTGTTGTGGGGCTCTTCTAGAACCGCACGCGAAGGTCATCCGATCGGGCTAGGTCCGCGCTTGAGCAGAGACAATCCCGAGAAGATGGACCGGAGAAGGGGCATGGCAAATAAACAGCGGCAGTATATGAATAAGACTTTGGTTGCGGATCATTGAGATCTAACGCCCCAGTCTTCTTCCTATTTACTTTGACTACGGGTCTTGTACCCCGTCACGAGCACTGCACTCTGGGCTTTTGCCTTAAGTCACTCTCGTGGTCGTCATGACAGTCAGACAACTGGCGTTGAGCCATGGCTTCCAGCCCGGACAACGTTATAGAGAAATCGAGAAGCAATTTCCCACCGCTTCACGCCCCGGATACGCCGGGAATGTGAAAGTGGGGAAGCGAGGAAGAGGATAAGCGTGGCGGGACAAAAAATCCGCATTCGGCTGAAGGCCTACGACCACGAGGCCATCGACGCTTCTGCTAAGAAGATCGTCGAGACCGTTACCCGTACGGGTGCTCGTGTTGTCGGCCCGGTGCCGCTCCCAACCGAGAAGAACGTATACGCCGTTATTCGTTCTCCGCACAAGTACAAGGACTCTCGCGAGCACTTCGAGATGCGCACTCACAAGCGCCTCATCGACATTCTCGACCCGACCCCGAAGACCGTTGACGCCCTCATGCGCATCGACCTTCCGGCAAGCGTCGACGTGAATATCCAGTAAGCGATCGACACAACGTATTTGGTGGAGAACAAACAATGAGTGAAAACGAGATCAAGGGAATTCTGGGCACCAAGCTCGGCATGACCCAGGTCTTCGACGAGGAGAACCGCGTTGTGCCGGTGACCGTCGTCGAGGCTGGCCCGTGCGTGGTTACCCAGATCCGTACCAAGGAAACCGATGGCTACAACGCCATCCAGATTGCCTTCGGCGAGAAGGACCCGCGCAAGGCCAACAAGCCGGCCGCTGGTCACTTCAAGAAGGCTGGCGTGACCCCGCGCCGTTACGTCGCTGAGATCCGCATGGACGATACCTCTGCATACGAGGTCGGCCAGGAGGTCAAGGTGGACATCTTCGAGGGCGTTACCTTCGTTGACGTCACCGGCACCACCAAGGGTCACGGCTACGCTGGCGCCATGAAGCGCCACGGCTTCGCAGGCCAGGGCGCTGCCCACGGTAACCAGGCTGCTCACCGCCGCGTTGGTGGCATTGGTGGCGCTTCGTTCCCGGGCCGCGTCTTCAAGGGTAAGCGCATGGCTGGCCGCATGGGCCAGGACCGCGTGACCACCCAGAACCTGAAGATTCAGAAGATTGATGCCGAGTCCAACCTGCTGCTCATCAAGGGTGCTATCCCGGGTGCGCGCGGTGGCCTCGTCACCGTTAAGACCGCAGTGAAGGGCGGTGCACACGCATGAGCAACCTCAAGCTAGACGTCCAGACCGCTGACGGTAAGACCAACGGCACCGTTGAGTTGCCGGCCGAGCTCTTTGACACCGAGGCATCCATTGCTCTGATGCACCAGGTTGTCAACGCACAGCTCGCTGCTGCTCGTCAGGGTACCCACAAGACCAAGACTCGCGGCGAGGTCCGCGGCGGTGGTCGCAAGCCGTTCCGCCAGAAGGGCACCGGCCGCGCCCGCCAGGGCTCCATCCGTGCGCCGCACTACACCGGTGGTGGCACCGTGCACGGCCCGGTCCCGCGTGACTACTCCCAGCGCACCCCGAAGCGCATGATCAAGGCTGCTCTCTACGGCGCACTGTCTGACCGTGCACGTAACGAGCGCATCCACGTCATCGAGGAGCTCGTCCCGGGCCAGACCCCGTCCACCAAGCAGGCCAAGGCTTTCATCGAGCGCCTCACCGACCGCAAGAATGTTCTTCTGGTCATCGGCCGCGAGGACATCAATGCTCGCCGCAGCGCCAACAACCTGCCGAACGTCCAGATCCTGGACGCCGGCCAGCTGAACACCTACGACGTCCTCTACTCGGATGACGTTGTGTTCTCCGTTGAGGCTCTGCACACCTTCGTCGAGCGCGCTACCGGCGCCGCCGAGGAAGCTAAGGAGGAGAAGTAATGGCTAAGCTCGCTAACCCGCGCGACGTCATCATCGCACCGGTTGTGTCCGAGAAGTCCTACGGCCTGATGGAGCAGAACGTCTACACGTTCTACGTCTCCACGGACTCCAACAAGACCCAGATTAAAGATGCCGTCGAGCAGATCTTCGGCGTGAAGGTTGCTTCCGTGAACACCGTGAACCGTGCAGGCAAGCGCAAGCGCACCCGCACCGGCTTCGGTCAGCGTAAGTCCACCAAGCGCGCCTACGTGACGCTCCGTGAAGGCAGCGACTCCATCGACGTCTTCGGCGCAGGCGCTTAAGCCCCACCGAAGAGCCGAAAGGAAAAGGAAGAATTATGGCTATTCGTAAGTACAAGCCGACAACTCCGGGTCGCCGCGCATCCTCCGTGTCCGAGTTCGAGGAAATCACTCGCTCGACCCCGGAGAAGTCCCTGCTGCGCCCGCTGAGCAAGACTGGTGGTCGTAACAACTACGGCCGCATCACCACCCGCCACATCGGCGGTGGCCACAAGCGCCGTTACCGTCTGATCGACTTCCGTCGTACCGACAAGGACGGCATCCCTGCAAAGGTTGCTCACATCGAGTACGACCCGAACCGTACCGCTAACATCGCTCTGCTGCACTACGCAGACGGCGAGAAGCGCTACATCATCGCCCCGAAGGGCCTGAAGCAGGGCACCATCGTTGAGGCTGGTCCGAACGCAGATATCAAGGTTGGCAACAACCTGCCGCTGCGCAATATCCCGACTGGTACCACCATCCACGCTGTGGAGCTCAAGCCGGGCGCTGGCGCTAAGCTGGCCCGCTCCGCTGGTGCTTCCATCCAGCTGCTGGGTAAGGAAGGCAAGTACGCCATCCTGCGTATGCCGTCCTCCGAGATCCGTCGCGTCGACATCCGTTGCCGCGCCACCGTCGGTGAGGTTGGCAACGCCGACCAGATGAACATCCGCTGGGGCAAGGCCGGCCGTATGCGTTGGAAGGGCGTCCGCCCGACCGTCCGCGGTGTCGTTATGAACCCGGTTGACCACCCGCACGGTGGTGGTGAGGGTAAGACCTCGGGTGGTCGCCACCCGGTGTCGCCGTGGGGCCACAAGGAAGGCCGCACCCGCAACCCGAACCGTTACTCGAACAACATGATCGTGCGCCGTCGTCGCCCGAACAAGAAGCGCTAAGAGGAGGTAAACAATGCCACGCAGCCTTAAGAAGGGCCCGTTCGTCGATGAGCACCTCCTCAACAAGGTTGATGCTCAGAACGAGGCCGGCACCAAGCAGGTCATTAAGACCTGGTCTCGCCGTTCCACCATCCTGCCCGACTTCATCGGTCACACCTTCGCCGTCCACGACGGCCGCAAGCATGTGCCGGTGTTCGTTGAGGACTCCATGGTTGGTCACAAGCTCGGTGAGTTCGCACCCACCAAGACCTTTAAGGGTCACGTCAAGGACGACAAGAAGGGACGTCGATAAGCGATGAGTGACACCATCACCTCCGCATCCGCAACGGCTCGCTACGTCCGCGTTACCCCGATGAAGGCACGCCGCGTCATCGACCTGGTCCGCGGTAAGTCCGTAGCCGAGGCACTTGCAATCCTGAAGTACGCTCCGCAGGGCGCCGCTGAGCCGGTTGCCAAGGTTGTTGCATCCGCAGCTGCCA
Source organism: Corynebacterium sp. HMSC036D02 (assembly GCF_001836165.1). Classification (GTDB taxonomy): domain Bacteria; phylum Actinomycetota; class Actinomycetes; order Mycobacteriales; family Mycobacteriaceae; genus Corynebacterium. The sequence goes on along the minus strand of NZ_KV827679.1, from coordinate 25,002 downwards.
ACGCTGAGAACAACTTCGGCCTGGATCCGCGCACCCTGGTCATCTCCGAGGCTTATGCCAACGAGGGTCCGACCATGCGTCGTTTCCAGCCGCGCGCACAGGGCCGCGCATTCATGATTCGTAAGCGCACCAGCCACATCACCGTGGTTGTCGAGAGCCAGAAGGAAGGGGCCAAGTAATGGGCCAGAAGATCCATCCTCACGGCCTACGTTTGGGCATCACTTCCGACTGGAAGACCCACTGGTACGCCGATAAGGACTACGCAAACTACGTAGCCGAAGACATCAAGATCCGCGAGTACCTGGAGAAGGGCCTCGACCGCGCCGGCATTGCCGACGTCGTTATCGAGCGCACCCGCGACCGCGTCCGCGTGGACATTCACACCGCCCGCCCGGGCATCGTGATTGGCCGCCGTGGCGCTGAGGCTGACCGCATCCGCCGCGAGCTGGAGAAGCTCACCGGCAAGATGGTTGCCCTCAACATCCTCGAGGTCAAGCAGGTCGACGCCAACGCAACCTTGGTTGCACAGTCTGTCGCTGAGCAGCTGGTCAACCGCGTGGCTTTCCGCCGCGCAATGCGCAAGGCCATCCAGTCCGCTATGCGCCAGCCGCAGGTCAAGGGTATTAAGATCCTCCTGTCTGGTCGCCTGGGCGGTGCTGAGATGTCCCGCACCGAGCGCTACCACGAGGGTCGCGTTCCGCTGCACACCCTTCGCGCCGAAATCGACTACGGCACCGCAGAGGCCCACACCACCTTCGGCCGCATCGGCATCAAGGTGTGGATCTACAAGGGTGACGTTGTCGGTGGCGTCCGCGAGTCCGAACTGAACGCTCCGGCGCAGGGCCGTGGCCGCGGTGACCGCAACGGTCGTCCGCGTCGTGGTGGCCAGCGTCGCCAGCGCGCACAGCAGAAGCAGGAGGGCTAATCCATGCTGATTCCTAAGCGCGTCAAGTACCGTCGCCAGCACCGCCCGAACCGCTCGGGTGTGTCCAAGGGCGGTAACCGCATCAACTTCGGTGACTACGCCATCCAGGCTCTCGAGCCGGCGTACATCACCAACCGCCAGATTGAGGCCGCACGTATTGCCATCAACCGCCACGTCAAGCGTGGTGGCAAGGTGTGGATCAACATCTTCCCGGACCGTCCGCTGACCCAGAAGCCGCTCGGCGTGCGTATGGGTTCCGGTAAGGGTCCCGTCGAGAAGTGGGTTGCCAACGTTAAGCCGGGCCGTATCCTCTTCGAGATGACCTACCCGAACGAAGCTACCGCCATCGAGGCTCTGCGCCGTGCTGGTCAGAAGCTTCCGTGCAAGGTCCGCATCATCAAGAAGGAGGACCAGTTCTAATGGCTACCGGTACCCCCGCCCACGAGTTCCGTGAGCTCGACAACGCTGAGCTGGAAAACCGCCTGAAGGATGCGAAGGAAGAGCTCTTCAACCTTCGTTTCCAGAAGGCCACCGGCCAGCTGACCAACAACCGCCGCATCGGCACGGTTAAGCGCGACATCGCCCGCATCTACACCGTTCTGCGCGAGCGTGAGCTGGGCCTGTCCGTTGCTCCGGGAGCTGAGGCTTAATCATGAGTGAGGCAAACGTGAACACTAAGAAGGAAAAGGGCGCTCGCAAGACCCGCACCGGCATCGTTGTCTCCGACAAGATGAATAAGACCATCGTTGTCGAGCTCGAGGACCGCAAGCAGCACGCCCTCTACGGCAAGATTATGCGCACTAACAAGAAGGTTAAGGCGCACGACGAGAACGAGACCGCCGGCATCGGCGACCGCGTTCTCATCGCCGAGACTCGCCCGCTGTCCAAGGACAAGCACTTCCGTCTCGTCGAGATCGTTGAGAAGGCTAAGTAAAATCTAGCTCTCCTCGATAGCAGTGGCCCCCACGGTGACCGTGGGGGCCATTTTTCATGCGCTCTTCGCTCCCACATCCGACACGCTACAGACAACAGCCTGACAGGGGAGCGGTCTCCAGGTATGCGGATTAAGCTGCGGGAACGTGTTAGGGTAAGGCCGTTCATCTCTTGAAAGGTCATTCTCCTTATGTCCGCGTTCTCTCGTTCTTTGCTAACCCTTGCCTGCGCTTCCTCCATGGCAGCCCTCGTCGGTTGTGCCGCGGAGGAGACTGCCCCCGTTGCTGCCGACGCCCCGGCTGTGGAATCTGCCGCGGACGTTTCAACTACGCAGGCCGAACCGGAATCGGACGCGCAGCCGCAGCCGAGCACTGAAGCTGCCGGGCCCAACCCGACGCTGCCAGCGGGCTATAGACCTGGGGCTGCTGATTCAGGCCCGAAGCCATCCCATGCACAAGACGCAGCTAAAGACGGCGCAGGGAACTCCGCCGCCAGTGGCATCGAAAAGTGCGTGTACCGGAAGGATCGCGTCCGCAGCGAGGGCAATCCTGCCGATGTTCCCTCTACTGTGTCGGGCACCGTGTATAAGGCCCAAGCAGGCGATCTCGACGGCGGTGAGCCAGGCATTGTCTTGCCCGAATACGCGTCGGAAGAGGTCTGGGTCTTGGCCTTAGACGCGCCCACCACGCTGAGTGGCTTCAAGAGCGGCAGCCCGAAACGCGAGACGATAACCTACGCGGGCAAGGAATGCATTGGGCTCCTTGAAAAGGGCGCGTGGGCGGGCTACGAAGGCAAACATGTCACCCTGCCCTTTGAACCCGACCGCGGCTGGTGGCAAAGCGATGTGAGTGTTCCGATGGGTGGGCTGCGCGTGGATTATACTCCCGACGAGGTCCAATAGCGCGGCGCAGCCGTTAGAGCCGCAACACTTCAGCATGAGGCGGCCGAGTAGCTAGCGCTCACCCCGGTGCGTCAACGCGATAGCGAGGCAAAACGCACTGAGCACCGCACCTACTGCGAGAAGGAAGGTGCCGATGCGATAGGGCATAGCGCTGACCAAGTCGATGGTGTTGTAAATCCGCAGCCACACCAGCCAGCCGCTGATGAGTGCAACGCCCCCAACAGCAGAAAGCGCGCGCAAACCGCGGGTGGGGCGCTGGGAGGGGGAGAAGGCGTGGTAGGAGGCGTCGACAAGCGCGAGTGCGGAAAGCAATACCGAGGCCCACGCCGCCAGCGGCACCGGTAGTAGTGCCGCGCTACCGAAGAGCACCGGCAGGATAAAGGCCACGCCCACCAGTACGAAAAGTAGGCCGTGCAGTATGCCGGCGCGCAGGGGGTATTTCATAAGCGTTCCTCCACCTCAGAGAACGTGGGCGACTGCGCGCCCGTGCGGGAGACCGTCATGGCTGCGGCCGTCGCCGCAAAGTGCAGGATCTCCCGCCACTCCTCGGCGCCCAAAGCGTTGATATCCCGCTCCACCAATTGGCTGAGCAGCGCGGCCATCACCGTGTCACCGGCGCCGATGGTGTCCGCTACCTCTACCGTGACCGGCGGGACCTGCACCGATACCGAATCTGTGCGCACACTGAGCCCCTCCGCGCCGCGCGTGGTTACGACCACAGGCACCTGTGTCAGCGCGTCTTCACCCAGGAACTCAACTTCTTCCTTGCTGAGTTTCAGCAGCGTGACGTGCGGCAGCAGCGATAACAAGAATTCGCGATGTTCCGGCGTGGCGAAGAAGGGGCGAATGTTGGGATCCAACGCCACCTTGGTGCCCTTCGCGGCGAGCTCCTTCAGCAGCGCGGCATAACGGGAAGCACCGGGCTCTAGGGCCAAGGAGACGGTGCCGAAGCAGGTCCAGGGGACGTCGGCAAGCACAGGCTCTACCAGGCGGTCCGCCGTGCCCTCCGTGTAGAAGGAATAGGTGGCCGAGCCGTCCTCGCCGATGTTGCAGACCGCCAGCGTCGTGGGTTCCTCGCCCCGCTGCACGAGCGAGGTATCCACGCCCTCCTCACTAAGGCGCTCCATGAGCGCTTCCCCGAATGCATCCCGCGAGAGCCGAGACTGAAATCCCACGCTAGCGCCCAAACGCCCCGCCGCAACCGCCACGTTGAAGGGGCCGCCACCCAAGGCTGGGGTTAAGTCCGCCAGCTGTCCGCGTCCCCGTGGTACGAGGTCAACGAGGCCTTCGCCACACACCATAATGTCCATGGACCCCATACTATCGAGAGCATGAACTACCGTCCGCTTTTCCACCTTTCCCCACCATCGGGTCGCCTCAATGACCCCAACGGAGTTTTCATCGACGGCGACAACCTGCATGTTTATTATCAGCACGACCCCTGCTTCCCCCACGCGGCAAAGCAGACGGGCTGGGGACATGCCGTGGCTTCCTTGAGCGAGGCGAAACCCTGGCGTCACTACCCGGACGCGCTGTACCCCATCCGTGAGCACGACGCCCACGGTTGCTACTCGGGCGGTGCGGTGGTCGACGGTGAAGATGTCTGGCTGTTTTATACCGGCAACCTGAAGCGCGACGGCGCGCGGATTCCCTCGCAGAACCGCGTCCGCGCAGTCGATGCGGGTGGTCCAGAAGGCGGCGTGTACGAGCACGATCCCGCGAACCCACTCATCAATGGGCCCGCGGAGGGCTTCACGGGGCATTACCGCGATCCCCAGATCACCTGTGACAAGGACGGCTGGCGCATGGTGCTCGGCGCCCAGGCGGAGGATGAAACGGGGCACGTGGTGCTCTACCGTTCTAAGGATCTGGCGCAGTGGTCCTTCCAAGGTGCGCTCACCTTTGACACCTCGGGCGCTGAGCCGGGCCTGAGCCCCGACCTGGTGCCGGGCGGCTACATGTGGGAATGTCCCAACCTCGTCACTATGCGTGACCGCGCGACGGGGGAGGACAAGGACGTCCTAGTCATCTGCCCGCAAGGTCTTGAGCCTGCGCTTGCCGACGACACCACGCACTACGCCTCCTCCGATCAGTGCGGCTACCTCGTGGGCCGTCTGGAGGGCACGGTCTTCCACGTGGAGCGAGGTTTTAGCGAGCTGGACTATGGCCACCAGTTTTATGCGCCACAGCTGGTGGAAAAGGATGGCGAGGCCATCATGCTCGGGTGGATGGGGTTGCCCGCGCAGGATGACACCCCGACGGTTGCCCAGGGCTGGGTCCACACGCTCACCTTGCCGCGGCGCGTGTGGCTGGAGGATGGCTGGTTGCGCCAGGCGGCGCTGTGGTCCCTGCCGGCGGGGCCGGCACGAGAGGGGTTCGGTTCTGTAGCCACGCTGACAGCCGGCGAGGGAACCTACGTGCTTGTCGACGACTCCGGGGCCGACGCCTTCCGCGTCACCTACGGCGAGGGAAAGCTGCGGCTTAACTCTGGTGAAGATGAGCGCGTCGTGTCCTGCCCGGCGGGTTCTGTGGAGCTCATCGCGGATGGCTGCGCGGTGGAGGTCTTCGCGGGCGATGGGCGGATTGCGGGGGCGTCGGCAGTCTTTGGCGCCAGCGACGCTCGCTGGCGCGGTTGGGAGGCCCGTTAGGGTGTGAACTTTCCTATATTTGCGCCCGATTGCTTGGCTTTATGTTGAGTAGCGTGTCTAATAAGAGGTGACACTGTTAAATTCATCTCACTCTCCGAGGAGGCACGCCGGAATGGATCACTCACAGGTCGCGGCGCGAATACTCTCAGCCATCGGCGGCGAAGACAACATCGTGGCGCTCGCGCACTGCGCCACTCGCCTGCGGATGGTGCTCAAGGACAGCAAGAAGGTCGACAAGGCCGCGCTGGAAAATGATCCGGACCTCAAGGGCATCTTTGAGGCTGGGGGCATGTTCCAGGTCATCGTCGGACCGGGCGATGTCAACATCGTCTTCGACCAGCTCAACAAAATAACCACCAAGGACATCGCGGTCTCCACCGACAAGCTCAAGGACATTGCCGCGGATTCCGGCAACTGGTTCTCCCGCGCGGTGAAGGTCCTCGCGGATATCTTCGTGCCGCTCATCCCGATTCTGGTCGGCGGCGGTCTGCTCATGGCGCTCAATAACGTGATGACCGTCAACGGCCTGTTCGGTGAGCAGTCCGTTATTGAGATGTTCCCGGCTATGGCCGATGTTGCCGGGCTTATTAACCTCTTGGCCTCGGCGCCGTTTGCCTTCCTGCCTATCTTGGTGGGCTTTACTGCCACCAAGCGCTTTGGCGGTAATGAATTCCTCGGCGCTGGCATGGCCATGGCGATGGTGATGCCGGACCTGGTCAATGGTTACCAAGTGGCCGCGACCATCGAGGCAGGGGAGATGACCTACTGGAACATCTTCGGCCTCGACGTGGCCCAAGCCGGCTACCAAGGTTCCATCCTGCCGATTCTGGTCATTGCCTGGATTCTTGCCACGATAGAGAAATTTCTGCACAAGCACCTCAAGGGCACGGTGGACTTCCTGCTTACCCCGCTGCTGACGTTGCTGGTCACGGGCTTCATCACCTTCATCGCGGTGGGCCCGGTGCTGCGCACTGCGGGCGATATGCTCGGCGCGGGTCTTAATGACCTGTACACCTTCGCCGGCCCGGTGGGCGGCTTTATCTTTGGTCTGTTCTACTCGCCGATTGTCATCACGGGCCTGCACCAATCCTTCCCGCCGATTGAGACGATGCTGTGGAACGAGGGTGGCTCCTTCATTTTCGCGGTGGCTTCCGTGGCCAACATTGCCCAGGGTGGCGTGGCTTTGGCGGTGTACTTCCTCGCCCGCTCTGAGAAGCTCAAGGGCCTGTCCGGTGCCTCGGGTGTGTCCGCGCTCTTCGGTATTACCGAGCCCGCCATCTTCGGTGTGAACCTGCGGCTGCGCTGGCCGTTCTACATCGGCATGGGCGCGTCCGCGATTGCGGCGACGCTCATTGCGCTTTTCGACGTCAAAGCAACCGCCCTCGGCGCCGCCGGCTTCATCGGCTTTGTCTCCATGCGCCCTGAGGATTACACGCAGTTCTTTATCTGCGCCTTTACCTCTTTGATCCTCGCTTTTGGTGTGGCCTTTGGCTATGGCCGCTACCTGATTGCCAAGAATGGTTCCATCGACCCCGATGAGACCGGTGCTGAAGGCACCGGTGTAGGTGGCGCGGTTCCTGCCGCCACCGCCGACCCGAACGCCTTCCGCGTGGCCTCCCCGCTGGCTGGAAAAGCTATCGCACTGGAGTCGGTCTCGGACCCGATGTTTGCCGCTGGCAAGCTGGGCGCGGGCGCGGCCGTCGAGCCGACCGAGGGACGACTCGTCTCCCCGATTGACGGCAAGGTGACCGTCACCTTCCCCTCCAAGCACGCTTATGCCGTGCGCGGCAAGGATGCCGACGGCAACAACGTAGACATCCTCATTCACATCGGCTTCGATACCGTGAACCTGAAGGGTGAGCACTTCACCTCGCACGTGTCCAAGGGTGATGAGGTCAAGGCCGGCGACCTTCTCTGCGAGTTCGATATCGAGGCCATCAAGGCAGCCGACTACCCGGTGACCACACCAGTCGTTGTCTCCAACTCCAAGAAGACAGGCCCGGTCCTGCCTGCCTACGCCACGGGCGAGGAGATCTCCTTCGGTGATGTGCTGCTCACCGTGGACCCGAAGCCGGAACCTGCTGATGCAGCACCTGCCGCATCAACCTCGAAGGCCTAGGGGCGCTTCAGTGGACAAGGCCTAGGGCCCGTCCGCCGCTTCCACAAGTGCAGACCTGGAAGTGCAGACCCGCTGGTCGTCGCCAAGCACTGCGCGTGCGCTTCACGACGCCACCAGCGCCTCTGCACTTCCAGGTCTGCGCATTTGGGTTTGAGGAGATGAGAAGTGTCGTGGGCCAGGGAAGTGGTGCAACGCGCGATTTGGGGAAATGGCCAAGGTCATGCTTGAATGTATGGGTTGCATATGGCCGGTCGGTGCAGTGCGATGCGTTTCCGAATCGCCGCACCGAGACCCTTCGACCGCTGTGAACAGCGAGTTCGTCGCACAGCCTGTGCCACGTAAGCAAGTAGACCAGGTGTGTCAAGGACGGAAATCTTGACGCACGTTAATCCAGGTCAGGAGACCCATAGTGATTCAGCAAGAATCGCGTCTGCGCGTCGCCGACAACTCCGGTGCACGAGAGATCCTCGTCATCCGTGTTCTCGGCGGCTCCGTTCGACGTTTCGCTGGCATTGGTGACATCGTCGTCGCCACTGTCAAGGAAGCCATCCCGGGTGGCAACGTAAAGGAAGGCGATGTCGTCAAGGCCGTCATCGTCCGTGCCAAGAAGGAGACCCGTCGTCCGGACGGCTCCTACATCGCATTCGATGAAAACGCCGCAGTTATTCTCAAGGGTGACAACGAGCCGCGCGGTACCCGCATCTTCGGCCCGGTTGCTCGCGAACTTCGTGACAAGCGCTTCATGAAGATCGTTTCTCTCGCACCGGAGGTGATCTAGTCTTATGAAGATTCATAAGGGCGATATGGTGATTGTCATTTCGGGCCCGGACAAGGGCGCGAAGGGCAAGGTCATTGAGGCATACCCGAAGCGCGACAAGGTCCTCGTTGAGGGCGTCAACCGCGTTAAGAAGCACGTTGCTAACTCCGCTACCGAGCGTGGCGCCGAGTCCGGCGGAATCGTAACCCAGGAAGCTCCGATCCACGTGTCCAACGTTGCGATCGTCGACTCCGAGGGCAACCCGACCCGCGTGGGCTACCGTTTCGACGAAAACGGCAAGAAGGTCCGCATCGCACGTAGCAACGGGAAGGACATCTAACATGAGCGAGAATTACACTCCGCGTCTGAAGACCCGCTACCGCGAGGAAATCAAGAAGGCTCTGAACGAAGAGTTCAAGTACGAGAACGTGATGCAGATTCCGGGCGTCACCAAGGTTGTTGTCAACATGGGTGTGGGCGACGCTGCCCGCGACTCCAAGATGATCAACGGTGCTCTCGAGGACCTTACCGCTATCACCGGCCAGAAGCCGCAGGTGCGTCGCGCTAAGAAGTCCATCGCTAACTTCAAGCTCCGTGAGGGCATGCCCATCGGTGCGCGCGTTACCCTGCGCGGCGACCGCATGTGGGAGTTCCTGGACCGCCTGCTGACCATCGCGCTGCCGCGTATTCGCGACTTCCGCGGTCTCTCCGACCAGCAGTTCGACGGCCACGGCAACTACACCTTTGGCCTCAGCGAGCAGACCATGTTCTACGAGATCGACATCGACAAGGTGGACCGCCCGCGTGGTATGGACATCACCGTCGTGACCTCCGCTACCAACGACGAAGAGGGCCGCAAGCTCCTGCGCGAGCTCGGCTTCCCGTTCAAGTAACGTAGCGAATTCTTCCGCCTAATACATAGGTGAAGAGCATCCCCGGTACTCCGTAAGGAGGCCGGGGAATTTTGCGCTTGCACTCCTTCTCGCAACAAGACGGAGGCAGTGTTTCCTCTGAGGAATGAAGAGGCGGGGAGTAAACTACTGGCGTCCGTGAACTATCTATCCGGTGAGGTAAATGATGTCCCTGAATGACGCTGTGGCAGCTGCGGTGAAGAAGAAGGTCACGTTGCTCGATGAATTCTTCGCCCGTTTCGCCGTGCGCTCCACCCTGGCGGGCGTGTACCTCGCTATCGGCACGGCGTTTGCTGCGGTGATGGGGATGGGCGTCGAGAAGCATGTGGAAGGTCTGGGCTCGCTGGTCTTTGCATGCCTGTTCGGCTTGGGACTGTTTGCCATCGTCCTTCTTGGCGCGGAGCTGGCCACCGGCAACATGATGTACATGGTCTATGGCGCCGCAACAAAGCACGTGGGCTGGGGCAAGGCCCTGTGGCTGCTGGTGGTGACGACGCTGTTCAACCTGGTTGGTGCTGCCCTCTTTGCCGCAGCCATGGGAATGTCGGCCAAGCTGGGCGGCATCGACCCGAACCATCTCATCGCCAACCTCGCGATGGGCAAGCTCATCAAGGGCCCAGGCGGGCTGCTGGTGGAGGCTATGCTGGCCAACTTCGTGGTCAACATGGCTATCGTCGGCGCGGTCTTTGCCAAGGATGTGGTATCCAAGTTCTTCGTCATCGTGCCGATCATCGCCTGCTTTGTGGGCCTGGGGCTGGAGCACGTTATCGCCAACTTCTGCCTGATGACCCTGACCTTCTTCTGTGCCAGTCCGCTGCCTGAGGGCTTTACTCTCGGTGCGGTCCTGGCCAACTGGTCCATCGTGTGGGTGGGAAACCTCATCGGCGGCGGCTTCCTTATTGGCGGCGTGTATGCCTGGCTTAACTCTGGCCCGGAAGCGTACCGCGATTAAGTTCGCCCGAGTAGAGGTTGAAGCGGTCGCCGCGCGCGAAGCCAACCAGCGCCATGCCGGTCTCCCGGGCGGTTTCCACGGCTAGGGAGGAAGCCGCCGAAACCGCAACGAGCATGCCAAAGCCGGCCATCGCCGCTTTGTTGACCAGCTCGAAACTGGCGCGCGAACTCATGACGAGAATGAGGTCACTGGCAGGTAGCATGCCTTCCATGAGTAGGTGGCCAATGACTTTATCGGCGGCGTTGTGCCTGCCGACGTCCTCGCGCACCACGATGGGCTCGCCGTCGAGAGTAAAGGCCCCAGCGGCGTGAATGCCGCCGGTCTTGCGGAACTGTTTTTGCTCCCGCTTCAGGGTCTCGGGCAGCTTGGCGACGACCCCCGGATCCACCGGCACCTGCGGAATCTCGTAGCGGCTCTGCTTCATCAGCGCCTCGATGGAGGAAGTGCCGCACACCCCGCAGGCGGATGTGGTGGTGGTCAGGCGCAGATCAGCCAGCGTGATGGCGTGCGGGTTAGTTAGCTCGACATCCAGCAGATTATAGGGATTGCGCCCGTCCGCGGAGGCGCCCGCGCAATAGCGGGCCTCCTTGAGGTCGCTTGCGGAGCTGATATGGCCTTCCGAGTGGAGGAAACCGTGGGCCAACTCGACGTCGTGGCCCGGCGTGCGCATCGTCGTGGTCAACGTCTGCCCGCCCACGCGGATCTCCAAGGGCTCTTCGCCCGTGACGGTATCGCCGCGCGTATCGACCTGTATGACCTGCCCGTCTTCGTTGAGGCGCACCTTTGTTACGGCGAAGGTGGCGTTGACGCGACCACTCATCGGTTGAGGGCCTCCTTCAACGTGGCGATATGCGCGCGGGCTTCCTGGGGGTTTTTGGAAGCTAAGCCCACTAGGTACGCCGTCAGGGGAGCAGCGGGACGGGACTGGGTATGCGCAACGTCCTTGGTCAGATCGAGAAGTTCCTTGACCAGGGCGGTGGCCTCCTCAGGGGAGACTCCGATTAGCTCGGCGGCCTCTTCCAGCCACTGATGGGCGGTGCGGATCGGATCAGGTGTTTCGCTCATGGCTTCCTATGCTAACGCGTTTTGGAAAACTGCATGTCAGCGGGTAGAGTAATCCGACGGACTTGCATTTTTCCACTCCTGCGCCGCGAAAACAGTGCAGGAGGTGCGGAAACGTGCCAAGCCGGAAGAATTGAAAATCATCTACTTTGTTGTAGGCCCCTCGCCGTAGATAGCGGACCGTTGTCTGTATCAAAGGGTGGCGAGCGCCTCGCGGTATTGACTGCGGGGAGCGTGAGTAGCCCGAAATCACACGGAAAACGCTTTGGTGAGCATTATGGGAACCGCAACGAGAAAGGTTAAAGGTCACTCATATGACTATGACTGATCCTATTGCCGACATGCTGTCGCGCGTGCGCAACGCATCTAATGCGCACCACGACGTCGTGTCGATGCCGACCTCCAAGCTCAAGGCGAACATCGCTGAGATCTTGAAGCAGGAAGGCTACATCGCTGACTACTCCGTCGAGGGCCGCGAGCTGTCCCTCGAGCTTAAGTACAACAACCGTGAGCGTTCCCTCTCGGGTCTGCGTCGCGTGTCTAAGCCGGGTCTGCGTGTGTACGCAAAGTCCACCGAACTGCCGCAGGTTCTGGGCGGCCTGGGCGTGGCCATCATCTCCACGTCCCAGGGTCTGCTCACCGACCGTCAGGCTCAGGAGAAGGGTGTAGGCGGAGAAGTTCTCGCCTACGTCTGGTAAGGGAGGATTGACACATGTCTCGTATCGGTCTAGCACCTATCGCCGTCCCGAAGGGCGTCGAGATCACCATCAACGGCCAGGTTGTCAACGTTAAGGGTTCCAAGGGCACCCTCGAGGTTGAGCTGCCGGAGCCGATCACCGCAGCCGTCGAGGACGATGAGATCAAGGTCTCCCGTCCGGATGACGACCGCAAGAACCGCGCCCTGCACGGTCTGTCCCGCTCCCTGGTCAACAACGCCGTTGTTGGCGTGACCGAGGGCTACACCAAGAAGATGGAAATCTTCGGTGTTGGTTACCGTGTCCAGCAGAAGGGTAAGGACCTAGAGTTCTCTCTGGGTTACTCCCACCCGATCCTCATCGAGGCTCCGGAGGGCATCACCTTCGCTGTGGATGGCGCAACCAAGCTCTCCGTATCTGGTATTGACAAGCAACTGGTTGGACAGGTCGCCGCGTACATCCGCCGCCTGCGTAAGGACGATCCTTACAAGGGCAAGGGTATTCGCTACGACGGCGAGCAAGTCCGCCGCAAGGTCGGAAAGACGGGTAAGTAAGCAATGGCTAACACTGAAAACGCAAAGCGCACCCCGGTTGGCAAGGACATTTCCTCGCGTCGTCGTGAAGCACGCGCGCGCCGCCACTTCCGCATCCGTAAGACCCTCCGCGGCACCCCTGAGGCACCGCGTCTGGTCGTTCACCGCTCCTCCCGCCACATGCACGTTCAGGTCATCGATGACCTGGCCGGCCACACCCTGGCTGCCGCTTCCTCCATGGAAGCCGACGTGCGTGCACTCGAGGGCGATAAGAAGGCCAAGGCTGCCAAGGTAGGCCAGCTCATCGCTGAGCGCGCCAAGGCCGCTGGCATCGAGCAGGTCGTCTTCGACCGTGCAGGCTACAAGTACCACGGCCGCGTTGCCGCGCTGGCCGACGCCGCTCGCGAAGGTGGTCTGCAGTTCTAATGATTAAGGCATACGGAAACATCAACGGAAGGAACGCCTAATGTCGGACCGTGAACAGCGTGACGGCGGACGCTCCGCCGAGAACAACAACGACCGCAAGGGTCGCAACAACGGCCGTCGTAACGACCGCCGCAACCACCAGGACAACGAGCGCGATAAGTACATCGAGCGCGTTGTGACCATCAACCGCGTCGCTAAGACCGTTAAGGGTGGCCGCAACATGTCCTTCACCGCTCTCGTCGTCGTTGGCGACGGCCAGGGCATGGTGGGCGTCGGCTACGGCAAGGCCAAGGAAGTCCCGGCCGCAATCCAGAAGGGTGCAGAAGAGGCTCGCAAGAACTTCTTCCGCGTCCCGATGATTGCTGGCACCATTACCCACCCGGTTGAGGGTCGCGACGCCGCTGGCATCGTCATGATGAAGCCGGCCGCTCCGGGTACCGGTGTCATCGCCGGCGGTGCTGCTCGTCCGGTGCTTGAGTGCGCTGGTGTGCAGGACATTCTGTCGAAGTCCCTGGGCTCCGACAACGCTCTCAACGTCGTCCGCGCTACCGTGGACGGCCTCAAGCAGCTGGTTCGCCCGGAGGAAGTTGCCGCACGTCGTGGCAAGTCCCTCGAGGAGGTCGCACCGGCCCAGATGCTGCGCAAGCGCGCAGGTCAGGAGGCATAAGCAATGGCTCTGAAGATTACTCAGGTAAAGGGCCTTGTGGGCACCAAGCCGAACCACCGCGCAAACATGGAGTCGCTTGGTCTCAAGCGCATCGGTCACTCTGTTGTGAAGCAGGACACCCCGATCATCCGCGGTATGGTTCACAAGGTGCGTCACCTGGTCACCGTCGAAGAAGTGGCAGGGGAGTAAACCATGGCTGATATCATCAAGCTCCACGACCTGCGCCCGGCCGCAGGCTCCAACAAGCCCAAGACCCGCGTCGGCCGCGGTGAGGCATCCAAGGGTAAGACCGCTGGTCGCGGTACCAAGGGCACCGGTGCTCGTAAGCAGGTTTCCGCTGCTTTCGAGGGTGGCCAGATGCCGATCCACATGCGTCTGCCGAAGCTCAAGGGCTTCAAGAACCCGAACCATGTTGAGTACCAGGTAGTCAACGTTGCTGACCTCGCAGAGGCTTTCGCTAACGGTGGCGACGTCACCGTTGCGGGCATCGTTGCTGCTGGCCTGGTTCGCAAGAACCAGCCGGTCAAGGTTCTGGGCAACGGTGAGATCAACGTTAAGTTGAACGTCACCGCTGACAAGTTCTCCAAGTCTGCTGTTGAGAAGATCGAGGCTGCTGGCGGCACCGCCACCGCAACCAAGTAATTCTCTCCAGGCTCTGTGAGAGCCATCGCCCTCCCGTGGCGCTACTTCCGAGTGGCCTTCGGGAGGGCTTTTGGTGTTTTCGGGGCACTCCAGCAGGCCGCAAAAGGCATTAGTACCTTTTGAGGAGCACCTTATGGTCCGATTGTTATGTGTTGACCTGGGAGTTTTCGCGGGGAGGGCCGCAAATGGCATCTCTCAAAAGGTACTAATGCCTTTTGAGAGGAACCTTATGGCACGAAGTTTATGCGGCTGAGGTGCAGGTGCAGTTTCGGTTGTGGGAATGTTAGGCGTCGTTGACCGTCTTTTCATAGAGGCCGGGGAAGCGGCCATCCGGATCGGTGACGGCCTTGATGCGGTCTGGTAGGTCACCGCCGTAGAGTTCGGCAAATTGCTCGGGGGAGTAGAAGGCTTCCGAGTACAACGACTTATGCCCGCCGAGTTCGCTGACTTTCGCCTCGATGACGCGGTTGAAGGCGCCGTTGCCCGGGGCGGAGGGATCGATGTGATTTCCCTCTACGCCTGACCAAAAGCCCACGTTGACCCAGGTCTGGCCCGGGCGCAGCGGGTACAGCGGCCACGGGGCCGGGGAATCAGCGGCCAGCGTGCCCGTACCAACGAGGTCTTCGACGCCCTCGCGCAACCGAATCGGGCACAGCCACACCGGCTGGATATCGGAGGCCGCAAAGAACCAGTCCAAGAACTCCGGCAAGTTCTCCGGGGTGACCTCGATGTCCTGCACCACGCGCTCACCCCGCGGCAGGCCCTTCGGCTTCTTGATGAAGTTGTACTCCAGCTCGTATTTCCGGTCCAGGCGCACGAGCTTCCAGTAGAAGGAACTGCGCCGCAGCTGCCGCGGCCACACCTTGCGCACCCGCGGATTCTGCGCGCCGAAGGCTCGCGAGCACCAGAACCAGTCAGTATCCCAGCGCCAGATGTAATCGCGCACCGTGAGGCGGTCGCGGCGGATACCGCGGGCGTGCTGGAGGCTGCGGTAGAAAATCTCCTCCCTCGTGTAGTCGGAGGTTGGGCCCTCCTCCTCCGTGAAACGGGCCATGACCAGGTAGGATTCCTCCGGAGAGAAGACCACGCCATCTAGGCCGTGGACATCGAGGCCGTCATAGGAGTGGGTGCGGGAGACGTCGTCAAGCGTGCGTGCCAAGGACTCAAAGTCGTGGAAGCGCACCTCCCTCAGCTCCACGTAAGGCTTCACCGCGCGCAGCTCAATCTTGAGGCGCACCGCATAGCCCAAGGAACCGTAGGAGTTGGGGAAGAGGCGGAAGAGATCGACGTTCTCCTCACGTGAGCACGTGAGAATCTCGCCAGTACCGGTGAGGATGTCCATCTCCAGCACGGATTCGTGCGGCAATCCATCGCGGAAGCTCGTGGACTCCACGCCCATGCCCGTCACAGCGCCGCCCAGCGTAATGGTCTTGAGCTGCGGCACCACGAAGGGCATCAGGCCGTGCGGCAAGGTGGCGTCGACAAGGTCCTCGTAGGTACACATGCCCTGGACCTCGGCGGTCTGCGCAATCGGATCGACCTCAATGACCCCGCCCAGGCCAGAGACATCCAGCCCTGATTGCTTGCCGCTGCGTCCGCGGAAAAGGTTCGAGGTTTTCTTCGCCAGACGTACGCGCTTATCCTTCGGCACCGCGCGGAAGCTACGCAGGAGCTTGTCGACGCCCTCCGCGTGCGCCTTCCACCCCACCGGCGGGATCTCCACGGCGTCGACGCTGCGGTGATTGCGGATGAGATCGGTCAACATAGAACTCCTTCCAGAATTAGAAGCGCGAATCTTCCCACCAGCGGCGCTCGGGAACGCCGGAGCGGGAGCCGGCGTCACCCAGCTTGACGCCCAAGAAGTGGTACAGGTTGATGATGTTGTGCTCGAAACCCCACTCGGAGCCGGCCATGTAGATGGCCCACAGCCGCGCGGTGGGCAGGCCGACCAGCGAGCAGGCCTCCTCCCACGTCTCCTTGAGGTTTTCGCACCAATCGTGCAATGTGCGCATATAGTCGAAGCGCAGGGATTCGGTGTGGACGACTTCGAAGCCGGCATCCTGCATGCACTTGGTGATGGTGCCGGAGCCGGAGAGCTCGCCGTCGGGGAAGATATAGCGGTCGATGAATCCGCCCTTCGGGGTTTTGTGGTTATCCGGGTAGGTGATGCAGTGGTTGAGCATCAATCCACCTGGCTTGAGCTTGCCGTGGAGGAAACTGAAGAAGCCGGGGTAGTTCTTGACTCCGATGTGCTCCAGCAGCCCAATGGCGGAGATGGCGTCGAAGCCTTCCTCAGTAACGTCGCGATAGTCCACAAATCGGATCTCCGCGAGGTCTTCGAGGCCCTCCTCCTTGATCTTGGCCTGGCCCCACTCAGCCTGCTCCTTGGAGAGGGTTACGCCGAGGGACTTCACGCCGCGGCGGGCCGCATAGCGCACCATGCCGCCCCAGCCGCAGCCGACGTCGAGGTGGCGGTCGCCCTCCTTGAGCCGCAGCTTGTCAAAGATGAGCCGATACTTGTTTTCCTGGGCCTCATCCAGCGTGGCGTCGGGGGAGGGGTAGTAGGCGCAGGTGTATGTCATCGAATCGCCGAGGAAGAGCTCGTAGAAGTCATTGCCCACGTCGTAGTGATCGGAGATGACTTCAGCGTCGCGCTCCTTGGAATGCTTGGACAGGCCCTCGTGGAGTTTGCGGCGCAGCCAAGACGCGCGCTCGACCTCGGGGACCGGCTGGATCTGAAAGGCTCCCATCGAAGCCAAAGAGCGGGCTACCCGGGCCAGCGTCATGGCATCGGGGCGGGAGAACTTGTCATACATCGCGTGCAAAGCGTCGAAGATGCCATAAGGATGCGCAGGGTGCTCGCCTTCGACGGTGATGCCATCGGTGACATAGGCGCGGGCAAATCCGACGTCCCCTGGGTGAGTAGCGATATAAGCCAAGCCTTGGAGGTTATTGATCTTGACGGTGAACTGTGCATCAACCGGGCCAGTGGAGGAGCCGTCGAAAGCCTCCCAGCGGAAGGGGTTGGGGCTGGGGATGAAAGTATCGATAATCTCGGCCACAGTCATCGGGGTAAATCGCTTACTCATAAAATTACATACTTCTTTCGGTTCATCGTCTGGCTGATAAAGAACGGCCATACTCCGAGACGTCCCGGGCGTCGCGGGGGAGGTCGAAAAGACGCAGAAATCTTGTAAGGACATTGCCGCGAAGCAACACGGACCATGGTAGGCCCGATCCATAAATGGCGCTAAGGGAGGGGATATGTCCTCCTGGTTAGGGCGGCGTAAACGGGGTCAATGTGGCGAAAGTGGCCGAGGCTGGTAGGGTAATGGGGTCAAAAGTGTTCAACCGTTCCTATGAGAGACCTTAAAAAGGCTCTTAACTTTTGGGAACAGATGAGATCCACCCCCGTGCGCGGCGAATTCGAACCGCACAACAAGCGCGGTAGGCCAGGAGGATTAAGTAGTGTCCGCCATTTTGCAGGCTTTCAAAGATGCCGACCTGCGTAAGAAGATCATCTTCACGCTCGTGTTGATTATCCTCTACCGCGTTGGCGCACAGATCCCGTCGCCGGGCGTTGATTACGCCACCATCGCCGGCCGTCTTCGTGACCTCACGGAGGAAGCAGGCAACCTTTACTCGGTGATCAACCTGTTCTCCGGTGGTGCGCTGCTGCAGCTGTCCATCTTCGCCATCGGCATCATGCCGTACATTACGGCGTCGATTATCGTGCAGCTGCTCACCGTGGTTATTCCCCACTTCGAGCAGCTGAAGAAGGAGGGGCAATCCGGTCAGGCCAAGATGACGCAGTACACGCGCTACCTCACCCTGGCGCTGGCGCTGCTGCAGTCTTCGGGCATCGTAGCTCTGGCGGACCGCGAGCAGCTCTTGGGACAAGGCGTGCGTGTCCTGGCGGAGGACCGTAACTTCTTCACCCTCATCGTGCTCGTGATCACCATGACCTCCGGCGCCATCCTCGTCATGTGGATGGGTGAGTTGATTACTGAGAAGGGCATCGGCAACGGTATGTCGCTGATGATCTTCGCCGGTATCGCTACCCGCCTTCCTACCGACGGTGTCAACATCTTCCAGAACAATGGCGGCCTGGTCTTCGCCATGGTTCTTACCGGTCTCATCGTCCTCGTTGTGGGCATTACCTTCATCGAGCAGGGCCAGCGCCGCATCCCGGTGCAGTACGCCAAGCGTATGGTGGGACGCCGCCAGTACGGTGGTTCCTCCACCTACCTGCCGCTCAAGGTCAACCAGGCCGGCGTTATCCCGGTCATCTTCGCTTCCTCGCTGATCTACATGCCGGTGCTCATCACTCAGATCGTCAACTCCGGTTCCCCGGGCGTGTCCGATAACTGGTGGCAGCGCAACGTCATTGCATACTTGCAGGCGCCGAGCTCCTGGCAGTACATCGTTCTCTACTTCGTGCTCACCATCTTCTTCTCCTACTTCTACGTGTCGGTTCAATATGACCCGGCCGAGCAGGCGGAGAACATGAAGAAGTATGGTGGATTTATCCCGGGCATCCGCCCGGGCCGACCGACCGCCGAGTACCTAGGTTTCGTCATGAACCGTCTGTTGTTCGTCGGCTCGATCTACCTAGCGGTTATCGCCGTCCTTCCAAATATCCTCCTGGATCTCGGAATCGGCAGCGCTGGTGCCGCCGGCACCTCCGCTTTCGGTGGTACCGCCATCCTCATTATGGTCTCGGTGGCCCTGACCACGGTCAAGCAAATCGAGTCCCAGCTCCTACAATCCAACTACGAAGGACTACTTAAGTAATGCGTTACGTACTCCTTGGCCCTCCCGGTGCCGGCAAGGGCACCCAAGCCGCTCTCCTCAGCGAGAAGCTCGGCGTTCCGCACATCTCCACCGGTGACCTCTTCCGCGCCAACATTGGTGAGGGCACCCCACTCGGCGTCGAGGCCAAGTCCTACATCGACGCCGGCAAGTTGGTGCCGACTGACGTCACCGCCCGCATGGTGGAGGATCGCCTCAACCAGGATGACGCCAAGGACGGCTTCCTTCTTGATGGCTTCCCGCGCACCGTGGAGCAGGCCGACATCCTGGAGAAGCTGCTCGCCGATAAGGGCCTGAAGCTCGATGGCGTCCTGAACTTTGAGGTCTCCGAGGACGTTGTGGTTGAGCGCATGCTCGCCCGCGGCCGCGCAGACGACACCGAGGAGACCATCCGCACCCGCCTGGGCGTCTACCGCGAGGAGACCTTCCCGCTCATCGAGCACTACGGCGATGCCATCATCTCCATCAAGGCCGAAGGAACCGTTGAGGACATCAACGAGCGCACCCTTCAGGCAATGGGCAAGTAATCTGCCAACGTAGCCATGGCTTTTCGACGACGCACTAAAACCATCCCCGCCCGCACTCCGGGTGAGCTCGACGCCATGCAGGCGGCCGGTGAGATCGTCGGCCGTGCTCTGCAAGCAGTGCGCGCAGCCGCTGCAGTGGGTGTGAGCACGCTTGAGCTCGATGACGTTGCTGAGCAGACCATTCGGGATGCCGGCGCTGTGCCCACCTTCAAGGGCTATGGCGGATTCCCGGGCTCTATTTGTGCGTCCGTCAATGACGTAATTGTCCATGGTATTCCCACCAAGGATCTCCTTCTTGCGGAAGGAGATCTTGTTTCCATCGACTGCGGCGCCACGCTCGACGGCTGGGTGGGGGATAGTGCGTGGACGTTTGGCGTCGGCAAGCTCAGCCCTGAGACGCAGGCGCTGAGCGACGCCACCGAATGGGTTCTCCACGAAGGTCTCAAGGCTATGGTTCCCGGCAACCGGCTTACCGACGTCTCCGCAGCCCTCGAGCAGGCCACCTACCGCGCAGAAGATAAGTTCGGCGTCGAGCTTTTCATCGTCGATGGTTACGGTGGCCACGGCATCGGCCGTGAAATGCACGAAGAGCCCTACCTGGCTAATGAAGGTAAGGCGGGGCGTGGCCCCATAATTCAGGAGGGCTCCGTTCTCGCCATTGAGCCGATGCTGACTCTGGGCACCGAAGACAACGAAGTTCTCGAGGATGACTGGACTGTCGTGACACTCGATGGTTCCCTGTCTGCCCACTGGGAACACACCGTGGCAGCCACGGAGAATGGTCCTCGAATTTTGACTCCGCGCTACTAAAGGCGGTGTCTGGGGTAGGCATTTTGGCTAAGGAAGGTTTATACTTCTTCCCATGTCTAAGATTCGCTCCCTAGTTGGCGCCCGTTCCCTACGCCGCGCCACCGCAATCGGCCTGGTAACCGCCACTCTCTCGGTTGCTCCCGCCGCAAACGCACAGACGGTTCCCTCCATCGATACCCTGTCCTCCGACGTTCAGTCTCAGCTTGATGAGTTCGCTGGCCAGACCCGCGAGAATGCGTGGAATAGCCGCAACCAGATGCTGGAGACGCTCCAGAGCGTTAACCCGCAGGCGGCTGACGCTCTCCGCCCGGTTATCGATGGCGCCATCGAGCTGATCTTCCCGGGTCTGATTGATCAGAAGAACGCTGAGATCCGCGCCGCTCGCGAAGCGGAGGAGCGCGCCCACGCTGAGCAGATTGCTCGCGAGAAGGCTGCCGCTGAGGAAGCCGCACGTAAGGCAGAAGCCGAGCGTCAGGCCCAGCGCTTCGATGTTGGCCCGTGCCCGGCGGATGCACGCATCTGCGTGGACCGCGACGGTCGCCGCACCTGGCTGCAGGACGGCAACGGCAACGTCACCTACGTTGCGCAGGGTATGTCCACCGGTAAGCCGGGTGAGGAGACCCCGGCCGGTACCTTCTACATCAACCGCAAGATCAAGGATGAGATTTCCTGGGAGTTTGGCAACGCGCCGATGCCCTACGCCATGTACTTCACCAACAATGGCCACGCTTTCCACGAGGGTTCCCCGGCATACCAGTCCAACGGCTGCGTACGCCTGACCCACCAGGATGCAGTGCGCTACTGGAATGATGTGCCGATGGGCTCCAAGGTCTTCATTTACTAAGATGTAGCGGTGAGCGAGTCACCGCTACATAGCATCAGCCTCCCGCACCATGTGGTGACGGGAGGTTTCTGCATTTGGAAAACCCGTCTTCGCAGCGTATGCTCTAATGCTGGTGTCTGTACGCAGCCGAAGTGGTTGCTGGAGGCACCAGGCAGTAGACACCAAACATGCAGGTGGGGACGGCGCCAAGCGCGGCACGCACTCCACCAGAAAAGTAGAGGTTATGGCTAAGGAAGGCGCAATCGAGGTTGAGGGTCGCATCGTTGAACCCCTGCCCAACGCAATGTTCCGCGTCGAACTCGACAACGGACACAAGGTACTCGCCCACATCTCGGGCAAGATGCGTCAGCACTACATCCGCATCCTCCCAGAGGACCGCGTTGTTGTGGAGCTGTCTCCTTATGACCTGACCCGCGGACGCATCGTCTACCGCTACAAGTAAAGACTGTAAGCCTCCTCACCCACGGGACGCACTAGCTGCGTCCTTTTTTACCTCAGGCTGCGATGGCCTGAGCCCACGCTGCTAAGCATGCCCACAGTTCCCCGGCACGGCCCGGGGCAAAGTGTATGTGTGGCGGGGGACGGATGTGGAGAAAACCATCGTAACAACCCGAAAGGACTAGCCATATGGCACGTCTAGCTGGTGTTGACCTCCCGCGCAACAAGCGCATGGAGGTTGCTCTCACCTACATCTACGGCATCGGGCCTTCCCGTGCCAAGGAACTGCTGGAAAAGACCGGCATTTCTCCCGACCTGCGCACCGACAACCTCGACGACGATCAGCTGTCGGCGCTGCGTGACGTCATTGAGGCTACCTGGAAGGTAGAGGGTGACCTCCGCCGCCAGGTTCAGGCTGATATCCGTCGCAAGATTGAAATCGGTTGCTACCAGGGCATCCGCCACCGTCGTGGCCTGCCCGTTCGTGGTCAGCGCACCAAGACCAACGCTCGTACGCGCAAGGGTCCGAAGAAGACGATCGCAGGAAAGAAGAAGTAAAACATGCCACCCAAGACTCGTTCCGGCGCGCGCCGTGGTGGTCGTCGCGTCGTAAAGAAGAACGTGGCCGCTGGCCACGCATACATCAAGTCCACCTTCAACAACACCATCGTGTCCATCACGGACCCGCACGGTGCTGTCATCTCCTGGGCATCCTCCGGCCACGTCGGCTTCAAGGGTTCCCGTAAGTCCACCCCGTTCGCAGCGCAGATGGCTGCTGAGAACGCGGCCCGCAAGGCCATGGACCACGGTATGAAGAAGGTTGACGTTTTCGTCAAGGGTCCGGGCTCCGGCCGCGAGACCGCAATCCGTTCCCTGCAGGCTGCAGGCCTCGAGGTTTCCTCGATCACGGATGCCACCCCACAGCCGCACAACGGCTGCCGTCCGACCAAGCGCCGCAAGGTTTAAGGGAAAGGAAGAGGTAAGAAAATGGCTCGTTATACTGGCCCCGCTACCCGCGTATCCCGCCGTCTGCGCGTCGACCTGGTCGGCGGCGACATGGCATTTGAGCGCCGCCCGTACCCCCCGGGACAGGCTGGCCGCAACCGCATCAAGGAATCTGAGTACCTGCTGCAGCTCCAGGAGAAGCAGAAGGCCAAGTACACCTACGGTGTGCTGGAGCGTCAGTTCCGCCGCTACTACGCCGAGGCTAACCGTCTCCCGGGCAAGACCGGTGACAACCTCGTCGTTCTGCTCGAGTCCCGTCTCGACAACGTGATCTACCGTGCAGGTCTGGCCAACACCCGCCGCCAGGCTCGCCAGCTTGTCTCCCACGGTCACTTCACCGTGAACGGCAAGAAGATCAACGTTCCTTCCTTCCGCGTTACGCAGTACGACATCATCGATGTTCGTGAGCGTTCCCAGAAGATGGAATGGTTCGAAGAGGCTCAGGACCGCCTGGTAGACGCCAACGTTCCGGCGTGGCTGCAGGTCGTTCCGGACACCCTGCGCATCCTCGTGCACCAGCTGCCCGAGCGCGCTCAGATCGACGTTCCGCTGCAGGAGCAGCTCATCGTCGAGCTTTACTCGAAGTAATCCTTCGACACTTTCATCTTTACCCCTTCTACCGGCGTCATATAGCGGGCGCCGACAAGGAGAAACTCCATGCTTATTTCCCAGCGTCCTCAGCTCACCGAGGAATTCATCGACTCGTCTCGCTCTAAGTTCGTTATCGAGCCGCTTGAGCCGGGCTTCGGTTACACCCTTGGCAACTCGCTTCGTCGCACGCTGCTTTCGTCCATCCCGGGCGCGGCAGTAACCTCCATCAAGATTGACGGTGTGCTCCACGAGTTCACCACCATCAATGGTGTGAAGGAAGACGTTTCCGAGATCATCCTGAATGTCAAGGGTTTGGTTCTGTCCTCCGACTCCGATGAGCCGGTCGTGATGTACCTGAGCAAGGAAGGCCCGGGTGAGGTCACTGCAGGCGATATCCAGCCGCCGGCTGGCGTGGAGATCCACAACTCGGATCTGCACATCGCATCGCTGAATGAGTCCGCCAAGCTGGAGATGGAACTCGTCGTCGAGCGCGGCCGTGGCTACGTCCCGGCTGCTGCTACCTCGGGAGAGATCGGCCGCATTCCGGTCGACCAGATCTACTCCCCGGTGCTGAAGGTCTCCTACAAGGTCGAAGCTACTCGTGTTGAGCAGCGTACCGACTTTGACAAGCTGATCATCGACGTCGAGACCAAGAACTCGATTTCCGCACGCGACGCCCTGGCTTCCGCCGGCGGCACCCTGGTCGAGCTCTTCGGCCTGGCTCGCGAGCTGAACACCGCCGCTGAGGGCATCGAGATTGGCCCGTCCCCGCAGGAGACGGAGTACATCGCTGCATACAGCATGCCGATCGAGGATCTGAACTTCTCCGTCCGCTCCTACAACTGCCTGAAGCGTCAGGAAATCCACACCGTTGGTGAGCTCGCTGAGTGCACCGAATCGGACCTGCTGGATATCCGCAACTTCGGTCAGAAGTCGATCAATGAGGTAAAGATCAAGCTGGCTAACTTGGGCCTGGCTCTCAAGGACACCCCTGAGGACTTCGACCCGACCCAGCTGGAAGGTTACGACGCAGAAACCGGTGACTTCAAGGACCCGGCTTCCGACGATTCCGAGTAAAGAATTCCACTGAATCGTGACGGCGCGGCAACCGCGCCCCGTCGCGCGCTCAATTAATCCGCACACGAGGAGTACATAATGCCTACCCCCAAGAAGGGTCCGCGTCTCGGCGGCTCCGCCAGCCAGCAGAAGCACCTGCTGAGCAACATGGCTGCGAGCCTGATCGAGCACGGCGCAATCAAGACCACCGATGCCAAGGCGAAGGTTCTTCGTCCGTACATCGAGAAGATCATCACCAAGGCGAAGGCCGGCACCGTTGCCGACCGTCGCGCAGTTCTCAAGCTCATCCCGCACAAGGATGTCGTTGCCCACCTCTTTGATGAGCTGGCACCGAAGTTCGAGAACCGTGAGGGTGGCTACACCCGCATCATCAAGCTGGAGAACCGCTCCGGCGACAACGCCCCGATGTCCCAGATCTCCCTCGTTCTCGAGGAGACCGTGACCTCCGAGGCAAACCGCGCTACCCGCGCTGCCGCCTCCAAGCAGGCCGAGGAAGCTAAGGCTGAAGAGGCTGAGGCTGAGTCCGCTGAGGCTGAGGAGACCACCGAGGAGAAGTAATTCTTCTTTAGGTCTTAAAGGGCCCGCGCTCACCATCATAGTGGGGCGCGGGCCTTTGCCGTTTTCTGCGCCCTGGGCGGACGGCCTTGTGGCGCAAAGAGGGGAGCCGTGCTCTGGATGACGTACCGTTTTAACAAATAGCGGCGCCTGCCTTTGAGTTGTGAACATC